>DATAXY010000001.1:0-196901 GCA_036272835.1 Bryobacteraceae bacterium
TTGAGGGACGATTTGGCCTTTCCGGCCTCTGACTTCGGTCCGGTGGAGAGTTGCGCATTGGCTTGGTTGGCGGCGATTTGAGAGGGCGTCGACATAAGAGGGGAAATTCCTCGCTTTCGCCCGAAACGTTAGCACGCGAAGGGGCAAAACCGGACTTCAGGTATCGGGAGTTTTGGGGCTAAGTGCTTTGGAATGAGTGGAAGGGAAATATTTTTGAGTTCGGTGACCGGAATTTTGGGATTGGTGGAATGAAGGGACGTGGCGGGTAGGCGCTCGAAATCTGTGCCTCCGGCGGGCACCAGGCGAAGAATGGGTCAGACCAGTCTGACGCAATTTTCAGGACGCAATTCGGGCGCTGTGGTCTACGCTGTTGTTACGTTGGACAAATCCATTACGGCTGTCTGGGCGATACCCCTCCAGGTTACCGATGATGACGGATGCGATCGATCCTGGAGCGGCATACTGGCGTTCTCGCACGCGAATTGCGTTTCGAAGCGACCCCGTATGGCAAGCCTTTTCTGGACCTCACGTTCAACACTCATTTCAATCTTTCCCATTCCGGGGAGTTAGCCATCCTGGCGGTAGGAAGCCGTGAATTAGGCGCAGATGTCGAATTCATCCGGCCGCTCGAAGATTTCGAAAGCCTTGCCACGGGGTTCTTCAGCATGCAGGAGGTAGCCGAGTTGCATCGATATCCGGCCGCGGAACGGCTGCGGGCATTCTATCGCTGCTGGACGCGGAAGGAAGCATATGTAAAGGCGATCGGAGAAGGTCTCTCGATTCCGCTGGGCTCGTTCGTTGTGTCGATGGCTGAGAACGACGCGGCGCTGCTTGAGACCAGTCCGCCGGAGAGCGCCGCGGATTGGGCGATCACCGCTCTCGATTTGGGCCTCGACTATGCGGGGGCTGTTGCCATTTGCGACTCAAAGAGCAAGGTCGAAACGCGATGGTGGGGGAACTGCGAGCTAGTAATGCCCTTCAACAACGGCGACGATGAGTCTAAGGGAGAATGATGGCAACTAAGAAGAAAGCCGCCTCGAAACGGGCTACGAAGAAAGCCAGCGCAAAGCGATCGGGAGCGAAGAAGCAGACGTCCGCTCGAAAGACATCGTCGGGCTCGACTCCTCGATCGAAGAAGATCGTCAAGAAGAAGATGGAAGAGACGATGCATGAATTCAAGCATCATCAACTGAAGTCGGGACGTGGCGGTAAAGCCGGACGGGTGAAGAATCCGAAGCAGGCGATTGCGATCGGTCTGAGCGAAGCCCGTGAGGCCGGCGCCGATATTCCGGCGCGGCCGGGGAAGAAGAGCGGCAAGAAATCGGCGGCGAGGAAGAAGAGTTAATTAGGTCAGAAAGCTGGAAGAAGACGCTGCAATTTGGAAGTTGCAGATTTATCAACATAGTGTGCGCCGGAGAGCCCTCGGCATCATCGAGGTCAAAAGGGCGCCGAGCAAGAGCGGTGTCATCCACTCGAAGGCGACCAGATAGCGAACTGTGGGCTCCGCGGTGACAGTGGCAGGCAGCATGAATATCCAGGAGGCGAACCCGAAATAGATGAGTTCCGTGACGTTTCGTCCCCGAGACAACAAAGTCAGCGCAGTAAAAAGAATCGGTAATACCATTAGGAATTGGTACCAGGGCAACGCGATCTTGTGCCAACGTTGGATAAGAGAATTTCGCCATGCGTCGTTGTATTCCCAGCCAACATTTTGCCGGATCTCTTTTTTAAAGCCCTCAGCCGCCTTATTGGATTTGCCTTCCTCCCTGTAGACTGTGTCCGCAAGATACCTAGAATCGAAGTAATCAAGCCAGGTGTTCATTGTGAGCCTGAGCGCGCCTAGGGGGTTCCTCTTTAGGGCTCTCAATGCGGTCTTTCTCGCCAGCTTGTTGGGACTGGTACGAGGGTCGTCTCCGAACTTGGCATTTACTTTCTGAGTAAGTAAGTCATCTAATCCGCCATCGCCAAAGCACTGTGCGATCCGTAAACGAGGGTCCCGTAAATTGAACTTTAGATGGTCAAATATGGGGCCGCGTAGCTCAGGAATGGGAAAGTCGCGAGGTTGCACGACAGGCGCCATGGCCGCCAAGAGAAAGAGACCATCTTTATACATATACGCAGGTTCCCGGTTACTCAAGTTTCCGTTCCATTGCCTATAGCCGTAAAGGCCCGCTTGGCTAACTGCGATGGCGAGCGCCAGGTGGGTGGATACTTTGACCAAACCTGGGCCAAACTGGCGCCATTGGGGTGATTCTCTCCGGAAGCCAGTCCAGGTTTGTCTCGCAGGCGGTCCCAAGAGTGGGAGTAGAACGCTGAATGCAAGCACGAACGGCAAGTAGCTTAGGCGAAAGCTAATTAAAAGAGGAGCAACCAGTTGTACCGCTCCCAGAACGACCAGCCGCCCCGATCGGAGGTATTCCAGAGAAAGCAGTACGTAGACTGCGAACAGGAAGGTTGAGATTGCCTCGGTCAAGATAAAGCGCTCCGAGATCAGTTGTAGCGGGCCGACCGCACAGAGTAAGCCAGCGAGTGTCGCAATCCACGTTTTCGTCTGGAAGTACCGAAGCAGGGAGAAGCTGACGATCCACGCTGCCAAAGTGCCCAAGAAGGTCTGGAGGACTACGACGGCAGCCAGGGAGTGAGTTTTGATAGCCAGAGCGGAAAGCAAGAAACCATAGGTGAAACTCCGGTCGTCCGGTATCCAGCCAGAGATTGCAGTCCACAGGTAAGACGCAGAGTCTCCGAAATAAAATTTGGGAGAAGGGTCAAGTAGATATAAAAGCAACTTAATACCAAATATCAGGAGCAGTATGAGGAGCAACGCCCTGCCCCGGCTATGCTGGCGCTCCTGCCGCTCGCGGGAACCGGGCAACTGCGGAGTTGACTTGATTCCCGGCGCCGTAATCCCGGCTTGACCTTCAGTTCTCTGCACATGAACCTCTCAATCGCGAAGCCGCCGGTCTTCTACCATATGCCTTTAGATAAGGAATAGCAGACCCAGAACCGCCAAATGGTTGAACATGTCTGCCTGGGAGGATAGTCATAAAACACTTGCGCGATACAGCCGAGATAAAAACTTTGAAGGCCTACGACGGCGATCGTCATGCCGAACATCATCCAGTACAACGAGAGGGTGACGGGACCCAGTTTGAACGGGTCATACATTTCAGGAAGCGTCAGTAACAAGCCAATGACCAATACAATCAAACCCGGCCGCAGCAGAAAGAAATCGAATCCATATAGAAACATGGATCGTAAGCTGACGTCAGTTTGCGGAATGAGCAATTCGAGTTCAGCATCGCGCATTAAGGCGTCGGATGCCGACCCGGTTATGGACGCAACTTGCATAACTCTAAGACCATAACACGGCCCGCGGGCAGCCTGCCTACTTTAGGTGAAACTCAAAAAAACCAAGCCGGCCATCAAAATGACCTGCCTCTATAACAAGTCCGGCCGAGTTGGCGAGTTCAGCAAATTGAGCGGTCTGCTTCTGAGCGGCGGCGGAAGAAACCACTTGTCCACCCTGCTTTGCCCAGAAAAGATCCAAGCTTGGCAATTTGGTTTGGCGAAGGGCGTTTGCGATTACGGAATAGGGTCCTGGCTGGGTGAAATCGAGGTTCCAAGAATCTTTATCGCGCAAGACGAGGCGATGCTGTCCCTGAGGCGAAACTGTTTTATATACCCAGATCCGGGAGCCGGCCGCAATGA
Organism: Bryobacteraceae bacterium; assembly: GCA_036272835.1. Classification (GTDB taxonomy): domain Bacteria; phylum Acidobacteriota; class Terriglobia; order Bryobacterales; family Bryobacteraceae; genus Bog-105. Next base: position 3,709 of record DATAXY010000001.1, read on the forward strand.
CGCTACTATCTACGCGCCAATTCCAGGTGTGCGTGGCGGCGTATAGTCCAAAGCAGGAGAAGTAGCCGGCGAATACCACTGGTGAGGACGGGAATTCCTTTTGGAAGGTGTTGTATTCCGTTTGGAACATTTCTGCCGGGCCGGAATGGTGCGCCCAGCCGGTGCGGAAGTCCGCAGCGATCCAAAGAGCCACGAGGACTGCAACCGGAATTTTGAACCAACCGATGCTGAAACGGTCCAAGAGTGCGAAGCCGCTCAGCGTGAGAAACGGCGCGATGATTGCTTGCTGGCGCAGTTCGCCTCCCAAGGGATAGCGGCTCGCCAGGCCGCCTGCCATCAATCCCAGAAGCAACAACACGAAAACTACTATTGGAAGGTTAGAAAGCAACTTACTCTTACGGCGGCCTTTCGCAAGAAGCAGATAAATTAAGAACGGCGTTATCGCGAAGATCCAAGTAACCTGAGTCACCGTGTTGATCTTAATCGGAAGAAAATAGTTTAGTTCCCGGCTAAAGTTCAACCTAATGTATTGCCAGGGCGCCAGACCTGAAGTGGCTAGATAGTAATCCGAAACTTGCGGCTGAACCGCCGTGACGTACTGCAGCTGAATAGAGGAGAGAGTCCAGAAGAGCGCTGGAGGCAAAATCAAGGCAATCAAAACTATGACGGGCTTGCGCTTGATAAACGTCCAGATAGATTTACGGAATTCCGGGTACACGGCCGCATAGACCGCGGCGCTTCCGATGCAGGCGCAATAGAAAAATAGTGAGAAGTGCTCGGAAAGCTGCGCTAATAATGTGAGCCCTGTGAAACTTAGGAGAGTCTTGCCGGCGCTTGGCGCCTGGGGATCGCGGATGAAATCGATAAACGGCAGGAATGCGATTGTGACCAGGAGCAAAGCCAGTGGGTAGGGGCGAACGTCTGTATCCAATTCCACGAGCGACATTGCGAACCCCAACGAAGTAGCGCACAACAGCGCGAAGATTTTGCTCTGAAAGAGCTTGTCTGCAATCAGACCCATTACGAAGGTTGTGGCCGCGCCGCAGACGATGACGAGGGATCGCATGGCGAGCCACGATGTTCCGATCTTCATTGCAAAATGCTGCAGCAGGAAAAACAGCGGGGGATGGCCGCTATCCCGCACGTCAAGCCACCATTGCGTCGAGCGATTCTGCAGCGACGTGAAACTATCCCAATAGCCGTTATAGGAGAGTGGCTCTGTGTGGCCAATGATATATCGTGGAACGAGCGACGCCAGCGCAATCACGATAAGAAGAACTATGAAGAGCCGATGGCTGATCTGCCATGAATTGACTAAACCGGTTAACTTGGCTTTGGCTCGCGACTCGGTGACCCGCATTTGCGAATTCTCCATTCTAACCGGGTTGGAGACCTATCTCGAGCGCCTTACACCCGTTTCGAACCCGGCTTAACAAGCGGCAGGCCTTGCAGGCAAAGCGGGCAGTTTGCAGGTTCGTACGCGAGCACTTCCATCTGCGCAAGGGCGACTCGCGGGACGCCGACATTGGCGGAGCCGTTGCTGCGGTCGATGATCGACCCAGCCGCGAGTACTTCTACGCCCGCTTGCTGAAGCAACTGGATCACCTCTCGCGTGCTGCCTCCGGTGGTCACCACGTCTTCAACCACCACGGCCCGGTCGTTCGGCTGGAATGAAAAACCCCGCCGTACCGTCATTTCGTTGGTCGTCGAGTCACGCTCGGAAAATAAGAACGGCACGTCGAATGCGCGCGCTACTTCGTGGCCGATGATGAGTCCGCCAATGGCTGGAGCTGAGACCACTGTGACGGTAGCGCCTTCTAATAATGGGCGCAATTTTTGTGCCAACGCCTGCCCCAACTGCTCGGCATGGCGGGGATATGCCAATACTTTCGCGCATTGCAGATATTCGCCGCTGTGGAGGCCACTGGTCAGGCGGAAATGTCCGCGCAGGTAAGCGCCTGTCTCTTCAAACAAGGCCAGTATTGAACTTGGCATTCAAGGGCAGCATAGCAGCCGCTAAGATACCATGAGAAATCACGGAACCTGGTGGCCTTTCGAACCGTTTTCTTTTCCGATAGGCCCGCGCCGTGTGCTTGTCCGTAAAGGTCAGAACCGATTAGATGAGAAGATCTCAAACTCGCTACGCTGTCTCGCTCTTATGCGTCTGTACTATTTTATTTGCTTTATCGATGCCCATATATAGCCAATCCGCCGTGCGGGTGGAAGCTCCCAAAGGAGGGTTAGGTTGGCTGACACGGCCTTATCAGGCCCGAATTGTTCCTCCCGTAAGCATGGCGAACTCGTCGCGGCTCGACTCCTTGGTAAGTGCCGGTAATCTCTACCTTTCCGCCCAAGACGTGGTGGATCTGGTGATCGAGAACAACATCGATTTGGAGATTCAACGCTATGGCCCGGTAATGACTAACGAAGTATTGCTGCGCGCAAAGGGAGGTGGCCTGTTACGCAGCGTCGGCATTTCCGGAGTTATTTCGGGGCCGACCAGCGTGAGTCTCACCGGCGTGAACGTCAACGCGAGCGGCGGCGCTTCAACGGGGGCGGCCGGAACCGGTGTGAGCGCCAGCGGTGGCGTTATCACTACGCTGGGCCCCACCATCCCTAGCTTGGATCCCCAGTTAAGCTTCGTCGGGCAATGGTCGCATACGACGACTCCGGAAAGCAATACCATCATCACCGGAACCACTGCACTGATCCAGACTGCGAAGTTCTATCAAGCCCAGTATGCCCAAACTTTTCCTTTTGGCATGACCACGCAGTTCACGTTTTCCTCCGATCGCTTGCAATTCAATAGCTTCGATTTCAACGTGGACCCGTACACGTCAGGCGATCTGGATCTGCAGATCACGCAAAACCTGTTGTATGGCTTCGGGTCGGCGGTGAATGGACGGAATATCAAGGTGGCGCGGAACAACGTGAAGGTATCCGATCTGCAATTCAAACAGCAGGTGATCACCACCGTGACCGCGGTACTCAATCTTTACTGGGATCTGGTATCGTTCAATCAGGATCTGCAGGCGCGTAAGGATGAATTGGCCACGGCCCAGGCCTTATTTGAAGACAACAAGAAACAGGTGCAGATCGGGACCCTGGCGCCGATTGAAGTAACCCGCGCCGAAGCACAGGTCTATTCGGCACAGCAGGATCTTCTGATCTCGCAGACCAATTTGCTGCAACAGGAGACGGTACTCAAGAATTCGCTGAGCCGGAACGGAGTGGCTAGCCCCACTCTTGCCGAGGTTCACGTAATTCCGCTCGACACTATCACGGTGCCGCAGAAAGACGAATTGAAGCCGCTCGATGAACTCGTACAGGAGGCCCTCACCAACCGCGTCGAAATTCAGCAGGCGGAACTCAACCTGGAATCGAACAGGATGCTGCTGGTGGGCATCAAGAACGAATTGAAACCGAAACTGCAGGCGTTCGTTGAGCTGACAAATAATGGACTCAGTGGTATTGCCAATCCGGATTCTCTGATCGGCCCGGCTCCTCAGTTCCTCGTCGGAGGCTACGGGAATCTTTTGGGCCAGATTTTCCGCCGCAATTTCCCAAACTACACTGCGGCGCTCTCCTTCAGCATTCCTCTACGTAACCGGCAGGCGCAATCCGATTACGCATCGAGCGCATTGGAGATCCGCCAGGACGAGCTGAATCTTCAGAAGCAGCGCAATCAGATCCGGGTGGACGTCCAGAACGCCGTGATTGGCTTGCAGCAGGCGCGGGTGCGCTACGATTCGGCGGTGAAAGCGCGCATATTACAGCAGCAGACGCTGGACGCGGATAAGAAGAAGTACACATTAGGCGCGTCAACGGTTTTCCAAGTCGTGCAGGACCAACGCGATCTGGCAACCGCCGAGACCACGGAAGTGGAGGCGCTCGCTAATTATAGTCACGCGCGCATCGCTCTCGACCAGGCGGTCGGAACAACGCTAGAGTTAAACCACATTTCTTTGCCGGAAGCGCTAGCAGGCAAGGTCTCGCGACGGTCCGCGCTGCCGGAGCATCTGCCTGCCGGAAACCCGGCGACGGCTCAGCCCGCGGTACCCCAGCCATGACCAGACTACGCGGATTTCTCAGAGAGACGTTGGCGCTAGTCCTGTGTTGCATCTGTGCGCTGCCAATCGCGTTTGGCCAGGCCGCACCCGATCAGTTCGCGACACAAACGATGCCTATCGGTCCGGTCAGACCCAAAGTGCCCTGGATTGTTCGTCCTTACCTGCCGACGATCGTTCCTCCGGCGCGGCTCTATAACAGCGGCCGCTTCGCCAGTCTCATCCAGGGCGGGAACCTCTACTTGACGATTCAGGATGCCATTGCGATTGCTCTCGAGAACAATGTGGATATTGAGATCGCCCGCTACAATCCCATCGTTTCGGCGTGGAATCTGGAGCGCGCGGAAGCGGGTGGCGCGCTGCCCGGCGTTCCCACCGGTTCGTCCCAGGCAAGCACCGTCACCAGCGGCCAAGGCGTCGCCGGTAGTCAGGCTGCAGCGGGTGTAAACATCGGGGGCACGAGTACGAGTTCTGCGAGTCAGACAACGACGGTCAGCCAGATCGGCCCAGTCACCCAAACGCTGGATCCAACGATCCAGCAAACGGGAGTTTGGCAGCACACAACGTCGCCTCAACCCGATGCGGTGCAAAGCCAGGTCGAGTCGCTGATCTCGGACCGAAGAATCTACGGCACGTCCTTCACGGAAGGCACGCTCACCGGTGGGACCTTTACGCTGGGCTACACCGAATCTTACCTCAACGAGAATACGCCGACGGACCTTTTGAATCCGTCGGATTTACCCAACTTGAGTCTATCGTTCCAACACAACATGCTCCAGGGATTCGGCGTGAAGGTCAATGCGCGAACCATCAACATAAACAAGATAGACATTAAGATCTCGGACCTGAATTTCAAGACCACGGTGATCTCAACGGTGGTCAATGTCCTGGACCTCTACTATGGCCTCGCTGCCGATTTTGAAGATCTTCGAGCTAAAAAGAACGCTCTCGAAGTGGCGCAGAAGTTCTATGAAGACAACCAGAAGCAGGTGCAAATCGGGACCTTGGCCCCGCTTGACGTCACGACAGCCGAGTCGCAGGTTGCCACGAGCCAGCTAGACTTGGTGAACTCGCAGGCAGCTCTGGATCAGCAGGAAATCAGTCTGAAGAATGCGCTCAGCCGGACCGGAATCAACGATCCGGTTTTGGTAAACGCGACCATTATTCCGGTGGATCATATCGTCGTGCCCGCAGAGGATAACTTGCCTCCATTGAAGGATCTGGTCGCCACGGCGCTCGCCAACCGGCCCGACCTTGAGGCGGCGCGAGAGAATGTGGCGACTTTGCAGTTGTCCGCTCTTGGCACCAAGAACGCTGTTTTGCCTTCGCTAGAAGTGTTCGGCAACCTGTACAATAGCGGACTGACCGGCGTCCCTAGGACTGTAACGTTCGGCCCCAATTTCGTCGAGACCGCCAATCCCTACATCACGGGGCCGATTTCGACGGCCTTGGGCCAGATCTTTCGTCGCGACTATCCGAGTGAAAGCATCGGTGCTTTCCTGGGACTCACCGTGTTCAACCGTCAAAACATTGCCGATCAAGCGATAGATGAACTGACCATTCGGCAGACACAATTGACCAATAATAAGGCTTTGAGCCAAGTTGTGGTCGACGTCTCAAACCAGGTAGTAGCGCTGCAGCAAGCGCGGTCGCGTTATGAAGCTGCGATCCGGAACCGAGTTCTGGAACAGCAACTGTTCGATGCCGAACAGAAGAAGTTCTCTCTGGGCGCTTCTACTCCCTATAACGTTGTGTCCCAACAGCGCGATTTGATCGCGGCGCAATCGAGCGAAGTAGCGGCCCTGGTGGCATACAGCAATGCCCAAGTAGCGCTCAACCAGGTGGAGGGGACGACGTTGTCCAAATACAATGTGAACTTGTCTGAAGCTCTCAGCGGCAAGGTGTCGCGCGCTTCTGCTTTGCCGAATCCGCTTCCGAAAGAGCCATAGTGGTGCTTTTCGCGCACCGTTTTGGCACTAGCCTGGCCAAATTGGAACGACTAGGTGGGCAGCAATTTCACATCGGTAAAAAATGCCCTAGCGGGTGGCCTAGTTAATCCTCTAAGTGGTTGAAAACCTACTTGCCGGTCATTTGGAACACAACATGCTAAGGAAGAGGTGTCATGAGATTAGCTCAGGGAATGATGGTTGCTCCGCAACTTAAACCCACAGAATAAATCCACCCAGTATTTACCCTCTTTAGCCCAACGACAAAGCCCACCCGACCAATTTCCCTGAGCATCGATTGCGACGAAACGCCGGCCCCCGAGTCGGCTTTTCCGTTTTTTATGGGCAATCACGCAAAGGGCCTCATGGAGGCTCCGCAGTGGACCAACAGAATTTGTGTTCGTTATCCATATCGTCCACGATCGGGGTTTTCTTAACCAAATTGCACATCAGGGCCAAAGTACGCGGCAAAGCCTGTCAAAGTAATGACAGTGGCATACCGAATCCTGTCGCTTTTGGCGAGCGCGACTGAAATTGTGCACGCACTGGATCTTGGACGCTTTCAGGTGGGGCGTTCTCATGAATGTGACTTTCCGGAGGAGGTATCTCGCCTGCCCATTTGCAGCCGGCCGTCTTTCCGGGTTGATGGTTCGAGCGCGGAGATCGATGCTCTAGTGAAGGATCGGCTCCGAACGGCCGTGAGCATTTACGATTTAGACTCGCACCTCATCCGGCAGCTCGCGCCGACCCACATCGTCACCCAAACGCAATGCGAGGTCTGTGCAGTCAGCTTGAACGATGTAGAGCGCGCCGTGCGAGCGGAGTTGGATGTAGACTGCCGGGTCATCGCGCTCGAACCGCACGCGCTTTCCGGCCTCTGGCGTGACATCGGCCTAGTGGCCGCCGCGTGCGATTGCGAAGCCACCGGTGCTGCGCTCATCCGGCGGCTGCAACTCCGAATGAACGACATTATGGATGCCGCGTCCGAGAGTACCTGGTGTCCGAGAGTGGCCGCAATTGAGTGGCTGGAGCCTCTAATGGCTGGTGGCAACTGGGTTCCGGAACTGATCGCAATGGCGGGCGGAGAGAATCTCTTCGGGCATGCCGGGCGGCACTCGCCCTGGATGGAGTGGGACGAACTCGCCGCCGCCGACCCGGACATTATCGTTGCCCTGCCTTGCGGATTCGACTTGGAGCGAACGCGGCAGGAGATGCATTGGCTCGCGCAGAGGCCCGGCTGGCCGCGGCTTCAGGCGGTCCGGCAGAAGCGCGTCTTCCTTTGCGACGGCAATCAATATATGAACCGCCCCGGTCCACGGCTGGTTGAGTCGCTCCGGATCTTTGCTGAGATCTTCCATCCCGAGCGATTCGCACCCACGATGGAAGGCGCTGGTTGGGTGCGGTTCCCGGGGGATCGCTGAGAGTTCGAATCGGGACGAATTGCAGGTACAAGGACCGGCGTCGAGTCCACAGTTTCGTGTCATGAGGCGCACGGAGCCATATCTCTCCGTCCCTGCCGGAGGGCCCAGGACGCCAAAGACTAAGGGAATTACCAGGTGAAATCGAGCTGTGAAGCACATCGAAGGATTGAATGTCCCTAACCGAAACACAAAAAGCTCCTTCTTCAGCGATCATGCGGAAAGCTCGGCGCAGGCTCGGTCAATCGGATCTGGAAATTACCCCTGTTGGCTTTGGCGCGTGGGCCATAGGGGGCGGACAGTGGGAGTTTGCGTGGGGCGCGCAGGACGACACGCAATCGATCGCAGCCATCCGGCGCGCGATTGAACTCGGTATGAACTGGATCGACACGGCTGCCGTGTATGGTTTGGGGCACTCCGAGGAAGTCGTCTCGCAGGCGTTACGCGATATCCCGAAGAACGATCGCCCGTATGTGTTTACCAAGTGCAGTCTTGTGTGGAACGAAGCGCGGGAGGTGAGCCACAACCTGGAGGCCGCGTCGATACAGCGCGAGTGCGAAGCCAGCTTGAAGCGTCTCCAAATCGACACCATCGATCTGTACCAGATTCACTGGCCGGCCTGGAAGGGCGGGCCGGAGAGCGCATCGCCGGGTTCGATCGAAGAAGCTCTGGGCGCGATGACGGATCTTCGCAAGGCGGGTAAAATCCGGCATATCGGCGTCTCCAATTTCAATGTGCCGCAACTGGAGCGCGGCGTGAAAGTCGCGCCCATCGTTTCCCTGCAGCCGCCCTATTCGATGCTGCATCGGGATGCTGAAAGCGAGTTGTTTCCCTGGTGCGAGCGCCAGGGCGTGGGGACCATCGTGTATTCGCCGATGGTGTCCGGATTGCTCGCCGGCAAGATGACAAAGGAGCGCGTGGCAGCTTTCCCGGACGACGACTGGCGCCGCGATAGTCCGGATTTCCAGGAACCGCGGTTATCGAGGAATCTGGCATTGGTCGAGCGGCTTCGGCAAATCGGCGCTCGGCATGGACGCCCACCGGGCGAAGTTGCCGTCGCTTGGGTATTGCGCTTGCCGGCAGTAACCGGTGCGATCGTGGGCGGCCGAAGCTACAAGCAGGTGGAAGGAATGATCGGGGCGGCCACGTTTCGGTTAAGTCGCGAAGAGATTGCGGAGATCGAGAGCGCTCTTACTGCCGGTTGACAGCTTGGGCGGCGTTGACGGCGGCGCCAATAGTAGCCGCCTCCTCACTGCCCTCGACCACCTCAATCGAGTAGCCCTGGAGCGGACTTAGCTTGACCATTTCGTTCAAGTACTCCAACAGCAGAGTGGGATTCAGGAATCGGGCATTGAAGCCGGTGATATAAAACTTTCCGGGCCCGTCCAGATGAATGCTAGTGGCGGTCGCGGCAGCGAGAGCCCTATGCCACATCTTTACGAAATCGATGCAGCGCGCGTCGCCGGCTTTGGCATGCGAGAAAATTTCATCCGGCTCCATATCCATGAATCGGAGGCGCATTGCGCGGTGGCCCATGATGCCTTCGAGATGACCTCGCCCCCCGCACCCACAATAGTGTTCCTTGGGGTCGAGCGTGACGACCACATGGCCAGCTTCCCAAATGCCTTCGAGGAAGGGATAGCGTCCATAGCCAATCCCATTACCCAGGGTCCAAACGCGAATCAGCCGGTCCAACTGGCCGCGCGTTGCCGCGAGTCCCGCAGCCACGACATCGGCGTCGTTAAACACTTCCGCCGGAACGTTCCCCACGATGCGCGCCAGTTCGGCTTCGACCAAGGCTTTCATGTTGGCGCCCTTGAGCTGGATGAGGTTGGGCGAATCCTCAATCACGCCATTCCGGACAATGCCGGGCACGCCTATGCCTAAATGAGTCGGGGGGTCTTTGAGGTTTAATTTCTCAACCAGTTCGACAATCTGCTTGACGATACCTTCGGCGGGCATGCCCTGCAGCGCATCGGATACGGAATGGTTTTCCGGAAACTGGATAGCTGGCGCCATCACCGCGTGGTTGGCAACGGCTGCGGCGGCGATCCGTTCGGCGATAAAGATTCCTATTCCGTAGCCCATGATTGTTTTCCGATTAGTTTGCAGCCAGTTTATTTAGTCCGTTAAACGCCGCGGCTTTGTAGCATTCGGCGAGCGTCGGATAGTTGAAGACGGTATTGACGAAGTAATCCACTTTGCCTTTCAATACCATGACTGCCTGGCCGATGTGCAGCAACTCGGATGCACCCTCCCCAATAATGTGAACTCCCAAAATTTCCAAAGTGTCGCGATGAAAAATCAGCTTCAGCCGACCGGTGGTATCTCCGCGAATCTGTCCTCGGGCGATCTCACGATAGTATGCCACTCCGACCTCATAAGGAACGTCCTCATCGGTCAATTGCTCTTCGGTCTTGCCGAGGAAAGAGATTTCCGGAATCGTGTAAATCCCGAACGGATAGTAGTTCGGGTTGGACGTCGTCGGCTTGTTAAATGCGTGCGACACAGCGATGCGGCCTTGCTCCATCGAAACCGAAGCGAGACTTGGGAATCCTATCACGTCGCCCACGGCATAGATGTGAGGCTGCTCGGTTTGGTAGGATTCGTTCACCTTGATGCGTCCACGGGCGTCGGCTTTCAGACCGGCCGCGTCCAGGTTTAACTCGTCCACGTTACCCTGGCGTCCCACGGCATAGAGCAGCGAATCGCCAGAGACCTTCTTATTGCTTTCCAGGTACGCCACCACGCCGCCAGTGGGCGACTCCTCTACGCTATGAACCTCTTCGTTAAGGCGCATGGTCACGCGATGATCCCGCAAGTGGTACGACAGCGCTTCGATAATTTCGGAATCGGCAAATTCGAGCAGACGCGGCCGGCGTTCGATCAGAGTCACCCGCACTCCTAAAGCGGCGAACATGCAAGTGTATTCGACGCCGATGACGCCACCGCCCACCACCATCAACTGCTTCGGGATGTTGGGCATGTCCATGATCTGGTCGCTATTGATGATGGTGGTCGCGTTAATCGGAACCTTCGGCGAAGCAGCCGGCTTGGTTCCTGTGGCGATCACGATGGTGTCGGCCTCGAGTGTTTGTGTGCCCCGCGAATTGGCGGCAATGACGGTTTTAGGATCTTTGAAACTGGCTACGCCTGTCAGGACTTCAATTCCATTTCGGGAGAGTTGCGCCTGGGTTACATCGATTTCCGTTTTGATCACGTGCTGGACGCGGAAGGCCAGATCGGACATCGTGATCTTTTCCTTGACGCGATAGCTGACGCCATAGATGTTTTGGTAGTTATAGCCCGACAAATGCAAGACTGCTTCTCGCATCGTCTTGCTGGGGATGGTGCCCGTATTGATGCAAACACCCCCAATGACCTCGCGGCGTTCAATTAATGCGACCTTCCTGCCGCTCTTTGCCCCTTGTATCGCCGCCCTTTGGCCTGCGGGGCCGGAACCGATCACGAGCAGATCGTAATGAGACATTCGTTATTCGCGGTGCGGGTTCCGAGTCCGTTGAGACAGACGGAAAGCTGACGATCTCGTTTCCCGCTCTCCGAGTATAGCCCGGTATTTCGGCCCCTACCACCATAATCGGCCGTTTGATGTTTTGTCTGTAGAGGAGACGCCTTAATTTCGACCAGAGCGGTCGCCCTGCCCAAAAACGTCAGGCAGATGGCTGTGTCTTAACCAAGCACCGGAGCACTTCGGCTACGCTCCAGGCCTGCGCCGCGCAACCCCTGGGCCTATAGGGCGGGTCCGCGTCGAAAATCTCGCTGATCGTACCGATACAGGATCCGCGTAATTCGCGCTGAAAACCTCTTAGGAATCGACAGGCTGTTGCCATATCGTTCGGGTGAACGCGCAACCAAGCGTCGACGAACGGTCCAATAAGCCACGCCCAGACCGTTCCCTGGTGGTATGCCGCGTCACGCGAACGCAAGTCACCGTCATAGCGTGGCTTGTACTCCGGACTTCCCGGCGCGAGTGATCGGAGGCCCACAGGCGTCAGTAACTTTTCCTTGCAAAGATGTAACACCGATTCCCATCGCTCGCGATCGAGAATTGGGTGGTCGAGCGAAATTGCGAATAATTGGTTGGGCCGTAAACTAGCGTCCGGCCCGGCGCCATTCTCGCCATCGATCACGTCGTATAAATAGCCGCCCTCGGGGTACCAGAATCGTTCGTTGAAGGATGCCCGCGCCCTTTCCGCATGTGAGCTAATGCCCCGCGCTTCCTCCTCCTTGCCATGCTCCCGCAGCCAAACCTCAAGAAGCCGTAGCGCGTTATACCAAAGGGCATTGATCTCTACCGCCTTTCCATGCCGCGGCGTTACCACCCAATCGTCGACCTTCGCATCCATCCATGTCAGTTGATAGCCATCTTGCCCTTGCGACAGTAGCCCGTCGTTCGGATCCACATAGATCCCGAAGCGCGTCCCGCGCAGGTGATGCCCCACAATGTCCATCAGTTTGGGAAGCATCTGGCCCAGCAGATGCCGGTCCTTGGTCACGAGCAAATACCGATGGAGCGCATGAAAGAACCAGAGCGTGGCGTCGGCGGTGTGATATAGCCCGCCCTTGCGGCCTTCCGGGAACATGTTCGGAATGAGGCCATCACGGATGTAATGCGCGAAAGTCCGCAGGATGTAGGCTGCTTCTATTTGACGCCCGGTCACCAAGGTCAACCCTTCGAGGCCGATCATCGTGTCGCGGCCCCAATCGGTGAACCAGTGGTAGCCCGCAATGACAGACCGGATTTCATTCCCGGCCGCACGGGCGCGCGCCGTATCTTCCCGGCGGCCGGTTGGAGTGATGATGAATTGATCGGCCGAAAGTACCAGAGCCTTACACGTTTCGTTGCAGGCGTTCGGATGCGCTTCGAGCAGCAAACGCCGGCGCCGGTCGTATTCGGCATCCCAGGCTTCCTGGGGCGTCATGGCGTTGACCACATCCCAGTTTTCTACCGATGCGATCAGGGTCGCTTGTTCCCCGCTGCCGATTTCGGTAGAGAGATAGCCGGGGCTCCATAAATCACCCTGCGAAGCATAACCCCGGCTTCGCTCAATGCGGTAGGCCAACTCATCGGTATGCCGTCTATCGATAGTGAGCTGGCCCCCTTGGCCAATCAGCAACATGCGCAGCGGAGGATATTTCGGATCGGCCTGTATCTCATATCGATCGCCCTGAATGGTCAGCGTATAAGGAGCTTCGATCGGCGTGTTCACCGGCGCTTCATGGTTCCGCACATTCATCGACGGCCGAAGCCGCAGTATGGCCTTCCCATTTCCCGAAGTGACCCGATAATTCAGGAAAACGGTATTCTGCCGATGGGGGAGAATAACGCGCTTTTCAATCGTCATTCCAGCCACTTCGTACGTCCACACCGGCAAGCCGAGATCCATTGAAAATTTCGCGAGTAACGTCGACCCGTGCAGAGATACCGGCTCATTCACTTTCTCTTCACTTTTCAATTGAATCTCGTGACCGTCCGGTAGGATTAAGTGTTCGAACACATCATTCAGCATCATTGTGCGGCCTAACGGAGAGGGTAGTGACGCAATTAAATAGCCGTGAAAGCCGCGCGTAATCGCTCCGCCCAAAGTGCCAGACGCGTAGCCTCCGAGCGCATTAGTTACTAACCACTCGCTATCGATCAGGTAGTTAGCATCTTCCTCCGTGAATGGCGTATCGGGATTACGTCTAAAAATATTTTCCATGGCTCGTCATTGATGTGGCGTGGTGGTCAAATGTTCGGACGCAAGAGCACGGCGGCTTGTCCTGGAATCCACCAGTTGTTCTTCGTCTCCAACGGAGGTGTCCCGCAGCCACCGTATTGCGGGTCTTCGGTCGAAAATAGTTTGGCCCACCGGGTGTTCGCGGGTGGGGCCAATAAAGGCTCGGGCGCGGGATTGAACTCCAGATCGACGCCGAGGTTTACTAAGAGCAAACGATCCTGGCCGTGATCGGCTGAAAAGAAACGCAGGACGAAGCATTGCGCGCCCAAAACCGCGCCATCCAGGCCATGATCGCCTTGCGCCGAGATGACATCGTCCTCGCGGCGTAGCCGCAGCAAGTCCCGATGCAGCACGTACCATTCGTGGCGCCTGTGGAGTTCGGAATGATCCAGCACACAACGTTCGAAGGTTTGCCGCAGTTTTGGATCGGCGAAGCACGCCTGCATTTCGGGCAGCTTTAAGGTCTCCCATTGCTTCAAGAACTCGACTCGCCCCGATCGAACGTGCTCCGCCAATTCAGGTGTATGGTCGGCGAAATAGAGGAATGGAGCGGAAGCAGCGAACTCCTGGCCCTGAAGCAGCATCGGTGTTCCGGGACCCAGCAGCGTTAGAGCCGTTAGCGCTTTGACATTGCCGGGCGATGCCAGTTTATGGATACGCAGTCCCCGCGCGGAGTTGGCAACCTGATCGTGATTCTGAATAAAGTTCACCATGGCCGCTCGCGGAATGCCCCAAGCCGGTGTACCGCGACGCTTCTCTTGCCATCGATACAGCTGGCCCTGATACAAGTAGCCGTGCTTCATCGCCGACAGCAGTTCTTGTGGCGTTCCCCGGTAATCGTGGTAATACGCATCCGCTTTGCCCGTCAACGCCACGATCGCCGTGTGGTGATAATCGTCGTTCCAGAGCGCATCCAGGCCGTTGCCGCCTTCTGAAATGGGACGGAGCAGCGCCGTGTTCTGCGGTTCGTTCTCGCCTACCAGGATAATGGAGCGATTGCCAGCGGCGTCACGCGCCGCGTGGCCGATCTCGCTCAAAATGTGTGGATGCGATTTATCATGGATGTCCTGGGTGGCGTCCAACCGCAGCCCATCAAGATGAAACTCACGAATCCAGTAGCCGGCATTGCTGCGGTAAAATTCCCGCACGGGATCACTGTATTGGCCATCGAAGTTAATAGCGGTGCCCCAATCCGTCTCGTCGCGCCGACTGAAATAGTACGACGAGAATTTCGTCAGATAATTGCCATCGGGCCCAAGATGGTTGTAGACCACGTCCAGGATGACGCCCACACCCAACGAATGCGAGCGATCGACGAAACGCCGCATATCGCCGGGCGTCCCATAAATTGCCACCGGCGCAAATAACCCAACTCCGTCGTAACCCCAGCCGTACTTGCCCGGAAAGTCGGCAATCGGCATGACCTCGATTAGCGTGATTCCGGTATCGCGCAGATACTCTAATTTTTCCGCGGCCCCTGCCCAAGTGCCTGCCTTGGTGAAGGTGCCCAGGTGCAGTTCGTAGATTACTTGGCCTTTCAACCGCACTCCTGGCCAGTCGGCATCGGTCCAGTCGAATGCCTTGTAGTCGATGATTTCGGAATACCCGTGCGGTCCATTTGGTTGGAAGCGGGAGGCGGGGTCGGGACATGGTTCCTTCTCATCAACTAGATACTTATAACGGGTTCCACTGTGGGACTCCGCGACGGTTCCGGAAAAATAGCCACTTCCCTCCGCGCGCAACTGCTGTAGAGGACGAGACCGCTGTGATGGATCGAATAGGACGGCCACGGAGGCTCGCTCGGGAGCCCATACACGAAAGTGCGCGGCCCCTTCATCTAATAGTTCGGCGCCTATCGGCAGGGATCGCCGCGCCAAAGGGGGTTCTGTCAAACTCACTCCTAATTAGTCGCCCGGCTACGCCTATGCGGAGGCTTGGCGAAATTTCTCGACGGCGTCGACCAAGCGCCGCCTGGGTACCGCGCTAGTTTATAGATGGAAATTTTGTGGTTAAAATTTCGGGGCCGATTCCGAGAAATAATATTGTTCAAGTTTTCCAGCCTCCGCATCCATTGCGAGCGCCGCCGCGCCGACCACGCCTGGATCTTCCAATTCGGCGCGCTGAATGGGAATTTGGCGATAGGAGGGCATTGCTCGCTTTTGTATACCTTCGAGGATCGTAGGCTTCATCAAGGGAAAGCTTGCCGCAACGCCGCCGCCGATGAGTACAATTTCCGGCGCGAACAAATGGAGGACATTGATCAATCCGACGGTCAAGTAACGCGCCTCATCCTGCAACAGCGATAGCGCCAGCGGATCCCCTTGCGCCGCCGCCGCACCCACGTGATGAGCTTGAATGGGGCCGCCGCACGCCAGGTCGATCATCAGGGACGATTGACATTCTCTTACGGCTTCTTCAGCAAATTTCGCAAGCGCGGTTCCTGAAGCCAGAGACTCCCAGCAGCCGAGGTGGCCGCACAAACACATGGGGCCGTCGAGAGCGATGCTCATATGGCCGAGCTCCGCCGCAAAGCCTCCGTGCCCCAACAGCAGACGCCCGCCGGCGACGACGCCCCCTCCGATTCCTGTGCTGACGGTGATGTAAACGAGGTGCCGAGAGCCTCGGCCGCCGCCGAACCGCCACTCTCCATAAGCCGCCGCGTTCGCATCATTGTTCAGCGAAACGGGCATCTGTAAGCGGCTGGCCAGGACGCGCCTCAATTCAAAATTCTTCCAACCGGGCAAAGTTGGCGGGTCCAACACGATGCCGGTTTCGGAATTCAGCGGACCCGGCGCTGCGACTCCCACGCCGGTTACTTCGTTCCGGCCCTTTACGTTGGCAACCAGATTCTCCATCTGCGCGAGAACCGATTCGGGTCCGCCAATTTTGTTCGTCTTAACTTTTTCATAAGCCAGCACTGCGCCTGATTCGTCTACCAGCGCGGCGCGCAGCTCCGTCGCACCCAAATCAATCCCGATCGCCTGTTTCATCGCTCGCTGAGGTTAGTGTATGCCCATGGCGGTCCCGGAGGCTGTGACATGGCTTCAACGTCGACTCACGGTTCAGCAAAGGGATCGCATGTACCTCGTTGGTAGAGAGAGCGGGGCGGCTAGTCACGCGACTTACCCCGAGCAGGAACTTTCTTGAGCACAAGGGTGTCATTCTTGTCAGCATCGTGACTTCAACCGATTGGAAGAGCTGGGCCCGACGCCTGGGAATATCAGCACTCTTCCTGTTCGTAATCGCGTATCAATTGCGCTCGTCAATCGAGACGATTCATCTTTCGCGGAGGCTTGATTTTTGGCTTCCGTTTTCTGTCGAACCGTTCTCGGATTATATGCAGAATATCTCGCCAGGGATTGTCTCAGCAAACCCGATTATTGAAACAATTCTGCCCAACCGTGATGCGCCTTTGCATCTGCTGGCCATCAATCACCGCCCGTTCCACGGCATGTCGGTCTACCTGACTCAGCTTTGGAACCATCATCCGACGATTGGTGCAGACCCTACACTGCTGATTTCGATGCGCTATGGCGGCTCCCGACCCTTCACAGCAAGCTTCCTAATTCCTCATTGCACATGCAGTACGCCCCCGGTCTGGCAACTGGTACAGCTTTTCGTCTTACCACCGCTCTTTTGCGTGCTGCTGGCATTTTTTATTGTGCTTCGCCGGCCCGGCGCGCTACATGTTTGGGGCATGTCAGCTTTACTCCTCGCGATATCACAAGCGGATCTACTCCCGCATGGCGCGAGCTTCCAATGGACGGCGAATACGATGGCGTGGGCGGATTGGTTTCGAATACCCGGCACCGTCTACCGCGCCTTCGCGCAGAACATATGGGCAGCCGCCCTCATCGTGATGGCTTCTCATCTATTCCCGGTGAGACCTGCCGTGCGACGCTGGTCGCAATGCCTCGCTACAGTGCTCCTGGGCTGGTGTCTTGTGCAATCGCTTTTGGCACTCAGCTGGTCTGAGTACTATCTGCCGTTCGTGCCGATTTACGACTCGCTGCAACACCATAGGGACGAGTTAACAGCAGCCGCGCTCGTTTTGGTAGCGAT
Organism: Bryobacteraceae bacterium; assembly: GCA_036272835.1. Lineage (GTDB taxonomy): Bacteria > Acidobacteriota > Terriglobia > Bryobacterales > Bryobacteraceae > Bog-105. The sequence continues at coordinate 20,943 of DATAXY010000001.1, forward strand.
TCTTTGCTTCCTCCACAATCGTATGCTGGGCACAGTCGTTCTCGTCCTAGCACTCGTGGCCTCATCAATCCCTTACTGGCCCGCCCCGAGCATTACAACTGGTCGCAACGTCGATTTGCCGAGAGTGGTCCCTGTGAGTGGCGTACCGTATCAGCAAATCATGTTAAGCGTTCCCGCGCCAGTCTTGTCTTCCGCTGCAGTTGTACCGGGGTTTGCTGCAGTGACGGGTCTATTGGTTCTGGCCTTTGAACTTCGACGGGCGAAGCGCTTACTCTCGGTTTCGTTCCTTGCTCTGCTTCCTCCCGTGCTTTATTACTTGGGAGTGTTGAACGGCAACGTCATTCTTGTAACGTCATGGTCATACCTCGTTTTTGTGCTCCTCTGCGCAGGAGGCGGTCTGCTTGGAATCTGCGTACAGTGCCTCTCGACTCGCCCTGAATAGTCCTTTGTTCTTGCCGGGCTATTGCCGCAAAGGATTCCTGTGTTTTCAATGCGCTAGTGCCGTGTAGGCTTCCCGAGGACCGCCAAAAAACAAAAGCAAACTTTTCAGCGAGGCGAAACGTAATAGTCCTTGAGTGTAAGCCTTCGCCATGAATAAATACGTCTTTCGCCGGCTCCTCCATTCACCGCTGTTCACTGTTGTCACGCTGCTCACGTTGGCGATCGGCATTGGCGCAAACACTGCAATCTTCAGCGTTATCGATTGCATTCTTTTGAAGCCGCTGCCGTTTTTTCAGCCGGATCGCCTGGTTGGCCTATGGCACACGGCAAAGGGGCTCAACCTGAATGAAGTGAATATGAGTCCGTCAATGTACTTCACGTATCGGGAGCAGGCGCGCAGTTTTACCGATATCGGCGCCTACACGGGGGGGTCGGTAAGCATCAGCCATATCGCGGAACCGGAGCAGGTACAGAGCCTGTGGGTCACTGACGGCGTTTTACCTCTTCTGGGCATTAAGCCCGCCATGGGGCGTTTGTTCACCCGTCGCGACGATATTGACGGAAATCCACGTACTGTCATCCTGACGTACAGCTATTGGCAGAGCCGGTTCAGTAGTTCGCCCTCTGCGATTGGGCGCCACATCGTCATCGATGGCAACGATCACGAGATTATCGGTGTACTTCCCCGCAGTTTCCGATTCATGACGCCGCAACCGGCCATGATCCTTCCTCTTCAGTTCAACCGCAGTAAAGTCTTTCTGGGGAACTTTAGCTATAACGGCATCGCGAGGCTGAGACCGGGCGTCAGCCTGGAACAAGCGAACGCCGACATTGCGCGGCTGATACCGGTGTGGCTCAGGAGTTGGCCCGCGCCTCCCGGCTTCAGCCCCAGGCTTTTCGAGGATGCTCGCATTCGCCCCAGCGTGCGGCCTTTTATGCAGGATGTGGTGGGCGACATCGGCACCATTTTGTGGGTCATCATGGGGACCATCGGATTGGTTCTACTGATCGCTTGTGCGAACGTAGCCAATCTTCTGCTGGTGCGCGCCGAGGGGCGGCAACATGAGCTTGCAGTTCGCGCCGCGCTTGGCGCCGGATGGGGACGCATCGCGCGGGACTTGCTCAGTGAGAGCCTCGCTCTGGCGCTTGCCGGCGGAGCGCTTGGACTCGGCTTAGCTTACGGGGCGTTGCGGTTGCTAGTGGCTATCGGCCCGGCGAACCTTCCCCGGCTCGATCAGATCGAGATTGATCCGCGAGCGCTGCTGTTCACCCTGACGATTTCGCTTGTCTCTGGAATGTTGTTCGGTTTACTGCCGGTATTCAAATATGCCAGGATACGCCCCGGCGCCGGGCTGCGCGACAGCAGCCGAAGCGTCACTACCGGAGGTGGCCGGCTGCGCGCGCGCAATCTGCTGGTCGTGTTTCAGGTCGCACTGGCACTGGTGTTGCTGATTAGTTCCGGTTTGATGATTCGAACTTTCTACGCCTTACGCCACGTTCAACCGGGATTCACGAATCCGGAACAAGTGATGACGCTGAGCGTATTTATTCCGGACACGCAAATCAAAGACCCGGTGCTGGCGATTCATACGCATCAGGAGATTCTGTCTAAGATCGAGTCCCTTCCGGGAGTTCAGTCGGCAACCTTCGCTCAGTCCGTCACGATGGGCGGCAATGATAGCAACGACGTCCTGTACGCCGAGGATCGCCCAAGCATCCCGGGAAAGGTCCCGCCAATACGGCGATACAAATTTATCGCGCCCGGCTACTTTCATACAATGGGACGTCACTTCGTTGCTGGGCGCGACCTTACGTGGACCGACGTCTATGACTTCCGCAATGTTGCAATTGTCTCGGAGAATTTAGCTCGCGAATACTGGGGCAGTTCCACGGCAGCGATAGGGAAGCGCATACGCGAGGGCTCAAAAGACGATTGGCGCGAAATCGTCGGAGTTGTCGCGAACGCGTACGATGATGGCGTGCAAAAGAAGCCGCCTACGATCGTGTATTGGCCGGTACTGCTGAAGAACTTCTGGGGAAACGACGTTCTCGCGCAGAGATCCGCAGTTTACGTCATTCGCAGCACGCGTACGGGTTCGGCCGCTTTCTTAACCGACCTCCGGCGCGTGATCTGGTCCATCGTTCCGGATTCGCCGCTCGCTAACGTTCGCACATTGCAAGAAATTTACGACAAGTCTATGGCGCGCACTTCCTTTACGCTGGTCATGCTTGGCATTGCCGGGTTGATGGCTCTCATTTTGGGAATGGTCGGGATCTATGGAGTAATCTCGTACTCGGTATCGCAACGCACGCGGGAAATTGGTATTCGGATGGCGCTAGGTGCTCGCCGGCAACAAGTAAGTGGTATGTTCGTCCGTGATGGTCTCTTACTGGCCTCCGCAGGAGTGGCGATCGGCTTTGCCGCAGCCTTAGGCCTGAGTCGATTTCTGAGCTCCTTACTGTTTGCTGTAAGTGCGAGTGATTCGTCTACTTATATTTTTGCAATGATCGGATTGGTCTCGGCAGCCCTTCTAGCAAGTTACCTGCCATCACTGCGAGCAACGGCCATCGACCCGATTGAAACCCTGCGCGCTGAGTGAAACCGTAAGATCTTTGCCCGAAAGGATTATTAATAAATGCGTTATTTGATCGTTCATTGGCTTCTCAGCGGAGTTGCGCTTCTCATCGTGTCGTGGATCATACCCGGCATTGAGGTTGACGGTTTTGGAGCCGCTCTCATCGCCGCACTGGTCATCGGCTTGGTGGGCGCCACACTTGGGTTCGTTCTCAAGCTTGTTCTTCTGCCTTTTATCATTTTGACCCTGGGATTACTGTATTTCGTAATTAATGGCTTAATGCTGAAACTGGCGTCGGAATTCGTTCCAGGCTTTCGAGTGATCGGATGTCTGCCGGCGGTGCTTGGGTCGGTTCTGTTGACAATTGTCGATTTTGTGCTGAATCGCGTTGCCGGGCTGTAAGAAGGCGAAGGCGCGAATCAAGGGTTTCTGAAATGGTGGACTAACGACAGCCAAAGCGCGATCATCTCGGCGTCGGATTTGAGATCTACCGACTTTAGGGTGACTGCCGTCTGCACCATGATCAACTTCGACTCCGGGTCGACAAAAATGCGCTGGCCATTGGCACCTAATAAAGCGAACATTCGCCGCGGCCCCGGAAAGATCCAAGTTTGATAGCCATAACCGAAAAACGGCGTGGACTTACCGGGCGCAAGTTGGGAATCGGAATCTTTCACGGTGGTCGCATCCAGCACCCATTGCCGCGGAATTAGTTGTTTTCCATTCCACGCACCATCGAAAGCCAAAAGCCTACCGAAACGCGCGTAGTCCCGCAGCACCGCGTTGAAACAACAGTAACCGAGTTCCTGACCAGTTGCGTTGATATTCCAAGTAGCGTTCGCCTCGGTGCCGATCTTCTGCCAAATCTTCTCATCAAGATAACGCGCCAGATTCATCTTTACAGTTCTGCTAACAATCAGACCCAACAATTGAGAGTCCGCAGCGGAGTATTTGAAGTGCGTGCCAGCGGGAGCCGCTCGTTTGCAATCATGCGCCAGAACATTTACGTCGATGGTCCCCTCTTCCACGTGCCCTTCACACGACATGCCCGAGGACATGTGCAGAAGATCGCGAATCGGTACCCTGCCGTAATCAGAGTCCTTCAATTCGGGCACGTACTTCGCGGCGGTGTCGCTTACAGAACTAACAGCACCTTCCGAAAGCGCGACACCAATTAGCATCGCGGTGATGGACTTCGCGATCGACTGTGACGTGAGCCGATCCCGATCGGTGCGTCCATATTGGTAGCCCTCAAATAGGATCTGATCGTCTTTGGCGATCAATAGACCGGTAATCGGCAAGTGCCTTAGATAGTCCTGCAGCGAATAGCGGCTGCCGGCGTGAAAATATGTGATCTCGGGAGGCGTTTGGGGGGCGGCTGAAGTGCCAAACCTGCGGCGCCGAAGCAACCGTGCGTGCGGGAAAGAGCCGGTCGAAATGGCTGAAGTCTCCAACCAGGTACTTCTGGCCGGACAAAGTGTCTAGTGAGCCAACCGGGTAGTGTTCAGCCGCGCCGTATTCGGCAGCATCCGGCCCGGTCGCTGAAAATGCCGGCTGTTGCTCCGTATAGGCGCAGGCCGCGGCAAGCAACAGCAATCCCGTCGCGATACATCCCAAGATATTTTTACGCATCTCTTAAATCATCCGGTTGTAGCGTTGTTGCTGTCAAAGACCAAATATGGTCTAGTTGAGACACTATAGGTCTCATTATGGATTTACGCCTGCTCCAGTACTTTGTTGCGGCCGCCGAACTGGAACACATCGGCAAAGCCGCAGAGCGCCTTCATATTTCGCAATCTCCGCTCAGCCGTCAGATCCGGCAGCTCGAAAAGGAGCTTCATCTGGAACTTTTTGTTCGGGAACGCCAACGGGTTCGGTTGACGGAGCCGGGCAGGTGGCTACTCGGCCACGCCCGAAAGTTGCTCGCTTATGCAGACAAAATTCGCGACGAAGCGGGACAAAAGGCGCTTGGAAAGATGGGCACTGTCTCAATATCGTTCGTCAGTGGCGCTCTGTGGAGTGGTATTTTGCCGAAGCCGTTGCGGCGTTTTCAAACTGAGTTCCCCAATGCCAATGTAGAGCTGCGTAACCTGAGATCGGCCCAGCAGTTCGAGGCAATCTCGTCCGGTCGCATCGATATCGGATTCGTATCCAATCCCGCAATCGGGAACGACGTTGAACAGATCTGCGTTGCCGAAGAGCCTTACCTGCTGGTCGTGCCCGGCGCTCATCCGCTCTCGCGGAAGCGCACGATTAGACCTAGTGACCTGGATGGCGCATCCTGGGTCCTGTTGTCGCGCTCCACTGCACCAGAGCGGTACGCCGAATTCCTGGCTGCTTGCGCGAATGCCGGCTTCGTCCCGCGGATGGTCCAGGCGGTGAGTGAGCCCAATACCCTCTTAGGCTTGGTCGAGAGCGGATTGGGCGTAGGTCTCGTGCAGAGTAGCGCCCGCAACTATGCGCCCCGATCCGTCAAGTTTCGCGCCCTGCCCTGGATTTCGCTCAAATCGCGTACTTATATGGTTCGCCCGAGCCATGGACGTCAGCCGCTGGCCGACTGCTTCGCGGCGTTCGTACCGAAGATCAACATGAAATAACGAGTTCTCCCCGCCCGTTTACATCTTTGTTCCGGTAGTCTTGCCCGAGTCTCCACCGCCGCTCCATGTGCCCTCCAGCTTATTGCCGGGAATGGCTTTTAGTTCTATGTCGTAATAGTTACCTTGGTATGGCGCCTGGAATTTAAGGACACCATGTGCATATGTGAAGTCTTTGGCGGCCTGTTCGCTCTGATCGGTTGCCAAAAGGGCAGTTAGCTTACCGTCACTGTCCTTTAATACCAAGGTCCAGTTCACGGGATCGCCCCCGTTTGTTTCCGATGTCATGCTCCATTTACCGATGAGGGTCTTCGGGTCCTGTCCGAACAACGATAATGCGGCGCCTAACGTAATTAGGCAAATGACAAGTATGTGAATCCGTTTTTGAGTCATAATACTCCCTATCGTAGTAGGACTTAGACGGCCGATCCAACTGAGTTTCACTCCGACTTCCTTGCTGCGTTGATCTCGGGTGCGCCTTGGCGCAAGATCAAGTGTGTCACCTTGCCCTCGTCATCCTTAACGAATTCTATCCCGGCATCAATTGCCTTAGAGCGGCTTTCGCGGCCAGTCGCCGCATTGATAGGCCACGGCGTCTGCGTGAAGTGTAGTATTGTGAATCGCGACTACGCTGCACAGAGGAGATTGGACTTGCGATCTCAGATCAAGCTTGGAAGAATTTTCGGAATCAAGATCGGCTTGCACTATAGCTGGTTTCTGATTGCACTCCTAATTGTCTTTTCACTCTCTTCCCAATTCCACGCCAGCAATCCAGCATGGGGTGACAGTGTCATTCTGAGTATGGCGGTGGCGACGGCCATTCTCTTTTTCGTCTCGCTCCTCTTGCACGAACTGGCGCACTCGCTGGTGGCTACAACCAATGGATTACCGGTGAAAGAGATCACGCTGTTCGCCTTAGGCGGCGTCTCCCAAATCGAGAAAAACCCGACAAGCGCGAAACTCGAATTTTGGATGGCATTTGTTGGGCCTTTGACCAGCGCCATCATCGGAGCGATCTGTCTGACAGCAGCACGCGCAATGAGCGCGCCGTCGCCTGATCCATTTGTCGTCATATTGCTCTGGCTTGGATACATCAATCTCACCTTGGCTGCGTTCAACCTGATTCCCGGATATCCACTCGACGGCGGCCGCGTTTTGCGCGCGATCATTTGGTGGAAGACGGGCGATTCGGATCGTTCTACCCGCCTGGCGGCCAAAGTCGGCCAAATTGTCGCTTTCTGCTTCATCGCCCTGGGTGTATTCCGGTTTTTTGGCGGCGCAGGCATCGGAGGTCTCTGGATTGCCTTCATCGGATGGTTTTTGCTGCAAGCCTCTAGAGAGAGCTATGCCCAGGCCGGCCTGACGCACGCGCTAGAGGGCGTTCGCGTCGCGGATGTGATGACACGTGATTGCCCGACTGTTGACGGATGGTTAAATCTTCAGAACTTCGTGGAACAGGAACTGCTTCGTACCGCGCGGCGTTGCTTCGTGGTCGTGGAGAAGGGCGAGATTACAGGCTTGGTCACGCCCCATGAGATCAAGCAAGTGGACCGGGCAAAATGGCCTTTTACAACGGTTCACGATGTTATGCGGCCCCTGGAGGACTTACGCGCCGTGACCCCGGACGCGCCACTGACAAGCGCGCTGGAATCGATGGCCCGCTACGACCTGAACCAGCTTCCCGTCGTCGCCAAAGGGCATCTCGAGGGAGTGCTGTCGCGAGCCCAGATCGTTAATTATTTACAGACACACGCGGAATTGCACCGGTAGGTTGCGTTTTGCCCAAGACAGTCGTCGTCCGCTCAGTCCCTGAACCGTCGTAAAAGGTCCATCATTCGTTGGGCAACATGAAGCGCGCGTGCGGCAGATCGCTTGCCATCATCCGATGGCGCGTAGAATATATGCCTAGGATCGCGATTCACGATCCGAAAATTAGTCAGAGGAGTTTGTACATAGATGAAGCGAGTGCAGGGATCTGGTATGAGGCACGCGCTGTTTGGCGCGATGGTGTTCGTCGCCATCGCTTCGCAGACGCAAGTCGAGGCTCAGAACCAGGCGGCGCCAGCGCGCGCTCCGGAAACATCAGTTCCGGTTAGCGCGAACGCGTACCAGAACCAAGGGCCCCCGGGACCGAGTGACTGCCGGGGTTGTTTTCCAGTGACACCGGCAGGGCAAGGGCGAAATCAAGAAGCAGGGCTGCCCCAGCCGGTCGCGCAGCAGGGCTCATCCGGGCAGGCGGTGCACCGGGTCGGTCCGCCGCCAACCTTGCCAAACCCTCTGCCCTACGATTTGCTACTGCAGAACGGACATGTGATCGACCCTAAGAACAACATTGATCGGGTAGAGGACGTGGCCATCAAGGATGGCAAGGTCGCGGCGGTGGCCGAACACCTGGACCCTAAGGACGCTGCCAAGACGATCGACACCTCCGGCTACTACGTGACGCCAGGGCTGATTGACATCCATACGCACGATTACGCGTCGACGGGTGAAGCCCACTCCTACGCGGGAGACTATGGCATCTGGCCCGACGGCTTCACGTTTCGGAACGGGGTAACGACTATATGCGACGCGGGCAGCTCCGGATGGCGCAATTTCGAGGATTTCAAGGAGCACATCATTGACCGCGAGCAGACACGGGTCCTGGCCTTCTTGAATATTGTCGGTGCCGGAATGCGCGGCGGCCGGTTCGAAAACAACATTGACGATATGCAAATGGTGCCAACGGCCTGGATGGCGCTGCGATATCCGGAGACGATCATCGGCATCAAGAGCGCGCACTTCACCGGCCCGGAGTGGACTCCCTACATCCAGGCGGTAGGGGCGGGCAACATCGCTCATATTCCGGTGATGATCGACTATGGAGCTAACCGGATCGAGCGGCCACTTTATGAACTGCTGACCAAGTATCTGCGCCCGGGCGATATTTACACCCACACTTACTCCGGACTGAGGGGTGAACAAGATGTCATGACGCTGGGGCCACAGAAGGGACTGATCCTGGGACGCCAGCGCAGCATCTACTTTGACGCCGGCACGGGGGGCGGCAGCTTCCGCTTCCGGGTAGCGGTGCCGCTGATCAAAGCGGGCTTTCTGCCGGATTCGCTTTCCACCGACCTGCACGTCGACAGCATGAATTCCAGTACGAAAGACATGCTGAACGTGATGAGCAAGTTTATGGCTATGGGGTTAACTCTGCAGCAGGTCATTGCCGACACCACCTCCCATCCTGCGAAGGAGATCCAGCGGCCGCAACTCGGCAACCTCTCGGTAGGAGCGCCGGCAGACGTGGCGGTGCTGAGCGAGGACCACGGGAAGTTCGGCTTTCTGGACATGGATAACACCAAGCTAATGGGCGACACCCGCCTGATCTGCGAGCTGACACTACGGAATGGAAAAGTGGTGTACGACTTGAACGGGATTTCTATGGATACGTGGAACGATCTGCATCCGTCGAGCAACCCGCAGATGGCCAGCCACTGGACCGCATTTCGCCCGCGGCCGCCGCTGCCGGACCAGTTGACCCCAAGGCGGCCCACGCAGTAGCAGCGGGGTGGCCCGTATGTGGTTGTATCATCAAGAGGAACAACCAAGAAAGGCCGTCCGACAACGAGCACGAAAGAAATGACCACTCCAGCAGGTATCCCGAGACGGACATGGATTGGGAGCGTTTGTAGCGGACTGGCGTGCGGTGCGCTGGCCTTATTGGGGGCCGAGCCGAAGCCAGAGACCGTGACTTGGCAGACGCTGCAGACGCTAAATTTCAATGTTCCCCCGGCGAAACAAAAGGCGGCCGCTGTGCAGTTGGATGGCAAACGGGTGAACATTCCCGGATTCATGGTTCCGCTGGAGGACGATCTGGAGGTGGTGACAGAGTTTCTGTTGGTCCCTTACGCCGGGGCGTGCATCCACGTGCCACCACCTCCGCCGAACCAGATCGTATACGTCAAGATGGATAAAAGCGCGAAGGTGCACGTGACTTTCACCGACCCCATTCAAGTGACCGGCACGCTCAAGATTTCCACCGTGCAGAGTCCTTATGGGGACGTCTCATACGACCTCTCAGGAGAGACCGTAAAGCCTTACCAACCGCAATGAAGTTAGCAGTATCATGAGCGCTGTCGCGGCGGTTCGCCTGCAGAACGTGGTATTCGGGTATAACCCCAAGCTGCCTGTGTTGCGAATAGATGAACTTGTCGTGGAAATGGGTAAGCGGGTTTTTCTTTACGGTCCTAGCGGCTGTGGTAAGACGACGCTGCTTGGACTGATCACCGGTATCTTACAGCCGCAGCGTGGAAGCTGCCTGGTTCTCGGCAAAGAATTGACGAAGATGTCAATGCCGGCGCGGGACCAGCATCGCGGCTCAGAGATGGGCTACATCTTCCAGAAATTCAATCTCATTCCGTACTTGACAGTGCGGCAAAACGTGGCGCTGCCGTGCCAGGTCCACGATCGGCGGCGCAAGCGCATTGTGGCACGCACGGTTCGGGAGGAAGTGGAGCGCCTGGTTCGGCGGCTGGGGTTGGAAGCGCGTCTCGACCGCAGCGTGAAGAAACTCAGCACCGGCGAGCAGCAGCGCGTCGCTATCGCGCGAGCGGTGATTGGCAAACCGAGCCTGGTGATCGCCGACGAACCCACTTCGTCGCTGGATACGGATCGCCGGCAAGCTTTTCTCGAACTGCTGTTTGAAGTTTGTGAGGAAGCGCAAGCCACCTTGATCTTCGTCAGCCACGACCGCTCGCTGATGGAGCACTTCGATGAACGGATTGCGCTCGGCAACATCAGCCAGGTGTGCGCATGACAACCCTGAGGCTGGCTTTCGCCTCATTGCGAAGCCGGAAGTTTACCCTCTGTCTGACAGTGTTCTCGATCGCCTTCAGTGTATTGCTACTGGTGGGCGTGGATCGAATCCGGCAAGGGACGCAAGTAGGATTTGAGGGCACTCTGAGCCAGACGGACCTGGTGGTGGGGGCGCGCGGAGGTTCTCTGCCGCTGCTCCTCTATGCGGTGTTTCACATCGGGACCGCCAACAACGACATTTCTTATGCCTCCTACCAGCACTTCGCGAAGCATCCGGCGGTGCTGTGGACAATCCCGCTGTCGATGGGCGACAGCCACCGCGGGTATCGCATGGTCGCCACTGACAACAACTTTTATGAGCATTACCGCTATCGCGGCGATCACAGCGTTCAATTGGCCGAAGGGGCCCGGCCGGAGGGGATCTTTGACGCCGTGCTTGGCAGTACTGTGGCCGCTCAACTGCACTATCATCTCGGGCAAAAGATTGTCCTGAGCCACGGCCTCGAAGGCAGCTTCCTGAAGCACACGGCCGACCCTTACACGGTCGTCGGTATCCTGGCGCGCACCGCGACACCGGTGGACCGGGCGATCTACATCACCTTGTGGGGGGATGAGGCAATGCATCTAGGTTGGGAGAACGGAGCGCCACCCCTCGAAGCCATTCCCGAATCGCAGATCCATAAATCGGATCTACACATCAAGGCGATTAGCGCTTTTCTGCTGCGTACCAAGTCGCGCATGAGCACGCTGTTCTTGCAGCGCGAGATCAACACGTACAAGCCGGAGCCGCTGACGGCGATCATCCCGGCGCTGACGCTGGAAGATCTGTGGAGCGTGCTAAGCGCCGCCGACATTGCCTTATCGCTGGTGAGCGGAGCGGTGCTGGTGGTGGGCTTGATGGTGATGCTGACGGCTCTTTACACCGCGTTGAATGAGCGGCGGCGCGAGATCGCAGTGCTGCGCACCTTGGGGCTTCGCATGACTCAGATCTTCACACTGTTTATTCTGGAGTCTACGCTGATCAGCGCGGTGGGTGTGGCGTTCGGGGTGGCGGCGTGCTACTTGTTATTGTTCGCGGTGCGGATTCCGGTGGAGAATCATTATGGCATTCCGTTGGCGATGGTAGGCTTCTCGCCGCGGGTCGCGTATTATGTGCTGGCAGTGGTGGGAGCGGGCGCGCTGCTGGGTTTCGTTCCCGCCATCCGCGCCTATCGCAACGCCCTGGTGGATGGGCTAAACGCCGAATAGCTAAAGCCCAAATATTTTTGGAGAGTTTCCATGATACGATTCTTCCCAATTTTTTTATTCCTGTTACTGGCATGTGTGCTTGGTCATAATCAAGCCGGCGCGCAGACGCCTGAGAAGCCCGACTTAACCAAGCAGCCCACGCTGTACGTGGTCGGTTATGCTCACTTGGATACAGAGTGGCGCTGGGAGTATCCGCAGGTCATCAACGAATATATTCGAAAGACCATGGAAGATAACTTCAAGCTCTTCGAAAAGTATCCTCACTACGTTTTCAATTTCAGCGGAGCGAATCGCTATCGATTCATGAAAGAATACTTCCCGGCGGATTTCGCGCGAGTGAAGAGTTATGTTGCATCGGGGCAGTGGTTTCCGGCCGGTTCGTCGATGGAAGAGGGCGATGTGAACGCGCCCAGCGCCGAAGCGATCATCCGGCAGATTCTCTATGGAAACGATTGGTTCCGGAAGGAATTCGGCAAAGCGAGCGCGGAGTACATGCTGCCAGACTGTTTTGGATTTCCGGCATCGCTACCGACGATTCTGGCGCACTCGGGAGTGAAAGGCTTTTCGACACAGAAGCTGACATGGGGCTCATCCGCCGATGCGGGAGGTCCGGATTCGCGTGAAAAAACACCCGAAGGAACGCCGTTCGACGTGGGAGTGTGGGTGGGCCCCGATGGTGAATCGGTGCTGGCGGGGCTCAACCCGGGCAGCTATAGCGGCGATATTGAGACGGATCTCAGCAAGCCATTGCCTCCCGCGAAGCCAATCGCCGATCTCCAGAAACTTGAAAACGACCGTCAACTTCTGCGAGAGAGGCTGCAGAAGCAGCGTCCAAGCGGTCAGTCGCCAGATGAGACGGAGATTCAGGAATATTTTTCGTTGAACAACCAGGTGGAGGCGCTAACCAAGATGCAGGCCGATCAGGAGCAGGAGCGATATCAGCGCGACTGGGCGGCGCGCGTCGAACATAACGGCGAGGTTAGCGGGCTTTATACGGACTATCATTATTACGGCACAGGCGATACCGGCGGCGCCCCACGTGAGGAATCGGTGAAGCGGCTGGAGGCCATCGTTACACAGGGAACTGCCAGCCTTCCACCCGAAGGTTACGTCTCGATGGGGCGAAGGGCGACGCACCCCGACTGGCCGGCTGTAAAGGTGGGCGACGGTCCTGTTCGTGTCATCTCATCAAGAGCCGACCAGATGTTCCTGGACATCTCGCCTTCAGAGGCCGCGGGACTTCCTCGCTACAGCGGCGAGATGGAGTTGACCAATCACTCCGCTGGATCGTTGACATCGCAGGCCTATCAAAAGCGATGGCTTCGCAAAGAGGAGTTGCTGGCAGATGCGGCGGAGAAATCTTCCATAGCGGCCGAGTGGTTGGGCGCACGTCCGTATCCTCTGGAACGTTTGAATGATGCCTGGACTCTGGTGATGGGAGGCCATTTCCACGACCTAGCGGCCGGCACAGCCACGCCCAAGAGCTACGAGTTTGCCTGGAACGACGACGTGATTGCGATGAACCAATTCGCCGGCGTACTGAGCAACGCAACGGAGGCCATTGCCGCCGGACTGGCAACCGACACCAACGGCGTTCCGGTGGTGGTTTTCAACCCGCTCAACATACCGAGGGAAGACATCGTCGAAGCGGAAGTGAATTTTCCTGACGGAGTGCCGAACTCAGTTCGAGTGACTAGCGCAGATGGCAGCGAGGTTCCGGCGCAGATCTCGAATGGCAAGGTGCTGTTCGTGGCCAGGGCGCCGTCGGTGGGTTATGCGGTTTATGATGTTCAACCCGTTTCCGGTCAGGCGCAAAGCGATCTGCATATTTCTGAAAACTCGCTGGAGAACCAGTTTTACCGCGTAAGGCTGAACGCGAATGGGGATGTCGAAAGTATCTTCGATAAGGTAGCCGGAAAGGAATTACTCTCCGCCCCGGCGCGGCTCGCGATTTCTTATGACAATCCGCAACAATGGCCGGCCTGGAACATGGATTGGGATCAAGAACAGGCGGCGCCGAAAACCTATGTGGGAGGTCCGGCAAAAATACGGATCGTCGAAAACGGGCCGGCGCGCGTTGCGTTGCAAGTAGCGCGAGGGACCGCGGGGTCTAAGTTTGTTCAGACGATCAGTCTGTCGGCGGGAGATGGCGGGAAACGTGTAGAGTTCAAAAACGTGATCGATTGGAACACTCGAGAATCGAATCTGAAGGCTGCCTTCCCGCTAACCGCTTCCAATCGCATGGCAACTTATAACTGGGATATTGGCACAATTGAGCGCCCGACGGCTGAACCGAAGAAGTTCGAAGTGCCCTCCCACCAATGGGTAGATTTGACGGACGCGAGTGGAGAGTATGGCGCGACCATACTGACGGACTGCAAGAATGGCTCCGACAAACCGACAGATAATACCGTGCGTCTGACACTGATACGCACGCCGGGAGTCCGCGGCGGCTTTCCGGATCAGGCCACGCAGGATATTGGACATCACGAGTTCATCTATGGAATCGCAGGGCATGTTCGCGGTTGGCGCGATGCCCAAACGGACTGGCAAGCGGAACGCCTGAACGATCCACTTATCGCGTTCCAAACATCCAGGCACGCGGGAGCGCTGGGCCGTGAGTTCTCTTTGCTAAAAGTTAGCAATCCTCGAATCAGAGTTATGGCGCTGAAGAAGGCGGAACACGGGGATGAAGTAATTGTGCGGTTGGTTGAACTGGATGGGAAACCGCAACCCCAAGTCCGCGTGTGGTTTGCCGCGCCGGTAACTTCGGCGCGCGAAGTGAACGGGCAGGAACAACCCGTGGGAGCAGCAACTGTGGTCGATGGCGCGCTGCTTACATCCTTTGGCGCGTATCAGCCACGCACATTCGCGGTTAAGCTGGGGACAGCGCAGGCCAGCATTCCCGGTGTGCATTCGGCGGCGGTGGAGCTGCGGTATGACATTGCAACGGCCACCAATGACGGCGCGCCATCAAAGAGTGGATTCGATGGCAAGGGCAACGCTCTTCCCGCGGAAATGCTGCCTTCCGAAATCACCTTCGACGATGTGCAGTTCCATCTTGCCAAGGCCGGAACCGGCGTGGCGAACGCAGTTGCGGCCAATGGGCAGACTATCGAACTGCCAAGCGGGAATTACAACCGCTTGTACTTGTTGGCGGCTTCGGCCGAGGGCGACCGGAAAGCGACGTTTGAAGTTGGAAAAAAGCCGGTCGACCTGAATATTCAGGATTGGAGTGGGTTTATTGGCCAGTGGGATGACCGGCAATGGATCGCTAAAGACGTTGAGATGCCGGCGCGCGGGATGCGGCCGGCCCGGACGCAGCATGACGAGTACGCGGAAATGACCGGCATCCGGCCCGGCTACATCAAGCGTGCGAACTTGGCGTGGTATTGCTCGCATCACCACAACGCAGCAGGTGAGAATGTGCCCTACGCCTATTCCTATTTGTTTGCGTATGCGATTGACCTGCCAAGCGGCGCCAAGACGATCTCGCTGCCACGTGACAACAAAATCCGTGTTTTGGCGATTTCGGTGGCCGATGAGAACCCCGCTGTTAGACCGGTGGAGGCGCTGTACGACACGCTCGGACGATCGGAGCCGGGTTCGGCGGTTCCTGTGCAGTGATCGGCTGGAAGCTAAATCATTGAAAACATGGATCGGTAGACGAGAATCGAACTCGCAACCAACCGCCGTTGTAACCGACCATCAATTTTCAAGGTGTTTTCACGACCACCTCGATCTCGGCCATTAACGGAATATTCGGAGTACAAAGAAAAAGGCTGATCGAGGAGTACTCGATCAGCCGACTTTAGTTTGGGCTGGAGGAGAAGTAATTGACGATTGAAAACGACCTACGATATTCCAGCGCACACCAACAACCACTGGAATCAGAGTATTGCTAGGATATTAAATTTCTTTCAGTATGGTGTGTTCGTACGCCACTGTCAATATGTATCAGAGATTTTTGAGGGGTATATGAGGCAGGAAGTTCTAAGGGAGAATACCAACAACCTGTGCCCACTACCTGAGTGTGTCACGTGAGCCCCTATTGCTGCCTGCTGCCGCCTTGGGTGCCGGTGTCCTGGTAGGGCATTTCCTCTACTTCCACCCAGCGGACCTGCTATTGCCGATCGTGTACGCTTCGGGACTACTGCTCACGGCTTTGATGCTTCCTTCCGCGCGGCGATGCCGGTTTGCTGCCGTTCTCCTCGTTCTCAGCATCGGCGGCATAGTGACGCAGACTGTCCATCGCCAAGGCGCAGCTCCGATTCTGAGTGCCAACGACGCAGAAACGGTCATTCTGACGGGCTGCGTGGTAAATCCTCCCGTGTTTTCGCCGGCGCGAGAGCAGTTCACGCTCCAACTGGCGCCTAACGCGAATGCTCGTCTCTCCGTGAACCTGAAGGACGGCGGGAGACTTGCCCTGGTTTACGGCCAGAACGTCGAAGTGGCGGCGAAGGTCCGTCGGCCCCGCAATTATCAGAATCCCGATTCGTTCGACTACGAGGCCTATCTTGCAGCACAGCGGATTTATTGGACCGGCTCCGTCAAAGATCCGTCCGACATTCGTGCGCATCCGGGCCGCTGCGGCTCGCGCGCCATGGGTTGGCTCTTCGCGATACGCACCGCCGCCCTCGAACGGCTGACCAATCTGTATCCGGGCGACCAGCATACCGCCGGTTTGCTGCAGGCGATTCTGCTTGGGGAGACGAGCGGCGTCGAACGGCGGTGGACCAACGATTTCCGGCTGACCGGCACCTATCATGCTCTGGTAATATCGGGCCAACATATCGCCGTTCTCGCTTTTAGCCTGCTGCTGATCTTACGTCTGTTTCAGCTTCGCCGGATTCCCGCGCTTTGCTTGGCCACGGGGGCGTGTTGGCTTTATGCTCTCCTCTCGGGAATGGGTTCTCCGGTGGTGCGCGCCGCGGGCGGCTTCACGCTTTTCTTGATGGCGAGCTATTTCTTTCGACGAACGCGCATCTTGAACATCCTCGCCGCGATCGCCTTAATTTATCTCAGCTTCGATCCGGACCAGCTCTTTGATCCGAGTTTTCAATTGTCGTTTCTATCGGCGGCTGCGATTGCCGCTTTCGCGATTCCGCTGATGGAGAAGACGACCGACCCCATTCGTGGCGCCGTCAAACGGTTCGACCAAGCTTCCTACGATCCGATGGTGCCCCCGAGCGCCGCCGCCTGGCGTGTCGAACTCAGGCTGCTCGCGGAGACCATTCGGCTTTGGACACCAGTCTCCGTCCCCGCGTCCGAATGGCTGGTTGAAAAGTCGACTTTGCTCTTCGTCTTCATCGCCGAAGCCGTAATCGTCACGGCTTGTGTGCAGTTCGGCTTGGCATTGCCAATGGTAGTTTATTTCCATCGCCTATCGCTGACCGGCTTGTCCGCAAATATCGTGGTGGTGCCGCTGCTTTCGCTGGTAATTCCACTTGGTTTCACCGCAATTCTGACCAACTGGCACTGGGTCGCCGCCTTGACGCGCATCTTGCTCTCGGCAGCGGAGATAATCGCCGCATGGCACGTTCATTTCGAGCCTGCATGGCGCGTTGCGGCGATACCGCTTTCCCTCTGCCTTGCGTTCTCCGCCGCCCTGGTCTTTTTGGCCTTGTCGATCCGCCGCCAGAGCCGATGGATTGCTCCCGTAACTGTTTGCGCGGTCGGGCTTCTCGCGATCATTTTGTGGCAGCCGTGGGGCTTCGTTCGGCAGCCGCGGACGCTCGAAGTCAGTGCGATCGACGTCAGCCAAGGCGACAGCCTGTTAGTGGTGTTCCCCGATGGCGAGACCATGCTGGTCGATGCCGGCGGTTTCCCGGGCATGGAGCGAATGGTGCGCAAGCCGCAAATTGACGTCGGGGAAGATGTTGTTTCTCCCTACCTGTGGAGCCGCCGCATTCATCGCTTAGACTATTGCATTTTGACCCATGGTCACTCCGATCATATGGCAGGCCTGCCAGCGGTTCTCGATAACTTCCACCCCCGGGTCCTTTGGATCGGCGCGGAGCCCGACACGGCCCAATGGCGAAACGTGGAGCAACACGCAAAAGCCGACGGCGTGCGCATCCAATGCAGGAACCGTTCCAGCCCGCCGGTCGATCTGGGCGGCACCCGCATGCGCTTCCTCGCGCCTGCGCCGAATTACCTCCCCGGCGATGCAGCCGTCAACAACGATTCGCTAGTGGTGGACATCGCCTACGGCCGCCGCAGCGTTCTACTCACAGGCGATGCGGAAGCTCCAGTCGAAGAGGACATGGTCGCCAGCGGCGAGTTGCATCCCGTTACGCTACTCAAAGTTGGCCATCACGGCAGCAAAACGTCTTCGACGGAAGATTTCCTCAACGCGACCGCCCCGCGCTTAGCCTTTATCTCCGATGGCTATCTGAACCAGTTTCACCATCCGAGTCCCAGCGTTCTCGGCCGCCTACGAGACCATCACGTGATGGTGCTTCGCACCGACCAGCACGGGCTGCTTACGTTTCGCACTGACGGAGAAAATGTGGAGGTTCAGACGTTCCGTTGAAGCGGCAGTCTCACTTCGAAGACGGTCGAGCCCGGTTGCGAAGTAAACCGCACGTTGCCGTAATGCTTTTGAACGATGCGATACACGGTGTCCAATCCGATTCCTATGCCGGCGCCGACTTCTTTGGTGGTAAAAAACGGCTCAAAGATACGGTCCTGAATCGCCTTAGGAATTCCAGGCCCGGTATCCTCGATTTCGACCAGACCCATATCGATTTCTCTAGATGTGCGCAGCGTTAGCGTGCCGTTTCCCTCCATGGCGTCCAGGGCATTTTCGATCAGATTTGTCCAGACGAGATTCAATTCCCGGCCCCAGGCGCAAATCTTGGGCAAGCTCAAGTCAAACTGCTTCACTACTTGAACACCCGGCGTGAGACAGTGACCCAGCATGACGAGCGTGTTCTCAATGCCGCGATGCAGGTCTATTTCCTGCTCGGGCGCCTGGTCCATGTAGGTGTAATCTTTGATCGACGTGACCAAATTGGTGATTTGGGCTGTGCTGTAGTCGATCGTTTGAAGCAGCCGTTCAATCAAAAGCGTAGCGGTGACGCGCTCCAACACCGGCTCCAGCAGTTCGCGCGAGAAGCGGTCGCCAATATCGGCCAGGCGCGCCGTGTCGAAGCCTGCATCGACCAGTGCGGGCGCCAGACGCCATGCCCCGGCAATGTTGCGCTTCTGCAGCCACGAGCTGACCGCGTCCTCGCGATCGCTCCGCTCTACGGAATCGGGTTGCGGCTCAACCGTAAGCTGCTCACGAGCCATTCGTTCAAACTCGCCGATGCATCGGCTCTGATCGGGCGGTAGCGACATTCTTGCCAGCCGGTAGTTTGCCTCCTCTAACGACCGCATCGCGCTCCGCAGATTCGTTGCCGCGTGCCGCACCGCTGAGACAGGATTGTTCAACTCATGGGCCAAGCCGGCCGAGAACTTGCTCAAAGCAAGCAGCTTTTCCCGTTCCTGCGTTTCACGTTCGTTGGTGCGGATGCGATCCGCCATCACTGAAATCAGCCGTGGCCCGATCGCCGGAATCCGCTCCAGCATTTCCGGGAACCGATCTTTGTGCAGCATGGCGGCCCGCACGCGCGTAATCGCGCGCACGTCGCCTTTGTAATGGGTTAGCCGTGAGTGTGGTAGCAGCCCGGTTACCAACCCTGCGCGCCCAATCATCACCGGCGCATCGGAACGGGTTGGCTGGTATCGCAGCTCCCCTTCCAGAATTACGCTCATGTATTCGGCGGGATCGCCCGCCTTGAACAGCAGGGTTCCAGCGTCGGCGATTTGCTCCGTTACCTCCCCGGCAAACCAGGTCAACTGATCTTCTGGCAAATCTGCGAAAACGGAAACGGCCCGCAGCGCCTCTAGCAAAGGCTTTTCAGTTTCCGGACCGACAATCTCCGCAGCAGCCACGACCACCTCCCCACTATGCTAGCGAAATCGATAAGGGAAACTCACCACGAAATGCTGGCAGTAGCCCTGTGATTCAAAATGAAGCACCAACGGGGTAATAAGTTTGTATGACATCCGATGTTCTACTAAGCGAAGTTTTAGTGAAGACTCGAGATAGTATCTAGATTTTTCATTCTCCTGGGCAAGTTTCTTGGAAAATTTTGCATTGTCGTGCATTTTTTACTGGATTTCTTATTTCCGTCTGTCTATACTCGAAATCACAGTTCGAATGTCTTAATGCAAACGATTTAGAGGAAACAAGCAGATGCGAGCTCTTACAGTCGATATCCAAGCTTCAGCCGGCCGAGTGCTGTGCTGCACTATTTTTAGACCCGGCGGCCGAAAGCTACTCGCCAAGGGACATGTTCTGAGCGACGAAGATGTAAAGTTGCTCCAAACGGAGGGCATGAACCAGGTCTGGGTCACCGAACTCGAAGACGGGGAAGTCGGCGAAGATGACGCCGTCATGGCCGTCGCGGGGGGCATGTGTTGCGGATCCGTCGAGATCAGGTTGGCTGCCGGAGGAAGGGCCAATCTGATTGCTACCGAGGACTGCTGCGCCCTCGTTGACGACCAATTGCTGACGCAGATCAACTGCACGAGTAGCATCGTGATTGCCACCGTCAGCAACTTCCGATATATGAAGGCAGGCGAACGTTTAGCCACCGTAAAAAGCACGCCTTTTGCTGTTGCTCAGTCGCAACTGGAGACGATTTCCTCAATTTTGAACGAGCGTGGTCCCATTCTGCAGGCTCGTCCGATTCGTGATGGTGGGGTGGCGGTCCTGTACACAGACCCCGTACATGGCGACCGCGCCCGCACGCTCTTTGAAAGCGTAGTACGCACCCGGTTAGATCGCTTTGGCGCAACTGTGCGATACGCTCTTACTGCCGTTGAAGATGAAGACGCAGTTACCCGCTCCCTTCAACACCTCCTGCGCGCCAAGCCATCCGCCATCCTTATTGCTTCCACTACGGCCCCCGCGGGCCCCGAGGATGTTGTCGGCCGCGCGTTTGTCCGGCTTGGCGCGCACATAGAGCGGTTTCTCGCGCCGGTCGAGCCCGGCAACCTCTTGCTGCTCGCCTATAAGGACGACGTGCCTCTGGTCTCGGCTCCCTGCTGCTTCCGTTCCGCCAAATTGAATGTTTTGGACTTGATCCTGCCTCCAATGCTGGCGAAATACAGAGTCTCCGGATGGGAAGTCGCCTGTCTTGGACACGGCGGGCTTCTTTCCTAAACCAAAACGCTCCTCCACGACCCGGAATAGCACTCCGAACCTCCGGGCGTTCCTAACCGGGCCTCCTTGCAAAAGGCGGCCCGATTTTTTTGCGCCAGCGGCCACTGAGAGAATTCTCAGGATGCGGCAACTTCCATTGCGAGATGTCATCGCTGAAGTTTCGTGTGCGCCTGCTGTTGTGCGGGTTGTTGGTAGCCGTCAGCCTCGGTGCGCAAACTACGCCTCTTGTAACCTCATTAGTCACCACCATGACGAGTCCGACGGGTGTGGTCAGTTCGCCGCTGTTCGTAACTGTCCGAGATCAGAGCTCCTCCTTGCCAGACGCCGGTACGACGGTTATCTACACAACAGATTCAACAATTCTCTTCCTGCTTGCGAGTCAAAGCGTTACCGATGCCAATGGCAATGCTTCTGTTTCGGTGATTGGCTTACAGCCCGGCGTGGCGCATGTGACCGCCTCCGTTTCCGGCAATAGAGTCGTCTTCACGGTTACGATTCTCGACCCCGGTTCCAGCCCTGTTCCACTGCCCGCCGGTATCGGGCGCATGGTCTGGCAAGGCTCGTCGACCATGGCCGGAGGAACACCGTTCGTCGCGACTGTGTGGAACGGCGGAACTCGGGCGGCGGGCGCCACGGTTAATGTTGCCGTCACACAAGGCCCGGCTCAGTTACTGAATGGAGCGGGCGCGGTTGTCGATGGACTCTCACTGGTCACCGAAAATGATGGAACGTTGGCTTTCGACGCGCAATTCCCGACAACCGGATCTTCTGCCGACGATTTCTCGATCATTACGCTCACAGTAGAAAACGGAAGGTCCGCAGTCTTCCTGGTGCATGCGTTGCCGCCAGGGTCGTCGCCGACGGTTCAAATCGCCGGGTCCGGCAATCAAGTCTTTCCGCTGGTTGACGGCAGTCCATCCTCTGTACCTGTCACCGTTGCACTCACGACCGCCACGGGCGCGCCGCTAGACGGCGTATCTGTCGCCATCGCGCCGGGTGCCGATACAAACGCGTCCTGCGACGAACCCGTCCCCATCACCGGCAGCGATGGAACTCTCGATTGCCACCTGATTGTCACCGGTGCGGCAGGTTCGGGCAGTCTCGGATTCGTTCTTGGAACCATGGCCGTATCACCGAGCATCGCCTACCGGATCGCACCGGCTAGCGCTGGGATAGTCCGTCTGTTATCGGGCAACTTGCAGGCCGGCCCCAGCGGACAGCTGCTTCCGGCGCCGCTCACGGTGCAAGTCTTGGATTCGTTCGGAAACGTCATCCCGCCGGCGCCCATCGCGTGGCAATCCGGCACCGCAACGATTGTGAGCGCGAACCCGGCTACCGACACGTCTGGAACAGCTTCGGCCACGGTCCGAATCGGATCGCAACCCGGACCGCAGACCGTGACTGTGGGGACATCGGGCCTCTCGGCACAATTTCAATTGACCGATACCAGTCTCGGCCAACTTACACCTACGGCCGGTAACGGTCAGATCGCCAAGATCGAGCAGCCCTTCGGCAAGCCGTTGACCGTACGAGTAGCGAACTTGGCCGGACAGCCGCTCCCGGGTCGCTCGGTGATATTCTCGGTTTTGAGTGGCACCGCTACACTTGACGAGCCGGTGGTGCAAACCGGGCCAGACGGTACAGCTTCAGTAAACGTAACGGCCGGGCCCCGGGCAGGCGCGGTTGCGGTCGAGGCCTCGGCCGGCGGCGATCACGTAGACTTTGCGCTCTCGGCGCTTCCGCCGGCCGCTCTATCCGTAACGGTTTCCGACTGGAATGACCGGCCGTCGGTTGTTGTACCCGGCGCGCTCGTGACCATATCGTTCATATCGGCCGGTCGCAATGGATACGAACCCGTGTCGTATAAAGCGCCGCCATATCCAACATCGGTGCAGGGGATCACGGTCTCGTTCAACGATATCCCGGCGCCGATCCTTCGGCTGTCCGGTTCCGGAACCATGACCGAGTTATTGGTTCAGGTTCCGTGGGAGCTCTCCGGCAACGAAACCGCTCGCCTGCTACTGTCCACGGGCAGCGGCGCCACCACTGTACCCGATCTAGCCGTCGAGAATTTTCATCCGATTATCCTCGCGGAGCCGGCCGGGTTATCGCGAACCATAACCTTGCCCATTACCGGGTTAGGCCAGTTCACTCCGCTGGCAAATACAAATTCGGCCGGCATTTCCGGCCAGACGATCGCGACTCGCCTCTCGCTTTCGGTCGATGGGCTTCCCCTTCGGATCCTCGGCATTACAGCGGACCCGGTGCTTGTTGGTGTCGCCGATGTGACGGTTTCGGTTTCTCTTGGCGCACGCTGGAAGCTCGCGGCGGGAGACAAGATCACCGTGAAGGCGATCCCGTAACATATATGTGAGAGGAAGCGACCCAACGATCCTGTGTTGTTGTGCATCGAGGTCGTCTCGCCTCCCGTATTGCTGGGCAATTGATCCTGACCATATCCCCGGCGATTTCGAGCGCTGAAAAGTGCACGACGCGATCACAGCCGGTCCGAGAGCAATTAATTCTGAGCGATGTCTTCTCTCGCGTTTGATTAATCCCGCTCAATTCTCCACAGATCGACCCCGGATACTTTGAGTATCCTTGGCCGCCCATCGACAATCCTGCCGAACTCGACTCTTTCCATAGCGACCGGCGCGCCCGCCACCCGGAAGAGATTGCCTCCCTCCCGCTCAAGCGGTTCAGCGCCATCCATCCACAATTGGCCTTTGCGGAGCACAATTTGCACAGTCCCCACCCAGGCGCTATCGGCCCTGTAATATCCAGTAAGCCCTTCCAGGCCGGGCGGCGTTGGAAACTCCTTTGGACCGGCGTAATGCTCGTTGAAATACCACTCACTACCGTAGGAAAGCTCGGCTACCCGTTTGTCGCTGCTGCGACCGAAAAGAATGGGAAACATCGCGTAACTGGCTCCCGTGCTCACGAACGCGTCTCCGCCCGTTGCTTCCAACGGATTGGATATCCCTCCGGCCACCAATTCCAATCGCTTTCCTGTGGCTTTCACTTCAACCTGCCTTCCGGCCGGCGACGTATACACGCCCGTATAGTCGGCCGCGTTGTCAATCACAGACACGTCCGGAATTACCGGCGCCTTCTGCGGGCCTTTCTGCTGCCAGTCGAAGCCCATCAATCGCACGGCATACTCCACTACGGCGTTAGGCCGAAATCCCTGCATGGCGTTGATGGACGCGAAAGCGGCTACTCCGCCATCCAGGTCGATCATGATCGCGGACGCGAAGGAATCCATACCGCCGGTGTGCCGAAGAATGGTATGCTCGCCCAATTTGTCGACGGCAATGCCATAGCCGTAGCTTGCCGTTGGGCTGAATTCGGGCGCCTTGATGTAGGATTTCGAGAAGCGGGCAAACCCGTCTTCGGAAACGATCCGCCCATTCGGCCCCGTGCCGCGATTCAAGATCATCCGCATATAGCGCGCCATATCGCCCGGTGTCGATAGAACGCTGCCCGCCGCATCGTCGAAAACCAGATCCTCCGCCTCCGCAAGCCGGCCCTGCCTCGGATACGGCCGATCCTCATAAAAAGGCTTGTAACTGCTGGGACGTCTGCTTCGCGTGGTGTCGTCGATGATCGCGCGCGAGGCAGTCATCCCGAGCGGGGTCATGATTCGTTCGCGGATTGCTTGCGTCCACGGCCTTCCGTCCAATTTAGAAATCAGATGGCCCAGGATGGAAAATCCCACATTGCAGTAGTAGAAATGTTCGCCCGGCTTAAAGCCCTGCACGTGCCGCCATGAGGGATCGCTTGCGAAGAGGTTCAGACTGTCCGGCAGGCCTGACGTATGTGTCAGCAAATGGTGCACTGTGATCACGCCATAACCGGTCTCAATCGGCAGCCATGGCAGATATTCCAAAATCGGCTGGTCCAAATCGAGCTTGCCTTCATCGCGAAGTTGCAGCAGCGTCAACGCCACAAACGACTTGCTGATCGACCCGATCTGAAATCGCATCTCAGGCGTGAGCGGTGTCTTGGCTTCCAGATCGGCAAAGCCAAAGCTCGCCGTGCGTACGGTCCCGCTTCGATTCGCCAATCCCAGCGTTAACCCCGGCGCGTTCATCTCGCGCAAATAGCGATGGATAAAATCGTCCAGCGGGTCGTGGCTGCGCCCGTTCGCGTTGTCGTCAATTGCGTAGGCGGCCGTAGCCCCGGCCGCGACTTGCATTCCGGCCAAGAGCAGCGCTCTCCGGCCCATAAGGCGATTGAACACGTTGAGCGCAACGATAGCACAGCGGAAGTACAATAAGCGACCGCTAACTCACCCTCGCAGCCTTACGGCCACAACTTCACTAAGTTCGTCACATTTACGCTACCCAGCCCGGTCGCAAAATCCCAAGCGGGCTGCGCCGGATACGCCACCTTCAATTTCTTATCCGACGTCGAAAGCACGCCGTACGACAAGCCGACTCCTCCGAAACAGTTGTTTGTGCCGTAGCAGGGAACATCGTTACTCCCGACCGTGACGTCGTGGAAAATGCAATTGGACCCGATAGCATTGCCGTTTGTGGCATTGCACGCTGCCAACTCGCCCGCGCTACCGTATTCAGTCCTGGCCAAGTCGTACAAGATCGGATTGGGGTTGCCTTGAGCGCCACCGGCCTTTTGATTGATCAACGCCTGGATGCCGGCGAATTGCGGCGCCGTAAACGAGGTGCCGCCCGCGCTATTGTTGAAGGCGTCTACGGGGACCGAATAGTTGCAAGGTGTTCCACCTTGTTTCGGGTCGGACATGCAGAACAGGATGGCATGCGACCAGAACCCGTTAGAGGCAAACAACGAAACATCGGGCAGATCGCGCGCGCCATCGCTGGGAACACCGGAGACGCCCTTTTGCCAGTAAGGCTTGGAGTACACAATGCTGAGAGCGCCGCTCCCGCCGACAATATTTAAGAAATTCGAGCCGATAACACTGTTGCAAAAAGTGACACCGTCGGGATACCCGAAGTATTCGAACAATATAGCGCCGGCGCACGAATCGTTCCAAGGCGTCTCGGGAATATACGACTTCGCGGACTTTCCCGCGGAGTTGTTGCTGTTGCTCCAGTAAGTGCTGTTGGAGCCTTCCGCAGTGTCGAGAAAATCCGTGCCGCCCGTCGCGACGTTATAGGGCGTGGACGCAAGACCGTTCGCGGCTATCCCGGCGATCGCATAAGGAGACGTATTGAAGTCGTCGCAACCCGCGCCAGCGCCGTCGCCGGCGGCAACGAACACTGAGACTCCCTCAGCCGCGGCCTGTTGCCATAGGGAATACATGAACAAATTGCCGCCCGGTCCATTGGCGGCCTCGCACTCCAGGTAACTCAGGCTCATAATCGGCGGCGGATTGGCCCTGTCCAGTAAGTTCTGTGCGGCGATGAAGGCGCCGAAGTTCGTGGTGGTATCCGCGCAGGAGGCGAGTTTGACTGCCGCATCGGGCGCCGCCGCACCAGCCCACTCCGCATCCAAAGCCGCTTCCCCTTCCGCGCCGTTCTTGCCCGGATTAGTACAGCCGGACCCCGGATGAATTTGCGCGAACGTGCCGGAATATGAGGACAGGCCAAACGCCGAGCGGAAAGTCGCTACATCGGCCGGTTCGATATTTGTGTCCTCCAGGACTACGACGGTCTGCCCTTTCCCGGTGATCGGAGTGCTCATTTTATACAGCGGCGTGACGTTATAGATCGTGGCAAAATCACCTGGAGCTTCGTCGTATTGCGGCGTGTTGTTAAACCCATCGGGGCATCCGGTACAGGGAAACGTAAAATTCGCTATCGGTTTGCGCAAGAGTGGTTTTGGCATAAAGTCGTTCAACGACACCATGCCGGCGACCGCGCTCGCCAGCGCGGCGGGTATCTGCGGATCGCTCGCATTGGCAATATGCGTCTTTCCATTTACGTTATATTGATGGATCTCGGTGTGGAACGCCTCACGAACCTGTGCGGCCGTGCCCGACACATCAATGGTCAATCCAGCTTTCGATACGCTATTAACCTGCAGTCCATGCGAGCCCAGCCATCGAACCACCGCATCAACATCCTGCTGTGACGGGCCAAATCGCGCTCCCAGCTCTTCGGCAGTTAGCCAGTTGTGATAGCTTGGAGAACTTGGATCTTGTAGCTTGTCTATTAAGTTTTGGAGAGCTTGTTCTTGCGCCGCGCCGCGCCGCAGTTGAAGAAACATATGCTCCATCGGTAAGCTGTCCTGTACGGCTCCCTTGTCATACGCGGGAATCGCGAGTGGGTGTGTGCTCCCTGCAAGTTTTACCAGCTTCGACTCATCGATAGCCTGGACAATCTGTGGCGCGGCGATAAGCGACCCCGCTTGGTTGGCAGCGATAGCGACGCCCGTACGGCCTAGGCTCATCAGTATAAGTAGCGCAAGTATCGGAACATACCGGGAATAACGTCGCATATGTCTTGAGAACAGCCTCCTAAATGAATTGAATATTAATTCATATCGGAGTTAGTGTCAACAGTTATTCTGGAAAGCACCCAACACTGTTTTCTGTTTCCTGGCTTCTCTGCCGTCTGTCTTCTACCCTCACCACGTATAATGGACCGAATACTTCACCAGTTTCTCCGCATTCGCCGCAACATCAATCGGATACTCGATCGTGTGACTATCGCGCTGCACGTGCAGATCGCTTTCGCCGGAAATGGTCCAATTTGCGGTGCGATACAGATGTTCGCGTACGATCACCGACACCGGGGCCGTTTTGCGATTGCGCACGGAAATCTCGAATGAATCGTCCGCGCTCACATTGGGGTAAGTTGAATTAACGCGATATTGCGTCTGCTTGCGGCTTCCCACTATATCGAAGGCCGCTCCCGTCTATACACGAATCGTTTCGTCTTTCGGGGTATGGTCAATCTCGTGTTCGCCCGTAAATTCTAACTCCGCGCCCGTATCCTGCCGGTAAAATCGGAGCTGCCCTTTGGGCAATGGTATGCCGAGATGATTAGCCGCCCTATTGGCAAATTCGCGCATCACCCAAATCGTCGGGTTCATGGCGGTTCCATAGTCGGACACGTTCCGGATCTGGTCATTCGTTTCGTCGCGATGCCGGTCGCCCGGACAAATTCCACTTGTTTGGTTTCGCTATCAAGCAGCGTCGTCTTGTTGCCCAGTCGATAGAGGTGATAATCATCGAAGGGTTTCTCCGTTACGACGGGTTGGTTCGAATTCGCCACAACCATGTCGGCGGCCGCTGAGAGTTGAAACGACGGCCTGGTAGTCGTCTTGTTCACATCGCCAGCCATCAACGCGATCGTCGCCTCTGGGACAGATTTTCCGCTGCGGTTCTCAATCGTTACCCACCCGATGAGGTCGACGAGATCGCTGGTCTCCGTTGAAACCGCGTTGTAATTGACCTTCCACGTAAGCCCGCCCGTGACATAACCGAGTTCCGCATCCACTGCTGCTTTTTCGATCGGATCGGATGGTCCAATTCATGCTCGGCTTCAGCAGAACCTGGTCCGCCCCAGCCGGGAACAGCGGTGTGCCGGGTAACCCGAAACGAATTTGCCCCTCGATTTCTACCATCACCTGGTTAGGATCGTATGCCGGCTGATAGTAGAAGTTTGGCTGCCCGAACACGCGCGGCGGTTGCGCGCGCACTATCCGGCCGGCCACGATCCTGTTCCCCAAGTCGAACTGGATGGTTTTGCCCTCATACAGAGTCAGCATTCGATCGACCGAAGCCGCATCCGCGCGGTAATTTTGTTCTAGAATTTGCCAAACCACCTTGCCGGGGGGATCGCGCAGGATGACAGAATCCGGTTCGGCATTGGCTGTCATGCCGGAATATTTGACGTGATTCACACCAGCTTGAAGCGTGAGCGGAATGACATCGCGAACCACGGCGAAGTCCTGGTTATAAATCGTCAACGCGGGTGTGGCGGCATAGGCACAGCAACTTATGCAGATAGAAAGCAGAACTGGCAATGAGCATCGCATGGCGCCTTGGAGGCCCTTAGCCATCACCCGGTTCCCAGCCCCTCAATCCAAAGCATATGAAATAAGCTATGAGTATGGCGGTCGTAACCCACATTTCGTTAGAAGAGTTCCACGCTCGCTATGCCAACGAAAGCGGCTATGAATACTGGTTCGGAGAGGTTGTACAAAAGAGCGTGCCTACCTGGCTTCATGCCATACTGCAATCCCTGCTGGCGGAGATGTTCTTCGAACAGGGATACTTTTCCGGATCGGAACTGGACCTTCGCATCAGCTGTGATTTCCAACCCCGGCCCGATGTAGCCGCGTCACTCGAACTTGAGACGCGCGGGTATCCAACCAGGCCAATTGATATCGTCGCTGAGATTTTGTCGCCCGATGATCCGCCCGCTAAAGTCCTTGAAAAATGCCAGCACTACGCTGAGTTAGGCATTCGCCAGATCTATGTCTTGGATCCAATCGGGCGCACCGCGGATCAGTGGGATCAGGCCAATCAACAACTACAGCGAGTTACGGCCTTATTACTTACTAACGGCTCGCTGATCCGAGTAGGCACTATCTTCGCTCGCTTCGAACAGCGATTGAATCGCCGTGCGTGAATCGTTCGTGCCTGCCGTTTATTGGAATTCGGCTTGCAACTTCTCCAGCGCTGCGGCCCCGGGGCACAGCGCTTCATACGGCAATTGCGTGAGCGCCGTTTTCGGTGTGCGGTTCAGTTCGTGCATATCGGGCACGGTCTCATTGATGTAAAGAAGACCAGTCACGATATCGCCGGTGCTCTGCTGTTCCAACAAATAGGAGGTCACCTGGTGCCGGCCGGTAGGATCATAGCCGTCGGGCAGAGACTTGAAGCGAAGCTTGCTGCCGTCGTGCAAGGTGACGGTGGTAACGCCTTGCGGAGCGATGTTCGCCAGGATCTCCTGCGCCGGTGGAACAAAATCCGCTTCTGTGGCTTTGCGGGCGCGTTTGCGGGTGTTCAGGTAGCTCTTAGTGGAACCCGAGTGGTCGTTGAAGGTGACACAAGGAGAGATGACGTCGATTAAAGCGAAGCCGCGATGCGCGAGCGCGGCCTTGAGGATCGGGACAAGTTGTTCTTTATCGCCGGAGAAACTGCGCGCGACAAAGGTAGCACCCAGACTGAGAGCGAGCATGACGGGATCGATGGGTCCCATTTGATTCGCCTCGCCCCGCTTACTCTTCGAGCCGATATCGGCTGAAGCAGAGAACTGGCCTTTAGTGAGTCCGTAGACGCCGTTGTTCTCGATGATGTAGACCATCTTTAAATTGCGGCGGATGGCGTGGCACAACTGGCCCAGGCCGATGGAGAGTGAATCGCCGTCGCCCGACACCCCGACGTAGGTGATTTCGCGGTTAGCGGCATTCGCGCCGGTGGCGATGGCGGGCATACGGCCGTGCGCGGAGTTGAAACCGTGGGCGCCGTTCACGAAGTAGGCCGGAGTCTTGGAAGAGCAGCCAATGCCGCTCATCTTGGCGAGCATGTGCGGCTCAAGTGAGACTTCCCAAAGCGCGCGCACGATAGCGGCAGTTACCGAATCGTGCCCACATCCGGCGCACAACGTGGACATGGTGCCTTCGTAATCGCGGATGGTCAGGCCCAGGCTATTGCGCTGAAGGCTCGGATGGGTGGCTACAGGTTTGGCGATGGAAGGCATGGCTTTTACTTACTTCTATCAATTCTCTAACTGGCTCGTAATCGACTCCGCGACATGCCGCGCGCTCAGCGGGAACCCGCCGTAGACCAGAACGGATCGCAGGCGGTCCTTGGGCACGCAAGTTTCGAGTGTGAGAAGCGAGCGCAGTTGCGCATCGCGGTTCTGCTCGACTATGAAGCAGAGATCGTGCTCATAGAGGAACGCTTGAACGGTCGAGTGGAACGGGAACCCTCGGATGCGCAGATAATCGGCGGGAATGCCACGGCCGGCGAGCACATCGACCGCCTCTGCTACGGCTGGGTCGCAGCCACCGATGGCCACGATGCCAAAACGGGCGTTGGGGCGGCGGCGAATCTCAGGTAACGGGACGAAATCGGCAGCCGCTTTGTGCTTAGCAGCGAGGCGATCAACGACTTCCTGATATTCGTCGGGAATTTCGGTGTAGCCGCCATATTTGTTGTGACCAGAGCCGCGCGTCACGTACGCGCCAGCGGGATGGACTCCAGGCAGGGTGCGAGCCGCGACATGAAGATCATCTTCGCGATTGTAGCGCTGGAATTTGGGGCCATTTTCCAGATCTTCCGCGGTCAGAACGCGGCCGCGATTAGGGCGATAGTTGTCGTCCCAAGCGAGGCGAGGCACGACCCAATCGTTCATGCCGATATCGAGATCGGAAAGCATAATAACGGGCGTTTGGAAGCGCTCGGCAAGGTCGAACGAAGCGGCGGCGAAATGGAAACATTCGGCCGGGTTGGCCGGGAACAGGAGGATGTGTTTGGTGTCCCCGTGAGATGCGTATGCGCACGATAGCAAATCTCCCTGCTGCGTACGTGTGGGCATGCCGGTGGAGGGTCCGACGCGCTGGACATCGATGAGCACAGCGGGAATCTCAGAGTAATAGGCCAAGCCGAGCAACTCATTCATCAATGAAACGCCCGGTCCGGCAGTGGACGTAAAGGCGCGCGCACCGTTCCAGGAAGCGCCGATCACCATTCCGATGGCGGCCAGTTCGTCTTCGGCCTGAATGATCAAATACTTGTTCTCGCCCGTGGCGGGGTCGCGGCGGTACTGTTCGCAGAAATGCTTGAACGCATCCATCACGGATGTTGCTGGGGTGATGGGATACCAGGCGGCCACCGTTGCGCCGGCGTAGATGCAGCCGAGTGCCGCGGCCGTGTTGCCATCGATCAAGATCTTGTCGCGGTTGGCATCCATCTTTTCGAGGTGGAACGGCAGCGGACAGTCGAAGTGTTCCTTTGTGTACTCGTAGCCGAGATGCAACGCCCGGCGATTTGACTCGCGCAGGGCAGCCTTGGCGGCAAAACGCTCTGCCAGCAGTTCCTCGACAATTGGCATATCGATGTCGAGCAGCGCAATCAGCGAACCCGCGTACGCGATGTTCTTCATCAAAATACGCTCGCGCGGATCTTTGAAGCTGGCGTTGCAGAGCTGCGCCAGGGGTACAGGAAGAAAATTAATGTCTTCGCGCCAGAGAGCGCGGTCGAGCGGCCAGGTGGAATCGTAGAGCACGGAGCCGCCTGTGTGGACTTCTGCGATATCGCGGGCATAGGTTTGCGAATTCATCGCAACCATCAGGTCGTAATCGAGCGCGCGCGCCGCATAGCCGTCCTTGTTGACGCGGATTTCGTACCAGGTGGGCAGCCCCTGAATGTTGGAGGGAAACAGATTTTTCCCGCAGACAGGGATGCCCATGCGAAAGATAGCCTGCATCAGAAGGCCGTTGGCGCTGGCGGAACCGGTGCCGTTCACATTCGCCAATTTCAGGGCGAAGTCGTTTATGCGTGTACGCAACTTTTCGTCGAAGCCTTTCCAGCGTATGAAATTTCGAGTTCAAAGCGCTGCATGTCCCACGCGGCGGTTGGACATCGTTCGGCACATAGGCCGCAGTGCACGCAGACGTCTTCGTCCTTCATCATGAGGCGCGCGGTCTGAGGAAGCGGGGCGGAAACATAAAGGGCCTGATCGAGGTTGAGTGCGGGCGCGGAAAGGCGGGTGCGCAGATCGAGTTCGTCCCCATCGCGGCCGATGGTGAGGCACTGGACGGGGCAAACGTCGATACACGCATCGCACTCGATGCAGCGGGGCGCGGTGAACGCCGTTTGGACATCGCAATTCAGACAACGCTCCACTTCGCGCGCGGTTTGTTCGGCGGTAAAGCCGAGTTCGACTTCGATATTTAGTTTTTCAAAGCGCTGTACCAGATCGACGTGACGCATCTTCTGGCGCGAGGCCGGATTGTAGTCGTTGTGATAGCTCCATTCACTGATGCCCATCTTGGTGCTGGTCAGATTCATGCCGTACGGAAGGCGCTCAGTGATGGAAACGTTGTGGCAGTAATTATCGAGAGAAATGGCGGATTGATGGCCGTGCTCGACGGCCCAGATAATATTCTTGGGACCGAAGGCGGCATCTCCCCCGAAGAATACGCCGGGGCGGGTGGATTGGAAGGTGGTTTGATCGACTACCGGCACATCCCATTTGTCAAACTCAATGCCCAGATCGCGCTCGATCCAAGGGAAGGCGTTCTCCTGGCCAATCGCAAGAATGACATCGTCGGCCGGCAAGAAGATCGTTTCGATCGTCTGCGAACGCTTGGCCTGGGCGTCCCATTGGAGCTTTTCAAAAAACATGCCCTTCAGTTTGCCGTCTTCGACGACGAAGCTGTGAGGTGCGTGGTTGATCAGAATCTCGACGCCTTCTTCTTCGGAATCTTCGAGTTCCCAGGGGGAGGCTTTGAAGTATTGCCGCGGCCGGCGCGCCATCACTTTGATGTCTTTCCCACCAAGGCGGCGCGAGGAGCGGCAACAATCCATGGCTGTGTTACCCACGCCGATGATCAGCACGCGCTCGCCGATGGAATCGATGTGGCCGAAGGCGATCGACTCCAGCCAATCGATGCCGATGTGGATGTTGGGGGCAATATTACGGCCGGGAATGTCGAGGTTCTTGCCGCGAGGAGCGCCGCTGCCGACGAATATTGCGTCAAAATGCCCGGCGAGCAAGTCGCGCATGCTATTGATCGGCGTGTTGTAGCGGATTTCGGCGCCCATGCCGGTAATCAAGCCGATCTCGTCGTCGATGACTGCGCCTGGCAAGCGAAACGCGGGGATGTTGGAGCGCATCAGGCCGCCTGGCTGGTCGAGCTTTTCGAAAATGACGACTTCGTAGCCCAGCGGCAACAGGTCGTTGGCGACCGTGAGCGATGCGGGGCCGGCGCCGATACAAGCGATGCGTTTGCCGTTCTTTCTGGTTGGAATTTGCGGCAGAAGATGAGAGATTTCTCCCCGAAGATCGGCCGCAACGCGCTTCAGCCGGCAGATGGCGACCGGTTTGCCATCGACGCGGCCACGGCGGCAGGCCGGTTCGCATGGACGGTCGCAGGTGCGCCCCAGAATGGCAGGGAAGACATTCGACTGCCGGTTGAGCATGTAGGCATCGGTGTAACGGCCCTGGGCGATCAGCCGAATATATTCGGGTACATTGGTGTGAGCCGGGCAGGCCCACTGGCAGTCCACAACTTTGTGGAAATAATCAGGATTCTGAACGTCAGTGGGATTCACTTGGTTCCTGGTCGACCGAAGCAAGGGTCAATGGAATTGTGCGCCTATTATACACCCCGCAGGAAACGAGGGCTCTATTCACACAGTCCGTTCGCTTTGGCGAACTGAATCAGCGCCTGTTTGGTCGCAATTCCGAGTTTCTGCTGAAGGCTGAGCAGATGAAACTCCGCCGTGAGCCGCTGAATGCCAAGCTGATTCGCTATTACATCCAGGTCCGATCCGTTTACGAATAAACAAAGCACGGCCAACTGCTGCTGTGTTAGTCCTCCAATGCTCTTCGCCATCATGCGGTCCTCTCCGTGAACCGATTTGCGACACGTGCTTGGATTCTAGCGCATAAAAGCGCCCACCTTGCGACGGCACGACTGATAACTGGACCGATTTGTCCCGCCTGCTCATAACCTAAGCGCGATGCTGTGCACTATGCCACGTTCTGTGGTTTAATAGGAATGTAAGTGTTGAACGTAACGAGTGGGCGAAAGCCCACTTTTTTATTGGGCACGATGACTATGCCGGCAGTCGAAAAAGCGGAGTTGATCCAACGGCTCACTGAACTGGCTGAACAGGCCGCTCAGGGTTCCGGGGTCGAGGTCCTTGAAGTCGATCTGCGCGGGGCGGGCAAGGCGCGCCTGCTCCGGGTGTACATCGATAAGCCGGGAGGCGTGACGCACGGCGATTGCGAGTTTGTCTCGCAGCGCCTGGGCGAACTGATCGACCGGGAGGATGCAGTCCCGGGCGATAGTTACACGCTCGAGGTTAGCTCGCCAGGGGTGGAGCGAAAGCTGTCCAAGCCGCGCGATTTTGAGCGGGTGGTTGGGCAGAAGGTGCGGCTCCTGGTTCGCGAACCCGTAGAGGGTCAACTGCGCTGGGAAGGCAAGCTGGCGGGCATCGCCGGCGGGGTCCTGGCGGTGGAAACCGAGCCTGGGAGCTTGGTTCAGGTTCCTTTGGAAAAGGTCCGGAAGGCCAACCTGAAGTTCGAATGGTAGTTTCCTAAGCGTTCCGCTGACAAGACCCTTTGATTTGGTTGGGAAGAAGGTTTCACGTGGCTTCGATCTATCAGTCCATCGAGATATTGAGTAAAGAAAAAGGTATCGACCCGCAAATTGTCGTCGATGCGGTCAAGGACGCAATGCTTGCCGCCGCGCGGAAGCATTTCCGTTCGCAGGAAGAACTGGTGGCCGACCTGGACAACAAGACGGGGAACATTCAAATTTACAGTGTCAAGCAGGTGGTAGAAGCGGTCGAGGACCCGAACAAACAAATTGCCCTGCAAGCTGCGAAAAAAATCGATCCTGAAGCGGAAATCGGTTCCGCGATCCGAGAGCTAAAGCCCACCGACGTGCTGGGCCGAATTTCGGCGCAGACGGCGAAGCAGGTGATTTTGCAAAAGGTTCGGGAGGCGGAGCGCGATAGCGTCTTTTCCGAATTTCAAGGGCGCCAAGGCGAATTGATGAATTGTGTCGTCAAACGAATTGAGGGCCAAGATTACATCGTGGATATGGGCAAAACGGAGGCCCGCCTGCCCAAGAAGGAACAATCGCGCATTGAAACTTTCAGCGTGGGCGACCGCGCCCGTTGCGTGATCAAGGGTGTGGAACGCGGTGGTAAGAATGCCGGCGTGGTGGTATCGCGAGCGGCGCCGGAATTAGTGGCTCGGTTGTTCGAACAGGAAGTCCCGGAGATCTACGACAATACGGTTACCATCAAGGCCTGCGCCCGCGAGGCCGGAGAACGGACCAAGATTGCTGTCTCCAGCCGCGATCGGGACGTGGACAGCGTGGGGGCGTGCGTCGGAATGAAGGGTATGCGCGTGCAGTCCATTATTCGGGAACTGCGCGGCGAGAAGATCGACATCATCGAGTATTCCGACGATCCGATTTATTACGCCACCAAGGCGCTCAGCCCGGCGAAGATCTCCCGGGTGACCATAATGTCGCAACAGGAAAAGCATATGGAAGTGGTCGTGGACGACTTGCAGCTTTCCCTAGCTATCGGAAAGCGCGGACAAAACGTTAGACTGGCTGCCAAGCTAATTGGGTGGAAGATCGATATTAAGAGCGAGGAGGAGAAACGGCGCGAATTGGAATTGCGGATGGCCGACATGGTCATCTCCGGGGCGCCCGTGTCGGTCCTGATCGATCATGGGCTGGACGAATCGATCGTCGAGAAGTTAGTTGCGGCTGGTATCGGCACCGTGGAACGGTTGGGGTCGATGACTCCCGAAGAGCTGGAATCGATTCCCGATATCGACGAGTCGATCGTGGGACAAATACAGACCTCGGTCGTCTCCTTCTATGGGCAGTACGATGCTGAGAGCGCCGAGGCGGGCGCACCCGTGGCGACGGGAACGGGAACTCCCAGTGAGGATACAATCCCAGAGGAGTTCGAGAATGGGCGGGAAGGTGTATCTTACGAGAGCATCGAGACCGGCGCGCTCGAGCGCGATCTGGCGATGCACGCTCCGGCGCCTGTCGAAGAAACCGCACGCGGAGTGGCGGTGGATTTAGGATTTGTGGAGGGGCTCTCGGGAGCCCCTTCTACTCTGGACCATCTAACAAAAACTGTCGAAAATGGCGAAAACGACGAATCTGATACCATGAGTAGGATCGAATAGTTAGCCCAAATCGCGGTGTTTTAAGGAGTTAATTAGCAGTCTCGTCTATGAAGAAAATTAGGATTAACGAGTTGGCGCGAGAGCTTGAAGTGAAGCCTGGCGTCATTCTCGATCTGCTGCCTGAACTTGGTGTGCAGGAAAAGAAGACGCATTCCAGCTCCATTGACGAAGACGTTGCAATTGAATTGCGGAACCGCCTGGTCGGGACTGGCGGAATGGGATCGGAATATTCGAACGGGCATCCGCACGACCATGAAGACGACGACATCCACACAACCGAGCACGAACGCGACGAACATCACGTGAGTTCCGCTGAAAGCATCACCGCAGTAGCCGAAGACGAACAGCCACAGCAAACGAGGGCAGTTCAAGCCGAGCCTGTGCGACCACCGCTTGGGCCATCGTTCCAACCACCGTTACGTGCGCCCGTTCGGCCGCCCCAAGTTGCGCACCAGGCGCCTTCTATGCCGGTACTGCCTCCGGCGCATGCGGCCGCCATTCCCATCCCGCCCGCACATGCCGCGCAGGCGTCGAGCGCTCCGGTAACGGAAGTTGCTACGGCTTCAGGTTCAACACCGGCGCATCTGGCGGAAGAGCGGCCGATACCGAGATTTCAGCCGTTGCGCCCTCCAGTAGGTTCAGGACTTCATCCGCCGGTTGCACCGGCGCCCGCAACTCCGATTCCTGCGCCAGGTCCACCGACGCAGGCACCGAGCCCCGCACCGCAAGCGGCGGCCAGCCCCGCTCCGCCGAATCGAAACGTGACTTTTCCGTCGCGACCATCTCCCATGACACCCCGGCCGTCGGGCAGCGCGCTGCCGACTGGTCCGCGCCAACCCTTGCCGCCTGAGGCGACGCGCCCGCCATTGGGTGACCCCCAACGGGCGACGCGCCCACCTGGGGCGCAGGGAGGATACCCGCGGCAAAGCCCGCGGCAGACGGCGCTGCCCGCAGCACAAGTTCCGACGCATATCATTGCGCCCGGGCCGGCATCCGCCGGGCCAACGACGCCAAGCACCTCGGCCGTACCGGGAGCGCCCATCCCACCCCGTCCGGCAACTCCGAAGCCGAATCAGCCGAATCTCCGTCCGGGAGCGCCGATCGCGCCGCGGCCGCAGAGTACGCGTCCCGTGCTCGCGGGCCAACCCGCCGCCAGACCGGTGGTACCACCGCGTCCCGACTTGGTTGCCCGTTTACAGCAGACGCAAGTACGGCCGAGTCCGGCCGCGCCAATTGCCCCGAGGCCGGGAGCGCCAACGCGCTCATCTTCGCCGACGCCGGGTCAACCGATCTATCGAGGCCCCGTGCGCCCGGGCCAGCCTACTATGCGGGGGCCCGGTATGCCGGGTCCGGCAGGACCTGCTGGGCCGCTTCCCCGCCGTCCGGGCATGCGGCCCATGCACCCGACGACGCCGCTGCGTGCCGAACCATCAACGCCGCTGCCAACGGAACAGCAACGCCGCCATCAAGCCAAGCCCGGCGCCCGGCAAGGTCCGCGCAAGCGTGAGGACGAAGAGGGGAATCTTCGTCTCCGCTCCTCGAAGCGCTCGGCGGTCCTGGAGCCACCGCCGATCGATCGGGAAATCACGGTCGCCGAGGGCGTCACGGTGAAGGAATTGTCTGAAAAGCTTGGCGTCAAGGCCAATCTGGTCATTAAGAAATTAGTCGAACGGAAGATCTTCGCGACTATCAATCAGACACTGGACGTGAAACTTGCCGAGGAGTTGGCGCGCGACTTTGGCGCTTCAACCAATCAGGTCAGCTACGAAGAAGAATCAACCCAGGACATCGAACTGGCTGAAGAGAACAAGGATCTGGTTCGGCGCGCCCCGGTTGTGACGATCATGGGCCATGTCGATCACGGTAAGACATCTCTGCTCGACGCCATCCGCCAAACGAATGTCGCGGGACGTGAGGCCGGCGGCATTACACAGCATATTGGCGCCTACTACATCGAAAAGAACGGCCGCAAGATCGTCTTTATCGACACTCCTGGCCACCAAGCCTTCACTCGCATGCGTGCCCGCGGCGCAAAGGTAACTG
The DNA here is from genome assembly GCA_036272835.1 of Bryobacteraceae bacterium. GTDB lineage: Bacteria > Acidobacteriota > Terriglobia > Bryobacterales > Bryobacteraceae > Bog-105. The sequence goes on from DATAXY010000001.1 coordinate 59,695, forward strand.
ACATTGTGGTGCTGGTGGTATCGGCGGACGATGGCGTGATGCCCCAGACCCTTGAAGCTATTTCGCATGCCAAGGCGGCTGGCGTTCCGCTGTTGGTGGCGATCAACAAAATCGATAAACCCGACGCCCAGCCCGATCGGGTGAAACAGCAATTATCCGATCGCGGACTGCTTGCGGAAGATTGGGGCGGCGACGTGGTGATGGTTCCGGTGTCCGCCAAAACCGGCCAGAACCTGGATTTGTTGCTTGAAATGATCCTCCTGGTAGCAGATTTGCAGGATCTCAAGGCGAATCCGAACAGACCCGCCCTGGGAACCGTGCTCGAAGCGCAGTTAGATCGTGGACGAGGCCCAGTGGCGACGATGCTCGTCCGAAACGGGACGCTGCGGATCGGCGACTTCTTTATCTGCGGCGCGCTGTTCAGCAAGGTCCGCGCCATGTTCGACGACCGAGGCAACGCCGTGAAGGAAGCCGAGCCCTCCATGCCGGTCGAAGTCATCGGCCTGGATAGTTTGCCCGAAGTGGGCGACAGCTTCCAGGTGGTCTCCGATACCTCCAAGGCCAAGCAGATCGTGATTTACCGCGAGGCCAAAGCCCGCGACGTCGCTATGGCCAAGGGCGCGCGCGTGGCTACTCTCGATTCGCTTCACAAGCAGTTCAAGGAAGGCGATCTCAAGGATCTCAACCTCATCATCAAAGCGGATGTGGGCGGCACGGCGGAAGTGCTGTCCGACACGCTCCAACAGCTTTCGACCGACAAGGTCAGAGTACGGGTCCTCCATGCCGGCGTCGGAACGATCACCGAGGGGGACGTGCTGCTGGCATCGGCGTCGGACGCCGTTATTATCGGATTCAATACCAAGCCTGACCGTAATGCGCAAGCGGTGGCCGAACAGCAGAAGGTCACCATCCGGTTGCACAGCATCATCTATGAATTGATCGATGAGACCAAGCTGGCGATGAGCGGTCTGCTGGATCCGGTCTACAAAGAGACCATCCAGGGCCATGCCGAGGTCAAGGAGATCTTCAAGATCAGCAAGATTGGAACCGTGGCCGGCTGCTTTGTGTCCGATGGTGTGATTCGCCGCGACAGCCAGATACGGGTGATGCGCGGACGCGACCTGATTCACACGGGCAAGATTCAGGCTCTTAAGCGCTTCAAAAATGATGCAAGCGAGGTCAAGAACGGTCTCGAATGCGGTATTTCTCTGACGAATTTCAACAGCATCAATGTGGGTGACGTGTTCGAAGCGTTCACGATGGAGCGCATCGCGCCGGAGTTGCCCACCGCCAGTTAGCCTTGCCTGTCATTGGCGTGTTAACGCTCGAGTTGCACATCGAAGACTCGCACTCGCTGAAGGATAAGCGGCAAGTGGTTAAGAGTCTGAAGGACCGCCTGCGGGAACGCTTCAATGTGTCGGTGGCCGAGATTGATCATCTCGAATCCTGGCAGAACTCGGTCGTAGCGGCCGTTACTGTATCGAACGATCGCGTTTATGCCGAGCAACTACTGCAAGCCGTCGAGCGGCACGCGTCGGGAATGCTGGGCGGCGTTTTGGTGGGCGTTGGAGTTGAATGGTTGTAGAACGAGCACCCTCCGCTAAACTCAATCGATATGATCCGATTCGCCGGCGTGTTGGCTTACCTGTCCCTCTTCTCTTGCTGTCTTACTGCGGCAACGTTCGATGACGCCACCCGGCAGTTGTCCCGGGACATTTTCAAGCAGCTCATCGAAATCAACACGACGGATTCGGCCGGCAGCACCACCGTTGCCGCCAATGCTATGGCCAAACGACTGCTGGACGCGGGCTTTCCCACGGCTGATGTGGTTGTGCTGGGTCCGAATGCGCGCAAGGGTAATTTGGTGGTACGTTTCCGCGGCATTGGCGCGCACAAGCCGATTCTGATAATCGGGCACCTGGATGTGGTTGAGGCGCGCCGGAGCGACTGGACTACCGATCCGTTTCAATTCATCGAAAAAGGCGGCTATTTTTACGGCCGCGGAACGCAGGACATGAAGGTCAGCGACGCCATCGCAGTGACCACGTTCATTCGCTTCAAGAAAGAAGGCTATCGCTCGGATCGCGATGTAATTCTCGCGCTCACAGCCGACGAAGAAGGTGGCACATCGAACGGCGTCGATTGGCTACTCAAGAATCACCGCGATCTGATTGATGCGGAGTTTGCGTTGAATCCCGATTCCGGCGGTGTCGAATTGGAGAACGGAAAGCCGCTGGATGTTCTCGTGGAGGCGACGGAAAAGCTGTACGCGGATTTTCAATTGACCGCCGTCAATCCAGGTGGCCACAGCTCTTTACCCGTGCCCGACAACGCCATCTATCACATCGCCGGCGCACTGCAGCGTTTGCAGCATGCGCCGTTTCCCTTTGAACTGAACGCGGTCACGCGAGCATACTTCGAACGCATGGCGACCATTGAACACGGGCAAACGGCCGCAGACATCAAGGGCATTTTGGAAACACCGCCGAATGAGGATGCGATTGCGCGGCTATCGCAGGATGCGCACTACAATGCCACGATGCGGACCACTTGTGTCGCGACTATGCTGAGTGGAGGCCACGCGCCGAATGCCCTGCCGCAGAGCGCCCAAGCTAATGTCAATTGCCGAATTCTTCCGGGGCATTCCGCCGAAGAGGTGCGCCAGCAGTTGATTCGTGTCTTCGCCGATCCCAAGGTGAATGTGCGGTTCGTAGAACCTTCGACTGGCAAAGCGGTGGATACCGCGCCTTTGAGAGTCGCGCTGCCACCGCCGCCGCCAAGGCCGGATGTGATGAAGCCGCTCGGACGCATCGCCGATGAGATGTGGATCGGCGCGCCTGTGATCCCAGAGATGGAAACCGGCGCATCGGACAGCATTTACACGATGGCCGCCGGCATTCCGAGTTATGGGATCAACGGGATCGCGATCGAACGCACGGATGTCCGCGCTCACGGGAAGGACGAACGTGTGTTGGTCAGGTCCTTCTACGATGGTGTCGATTTCTACTATCGCTATTTGAAGGCGCTGACTTCGGAATGAACGTTGCCGTTGACTGCCTGCCCAGCCGATGATGGTCTCAGTCGAAGAAGTGACGATCCTCGTCAATCAGGCGGGATTTGGCTGCCGGGATATTGAACGTTACACCAAGGCCCGGCCGATCCCAAACGTCGATGAAGCCGGCTTTCATGATCGGATCCGGCAAACCGTCCACAATCTGATACCACCACTCCGGTTGGCCCACGGGGTACTCGAAGGCGATGTAGTTTTGCGGTAACGCGGCCGCCAGTTGAACGTGCGCGGCGAGCCCAATAAGCCCGTCGAAAATACCGTGAGGAGCGATGAGGATGCCGTGGAGATCGGCGTATTCCGCGATCCACTTCGTTTCCGCCAATCCGCCGACATCTTCCGGATCGGGGCCAATAACATTGACAGCCTGCTTTTCGATAAGATCCTTGAAATTCTGCCGCAGGTAAATCTCTTCTCCGGTGTGAATCGCAACCGAAGTACTCTGCGTTACTTCGCGAAAAACGTCGGCGTTGGGGTAGGGTGTGTAGTCGCCCGTAATCAAGTCTTCGAGCCATGTAATGTGGAGTGGTTCGAGTGCTCGCGCAAACGTGATCGCATCCTTAACCGTCCAGCCCGGCCCGCAGTCCAGGGCGAGTCCTGTCTCATCGCCGAGGACTTTCTTCATTGCTTCGACACAGGCAATGATGTGGTCGAGGCCGCGTTCCGTCAGGAGACCGCGATCGGAGTGCGGTGCGCCTGTTCGCGGTTCGTCGTACCATCCGTTGGGCATGGCGCGCATCATCGCCGGATTGTGAAAGCCAACCGCCTGCTTGATCAGCGTGAAGCCCTCTTTGGCCTCTTTCATTTTGGCCATGTTCTCGGCGTAATCTTGCGGGGTTTGGCCAGTCATCGGGAAACGGACGCCGCCGTTGTAGGCCCGGACGCGGTCGCGGATCTTGCCGCCCAGTAGTTTGTATACGGGTATTCCGGCCACCTGTCCTGCGATGTCCCAAAGAGCTATCTCAATCGCGCTGACCGCCGAGCCCCAGGGCTTGAACGCGCCAAGCCGACGGATCTTGAGCATTACTCGCTCGACATCCGTTGGGTCTTCGCCCAGGATATAGTCCTTATAGAAAAGCACCATCGGCTTGAGATAAGGCTTGGCGGACTCGGCTTGACCATACCCTGAGACGCCCTGATCCGTGACGATTCGAACGACTGGGTTTCGGCCGATAATGGCGCATCTAAGGTCTGTGATTTTGATTGATACAGGCGCCTTCCGCTTTTCGGAGAGCAACGTACCATCCCTCTGCTGAGCCGCAAGCGACATTTCGGCCGCCACCCCTGAGAGCGATCCAATCAATCCTCTGCGCGTCCAAGTATCCATGAGTTCCTCCCGTCAGAGAATATCTCAAATCAAATACGGCTCCCGTCGCGGACGCGAGAAAAGTCGCCATACGGCCGGCGAAGACGAACTCACAAAAGTTGCGGCAAGACCTCAGTGGCCACACCCTCAACGATTTCATCGAAGGTATCGGCGTTCACCGGCGACTCTGGCCCAACATAAACTGTTCGGATGCCGCGTCCATTGGCGATTTCTACGAATCCCGCAGCGGGATAAACGGAGCCCGACGTGCCAACAACCAGCACGACATTTGCGCTTTCGAGTTCGCGATAAATGCTTTCCATGTCCAGCGGGACCTCACCGAACCAGACGACGTGTGGGCGTACCGGAGCTCGGCAACCGCGGCACCTGGGGAGGGTTGCGGGGGTCTCGTACAGCGACTTGTCTGGAAAAGGCGAATCACAGCGGACGCAGCGCGATTGGAAGAGTTCTCCATGCATGTGGTGGATGCGATGCGAACCGGCGCGTTCGTGGAGGTCGTCGACATTCTGTGTGCAGAGATAGAAGCGGCCGCCCATTCTCTGTTCCATCTCCGCGAGAGCAAAGTGTGCGATATTTGGCTGAGCAACTAGCGCGTCTCGCCGCCGCATGGAGGAGAAGCGCCACACAAGCTCGGGATTCGCATGCCAAGCTTCGGGCGTTGCCACATCTTCGATGCGATAGCCACTCCAAAGCCCGCCCGAATCCCGGAACGTGGCGAGTCCACTCTCAGCAGAGATGCCCGCGCCAGTGAGAACAAAAAGGCGATCATCCGCGGCGAGATGCATATTAGGAGATTATGCCTTCCGGAACGAAAGTGGATAGCATTCGGGCTCGAAGTAGTCCCGGCAGAGCAAGAAATGGCCGCTGATGAACGCGGAACAACGCTGATTCGGGTGAGAACTTCCGGACACGCTTACTAATGGGGTTCGTGGCGGCGTGTTTAATTCGGCGATGGCTCCTCAATGCGAGGTGGACGATCAGGGGCTGCAGCCAAGAGGCCAACGGTGAGGAGCAGCCGCAATCGCCGCCAAGTCTCAGGCACCTGGGCTGACCTCCGACTGAACGTACTCGTTCACGCGCTGCCCGGTCACCGAAACGTCGTAACCGCCTAATCCCGATAAGCTACGCCGAAAAGCAGCGGTCTGCAGTACATCTAGCAAAGATGCGATGGCTGGCATATCCATGAAGCGCTCCGGAATCACCAGGTCATAACGCTCGCTGACCAGTGGCACGAAATCGAGTCCCAATGCGCGGGCGACCGCTTCCGGGGCGATGCAGCAATCGGCGTCTCCCGCCAATACACGCTGCGCGGCCGCCAAATGCGCCGGAGCGACGCGTCTGTACCCTAAAATGTGTTCCGGTTCGATCGCCGCGCGGTCGAGTTCATAATCCAAGAGCTTGCGGCTGCCGGAGCCCGGCTCTCGATTGGAGAGTGAAGCATTGTTGTTCGCCAAGTCGGCGATGGTCCGGAGATGCTTCGGATTTCCAGGGGCCAGCACGAGACCTTCCTGCCAATTCGCCAAAGCAAAAACAACCGTACTGGGAGGACGGGGATAGTCGCGCAAATGGCAGCCCGCTATATGCACCCGCCCCGCGCGGAGCAAATCCAGAGCCGCGGAGCTGTTCGAGTGCCACGGCAGCAGAGTAACGTCCGTGCGCGCGGCGTGCTTCCCAAGTACCGAGGCGGCAGGATCGCACCCGGCGATCAGCAACTGACGCCCCCACGAAACCTCGTCGATCAGCATCGTCCTGCACTGCGTGTCGAGAATGCCATCGGCGGGACCGAAAAAGAATTCTCCGGTGACCGACGGCACCGAAATGGTTCTTCCATCCACCTGCGCCAATCGCACTGGAGTGCCCACCGCCGCCGGTTGCGACGTGATTGTCTCAGAGGCGATGTACTGCGAAGTTGGTGGGTTCTCTTCAATCGAAAAGAGTCGTTCCACCGATGTGTTCAGGGCGCGAGCTAGCAGCAACGCCACTGACGTGTTCGGCGTATAGGCGCCTGCTTCAATGGCATGCAGCGTTTGCCGATTCAATCCGGTAATGCGCGCGAGTTCCGTCATGCCCAGCTTTCGCTCCCTGCGAATGCCGGCGAGGTTCGTACGAATGGGCACTTCAACCCAGTTTAATGTGTGCCGGGTAGCGCACAGGATCAATTCTGATCGTTCAGCGGCACTTTACATGCAAAGCAAATTGAAATCGTTTTTAAACCAGCGTGCAATTACAAAAATCAAGAAACATGAAGTGAAACCCCGAGGCGAAATTTCGCTTCGAAAAGGAGAGCAGTACCTCCAGGGGAAACACCTACCGGAAAAGACCTATGGAAAAATTCTTATCCAACCGTCAGCCGCTTCTGACCACCGCCGCCGTCGCCAAGTGGCTGGGTGTCGCACCGCGCACCGTTTGCCTTTGGGCGGAATGTAAGGAAATCCCCGCAATGAAGATCGGCCGGCAATGGCGATTCCGCGAAGCCGAAGTCGGTGAATGGCTGCGGAACCCAAATTCGGCAAGAATGAAGGAGTATTCAGAAATTAGCACTACGGCCGCCCATACTTGAGAGGTTTTGCGGCAATAACCGCAATTGCCGCAGCGGGCGCACACCCTCCCGCGATTTTCATGTCAACATCAGGCGTGGAATGACATCGGGTATCGTTCCACAACTCTGCAAGCGGCTTGCCCAGCGACGCAAGTACACAGGCATCCCTTGCAAAGTATTCAACGTAAAAGGAGTCCAAAGAAATGATGACGTACGATCCCTATCAGACTTATCCTGCACTCGGACAGTATTACGGAATAACTGCCCCAATTGGTTCACCATACGCGGGGCTGCAGACCTCAGCGTTGAATCCGGCGGCGCTGATTAATCCGCTTGCTGCGGCGCTCGGTGTTACTTCGAATCCGCTGACGGGCGGAAACCAGCAGGTAGGCCAATCCTCCTATCCCGGCTTCTCCGCTCAAGGCGGCATCAACCCACAGCAACTTCAATTGGCGTCGCTTTTGGCTTCTCAGACGGCGATCCCGCAGTTGCTTGGAATGTCACCGTGGGCAACCGGTTTAACCAACCCAATGCTGGCGGCCACCCTGCATAACAACATCCCGCTACTTGCAGCGATTCTGCAAAACCCGCAACTGAATCCGATTCTGGCGGCCGCGATCCATTCGACGGGGTCGCAGTTTGGTTCGCAATTCGGATACCAGCCGAATTCGATGTACGGCCAGGGCGGTTCGCCGTATGGACAACAGACCGGTTCGCCCTTTGGTCAGGCGCCTTCGCAGTACGGACAGCAGTTTGGGTCGCCTTTTGGCCAGAGCGGTTCGCAGTACGGACAGCAGTTCGGTTCACCCTTTGGTCAGAGCGGTTCGCAGTACGGACAGCAGACTGGTTCACCCTTTGGACAGATGGGTTCACCTTACGGGCAGATCGGCTCTCAGCTCGCTCCTCAGAGCTGGATAGGGCAAGGCGGGCCATTCGGCGGTCAGCAGTTCGGACAGGGCAATCCTCTCCAATCGCAGTTCGGCGCACGCCCATTCCAAACATCCGGCATTTCTCCGTGGGGGTATTAAGGACTGGAGACGAGGTAGGGGAACATGGCAGAAAAGAAGCGCGGGCATGCCGGAGGGTCTCCTCCGGCTCGTTCCGGCACCCAGCCCCAAGCCGAACCGGCCGCTCAAAACGACCGGCGTGAGTCTCAATCAGAAGACACTTCAGGAAAGGACACTAAGGATATGCCATCTCACGGATTTAAAACGGAAACACAAATAGAGGGAGTGACGGTAACCGGAGAAGCCGTCCGCAGAGTTCTACCCGAAAGGGCGGAATTTCTGATCGAGGTGACCGCCAGTGCGCCGACTGTGGCCCAGGCGCTCCGCGACAACTATGCGAAGGCCACGCAGGTGACGCAGGCCATCGGCGCATTGGGAGTTCAGCAAGCGGACGTAGAGGCTATTTCGGTCAGAGTCCGGAATCTGTACGCGCCGGGTATGCAGTCTCTGCCTCCCTTTGCCGGGATGCCGCAGATCGCGCAGGGAGGATTTTCTCCTTACCCTTCCGTCGGCGGCATTCAACCCGAGGTCCAGTTCGGCTCGTATCAGGCCAGTAACATGCTTCGTATCAACGTACGGGAAACGGCGCGTGTGGGAGAGATAGCGGACGCCGTCACAAGAGCGGGAGCGAACATACTTGGCCCCTTCGCCTTTCTCCCGGCCGACGAAGCTGCGGCGCGAAGATCCGCAGTCGAGGCCGCCGGAAAGGATGCCCGTATGAAAGCGGAAGCTCTTGCAACCGCCGCAGGTAAGCAGATTGGTGACCCAATTGCCGTTTCAGAAGATATCGTGGCTACCAACGGGACCTATACTGCATTGCGCGCAGCTCTGCCCCTTGCTTTTGGAGCAGGCGCCCCGGAGTTCACCGGCGATCTCGAGTATTACGCGCGGGTATCGGCCGCTTTCCGCTTCCAGTAGACCCCTACTAGCCTGCCGTGACAGGTTGGGGCAGAAAACCAATCTGGCGGCGGGGCGGTTCTGGTTGCGGCTCGAAAAACTTGTTCACACTTGCGAGGAGCAGGCGCACTTGCGTGGTCTGTTCCTCATGTTTCTTTTCCAGTTCTTCCAGCTTACGCGCCAGCTCGCTCGGGGCGGTGGCACTGCCTTTCGTCTGCCACACAGGGTTATAGGCCCACGCGAGTTGCTTGAGAATCTCCAGCCGATGATTGGTTGTCGAAAACGGCGCGGGCAGCACAGACACCCACAAACCCCCAGTAGCGGCCGCTCCGCTCAACCGCATCTGCCCGTTCGGGAGAAGAACTTCTTGGGAATTATTACCAAATTCCCCAAAAAACAGGGCCTCAAATGGCCTAGGTGCCCAATTGGGGTCTCTCACCAGAATCGCCAGGATTCCAGCGTACCTCGGCCGCTCCCATTCGCAAAGCTGCTTCGGTTCGGTAAACAGGTAATCGTTAAAGCGTATCCCCGGCGCAACCATATATGAGTTCATCTGAGGAATTAACCGATTTTAAACCATTTACCCATGCTGAGCAAACACGAAAATTCTGAGCGGTTCCATCGGTCCTGGGCGTACTTGGGTCATGCGCTTTGGACTTTCGCTGCCGATTGGGGTCTGCGGCCTGTTGCTCGCTTGGCGAAGGGCAGCACTAGGCGCGGCTGCGAATCGGTGATAGGCCGCACTCGTAATGGACGCTCCTGCAGGATCAACTCGCTGGCCTGCACTAATGGTTCGGCATGGAACCACCGCTGAAACGCGTTGTTGTGAAACACATTCGACAACGCAGTCAGACTCATGCCTTGATGGTGCGCCATCCAACAGCGGACAAGTTCGCATTTGGGGGCCAGGAACCGGTTGTCCAAGCCTTTGGTATAGTCGGCCGATTCATAAAAGCCATATTTGCCCAGCCACTTCTTTTTCGCCATGCGGCGCAAATTCTCAACAGCGGTGATCGGATCGACCTGTAGGGCCAGGCAACTGGAGTAGGGCGAGATGACCAGCGTGCCGCGGCGCGCGACGCTAAGAGCCAGGCAGGGCACGCCGAAGGCCGCGTATTGGTAGTTGCCATCGGCGTCACGCTCGCTGAATGCTGCCTCCGAGATGCCCCACGGGACTCTTCGATTTGTGGCGTAGGCCTGTTGCGCGCGAACAGCGGAGCGGACCGCGCGGTCGAGCAGCGTGTCGGGGTGCGATTTCATCCAGATCGCCGCCATCAAATACTCAAACATCGTCCCGGTCCAGGAGATCAGGACGTACTCGTTCTCGCACCGTGTATGCTGCCGTCCGAGACGGAACCAGTTTTCCTCTGGCACGTCGCCTTTGGCAACGGCAATGAACGTCGCGATGCGCGCTTCCGAGCCGAGTAAATCGTAGCAGGATTTGCTGAGCTGGCCGGAGTCTACCTGATAACCAATGGACAATAGTTTGCGCCGCTTGTCGAAAACCGATTTGAAATCCATCTCGCGAATCAGCCGATCCGATCGCTCCGCGATGCTTCGCAATCGAATCGCCACTGCATTAGCGCGTTCGCGGCACTCGGTTAGCTCCTCGCGCAAACGAGACATGAGCGACAACACTTCGGACGGAATACCGGCCGTAACAGTCATAGCGGCTAATCGGCTCGCGACCTCCCGATAATAATTGCCGGCCGTTTCGAATGTCAGCGGCTTCGCGGGCAGGGAAAAGACGGCAGCCGGCAGCTTGCGCAACGGTTCATACTCCGGCAGAAGCCACGGCAGGTACGCCTGCGCTTCATAACGCAGCGCCTCGATCCGCGTTTCGATTTCGCCCGGCCACCAACTGTTCCCCACTTCGATTGACAGATTCAGAATGCGCGGCAGCCATGCCGCTTCGTCGGTCCGCCGTCCGTCCCAAGCTGGAAAACTGTTCGCGCGCCCCGCCAGACGAAAATGATCGGCGAGCCCCTCCAAGGCGTTCTTCCGAATGATGGGCTCGTGCAGCAGATCAATACACCCCTGCTTAAGGGTCCACAGGGATGCCGCCAGATTCCCGCTATCGACACTGGAGATGAATTGAGGCTCGAGCGGCTCCAGGGAGATGTTGTCGTACCAGTTTAGAAAGTGCCCGAACTGCCGCCGGAGTTGCGCCATGGTCGCCAAAGACGCCTCCGTTTGGACGACAAACTCCGTGACCGTTAGATAGCCGAACTCGACCGCGGCTTGGCGCGCGTTCAGCAGGAAACCGAGGTTTGTCGGCGAAATGCGCTCGGCACCCTTATGCGGATCCTCCTGCACATTGTCGGGAATCAGCCAATGATTGCCTTCATTGCTAAAATTTGCGAAGTAACGCCAGGTGCGCAGAGCCGTTTGGCGAAGGAACAGCCGATCGCTCCGGCCCAGTTCCTGCTCTTCTGAATGAGGAGACCGGTTCAACCATTTTGAGAGCAGTGGAGAGCAGGCCCAAGCAATGATGAAGGGCAATGCGTAGGGCGCGGCGCCGGGCCGCAGAATCAGAGCTAATCCCAGCAGCACCGCCAGGGCCGGTACCCAGTCCAGATAGATGTCCACAGGAGTGCGCTTACGCATGCCGAGCTCGGCTTCGGTGGCGGTCTCCCACTCGAGTAATCGGCTATGAGTGAAATAGCTGCGCACAATGGTACGAACGATCGCGTCCATCGCGACCAAGGCCTGATGGGATAAGAAGGCGATATTCAGCAGAATGCTGATGTGCGATGTTAAGAAGTCGATGAAGGATTCCCGGAACGTCTGCTTCGAACGCGTAAATGCCGATCGAATGACCGAAAAAATCAAGCGAAAATAGATCGGCAGAAAGAGCAGGGCCAGGGTAACCAGTGTCCAGAACCGCGGGCTCGCGGGCAAGAAGAACCAGCCCGCTATCAGCAGCAGAAATGTGGCGGGCTCGATCAGGCTGCGCCGCAGATTGTCCATGATTTTCCAGCGGGATACCAGCGAGATGGGATTGACGACTGGTCTCCTGGACTCGTCGGGCACCGTGTTGAAGATCCAGCGCACAATCTGCCAGTCACCCCGAAGCCAGCGATGCCGTCGCCGGTTGTAGGCGCTGTAATGCGATGGATAATCGTCAATCACTTCAACATCGGAGGCGAGGCCGGCACGCGAATAGGCGCCCTCAATCAGATCGTGACTCAGCAGCGAGTTGCGCGGGAACCGATGTTCCAGAACCTGCCTCAACGCGTCCACATCATAGATGCCTTTGCCGGTGAAAATGCCTTCGCCGTATAGATCCTGGTAAACGTCGGAAACGGCCCGGGAATAAATATCGAAGCCTGTCTGCCCCGAATAGATGCTCGCGAGCCGGGAGCGGCTGGCCGATTGGACGCTGATACCCACACGCGGCTGAAGTATCCCGTATCCCGCCGTAACGATGTTCAACTCAGGGTCGATTAGTGGCCGATTCAACGGATGGGCCATGGCCCCAATCAACTTCTGCGCAGAACCTCGCGGCAGTTGCGTGTCGGAATCGAGCGTCAGGACGTAGCGAATAGGAGGCAGGCGCGATAAGTCGCCGGACTTCACCGGGAACGGGTCGAACGCGCCCCTAAGATATTGGTTCAGGTCCAATAATTTGCCGCGCTTGCGTTCGAAGCCCATCCAGGCGCCTTCGCGCGGGTTGTAAACACGGTGGCGATGGAAAAGATAAAACCCGCCGTACGGCTCCTTAGCGTATTTGTTGTTCAGCCCCTCAATTAGCCGAATTGCCAGATCGACGCGCGTATCGCGCTCCTCGGCCGGCTCGGCAGAGTCCGGCAGATCGGTCAATAAGGCGTAACAGATGTTACGATCCCGATTGGCCAGATATCGAACTTCAATATCATCGACGAGTTGACGGATCTGTTTCTCATTAAGCAACAGCGTGGGAACGGCTACCATGGTGGCGCAGTCGGGGTCCACGTGTTCAGAGAAGTCAATCTTAGGCAAAGCGTGCGGCGTCAGCACCGCGGTTACCAGGTTATTCATCACCTCCACCGCGGCTTGCGTTGCGGGCAGGATAAGTAACAGCGCCCCCGCGATGAGTCCCGGAGCTTCGTGATGTTGGACGATGCTCATGATCAGCAGCGCTACGGCAATAAGAGAAAGAAACTCGATGCCGATGATATAGAACTCATCCGGATTGTTGCGAAACAGATTCTCGAATTTCACCGACAATGGAGCCCTGTATCCGATTCGCGCATGGAGATCCCTGGCGCCGTCCGGGTCGACTAGATAGTAGCCGACATGGTGGAATCGCGCGCGTAGCGCATCCGGTTCGATGGTATCCGCCTTTGCCGATTGGGCCATGTCGACCGCGATGCGCGCCACTTCTGCTTCCGATACATCCGAACGAGCCGCCAGCTTCGCAACAGCTTTTCGATATGCTTCGCGGCTCTCGAAATCCATGCGCGGATATACACCGGAGGGGTCACGGCGCAGAACACGATCGATTACGGAAAGACTTTCGATGGTCTCCTTCCAATCGATTTCTCCAATGAATCGGAGGCTGATAATGATGCGGCCGATGTTGAATGAAGCCGCATCCACACCCTCCTTTTGAAACGCTTCGAAAGCTGCCCACCCGTCAGTGGCAACCGCGCCCATCAGCACCAGCTTCAATGCCGGGATGAGGCCGGTTAACTCGCTCAACCGCAGCGCCTCTATCGACTCAACAGACTCCACGAAATAGGCAAACGCGGCCTCTGTCAATCGATTCTGAGTGGCCTTTAAAAGACCCCGAGCCAGAAAAATGCAGCGCGGGACCGGTTGGTCGCGTTCGCCGCGGCACTGCGGAAGGCGGGCCAGAATTTTAATCGCGTCGTGGAGATCGCTGACGTCGGTTCGCACCAGCCGCAGATTGTCGTACAGCCACCTCAGATCGTCCGAAGGCTCAGTTGCTTTCAGTCGATAGAGTTCCTGCTCCAGCTTGGAAATGCGCTGTGCGCTCTGGTTGAAGATGGCGCGTGGAAACCGCGAAGAGCGCTTGCCTGGCAAATAAGAGCAGGAGCGGATCGACTTCGCCGCTTCAAGGCGCAAAGCGTCCTTTTCGGCATCGTTCAAAGGATCTTCAAAAGGCTGGCGCGAGGGGATCATCGGTAACTCGCCGCCTGCAGTTCGAACATTTCCGCGTAGCGCCTGCCGAGCGCCATCAATTGTTCGTGATTGCCCTCTTCCGCGATAGAGCCGTTCTCGAGCACGATGATCCGTTGCGCCATCCGGACCGTCGAAAAGCGGTGCGAAATGAAAAGCGCCAATTTGCCTTGGGTCAGCTCATTAAAGCGTTCGAACACCTCGTATTCCGCGCGCGCGTCCAGCGCGGCCGTGGGCTCATCCAGAATCAGCACCTGCGCGTCGCGGAGATAAGCCCGAGCGAGCGCAATTTTCTGCCACTCGCCGCCGGAGAGGTCCACTCCACCCTCGAACCGCCGGCCTAGCATCTGTTCATAGCCCTGCGGGAGCCGCTCGATTACCCCGTCGGCAAGACTCTTCTCGGCCGCTGAACGAATCAAGTCGTAATCATCCAGGGACTCGATACGCCCGACACCGATATTTTCCTCGGCCGTCATCTCATACCGCATGAAATCCTGGAAAATAACTCCGATCTCGCGGCAGACGTCTTCAATTTCATACTCACGCAAGTCCACGCCGTCCAGCAGAATCTGGCCGCCCGTTGGGTCATAAAGACGAGCCATCAGTTTCACAATCGTGGTCTTGCCTTGGCCATTTTGGCCGATCAGAGCGATGCGCTCGCCCGGTTCCAGACTAAAGTTCAAGCCCTTCAGAACCAGCCGCTCCGTCCCTGGATACTGGAAAGACACATTTCGAAATTCGAAGCCTTGACGGATCGGCCGCGGCGCGGGAAGCGCGTTCGGCTTCGACACCACCGCCGGACGCATCTCGTAAAACGCCAGCAGATCCGTCAGGAACAACGCTTGGTCGGCAACGCTCGAAAGCGTTGAGAAGATCTGGGAAATTTGGGTTGACGCATTCATGATGTTCGCCGCCAAATATGTCATGGTGCCAATGCTGATGCGTCCATAAACCGTTTGAATGATCACCCATAAATACGATCCGTAATATCCGGCGGTGCTCAGCACGGAAAGAAACGCTCCTGCTATCAGACGTCTTTTGGATAGCGCCAGGTTTTCGTCAAGAATGCCATTCGACAGTGTCGTAAAGCGATCGGTGAAGTAGCGGCTGAGCCCGAATAGTTTCAGTTCCTTTGCGGCTTCCTTGCTGCCGCCCACTTGACGCAGATAATCGAGTTGACGCTTCACGGGCGTTTGGCGAAAGTTCTTTGCATAGCCCAGAAATGCGAAATGACTCTCACCCAGGAAGGCTGGCAGCAGGCAGCCGACTAACAGCAACAGTAACCACGGCGAATACAGCACAATCGCTACGGAGAGCACTATTGTAGTGATGGTCTGTTGAAACAGGCGGCCAATGGACTGAATCATGCCCAGCCGGTCGGTGGCCTGCACGCGCGCGCGCTCCAGGCGGTCGTAGTATACCGGATCTTCATAGGTCTGCAGGTCGAGTTGTGAAGCGTGCTCCATCGTTTGAATACTGACGTAGCGCGTATACCGGTCGGCCAATACCGAATCATAGTATTCGATTAAGCGGTTAAGCCCTCCGCCCAGGAGCATCAGACCGAATTCCGTAGCGGCCAGCCACCAGAGATAATTCGTCAGCGGAATCTGGTGCTTTGAGATGCCGTTCACCTGGTCGACGATCATGCCCGACACCTTCGCGGCGCTTACCGGAATGAACGAAACCAGCACCCGGCAAAGCAGTCCCCCTCCGACCACCGAGGGGCCTGAATCCCAAACAATGCGAAGTACCGGAGGCACATTCTTCAGAGCCTGCATGCGCTCCTTCCAAGCGCTGAAAAATGCCTGTTTATCCTGTTGTTTCACGTGTAACTGGAAGTATTTCCAAGAATGGGGCGGATCGGGGCCGCTACCCATAGATTGTTACGAGGCCGGAACGGTTTCGTTACGAACCCGCGTTTTCCTCGTATGGCCTTCAGCTCCCCGGGCGTCTCAGGTAATGGAGCGTGCTCGCAACCAGGTCGGTCGTCGGCAAGCCGGTGCCCGCAAGGCGCGCGGCCATTTCAGGCGAAGGCCTCTGGGCGATCACCAGGTGATCGGCCCACTCGAGAGTCTGGTCGAGCGAAGCGTCAAGTAACCTGCCAATGTGAGGAATCTGTTGCAGCACGAAGTTCCGGTTGCTGCCGTAGATTGCGTCCATCTGGATATGCGGATCGAAAACGCGCACCTCCCGCCCCTTGCCCACCAACTGTTCCAGGATGGAAACCACTGGGCTCTCCCGCAAATCGTCGGTGTTCTCTTTAAAGGCAAGGCCAATCACGCCTAATCGTTTCGCTGGCAATTCCAGCAGCACGCTCACCGCCCGCTGCAGGTGTTCCAAGTTGCTGGCGAGTACGGATTCGAGTAACGGCAAACAGAGGTCCAGCCGGTTGGCCCGGTAAGTAAGCGCACGGAGGTCTTTGGGAAGGCAGGAACCGCCAAATGCGAAGCCGGGTCTCAGGTAGGCCTTCGAGATGTTGAGCTTGGTGTCCTCGCAAAGGGTTGCCAGCACTTCGCTGGGGTCTGTTTGGTGAATCGCGCTAAGCGCGCCCAGTTCGTTTGCAAACGAGATCTTCAATGCGTGAAACGCATTGCAGCCGTACTTGATCATTTCCGCCGTGCGGAGCGAAACCAGGCGAGGCGGCGTTTGGAGCGGAGCATAGAGCGCAGCAACCCGCTCGACCGCGGCTGCGCTGTCGCCGCCAATGACCACCAGCGACGGCTCCATGAAATCCTTAACGGCCGTGCCTTCGCGCAAGAATTCCGGATTGGAAACGACAGACACCGAATCGTAGCCGGCAAACTCCGGCATCACGACCTCCTCGCAGGTCCCCGGAAAGACCGTGCTGCGGATGGCCAGCACCAGCGGCTTTTTCCGCGCCGGAACGGTCGCCGAGACCTCCTGCGTGACACGCTGCAGTTGAGTCAGGCCTAAGTTACCGTTCTTCTCAGAAGGCGTGCCAACGCAGACCAACGCGACATCGGCATCGGCCAGAGCGTCAATGGAACTACTCGCCGACAAACGTCCGGCTGCCACATTGCCCTGAACCAACTCTTTCAGCCCGGGCTCATAGAACGGCGCGTCGCCCTCCAGCACACTATTCACCTTGTGAACATCGCGATCGATTCCCGTAACCCGGTGCCCTAACTGCGCCAGACATGCCGCCGAAACGCAGCCTACATATCCCAAACCAAGCACTGCAACGTGCTGTTTGTCCGCTTCCGCCATCATCCGTTTTGTTTTTCGTCCCTCTTCAGCTTAGTGGGTCGAGTTCGCGAGGACTTTTTCGTAGATCTCCTGCATGCGACCTACGGAGGCTGCCAATGAGAATTGGCTTTGAATTTTTGCAGCCGCGGCTTCCGCCAAGCGCTCCCGCAAGACTTGGTCGTCGGCGAGCAAGGCCAGCTTTTCAGCCAGTTCGCCAGCATTCCCCGGCTCAAACAGCAGTCCCGTATCATCTTCTCCAATGAGCTCCGGATTGCCGCCCGTGCGGGAAGCAATGCAAGCGCAACCGCAAGCCATGGCCTCCATCAGCGCATTCGATAAAGCCTCTGACAGCGACGGCAATACGAAAATGTCGATAGATCGCAGCCAGTCCGGCACCTCGGCCGTCGCGGGCTCGAACCAAACCGTATCCTCGATCGCAAGTTCTCGCGCGAGGAGTTGTAGCCCCTCAAGTTCCGGCCCGCTTCCTACGATCACCAGCCGTGCGCCGGAATACTGCTTCACAAGCTTCGCGAAGCCATTGAGCAGGGTGGACAGTCCTTTCTCCGGCCGCAAGACGCACACCGTCCCTACGACCAGCTCTGCGCCGGCCAGCGCGGGCATGCGCTTTCGGCCCGCTGGATGAAACCGGTTGGTATCGATCCCGTTATGGCAGAGATGCAGGAGTGAGGCGGGAACACGTTCGCGCGCTACCATCTCCCGACGGACCGAGTCCGAGTTCACGACGATACCCTTCACTAGGCGGTCGGTAATCCGTAGAATTGTCCAATACAGCCTCGGCGTCAGGTGGCGATGCGCACGCTGGCTGGAGAGTATAGCCGGAGTTCGCGCAATCAGCGCCACCGGTACTCCAAAGCAATTTAACGGATAGTCGAATGTATGGACCATCTTGATCTTATGCTGGTGGATGTAGCGAATCATCCGCCATGCTCCCAGCAGAGCGCCCGGTTTCAGGAAAGAACGGACGGGGAGTTGCAAAATGGGGATCCCCGCGGATTCCAGTTCGTCGGCTCTCATGCCTCTGTGAAAACACCCTACGTGCACCTGGAAACGCGTGCGATCGAGCGCGCGTGCGATCTCCATCAACTGTCTCTCCGTGCCTCCTGCATCGAGCGCGCGTACCATCAAAAGAACCGGAGTCATATGTGCGGCGCTACCTGTCACCGATTATCCAAAAAAACCTTGCTTCTTTACTTTCATCGATTTCCGCTGGTTTTGCCAGCACTGTTCGGACGTTTTATTTGGTATCTCTAGAGCCGAGGTTCCTCAAACAGACATGCTTAATCGATTAGCTATGGTCCTGCTGTTCACCCTTGCAGGGCAAGCGTTCGGCCAGACGATGGTCGACCTTCGGACGCAGAGCAAGAGCGTCGACTTTTCCAGCAAACCCTCTACCACCCCCGCCGTGGTCGGGACCATATTGCCCGCTAGCTGCGTAACCGGCCAATTATTCTTTGATAGCGCCACGAGCCCGGGCGCCAACCTCTTTGGCTGCACCGCCACAAATACCTGGACACTGATGTCTTCCAGTGGTTCGGGTTCCGGGTCCTCCGGTTCCGGAAGCTCCGGCGCTTCGATGGCGTCTCAATTGGGCGACCTGGCGACCACGCTGGCTAATGGCACGTTGACGATAGGCGCCGGCTGCAGCAGCGCCACCCCGTGCAACGTAAGAATCGGAAACACCACTTACAGCTTCAAGTTCCCGGGCACTGTATCCATCTCCGGGAGTAATTCCGGTCTCGTATTTCTGTACATAGACGGCGGAGGTAACCTAACGGCCGGCAGCGTGGCGACCCTCACTTGTAGCGGCTGCACTTACGCCCCTGGCGTAACAGCGTTCCCATCTAACTCGATTCCCCTATATACGTGGTCGTCGACAGGCGGCGCATTCGATGCAACCGGCGGCACCGACTTCCGCGCTATGATCTCCACAAAGAACCTGCTAGGGGGTCCCGGCATCATTGTCTCGGAAAACGCCGGGACGTCCACCGTCGCCGTTGACCCGTCCCTTGTCAGCTTGCATGTAATCACGCCGCCTTCATCGTCGAGCGCTGCTTGTTCGGCGGGGCAATTTTCTTACAATACAACGTATTACTACGTCTGCGTCGCGACCAATACCTGGATGCGATTGCCGCTACAGAGCTTTTAACCGATAAGTCATGCGACACATCATACTCGGGTTGATCGTCCTCGGCCTGTCAGCGCTGAGTGGCGAAGGCCAAACTTACTCGTATAATCGCGCGATCACGGTTGCTCATACTCTAGTTGCAAATTCGATTCAGACCAATTTCCCTATTTACGTCACTTATTCCGATCCTACTCTTAAGACGGTGGCACATGGCGGGCATGTTCAATCCTCGACCGGTGCCGACATCGCGTTTTTCGGCGACTCTGCCCTTACAAAGCTGCTGCCTTTCGAAATTGTTTCTTATAACGGAACCGCCGGCGCTCTGACAGCGGTCGTTCAGTACCCAACTCTAAGCCCCACCACCGATACCGTCTTTTACCTCGCGTACGGCGCTGCCACCGTGATTGTATCGGCGGCCGATCCGTTGGAGGTCTGGTCCAACTACCTGGGCGTTTATCACATGGAAGACAACGCTGCGAGCACTTCCGTCTTAAACTCCGCAAATCCGTCGAGCAACACGGGCAATGGAGCCGCTGTTAGGCAAACTCAGTCCATGACCGCTGCTGGCATGTTAGGTTCCGGGTTGAAATTCGCCGCGGGAGCCGACTTTATCGACCTAGGCTCCTATAGCGCCTTGAACAATGCCGGTTCAGTGATGTTTTCGGCTTGGGTAAATTTCGCCAGCCTATCGGACTTTGAAAATATAGCTGGGAAATTGAACGACCCCAGTGGCGTCGGATGGGTGCTCAGCTTGTCCGGGGGCTATTTTTCAACGAACTCCGATTGGTTTATGTCCGTGCGCACTGCGAACACAACGGGAACCTTTACGAACGGGTTTGGAATTACGCCGGGCGTCTGGTATTACGTGGTATCCGTATTCAACAATGGCGCTATCACTTTGTACATAAACGGCGTGCCAGTCTCAACCAACACGAAGGGAACCACCGCCAGTGCCGTTCCCTCCAACACAAATGATCTATTACTAGGCCGCGAAAGCACTTACTATTCCGCGGCATTCGCGGGAGAACTGGATGAAGTGCGGGTTACTAGTCAGACGTCGACTGCGAGCTGGATTCAAACGGAGTACAACAACCAGAGCAATCCAGGTGCGTTCGCCGTCGTGGGCCAGGAAATCGCCACGCAGCCGCCAAGCTCGCCACCGCAACAAATGCCCGTGACCCTTCTCGGAGTTACGGCCACGCAGGTTATTCTTCAATACACAGCGCCCGACGCGAATGCCTGCTCCGTTGCGGTCAGCGACAATCTGGCTACTAACCAATTTACCGGCGCGTTTCTGAATGTCGTTCATGATGTGGACCCAACCTTGTTTCCTGGCGCGAACTTAGACACCAGGGCAGGGAACTTTGTCAATGGCGCTGACCGGACTATCGTGGTGGGATTGCGCGGGACCGGCGACGCCGTAGATGGCAATTCATATTCACGCGCGCTCCAGGCAAGCACAACTCATTACTACCAGATTAGCTGTGGCAATGGATCGTGGATAGGGACCGGAACATTTACCACCGCCAACGTGGTCCTGGGCAATGCGGCGCCCGATCCAGTCGCTTACGACCCGAACGAGTGGGGCGGATGGGCTTGGCCGACCATCAATTTTTCCGATTTAACCACGAATTATATCGATCCTCAAACGGGAGTCCTTCTTAGACGATGGACCAGCCCTGGCGACGAAGGCAACCTGGAGAATAATATCCCGATTTCGAAAGTGTCCGATTTGGCCGGTGCCTGGCAAAACATATCTAATTTAGGGGGCGCTGCCGATGGCAGCTTCGCGTCTTACAACGGACCAGGCGGCCCGACTAGCGCCATCTTTCTTTGGGGGCGTAATTCCTTCTATCGACCCGGCTATACACCGGATACCTGGAACCTTGTTGATGACATTCGGTTTCATGTGGTGGGCACCGGGAATCAGGCGGCGTCGGCGGATAGAACGGTGAGTGTATGCATCTCGGCCGATTATGGCCAGACCTGTGTCGGTTCTTCGATCGACTTAGTCCTACCGCAAAACACGGCCGCCGATACTAGCGGCCCGTCGGTCTGGCCCGAGCCTCTGTTTGGCGGGTGGGGCAATGCCCCGGTCCGGCCCGATATGATCATGAACAATTTCGGCGGGACCCTCGCATCCGTTAGCGGCAGCACGGTAACTTGGGGTGCGAATTCAGGTAACGGTTATAATAATTACTTCCCGGTAACCTCGCTAACTCCGGGAACAAAGATATTAATTTCCGGTTCAGATCCCACATGCCCACAGAATCTCTGCACGATTGCATCAATAGTAAACGAGACCACGCTAACCATCCAACAAAACCTTTCTAGTTGGACCAGCGCCTTCACGGCGCTCTCATCTCCAGTGAACGCAGGCGACACGAGCTTTACAGTAAATGCAGCCAACGGCTTCTTTCCGAGCCTATGGGGGCCTTACAGCATTACGGTGGGAAATGAAAACCTTTCCTGTAACACACTTGTGGCAAATACATTCTCGAATTGCGGCGCCTTCGCTGCGGCGCACGCCTCCGGAACGGCTGCTGGAACAAGCTTCTATGAGTTACCGAATTTTGGTTTCAAACTCTGGAAAAAGACCGGTGTTGGAACCATAAGTCTCGACTCCTCCACTAGCGATTGGGCAAGTTCCGCCTCCTTCTTTACCGACGACCAGGCGGCCGAATCGCCGTACTGCTCCAGCAACACGGTAACAGCTACATACGCTGCCGATGGCGCGACGCCTATCGCTCCGCTTCCCGGTTACATCTGCACCTTCAATTCCGAATGGGGGAACCAGCACCTCTACTTCGTCGCGCCCTCGACTGGAGAAGCAAGAAAGCTATCGAACCTGGCCAATTTGGCCGTATACATCGATTCATCAAATCCAACCACGCTCTACGCTTATAACAGTTCGAACAACACCGTTCAGCAATGTGTCTACAACGCCTCCGACCCAGTGAACGGACGATTCAAGGCCTGGAACGACGGCTACAACGCTGGGACCGACAATCCCGCATTGGTCTGTTCCACGCTTTCGCAAGCCGGGCAGGACGTCGCTACTGAGATACATGAGGCTTTCCCGCAGATCGACCTGACATATTTTGGCGCTCCGGCGTTTCAAAGTGTGTCCTATCCGCTGTTTGAATTCATGCTCCGGCCTTCTCAGGGGGCAATGGCCTGGTTCTGCACACTTGACATAAGCCAACCCGCTGGCCCGGCTCAAGTCATCCGATGCCGAAACGATTGGGACACTTACCCGATACGTTGGCTAGGCTCGCACGGCAATGAATATATTGACACCCCGCAGTATGCATTGATGGGCGCCCAGTCACCGTTGAATAGCCCCGGCGTTGCCGGCGCGGAGCGGTGGGACTTGAACATAACTCAAATCTATAACAATGGCGGTTCCACCGCTTTGTCGAGCGCATTCTTAGACTCCCAGACATGCGAACAGCTAGGCGTTTCTAATCCCGCATGGATCGCGCAAGGGGCGACTGGACAAAACTGCATTCACATCAATGTGGACAACGAGCCTCTTGCAAAGTCACCGGCGGCACAAGATCTGAAAACCCTCGGCGCATTGCCAGTAGGGTCTCGTCCCGGCCCCTGGGCGCACAATGCGTCTTCCTGCGGCGGAGACGGAACGACAACGAATTGTTGGTCTTTTCTACAGGCGATGACGGAAGGCGATTACCTGCAAGATGCCGCACAAGGCGTAGGAGACGAGAAGTTTCTGATCGCTAAGAAAACGATACTGGCGAACGGAACCATCGATCTGGTGCTGGCGCGCAATATGAATCCGTTTGCGTGCCGGGGAACGGGTGTAAGCGCGGAAGCCCACTCGTCCGGTTGGACGCCAATTATGTGGCCTCCTATGACATGTAGCGTCGGCACTTACATTTCCCCGATCTATGCACCGGCTTCCGCAAGCATCATCGACAACCCCAATCTGTACACCGCGCACACCATCGGCTGGATCAGTGGGGGCGGAAATTCCATTCAGTTTGAGCCCTATAGTTGGAGTTTCCCGAACGATGTGGGTGGTTATGGCGCAGGTTATGGCGTCCGGAGTGGTATCTTCCCAAATGTAATTGGCCAGGGCTTCAGCTATGGCGTCAACGACGTCTATCCGTTCGCGGGGAATAACAGCGGTCTAACTCTCAACCAGATACAGAGCCATCCCGGTGGATTGACATTCGCAGCCCCTCCGCGCGAATCTGGCTGGGGGCTCGACGGGCGTCCGCTCGGTGGAGCTGGCGGCGGAGGGCAGTACCTCTGGAACCAGAACCTAACGCCCATCGCGGGAACCCAGCACGTTTATCAGATCACGTTACCGCTCGCGAGCCCAACGGGACCCATCCTATCGCTCACCGGTTGGGACGTGACGCCCAAGCGTAAGCTGAGACAGATGGTCGCGTTTGCAGGCTACCACCTGTTAACGGACATTAGCGGCCCGGGCTCGGCCATCTCCGATGCGACCCCTTGGAGCTAC
This sequence comes from Bryobacteraceae bacterium, assembly GCA_036272835.1. Classification (GTDB taxonomy): domain Bacteria; phylum Acidobacteriota; class Terriglobia; order Bryobacterales; family Bryobacteraceae; genus Bog-105. Next base: position 83,501 of record DATAXY010000001.1, read on the forward strand.
TGTATTGCCGATTTCGCCGGAGAGTGCGTCACAGGCTCGCAGCAAGGAAATGAATACGTCAGCGTTCCGGAAGCGAGTCTTTCGGGCACATGCAGCAATGACGGTACAATCTACGCTCCGTGCCTGGCGACCGCCGGGCCGCATGCCGGCGCGTATCTTCAGTACGAGATCGATCGAGCCGATCCGTTTGCTCTTCGTTGGCGCAAGCTAACCAATCTGCTCGACGGCCCGGGCCGCACGGATAATTACGCGAATATCCACGCCCTCGCTACAGGTGATTGGGGTGTGTCCGCCGTGAAATGGGGCAATGGGGTCCGCGGCGATGTATTCGGCGTGAAGTTGCCGCCTTGGCCCAATCCGGATTCCATCGCGCGCAATAACTTCGTGATGATTCCGCTAAGTCTCGGCGGCCAGGCCGGTACATCCGTCCGCGTCCGCTTCGGCTACGGCGCAAATCTGTACTGTTCCACCCGCCGGGAGCAGTGCTCGACCGCCGTGGCAAACTCTGATCCCTATGCATGGCTCAGCGAGCCACAAAGCTGGACACCATGTAGCACCGGCTGTCAAATCAAGATACCGGCCGTCTCCGGGCGGATCTTGTACTACGTGGTTGACCGCAAAGGCAGCACCGGAACGATCGTATCGGGGCCGCTTGCGATTACCGCGGTGAATTAATTCGTTCCCGCATGACACGCACGGCTCTGCACACGCACGAAGTTGCCCAGCCGCGCGTCCGCCTATTTATACCGGGCAAACTGCTAATCCTGATTACCCTACTCGCGCTTGTGTCGCAATCGATTTGCCCATCCATGAGGATGAAAAGTCGTCCTGGAAAGGCGTGTTCCCCCACGGCGAAGAAACAAATAACGCAGCCATTAAGATGGCGCATGTCGCTTGCTGGTGAATAGGTGAATAAGGGATATTATAGTGGGCTAGAATCCACTTTCGTGACCATCTCCCGTCGTATTCTTGTCAGCTCGGCCGCGTCAGTTCCGCTGTTGACTGCGCTTGGCGAAGAGCGCGCTTCTTCGCCTCCGTCGCCCCACTTCAAGATCGTTGTCACTGGAGGGCACCCGGGCGACCCCGAATGCGGCTGTGCCGGTACCATCGCGCGCTATACGAGTCTCGGCCATGACGTTGTCCTGCTCTATATGAACCGCGGCGAAGGCTTCTGCAAAGGCGGCGACCCAGGCCGGTGCGGAGCCGTTCGCACTGAGGAAGCTCGCAAGGCCTGTGAGATTTTGAAGGCCCGCACCGCATTCGTTGGTCAAATTGATGGTCAGTCAATTGTGGACAACGCGCACTATGAGGACTTCCGCCACTTACTTGATTCCGAAAAGCCTGACATCGTTTTCGCGCAATGGCCTATTGACCAACACCGCGACCACCGCGCTCTCTCCCTGTTGGTCCTGGATGCCTGGCTTCGCGGTGGAAAGAAGTCCGCGTTGTATTACTACGAAGTCTTTGAAGACACCATGATGTTCTCGCCTGCCGAATATGTCGATATCTCAGACGCAGCCGTCGAGTCACTCCGGCGCGCTGCCTGTTATGCTCACGCTTCGCAGAACCCAGATAAGTGGTATCCCGGCCAGGTTGCGCTTACACGCTTCCGCGGATCGCAAAGCGGGCATCCGCAAGCGGAAGGTTTCCTTCGGCACTGGGAAAGTAAGAACGCTTTTTTGCCCTGACTGCTGACTTCGGTCTTGATATAGTCTCGGCGGAAGGAGCACGCGATGGCAACAAACCGAGGCGTGGTTTATATGGGACCCGGCAAAGTTGAGGTCCAAAAGATCGATTTCCCGAAAATGAAAAACCCGAAGGGAAAACAGATTGAACACGGAGTCATTCTGAAAGTCCTATCCACTAACATTTGTGGATCCGACCAACACATGGTCCGGGGACGGACTACAGCGCCACTGGGGTTAGTACTGGGGCATGAGATTACTGGAGAAGTGATCGAAAAAGGTAAGGATGTCGAATTTATCGATATCGGCGACATTGTTTCCGTTCCGTTCAATGTGGCTTGCGGCCGATGCCGAACCTGCCGTGAGCAAAAGTCTGGCGTGTGCCTGAACGTGAACCCGGCGCGTGCCGGAGGCGCGTACGGTTACGTGGATATGGGAGGTTGGGTCGGCGGCCAAGCCGAATATGTCATGGTGCCTTATGCCGATTTCAACCTGCTGAAATTTCCGGACAAAGAACAGGCTCGTGCGAAGATCCGTGATCTGACGATGCTGTCCGATATTCTGCCGACCGGCTTTCATGGCGCAGTCAACGCGGGTGTCGGCGTAGGATCGATCGTGTATGTTGCGGGCGCGGGTCCGGTAGGATTGGCCGCCGCTGCTTCGGCGCAAATTTTGGGAGCGGCCGTCATAATGATCGGCGATATGAATCAGGATCGATTGCAGCACGCCAAGGAGGTTGGGTTTGAACCAGTCGACTTAACGAAGAGCGACAAGCTGGAAGATCTGATCGCGCAGATCGTCGGCGAGCCGGAGGTGGATGCTTCAATTGATGCGGTCGGCTTCGAGGCCCGCGGGCATGGCGGCCAGCATACAACGGAAGCTCCAGCGACTGTACTGAATGCGTTGATGACCATTACGCGCGCCGGCGGTTCCATCGGCATACCCGGGCTGTACGTGACGGAAGACCCGGGCTCAAAGGATGAAGCGGCGCAACAAGGCAATCTTCGAATGCGCCTGGGACTCGGCTGGGCGAAGAGCCACAGCTTTTTCACAGGGCAGACACCGGTATTGCGGTATAACCGCCAACTGATGCAGGCAATTTTGCACGACCGATTGCCAATAGCGAAAATCGTGAATGCAACCGTCGTAACTCTTGATGAAGCTCCGAATGGCTATCGCGATTTCGACAAGGGCGCCGCGAAGAAATACATTCTGGATCCGCACGGCGAACTCTCGAAGGCAGCTTAGCCCTTCAACGAGGAAGAACATGCAATTCGTCGCCTAAACGTGCCTAAACCCAACTCGGGCTTCCGATCAACGCAGCAGTTGCAGTTCCGAGCCAGGGGCGCATCGAAGCGGCTCTCTGCGTTAGGGTACTCGTATGAGATGCCGTCTTCCTTCCCGTTGCTTTGCGCTCTGGCTCGTCATGCTCGTCGCGGTGGTTGCGTCTGGCGCTTTCTATCCATCGGCTTTTGCTGCGTCGGCGCCTACCATGGAGCAGTTGCTTGGCTATTCCTATGTCAGCGGGCTTGCCGCGTCCGATAAAGGAGATCGGATCGCCTGGGTGGAGAACAGGCGCGGTGTCCGCAATATCTGGTTTGCTGTTGTGACCGAGGGCGCGCCACGCCAGCTCACGCACTATACGAAGGATGATGGACAGGAACTAACGCAGCTCATCTTCTCCGCCGATGGATCGCAACTGCTGTATGTCCGTGGTGGCGATCACGACGAGAACTGGCCCGCCGCGGGCAATCTGGCTCCGGATCCGGACGACAATCCGTCCGAGCCCAAAATCACGATCTGGTCGATTGCGACCGGCGGCTCCGAAAGTGCGCCGGTCCAACTTGCCGAGGGCGACAATCCTGCCCTTTCCTCCGGCGGACAGGTGGCGTACATTAGGAATGGTCAGATCTGGACTGTGCCGCTTCCACGGGAAATGCGCAGTGTAGGGCAGGGGAAACGGCTCTTCTTCGATCGCGGAAAGGATCACACGCCGGTCTGGTCTCCAGACGGAACACGGCTTGCGTTTGTGTCCGGGAGGGGCGATCACAGCTTGATCGGTGTCTATACGTCACCGGCGCAGCCTCTGCTCTACCTGGCTCCATCGACCAGCTACGATCAAGAGCCGGTCTGGTCGCCCGGCGGCCGTTCGATCGCGTTCCTGCGGCAGCCGAGCCACGGAGACGTGCCCGAGAACTTCCTTGTACAGCAGCCGCACCCGTTTGCTTTCTGGACGGCCGAGGCCGCGACGGGCGACGGCCATCAGGTTTGGATCTCGCCGGACACCCTCGCCGGCTCACGGCCGGATTTGGCAGAGAATGAACCGCTGTTCTGGATGGCCGATAACAAGCTGGTCTTCATGGCGGAAACGGACAACTGGCCGCACCTGTATGCAGTAGACGCAGCGGGTGGGAACACGCGGCTGCTGACGCCTGGTCCCTTCATGGTGGAGAACGTGGCGATGAGTTCCGACCGCAGCGCCTTGGTATACAGCGCGAACACGGGTGGAACCGCTGGCGATGAGGATCGCCGTCACCTCTTTCGTATCCGCATGGATGGCTCGTCCCCGGAGACCCTGACCAGCGGAGACAGCCTGGAGTGGTCGCCGGCAGCGCTAGTGGGCGGCAGAGTCGCTTACATCACGGCAGGCGCACAACGCCCCGCAGCGGTTGCTGTTCTGGAGCGAGTGGGAGAGAGTCATGTGCTCGACACCGGGAGTGCGAAGGACTACCCGTCCGGGATGCTCGTCGTTCCCAGGTTAGTCAGCTTCAAGTCCCCTGACGGTCTCATCATCCAGGGCCAGCTCTTTCGCGAACCCGGCACGAGCGCACGGCAGCCAGGTGTGATCTTTGTGCATGGCGGACCACCACGCCAAATGCTGTTGGGCTGGCACTACATGGACTACTACAGCAATGCGTATGCCGTGAACCAGTACCTGGCGACTCACGGCTTCACCGTGCTGTCGGTGAATTATCGTCTGGGCATTGGATACGGCCGGGCGTTCCAGCATCCTCCGCATGCTGGGCCTGCCGGCGCGTCGGAGTACCAGGACGTGCTCGCGGGGGCTCACTATCTCCAACACGTGGACGGCGTCGACGCGAATCACATCGGCATTTGGGGTGGCTCGTACGGTGGTTATCTGACCGGACTCGCCCTGGCCCGAAACTCCGATGTGTTCAAGGCAGGCGTCGACTTTCACGGCATCTCCAACTGGGTGCCAGCGCTGGGCAAGGATGGATCTCTCCCTGAACACTGGTACGAAGCAAATGCTGCGTGGAAACAGGCGCTCGCCACGGCCTTTGCCGCTTCGCCGGATGCAGATATCGCGACCTGGAAATCACCCGTACTGCTGATTCAGGGGGACGACGACCGGAATGTGCCGTTCGACCAAACCGTAGAGCTGGCGCACCGTCTCGAACAGCAGCACACGCCGTTCGAAGAATTGGTGATTCCGAATGAAATCCACGGTTTCCTCCGCCGGACCGACTGGTTGCATGCGGATGAGGCGACGCTTCGGTTTCTTTCCACGCATCTGGGGGCAAAGACGCCGGCCAAATAGGCCTTTTGTTGACTGTTTCGATACAACGGCTCATCAAGATATCGTTCCAGGATTGCCGCCGACTCGGAGACTGACGCACCGATTGAGTAAGGTAAGTGGTCCGGTAAGTGGTCCAGTGCCATTCGATCTACAATCAAATCCAAAGTTGGAAATTCGTCCATTTAATTAATCGGCAAACGTGAGGATTTCACAGCTAGGAGCGGCCACGATGAGAAGGCTGGACGTTAGATTTTAGCCGCCGACAGTGAGACTGAGATCTAGATTGACCCGACGGGTCCGGCTCAGGCGCTTCACTGCGGTTTCGATGGCATGCTCTTCGGCGACCGTGCACACTTCGTCGATGTTGCGGGCAATGGTTACACCCGAAGAGATGTCTTCTACCTCAGCCACGTACCGATCGCCAATTCGATAAGAGATAAGGTGCACCGTCCAGCCTTCCATTTCCAACGGGCGTTTGCCGAATTCTTCAGCTCGCATGCGCCTCCAGTATGGCGGTTTCCGGAAGACCTGGAGGAGCCAGAATTTCGCCAGTGAATTCCTGCGGGCTACGGACGTCTACCTGTTCCGCCGCTCCTCCCTGGACCGCGTTTTGAACATCGGGCAAGAAGGCTCGGATGGAGTTGTCGAGCGCTTGGGGCTGGTACTCCATCGGCGAATGAGCAGGAACGTCGAGCGTTAGTTCCCGCCCTTCGATCAACCATTTCTTTCTTCCGCCGTTCAAGAGTCTAACGTCTTTGTGCCCGTAGATCTTGAACTGCCAAAAGGCCCAAGCAGCGAACCAATTGTTGTTGTCGCCATAAAGCACAACCGTCGTGTGCGTGGCGATGCCGGAGTTCGAAAGCAGTTGGCCAAACTGCTCTCGCGAAAGAATATCGCGCCGCGTCTGGCCGGAGAGGTCCCGTTTCCACGACCAGGCGATTGCGCCTGGAATGTGGCCCAGCTCGTACGCGTTGTTTTCCACGTCGACTTCCACGAGCCGTACGTTTGGATCGTTCAAATGTGCCAGAACCCAATCGGTCGAAACCAATACTTCGGGGTATTTGTAGTTCGCCATTTCTTTATCTCCGAAGTCGATGATCAGCGAGACGCACGCATGTTTTCCGCTAACAACTTTTCAATTCGTTCGTTTGTCTCTTTCTTGAGCGTCTCGTTGAAGTCGCCGCTGGCCGGCGCCGCAAAGCCGGCATGAATGGCGCGCACCCGGCCGTCCCGTCCCAGAAAGAACGTCGTGGGCCAGGAATTGAGGTTCACCGCTTGCGGAAGCTTTTCGTGCAGCTCCGACGGCTCACCGGCGAGCAAATAGGTGTATTCGATACCGTACTTCTTGATGAAGGCTTGCAAACGTGTTGGGTCTTCGAGCTGCTCCGGCTCTTCGAAATCGAGAGCCACGATCTCCAACCCCTGCGAGTGGTAGCGGCGGTAGAGATCTACCAGAAAGGGAGCTTCATCATGGCAATTGGGGCACCAGCTTCCGGTGACGTTCACGAGAACAACCTTGCTCCTGAACTGCGGATCGGAATTCGAAACCAGTTTGCCGCTGAGATCCCGAAAACTAAAGCGCAGCGGTTCGTTCGGGTCTTGGACACGTGTCTGCTCGTCCGGGTCGGTCGGCTCGGGTAACCCTTCCGCCTTAGCCTGATCTGCTCGTACGGCCGTATAGCGCCTAGGCTGACTCTTGCCGCTCCGAAACTCTATATCGAGCGATCCACCCGCTTTAGGAGTGACATCGGCGACAGAAGCGCGAGCCCCATCGAAGTGATTCAACACCCATTTGCCATCCTTGAAATCGCCTACAAGAGCGCCGGTATCACCGTCCACACGCAGGATGGCGGCGCTGACGTGTGCTCGCCGCTGTTGGACGATCAAGCGCCACGCGTGCTCGCCTTTCGGGCTTTCGTTCGGAATTATCCAGACACCGGCAATGTTTGGCGTAGTGCCGGCAGACGCCGCGACATTGCGGTGAGGACACGCTTCGAAATCGTGAAATCCGCGGCTTGCGTTGCCATAGGTGCCTTTGATGAGGCCATCCTTGTAGGTCGCTTTCAAACGCATCGCATACTGATCGAAATTGACGTTCAGAGCGCCGGCGATCAGGCTGCCGCCGGTCGACGATATTTGCTCGTCGCCGTTAAAGAACGCCGCGGAAACTGCCTCACCCTTCTGAGAAAACTCGAATAGGAACGGTATCTTGTAGTCGTCGTATTTAACTGTGCCATCCCACAATCCCGAGATAGAACGCGCGTGTGCCATGCCGGAGACGGCCAGAACAATGGCGAAATATTGAATTAATCGCATAGGTCTTCCTTTCATCCAGGGGAGTTCTCCCAAGCGGCCAACCTTAGTGAGATCAATGACTTGCCCGGCGTACTGATAGGCCCGATATGCGATTGAGCGAGAAGATCGTTGAGGCAATCCATATACTCTACTTTATAGATAGAGAATAGGATGAACGTGTTTCTTTGTCAACTGGAACTATTGGGCTGCGGCTACGGTCGTACCCGGGGTGCCCGGTGTTGTCAACTTACTTCAGAATCCGCAGGACGCCGGCATTCCGACTGTCTCCATCACCGGCGGCTATGCCGCGCTCGGCTCAGCCACAAACATGCCCCAAGGGCGGCGGTCGCGGGTCTCATCTCCTGTCGGTTGAGCCGATCGGCCAAGCCGTTCTTTCACCCGATGGCGAGACCTTCGCAGGCTTACCAGCACTGCGGGCGGAAAGGCCGGCCTCAACTGGTCGCCCGACGGCCTCAGGATCGCATTTGTCAGTCAGGGGAGCATTTCTGCAACGGAAGCTAACGTCTGAGGGAGTTTTTCCGTGGTTTCCAGTGAGGTGGATTAGGTTCCCATCACAGAAGCGGTGGCCAACTTCGACGTTTTTGGTGGGCCCTGCAGAACTCGAATCTGCGACCTCTACCGTGTCAAGGTAGCGCTCTAACCAACTGAGCTAAGGGCCCCAACACAACTCTTAACTATATCACGAGGGATTTCTGTCACTGCCACATGCCATTAGCCTGATTGGCATCGTGATTGCTGTAGAAATGGCGACGGTTCTGCCGATCAACCCCTTCGGCAGCAACTGAGTCTCTGGTGCCCCCGGGCGGGACGCGCTCTCGACGTTCTGCCCGGGCTTTTTTGAATCAACTCTGCTACAGTGGCCAGCGAATGATTTTCCGAGCCATTCTCTCGCTGCTTGTGCCAGTTCTCTTGTTTGCCGCCGGGCAAGCTCCCTCGCCCACCATCGCACAAGAGACCGCCGGCGCGCATAAGATGGACGGGCTCTTCCCGCTCTACTGGGACGAACACACAGGGAAAATGTGGTTAGAGATCCCGCGCACGGGAGAAGAGTTCCTCTATATTACGGCTCTATCGGCAGGCGTGGGTTCGAACGATCTGGGACTGGACCGCGGTTTGATGAATGAGCCCAAGGTCGTTCAATTCGAGCGTTCCGGCCCGCGCGTCCTTTTGGTGCAGTCCAACTATTCGTTCCGAGCCTCTTCGCCGAATCCGCTGGAACAGCGGGCAGCCGCCGATTCCTTCGCCCGGTCAACTCTTTGGGGCTTCGAAGTCGCGGCCGAGGAGGGCGGCCATCTCTTGGTCGATGCCACATCGTTCTTCCTGCGCGACGCGGCAAGCGTCTCGGGGACCCTGAAGGAAAAGAAGGAAGGTAACTACTCCGTCGATGCCACGCGCTCCGCATTTTATCTTCCGCTCACCAAGGCCTTCCCGAAAAATATCGAAGTAGAGACGACCATCACGCTCACTGGCGAGCCCACCGGCCAATATATCCGGGAGGTAGCGCCCACGCCCAATGCGATCACGGTGCGGGAACACCAGTCGTTCGTTCAATTGCCCGATCCCGGTTACAAGCCCAGGGCACAAGACCCGCGCGCTGGGTACTTTCCGATCGAGTACATGGATTACTCGGCTCCGATCGACCAACCGGTAATGAAGCGCTACATAGCGCGGCACCGCCTGGAGAAGAAAGACCCCAACGCCGCGATCAGCGATCCGGTGGAACCGATCGTCTACTACGTCGATCCGGGCGCTCCGGCGGATGTACGTGCCGCGTTGATCGAAGGGGCGAGTTGGTGGAATCAGGCGTTTGAGGCCGCCGGCTTCCGAAATGCCTTTCAAGTCAAGGTCTTGCCGGGCGATGCCGACCCCATGGACGTTCGCTACAACGTCGTCCAATGGGTTCATCGATCCACTCGGGGCTGGTCTTACGGGAATTCGTTAGTGGACCCCCGGACCGGTGAGATCATCAAAGGAATCGTCTCTCTTGGTTCGTTGCGGGAACACCAGGACTACATGATCCTCGAAGGCTTGCTCGCTCCGTACACGCCCGGAAATCATAATCATCAAATCTTAATGGATACCGTCTACGCACGGTTGCGCCAGCTCGCCGCGCACGAGGTGGGTCACACCTTGGGACTCGAACACAATTACATTGCAAGTGCCGAAGGCCGTGCTTCGGTGATGGATTATCCACATCCGCTAATCAAAGTAAATCCGGATAATTCGTTCGACCTATCGGAGGCCTATGCGACCGGCATTGGCGCCTGGGATAAAGTGAGTATCCAATATGGCTACTCGGTCTTCCCTCCTGGAAGCGATGTGCACGCGGCCTTAAACAAAATCATTACCGATGCTGCGGCCCGGGGTTTAACTTTCATCACCGATGCCGACAGCCGTCCTTTCGGCAGCGCGCATCCGAGATCGCACCTTTGGGATAACGGCCCGAACGCCGTAGACGAGCTGAACCGGATTATGAAGATTCGAAGCATCGCGATGGGGCGCTTCGGCGAAAACAACATCGAGATGGGGTCTCCCCTGGCCACTCTCGAAGATGTTCTGGTCCCGATATACCTGTTGCACCGCTACCAGACGGAGGCGGCCAGCAAGGTTCTGGGCGGCAACGAATACACCTATGCGTTGCGAGGCGATGGACAACCCATCACCAAGATTGTCGACGCTTCCGCGCAGCGGCGCGCGTTGAAGGCTCTGCTCACCACCATCGAACCGGCGAATCTCACTCTGCCCGACCGCATTTTGAACTTGATTCCACCTCGCCCGCCGGCTTATCCGCGTACTCGCGAAAGCTTCCACGGCAAGACTGGCCTCACGTTCGACCCGGTTGCCGCTGCGCAATCGGCCGCGGACCTAACTATCAGTCTCCTGCTGAATCCGCAACGTGCCGCGCGGCTGGAGCAATATCACGCCGAGGACGCACGCAATCCCGGCCTCACTGAAGTGATCCAGGCCTTGCTGATCGCGACCTGGCGAGCGAAACCACCGTCCGGCCTCCAAGGCGAAGTTGCCCATGCGATTGATTACGTCGCTTTGACGCGCCTGCTGGGTTTGGCAACAAACAGCGCGGTCTCTGGCGCCGTCAAAGCCATCGCCACCCGGGAGATCGATACCTTGAAATCCTCTGTCACCGATGCATATGCCCGCAAGCTGATCCAGCAGTTCGATACCGATCCATCAAAGCTGGATCTTCCGAAGATCCCAGAAGCGCCGCCGGGGCAACCCATTGGAGAGAGCGACGACTCCAACTTATCGGCCGTCAGCGGATATTAGTAAGCGGCTCTGTTGCGGGAAAACGCAACGATCAGCGCCCCCGCGGCAATCGCTGCGCCGGCGATCATCCATGGGTTCTTGAATACGCGCGAGCTGACTGCACTTGCGTGCTCCATACGCTGCGATAACTCGCTTAAGTTGTCTGTCACCTGCTTGCCCGCGTCCAACAACTGTTTACTGGATTCGGTTAACTCCCGGATGTTATCCGCCACTGAACGACTTGGAGCCTCGGCATCGGTCTGAGGTTCATGATTCAACTCTTGTTCCATGACAATTTGACGTCCGGGATGCTCCAAATAGAACTGTCGATCTTCCTGGCAAGACGCCATTACTTAGATGAAACTCGGCTTTCCAAGACCGATTCCGCATAGTAATTGCGCACCTTAGCCTCGCTTCGCGCGACTTCATAAAACGCAGAGCGGAGCATCTGGTCCTTGCGCTGGAACAGCATTTGGCGAATATTCTCCTGAACCCGCGGATCGCTCAATTCGCGCTGACCTGCAGGCTCTTTGGACAGCAATTTGATGATCTGGTAGCCTTCGGCTGTGTTGATCACCGGTGAGATCTGACCGGGTGTCATACTCTCAATCAGCTTACGCAGCGCAGGGTCGGCTTTATCAAGCGATGACTGCGGGACAAACCCCACGTCCCCGCCGTTAGCGGCATTATCCGGGTCTTCGGAGTAGTTCTGGGCTAGTTCGCCGAAATCCTCTCCCTGACTCAGACGCATTTGCAGCATCTGAATCTTATTGCGCGCCTGTTCGTCGTTCTGCGCCTTGTCGTTTTTCAAATTGCGGACGTTCGGATCGGGCTTCGGAGTAACTAATATTCGCGCCAGATGAACGCGATTCTCCGGAAGATTGAAACTGGCCTTATTGGAGTTGTAAAAAGCCGTGACGTCCGCATCGGAAATCGAGATCTGCGACCCAATCTCCTTGTTGAACAGTTTTTGAACGCTGAGGTCGCGACGGATCTGAGCCTTCAACTGGTTCACGTTCATTTTGCGCTGGTTCAGCAGCCGTCGGAAGTCTTCCTGCGTGTAGGGAGCCTTCAGTTCATTGAACTTCGCGTCCACTTCGGAATCCGACGCAAGCAATCCCTCTTTTTCAGCGCGCTGCAAGAGGATCTCGCTATCGATAAGCGTGCGCAGCACCTCCAAACGGAGCTGAATGGTTTGATCGTCGCTGGCTTTCATCGACGCATTGGGATATTGCGCTGCGATGGCACGGTCTAAATCCTGATACGTAATCGGCCGGCCATTTACGGTTGCCGCGACGTCAGGCGACACCGGTCGATTGCAGCTCGCCGCCCAAAATATACTACCGGCGGCAAGCGCCAAGCCGCATGGCGTCACAACTCCACGCCTCCCGCGGCGGTTCTTCATCGTCATCGTTCGATTATGCTTTCGCCTTCTTTATTTCTTCGACCAGCGCGGGGACTACTTCGAACAGGTCGCCGACCACGCCGTAATCGGCCATTTCGAATATCGGCGCAGACTCGTCTTTATTGATGGCCACCACCGTTTTCGATCCCTTCATTCCTACCAAATGCTGTATGGCGCCGGAAATACCCACAGCAAAGTAGACCTTCGGTGAAACGGTCTGGCCAGAGCTCCCCACTTGCCTTTCCATGGGCAACCAGCCGTTGTCGCAGATGGGCCGCGAGGCGGCGAGTTCCGCGCCCAATACCTCCGCTAGCGCCTCTACCACAGGCATCGACTCTTTGTCTTTGATGCCGCGGCCTACCGACACAATTGTATCGGCTGCGCTCAGGTCCACTGCGCGCTGCGCCTCACGGAACGGCGCTTCCGGTTTGCTCAGGATTTGGGACGCTTCAATACTCGGCGTGAAGGTTTCTACGGGATGCGAGGCGCTTCCCGGCTCTGCGGCTCGGAACGAGCCGGCTTGGATAGAAGCAAAGCGCGGTTCGCCTGAAGTCTGCACTTCTGCATTCAATTTTCCCTGGAAAAGCTGCCGGATAAATCTCAATTCTCCCTCGGCAGCACGCACCCCAATGGCATCGCTCGCCAATGCCTTGCCAAAGCGTGTTGCCAATTTGGGCGCGTAGTCGCGGACTTGATAAGAGTGAGGAAACAAAACAACCTGCGGCTTGACGGTCCCGATCAGTTGTTCCAGCGCTGCCGTCATGCCTTCCGGCGTATACTGCTCCAGCAGGGGGTGAGTCACGGCATAAACCTTGCGCAGTTCATAGGAAGCAGCTTCCGCGGCCAACGCATTCACGTCCGAACCAACCACTGCGCCGTCGAGCTCCGTTCCTAATTCGCTCGCGATTTTTGCGGCTGCCGTCAGCGTCTCAAACGACATGCGGTTCCACTTACCGCCGCGTTGTTCCAGGATGACCAGTACACTCATATGACTCTTGCTTCGAACCTCAGCTTCTCGACCAGTTGCTTGGCCACGTCTCGAGGCGCTCCTGTCAATATTTGGGTCTGCTTTTCGCGCTTTGGAGCCTGAATGCTCACAATGGTCAGGCCGGCAATCTTGTCGATGCCTAACTGAGACGCCGCAACAGTCTTCAATTCCTTCGTCTTTGCTTTCTTAATGCCCATCAAAGTCGCGTAGCGCAGCTTCTTAATGCCGGATTGGATGGTCAGCACCGCGGGCAGCGGCATGGTTACATTCTGGAACCAGCCGTCTTCCAATTCGCGCTTTACGTGAACAGACCCGCCCTCAATGGATACGTCCATCACGATGGTAGCGTGACAGAAGCCCAGATATTCCGCCAGCACGACACCCGTCTGCCCATAGCCGGCGTCGTCTGATTGCAGACCGGTTAGCACCAGGTCGGGCGTCTCGTTCTTTACCGCAGCAGCGATCAAACCGGCCGTTCCCAACGCGTCTAGTGCGGGTTCTCCACCGGTGTCGATATGGATGGCCCGATCCGCGCCTTTGGCCAAAGCTTCGCGTATCGTGCTGGCGGCACGCGCGGGTCCGACTGACAGCACAATCACGTCGCCACCCGTCTTATCTCGTAACTGCAGCGCTTCTTCCAGGGCGTACGCATCCGGTTCGTTCATTTCAAAGGTGAGATCGGATTCGTCGACACTCTTGCCATCTTTCGAAAGCCGTAATGCCGAGTCTCGCGCCGGCACTTGCTTCACGCACACGATCGTTTTCATGACTTACTTCAGTATGACCTTTGGGCTTCGGGTCCCGGCCGCGACGTCAGTCACCTCGGGCTACGGTTTGGGTTGCGGTCTCGCTGCGGTATGATGCCGCTTATGTCTACATCCGGCCAGCAACCCTGCTTGGTTGTCGGCACTCCTTGTTACGGCAGAATGGTCACGGATCTCTACGCCGGCTCGTTGCTGAAGTTGCAAATGGCTTGCCTCCAGCGCGGAGTGAGGCTCCAGGTGCAGATGATGGGAAGCGATGCTCTGATCACGCGAGCGCGGCAGAACATCGTGGCGGATTTTCTGACGAACGAGGACGCCACTCACCTGATCTTCATCGACGCTGACATCGGTTTCGAGCCGGAGCAAGTTTTTCGGCTGATGGAGTTCGATGCCGATGTGACAGCGGCAATTTATCCGATCAAAAGCATCGATTGGAAGAAGGTCGGTGCCTTGGCAACGGCGGGAACAGCGCCGCTGGAATCGGCTGCGCTGTCCTACATGGTTGAATTTACGGATCGTGAGCGCATTCAGGTGAAGAACGGGTTTGCTCGCGTGAGCTACGCGGGGAGCGGATTTTTGATGATTCGGCGTCATGTGTTGCTTGCCATGATTGAGTGCTATCCGCAGTTGCGATACGGCCACGACCACAAGCCAAACGATAAGCTGGCAGGAAGTCCATGGCGCTTCGCCCTGTTCAACTGTATGATCGACGAAGCCACGGGCGTCTACCTGAGCGAAGATTTTAGCTTCTGCAAACGATGGTGCGATATGGGCGGAGAGATATGGGCGGACCTGGAGAGTCGCCTCACGCATGTGGGGACAGTAAGCTTTTGTGGTGATGTGGCGACCCAGTTCAGAGAGAGCGCCGTTGCCGAATAGGCCACTTGTGACCGGAACGAGCGGCTGTGTTGCCGTTACGCGTGAGCCTTCAAGGCCCGGTTACCGGCAGACGTAACCTCATCCTCATTGGGGCGGCCTTCGCGAGTGACAATCTCGATGTTGCCCTTGAAGTATGCTCCGTCTTCGATCACGATGCCGGGTGTACGCAAATCTCCGATCAACTTGCCACCTTTACGCACCGTTATCTTGCGGGTGGCATCCACGTTTCCCCGGATGCTGCCCGAGATGTCGACTTCTCGCGCGGTCACGTCCGCACGCACTTTAGAGTCGGTGGTGACTGTAAGATCATACCCAGCCAGGTACAGCGATCCGTCGATTTCTCCGGAAATATGCATATGCTCACCGCTTCTAATTTGGCCGTTGATGACCATGCCTTTGCCAATGACCGCAATATTTCGCGGCTCCGTGGCGGGAACGGGCTCGGCCCGCTCAATTGGCACTTCCGGTCTAGACGGTTCCGGCTTGTCGAGAGTCGGAGTCGCTTTGGGCGCATCTTGGTGTTGTTTACGGTCGCTCCACATGTAGGCTTCTTTACAGAGTACACCCTCAAAATTGGGTCAGACTGATCATGCACGGAATAAAAATAATGAAATTGTGCCAGACGGGACTGGTCGGGTCTTAAATTTCTGTCTCGCGTCCAGACTTTTAGTCACTGCATGTTCAGTGTGACCCGATTGGGGAACACCAATTGTCGCCTTCTACGGATATCCTCCCTGGTGGTATATTAGTGGTATGAAAGTGAAGACATCTGTAACACTGTCAAGCACTCTGCTCGAAGAGATCGATCGTGTAAATCCAAACAGGTCCGCTTTTCTGGAGCAAGCCGCCCGGCTATATTTAGCGCAAACCGCCAAGCGTGATCGCGATGCCAAAGATGCTGCAATACTCAACCGGGATGCTGAGCGATTGAACCGTGAGGCCACGGATGTCCTTGAATACCAGGATCTGTCGTAGTAATGCACCGCGGCGAACTGTACCTTGTCCCGAAACCGGGACAGACCGATCCCCGCAAACAGCGCGTTTTCGTCGTCGTTAGCCGTCAGGTCCTGATCGACTCTAAATTCTCCACACTGATCTGCGCCCCGGTGTATTCACGCCATGATGGTCTGAGTACCCAAATCCCCATCGGAATTGAGGAGGGCTTGAAGCACGAAAGTA
The DNA here is from genome assembly GCA_036272835.1 of Bryobacteraceae bacterium. GTDB lineage: Bacteria > Acidobacteriota > Terriglobia > Bryobacterales > Bryobacteraceae > Bog-105. The sequence goes on from DATAXY010000001.1 coordinate 99,519, forward strand.
GCGTCCATTGTGACGAGTTGGTCAGCCTTCCGAAATCCATACTGACCCGATTCGTTGGAGTAATGGGCCGGGAGAAAATCCACGCTCTCGACCGTGCGCTTGCGGTCGCCCTCGATTTAGAAATCTCCGCGATTTCCTCGCTCTAGGCAGGTAGGTCGGCAAGCATCCTTTAAATACGACGCCGCACCCCCGCCACCCTCCATTCCCCCCCGGGGTACCGCGCGCTCCCAATATCGCCGACTTTACCTATCTGAGGCGCAAGAAAGGCGAATCCAATAACTTACAAGAAAAAACCTATTGCAAAGCATTAGGGCTCCATGGCATATTCGATCAGGTGGTCTAAAAGGGCCAAAAAGTGGACCAAAGTGGTGGACGAACCCAACTCTCAGCTCCCGGCAGCTCCGGTCGAGCCCCCTCGTGGGGTGCTATCCACCCGTGTCGACGAAAAAGGCCGTGTAAAATTACCTGCCGCCATTGCGCAATATCTTGCCGAAGCAGGCGAAAAGAAAGTGTTTGTAACCACACTCGACCTGTCCACAGTTCGAATTTACCCGATTTCTTCCTGGCGGCAAACCGAAGCGATGCTGGAACAGGCCGGCGACGATACGGAAGCGCGCAACGACGTGGCCTTTGTGGCCTATCACTATGGCGCGGATGCGGACGTCGATCCGCAAAGCCGGGTGTTGGTCCCCACCAACCTGCGCCGCGAATTGAATTTGGAGAACGAGCAGGTCTACCTGCGCTGTTTCAAGCAGCGCATCGATCTGATTCCGGGGCCCGCGTACGAACGAATGTTGGCGGCGGCCAAGACCTCGCTGGCCGAAAAGGTCAAGGCGCTCGAAAAGCAGGGGCTTCGATAAGAATGTATGGAGCCTTGGCATTATCCGGTCCTGTTGCCGGAGTCGATCGAGTATCTGGCGATCCGGCCGGGCGGCGTCTATGTCGAGATGACGGCCGGCCTCGGGGGGCATACGCGAGCCATCGCCGAGCGGTTGGGAGACGGCGGTCTGGTGATCGCCTGCGATCGGGATGCGGAGTCGCTGGAGTTGGCGAAGGCCAACACCGCTGCTTACGCGGAACGCATTCGTTTCTTCCACGGAGTATTTTCGAAGCTGCCGGACGCCTTGAAGGAAAACGGCGTGACAGCGACGGATGGAGTATTGGCGGATTTAGGTGTAAGCCGGTATCAGTTGAGCTCGGCCGAACGCGGCTTCTCGCTGATGGAAGATGGCGACTTGGATATGCGAATGGACCGCAGCCAGGGCATCACCGCCGCGGAGCTTGTGAATGAATTGCCTGAGAAGGCGCTCGCTGATCTGATCTATCAGCTCGGCGAAGAAAGGAGGTCGCGAAGAATCTCCAGAGCAATCGTTCGCGCGCGGCCCATTCTGACGACCGGCCGTTTGGCCCGGGTCATCGAAGAGGCCGTGCCGCGAACGGGGAGAATTCATCCGGCCACGCAGACGTTCATGGCGTTGCGGCTTCGGGTGAACGACGAGTTTGAGGAGTTGGAGCGGTTGCTCGAAATCGCTCCGAATTGGATCCGCCCTGGCGGCCGGTTTGTGGTCCTGACGTTTATGTCATCGGAAGATCGGCGTGTCAAACACGCGTTCCAGTCGCTTGCGCGGGAAGGTCGGGCGGTCATTCTAACCAAGCATGTGGTCAAGCCCAGCGAGCGGGAGATTCAAGAGAACCCGGCTTCGCGCAGCGCTAAGCTGCGGGCCTTGGCCATGCAGTGAAGTAGAGCGGATTAGGCGGAATAAATCGGATTTGAGAGGGTACATCCGGCGGGCCGTATCGGCTCTGGCGGAATTGAAACAAAGCGCGCGGCGGACGGCTGGCGCGTGAAGGGGAAATAAAGGTAATGGCATCGATAGCAAACATCGTCAATCGTTTCGTCGGCCTCGGAGAACTGGCCGAAACGGCGCGGCCCGCCATCTGGACGCGGGCCGGTTCTAGCCGCCTGCGTCCTATCGCGAATGAGGACGTGTACCTGTTCGTCAAGCGCATCGACAATAGTTCGGTGGTGCGCGCGGTGGACCCAGCGGCACGGCGCACGCGCTCGCGCACTGTGGTAACCGGCTTTGCCGCGGCCATCCTGGTTATCGCGGGCCTGGTGCCCTCGGCGTACAACATCATGGCGGGCTTCACGCTCCAGAACCTTGCGAAAGAGAACTCCAAGCTGCATCAGAACGTGGTTGCTCTGGAGGTTCAGGAGGCGGAGTTGCTAAGCCCGGCGCGCTTGGAAAAGCTCGCCAAATCGTTGCAGCTCTCTGAGCCTGTGGCCTCGCAGGTGCAATACCTCGATGGCCAGACGACGCACGATGCCAAGCTGGTCACTCCCGACCCCCACTAGCGGCCAGTTAACCCGCGACCGGCCTAACCTCAACTGGCCGATCCGAGACCTACTGAGCCGACCGTGAGGGATCGGTATTCGAACCGACGCAGATGTGAGAAAGGCATGCAAACACCGCCCACCGCCCCGCTCTCCAAATCCACGCACCGATTGATCATATTGGGACTCATCCTCGTCGGATGGTCCCTTTTGATCGTTTTGCGCCTGATTGAATTTCAGGTATTCGCCCATGAAGAGTTAGCGAAAAAAGGCCAGCGCCAGCAACAGAAATTCGAAGTGATTGAGGCGCCGCGGGGCACTATCCTCGACCGTGCCGGCAACTACCTCGCAATCAGTTCGCCCTCGCAGTTCGCAGTCGTCGATCCCAAGCGCATTCCCGATAAAGCGATCGCCGCCGGGCTCTTGGCCCGCGTGCTGAATCTCGACGCAGCGAAGCTCCAGGTCGCAATGGAAACGGTGGCGTCACGCCGGCGGCACAACGGCTATTTGGTCGTCGATCCCAAAGTGTCAGACGAGAAAGCGAACGAACTGCGCGCGCTCAACCTGGACTGGCTGGAGATCCGGCAGGGCAGCTTGCGCACTTATCCGAATCACGATCTGGCGGCTCACGTGATCGGAGATGTGGATGCCGAAGGGCATGGCTCGGCTGGCGTTGAGCTGAAACTCGACAAAGATCTGACTGGAACCCCTGGCCTGCGCCGCGTCAATATCGACGTCCGGCGGGAAGGCTACGCCGCGGAAGTCTCCAAGCCTCCCGTGGAAGGGAAAAACATCGCGTTGACCATCGATAGCGAGCTCCAGCAGGTGGCCCAGGAAGCCATCGCTAGCGCCGTCACTGAGAATCACGCCGATCACGGCAGCATCGTGGCCATCGATCCGAATAATGGCGAAATTCTCGCGTTAGCAAATTACCCCACCTACGATCCGAACGAGCGATTGATGGCCGGTGAGAAACCACACGGGCGGGAGGACCTTGCCGTGGTCGCGCCATATGAACCTGGTTCGGTATTTAAAATCATCACGGTGTCCGCAGCGCTGGAAACCACTAGCCTAACGCCGGACACCATTATCCCCTGTGCGGGCGGTGTACTGACGATCTTCGGGCGCACCATTCACGATGCCGACAAACACGGCAACCTTTCGATGGCCGATGTGCTCGCTAAGTCGAGCAACGTGGGCGCCATCCGTATCGGTATGGACGTGGGCGCTCCCAACATGTACGAATACGTTCGCCGGTTCGGCGTAGGCCAGCGCACGGGAATCGAATTACCCGCCGAAGCGCCAGGTATGCTCCGTCCATTGCGCCGCTGGCAGGCGACATCGTTAGCTTCTGTCTCCTTCGGTCACGAAATCAGCGTCACCACCGTACAGTTGGCTCGCATCGGAAGCGTCATCGCCAACGGCGGATTCCTGATTCACCCCCATGTCGTAGCCTGGAAACAGGCGCCGGGAGGGCCGAAGGAAATCCCGCAATTCCCACCGCCGCGTCAGGTCCTGAAGCCGCAGACGGTGATGACAATGAGGCAACTGATGCACCGTGTAGTGCTGCCCGGCGGCACTGCGTCGCATCTGCATTTGGTCGGATACTCACTCGCCGGCAAGACGGGCACTGCCCAGATTTTTGACTTTTCGCATCACGTTTACACCCATCGATACAACGCGTCTTTTATGGGCTTCGCACCGATGAACAATCCTTCAGTGCTGGTGGTGGTGACGGTCGCGGGCACAACCGGTGAGGCAGGTTTTGGTGCGCACGCGTCCGGCCCCGCTTTTGAACTCGTCGCATCCGCCGCGCTTCGATTACGCGAAGTACCGCGCGACGTCCCTGAAGAAATTGAGGCCATGGAGCAGAAGCAGTTGGCTGAACGCGCCAAGCAGAAGAGCAGGGAAAAAGAGCCCGAAGATGCGGACACGCTGGCCTCGACGGATCTGGTAACGCCCCTCACCGACGAGGAAATGCGCGAAGGGACGGGCGAGGACGCGGAGCCCAATGCGCCTATAGACGGTCCGAAAACCCCCAATTTCTTAGGCAAGACCGTCAAAGAGGTTGTGGAGTTGGCAGCAGGTCAGGGCATTGATGTCGATCTCTGGGGCGATGGAGTTGCACGCGCGCAGACCATCCCTCCGGGTAGCGCGATTGGGCCCGGCGAGCACGTCGGCGTGAGGTTTGCTCGTTGACCGCCAACGCTTTGACTGCGACTTTAGCAACTGTCCTGGATGGTGTGCCATTCCTGGCCAACGCTGCCGGGTACGAATTGAAAGGCGAACTCTTTCATACCGAACTGCTACAGACCGAAGTTCGGGGCCTCGCCTATGACAGTCGAAAGATAGAGCCCGGCTTTGTGTTCTTCGCCTTCTCGGGAGCGAAGGCCGACGGAGCGCAATTTGCCCAAGCTGCCCTCCAGAAAGGCGCGGTCGCTGTCGTCTCGGACCGGCCCGCGCCCTCAGGCGTCCAAGGCCTTTGGCTTCAGACCCCGCATGGGCGCAAGGCGCTCGCCGTGGCAGCTAAAAATTTTTATCGCCATCCCGATGAGCGCGTCGCTGTCACCGGCGTTACCGGCACCAATGGCAAAACGACCTCTACATCGCTGATCGATGCCATGCTGCGCGCCTCCGGCAAAGTGACCGCCTTGGTCGGGACCATTGAATACCGCTTGGCCGGTCATGTCTTGCCTGCCGTCAACACCACGCCGGAATCCCTGGATCTGTTCCGCATGCTCTACGATCTCGAGCAAGCTGGCGGCACGCATGCCACGCTCGAAGCCTCATCGCACGCGCTGGATCTTGGCCGCATCTACAGCATGGATTTCCATACCGCGGCCTTCACAAACTTTACGCGCGATCATCTGGACTATCACCAGACGATGGATGCCTATTTCGCCGCCAAGCAACTGCTGTTTCAGCCCCGTAGCGGACCTCCCCCACGCTATGCCGTGCTGAACGCCGACGACGAATGGGGCCGGCGGCTGAACCTGGCCGCCGACAGCGAAGTGCTCTGGTACGGCCTCTCGCAAATGCCACCTGGCAGTCACGGGCTATTGGTGCGCGCGACAGATGTGGAATCGTCCTTCGACGGCCTACGCTTCACGGTTGAGGCTGGAGACAGGCGCTTCCCAGTCGCTTCGCCGCTGGTCGGGCACATCAACGTATACAACATTCTGCTGGCCTGTTCGGTCGCATTGACCTACCGGCTCAGCGATGAAGATATTCAGAAGGGATTGACTGACTTGCAACGAGTTCCGGGGAGATTTGAACGGGTGGAGGAGGGCCAGCCGTTTATGGTGGTTGTCGATTATGCCCATACAGACGATGCGTTGCGCAACACCATCGCCGTGGCTCGCAATATGAAGCCTAAGCGCATCATCACGTTATTCGGCTGCGGCGGCGACCGCGACCGATCGAAGCGGCCTCTCATGGGTATGGCCGCGGCGGAGTTGAGCGATTACGTTGTATTGACGTCGGATAATCCACGCAGCGAGGATCCGCTCGCCATCATGAACGACGCGCTGGTCGGATTGCGGCGTTTCGATACCAAGTATCTGGCCGAACCCGATCGCGAGCGCGCCATCAAGAAGGCCATTGAATCGGCCGAACCCGGCGACGTTGTGATTCTGGCCGGCAAAGGTCACGAAACCTATCAAATCTTACACGACGGACCGATTCCATTTGACGATCGGGAGGTGGCCCGGCGCGTATTGCGGTCCTTCGGCTACGGCAAACGAACCCAGCAATAGGTTCTGTGGCCCGTACGCGAAATTCAGAACAGCCCATGCATCTCTCCATGGCACAGGTTCAGGCGGCAACCGGCGGAACTGTCTCCGGCATCTCGCCGGAACTGCGCCTCCACGGCTGGAGCATCGATTCACGCACAGTCCAACCCGGCGATCTCTTCTTCGCCATCAAAGGCGAGCGGCTTGACGGTCACGCCTTCGTGTCCAATGCGTTCGATCGGGGCGCCGCCGCGGCCGTCGTTAGCGATCCGCTCTCGACGCAGGCTGGCCCGTGTCTGGTCGTTCCCGACACGCTGGCCGCGTTGAAGCATATCGCGCATTTGGCCCGCCGGGAATGGGGAGGCATCGTCGTCGGCGTGACCGGAAGCGCCGGCAAAACCACCACCAAAGATCTGATCGCGGCTCTGTTATCAACGCGCCTGCTCACTGCCAAGACCATCGGCAATTTCAACAATCAATACGGCCTTCCGCTGTCGCTGCTGCGCATCCCCGAGGACGCCAAAGTTGCCGTCATCGAGTTCGGGATGAACCACGCAGACGAAATTCGTCAACTCGCCGCCCTCGCCGAACCGCGTCACGGCGTCGTGACTAATGTGGGGTACGCGCACATCGAAGCCTTCGACTCCATTGATGGAATCGCATTAGCAAAACGCGAACTCATCGAAGCCCTGCCACCGGACGGAACCGCTATCCTGAATACCGACGACCCGCGGGTATTGTCCTTTGCCGCCATACATCCTGGTCCCGTTGTCACTTTTGGCTTCTCCGGCTCAGCCGGCATACGGGCCACAGACCTTCAGCCGCTAACAGAGGGTTCCGCGTTCACCGTGCACGGCATCCGTTTCAAAACCACGCTGCCCGGTCGCCATGGAATATCGAATATTCTCGCTGCGCTGGCCGTTGCCGGTGTTTTTAGCTTAAACTTTGAAGAACTGGTTCCTGCCATCGCAGCGTTCAAGCCTGAGAAAATGCGCGGCGAGCGTTGTGTTTGGCACGGCATTACCGTTCTGAACGATAGCTACAACTCCAATCCCGAAGCCGTTCGTTGTATGGTCGATGTCCTTCGGGATGAACCCGCCCGGCGTCGCATCGCGGTCCTGGGGGAGATGCTCGAACTTGGCAGTCATGCCGAGATGCTGCATCGCGACGTAGGCCGTTATGTCGCGAATGCGGGAATTGATGTGCTCATTGGGATACGCGGTGGGAGCCGCTCTATGGTTGACGCAGCCAAAAGAGCCGGTAGTGTGAATCACGCCGCGTTTTTTTTCCCGGAACCTGAAGCCGCGGGAGCCTTCCTGCACGATTTCGTTCAAACCGGCGACGCCATTCTGTTTAAAGGATCGCGCGGGACGCAAGTCGAAAAAGCGCTCGCGACAATGAAAGCTGGTAATAGCCGCGTCGAATAAGCACGGCAGAATGAAATGCTCTACTGGCTCCTCTTTCAAGTTCTTCACAATTACGTTCCGGCGTTCCGGGTTTTTGGTTACATCACTACGCGCGTCGCTATGGCCAACCTGACGGCGCTCGCGCTCGGCCTCATGCTCGGACCCTGGATGATTCGCAAGCTGCGCCAAATGAGTTTCGGCCAACACATACGGGAAGACGGACCGCAATCTCATTTGAAAAAAGCCGGGACGCCCACGATGGGCGGCGTGCTGATCGTCATCTCTATCGTTGTCCCGACTCTGCTTTGGGCGAATCTGACCAACGAGTACGTGTGGCTCGCTCTGCTGGGCCTCGTCTTGTTTGGGCTGATCGGATTCGTGGACGATTACGCCAAAGTCACCAAGAAAAAGAACCTTGGTTTGACGGCTCGCCGGAAGTTTTGGGCGCAGGTATTGTGCGGTATGATCGTCGGCTTTCTCCTCCTGCTGCTGCATGCAAACCAGGCGTATTCGACCGCCGTCAACGTCCCGTTTTTCAAGCAATTCAAGCCGAATCTGGTCATTGAGACCTTGACCAAGAACTTCTGGACCTATCCGCTCGCGTTCGTCTTTTTCTATATCTTCATCGTGTTCATCATGGTCGGATCATCGAACGCCGTAAACCTTACGGACGGGTTGGATGGCCTGGCGATTGGCCTGATGGTGATTGCATCGGGCGCAATGACCGCGCTCTGCTATGTCTCGAGCAACGTGAAATTCGCGGATTACCTGGACTTGGCGCATCTTCCGCGTTCGCAGGAGCTGACCATCTTCTGTGCCTCCATGGTGGGGGCGAGCCTCGCCTTTCTTTGGTACAACTGCCATCCCGCTGAGGTGTTCATGGGTGACGTGGGCTCGCTCGCGCTCGGCGGCGGCCTCGGCATCGTCGCCGTATTAATCAAGCAGGAAGTCTTGCTCATTTTCATCGGCGGAGTGTTCGTCATCGAGACCCTGTCGGTGATTCTGCAGGTGGGCAGCTACAAACTGCGCGGCGGCAAGCGCATCTTCAAAATGGCGCCCATTCATCACCACTTTGAAGCTTTGGGTTGGCCCGAATCGAAAGTCATTGTCCGGTTCTGGATCGCCGGATTGGTCATGGCGCTGTTTGCGCTGACCACGCTGAAGTTGAGGTAGTCGAAGAAGCAGTGCTACGCGATAAAAATGTCCTCGTAATCGGCACGAAGCGTTCCGGCATCGCCGCTGTCCGGTTACTTGTGGGCGAAGGCGCTCAGGTCCGCGCCATCGACGCGCATGTCCCAAACGCCGATGAACTGGCCGTCTTCGAACAACTCGGCGTTCCGGTCGCCCTTCAGGACGACGAGAACATCGGCGAGCCAGATACAATCGTGATCTCGCCTGCCGTCCCCTTCGATTTACCGATGCTGCAGGCCGCCCGCGCCCGCGGCATCTCCGTCATCGGAGAAGTCGAATTGGCTTCTCATTTATTAAAAGGACCGGTAATCGGAATCACTGGCTCAAACGGCAAAACAACCACCACCGCGCTCACCGGGCACATCTTGAAGGAGTGCGGCATCGATTGCCAAGTCGGCGGCAACATCGGAACCGCAGTCGCCTCGATGGTCGCGACGTCGGCGGACAGTCGGTGGAACGTTCTGGAGCTATCCAGCTTCCAACTGGAAACCATTTCGCACTTTCACGCCCGCATCGCAGCCTGTCTAAACCTGACGCCCGATCACCTGGACCGCCATCACACCATGGAGAACTACGTTAACGCCAAGGCTCGGCTGTTCGAAACACAGCGCCCCGGCGACCATGCCGTCTTGAATTACGACGACGCAGCCTGCCGCGCTCTCGCGGGGAGAACGAAGGCCGATGTGTTTTGGTTCAGCGCCACGCAGCCCGTCCCGCAAGGCGTTTCGCTCCGCGATGCCGATATCTTTTGGAACGGCGCGCCATTTATGATTCGTGCGGCCATTCGCCTGCGCGGCATGCACAATGTGGAAAACTCCATGGCCGCCGCGGCAATGGCGCATTTGGCCGGCGCTCCGCTCGAACGTATCGGTCCGGCGATCTCATCGTTTCCCGGCGTCGAACATCGCATCGAATTTGTCCGCAGCCTGCGCGGCGTCGACTACTACAACGATTCCAAAGCCACCAATGTCGATGCCACCTTAAAAGCGATCGCGGCATTTCCCGGCCCGCTGTGGATTGTTCTAGGCGGCAAAGATAAGGGCAGTCCCTATGCTGCGCTGCGCGAACCGCTGCATGCCAAGGCGAAAGCGGCGCTACTGATCGGCTCGGCCACTCCGCTAATTGAGCGTGATCTCTCCAGTTACGTCCCGCTGATCGACCGCGGCACTTTGGCCGAGGCCGTCCGCTATGCGGCGGATCACGCAACTGCCGGCGATACCGTGCTCCTCGCTCCGGCCTGCGCCAGTTACGATCAATTCGAGAGTTTTGAACATCGCGGGCGACTCTTTAAACATTTAGTGCAGGAATTGATTTAAGGTAAATTATGGCTCAGCGGCTCAAGACCGATTGGATATTGTTTCTCACCACGCTGGGACTTGTGTGTTTCGGCCTCGTGATGGTCTATAGCGCGTCCTCCATGTTGGCCGAGCTCCGGTATCACAAGGCCAGCACATTCTTCTTCCTGCGACAGCTCGGCTGGGCCGTCGTCTCGGTGTTAGTGCTGCTCTATTGCACAAAACGCGACTACCGCAGATGGAACAATCCGAAAGTAGCATTCACTGGCCTCGGACTGGTGCTACTGCTGCTGGTCGTTGTCTATATCTCCGATAGCGCCAACCATAGATGGCTCCGCATGGGCCCGTTTGGTGTTCAGCCATCGGAGTTGGCCAAACCGGTTTTGGCCTTGTTCCTGGCCTATTTTCTTTCCAATCGTCTCGGCGCTATCAACGACAAACATACGCTCCGCCCCATCGCGGTCGCCATGTGCGTCATGGCCGTGGCTGTGGCGGTCGCGGACCTGGGAACCGCGGTGGTTCTGGTGGCAACCACCATCTGCGTCATGTTTGTCGCGGGCATGGAATACCGGTACCTGGGAATTTGCGCGGCCATCGGTCTGGTGCTTGGAGTAGGCTTCATCGCCATGAAGCCCTACCGGCTCGCGCGCGCGATTGCGTTTGTGGACAAGGATCACAAATTGTTGAGTAGGATCGATCCCAGTGGCCGCATCCTGGCCTACGCGCACCAGACCGAATCCACTAGCGACCCCGGCTATCAGCAGAGGCAAGCGAAGATCGCCGTCGGTTCCGGCGGTGTCTCGGGAGTCGGTCTGATGGAAAGCCGCCAGAAAATGTTGTTCCTTCCGGAAGCTGAAACCGATTTTATCTACGGCGTAGTCGGTGAGGAAACCGGACTCTTCGGGAGTGTCGCGGTGCTAGCGGCCTTCATTATCGTGCTGTGGCGCGGCATGCGCACTTATGTTCATGCTGTCGACGATTTTGGCCGCTACCTGGCGCTGAGCGTCACGGTCTGTGTGGTGATTCAGGCGCTGCTAAACATGAGCGTCGTGCTGGGATTGATGCCGAACAAAGGCATCCCACTACCCTTTATCAGTTATGGAGGCAGTTCGCTCCTGGCGACGTTAGTGCTAATGGGGATGCTGCTCAGCGTGAGTGAGCATGCGGCATAAATGCTTCAGAACCGCAACCGTCAGGGATCGGTCTCCGCTGGGAGCCGCTCATTGACCCACGCCTTCGTGATGGCCGGCGGCGGAACGGGTGGCCATGTCTTCCCAGCCCTCGCAGTCGCGCGCGTGTTGCGTGATCGTGGCCATCGCCCGCTCTTCATCGGGACCAAAGCGGGAATGGAATCGCGTCTCGTCCCGGAAGCTGGTTTCGAGATCGAGTTCATCGAGATCGGCGGATTTAACCGAGTCGGCGCGATGCAAAAGCTTCAAACCGCGCTGAAGATTCCGGGCGCCATCGCCGCTTCGCGGAGGATCTTGCGGCGCTTGCGCGCGGCGGCCGTCTTCAGCATGGGCAGCTACGTCGCCGGACCGGTGATGCTCGCCGCGATCACGTTGGGTCTGCCCTTGATCGTCATGGAGCCAAATGCCATTCCGGGCATTGCCAATCGCAAAGTGGGCCGCCGCGTCTATCGTGCTCTCCTGGGCTTTGAAGCCGCGCGGCCGTGGTTCCCGCCAGGCAAGAGCGAAGTGACAGGACTCCCAATCCGTCCCGAATTCTTTCAAGTAACTGCGCCGAATAACGACAAATTTACGGTCCTGGTAACCGGTGGCAGCCGGGGAGCCCGCACACTGAACCGCGCATCGCGCGAAAGCTGGCCGCTACTGCGCGAGAACAATTCGCCCATCCGCCTGATCCATCAGACAGGAGCCAATGAACATGAGAATCTTGCGAAAGAATTTTCGATCGCGGGCGTCGATGGAGAAGTGATCCCCTTCATTGCGAATATGCCCGAAGCCTACGCGCAGGCTGACTTGGTCGTAACGCGCGCGGGGGCCGGAGCCGTAAGCGAAATCGCCGCCGCCGGCATGCCCTCAATTCTGGTGCCTCTGCCTTTCGCGGCGGACGACCATCAGCGCTTGAACGCCGAAGCTCTCGCCAATGCCGGCGCGGCCCGCATCGTTCTCGACAAAGATATGAACGGTGAACGATTATTTCGCGAGATCAACCAATTGCGCGCCGATCCCTCGGCTCTGCAGCAGATGCGTGGACGCGTCCGTCAGTTCGCCAAGCCTGGCGCCGCCGAGCGCGCCGCAGATGTTTTGATCGAAGCTGCGGAAAGAGCATTGACACTCCGCGCGAAAGCCGGAACAATACGATAAAGAAATGTTTTTCAAGCCCCAGCATGTGCACTTCGTCGGAATCGGGGGCATTGGTATGAGTGGAATCGCCGAAGTGCTCCTCAGTCTCGGTTATGAAGTCTCGGGTTCGGACGCGCGGATCACTCCCATCACCAAACGCCTGGAATCGCTTGGCGCAACCGTCTGGGAAGGCCATGCGGCCGAAAACGTTCAGGGAGCGAAGGCGGTCGTGGTCACATCCGCCCTTGACGCGAGCAATCCTGAAGTCGCCGAAGCCAAGCGTCTTCAGATTCCCGTCATCCCGCGCGGCGAACTGCTCGCTGAGCTGATGCGGTTGAAATTCGGCATCGCCATCGCAGGCAGCCATGGCAAGACCACCACCACTAGCATGGTCGCTTGCATCTTGAACGCTGGGGGCCTGGACCCTACGGTTGTTGTCGGCGGACGAGTTGCTGCCATGGGCGGATCGAACGCGCGCGTCGGGAAAAGCTCGCTACTCGTTGTCGAATCGGATGAAAGTGATGGCTCGTTTCTGAAGCTCGCGCCCATCATCGCGGTCGTCACGAATATCGATCGCGAACATCTCGATCATTACGCGTCTCTCGAGGAGATACGGGATGCCTTTGCCGATTTTGTGAACCGCGTGCCGTTTTACGGTGCGGCCGTGCTCTGCATGGAGGACGAGAATATCCAGCACATCTTCCCGGCCATCCGCCGGCGAACCATTACCTACGGTCGCAGTGCACAAGTGGATTTGGAAATACAGGACGTGACGCTCGCGCCGTCCGAGAGCAGCTTCCGTGTCCGGCGGCTCGGCGAAGACTTGGGAGCGTTCTGCTTGAGCGTGCCAGGTGCGCACAATGTTTTGAATGCGACGGCGGCCATTGGCGTGGGCCTCGAAATGGATGTGCCGGTCGAGCAGATTCGGCAAGGCTTGGCGTCTTTCTCGGGAGTCGACCGGCGTTTCTCAGTGCGCGGCGTAGAACGCGGCATCACCGTGGTCGATGATTACGGCCATCATCCGACGGAAGTCAAGGCCACGCTTGCGGCCGCCAAGCTGTCCGACTATCGCCGGATTCTGGTGCTTTTTCAACCGCACCGTTATTCGCGGACCAAGTTCTTGATCGACGATTTCGGCACGGCCTTTCATCAGGCCGATTCAGTCTATGTCCTGGATATCTATGGCGCATCGGAGCCCGCGCTGGAGGGTGTGACAGCCATGGTCTTGGTCGAGAAAATGCGGGCATACGGGCACCGCTCCGCCCATTATGCCGGCAGCATGGAAAACGGTATCGCCGCCGCAGTGGACGAAGCACGTGAAGGCGATCTCATCATCACACTGGGCGCGGGAAGCGTCTCGCAGGCGGCCGATCGCATTCTCGACAAACTGCGGGAGGGCGCGTAGATGGCCCGTCGCAACACGGCCCCAGAACCGCCAGACAGCTTTCTCGCTGGCATTCGTTGGGGCCGATTTGTGCTGTTGCTGGTGCTCGGTGTGTTCACTATGGTGGGCACGCTCTTTGCGTGGCGCCGCACCGAAGATTTCTTAATTAAGGATGACCGCTTCCGGGTAGCGGAGGCGGACGAGTCGAACGGGCAAAGCCCGAATCTGATCGTGGAGGGAATTCATTATGCGTCGCCTTCCCAAATCCGTCATGTCTTCGCGCCGGACTTTGGCCGCAGTCTCTACCTGGTACCGATACAAGAACGCCGGAAGCAGCTCCTGGCTATCGATTGGGTGGAGGAGGCGTCCGTTTCGAAGATATGGCCGGACACGCTGAGAGCGAGTGTCAGAGAGCGCTCGCCTGTGGCCTTCGTGCGATTCGTCGCGAACCGCAAGGACGGAATGTCCCAATTCGCATTGATCGATAAAGACGGCTACATCCTCCGCCCCCGTGTCGCGGCGCGTTTCACGCTTCCCGTCATCACAGGGATAAGCGAGACCGAACCTTTGCAGGATCGGCGTGCCCGCGTCCGCCGCGTACTGGCCCTGTTGAACGCCATCGGGCCGATGTCGCAACAAATTTCGGAGATCGATGCAGCCGATCCTAACAATCTGATCGCCGCCGAGCATGTCGATGATCGCGTGGTGAATCTGATGCTTGGCGACGAAAACTATAAGTCGCGCCTGAGTCATTTTCTCGCGAACTACGCTGAAATCGAGACTAAGCCGGGCGGCAGAGATGCGACCAAGTTCGACCTGCGCATCGATGAAGACATTACCGCCGTCGGAGAGAACCACTAGGAGAAAAAGGTGAGCAGTAAATCAAAGCTCGCAGTCGGGTTGGATCTCGGTAGCACGAGCACCCGCGCAGTTATCTGCGCTTTGGAAGAAGACACGATCACGTACCTCGGGCATGGCGAAGCGCCTGTCCATGCCTGGAGCAAGAGCCGGTTGAACGATCAGACGGCCTTGTCCCAAAGTATCGCTTTCGCCATGAATGAGGCCGAATCCCGTGCGCACGCGTCTCCGGAATCGGCCGTGATTGGCGTGGGCGGCAACGTCGCGGGCGTCAATAGCCGCGGCGTCTATGAATTCGGACGTAAGCGCGAAATAGAGCCCAGCGATCTGCGCTACGCTGTCGAACTGGCCGCGCGCGTGCGCCTCGAGGACGATCGGCAGATTCTACAGGTCTGTCCACAAGACTTCACCATTGACGGCCGTGCGGGCTATCGCAATCCGCAGCGTCTGACCTGCGCGCGCCTCGAAGCGAATGTCCATGTCGTTACCGCTTCTGCTCAGGAGCATGAAGGGCTGGTCTCAGCCGTCCACCAAGGTCATCTTGCCGTCGAGGAATCGGTGTTCGAAGGCGTCGCCGCGGCATACGCGGCCGTTCTCCCCGAAGACCGCGCACGCGGAGTGGCCGTCATCGATATCGGAGCGCAATCGACCCATCTTGCGGTATACGATGGCGACGCGTTGTTATTGGCGACTGCACTGCCCGTAGGCGGCGACCATTTTACGCGTGACGTTGCCTATCTGTTGAAGGTCAACTACGAAGATGCCGAGAATCTGAAGCGCGAATATGGCTACGCGATGACAGGTCTGACCTCCGATCACAGCCTGATTGAAATTCCATCGCCCGAAGGCCGTGGAATGCGCGAAGCCCCGCGCAGCAAGCTAAATGAAATTCTGGAAGCCCGCGCAGAAGAGATTTTCGAAAGCGCCTACGCCGAGATTCTACGCGTCGGCATGGAGCAGCAGTTGCTCGAAGGCGTTGTACTCACGGGCGGTGGAGCGTTGTTGGCTGGCATGTGCGATGTCGCCGAACGAGTCATGAATTGCCAGGTTCAAAAGGGGTTGGCCACCGGAATCGAAGCATGGCCGGACGCGCTGGATACGCCCGTTTGGGCTGTGGCTGCTGGGCTGGCGATGTATTCGGGGCGTCTAAAGTTGAAACGTGAATGGAAGCGCGCGGCAACCGGTTTAGCTGGGCTGGTATTGAAATAAAGGGCGAAGAGGAGAACATGGACGACTTGAAATTCCTGATTGAAGACGACGTGCAGCTTGGCACAAAAATCAAGGTGGTCGGCGTTGGCGGCGGCGGATCCAACGCCGTGGCGCGCATGATGCGGGAAGGCGTCGGCGGTGTCGATTTCTACGTCCTGAACACCGACAAGCAGGCGCTGGGTGTGTCCCCTGTCGCCAACAAGCTGGCGATTGGAAAGAAATTGACCAGTGGTCTGGGAGCGGGCGCGGATCCGTCGGTCGGCCATCAAGCCGCTCTAGAAGACACCGAAGCGATTATCGACATTTTGCAAGGCGCGGACATGGTGTTCGTGACGGCCGGCTTGGGCGGAGGAACGGGCACGGGCGCTGCGCCTGTTGTCGCATCGCTCGCCAAGGAGTTGGGCGCGCTCACCGTCGGTGTAGTGACCAAGCCCTTTTCGTTTGAAGGTCCGCGGCGTATGAAGCAGGCCGAGCGCGGATTGGCTCAGTTGGCCGGCAGTTGCGATACCTTGATCAGCATTCCTAACGAGAAACTCCTGGGCCTGGTTCCAAAGGGTACCAGCTTCGTCGAAGCGTTCCGCATGGCCGACGATGTTCTCCGCCAGGCCGTGCAGGGCATCGCCGACATCATCACCACTCCGGGCATGATCAACCGCGACTTCTCCGACATCCGGACGATCATGCAAGGCATGGGTTACGCCATGATGGGCACCGCGACCGCGGCCGGCGACAGCGCTCCCGTGGATGCGGCGCGGAAGGCCATTAATAGCCCGCTAATGGAGGAAGGTGGCGTGCTCGGCGCGCGCGGCGTGTTGATCAACATCACCGCTTCCAGCCATCTTTCCCTGCACGACGTGAACGAAGCCTGCAATCTGATTCGTGCCGCTACCCAGAACGACGACGTCCAGATCAACTTTGGCATCGTGTTAAGCGAAGCGATGGCCAACGAGGTTAAGATCACCGTCATTGCGACCGGCTTCCAACGCGACACGCTGCCGGAGATCGATCGGCGCAATCCGAACTTCCCATTCACCATGTCGACCGTGATCCCCGCTTTCCCTCCAGCCGCGACCGCGGTGCCCGAACCGGAACCGGTGGTGACAGTGGCTCCCGAGCCGGAGCCGGCACCCTTCCAGGAAGAGGTGTCCATCAACGACTACGACATGCCCGCGATTCTCCGCAAGCAGCGAAGGATGGTGCAGTAACGCCTTGGCTGGCGCTGGTCAGCCGATCAACGAGGGATGCGGTTGACTATGGCAAGGTACCGCATGGGATTTCAATTGATTTTCGCCGTTTCGTCGGCTAGGGAGTAACTCGGCGTGAATCTTGGGGGCTCCCCAATCGATATTCTCGTGCGCCAGTCGGTGGATCAGCTCACGCACTTCCTTGGTAATTTTCGGTCTGCCGGATCGACGCGCTGTCCGCCGATGAATTGCTTGGTTCGCCTTTCCATATTAAGGGAAGACCAACTTCTGGTAGACAACCGCCGTCGTAGTGCATCTTTACCAGTAATGGAAGGCGGATTCCTTGGCGCTTTGTTCACTTTAGGTTAAATTACCGGGTATTCCCTTACGCGACCGGCAAGGGAACCATGAGTTTTCAACGCACTCGAGAATTTGAGATGCCGTCTCATTTGATTGAGCGATAATCAATTTCAATTGGAACCGCTCCATGAATCTCGAAGAGGTTGCGAAACGGGCGAAAGTATCGACGGCCACGGTCTCCCGGGTATTGAATAATATCGGCCCGGTGCGGACAGCCACACGCGCGCGAGTTCTTCGCGCGGTGGAGGAACTCAAGTACCATCCGAACCTCCACGCACGGAATCTCGCCGGAGGGAAAAGCCGCACGATCGGCATGATTGTTTCGAACATGGAGAATCCGTTTTTCGTGGACATCTATCGCGCCGCGGAAGAGGCTGCGCGCGCAAGCGGATACGAAATTTTGTTGGCCAATACCGACTACCGGCCAGAGCACCTAGTAAGCAGCATCCACTTGATGATTGGCCGACGCGTGTCAGGCCTGGCTCTGATCGTTTCCGAGATGGATCCCGGGCTGTTGCAGGAACTCTCCGACCGCGACACGCCCGTGGTGTTCTACGACGTGGGCTCGGTTCAAAAAAATATATCCAATATCGCCGTCAACTACGCCAAAGGCATCGAACGGGTCGTGAATTACTTGCACGATTTGGGCCATCAACGCATGGCGTTCGTGGGCCATCATCCGGGGTTGGGGCCGCTTGGCGCTCGTGAGCGAGCCTTTCGCGAAACAGTGGCGCGCTATTCGCCGATCGAATGGAAAGTAGTGGCCAATATGGACGGAATCGATGGCGGGCGGGATGCCGCACGTGAGATCCTGCAATCTGGTTTTCACCCCACGGCCGTGATTTGCACGAACGATTTCATGGCGCTGGGCGTGCTCCATGAGTTGCGTGAGGCCGGATTACAGATTCCCCGCGAAATCTCTGTCACGGGGTTCGACAATATCAAGCTGGGCGAGATTTCCGCGCCTTCGCTAACGACGCTACACATTCCCCGAGCGCGCATAGGGCAGCTCATGTTCCAATTGCTGCGCGAGGGGCAAGAATCGACAGGCGAAGCGGGTAAGGAGTTAGTGATAGACCCCGAGTTCGTATTGCGGGGGTCGACGGGACCGGCGATCGAACGAGGCCGGGCAGGGAAGCTCTGAAAGCGCTTGCACCGCACGCTGGCCAGCGTGATATCCTCTGAGCTGCATTTATGTCGAAACCCGCGCTATCCCGTCGAGCGTTCAACGCTGCCCTGCTCTCCACTCCTGTCCTATTTAAAGCGCGCTCCCTCCAAGCACAATCCTCAAGCGACACGCGCGTTCGTATCGATTGCGACCGAGTGATCGGTGAGATCGACCCCAAAATTTACGGCAACTTCACCGAACACCTGGGCCGCTGTATTGAGGGCGGAATCTTCGAGCCGAACTCGCCGCTCTCGGATCAATACGGTTTTCGCAAAGATGTCCTCCAAGCCGTGGAGAACCTTCACGTCACGTTGTTGCGGTGGCCAGGCGGGAATTTCTCATCGAATTACAACTGGCGCGACGGCATTGGGCCTGTGGACGAACGGCCGGCACGCCTAGAAATGGCATGGGGCACGGTTGAGGACAACCGGTTCGGCACCAATGAATTCCTACACTACTGCGAAGTCGCTAAGACCAGACCCTATATCTGTGCCAATCTCGGTACCGGGACGTGGGACGAAGCTCAGCAATGGGTGGAATATTGCAATTATCCGGAAGGCACCGCCATGACCAAGCTTCGTGAGAAGAATGGCCGCAAGGAACCATGGGGCGTCAAGTATTGGGGTTTAGGTAATGAAATGGACGGCCCTTGGCAGATGGGACACAAATCAGCCGATGATTATGGGAAGTTTGCACTCGAAGCGGCCAAGTTGATGAAGTGGACGGATGCCACCATCAACCTCATCGCGGCTGGTTCGTCCAACTACGGGCCTGGCGCGAACTGGGTTCACTGGAACAGCACGATTCTTGAATATTTGAAAGACCATGCGGATTACCTGTCGATGCATATGTACGTGGGTAATCCGAAGAATGATTACTACGATTTTCTTGCCAATTCCCTGGAACTCGCTGAGCGCACCAGGATCTCGGAAGGCATCATCCGCAGCGCGATGTCCGATACCAATAAACGCAAGATGTACATCGCATGGGACGAATGGAATGTGTGGTACCGGGAACGCGGCCAGGGGAAAGAGAAAGGCCGCCGCATTCTTGAAGAACATTACAATCTCGAGGACGCGCTGGTAGTAGCGACTTTCCTGAACACCTTCGTGAATCATGCCCACATCGTGAAGATTGCGAACATGGCCCAATTAGTGAACGTGATTGCTCCTATCTTTACGAATGAAAGCGGGCTTTACCTTCAGACGATCTACTATCCGCTGCAATTATTCGCCAATAACACATCCGGTAAGTCGCTGGACTTACTGGTAGAAGGTCCGAGCTACAATCATGCCCGGTTTGGGCCGGTGCCCTATCTTGACATTTCGGCGGCTTATGAGAGCGGCGCCATGGTTTTGAATGTTGTCAATCGGCATCGGACGGATGCGCAACTGGCGACTTTCGAGTTGGAGGACGGCAGAAAGTTCTCTGGGGAATTCGCAGTGGCCGAGGTGAACGGTCCCGACATCAAATCGCAAAACGACTTCGGATCGAATCCGGTCAAAACCGTGAAGAGATCGGTAAATGTGAGCGGAAATACGCTTCGCTACAGCTTCCCGGCGCACTCCTACACGATGTTAAAGGGTAAAGTGAGTTAGGCCCCGTATTTTCTCTAGCAACTGTTGGCACGCTTATAGTAGACTCGTATAAATTCTTAGCGTGCACATCTCAGTCATCATTCCTGCTCACAACGCCGCTTGGATTATCGCCGATTGCCTTCAGGCGGTTTTCGAATCCAAACTTCGCGACTTCGAAGTCATCGTGGTAAACGATGCTTCGACCGACCAAACGGTCGAAATTGTGCGACAGTTTCCCTGCACGGTGCTCACAACCCCATTTAAATCGGGTCCTGGAGCCGCCCGGAACTTAGGGGCGGCGAACGCTTCGGCGGAGACCCTGGTGTTTGTCGACGCCGATGTTTTGATTAGACCGGACAGCCTTGCGGCCGTTGCGGCGGCGTTCGAACGTGATCCCGGCCTCGCTGCCTTATTTGGTTCCTATGAGGCAGCGGCAGCGCCCAGCAACTTTACTTCCGTTTTCAAGAACCTGCAGCACCACTACACGCATCAGACGTCAAACGAACAGGCAAACACCTTCTGGAGCGGCTTCGGCGCTGTTCGCCGGACGGTATTTGAAGAGGTAGGCGGCTTCCCCAATGGACGAAAGATGGAGGATATCGAACTCGGCTATCGTTTGACGCTGAGCGGTCATCAGATTCGATTGCGGAAGGACCTGCAGGTTCTACATTGCAAGCGCTACACGCTGGCCAAGCTGATTCGAAGCGATCTGTTCGATCGGGCGGTGCCTTGGGTCTGTCTGATGCTGGAATGGCGGATTTTCCGCAACGATTTGAACACGCGCGAACACAATGTGCTGAGCATGCCGATAAGCTTTCTTCTGCTCGCTTGGCCATTATTAGCAGAGTTGACCAGGTGGACAAACGGGTTTGTATGGGGCTTGTTGCCGATGCTGACGATTTGCTTTGTGGCGCTGAATCGCGGCTTTCTTAGTTTCGTTCGGCGCGAGAAGGGTCTGGGTTTCGCCGCTGCGGCGGCTCCTATGTGCTGGTTCGGATATTTATACAGCGGTCTGGGGGTAGCCATCGGTATCGCGATGTATTTGAGGAGCCGCGGGTCAGCATTACAGCAGGGACCCGAGCCCGCGCAAGACGCTTAGAATTTGATTTCCGAATTCCAGGCTGAGCCGGGCATCCACCATCAGTAGTGGCGCCCAATTCAACGGTGTAGCGCCGCGGAAGTAGCGCAGGCCCACGAAGAGCAGCAGCGGAGCCAAAGTTCTCGCGTATCCGTTGATATCTTTCCAATAAACCGGGGCGCTTACGGCCGCGACCAGCAACACGAAGAGGAGTGCGCCTATGCTCTCCGGCCGTTTCCACGACTTGCGTGCCTGCCAGAGCGCCAGGATGGTGGCCAGGATAATGGCCGAGATCGCGATGATATCGGTCGCTTCCGCCACGCGATTGGCGAGAGGTCCCAACGGGTAATGCGGGATGCGCCAGAAACCCTGCACGATGCCGAAGAAAGGATGATGGAACAGCCAGTGCGGGGGTTCTTGCGGCGCCAGCGGCGATGCCACATGGGCGATGCCACTGTGCACGGACACAAACCTATACCAGATGAGCGTTGGGACGATCGCGGTGGGATAGACGACCGCCCATTTCCAGCGCCGGGCTAATACTGCGTGTGCACAACACGCGACCACCAATAGCAGGCCGGTATCCCGATCGAGCGGGGCGAGCACGGCGATAACAAACATAGGTCCAAAGGCGTTCCTGCCGGCGTACCAGACGAAGCCCATACACAGCGCGGTCAGCGCAACATCCACCGTCATGCGTTGTAGGGAGATCAGGGTGGCGGGCAGAAAACCGAAGACACAAGCCCAGGCCGGATGGCCGCTATTTGCGACTGCGAAGCGGCCGAGCCATAATGCGCCCACATAGATAAACGCGAGCACGACTGCGATGTAAGCGGCATCGGTGAACCGGTCCTGCCCCGCGCTTAGAACCGCTGCCAGACCCGGTATCAGGATTCGGTCGTAACGAGTGGTGGGCCCGTCAACGTATCGGGCAATGCCTTTCCGGAACAGGGGATCGTGTGCAACGTACCGATAGTATTGGCCGTCGTAGCCGTAAGAGTGCGGGAACAGATAGGTGGACGATACCAGCATCGGCGGCGGTGGCGAATACGCACCGCTGAGGAAGAGCGCAGACCATTGGCCCCGAAAATTGAATTGAACATCGAGCGCCATCCAAGTCCAGAGCACGAGCACTGTCAAGGCGGCGAAAACAGCGGGGCTGGCGATTTGAAAACGCGTCTTAGCTAATTGCATCACGCCAGCATGCTGCCAAGGCAAAGGCATACAGGACCCTGTCGGCGCCGAGTTGCGCATGCCAAAACGTATGGCCGGGCTCGGATCGAAGCTGGGCGTTCCAATTGGCACGGCCCGTCATGGCCAGCGCGCCCTGCAGTTGCGGCTGGCGTTCCGGAAGCGGCTTCGGATGCCCGTCTGCATCCAATCCGGAAGCCCAGTTGGTTCCGACGAACACCGCGAAGAATTTGAGCACTCGTACCACTTTATATGCCTTACACTTGAAGGATTCGCAAGGAGGAGTGATGATTCAGATTCGCCCCGCTTTGATGGCCTTCGCGGCTGCCGCTTTTTCGGTTTCGTTCGCCAGCGGTCAAAGGCATTTGCCCGCATCCAAACCGGAGGAAATCGCCCGGCAGACGGATATCGTTCCAACCGGCGCAGGTAATTTGCAAATTACTCCGATATACCACGCGAGTGTTCTACTGGAGTGGAAAGGCAAGGCCATCTACGTCGATCCGGTGAGCGCGGGGAATTATGCGGGGCTACCAAAAGCCGGTCTGATCCTGATCACTCATACCCACAGCGACCATTTGGATCCAAAGGAACTGGCTGAATTGAAAAAGGACGGGACCATCATCATTACCCCGGAAGCGGTGGCCAAGATGGTAACCGAAACGGAGGTCTTGGCCAACGGGCAATCAAAGCGTGTCAATTTAGGAGGCGCATCGATTGAAGTGCAGGCGATCCCGATGTACAACCTGACCCGCGGACCCAAGCCAGGAATGTTCTATCATCCCAAAGGGCTCGGGAACGCATACATTCTTACCATCGGAGGGAAGCGCATCTACTTCTCCGGGGACACGGAGTGCACGCCCGAAATGAAGGCGCTGAAGAATATCGACGTAGCGTTTCTCTGCATGAATCTGCCGTACACCATGACTCCCGCCGAAGCTGCCGAATGCGTCAGGATATTCAGGCCGAAAATCGTTTATCCGTATCACTACCGTGGGCAAAACCCGCAAGAATTCGCGGACGCTTTGAAGGGCGAGAAGGACATTGAAGTGCGGCTACGCAACTGGTATCAGTAGCTGCACTCGACAGTGGCCTCGACTTACTACCGGCTGCTGAAACCTTGTATTGCGCGGCTTGGTCCATTCGTCAGAAGCATGGCGGGAATACCAAAGCGGCCGTTTGGGAAAGCCGGAGTGATGGTCTCAGCGTTGGGGTTGGGCGGTCATCACCTGGGCGACGCGGAAGATCGCAAGACGGCGGACCGAATCGTAGCGGAAGCGATTGACGGAGGCATCACCTTCTTCGACAACTGCTGGGAATATCACCGCGGCAAAAGCGAAGACTGGATGGGCGGCGCACTGAAAGGGAAACGCCAGCAAGTCTTCCTGATGACGAAAGTGTGCACGCACGGCCGCGATAAGGATCTCGCCCTACGGATGCTTGAAGAGTCTTTGAATCGTCTGCAGACAGACCATTTCGACTTGTGGCAGATCCACGGCGTCAGTTTTGAGAACGATCCGGCCTTGTTTATTCGGCCAAACGGCGCAGCGGAAGCACTCGAGAAAGCCAAGCAGCAAGGCAAGGTCCGGTTCGTGGGATTCACCGGTCATAAGGAGCCGCAAATTCACTTAGCGATGCTGAATACCGGCTTTCCCTTTGATTCCGTGCAGATGCCGCTCAACGCCTTCGACTACACCTTTCGCAGTTTCACCAAGCAAGTTCTACCGGAGTTGGACCGCCGGGGCGTTGCGGCCTTGGGTATGAAGCCGATCAGCGGGACGGGTGATTCCGTGAAGCAGGGCATACTCTCGGCCAGTGAGGCGCTGCGGTATGCGATGAGCCTTCCCGTTGCTACGACCATCACAGGAATGGAAACGCTGGATGTTCTGAGGCAAAATTTGGCGCTTGCGCAGAATTTTGAGCCCATGAACGAACAGGAGATGGCCGCGCTGCGGACGCGCTGCGCGGAATTCGACGACGGCCGCTATGAACTGTATAAGACCTCGCTAAAATTTGACAATCCCGAGGCAAGGCTCGCGCACTATTTTCCTCTTGATATGCAGCAGAAGGAAGTGAAAGAGATGGTCCGCGCCACGGCAAATTCGGGCAAGCCGTTCCCGTCGGATAAATGAGCTATCGGCATGGAAGATGGAATTCGAATGCCGCCGAGCCGGCGCACATTTCTACAGGGGGCCGCGTGGATCGGCCTGGGAGCAGCCGTGGCTAAAGCAGCAAACAGTAGTATCGCTAGACGTCCGCTGGGCAAGAGTGGGATTGAAGTCTCTATTCTGGGCGTAGGCGGATATCATCTGGGGGCGGCTGAAGATCAGGACACCGCGACCAGAATAGTTCACGCCGCGCTCGACGCAGGCATCAACTTTTTTGACAACGCCTGGGAGTATCACGACGGACGCAGCGAGGAGTGGCTCGGCAAAGCGCTTGCTGGGAGGCGTCAGGAAGCGGTGGTGATGACGAAGGCCTGCACGCATGGGCGCGATAAGAGCGTAGCGATGCAGATGCTGGAGGAATCGCTGCGGCGTCTGCAGACAGATCACTTGGATGTGTGGCAGATCCATGAGGTGATCTATGAAAACGATCCTCAGCGCATTTTCCGGCCAAATGGCGCAATCGAAGCGCTAGCCGACGCGAAGAAGCAGGGGAAGGTGCGGCTGGTGGGATTCACAGGCCATAAGTTGCCTTCGATTCATATGAGGATGCTGCAATCGAATTTCCCCTTCGATACCGTGCAGATGCCACTGAATCCCTTCGATGCAACCTACCGCAGCTTTGAGCAAACGGTATTGCCCGAAGCGAACCAGCGCGGGATTGCGGTGTTGGGAATGAAGAGCCTGGGTGGCAGCGGGGAGATGGTGAAGAAGGGCGGAGTAAGAGTGGCGGACGCGTTGCGCTATGCGATGAGTCTGCCGGTGGCTACCACCATCAGCGGAATGGACTCTCCGGAAGTATTGGCTCAAAACCTTGAGATCCTCAACAGTTTTACGCCAATGACAGCGGAGGACATGCGGGCTTTGCGCGATCAGTGCAGGCCCGATGCGGCTGACGGACGGATGGAGTTGTTCAAGTCCACCATGATGTACGACGGCGCCGCCGGTCGCGAACAGCACGGCTTTCCGAGCGCCGAGAAGCTACCGGCGTGATCGGTCGGGACCGTGCCTCAAATCGACACGGTCCCGGGCAACGAACGCGCCAATTGGGGACAGCACCTTACTTGGCGTCCACTACGGGTAAGTCCACCAGGTGTTCGGATATGAACCAGACTTGCACTTCGTTTGTGCGGATGATATCGCTGACAATCAAGTCGTTGGTTCCGTCGTCCCCGCGCTCCGATGCCGCTTTGGCGTATTCGCGGGCTTCCTTGAGGATGACGTCGTGACCTTCCAGCAGACGTGAAATCTGCACCGGCACCTCTTCGCGATCAATCGGGGGCCGTTCGAGGCGTGTGTGCTCGGCTACGTCCGGAGCAACCGCGATGGCCACGCCACCCAGGGATTGTACACGCTCGGCGATCTCGTCGACAAGTTCCGCCTGTTCTCCATAGTGTTTATCGAACAGCAGGTGAAGCTGATAGAACGTGGGACCCGACACCTGCCAGTGACACTTCTTGTAAAGGTCGCGGAGCATGATCGTATCCGCCAGTAGTTGGTTAAGATTGCGTGTGCTCTCGAGCCGGACCTGTTCGTCGAGGCCGATCGGCAAATTGACCACGGTATCGAATTTCTGGATTGGGTCGGCGCGTTGTCCCAGTTTTGGCGCGGCTTTCGCACCGTTGGTGTGAGTTTTCGTTGTCGGCATGCCTAGTAGATGCGTCGCAGCCGGAAGTGGCTCGGGCAAAAATCGGTTATGCGCTACTTTTGTTTGCGGCAAGCAGTAGTGATCAAATGAGGACACAGAAACGGGCCGCGGAACAACGCCGATGAACGCGGATTTAGGAATGACTGACCTTCGATTCGTACAGCGACACGGCATCAACTGGATATCGGCCATCGCCTTCACTGTTTTTCATCTTGGCGCTATCGCGGCACTGTTCTTCTTTAGCTGGCCGGCTTCGTTTGCCGCCCTGGCGCTGTATTGGATTTCCTTGAGCTTAGGCATAGGGATGGGCTATCACCGGCTGCTGACCCATCGGTCATATCATCGATCGGCTCCCAGGATTAAAGCGGAGTCAGAATGTTTAGACGGCCTTTAGTCTCTTTTGGGAGTAATAATTGCCTTGGCCAACGTGCTGGCGGCGGTCGGCGGCGGCGTGATAGGCGAGCAGTTCGGCAGTTGAAAAATCAAACCCAATTTCGCGCGGATCGAACGGCAGGCCTTCGGCTTTGGCGTTGCGCATAGGACATAAAAATTCTCGCTTTCGCCCTGAACGCTAGCATGCGGAAGAGTAAAAACGAACTTTTAATCCGATAATGTCCTTGTAAATCATTCGGAATAATCAAGAAAAAGTATTTTCGAAATCGGTGATCGCCTGCGGGCACGTCCTCAGATCCCGGCGGTTGAGAGGAAGCGGGGAGATCATGCCGGCTAACTAACGATTTAACTCTCATGGTGTGCTCGCGCGCCGCTAAATAGGCGTTGAGATCGGCCTTGAGTTCGTAAGCAAGAACTTCGTTTTCCGGACCATCGAGCGACGGTCCGGCCGGGAGACCGACGGGGTCGCCGATCCCGGCACCCTGTTGCCGCACCTCAGCCAGACAGTCTTCGATGATCTGATCGACGCGGGAATTAAAGCCAAAGTACTTGCGCGCCACGCCGAGCCTCGCTCCGTGCAAGCCATGCGGATCGAGAAATTTGGTGTAGTCGGATTGGGCCTTGCCGATGCCGGCCCGAGTGGCAGGATCGCGGGGATCGTCACTACCGCCGGCGGTGGAATTGCGATCGCAATCCAGGCTATCGAGAGAGGCAGCCACGTTGTCGTGTTTCAAGCGGCAGCCCGTTGCGAAACGGAAGCGTACCTACTTTATCCTCGTAACAGATGTTCTCCGACCCCATACGGCCCCGGGACCCCACACGGGTGCTCGCACTCGATGTCGGTAAGAAGCGCATCGGGCTCGCCGTCAGCGACGAACTCGGCGTCACCGCCCAGGGCATAGAGACTCTCGAGCGAAGACGTATCCGCGAGGATCTCGAGAACCTGCGCCGCATCGCCGCCGAATGGCATGTCGGGCTGCTCCTGATTGGCAAGCCCCTGCACATGAGCGGGGACGAGAGCCGCCAAAGCGAGTACACTCGGGAATTCGCGGAACGGCTTGGCAACTATTTGAAGCTTCCGGTAGTCTTTTGGGATGAGCGGCTGACTTCGGCCGAAGCCGAGCGTCTGTTGCGGGACGGCGGCGCGACCCTGGCGCAGCGCAAAAAAGCGGTGGATCGTATGGCGGCTATTTTGTTACTCGAAAGTTATCTCGAAAATCGGTCAACTCGATCGATCGATCGAGGAGCCAGGCTTGAATAGCCGGGTTGGCTGCTTTCTGCGCTTGTTCCTCGCGGCCGTTCTGTTCTGTCTCGTATTGGGCGCGGGTGCTGGGCTCTACTGGTATTTCGGTCCTTATAAGGGGTACGCCGGCGAGAGGTTTATCGAAATCAACCGCGGTACCAGCACGCAGGAGATTGCCCAGGCACTGGCCCACGAAGGCGTGGTACGCACCCGCTGGGCCTTTCTAGCTATTCGGATTTTAGAGCCACGTGCGAAATTGCAGGCGGGCGAATATCGCTTCGGCTCCGCCGTGACTCCCTGGCAGGTATTCAACAAAATCCGCCGGGGCGAAGTGTTCTACCAGGACGTCACTGTTCCTGAAGGAAGCAACATATTCGATATTGCGGCGGTGCTTGCGGCGACTGGTACGGTCGCCCCCAAGGCATTCTTGAGCGCCGCGGCCGACCCTTCGATGATTCATGATCTCGACCCCCGGGCTGGGAGCCTTGAAGGATACCTATTCCCTTCCACGTACCGACTTAGCCATCAAAGCACCGCCAAGCAGCTATGCACCATGATGATCACCGAATTCCGCAAGCAATGGAAGGCAATCGGAGGAGACCCGCACAACGGCGAAATCCATGACATTGTTACGCTGGCATCGCTGGTCGAGAAGGAGGCGGCCCGGCCTGCGGAGCGGCCGATCATCGCCTCGGTATTTGAAAATCGCTTGCGCCTCCACATGTTATTGCAATGCGATCCAACCACGGTCTACGCGGCGCTGCTTGAAAACCGCTATCGCGGGACCATCTATAAGTCGGACCTGACCAGCACTAATGCCTACAACACTTACACACATTCCGGCCTGCCGCCCGGGCCTATTTCCAATGCGGGCGTAGCCTCTCTAAAAGCCGCCCTTCAACCGGCTCAAACAAATTACCTTTATTTTGTTGCCAAAGGGGACGGCTCGGGATCGCATCACTTCTCGGCAACTTTAGCGGAACACGACCAGGCGGTTTCCGCGTATCGCAAGACCAGTCACTGAAAACCAGACCACTCAAGATTTCTCCTAAAGCTTCGCCCGGAGCGCCGATATGAAAGTTGTCCCTTTCATAACTTAGGAGTTTTTATGAGCAAGTTGTTTTTTCACTTGCCCGCGATGTGCTTAGTTCTCTCGTGCACATCGCTGGCGGCCTCGGCCTCTATTGAACAGGATCTTGCCGGCAGGATCCAGGCAGCGAATCAGGCTCTCTATTCCGATCTTCATTCGTTCATCTGCGATGAACGGATTGAACGGTTCTCCGGCTCCCTGGCGGGGAGTGCGGGAAAACAGATCGACACGGTGAAAGCCAAGGTCGCCTTCGAGAACGGCCAGGAGCATTACACCGATATCTTCCGGAATAAGAAGAAGCTGTCGCAGATCTCGCATCTTTCGGGCGCGTGGTCGCAAGGCGAATATGGCACGCTGTTGCAGCAGACGAAGGATCTCTTCGCCACGAAGCCGATCGAGTTCCGGCAGAAGACGGTTATCGACGGGACTCCCGCATCTATCTATTCCTTTGATGTGAATGAGCAGGAATCGCCATGGCAATTAATCGTTCACTCGCACGCATATAACGTTCCGTTCCGGACCTACGTATGGGTTTCGGATGCCAACGCGCAGATCCTCAAGATTGCGCGGGTCTCCACCGGGTTGCCCGCTGAAACGCGTGTCCGCGAGGTTAACTGGTTCATCACTCTGGAGCCGACGGAATTGGGCGGCAAGACCTTCCTTGTTCCCAAATCGGGCCAGTATGCGGTGCTGTACACAATGGGCGCCGATTGCGATTGGAACGCGATCACGTTCTCGAACTATCATCGCTTCGAGGCCGAAGCAACCTTGCGGTTCGATGGGATGTAAAAACCAAGCCGGAGGGCATTGCGCCTTCCGGCTCCTTCCTTCTGTTCCCTGCCACTGCCTGTTCCCTGCTACTGAGCGCCGCGGCTCAACAACATCACTTTGATGGTGTGAAAGATGATGTAGGCATCGAGCGCGAGCCCAACGTGCTTGATGTAGTAAAGGTCGTACTCGAGCTTAATCATCGCGTCGAGTTCAGTATCCCCATACTTGTGATTGATCTGAGCCCATCCCGTGATTCCCGGTTTTACCGCCAGCCGCTGCCGGTAATAGGGGATCTGATGCGCGAGCAAGTCTACGAATTCCGGCCGTTCCGGCCGGGGCCCGACGATAGCCATGTCGCCGCGAACGACGTTCCAGAATTGCGGCAGTTCGTCCAGCCGGAGCCTCCGTAACCATCGGCCTAGGGGCGTGATTCGCGGATCGTCGATCTTAGCCCATACCGCCCCGGTCCGCGCTTCGGCGTCCACGTACATGGAGCGGAATTTGTATAGCGTAAATACGCGGCCGCTTAGGCCTACGCGCCGTTGACGAAAGAGGGCGGGCCCCTTTGAACTGAGCCGCACGGCGATCGCGGTCAGCAGCATCAGCGGCGAACTTACGATCATTCCCACCAGACCGAAGACGAACGAATAGATACTTTGGAGCGCCAGTGCCTGTCGCTGCGGCCCCAGTTCGGATGTGAATATCAGTTGCGAAGGCTGTATCTTGCGGCTGCAAACCCGCCTGGTCGCCATCTCGTAGGTATCAGCGGCATCTTCGATAATTGTTCCCGCGAATCGAATTTCGAGTAGTTCCTGCACGGGCAGCCGGTTCCGGCGCTCGGCCATCCCCACCACGATGCGCGTGGGCTTCACGTCTTCGCAAACTTTGCGGAGATCGCCGATACCGCCCAGGCATGGGACCGGGAAATCGATGGGGCCTTGTTCACACAGGTAACCGAGAACGGAATATCCGATCTGTGGGTGCTCTAAGATATGTGCCGTTATTTCGGCCAAAATGTCGGCATTGCCCAGGAGCAACACTCGCTCGGAGTGGAGGACGAGAATCACGTATCGCCAGTAGATGATGCGCCAAGAAGGGAGCACCACAATCACGCAAGCGCTGCCCGCGATGACCAGCCATCTCGGCAACAGCAAATCGGTGTTTAGGTAACCCAAGAACGCCATCGCTAGCAGAGCGCAACCAACCGCCATGCAGACTTGCTGGATCAGCACGAGTCTGGACGCGATCCTGAATTCGCCGTAAAGGTCCTGAAAATAGAGCCCCAGCACGATACAGATCGTGAGGAACAGAATCTTCCAATAATTTCCCTCCGCGATCAAATAGAGATATGGATCAACGCCGAGGGCAAAAAGGGAGGTGCCGAAATAGCAAACCGCAATGAGAAAAATCTCCGATAGCAGTAGTGCAACTACGCTAGCGGGGATGAACACTTTAAATAGGCGAATCACGCAAGCGTTTTCAGAGCAAATCCACTGAGCCTTTGAAGTTTAGCATGTCATGCCTGTATAGCGCTTCGCAGAGAATTATCCAAGATAAATATGCGGTAAATGCAAATTAAATGTCACAAAGTCCGGCATACCGAGGTCGGTTCAAAGCCTTATTTCAGTTCTCCGAGTATTCTAACGAAAGGTAGATTCGACCGCCGATCCCTCCCCGGTTCCAATCTGCCCACGTCCGAGCCTCCGCGCCTCTTGAAAGATGCTATAACTTAATATAGGATAAAATAAGTCCTAGATGCTACGCCTTACCAAGAAAGCGGACTATAGTCTCATTGCCCTGCGGCATTTGGCCGCGCGGCAGTCGGAGAGCGGCTCCGCGGTGAGCGCGAAGGAAGTCGCCGATTGTTATGGTATTCCACTTCCACTACTAGCCAAGATTTTGCAAAAACTGGGCAAGGCCGGCTTGGTCGCCTCTGAGCAAGGGACCAACGGCGGCTACCGTCTGGCGCGCGATCCGGCGCTGATCTCGGCGCTCGAAGTGGTTCGCATTATCGATGGCCCCGTCATCCTCACCGAATGCTTTACCGACCACGCACATTGCGACCACGTCGCCCGTTGTTCGGTGAAACGGCCCTTACAGCGCATTCATGAGGGTATTTTGCGTCTTTTGAATAATTTGACTATCCAGGACATGTTGCACGATAGCGATACCGATGCGGTGGGCGGGGCATCTCCCCTGATTGCGCTCGAATCGGGCCGCGATTCGTCTGTTTACGGCGCCTTAAGAAAATGAACACTATGAAACTGCCGATTTACCTCGACAATCACGCAACTACGCGGCTGGATCCGCGGGTTTTTGATGCCATGAAACCCTATTTCACCGAGATTTTCGGCAACGCCGCCTCCCGGAACCACAGTTTCGGTTGGGAAGCCGAGGAGGCGGTCGAACATGCGCGGAAGCAGATCGCGGCTTTGATCGGAGCGACTCCCAAGGAGATCGTCTTCACCTCCGGCGCCACCGAAAGTAACAATCTGGCCCTAAAAGGGGTCGCCGAAATGTATGCGGAGCGAGGTAACCACATCATTACTCAGGCGACTGAGCATAAGGCCGTTCTCGACACCTGCAAGCGACTCGAGAAGGACGGTATTCGCGTCACTTATCTGCCTGTCAGGACAGACGGACTCATCGACTTGGATCAGCTCCGCGACTCTATCACCGAAAAAACGATACTGATCTCCATCATGTATGCGAACAACGAAGTCGGCGTAATTCAGCCGATGAAGGAGATCGGAAAACTCGCAAAGGAAAAGGGGGTCCTCTTCCATAGCGATGCGGTCCAGGCCATCGGCAAGGTCCCGGTCAACGTAATGAGCGACGGAATTGATCTTCTCTCGCTGACCGGTCACAAACTCTACGGGCCCAAGGGGTGTGGCGCTTTGTATGTTCGGCGCCGCGGCCCACGAGTCCAGATCACCGCTCAAATGGATGGCGGGGGGCATGAACGGGGCATGCGATCCGGTACTCTCAACGTCCCGGGCATCGCCGGTTTGGGAGCCGCTTGCGAAATCGCACAACAAGAAATGGCCGAGGAATCCAAGAGACTCAGCTTCCTGCGCGACAAGCTTAAGGACAAGCTCACGGGTGAGCTCGACGAGGTATATATTAACGGCTCGATGGAACATCGGCTGCCGCATAATCTCAACATCTCCTTCGCATATGTGGAAGGCGAAAGCCTGTTGATGGGTATCAACGACATCGCCGTGTCCAGCGGCTCGGCCTGTACTTCTGCAACGCTCGAACCCAGTTATGTGCTAAAGGCTCTGGGCGCCGGCGACGATATCGCTCACTCCTCCATACGCTTCGGCATTGGCCGCTTCAACACCGAGGAAGAGATCGATTACACGGCGAATAAGGTCATCGATGTAGTGCGGAAATTGCGTGAATTATCTCCGCTTTACGAAATGGCCAAGGAAGGCGTTGATTTAAGCAAGGTTTCGTGGACGGCGCACTAAGAGAATTTTTCAATTAAAGAGAGACAATCGAAATGGCATATTCCGACAAAGTTCTAGACCACTACAATCATCCTCGCAATGTGGGCTCGCTAGATAAGAGCAGCATGCAGGTGGGAACCGGCATGGTGGGCGCGCCCGAGTGCGGCGACGTCATGAAGCTGCAGGTTAAGGTAAACCCCGAGACGGGCATCATCGAAGATGCCAAGTTCAAGACCTTCGGCTGCGGAAGCGCTATTGCGAGTTCCTCGCTTGCGACCGAATGGCTAAAGGGGAAGACAGTCGATCAGGCGCTCGAAATCAAGAACACCGATATCGTAAACGAACTGGCTCTGCCGCCGGTCAAGATTCACTGCTCCGTGCTTGCCGAAGACGCGATCAAGGCCGCGATCTCCGATTACAAGAGCAAGCAGACGAGTGTCAAAGCCGAAGCGGTCGCGGTTCACTAACGATGGCGGAAACGGTTCAGGTCGAAACCTCCGCGCCCTCGACGCCGCCGGCAAAGCAGGTCTCGTCGAAGCAGATCTTTGTCACCCCGAAGGCGGTCGAGAAAATCCGCCTGGCCTTCGCGCGGGAGAAGGTCTCGGGCGGCCTGCGGCTGGGTGTCTTGGGGGGCGGTTGTTCGGGCCTAAGCTATCAGTTTAAGTTTGACCCGCAGCCTCGCCCCACGGACCACGTTTTCCACTTCGAAGACGTCCAGGTCTTTGTCGATCCGAAAAGCATGGTGTTTCTCGATGGCATGACGCTCGATTGGAAAGATTCTCTGCTCCAATCGGGCTTCGTCTTCAACAATCCGCATGCCACGAAGAGCTGCGGTTGCGGAACATCGTTTTCGAGCTAGCCCCTTAAATGGTGGCGTAGCAATTGACGCGCCGAGACCGCATCTCGCCGCCTAGTGTCCTGCCATGCCTACACTTTCCCAAAATTTCTTCGCGTTTTTCGGACTTGACCGGAAGCTTACTATCGATCCCGATACTCTGCAGCACCGGTTTTATGAGCTCAGCCGTCAATGGCACCCGGACCGCTTTACCCGCAAGCCGGCCTCCGAACAAGCCCAGGCTCTTGAAGCGACTGCCATTTTGAACGACGGTTACCGGACTCTCAAAGACCCGGTCAAGCGCGCCGAGTATCTATTGACGGAGGAAGGCTTCCCAATTGGCGAACAGCGGTCGAAGGATGTTCCGGCTGAACTGCTGGAAGAGGTTTTCGATCTGAATATGGCGCTGGAGGAGCTCAAGCAGGGCGATGAATCCGCCCGCCCCCAGCTCGCTTCGGCCAAAGAGAGCTTCCTGGAAATGCGCGGCAATATCGACCGCCAGCTTACATCGCTGTTCGCCCGTTACGATGCGGCTGAAGAACGGAGCGAGACCGCGCGGCAGGCGCTGAATGAAATTCGCGGCGTGCTGAATCGCCGCCGCTACATCGAAAATCTGGTTCGAGATGTGGATAAGGCTCTGAACCCCGGTGCGGGTACGGAGACTACTGAGGACTTGCTATAAGCCATGGGAACTTTCCAAATCGATTTTGGTGAAGAGCGCAAGTCGAAGATCGTGGGAATCGATCTCGGCACCACCAATAGCTTGATCGCATACATGGATCTCACTGGACCACGGATTGTGGAAGATGCGGAGGGGCGCAAGATTGTGCCCAGCATTGTTTCTCTCGATGCCAACGGCCGGTTAGTTGTGGGCGAGCCCGCGCGTGAACTGCTACTGACCAGTCCCGAACGCACTGTTTACTCCGTCAAGCGCCTGATGGGCCGCGGCGTAGCCGATGTGCAGGAAGAGTTGAAGCTCTTTCCGTTCCGGATTGCCGAAGATAGCGAATCGGTGATCAAGCTGAAGCTGGGAAGCCGTACCTTTACTCCTCCTGAAATTTCAGCTGCTGTCTTGAAGCGGTTGAAGGACAATGCTGAAGCCGCATTGGGCGCTCCCGTCAGCGAAGCGGTTATTACAGTGCCCGCTTATTTCAACGATGCCCAGCGCCAGGCCACCAAGGATGCGGGGCGACTTGCCGGGCTTGAAGTGTTGCGACTGGTAAATGAGCCGACGGCTGCGTCGCTTGCCTATGGGCTCGACAAGCGCCAAGACGGCATCATTGCGGTGTACGATTTCGGCGGCGGGACTTTTGACATTTCCATTCTCCGGCTGCACGAAGGGATCTTTGAAGTGCTCGCGACCCACGGCGACACCCATCTTGGCGGCGACGATATTGATAATCTGCTGCTCCGGATTGCGCTGGAAGATATCGAGACCGAGTGGAAGCGGGATCTATCAAGCGACCCGGAAGGCGTTCAGCGGCTGCGGCGCGCGGTGATTCACGCCAAAGAAGAGCTGTCGTTCGTTCCGGACACTAAGATCGAACTCACCTATCGCGGACAGACGTATGAGCGGGCCATCGACCGCGCTTTATTGGAACGTCTGATCGCTCCGATTGTCGAGCGCACGCTCCGGCCTTGCCGCGAGTGTCTCGCGGATGCGAAACTCTCTCACGAGCAGATCGACGAAGTGGTGATGGTTGGTGGATCGACGCGCATTCCTTTGGTGCGCGCGGCCGTGGAACGCCTCTTCAAAGCCAAGCCGCACACCGAACTGAATCCCGATGAAGTCGTAGCACTCGGTGCGGCCGTGCAGGCCGGTATTCTGTCCGGCCACGTGGAAGATAAGCTCCTGCTCGATGTCACGCCACTATCGCTTGGCATAGAGACCATGGGCGGCGTAGTCTCGAAATTGATTCACCGCAACTCCACGATTCCCGCGAGCGCCACCGAAAGCTTCACGACCGCGGTCGATGGCCAGCGCAATGTGCTGATCCACGTACTTCAAGGCGAGCGGGAACTGGTCAAGGACAATCGCAGTCTGGCTCGCTTTGAGTTGAAAGATCTGCAGCCGATGCCGGCTGGTTTTCCCCGGATTGAAGTGCGATTTCTGATCGATGCCAACGGTATTTTGAACGTTACTGCGCGCGATGCTCGAACCGGCAAGGAACAGGGCGTCGAAGTGAAGCCCAGCTATGGCCTCAGCGAAGAGCAGGTCGAAGCCATGATCCGCGAATCGTTCGAGCGAGCCGAGGAAGACCTGCTGGAGCGCCAGGTGCGTGAAGCGCGCGTGGAAGCGGACAATATTCTGGCGGCAACGGACAAGGCGAAAAAGACCGATGCGTGGCAAGTTCTCCCGCCAGAAGAGCGTACCACCATTGAGGATGCCCAGCGCGAACTCTTGCGGGTTTATAACGGCAACGATCACCGGATCCTGAATGAAAAAATTGAAGCGCTAAACAAATCCACCATGGCGCTTGCCGAAAACATGATGAATACTGCCGTCCGCGGAGCCTTGAAAGGAACCAAGATCGAGTAAAGTTAAGAAAGAATGCCGGGATTGACTTGGGACCATATTGAAGATATCGCGCTAAGCCTCTACGACGCCCATCCGGACATCGATCCACTCAAGGTTCGGTTTACGGACATGCACAAATGGATCATAGAACTGCCGAATTTCAACGACGATCCGTCAGCTTCCACCGAAGGCAAGCTTGAAGCAGTCCAGATGGCGTGGCTGGAAGAATATCAGGACAATCAATAAAATCCACGCATAACGTTCAAAGATGTTGCAACTTTCCGGGGCCGGCAAACGATTCGGCCACAAACTTCTGTTCGACGGCCTCGATTGGCTGATTACGCCCAAGGACCGTGTCGGCCTGGTGGGCGGCAACGGCACCGGTAAGTCGACCCTGCTTAAAGTTATCGGCGGGCTTGAACCGCTCGATTACGGGACGATGTCCGGCATGAAGGGCATCCGGCTGGGATATCTTCCGCAGGACGGCCTCGCGGTCTCCGGGCGGACGGTGTTCGCCGAGTGCATGAGCGTCTTTGCCGATCTGAAGGACATTGAGATCGAACTCGAAGCGCTGACTGCTCGTATGAGCGAGATCGATCCGTCGAGCACGGAATATCTTCAGATTGCCAACCGCTTCGAACAGGCGGATAGCGAATTTCGTGCCCGCAACGGCTACGCTGTTGAAGCGCAGGTCGGGGCAGTGCTCGCGGGACTTGGTTTTCGCAAGGAAGATTGGCACCGCCAGACGGAAGAGTTCTCCGGCGGTTGGCAGATGCGCATTGCGCTCGCAAAACTGCTGCTCGAAAAGCCCAACGTGCTGCTGCTGGACGAGCCGACCAATCATCTTGATATCGAAGCCCGCACTTGGCTTGAAGAGTATCTCACCAATTACGAGTTTGCCTACGTGCTGATCTCGCACGACCGGTACTTTCTGGATGTGACGGTCAACAAGATTGCCGAAATCTGGAACAAGAAGGTGTTCTTCTATACCGGCGGATACGAAAAGTACAAACAACAAAAGGCCGAGCGCCTTGCGCAGCTCGAAGCCGCGCACAAGAACCAGCAGGACAAGATCCAGCAGTTAGAAGCGTTCATCAACCGATTCCGCTATCAGGCCACCAAGGCGAAGCAGGTCCAAAGCCGCATCAAGGAATTGGAAAAGATTGAGCGGATCGAACTGCCGCCCGAAGAGAAGACGATTCACTTCACCTTTCCGCAACCCAAACCGAGCGGGCGCATCGTGGCCGAGTTCAAGAACGTCGCTAAAAGCTACGGCGAGAAGCACGTTTTCAGCGGCGTGAACTTCAGCATCGAACGCGGCGACCGCATTGCCCTCGTGGGCGTGAACGGAGCCGGCAAATCGACGCTCATCAAGCTGCTAGCCGGGACCGAGACACTGACCGCGGGCGATTATTCGCTGGGTCACAACGCCGAGTTCGACTATTTCGCACAGGATCAATACAAGGAACTGGATACCAACGCGCGCTTGCTCGACGATCTGAGCGATGCTGCGCCACGTACAACACAAACAGAGCTACGCAATCTGCTTGGCTGTTTTCTGTTCAGTGAGGACGACGTGTTCAAGCGCATCGGCGTCCTCTCCGGAGGTGAGCGCAATCGCTATGCGTTGGCGCGCATGCTCTTGCGTCCTTCCAATTTCCTGTTGCTTGATGAGCCGACCAACCACCTGGACATGCAGGCGAAGGATGTTCTTCTCGATGCACTGCAGAAATTCACAGGGACGATCGTATTTGTTTCGCACGACCGGTACTTTCTTGAAAATGTGGCGACGCGCGTCTTTGAGATCTCCGATGGAGAAGTACGGATTTATCCCGGCAACTACGCCGACTATTTATGGCGCAAGCAAGGCGGCGCTGAACAAACGCCCACGTTGGACGACGTACTGATTGGCGTTCCGCCGGCAGTCCCGATTCCCATGCCTTCACAGGCACCCACGGCCAAGCGCATCAATCCCATGAAGCTGCAGCAGATGCGCAAACAGGCGAAGGAGATGGAGGATCGAATCGCCCAGCTTGAGCGCGAAATCCAGGCGGGCGAATTGGCGTTGTCAAGTTACCCGGGCGCGGATGAAGCCGTTAAGCTGGTAGCACAAATAGCTGCTCAACGTGAGGAACTGGAAGGCGTGATGAGCCGATGGGAAGAGGTTAGTCAACAGATCGAAGCGACGGCCTAGAGACTCTTCAGCCGCGAAAGAAGGCCCGAAAGCCTTTCTGCTCGAAATGCCGATCATTCGTGAGCGCTTCGGTTAGGCCTTCCCGACGCATCGTTGCATCGAGATGCAGTCGGTTAGGCTAACTCCAGTTTCATGGTCATCGTGAGAGATCTTTCGTTATTATTGTCTCAGCCAGCTTACGGCGTGACTTGCGTTTCGCTTGGATTTTGATTTTTCCGCATCTCTGCGTATTTCCGTACCAGAGTGCGCCACTGGTCCAGAGTCAATACTGAGCGGAGTTCAATGCTTAGCTCAAGCGATACGCGCGCGGCGTTCGCCCGGGCATTCGCGACGCGCTCGATAATTGGCTTTGCGGCGGCAGGATTCACAGTCTCGTCGTTGAGCAGGTCTTCCAGGTCTCCGTCCGCCTTCTGAACATTGTTGCGCGCATCCAGCAACCGATCTCGATATGTCCGCACAATCCGCCGGATCTTTTCATCCTGCTCACGAGTGAGATTCAGATCGGCGCGAATCGGGCTATTCCACCAGGCAAAGCCAACACGGCTTTGTGCAGCGCTCGGTAGAGATAGCCCAAGCAGCAATAACAGAACGGAAAAGAGGCTAAATTTCCGCATTAATCGAACAATTCTTCAATTGGAGCGACTGGAGCGGGCTCTGAATCTTGACCCATCTCCGCAACTTCATTGACCAGTTGCGCGTCGGAAATGCGCGTTTGCGCCACGGGCGGTATCGTCGTTGGGTGATGCTGCTCTTGATACGTCAGCATGCCCGCGCTGATAACAAGCAAGGCCGCGGCTGCCGAAGCGAGACGGCGGAATGCGGTACGCGCAGGCCGCGCCAATCGAGCGTAGATGCTGCGGCGTTGTGCGGCCAAAAAGTCGAAGCTCACTTCGTCGGCGACTGACGCCAAGCGCTCGCGGGTATTCCTCGCGATCGTAAGCGCCTCCCCGCGCGCTCGACATTCCGCGCACACCGCTAAATGGCCATCCGTAGGCCCCACCCCATAACTATCGGCGATCAATTGCTCATCGGTCCAATGACCGGACGTCCAATCTCCTGACATCTTGGACTGTTTCATACTTCCTCCGCATGCCTACTCCACAGGACGCGCATCCTCCTGGCGATAGAGATCCTTCAAT
Source organism: Bryobacteraceae bacterium (assembly GCA_036272835.1). Classification (GTDB taxonomy): domain Bacteria; phylum Acidobacteriota; class Terriglobia; order Bryobacterales; family Bryobacteraceae; genus Bog-105. The sequence continues at coordinate 139,240 of DATAXY010000001.1, forward strand.
TCTTCCCTCAATTTACCCAAAGCCCGAAAAAGATGCGCCTTGACCGTTCCGATATCCAATTTCAAAATCCCGGCGATCTCCTCCAGGGCCAACGAATCGTAATGCCGCAGCGTGAAGACCGCCCGCTGACGATCGGACAACTTCTGCAACGCCAATTCCAGTCTTTGCTGGATTTGCTTGGCGAAGAGTTGGGCTTCAGCATCGGGCGTTACCGCCGGCGCCATTCCCAATATGATCTGCTCATCTTCCGGCTTTGGGCGCCGCTGCCAGATTTTCCAGGCCTTGGACCGCAACCGGTCCAGGCAGGTATTAACCGCAATCCGCGTCACCCATTTGTCCGGATGATCCAATTCGTGCGCATTGCCCTTCGACAGCGCCTTATATGCCTTCAGAAATACATCTTGCGTGGCCGAATCCGCTTCGTCCGGATCCTGCAATAAACGACGGCAGAGCAAGAAAATGCGCCTCTGCTCCGACGTCATCCAACTCCCGAACTCTCGAAGGTCGGCTCCAACGTGGACTTGGCCATCCAGTTGGTCCGCCATTACGTTCATCATATTCGGTCGCAGCCAAAAGCCATGAATGGACCGCGGACTTACGACTTCAAAGACGGACAAGGACGCGAAGAGTTTACAAAGACTGGGGTTTTTTGGGCTATCGCTGAAAGCCCGAGTACCATAAGTGGAGATGAAGTACCGCAAATTGGGCAGGACAGAGCTTAGCGTAAGTGAAATCGGTTACGGCGCCTGGGGAATCGGGGGAAAACAGTGGCTGGGTGGGGAAGACACCGGGAGCCTGCACGCTTTGTCCCGAGCCTTCGACTTGGGCGTCAACTTTATTGATACGGCATTGGCCTACGGTGACGGCCATAGCGAAGAGCTGGTCGGGCAGGCCGTTCGTGACGCACCTCAGACCGTCTCTGTAGCCACCAAAATCCCACCGAAAAATGGGGTTTGGCCCGCTTCGCCCAACACCTCCATTGAGGAGGTCTTCCCGTTTCGCTATATCGTCACGTCTACCGAGCAGAGCCTTCGAAACCTGGGCCTGGAACAGATCGACCTTCAGCAGTTCCACGTCTGGACCGACGCTTGGACCGCGACTGAAGAGTGGCGGCGAGCGATCGAGGAACTGGAACGCCACGGCAAGGTCCGGTATTTCGGTATTTCCATCTCGGAGCACGATCCCGATTCGGCCCTTAAAGCTATCCAGACCGGGATGATCGACGCTGTGCAGGTCATTTACAACATCTTCGACCAGACGCCAGAGACGAACCTGTTCCCGCTCTGTAAAGACTTAGATATTGGCGTCCTGGCGCGCGTACCACTCGACGAAGGTGGCCTTACCGGAGCCATTACCGAAAACACTGAGTTTGAGCCCGGGGAATTTCGCGCATCATATTTCCGTGGTGATCGCAAACACCAGGTCGTGGAGCACGTCGCCGCTCTTCAACGCGATCTCAAAGGGGTGCCTGGCACTCTGCCTGAAATCGCGTTGCGATTCTGCGTCTCGAATCCGGTAGTCTCGACGGTAATTCCCGGAATGCGGCGTGTTTCGACGGTCGAAAGCAGTTGCCGCGCATCCGACGCCGGCTCGTTGGACTCCAAAATCACGGAGATTCTAAAGCGACACGCCTGGAACCGCAACTTCTACGAATAAACTGGGGGCAGCCAGTGTCCGGTTATCGCTGCCCTTCGCGAATTTCCAACACTTGGCCGGCCTTGACATTGGTACGGCGATCTACGTGGCCATCGGGCCATCGGACTTCAATGGACTGCGCCACACCGTCCTTACCCAACCCGAACGTCGGCGCCAGTTCACTCTGCGAACAGTAGCTGGAACCGCTGCGCACCATCTTATGCTGCGTTCCCAGTGCCGAACGCACGGTCACGACCGCGCCTAACCCATCCCGGCTGCACTTGGTACCGACGGTTTTCACGCGAATCCAGTGATTCCGGTTGCCGCCATCATTGCGGAATACGTAAGCCGGACCGTTGTTCGTGCTGAGAACGACGTCGAGATCGCCATCGCCGTCCAGGTCGCCATACGCCGCACCACGGGCCACAATCGGCCGCTCGAAATCCTTGCCTACCGATGCGCTCACATTTGAGAATTTGCCGTTTCCGTCGTTATGAAACAGCAGAGGCGATTCCGCATATTGAATTTTTGGCTGAACGCGATTAATTGCTTCTTCAATATGGCCATTCGCGCAAAGAATATCCGTCCGTCCGTCCAAATCGTAATCGAAGAAAAATGCCCCGAACGTCAGTGTCAGCAGACTGGATCGGCCCAGCGCTGAGGTTGGCGCTTCATCCACAAAAATACCGTTGCCTTCATTGTGGTACAGCGCGAGCATCTGGTTCGAGAAATTGCCAACCAGCAGCGCCGGGCGTCCGCTGCCGTCGTAATCCGCTGCATCCGTGCCCATCGCGCCGCGCGCCACGCCATCTTCGCCAAACGCGATTCCAGCGCTGAGCGCCACGTCCGTAAACGTGCCGTTGTGGTTATTCCGATAGAGCTTGTTTGGCTGCGTATCATTCGAAACAAAAATGTCGGGCCAGCCGTCGCCGTTGTAATCGAGAATGGTGATGCCCAGAGACTTGCTGGTCGGATCGCCAACGCCCGCACGCGCGCTGACGTCTTCAAACTTCCCGCCGCCAAGGTTGTGATAGAGCTTCGATGACGTGCCTTTATACGCTTCCGGCGTGCAATAAGATTTCGTTACGCCGTCGAGCGAGCACCACAAATCGCCCTTCTCCGTCCACCGCACATAATTGGCGACAAACAGGTCCGGTTTGCCGTCCTTATCGTAATCGAGCCAAGCGGCACTGGTTCCAAAATTCCGATTGGAGATGCCCGCTTCTTTAGTCACGTCGTGAAATTTGCCATTGCCTTGATTGTGAAAGAGATGATCGCCATCGACGGCCGTGATGTAGACATCCTCCAGGCCGTCGTTATCGTAATCGGCCACTGAAACCCCTAGGCCATACATGGGGATATCCAGGCCACTGCCTGCAGTAACGTCTGTAAACCGGCCATTGCCGTCGTTGCGGTACAGCGCGCAGGGCGTACGCTTGCCGCCCGCCCAATTCCGGCTGTTCACAAATAAGATGTCGAGTTTGCCGTCGTTGTTGAAATCGAACAGGGCGACGCCTGCGCCCATGGTCTCCGGCAGATACTTTTTTCCGGCCTTCCCGGCGTTGTGCCGGAAGCGAATGCCCCATTGACTGGTCACATCCGTGAAATGGACGCCGCCCGTATCGGTCTTGCTGTCCGTCTTGCCGCTGAACGCGGCATAGGCCATCACGCCCGCCGCGAGGAATGCAACCAACGCCGTTTTCATCGTTTACATTCCGGCCCGTGCGACATACGTATGCACCGCCTGCGCACTCACCCGCCTTAGGTCCGGTAGCGGAACGCTTACGTGATCGTGAATCGGCTGCCGGGAATTATTCATCTCCGGATCGGTACTCACCAGCTTCTGCGCTAACGTCGTAGCCGATTCATCCGCTTTAAACCGCAGGAATAAGGTCTCCTCGCGCGCCGCCTGATCATTCTTCCCCAACGCCCGCATGCAGAGCATCAGGTTGTAATGGCACTGTAAGTCCTCGGGGTCCACATCGAGCACCCGATGCAACGCCTCCACCGCCTTGGCATACTTACGCTGCAGGAAGTAGATCCGTCCAATCTGATCCAGCACTACGCGATCACGCGGGTACATCGCCGAAGTCTTTTCAAAGCTCGCCAACGCGCCGTCGTAATCGCCGTGTGTCTTGCGAATCAGGCCTTCAAAGTAATAGTTGCGCCCCGCCTTTGGATTCAATTGAATCGCTTTGGCCACTAATGGCTCCGCACGGTCCACTTCGCCTTCCTGGATGAGCGCGCGCGCAATATTCAGATATCCGTCCGAAAACGCCGGGTCGCATTGCGTGACTTTTGTGAACGCGTACTCCGCCCCTCTCAAGTCACCCTGCAGCAGCAGGCCGATGCCGTAGTCGTTCCAGCGGATGGTATCGTCCTTGCCAGTCATCGGAGTCCACGCCGTTTTCTCGCCCGGTTTGGCAATCGCGAGTGTCTGCGTGTTCGACGCAATCACTATAATCGGCAGATCGGGAATCCGGCCCTTGACCGCGCCCGATACATTGGCGGGAATGTTTGCGGGATCGAAGGTCCATTGGCGATCATCGTGATTCAGATCGACGGAGCCCGGTTTGGGCTTGCCCGCGTAGGCATATTGCGAATAGAAGTAGGTGAATTTGCGGTAATTCAGATTCGCGGTCAAGGTGATTGGGCCGCGCGCACCTCTGGGAATCGTTACCAAGTAATGCACCACGTCTGCGGCGCCCGGCGGGATCAAACGCACATATAAGAGGCCTCGCGTCTGAAATGCGTTGCGCCGGTTGATGACGTTCCCATCACCATCCAACTGCACAGACTGGTAGAAATGCGCGCCCGGGTCCACGGGTCCTTTGCCGGGCTCGGCAGTCTTGCCGCTCCAGAATATGACCCTTCCATCGGCATCCGTGCCTTTCAGTTCCAACCAAGCTTCTTCGGCATCCACGGTTCCACCAGGGAAGAAATGGCCGATCTTCAAGGTGCGGACGACCACGTCCACACGCACGCGCGAACCGGGCTCAAAGACTCGGGATCCCCGGTTCAATGGCGCTGCCACATTGGATACCTGCCGAATAAAAGAGGGTCCATGCTGATCGGACTCTTCGCCCACCGCGAACGTTGAGTTGATCTCCGGCTGTTCGTTCGACGTGCGGCGCATCTCGAGTCCCGTCGACTGCAAAACGGGGCTCGCCGCAAAGATGTCGACCCGCATGAACCCGGATTTCAGAAATTCTTCCACGCGCTTCAACTGCGCTTCATCTTCGTTCGCCGTCGGAAGGGCGGTATTGGCAGCGGCGAACCAGTGAGCATGCACCATGCCGTTATGGCTTGCCGGATCGTCGGCTTTCACGAGCGGCATATGGCAATCGGCACAGTTCAGAGGCTTCGATGGATAATAGAACGATCGAGCGCCTTCTCCCGACACGCCGCTCGCCTGCCAATTGTCATAGTCGTCGAAGCCGCGCACCCAGCGGTAGTTATTGACGGGCGCATCCAGGTGCACTTTGTGGCACGCGGAACAAAACTCCGACGTCTGCTTCTGCATAAACGGCTTCATAAACGTACGCCGGTGCGGCTCCGGATTCACGTACGTGAGGAACCGCGTCAGCGAATGCAAGACGGGGTTATCGCTTACGGCCAGGTAGTGAATTGAGTTGTACTGAAGTGTGTAATCGTTGTTGCCCATCGTGCTATCGACCCGCGAAATCGCGTGGCACGAAAGGCAAGCCAAACCGGCCTGCGCCTCCGGCGTATCGATCTGGTCCTTAATGGGTTGCTTCCAGCGGCCGGAGAAGAGCACGGCATGATCGTGGCATCCGGCGCACCACTGGCTGGGCCTAGTGGAATGCTGCACATCCTGCATGTATTCGATCGCCTTGCGGTAATACTGATTATTGAAGCTGGCGAAGTGATGAGCAGAGGCTTCCCATTGCTTGTAAATGTCCGCGTGACATTCAGCGCATTTCTTGCTCTCAAGGAAATAGTTCGAGGGAATGGTGCTGTGGACGTTGGTCACGGTAGATGAGGGCCAAAATGCAGAGTTCGGACCGCCACCCTCCTGCTGCATCGAAGCGGGAACTTTAATGCGGTTGCTAATGGTATCGTCCGGGTCCGGAAAGTAACGGCGGTAGAGTGAGCTGGCCAGCGGCAGGACGAGCAGGAGCGCCAGTGAGACACCCAGTCCGCGAAACAGTGCCGGCGAGATCCTCCGTGCGTACGGAAGAAAGAGCGCAGCGCTAACGGCGGCAACAGCAATGTGAGCCACCAGCACCGGATGGTCTACGCGCAGATTGCCGTGAATCGCAAGGTAGATACCGATTCCGGCCGCGACGCCAAATATGGCCATGGGCAGGCGCGCCGCGGGATTTTTCCAAATGAGCGCCAGCGCAAACGGAAGGAGCAAGAACCCGAGCACCAGGTGCACGAGCACGTTGCCCATATAGGCAATGGACGCACTCCTGAATGCCCACAAATACGCCGAGTTCAAGACCAGCAGCACGGCGCCGGCTGCACCCCATTTCCAGAGCTTCCCCATTTGAATATGAATGGCTAGAGCATATCAGCCTGCCGGGGCTTCGTCGTGCGGCTCAGGTTGGAAGTTTCCCTACAACTTTTGGTGGAGGTGATTCAACGCGTGGTCTCCCGCTCGGAGCCATTTTCCAATTTTTAGCAAAGCTTCACCGGAGCGAGTCTCTTGGGTTTCCTGTGCCTGGGCGGCCCATTCGAGTCCGCGCACAAAGTCTCCGGCGGCGATGGCCGACCGAGCCGTTTCGCGCAGCCGCCACGCTTGCGCGGCCAAGAGCATCAGCCGTCCGAGATCCGCTCCACACCGCGAGCAAATACTCACGCCGCGAAAACGGGCCTGACAAACCGGACACTGATTTGGCGCGGTCAATTAGGTTTGCCCTCCATGAAGAACAGCATTTCCCGCAGGGAGCGCGAAGCTTCGGCAAGCGCGGAGGCATCGCCGGATTCTATGGCGGCGCCAATCTTCTCGTGAAGACCGATGGCGTCTTCGCGATCGTCCGCGTGCATTCGGTCGAGTAATTTTCGAGAGCGCTCCACTAAATCCTCCGCCTCCTGTTCACCCGGCAGACTGGCACGTTCGGGTACCACTTCGATCGGCTCCGTTTCGAAGGCGTCGCGGTCGATCTCAATGGGCTTCTCGAAATAATCGGGAAGACGCCCAGCGCGCGATTTGAACATCTCTTGAATACGCTTCCGGCCGGCTGCGATCTCCTCCGGGGTCTTGGCTTCCAGAGCGTTGGCAATGGTGATCTGTTTCGATTTGCCGGTACGCTTTTCTACCGCGGCGACTTCCAAAATCCCGTCCAGATCGAGCCGCATGCGGCAGAGGATTTCGTTGGCGTCCTCCATCTCTGTCAAACCCTCCACGCGGAAGTTACCCACTGGAATATCTTTCAATGCGTCGTCGTCATCGCCCTGGTACACCTCGATATCGACTTCGGTCTGGTAAGGGTGACTGGTTGCAAATAGTTCGGTACGCGTGAGCGGTAGAGGCGTATTGCGCCGGATGATGGGCTTGTAGCAGTGGGGATACGGAACGCCGCCGCGCTCACCAAGGTATGAGACGCCGAAAGAATAGGGCGAGACATCCACCAGCACACGATTGACTTCCTGCCCAGCCAAGCGCGATGCCAGCACACCAGCTCCGAGTGCAACGCAAAGGTCCGGGTGAACATCTTGACGGGGCTCAGTGGCCATCATCTCGCTGAGCAAATTAAACACCAGGGGCGTGCGTGTCGATCCGCCGACCAGCAGCACGGCATCCATGTCGCTTGGCTTCCGGCTGGAATCCTGCAACGCCTTCGAGACGCTGTCGAGAGTTGATTCGACCAACGGACGGATCAGGCTCTCGTAATCGCTGCGCGAGATCTCCATTTCGAGATGCAACGGTTTGCCCGCACGAGTTATCAGCGCTTCTTCGCGGATCACCGCATACGGCTCCTGGCTGAGTTTTTTCTTCGCCTCCTCAGCCGCCCACCATAGCCGCGCCTTGGCCTCCGCGTGGTTCTCCGTCAAGGCTACGCCATGTTGTTTCTGGAACTCTTTGGCCAGCCGGTCAGCCAGAAGATCATCGAAATCATCGCCGCCCAGCCGGTTGTTCCCGTGACTCGCCAGCACCTCGGTGATGTCGCCCTCCACGGTCACGACGGAAACATCGAACGTGCCGCCGCCGAGGTCGTAGATCAGAGCCGTGTGACGCGATCCATCGCCATACCCATAGGCGAGGCTGGCGGCCGTGGGTTCGTTGAGGATGCGGACCACATCTAGCCCGGCCAGCGCGCCTGCCTCGCGAGTGGCGCTTCGCTGCGCGTCCGAGAAATAGGCCGGTACGGTTATCACTGCTTTTGCGGGGTGCTGGCCAAGCGACAGCCCTGCCCACTCGGCCAGTTCGCGAAGGATGACAGCGGAGATCTCAGGCGGAGTGAAGCTCCTGCTACCCAACATGACCGTTTCCTGGCTGCCCATTCTCCGTTTGATGCTGCGAACGGTGCGCTCCGGATATAAGGCCTGCTGGTTGCGGGCGGGCTCGCCTACCAGCAACTCTCCCGAGGCCGAGAAGCCCACGCAGGATGGTAGTATCCGCTGGTCGCCAGGACCAAGCACTCGCACCTGCCCGTCGACAAATGCCGCCACTTCGGAATTAGTGGTTCCTAAATCAATTCCAACAATCAGTTCGCTCATTTTTTAATTGCCGGCTCACGGGATACTTTCACCTGTGCCGGACGAAACACTTCACCATTCCATTCGTAACCGCTTCGATAAACTTCGAGCACGGTGCCCCCGGGAACAGCGGCCGATTCCTCGCTCTCGATGGCATTCATCCGCCGCGGATCGAAGCTCTCTCCCTGGCAACGGATTTCGCGGGCATTGAACTCATCGAGCGTCTGATCGAGCCGCTCAATACCGAGTTCATAACCACGAATCAACGCCCCTACGGCATCGGCGCCCGGATTTGTCACCCGCTTCCCGAAAACGCGGTCCCACCATCCAGCCCGGCTGGCCGCCCCGATCTCGACTTCGCTAGCGCGTACGGATTCGCGTCCACGGCCGAGCCGGTCACGCAAATCGATCAAAGCACTCAAGGCCTCTCTGCGGCAGCGCCGTTCTGTGTCGCGTTGCATCGTTCGATCGCGCTCGGCATAAGCTGCGCGAAGCTCGTCGGCGACCTTCTCCATCTGAGCGGCAAAGGCGCGGTTGAGTTCCTGGAAGGCTCTCCCTTGCAGTTTAGTTTCCTGTGTCAACGCCGTCATCGCGGCCCAGAGCGCGAAGGCATCGCAGCGCCTGTCAGTGGGATCAGCGGCAGTATCCGCGCTGTTCTTAGAGCCCGTCATTACGGAAGAGAGAATCTCCGCGTCGATTCCACTGGGCGGCGCTTCTGAGGCCAATGCGGAATCGAGCAGCGCTTCGAAGCGACGCAGGATTTCATCCCGGTCCAAGCCCGCGGTCATTTCGTCTTCAACACCTCGCACCAAGGTTCCGGCCCCACGAAGACTCGCCGGGTCTTCTGGTTGTCGATCAATGAGACCAGCGGAGCGGCGAAACTGGTGGAGAGCAGCTTGGTCTTCGCACGCTCGCGAGGATCGCGTAAGGTATCGTAGGCATCGCGAATCTTTTCAAATTCCGCTGGAGACCGGTCCGGCGGAAACTCCTTCACTTTACCGAGCCATGCCGCGCGAATTTCCTCTTCGGAAGCATTTGGAGATACGCCCAGGATTTCATATGCATTCATCGTCTACGCCGGCCCTTCTTCGTCTTGTCGCCGCCGCCGACAACACGCGACATGATTTCGTCGGGAGATTCGCCCGTAAGTAGCGACTCTTTCATGATCTCTAATAACTGCTGTTTAAGATTGGGCGGCATTTCTTTCGGGAGCGCATCCTTGAACATTTGCTCAATCTCGGCGTCATCGAATTCAGACTCGTCTTCCTCGTCGTCGAGATCGAGATCGGCGGCAACATCCTCTCCGCGTTTCCGCCGGCAGTCCGGACACTGGCAGAGTGTTTCGCGAGAGGGCAAGAGATCGGTGTAGTCCGGTGCGGGGGTGAGGAAATTGGGAAAGTCCGGGGCCGCTAACTCCCTCCGCACAACGTCGCGGGCCTGTTCGAGCGTCAGAGATAAGGAGCTCCCTCCTAGTGGATTGCGCACGATCTCGACCGCCTTGTCGATCACGTCCATATCGCGGTGGAAACGACCGAGCGCCGCAGCGGCCGCTGCCAGAACAAAGTAGCGGCGGCCATCCGACGGGGGGTGGGCGCGAGCTCGCAATAAGAGGAATCGCGCCTCCAAGGGGCCGCCACGCTTGAGGCCTTCGTTCGATGCCATCCAAGCCAGCTTGGGATGTTCGGTGGCCATGCCCATTTGCCCCAACGCAAAAATCTGCTCCGCGCCGAGGTTATCTTTCACTCCGGGAAATTGCGCTTCGGTTTCAGAAAAGTATGTGACCGGAAGCTGAAATTTCGTTATCCCAAGATCTTTGGCCAGCGCCATCACCCTGGCCAGAGAGGCGGGGATAGCCTTCCGCTCCGCAGCGCTGAGCGCCTTCGGTGGCGGTAAAATGACCGCGCTAAGACGCTTTGATACCGCTGCCACGCCAAAGATGAGGAATTCGGCAGCTATGCGGCCGTTCAGTAACTGCTCCGTCTCCGCGCGGGCCTCGGCGGCTCCTGATCGGTCACCTGAAGCATCGCAGATCAGATGGCGCAATGCAGCCAGAAAGGCTGGGCGATCGCCTTGTTGCGACTGCGGAAGGCTCGCCATTGCCGCGAGCTTTTGAGCCGCAAGGTGCGGTTTTTTCTTCTGCAGATGACTCATGGCGCCAGAAGCTAACAACCGCAGGCGAGCCGCCCGTACCTCTGAATGAACTGCGTCGATACGATCGGCTTTTTCGAGATACGAGAGCGCGGTGGGGAACGCGTTGCGCTTTTCCGCCTGTTGCATGAGGAACAGGAGAGGTTCGATATCCTGCGGGCGGAGTCTGTGCCATTCGCGGGCCACCTCTTCCGCCTTCCATACCGATCGGCCGTTCGCCCAGTGCATCCATTGGGCGAAAGCTTCGGGATGCGGGTCGATGACGCAGGCACGCGCGTAGAGTTTTTCGGGAAAGACAAAATAACAGTCATCTCCCATGGCCTGTCCGTTGGCGGGACGGCCGTGCGCCTCAAATTCGCTAAACGGATCGTCCGGCATCCGTGCGGAAACATCGGCCATATGGAGATACAGGATGGCCGCCTCCACGCTGTTAGCCCGAAACCAACCCTCCCGCACGGCCTCTTGACGGAACGTGTCCCAGAATTCACAGGCTTCCGGAAGATCGTCGTCATCGCCCGACAGCTCCATCGCCAATGCATACATTCGAAAAAAGGCAGCATTTTTGAGGAGCGCTCCTCCGAGCGCCTCCTGTAAGCGGCGGCTGTTCAGACAATCGGCCTCGCCCCGCACGGCCACGATTTGTTTCAGTTCCTCCAGTCGCTCCGGCGCGCTGCGCTGGCACTCCCGCACTGCCACGCGAACTGCTTTTAAGATCCGATCTTCGCCGGCATCGTCGTCGAACGCGCGATCCAGATTGGTCAGCGCGCCGCGAAGCTCGGATAAATTTACACTGACTCGGGACACCAAGGTGGCCTCGGCCGGCTTGGGCGCGGTTGCGGTTTTCCCTCCGAGTATCGCCTCCATCGCCGGAACCAAGCGAAATGGAACCGATTCGGCCTTGATCGCCCCAAGCAAATCCCGGCATGCCTGGTCTTCGCCGCGGTGGAGGCAGGCGATGGCGCGGATCAGCAACTTCCATGGGGCGAGCGGGCTGCGATAAGACACCTCCGGCAGCGCGATTTCGTCGTCGGTCGCGGGGCCGCTGGTGACGTGGTTGAATGCGCGGTCCAGCGCCGCTGCGGCTTGGCGAAGACCATGATCCGGAGAGAGCGCAGAGCAATTCGCAATCGCGGCCAAGTCCGTCACGTGGGCCAGAATGACTTGGTCGATCGAGGCGCGGCGATCGGCGCTGAGTTCCGAATGGTTGAGAGGCTCTAGAAGCGAGGCTAGGTCGCCGGCCCGAGCGGAAACTGTGGTGACACAGCCATCGAGCCGCGCTTGAGCCGATGGGAACCTTTCCCGCACCAAATCGAGCAAGGACTTCGCTTCGACGGTAAGGTTCTGATCGAGAAGCGATTGAATGCGCGCCTCGTAGGCATCCACCAGAAGAGACTCCGAGGCGGCTGTCCGCTGCGCTTTGTGAAACTCCTTCGCATCTTCCAGCGCGGTCTTGAACTTGCCGTTGGCAATCAATTGCCGAATGCTGGTTTCAAAGGCCTGGGCGCTGTCTTTGGAAACAGAAGCGGGAACAGGCGGCACGGTAAAGCTGGATCTTTGTGACACGCGGTCCTTCTTCTCGGGGGATTCTTGATTATACCGAGGGAGCGCTACTTGAGGTTTCAGCAGAGGCAGACATCGCTTAACGCAAGGTGCCCTTGTACACGAAATCGACGCCGATCACACCATATTCGTCGCGCTGGGCGATGGCTGAGAATTTTGGAGTGACAGCCCACTCCACGCGGATGATCTGGTCGTTAGTGGCCGAAACGTCAGTGATGTACGTGAATGTAATGTTGCTGGTGACCTGTTGTTGCAAGGTTACCCGCGCCGTGGGTAGGCCTGAATTGCCGGCGAAGGTCGGATCGATCTTTAACTGGCTAACACCAAACACCCGCTGCAGGCGGTCGGCCAAGGGCGAGGCGATAGCTTGTCCGACCACGGCCGATTCACCCATTTGGCTCATCGATTGCTGTGGGGGCGTCGGCTGATTGGCGGCAATGGTCGGGTCCGAGGTTGGTGTCGTGTTGGTCGCCAGTAATGCAACGATTTCCTGGAATGTAATCGGAGGATCCGACGTATAGGTCAATTTCAGGTTGTCAATCGGGCCTCGTAAGTTCAGCGTGACATCGACGCCTTGCGCGGTCGTCTCCAGGCTGACGTTCAATATCGGATTGATGCGCGTTGGATCGTAAAACGTGACTGTACCGGTGTTGACCGTGTACTCATTGCCGAAGAAGACCAGCTTGCCGTTGGTCACCTCAATCTGGCCGATAATGCCTGGCTGGGCGGCGCTGCCGCGTATGGCCAGGCTCGAGAGCACGGTGAGGCGCTCCGCATAGGTGGTCACCACCCGCAGACCCGGCATGGTGACGACCGAGATGTCAAGTTTCATCCCCCTCAACAGCGGCGAAGGCGCGGTGGGCGTGGAGGCCGGCGTGGACGCGAACGATAACATCGAGCCGGCATCGCTGCTAGTTTGATATGCAATTCGCTGCAGCGTAACGCGTCCTTCGAGCAGCGAATGTTCGGTGTTCCCCGTAAGCGAAATAGCCGCGCTCGATGTGATGCTGATTCCCGAATAGCGCGAACGGACGCGGGTGGCAGTCGCATGCACGTTGTAATCGAGCGTTGAATTGACCAGCCCGACGAAGCCGGTAACCTGCACCTTTCCGCCGCCCGATTCACCCGTTAGGCTTTGAATGGTTGCGCTAGTTCCGTTTAGCAGAATGACGCCGTTGCCGTTCGAGAGCCCATTCGGCACCGATGCCATGTTGATGCTGGCATTCTTCAATTCCACCCGGCCGTTGACCAGCGGCTGTGTAAAACTTCCCCGAACAAGCGCATTCAGATCGATATCGCCAGAGGAGTAGATCTCGCGATCAAGGTCCTGCAAAACGACCAGATTCACGTTGGCATTGAGTGCGAGGTTCAAGGGCGCGTTCGAGTTATTCAGATTGACTTGGCCCGACGCGTTCAGGGTGGTATCCGGGCCTTGGAGACGGGCCTGCTGAATAGAGACGACGCCCTGATTCAGACCAACGATGATGGGCCCCTGATTCTGGATGGAAACGGAGCGTCCCGTAGGAGCGCCTGTAGGCGAGCCGGTTGAAATGTTGTGTGCCTCCAAGCGGTTCAATTGGAGTTTGGCGGTGAGATCGCGGGGATTGAGAATGGGTCCATCGACACTCGCCTGACCTTCCACAAGCGCGTCGAAGGACGGCGGCTCCGAGGGCGTGTTTGGCGTCGTAACGATGGGCGCGATGTTCGAATACTTGATGTTTGAAAACGTCAGATCGGCGCGCACCGGATAATCGCCAGCGAGTTGCGCAACGCCTTGGCCTTGGATAACACTTTTTGCTAAATCGGAATTCAAAGTGAAATGAACATCGGAGCCGATAGTCTGCGCTTTGAAACTAGCGCCGCCGAGCGATTGGCCGTTCAAACGAAGAGTATCGGCCGCGAGATCCGCATTGAGATTGTGGAGCAGCACTTGCTGCTTTCCGTTCTGTTCGCGGAGGTTGGCCGCAACGTCAGCAGCCAGGTGCAATGCGCCAGCGATCCCCGGCTTCCGCTGCTGCACCAGGGAAACCTTCGCCAACTGCACGCTGCCGCTGGCGACGTGAAGCTGGAGCGCGCCGTCGTGGAAATCGTTCGAGGGATGCGAAAACGAGCCGTTCAGGGTGATGCTGCCAGCGGGCGCCTGCACCTCTAACGATGGAATACTGACCAGCGTGTCCGAGTATTGCAGAGAACCTTGTAGGCGATTTAATGGTTCGCTGTAGAGATTCGCATTTGCAAGCGTAAAGTTGAGACTGCCGGCCGGCGCGTGGAGCGTTCCCGATACTTTTGCATCGGCTGAAAGCGTTCCGCTGGCAGGGATGGAGGATTCGCCCGCCATGCTCAGCGTCTTGGCTACCGGCAAATCGCGGATGGACGCCTGCGCGTTCGTCGCGTAGGGGCTGGTTAGGGCCGTCGTGCCATTCAAACTAACATCCGACCCGGCTAAATGGGAGGCCAAGTTATAGCGAACCGCTCCGTTCTCCGTGCGCGCGGTAGCGGTCAACTGGCCAGCATCTTGATTTCGGATTCGTAGGCCGGTCGCGGAGAGATCGGCGTTCACATCGGTGACTGTCACTTGCGACTGCTTGTTCACCTGGCGCAAATCGGCGCCGGCGCTGGCTGTTAACTGGATCAATCCAGCCAAGCCCGGGCTCCGTTCTTGGAGAGCTTGGAAATTTGCGAGTTGCACGTTTTGTGTGGCTACATGACCTTGAACATGACCCACGGTGTAGCTGCCGGCAGGATGCTGGAACGTGCCATTCGCGTCAATGCGGGCGGCACCACCGGTGAGTTCGAGCGTATCGAGCGTTACCGCGCGGCCGCCCAGGTCAACTTTGGTGTATAGGCGATCAATCGGTTGCCGATAAGCGATGCCGTTCAACACCTGCAGGGTTGCTGTGCCAAGCGGATTGCCATAGGAGCCGTCCACATGGACGTCGGCGGACACATCGCCGGTCGCCGGAATCGACGGTTCGCCGGCCATACTGAGCAGATCGGCGACACGACCATTGCGCATCGCGAGGTTGGCGATAACTGGAGAGCTAGGGACGGGAGTCCACTTGCGCAGGCCGATGGATCCATCAAAGGTTGTCTGCATGGTGTTGCGCGCCAGCACGCCGTTCGCAATCTTCGCGCCGGACGGAGACGCGGCGAGATCGAGCGAAAAGCGATTAAATGAGCGTTGCTCCAAGGCAAAGTTGGTGAGCGACAAATTGCCAGTAACTCTCGGGGCCGAAAGCGTCCCGTTCACTTGAGCCTGAATCTGAGCGGCGCCTCCTTCGAGCGTGATCGGCAGTGTGGATTCCGGCTTTGTCGATTCGAAATTTATGGCCGGCAGGAAATCGGTCAAATTATGCGAGACCAAACTGACGTTCAGTTGGTGATTCAGGGAACCGGATAGATCCAGACGCGAATGTGGAAAGATGAGGGCGGATTGGCCGAGATCGACGACGCCCCGAGTGCCGAGGTAATCGGCGTCGATATGGCCGCTAACGGGAACGCCTCGCCGGCCGGCAACTATGCGCAGATGGGCCTGTGCCTCATAGCCGGTTGTTCCAGAGGCTTTGAGATCGCCTCGCGCTTTGAGCCTTCCTGAAAGCGTGCCGTCGTACCCGATGCGCTTGCCTTTCAGCACCGTCGCCAGCTCGGGCAGGTTGAAGTTGCGCAGATTGCCTTCGACGCTGAGCTGTTGCATCTTCTCGACGAAAATCTTTGCGTCAAAGGAGCCTCCCAGCGCATTCAGCCGTAAGCCGTCGAAACTGATCAGGTACGGATCGGCGTGGAACGGTGAATTCAGGCTGATATCCGAAAGACGGGTTGTGCCGCTACGAAGGCTCAGGCCCACGGAGTAAATTCGCCCGTTTACGATGTAGTTCGATTGCGCATTCACACTGGCGTTGCCTTGCAGGTCAATTGCACCGGCGGGATGGGCCTGATTAACATTCAGCAAATCACTCAATTGTGCCAGCGCCAAATGCCCATCGAACCGCGCCGAAGCATTGGGGTTGGACGCCTGGCGAAGCGGGCCGGACCCCTTAAAGGTGGTCTGCCCAAGGGCCAGGTTGATTGCACGCAGTTCGATGAGTTGCGGGTCCATGTGCAGATTTGCGTCCAGGGTCAGGTTTTGTGGCGCTCCTCTTGCGCTTGTGTTCAGGTTGACGCCAGTGGTGCGGTCGACTTCCGGCAGCGACACGGTCGCGTTCAGGCTGGCGTTGACGATCGGCGCCTTCATGTTTTGAAGATTCACGTTGACAGTGACGCTCGATTGAGTTGTGGACAGCTTCGCGTTCGCGATGCCGACTGAGTCTTTCTGAATAGTGACTGGAACGTTGACGTGAATAGGCAAGGCCGGGCGATCGGCAGACTTTACCAGGAGAGGATCGATGGACAAGTTGCCCTGATAACCCGGATTCTTGGTGTCATAAAGTAGCAGGGCATGAAGATTTTCCCCACGGGCATTTAGCGCGGTCTTCTGCTCGCGAAATTGAATAAGGCCATTGGAAATATCGAACTTATTCACCGCCAGATCGACAATGGTCTCAAGACCCGACTTATTGCCGGGCTTCGAAGCAGTCTTCGGCGTAGGAAGATTCGTTTTGCCATCGGGGAATACGATCAGGTCAGCTTGGGGTTGATCTACTCCCAGGTATCTCAACGCGTACAGTTTCTTGAAACTGGGAAATAGTCTCAAATGGACTTCGATGAGGCTGACTCGCAGTAAAGGCGGATCGCTTGAAGGTTCTGTCCCGTGCAAAACGAGGTTGTGTATCTTTACCGTCAGGCTGGTTAATTGGAATTGAAAGGAACCAATGTCGACCTTGCCGCCGGTAGAGTCTTCGATCGCGGAGACGATTTTGCCTTTGGCGAAATTGCCGAACCAAGCGGTGTTGAGGATCAAGGCCGCGGCCACGGCCGTTACGACTAATCCACCGCCTAGAACCGCTCCGGCCGTAAGCAGAATCCTCTTCGTTTTGGGCGTCATTGAAGGCCCTCCTCGAGATACTGAATTTTGGCTTGTTTGCGCTGAGCATCGAGCCAGCTAAAAAAAAGCTGGTTTACCTTTTCGGCGGAGAGAGTGTTCTCAATTTCAGACCGAAGATCGTCGAGAGTGGTTTTTCCGGGATTGGCGCGTTCGAGCGCAATACGGTGTTCCTCATAATACTTCTGAATTTCGTCGTCTGAAACCACAGCCGCCGGCTTAAAGCGGAGATCGATAAAGGTCAGCACAGTCAATTGCCATTGAAACTCTGTGCGGAGCTCGATTTGGGTCAGGCCGTAGCTCGAAAGAGCGCGTTCGAAAGCGGCATTGCTGCGATAACGCTGCGATTCGATTTTGTCCAATTCTTTGCCGGCGTCCGACAAGGTTGCCCTTGGATAGCTGCCGATTTGGATCTCATCGCGAATGAAGACTTGACCGATGAGCCGGTTTGCCGCCGCTTTCTTGGCGGTGGGGCCTAGATCAAGAGGCTCGCGATTCAGAAATTCGGTCACGCGGACGTCCCGTTCAATGTCGCTTTGCTTGATGATGTTTGCATTCGCAACGATCGCAATCCTGTCGATGATAACCGCATGGGCCAAAATAGCTAGCGAGAGCAAAGCAAGGACTCGCCACGCCATTTAGAAAGCCTGCCCGATGGAGAAGGAAAATGTAAAATGACTTAGCTGTTCCGGCTGGCTGATACAACCGGCTACCTTATTTAGCTGACCATTGTCGGCACAAGTAATTAACTGTTGGACGGTGCCGCTGTAGCCCACATACTCGGTCGGATTTAAAGCGTAAGCGAAGTCCAGACGTAATGGACCTAGAGGCGTTTTGTAGCGAATGCCGAAACCTGGAGCCTGCACGGCGTAATTGAAGTTCTGGTTCGATTTCTGGTGATAAGCAAGGGAGATATCACTGAAACCGGTATAGATGTTACCCATGTCTTCAAAGAACACGCCGCCGACGTTCTTACCCAGTAAGGGGAATCGCAACTCAAAGGTATTGAAGAAGAGCGCGTTGCCGCCGAGTGGAAAACCAGTCGCTCCCGCGGTGGCAGATCCGATATCGCGCGGTCCCGCTTCGTTGTAACCAAAGCCGCGCATCGAGGAGGGACCACCGCCGAAGAAGCGCTCAGGAAGCGGAATATAGTCGTACGAATTCAGACCGGGAACGCTACTAAATCCCTTGATGACGCCCAACTGCGTCTGGCGCGCGAAGACCAGATTCTTACCAATCGGCGTGTAGGTTGCTTGGCGCGCTAAGACGCGGACAAAATCTCGCTGCGATCCGAGCGCCCCATCCGCTACGCCGGTGTCGAGTGTATTCCAGAATCCGCGATGCGCGTTGGCCGGATCGTCGCGATGATCCTGTATATAGCTGGCGCTCACAATCCCGATGCGAACCGGCTGCAGGAATTGTGGAATGAGGAGCGACGGGATCACGATGTTTGACGTCGAAACCCGCCGATAGTCGAACCGCACCAGTAGCGTGGACGGTTTCGAGAGCCGGAATGAAGTTTGCACAGAACCCTGCTCCCGTTTTGCAGAAAACGTCGCGACGTCCCGAGTGGTATCGTACAAAACCGAGAAGGTCACCTTGCGATTGTTCGATCCGAGAAAATTCGGCACCACATAACTTATAGAGGCTCGATTTTCGAGATTGGAGTATAGGGTTTGCAGAGAGATGGTCTGGCCAAGACCTAAGAAGTCGAGCCGATTCGCATTAAAGGAGAAGCGCGGCGAAAATCCGGTGGTCCCGCCTGCCTGAGAGAGGTTGGTAGTGGTACTGCCGAATTGCGCGATAGCCGCGCCGACGCCAATCTGATAGGTATAACGTGCCGATTCGCGAAAATCGAACAGAACATCTTTGTACTGATTTGTTCCATCCGAATCCTGCACCGCGCTGTTGACAGTCGCGAAGACGCCCTCTTGCGCAAGTTGTTGGGTGTCCGAACTGATCTTTGCGATGGAGACCGGCTCGCCCGGCTTGATCGTAATTCTCCGGTTGACCACAGACCGATGTGTTCGAAGTAACCCCGAAAGCAAAATGTCGCGTATATATTCGCGGCGTCCTTCGACTATGCGATATGTCAGGTTCACCGTATCCGGAGTTTCCGCGGGAGCGGTCGTGTACGCAAACGTAGCGCTCGGAAATCCTTGCGAATAGTAGTACTCCAAAAGGCGATTCCGATCGGAGGCAATGTCTACATCGCTGTACGGCTGACCGGCTGCGCAGCTCAGTTGTTGAACAATTGCGTCGATGTTCAGTTGGGCTTGGCCTTCGACTGTCAACTTACCGATTCGCCATTGCGGCCCTTGAAATATGTGATAGGTGACCTCAAGGTCCTTCGGTTTTCCTTTATAATCCGGGATCACGGTGGAGGTAACTTTGACATTCCGAAAGCCATTCGCCTGATAAATGTTCTCGATAGCTTCGGCATCCTTCTTTTGGAAGGCTTCGCTGTACCGGCCGTGGGGCAGTATCAAGAATTTGGCAGGCGCCAGGAACATACGTTCACGCAATGTGTCCTGGTGGAAATACGTCGCACCCTCAATTTGAACGCTGACCAGCTTTCGCCGGTCGCCTTTTGTGATATAGAAAGTTACAACCTCTTCGTCATTGCTCGGCGCCGAGCGTCTGAAAGTAACATCGGCATCGGGATAACCCTGCGACTCAAAATAGGTCTGAATGTTGCGCGCGCCCTCAGTCAGCAAATCGTTGTCCACGGCTCCTTCTTCGTAGACGGGAACAAAGGTTCGCAGCTTTCCTTTGGAGAGCTTGGCCTCCGCGGTCTTCAAGGTAATCTTCGGACCTGCATTGAGATCCAGAGTTGGCTTCGCCCGGTTTATTCCCGGATCGTAGTCGAGTGACGTCACGTTCGCCGATGCGGTCAGCCGGTCCTTTTTTCGGTATTTCTTCAGTATGCCGTCCGTTCCTTTATCCGTTAGCTCCTGCGTAACATGACGCCAATATCCGATAAAGCGTATTCGCCATCCGGTAGCTCGTACAATCGTCCGATACGGCAGTTTGGCATCGCCATGAACCGCGGGCAATTCATAGCGCGCCCTCTTACCGGCCGTCACATCGAAGGTGATCCCGATTTGCTCTGTATCGGGATCGGTAACTGTCGTAGTCCGGACGGCGGCTTCGAACAGGCCATTCTCATGCATTAAATTGAGGATGTCTTGTTTCGCGGTCTCGAGCATCGAGTGGTCGAAAGCTGCGCCTAGATTCAATTGGGCCGTGCTCACGATAATGGCGCGGTTCGGCGGGTCCGATACTTTGCCTCGGACATCCACATGTCCGATGAAGAGCCGGCTCTGGGTAATGAACTTGATCGCAACGCCGCTGCCGCTGGGCTCCGCATCCACGACGATATTTGTGTACATCCCGCTCGCGTACAGGCGATCGATGCTGGCGCCCACCTGGTTCATATCCAACGGCTCTCCTGCCTTGACCAACTGCATGTCGTTCAAATCCCGAAGGTCCAGAGGCTGGCGGGCGGGCTCGTATTGCACGCTTACAACATTACGGCCCGCGAGGCTTTGGGCGCCGCCGATTGGCGCCATTGCCAGCAAGCAGAGGAACTGATAGAACAGGGAAACGGCCAAGCGATTCAGCATGGCTGCGGAGAGAAAATGCTAGAACATGCCCGAGAGACGGGCCGTCCATGTCGATTGACCAACATGTTCTGTAGTCCGAAACTTTCGAATCGTTTGCCCCTGCCGTTGGCACTCAGTGGACGCCGGCTTGAAGGGTGTTGTTACATTGTCTCAGCCGGGCTGGTCTTCCCGTCTAACGAGCGGAGAGATAGCGATGGAGGCGAAGGAATTCTGGTCTCTGACCAAGATCACGGCTGTGAGATGGAACGACTATAATGCGCCCCGATTGGGCGCGGCCTTGGCATATTATTCACTGCTGTCTTTGGCGCCATTAATGCTGCTGGCCGTCTACATTTGCGGGCTGGTTTTCGGGGCCAAGACAGCCGAGGCGCGCATCGTCCACGAAGCCATCCCGTTACTGGGGCCAAAGGGGGCGCGGACACTCGAAATGGTGATCAATAACGCCCACAAGCAATCGGCAGGTATCTTTGCCAGCAGTGTCGCCATTCTGCTCCTGTTTTTTGGAGCGTCGAGTTTGTTCGTTGAGCTTCAAAGCCAATTAAACACGATCTGGGATGCGCCTCCGAAAAATTCTAGTGTGCTGAAAGGGATGGCTTCGCAGAGACTCACGTCGTTCGGTATGGTGCTCGGCGTCGGCATCCTTCTGCTCGCTTCTCTGTTCGCCAGCACGGCTCTGGCGCTTGTCGAGAAGTTCTTTGGAGGAATAGTGCCAATCAGCCCAATTCTCCTCGAAATTTTGGATGTTGGCGTGTTCACGATCACGGTTGCCACCCTATTTGCGTTGATTTTCAAATTCGTTCCCGACGTTCGGATCGATTGGGAAGATGTGGGTGTGGGTGCGCTGGTGACAGCGCTACTGTTTTTGGGCGGAAAGACTCTGCTTGCGCTATATCTTGCGACCGCGGGCGTGGGTTCAACCTATGGCGCAGCCGGTTCTCTGGTAGCGCTGGTGGTCTGGGTTTACTACTCGGCGCAGATTTTCCTGTTCGGAGCGATCTTTACTCGCGTCTATGCTTCCGCGTTTGGGTCGAGGAGGCGGAGAGGCCGGCCAAAGCAGGAACTGCAGGGCACAATTCACGCCAATCCGGGCGCGTAGGTAGTGAGCTTTACGGCTTAACGTAGGCCTTCTTAAGCGACGTGAAGCCTTGGCCGGAACCCGAGATTTTTATATTGTTGACGACCTGCACGGCGCCTGCCGATCGTGCCATGCGCGTTGCCGAGCCCTTGTGTTGCATGACGCTGGTAGTGCCTTCCCACGTGACCACGCCACGCTGAACCTTGAAACGGAAGCCGTCCCTACCGATCTTCGACTTTGCCAACTTCGTTCGGATGGTTGCTTCGATTTGGGAATCGCTTACGGCGCCAGTGCGCTGCGCAGCGGCTGTCGAACTGGAACGGGCGCGCGCTGGAGTAGCCAGTGCGGCAAGAAGCAGCGGCAGGCACAACATGACCGAAAGTAAACGTTGCATCGAGGCCCCCTCCTTCCGAGGGCGATCAAGGCGCGCAGAGGATCGGCGGTCCGCCTTACGCGATTCGATAAAAGAGTGTCCGATCAGATGAAAAAATCGCATTGTTCCGGATCATATTTTTCCGGGCGCACAAGGGGAATTAGCACCCGTTGTGCGCGATGATGCTTTGCAGCGCACAGGGTGGTTGGTGCCCGTTGTGCGCGATCATAATAGGCATTATGGAGCGCGTCGTGTGCCACGTAGACATGGACGCGTTCTTTGTATCTGTTGAGGAACTGTTCGATCCCTCACTGAAACGTAAGGCTGTTGTGGTCGGCGGCCAAGCGAACCAGCGCGGCGTAGTGTCGGCGGCCTCGTATGAAGCCCGCAAATACGGCGTCCACTCGGCTATGCCCTTGCGTACCGCCGGCCGCCTCTGCCCGCACGCCATTTTTGTCGATGGCCACTTCAGCCGGTACCGCGAGTACTCAAAAAAAATCTATGCCATTCTCAACCGCTTCTCACCGCGAGTGGAAATGGCCTCAATCGACGAAGCGTATATCGACTTGACGGGGACTGGGCGGCTGTTCGGCCCGCCGATGCGAGCTGGGAACCTGCTGCATGAGGCGATACACAATGAGACGCAGCTTAACTGTTCGCTGGGGTTGGCAAGTTCACGGCTGGTCGCCAAGGTTTCATCCGATCAGGCCAAGCCGAATGGAGTCCTCCACATTCTTCCGGGCGCGGAAGCGGGGTTCCTTGCCCCGCTGGACATTCGAAAGATACCGGGCATCGGTGGGAAGACCGAAGCGGCCTTACATCGAATAGGCATCCGCCGCGTTGGCGATCTGGCGGCCTTGGAGGAAGGCTTCCTGCTGGAACGTTTTGGCAAATGGGGATTGGCTTTGGCGGGCAAGGCGCGCGGAGCGGACGCCGGAGGCTGGTTCGATGCCGAGATCGGAACTGCGGGCGATCCGAAATCGATCAGCCATGAACACACCTTTGGCGAAGATACTGCCGATTGCGCGCAATTGGAAACGGTGTTACTGAAGCTTTCGGAAATGGTCTGCCGCCGGCTGCGCGAACACGAATTATATTCACGCACCATTCAACTGAAGCTGCGGGACGAAGACTTCTCTACCATCACGCGTGCTGCGACGCTCGATCATGCGACCCAACTCGACCGCGAGGTTGCCGAGGCTGCGATAGGTCTCTTTCGCAGGGCATGGGATGGGCGCACGCCCATTCGCCTCCTAGGAGTGCAGGCGGGATCGCTCGATCGGGCGGAAGGACAGATGAATTTGCTCGACGAACCTTCGACTGCTCGATTGCGTGATGCTTTTCGCGCTGTTGACAAGATCCGCGGCCGCTTCGGAGAAACCAGCATATCGTCGGCCCGCGGCCTGAAGGCCGGCATCCGCGAGCGGGTTCACGATAATCCGTTCGATCTGCCTGGAAAAGGTCCACGGGGCAAAGACAAGAGTTCCTAGCACTAAAGACGAGTAAAGATGAGCAATGGACGGTCTTGATTCGCGACCATCATCCCGGGTACATTACCTGGGAGCGGTTCGAGTTGAATCAGAAGATCGTAGCGGAAAATGCTCATATGAAATCGCGCATGGGACGGCAGAGGGGGAGAGGTGGGCTGAGCCTGTTAGTCGGCTTGCTCCGGTGTCGCCGTTGTGGACGGATGTTGCGCGTTCACTACTTGGGTAAAGGCCGCAAGGAGATGCGTTACCAATGCGTGAACGGGCATATCAATCAAGGCGTCCCGAGATGTATTGCGTTCGGTGGCGTGCGGGCCGATCAGGCCGTGTCAGTGGAAATACTTCAGGTGGCCCAGCCCATGGCAATTGACGCGGCGCTGCAAGCCGCCCAGCACATAGCGCAGCAACATGGTGAGCGCACTCACGCCTTGCAGTTGGAGCTGGAACAAGCTCGGTATGAGGCTCGGCTGGCAGCTCGGCGGTATGAATCCGCGGATCCAGAAAATCGATTAGTGGCTTCCGAGCTGGAAGCTCGCTGGAATGTTACCCTGTGCCGGGTGCGGGAACTGGAGAGCAAGTTGGATCAAGTGCAACACGAATCCGCTGCTGCGCCAGCCATCGACAAAGCGGAACTGCTTCGGTTAGCCGAAGACTTGCCGAGCGTTTGGAACTCGCCCGCAAGTGATCCCAGTCTCAAACAGAGGATTATTCGGATTCTCGTTCAGGAGATCGTAGCCGACGTTGATGAGCACGCCCAAGAAATCGTGCTGATTGTTCACTGGATAGGAGGGCGTCACTCGGAGTTACGTGTACCGAAGGTGAAGACGGGTCGCCATGGTCGTTGCACCAAAGCAGAGGCGGTGGACATTGTGCGCCAGATGGCCGCCAGTTACACGGATGAGGAAATCGCCTTCACTCTAAATAGGCTGCGTCTTAAGACCGGGGTTGGTTAACACCTGGAATGAAATGCGGGTGCGCTCGCTCCGATGGCATTTGAAACTGCCAGCACGTCAGGCTCTACAGCAAGAGAGCTCGCTGAATCTCGAGCAAGCCGCAACATCACTCGGCGTCAGCGCAACTGTCGTAAGAAGCCTAATTCAACGCAAGGAACTTCCGGCCACCCAAATTGTTCCGGGCGCACCTTGGCAGATCGCCGCCAAAGACGTTGCTTCGCCAGAAGTAGTTCGCGCTGCGATGGCATTGAAGAACCGTGAAAATCGTGCGCGACAACAAGTGAGGGATGAAACTACGCTTCGACTGCCCGGCTTGTGAGGAAACAGAGGTAATAGTTACTGCGATTTGAATTATTGCTTCTACAAACTGGAAATCAGACTATCACGAACGAATGTTTTCAATGATGTAGCGAGGGGGTGCAGAATGTCACAGGATCGGTGGGGCCAATGAACAGGACGTTTTGATTCTGACTACCCATTCACTGCCGGCGAGGGTGCGCAGCAGTTTGCGATCCAGCCCCCGCGGATGCTGGTAATCGATGTCTTCGATCACTCCGCGCTCTTTCAAACGAGCCGACTGTAGACGGCGTCCCAGCGCGCGATTCTCCTTCCAGAGCCACTGTTGATCGACGAGCATGGCGAAGCGTTCTTCGAAGCCGAGTTGGCCGGCCTCGGCGGTTTCCAGTTGTGCGCGGAAGGCATCGGCCATGCCGTGCAGTTTCATCGTGTGTAGTTTTTCAATGGTAGGTTGGTTCAACATAGTCATCCTTTTAGAGCGTGTTTGGGTTACTGCAGCAATGTGGTAGGCGGATCGTAGTAATCGGCGCCGCGCACGTTTTCATGCTGGGGGCCGGACTTGCCCGAATCCGGATCGAGGGTGGTCTGCCTGTCGAGCGAGCGCTTCAGGATGGAACGCAGACTGGAATAAGAACAGGCCTGCAGTTGCAGGGCCCGCTGGCTGGCGGCTTCGAGCCGCTCATTGGAATAGGTCTTGGCGAGGCGCAGGATTCCCAGGCAGGCGCGATAGCCCATTTCCGGATGTGGCTTGCTAGCAAGGATGGCGCGGATGACCTCGGCGGTAGCTATGCCCACGGTTTCTCCCCAATGAATCAGCCGTGAGGGAGTCCATTCCAAATGGGCTTGATGGCTCTTAGGCATGTGCTCCTGAATGGTGGTGTGCCGATAAGCAGCGGAGCTCCGTGGATGGGAAGCCACGCGCTTGCCGTCGTGAAATAGTTCGATGGCGGTTGCCGTGTAACGGGCCTCCAGTTGTTGGCCCGCCAGCTGATAGGGAACGCTGTAGTAGTGCCGGTCAATCTCGACGTGATAATCGATGTTGGCTCGAACTGTCTTCCACTCCGCCAGCAGGTAGCGCTGGGCCGGCAGAGGTTGAAGAGCCGGGCGATCCAGGCTTTCGAACAAAGAAGTGCGCGTGCCTTCGCGTTTACGGAAAGGCCGATGGTTTAGCCGCTCCAGCAGTTCCCCAATCGCCTCGTTGAGTTCAGCGACTGCAAAGAACTTGCGATGCCGGAACGCGGCTAAAATCCACCGTTCCACGATGCCGACGGCATTTTCCACTTTTGCCTTGTCGCGCGGTTTTCGCGGCCTGGCGGGCAGCACGGTGATGCCATAATGCTGCGCCATTTCGTGATACGTGCGGTTCAGATCCGGCTCATAGCGGCAGGCGCGCGCGACGCCCGTCCGCGGATTGTCGGAGACCAACAGTTTGGTGGCGCCCTGAAAGAAGTCGAAGGCATACACATGACAGTCGATCCAGGTCGCCATCCCCTGGCCAAGGGCTGCTCGCGCAAACGTATACGTACTGGCGCCCAGGACGGCCACAAAGATCGAAGCCGGCGTGGTTTCGCCCGTTTTGCGGTCGTGGATGGGCACGCTGTCGCCGGCCCAGTCCACGAACATCTTCTCGCCGGCGCGGTGCTCTTGCCGCAGCACCACATCCTGGTTCCGATTCCATCGTTGGTACAGCTCACAGAACCGACTAACATGTGTTGCAACACATGTTAGTCGTTATGTGGCGGCCGTATTTATGTTGCGAACTGAACCCACCTGCTGGATTGGCGCGCTCTCGGCGGCAACTGTAACAACATAACTGGCCGTCGACGAGACTACAGGCCTCTCAGTGTTAATTTCAGAATTATTTCTGCGAATTATTCAGCGCTATTTGCGAATCGGTTATCATAGACATCGGAATGATGTGGGCTCTATTGAGGCCAGCGCTAGTGGCTCAATTGGCCGCGCTCCCTATCAGCTAGCTGTATCAGAGGCGCGGGTGTGGGAACCGATACTCCAATGGCGGCATCGCTCAAGTTGTTTCCGGGGAATACGATTCGCTGGCATGACCAGTGGTATTTGATTGTCGATTGCGATGGCCTGGACGCGGTGATTGCGCGGCAGCCAGGCAAGCGTAGAGTAGAGCGTATTCGCATCAGTGAAATACAGCCAGATCATGCGCTTCGCGCCGTTTCAAAACCTACACCGGATCTGGTGGCGGTGCCAGAGGAGGCCTGGCAAGTGGCGGTAAAGCGATTTAAGATTCTCAAGCCACTATTAAGTAAGGACAGCACAGCGCGCACCTTGGCCAATGTCAAGAAGGTTGCTCGTGTACTAGGTAAGCATCCCGCTACAGTCTATCGATGGATCGGAGATTACAAACACTCGGAGCGCCTTTCAGTTTTCCTGCGGAAGGAGCGCTCTGATCGGGGGATAAGTCGCCTTTCGAGCGAAGTCAACAAGATCATCGATACCGCCATCAACAAGATCTATCTCAAAGCTGAAAGGCCGAACGTGGCAGCAGTGATCGAAGAAGTACATCTGCAATGCTTCAAGGGCAAGATTGAGAGCCGGCCTGCCGGCAACACAATCCGGGCCAGAATCCGCATGCTCTCTGATCGTCATAAAGTGGAGAAACGCGACGGCAAGAAACGAGCGGCGGAAAAATACGAACCCATCAAGGGCCACTTCCCTGGAGTTGATTATCCGCTAGCGGTCGCCCAGATCGACCACACGCCCATGGATCTCATTGTGGTTGACGAGGAACACCGCCAGCCGATCCAACGACCGTCCTTGACGGTGGTCATCGATGTGTACAGCCGCATGGTGCTTGGCTTCGCTATCTATCTGGAGAAGCCCAGCGCTTTTACTGCGGGCCTCGCAATCGTGCACGCCGTATTGCCGAAAGAAGATTGGCTCGCCGGCGTCGCTGTGCAGGCCGAATGGCCTTGCTGGGGAAAAATGCGCAAAATCCACTGCGACAATGCGAAAGAGTTCCGAGGCACAGTGATTGGCCGCGCGTACCAGGATCACGGTATCACCGTCGAGCACCGCCCACCGCGAGAACCGCGATATAGAGGCCATATCGAGCGAGGTTTCAGGACTTGGCTCACTCGGGCTCACCGTCTCAAAGGTACGACGTTTTCGAGTGTTGAACAGAAGGGCGATTATGATTCGGAAGGCCGGGCCATCATGACCCGCGCGGAGCTCGAAAAATGGTTCACGATCTACGTCGCCAAAGTGTACGCGAACACCTACCACAACGGCATAAAGACAACACCCTTGGCAAAGTACAAGGAGGCGATCCTAGGGACCGATGGTCGTCCGGGCGCCGGGCTGCCGGACCGTGTTGCCGAACCCGGAGGACTCCAAGCGCGCTCGCAAATTTACCTTTAGGATCAACCCGCGCGATATGCGTGAAATCTACTTCCGGGACCCCGTCAGCAGCACCTATATCGCCATCCCGTACCGCGATCGCACCCGCCCGCCCGTCAGTCGCTGGGAGATTCAGGCCGCCGAGAAACGTTTGCGGGGAGCTGGCTATGCCCGAGTCGACGAGGTTCTGATCTTTGAGGCGGTGGAAGAAATGCGTAGACTGGAGCAAGAATCCGAACACAAAACCAAGAGAGCGCAGCGCGCTCGGGAAATGCCGCACAAGCCACCACGCACGCCGTCCACAACTCCGACGAAACCGGGCTCCGGCGTCGCCGGAAACGTCGAAGCCGATCTCTATGCGGAGCGCGTCGAAGCTTTCGAGGGCATCGTGGAGCCAGAATGATATGAACGGCGAGCACCTCTCCCCAAAAACACGCGAACTGCTTGACCGGCCGATGGAAGAGCGCATCGCCCACATCCAGAAAGACAGTTGGATACCTTACTCGCAAGCCAATCGGATTCTTCAACAACTCGAAGATCTGCTGCATCATCCCAAGTGCGACCGCATGCCGAACCTGGCGATTTCGGCTCAGACCAACAACGGCAAGACGCGGCTTATGAAGCATTTCTTATCGCTGCACCCGGCTGGCGACGCCACCGGGAAGATTGCGGCACCGGTGTTCTATTTGCAGTGCCCCGGCATTCCCGAAGAATCGCGGTTGTATAGCTCCATCTTGCTGAAGCTGTGCTGAAAATTCCGCCCGGCGGCCCCGGCGCAAGAAAAGCTTGTGCTCGTCTTGGATGCGTTGTCGAAAATCGAAATCCGCATCCTCGCCCTCGATGAAGTGAATTTCACGGAAGTCGGCACTGCCGCTAAACAAAAGCGCTTCCTAAACGCTCTTCGCTATCTGGCCAATGAGATTCGCATCTCGATCGTGTGTCTGGGCACCGAGGAAATGATGCGGGTCATCCGTTCGGTTTCCTCCGTTGAGAACCGATTTCTGCCGACGGTCCTGCCGCGCTGGCAAACGGATCACGAATTTCGCAAGTTGCTGGCCTCGTTTGAAAAGATCATTCCACTGAAGCATCCATCGGATCTGCAAAGCAGCCTTCTGACCGCAAAGCTTCTGACCCGCTCAGAAGGCACGATCGGCGAACTGAAAACCCTCCTCGCGGCTGCGGCAACTGAGGCAATGCGCAAAGGCACCGAGCGCACCACGGAAGAGATCATCGACGGATGCAACTATACGCCGCCATTGGCGCGAAGACAGCGCTCCATTTCTGGTTGACATGCCCGCTCGGCAGCCTACGGGTTCCCCACGCTTTTCAACATTTCCGTTATCTTCCTCCAGATTCGAGATTCCAATACCGCAATGCTAACCAATTCCCGGTGAGTTGTGGTCTTGCGTCGATATCCTGGCATCTGATCTTCCAGCGCCCATCCTCGCCTCCTGGCGCATACCAGAAGAAAGGCCTGCCATTCGCTGGGGCCGATTTCTTGCCCGTCATTGCGCCTCATAATCAGAACGGCGTGCTGCTGATTTGTACGTTCGATTTCGAGGGCTTAGGCTACTCTATTATCTGATTGAATCTCCGCGATCGCCACGCGTCTGGCTCGCTTCTCCTTTTTGAGCCAGGCCCAAGCGATTCTCTTCCCCTTGCGTGGATCATGGGTCGGGAAACTTGCCAAAGTATGTTCCCCAAAACTCGTGTCTCCTCCTTCGCCTACGCCGATGAGCCTGACTTCATACGGCTGCCGTTGCTTGGCCAACAATTCGATGGCTTGCACGAACGTCTCTAGACTGGCCGGCAGCACGGGCGCTTCCCGCCGCTTTTGGGGCGGCGATTGGACAGTCGTCAGTTTGGTGAGTTGCAGGTCGCTCGCACCCCACGTTCCCTGTCCCGTACCGAGCCCTGTCAGCCTTTGGCTGGGGTCTGTCTTCACCGGTAAGAAACGGTAGCGCTGAACAATCTTCTCGTCCTTTACCAAGGTTTTGCCGCTCAGGTCTTCGAAGCGATCTTCGATCAGTCCTATCCTCCAATGGATCGAGGCCACGCCGCGGTTCCTCGTTCGACTGGAATATATCTGGCGCCAGCTTTTCCACCTCGCTTTCTGATCCTTGGGCCTTTGACCACGCGGGCATCAAATTTTCATCTTCCGCATTCTCCCCACGTGCGCTGTCGTTATCCCGCTCAACAACCACTCGGTCGAAGCGAAATGGCGCCGAACACCGCTCCAGCTGCAGTATCAACCAACGTGGCGAGCTGTCTGGCGTAGCCCCAGGCAAGCGGACAAATATTCCCTGAACCGTGGTTGGCCCTTCGAAGGGAAACCCGCAGGGAAGTGCTTGATCCGGCTCGGTGATCAAATTCGGGGAGTTGAGCTGACGCAGTTGGAGGCTTTGATAAAGCCTACTGGTTTCCCGCTGCATCACCGGCGAGGATAGGTAACGCGCCAACGTCCAGGCATCTTGATCTTCTAGCCAACGTCGCAAATGGACCCTCACCACCCCTTCTTCTATGACGCCGCTCCTCTCGGCGTTGAACGTTTGATCGTACTCTCCCCAGAAGAGCGCTTGCGCCAAGCGCGTCGAGGTCGCGTAGTAAAACCGAATGATTTCCGCCGTCGGAATCATGACCGCATAGGGATCGCCGTTCTGCTCAATCGCCACCAGAAGGCTTCGGCGGACCACTGGCCAGGAAACACCCAAAAGATAATTGCTTCTGGGAATTGCTTCTTCCAAGTCCGTCAACGCCAAGGTTCGACACGATGCTGTATCGATGCACAGCCGGTGGCGGTTAGCAGCGAGGTTCGTCAATACCGGCCGATGCCGCCGCCACACCGAAGGGACTGAGATATACGGCAGCAGGCCAACACCGATTCTCACAGTCCTCTTTGTTTGAGAGGAGCGCGATCTGGCGCTCAGCGGATTCGTTTCACCAGCGGGAAGCTGCGCCAGGCAAACGTCGATTAAGGGATCGCTTGGAACACTTGTGTTGTAGCCAACGCCGCCGATCCATTCGATTCGCCAAAGAAGATCGTCGGCTGGAAAATCGTCGATTGCGTAAACCGCTTCGCCCAATGGCCGATCATAACCGAGTCAAAATCCTTGGCCAACGTGCGCCCACGCCGAAACCTAAGCCGCCGCCCTCAAAACGATTCGCAAATAGCGCTACTCTGTTCGCATTTAATTCTGCACAACTGGCTCTTATTCGCAAATAATTCTGCGTTTAACAGCCGTCCCTAGCTCAAATGCGCGTTGCCGCTGGCTTCGCCAAGCGAAAAGCCTGAAGCTGTGGACGACAATACTAAGCCTCATACCAGATTTCGCAGGACCGAGTTAAGAAAACGCGTCTCAGCTATGGCCGATACCTGTCCAGCGGCGCTTCCAGTCCCGCTTCGGATCGGCTTTCCGATCCCTGCTCCCCGGCGCGTGCTCATCTGCCAGTTCGAGCTTCCGTTCCGCAGTTCGTCAACCGTCTCTCGATCATGCGAAGCGTACTCGGCAAGACCGCCGATCAGCACCTTCTGGTGGACACGCGCGCCCAGGGGCACATGCTCAGCGCCGCGCAGGGGCTCACTCATTTCGTATCCGCGGCAAAGACATCTGCCGCCGACGTCATTGTTCTCTATTCCACCCATGATCAGGACGAGAACGATACGCGCGCCATGGCTGCCCTGTGTCAGTCGCTGCTGCGCCTGCGCGATGCTTCACGCGCTGCCCTGATCGTTTTCCACCATGTGCGCAAATCGATTGGCCGTCATGAGATCGGCAGCGCATTTCGCGGCTCCAGCGCCTTGCATGCGGTCGGCGACAGCTACCTGTTGCTTACGCGGCCTTCGCCGCATCTCGCCACTGTGGAACTGCGTTGCCAGTTCCGTTATGTGGCCGCGCAACCTGCGCGGCTTCTGGAACTGAATGCGAAGACGCTCTGGTTCTCTTCCGGCTCCTCCCTTCAACTCCCGGCTCCGTCGCCGCGCAAGGTGGAGAAGACTGATATCACGCAGGCCATCGCCAAAATCGGCGAGCAGGCTCGCTACACCGAACTGTGCGGCGAGATCATGAACCGCACCGAGTGTTCCAAACGCACGGCGCAACTGGCCATTGACGAGGCGCGCCGTGAGGGCTGGATTGTGTAGGCCGACGGTCAATACCGCCTCCCGTTGTAAGCCTGCCATCAACTGTCCGCGCGGGGTCGCGCCCGCACGGATGCCAAGGCCGATGCGACGGACTGGCTCCGAAGAAATCGGCTCACCCTCCCGCGCTTCATCACAAGGTGCGGGAGGGTCGCTCATTTTTCCCTAGTACAAATAAGCAGCATCTCTTTGGTGAAGCTCCCGACCTGAGGCCCTGGGCTATTCAACGCGAAGACCGCCCGGCCGCCCTTGCCGGGCGCCCCGGATTGACCCTTTCCATGACGGGATACCAGTTGTGCCTACACACGCGAGTATCCTATCCCGCTCCGGCCGGCCCACCCGCTCTCTCGCCGCAGACGAACTTGCGAAACCAGCGGAAAATTACCGTTAGAATGTCAGCCGAGAAGATCATGGCTCGTTACAGAACCGGTCAGCGAGCTGCTGGTCGGTTCATCAGAGCCTGATTGGCTTCTTCGGTTCCGAGACAGACCAGTGGGATCCCGCCACCCGCGAGGAATGGCAAACGGCTCGGTTTGAAAGTAATAAACCATTCTGGTCCCGTTAACACCAACCATTTGCAGCAGTTCCCACGTGAGATCCTCGACTACAAAGATAATGAGTCGTTGATCCGATGAAAGAAACGCCATTGTTGCCTTTTGTAAAGAAGGTAACCTCATTTACTCGCCAAAGCTAATGTACTTTATATCTACTATGGGAAACCTTCATAATTACTCTCAGCTCCAATAACACACGTATCTACCGGCTTTTGAGCCATCTGCGAGACTCTTATAGAGTGACTGGCGAATGTTCAAAAAATTGACGTAGTCCTAGTACCTGGCGCAATACAGTTGTCACTTTTCTCTTGCATTGGTGCCCTGTAAACGTGGTAAGACATAAGAACAAAGTAAATCGAAGAAAGATGTTTGATTGTGAGGCAGGCATCTTACGAGTTATTCCGTCTTTTCCTCCCAATAACTGTCCTGTGACCGAAAGGGCGTAAGCTCGCCCAATCGGTCATAGAGCCAGAACCAATCAGTTAAGACACAAATCTGTGTGACCGAAAGGGCGTAAGCTCGCCCAATCGGCCATAGCGCCAAAAAACCGATCAGTTAAGAACACAAATCTGTGACTGAAAAGGCGGATGCCTGCCCTTTTTGCCGAGAAAGGTTTTTTATGTCGTTACAACCGCCGTTGGCTTATTTTTCGGAGTGTCAACCGCTACCGGCTCTCGCATTACCCTGGTTCGCCATCCGAACCCGCTCAAATTTCGAAAAAACCACGTCCGCCGTACTCGGAAGTAAAGGGTATGAGCAGTATCTGCCTCTTTATAGTGTCAAGCGGCGATGGTCCGACCGGGTCGTTGAGACGCACTTACCGCTCTTCCCTGGATACGTCTTCTGCCGTTTCGATCCCAAGGCGCGGGTGCCGATCCTGAGCGCCCCTGGCGTTGTAGCGATCATCGGTTTCGGCACCGAACCAGCCCCCATACCTGACCAGGAGATCGAGGCCATTCAAACCGTCCTAAACTCCGGACTAGCAGCCGAGCCCTGCCCCTTTCTCCGTGAAGGGCAGCGCGTTCGAATCAAGCACGGCTCAATGGCAGGCGTCGAGGGAATCCTCACCAAGAAGAAGAACGATCTCAGAATGGTCGTATCCGTCACCATGCTGCAGCGCTCAGTTTCCGTTGAAATTGACAACGCGTCCATCGCGACCATTTAGCCACTTCAAGCGCTAGCAAAGAAACGCCACAATCCCCCCGGCCATCCAGGGCGCACACAGACATGACCACCGAATCCAAGAATCGCATGATCAGCTTTCGCGTCACTGAGGAAGAGTACGATCGCTTCCGCAACATCTGCTTCAGCCGTGGCATCGCCAGCGTCTCTGAACTCGCTCGCGCTGCCATCGATATGCTCGTCCAACACAGGCAGCGATTACCGCAAGACAGTCTCGAAGCGCGCGTCGCCGAGATCGAAGGTCAAATCCACATACTCTCGTTAGAGCTCATGAAGCTCAATAGAGTTTCCCGTGACTCCAACGGAATTCCCGCATTTACGGAGCAAGGATAGGGCTTTCAACGCCATCGCCCAACGGAGCCTCCATGAATGAAATTGTTGTACGCGACACCATCTCTGTCGGTGAGATCTACACGATTCTCTCCCGCCGAAAGTGGCAGATCGCAATCACGTTCTTTGCCGTTATCGCCACCGTTACCGCTTACACTCTCCTCGCCCCTAAACAGTATGAGAGCCAAATGAAGATCCTCGTGAAGAACGAGCGTGCAGACATGATCGTATCCGCGGGCGGAGGTGATGGCTCGGGCTACCACGGCGAGGTCAGCGAGACCGAAATCAACTCCGAGATCGAACTTTTAGACGGGATCAACTTACTGCAACACGTCGTTATCAAGTGCGGATTAGAGAAGGGCGACTCCGGGGTCGGTAAGATTCCCCCCCAACTGCCTATCGCCATCGAACGAGCCACCACGCGCCTGCAGCACAATCTCACAATCACGCCCGTCCGCAAAGCCAATATCATTCAGGTCGTCTACTCGTCGCGCGACCCTCGCCAAGCCACGGCCGTGCTGCGCGAATTAGCCGAATCGTATTTAGAGGAACATCTTAAGGTCCACGGCACGCCCGGCACCTACCAGTTCTTTGCAACCCAAGCAGCGCGTTACCAGAACCAGCTTGAACAGGCAGAGGCGAATCTCGAACGGTTTCGGCAGCAGAACAACATAGTCATGCTCGCCCAGCAAAAAGAGGTCATGCTGCAAAAGGAGTCCGACTCCGAAGCCGCCCTGATGCAGGCCGACGCAGCCGAAGACGAGTCCGCCTACAAAATCGTCATCACCAGCACGCAACTCGCCAACACGCCAGCTCGCATTCTAACCCAAGACAGAGCCTTGCCCAACCAGTATTCCGTGGAGCATCTCAATTCCATGCTGGCCGACCTCCAGAACCGCCGTACACAACTCCTCGCGAACTTCCGCCCGGACGATCGCACCGTTGTCGAAGTTGATAAGGAGATCGCAGACACCCGAGCATCTCTCAACAAGGCGACTGCCGAAACGGCTTCTGAGCAGTCCACCGACGTCAACCCAGTTCACCAGAGCCTCGAGATCGACATGGCAAAGGAACAAGCGGAACTCGCAGGCGTAAAAGGCCGACGCCAGGCACTTATATCCCAGACGAAAAGCTATCGCGAGCAGCTCATGGCTCTCGGAAATGCAACCGAGGAATACGACGACCTAATCCGAACTCAGAAGAAAGCCGAAGAGAATTACCTGCTCTACGCCAAGAAAGCGGAAGAGGCCCGAATAGCCGAATCGCTCGACCGGCAAAAAATCGCTAACGTCGCCATCGCGGAGCCACCGACCGAGCCGCACCTGCCTTCGAAACCCAAAGTGGCCCTGAACCTCGGTCTCGGCGTGCTGCTCGCCGGCTTCCTCAGCCTCGGCATCGCCTTTGGCCGCGAATATCTGCAGCAAGCTAACCTCGGCGCTCAACTAAACACGCAAGCTGGCCTAACTTCCGGATACCTCATCGGCACCGTTGAACAAAGGTCGGATCTTGAGATGCTCACCGGGCTCCCCGTCCTTGCAGTCGTAACTCACCCCGGCATTGGATAAATGTGCTCCGCGCTTTGTCAATTGGTCGCAGTAAACCACGTCATGACTAATAACTTATGGGAACGTTTATGAGCCGGAACCTGGCTGTACTCGGTAAAACTGCTTCTCAGGGTGACTTCGCCCCCATTTCGGGCAATCCCGCGCCCTCGGCAACCGTACCTATAGGGTCTGCACAGTCTTCGGGAGCTTACACCGATCTGATTCGGCAACTTTTCAATGAACCCGCGGCAGTCGCCGTGATCGGCAGTAACAGCGGCAGTGAACAAGGTGTTTCCCGCATCGCGGAGAACCTGGCGTCGGAACTGGCAACTGCCGGCAAGCGGGTCATCGTCGTTGTCGTCACCCGGCTCCTGCGTATGAACCCCATCGCCATCCCAGATGAAACCGATCTAACGCCCTCCATCAACCCCCAAGTATGGACATGGCCTGCGCCGGCCGGGCGCAAAAGGGAGGTCTTCAAACCGCGCGACACATCCGGGTCCGGCAACTGGCTCGATCGGCTCCGCCGGACCTTCGATGCCGTGTTGCTGGATTGCCCCAATGTGCAGGAAACGCCCGGCATCACAGAAGTGGCCGCAATGGCGGATGCTGCGCTGCTCGTTGTCGAGGCAGGCCGTACATCAAAGAAACAGGTCCAGCAGGACCAGTGCTCCCTCCGATTGAGGGGGGCAACCGTCGCAGGCTTCATTTTGGTCCAGCGGAGTTAATTCTGTGCGAACATATCGTCTCGCTTTGCTTGCCGTCCTCTGCGTTTGCTCCGGCGTCGAAGCCGTCTCCGGTCAAACCGCGGGCTTTTCCCAACATGACCCGCGCTATCGCCTTCAGCCCTCCGACGTGCTCGAGATCCACTACCGCTACACTCCGGAATTCGATCAGACAGTGACCATACAGCCAGATGGCTTTGTCGAACTGAGGATCGTTGGCGATCTCAAACTGGAAGGCCTGACCCTCCAACAGATAAAGGACACAATCGTTGAGAAAGCGAGCCAGCGTCTAAAGGACCCGGAGATTACGCTTGTCTTGAAAGAGTTCGAGAAGCCGTACTTCGTGGTCGGCGGCGAAGTCGGCACCCCGGGCCGCTTTGAGATGCACGGCACCGTCACAGCCGTCGAGGCAATTGCCATGGCCGGCGGTTTCAAGAACAGCGCCAAGCACTCTCAGGTGATTCTCTTCCGGAAGATGACTCCCGAGCTTGCGAAAACGCAGGTTCTCAACCTCAAGGCCGCTATGACTGGCTCAACATCGGAGCCGAACATCGACCTCCAGTCCGGTGATATGCTGATCGTCCCGCAGAACCGGATAAGTAAGGTCGAACGCGTCGTCAAGATAGTCAACATCGGCGCTTACATCCCTTTCTAAGTTCCGGCGAATAGTTTCCATGTTACCTACGTATTGGTCTGTGCTATCTCTACCGGTACCGGCCGACTCTGAATCAACCCGAGGGCCGTCATGCTGAGTTCGATCAATCACCCAGTCGTCCGCCGTCTGAACGCGTTTGTGAACGCCGGCGTGGTGTTGCTCGTCCTCCTCGGCTTGTTCATCGGCTTCAATTGGGGCCAGATGCCGGACGGATTGGCTGGTTTTTTGGCCATACGCATAACAGTTAAGAATCTCCTGCTCACAGCGATCTGTCTCGCCGGTGTGGCAGCCGCGTTCCGTGTTTTTGGGTTAACCAAACCCGCATCCGGCGCCCCTCTCCGACAGGAACTCTTCAAAGTAACTAAGGCCTGCACCGTAGCTGCGCTTTTTGCAATAGTCTTTCCCCTCACGAGTCACGGCGGCGCCTTTACCGCGGACATATTGTTCTATTTCCTCCCGGCTGCGATTTTGGCTTGCTTGTGTGGAAGGCTCGTCGCCCACGCCTGCACGGTAAAGATGGCCAGGACGCTCGCAGGCCGCCGCGACCTCATCATTGTCGGGAGCGGCCCTCGCGCGGCTTGTCTCTACCGGCAACTTCGCCAATCCAACCACTCCGCGGTTAAGATCCTGGGCTTTGTGGATTCGCCGAACTGTCACGTCATCCCCGCCGAAGTTGAGCGGCAAATGATCGGCACTCTAGAGGACCTGGAAGGAATCCTCATGCAGCAGCCCGTCGATGAGGTGCTGATTGCGCTGCCGGCTAAGTCATGTTACGCGCAGATTCAGATGGCCATCATCACCTGTGAGCGCGCCGGCGTCGAAGCCAAATACCTTTCCGATATTTTTGAGGTCTCTCTCGCTAAACCAAGATTCGAAGCGCATGAGGAGGCATCCGTTGTCAGCCTCAAGGTCGTGCACGATGATTCTCGCCTGATAGTAAAGCGGGCCATCGACATCGCGGGAGCAATTTCGGGGTTTGTCATCTTCGGACCCATCATGCTGGCGATAGCCGCGGCGATCAAAATCACCAGTCCCGGTCCGGCCCTATTCGTCCAGGAGCGTTATGGGCTGCGTAAGCGCCAGTTCCATATGTATAAGTTCCGCACCATGGTGCCCGACGCAGAAAAACTCCAGGCTAGCCTTGAATCGCAAAACGAAGTTCAGGGACCGGCGTTCAAAATGCGCAATGATCCCCGCGTAACGCCTCTGGGACGTATATTGCGCAAGACCTCGCTCGACGAATTGCCCCAATTCATAAACGTTCTCCGAGGAGAAATGTCATTGGTTGGTCCGCGGCCCCTTCCGAAACGGGACGTCTCCCGATTCGATGATGCATCTCTGATGCGGCGTTTCTGTGTAAAGCCCGGTTTGACGTGCCTTTGGCAGATAAACGGGCGCAGCAATACTGACTTTGAGCGCTGGATCGAGCTGGATCTGCGGTACATCGATACCTGGTCGCTCACCTTGGACCTGGAGATTCTTGCTAAGACATTTCCGTCAGTACTGGCGGGCCGAGGCGCAGCGTAGCCTCCCTGCTCTCTTCCGAAACGCACTCTTATGAAAACTGCAGAGATTTGGCTGAGGTGCCCAAGAAACGACCAGCCAACACGAACCCTCGTCTTACCGTCGGATATCCTACTCAGCGTCGCAATATGGTTGCGGTCAAAATGAATCATGACAAGTATCGTTAATGCGTTGCGACGAAACGAGGGCGTTGCTTCAGCAACCCGACTGGCGGGCTATGCTGCAATCACTGCGCTCGCGGCCGTTGCAACTTTCTTAACTACGCCCGTGCTTGTCCGGTCGCTGGGCCTTAAAGGCTTCGGAAGCTATTCTCTTCTCGACCCGCTTCTTGTGTCGACAGCGGCTGTCATCCTACTCGGGGCCGATCATGGCGTGCTCAAGAGAATTGCTTATGATCATGTTGACTTGCGCGTCGCGGTCGGGGCCGCGCTGCCATTCATGATCCCTTTGTTGATCTTAGTCGGCATTGTCATCGCTTGTATCTCCCCTCGTCTCGCCGCGGCAACGATCATTCCCGCAGCTCTGGGTATATTGGTCCCCGCCGAGGCACTCCTCCTGTTTCTCACGACTGCGTTTCGCGCATCGAACCGGCTTGGTGCCTATGCCTTCGCTCAGGGTGGCCGCGCTGTGCTGATCCTCGCATCCGTGCTTTTCCTGTCCAAGGTCTCTCGCGGAGCGACGATGTCAGTCGGAACTGTCATTCTAGTTCGGCTCGTAGTTGCCGGATCACTTGTGGTCCTGTCTGTCTTACTGGTTAGACCACTTTTACGGATCGACTGGTCCGCATACCGCGACGGTATACAATACGGTATCTTTTTGGTGGTCACATCTGCTCTCAGCGCCTTCCAAGACAATTTTGATCGTTATGTAATTGCAAGTGCCTCCGGAAGAGAGACGGTCGGAGGCTATGTAGTTTGTATTAAAGTAGCGGCAATCGTTGGTCAGAGCGTGATCTTGCCGCTTATGATATGGTTCCCCGCAGAAAGGCTCCGCCATCTTAAGGACGAAGACGGCGGAGAACGCTTCTTTCGTACTACATCAGTCATAATGCTCTCGCTATTGCTAATGGTCTCGGGTAGCGTTTTTCTGTGTGGCCCGCAACTGGTCGCGCTTATAGGACCGGGAACCCCTTACAAGCCTGCCGTACTTCTTATGCTCCTCGCCGCAGGTATCTCAACCGGGATGGCCCATCCGCTGAATATAGGTCTATTCAAGCCCGGTCTCTCCCACTACAACATGTACCCTGTCGCAATCGCAGGTGCTATCGGATTTTTTCTCGCGCGGGCGTGGGTGGCACAGGGAGGGGTAATATCGGTCGCTGCCGTGAAAGCCCTCTCCGGCTTGTTGGCGTTATCGATGATTTACCTGCTTTCTCAACGAGCGCATGCAATCCGTGTCGATCTCGTAAAACTGGCGAGCCTCGTCGCGATCTCGGGAGGCCTTCTAACGCTGCTCACATCGGGTGCGCCTTCCAGTTTAAATCTATGGATAAAGGTCGCCTCGTTTCTGGCAACCATCATCGGGGTTTCGGCCGTATTCGTCGGCCGTAGCATGAGGTACTCCGCGAACGTGCATGGGCCAATTTCGGAACTTCAAGAAGCTGCTGCGGTGCCCAATTGTGAATTATGAACCTGAACCTTCAGCGACGCGTCAGCGGCGTCTACAAATTCTATAAGCAGAGTGTTGCGTTAGCTGAACAGGCGTTAATAATTCCGCGCCGGTCAGAGATGGAACGGCTGCGCGCCCAAGATCGTTATCCGCGTGTTGATCGACTCGCGCGATGGGGATATAAGATCTATAGCCAACACGATGAGGACGGAATGATTGCCGAAATCTTTCGCCGGATCGGCTGTGAGTCCCACTACTTCATCGAATTCGGTGTCGGCGCGGGCCTCGAAAACAACACGTTGGCGTTGTTGATACAAGACTGGCGCGGTATCTGGATCGAAGGAAATCAGGAGTTCTACCAGAAGATTCGAGCGGGAATGCCTCAGACGATCGGAAGCGGGCAGTTGAGTCTAAAACAATCATTCATCACACGCGAGAATATTGATCATCTCATCAGCGACGAGCATCCGCCGGCGGAGATAGATCTGCTTTCAATCGACATCGACGGAAACGATTTTCATGTTTGGGATCAAATACACTGCGTGCGCCCCCGTGTTGTTGTGATCGAGTACAACCCCAAGTTTCCGCCGCCACTCGATTATTGCATGCAGTATGATGCCAGTCACTGTTGGGACCTCACGGATCATTATGGTGCGTCGCTCAGCTTTCTAGAACGGCAGTTTCGGATTCGAGGCTACTCTCTGGTAGGCTGCGATGTGACAGGGACGAATGCGTTTTTCGTGCGCACGGAACTCGCCCAAAAAACTTTTAACTGCCCATTTACCGCCGAGTTTCACTACGAGTCGGCCAGGTTTGATCTCGTAGGCGTGCCCTCGGGCCATGCGCCCTCATATCGGACTGTCGAAGCTCGCGTACGCTCCGCACGCAGCACGTCTGGCGCTCTCGAGCGGAGTAAGACGTGAACCTCGCCGAGTCCGAACATCCCATCCGTACTCTGACTTTCTTTTTACTGTTCGCTGGACTTTTCATACTAGCGGAACATAGCTCACCATTTAACCCAGTGAGAGTAGAAGATTGGACAGCGGACTATCTTGCCACTGTGCGGGAGGGCGCGGTTCAAAGAAGAGTAGCCTATTTACTGCTCGCCGCAGTAACTGCAGTGTTCGCTGCGGTGGAGAACCGTAAGAAAAGTTCAAGAATAAACCGTCGCGGAGCTGTCGTACTCGGTTTGTTCATGGCATGGGCGGCTGCAAGCGCTTTGTGGTCGGATGAACCCGGCGTACTGATGCGCCGCTTATTCGTGCTTGGGATTACACTGGCTTGGGTCTATGTGTGTGCCCTACGCTGGTCGGGTCTCACATTTATATTATTCGTTGTGTTTAGCACGCTCACTAACGTGGCCTTGTGTATTTCAACTGAGTTGCTCAATAAACGATTCACTCCTTTCGACGCAGACTACCGGCTTAGTGGCACGCTAGCCCCGAACGAGCTTGGGCTCAATTGTATGGTGCTCGTGCTTGCTGCTCTCACAGCCGCACGAATAGCGCATAAGTGGCGCTACCTGCTTCTGGCTTCCGCAGCTTCCGGCTTTCTTGCGCTGATTCTCACAAAGTCCAGGACCGCCCTCATCGGGCTGGTCATTGGTGCGGTCGTGATTATCCACCTCACCGTTC
This sequence comes from Bryobacteraceae bacterium, assembly GCA_036272835.1. Classification (GTDB taxonomy): domain Bacteria; phylum Acidobacteriota; class Terriglobia; order Bryobacterales; family Bryobacteraceae; genus Bog-105. Next base: position 181,301 of record DATAXY010000001.1, read on the forward strand.
GAACCCGAGTGAAACTCGCGGTTTCATGGGCGCTCGTGTGCGCTGGTCTTACGGCGGCGATAATCACCGGGCCGGAGATCGTCCTGTCCGCCACATCGATTGTGCCCAGAAGCCAGGAAAACGTCGGTTCACTAAATAATCGAGTGCCCATGTGGCAGGACTGCTTCGAAAGCTACGCATTGAAGAGCCCGATCTTAGGCTATGGGTACACAACCTTCTGGACACCAGATCGAATTTCTATGGTTTCATACGAGGCGGGATGGGGCGTTTCGGCGGCACACTCAGCTTATCTGGAGCTACTGCTCGATCTTGGCGTTCCAGGGGTGGTGTTGTACCTGACGCTGGCAAGTATGGCGCTCCGAATAATCCGGAAGCGTTTGTCACAGGGAAGGGACCCACACCTGATATTTTGCGCATCTCTTATATGTGGGCTGCTGATCATTGGCGCGACTGAGTCTGAACTGCCATTCCGCGCTTCAGCAATCTACTTTTACAGCCTCGTAAGTGTCTTTCTTCCCTTTGTCGTCGCGGATAAGAACCTATCCCATACGTCAAGATCACTAACGTCAGCTTCCGCGTCCGCAAACTGACCGATTTGGCGTCAGTAGCGCTGTGTGGCCATTTCCGGCCGCCGAAATGACCGTCGTGAATTTCGGTCCGTTTTCTGCTGCGTCGCCGAGTGATCAAACCTATCTGACAGACCGGTCTAACCGCAAAAGGCCGGCGAAAACTGAGGATTCTCATGAAACTGTGCATGATTGTTGGCCATAGAAAGAGCAAACACTGCGGGGTAAAGGATTACTCCGAAAGGCTTGCTGCATCGCTCACCGAACTCGGGGTGGAAGCGGTCGTCTGCGCCTGGGAGCCATGGAACCTCAAGTCTCTTGCTGACGTCCTAAGCTTCCTGACCAAGCAACGGTTTGACGTAGTTCATGTGCAATACCCATCAATTGGTTACCGTAGTTCCCTGGTTCCTCACATTCTAGGAGCTCTAAGGACCGCCCCCGCATCGCTTGTTACCTTCCACGAGTACTCGGCGCTGCCTCGGTGTCAGCAAGTGTGCGCACAGATCTTTCGCTGGACAACCAAGCAGATGCTATTTGTTTCCGAGTTTGAGCAGTCTTGCTACAACAGAAATCTAGGTCGAATCGGTGCGCCGCAGACAGTGATTCCGATCGCAAGCAACGTTCCTTCACATCCCCAAGCGCTCTTACGCAGGAATGTCGTTCTGTATTTTGGTCAGATTCGACCAAACAAGGGCCTCGAACAGTTCATTGAATTGGCAAGATTAGAGCCTAACTCAAATCAGCCATTTCAATGCGTCATCGCTGGGAGCGCCCCAGATAAGCACCAGGTGTATTTCGAACGTTTGCGTGCCGATGCCCCAAAGTCAATCGAGTGGAGAGTGGACCTATCTTTCGCGGATATCGCCGAACTGATGGCCAGCTGTGCCGTCGCCTACCTTCCGTTTCCGGACGGCGTAAGCTCTCGGCGGGGAAGCGTTCTCGCCGCGTTTGCGAATGGCCTTCCGGTTATCTCTACATGCGGCCCCGCCACCGGTTCGCTGGAAAAGGCGATTCTGGTTGCGGAAACACCTGAGCAGGCACTCATTCACATTGGTCATATCCTGAATGACACACATTACGCGCAATCGGTTGTAGCAAAGGCCACCGAACTCGTCGCTTATCGATCTTGGCCAGAAATCGCGCTTCAACACAAAAGTCTTTACCAGCGACTTCTGGACGGGCGCGCGCCTTCGTGTGTGGATTTAAAAATCAATCACTCTGATCGTCATTTCTGACCCCAACCGAGACACGCCCGGAGCTGGTGGCACTCGCTCCGGAGGTGCTGGAAGCGTACCCACGCTAGATGCAGTGCGATTAAATGCCAAGTTATTAAAGTCGCGTTGTGAACAATAAGTGTGCGGAATGACCCTCAACCTTGGGCCCAGTGACAAGCACGCTTGGGAAGGCTGACATATGTATTGGATTAGGGAAAGCATTACCGTTTGCACCGCATTTAGCGGGCTTCAGGTGTCCAACGTTGCTCCGACTGTGAATAAGCGAGTTGCATTCGATCTATATCGAGACGGGGCATCGGCATGATTAACCACGGTAAGTGGAACGTTCTCGGTGTCAATATCGACGCTCTTGACTATGAAAGTGCCGTTGCCCGGATAGTCGAATCGGCCAAGATGGGGACAACTTGCACCACAACCGCATTGGCTGTCCATGGATTGATTACCGGGTGTTTAAATGCGGGGCATCGATTCCGGCTAAATACTCTCGACCTTATTGTTCCGGATGGGCAACCGGTCCGCTGGGCACTCAACATGCTTTACGGCCTGGATTTGCGCGATAGGGTTTACGGCCCCGTACTGACGCTACGGGTTTGCGAAGCGGCTGGCCGTAGTGGCGTCCCCGTATATTTCTATGGAAGCCGCGCACCGGTTCTCGAAGCGCTTTGCTCCCGCTTGAAACTGCGGTGCGCCGGACTTACTGTGGCCGGATCCCAGCCGTCAAAGTTCAGGCAATTAAGCAGAACCGAATTTGACACACTCGCCGCAGAGATCAAGGCGTCCGGCGCCCAGATACTTTTCGTGGGTCTGGGATGTCCTAGGCAGGAAGTGTTCGCCTACGAAATGGCCGGTCGCCTAAATATGCCCATACTCGCCGTCGGCGCAGCCTTTGATTATCACGCGGGCATGTTACAAGAACCCCCGGAAATCCTCCAACGCGTCGGACTGCAGTGGCTGTTTCGCCTCTGCCAGGAGCCGCAACGCCTATGGCGCCGGTATATGATCACCAATTCCCAATTCGTGGTGCTCTTGCTCCTCCAACTCTTGCACGTCTGGAAACCAAGCGTCGGTGACCTAAACGACCCCCCACCGGAAATGCTCTACGGGTGAGCGGCTAGAAGGATGGCAGTGAAAAACATGAACAACTTCTCTTCTTTGTGCGAAATCTGCGCACCCACGTCGTTCGTAACAACGTACCTCGACGAATCGATTTCAGTATTGGAAAAGGTTGCTGCCAATCAGGAATTCGTCGAGCTAATAGTTCAGATGGCGCGGGCTATTGAAGTCGCCATGCGCTCTGGCCATAAGCTCCTGATCGCAGGCAACGGTGGCAGCGCAGGAGATGCGCAACATTTGGCTGCTGAATTCACGGGGCGCTTTGCCTTCGATCGGCCTCCGCTCCCAGCCATCGCATTGACCACCGACACCTCGGCAATCACCGCAATCGGCAATGATTACGACTTCGACGCCATCTTCTCCCGCCAACTGCAAGCGCTTGCGAGCGCTGGAGATGTATTCCTTGGCATCTCTACGTCCGGAAACTCACGGAACGTCCTGCGAGCCGCCGAGATGGCGCGGGAACTCCATCTCACGGTGATAGGATTGACGGGTCGCAATGGGGGCAGCCTTTCGGCGTTCTGCGATCTACTCTTAGCCGTGCCCTCTAGTCGAACGGCCTTGGTTCAGCAAATTCATATTACTGCGGGACACCTGATCTGCGGCTTGGTGGAGCAGAATATCTTCTCTTCCAACAACAGGCCATGATTATCAGACCAACTCTCCGGGCGCTTGCATTTGAAGTACGAAATAATGTCTGTGCGCACGAGATGCCAAAAGACTTGGTCTCGGCGAACGTCTACGAGAACATTCTAGTTTTCCAGATCGCGAGCCTCGGCGACACGGTGGTGTCAATCCCAACATATCGGGAAATTGCACGGCGTCACCCTGGTGCCAATCTACATTTCCTGACTAACTTCCCAGTCGGTCAGAAAATGGTGACTGCCGAACAAATTCTGGCGCCGCTCAACCTCTTTTCAAGTTACGTGAAATACCCCATGCCGCTGCGAGGCGCCTCGACGATACTGGAACTGCGCAAGAGCATCCGAGAGCTTAAACCCCAAAAACTCTATTACTTGTTGGCCGAAACAAAGGTGCCGAACATGATGCGCCATTTTGCATTCTTCAAAATGTGCGGCATTCCGTCGATTGAAGGTATCCCTTGGTCCCAAAAACTTCGGTTTCCTTTACCGGTGATAGCCCAACAAAGGTGGGAGTCGGAAGCCTCGCGCTTACTGCGAACCATCAAAGCAGAGCGCCAGCCAGGGCCGCCGCCCGAAGCAGATCGCTCCCTAAATCTAGCGGAAGCGGAGCGGACCAAAGTGGAGGCGGCGCTCCAGCAGGCAGGAATTACCGCTCCCTTTATCGCCATTTCTGTCGGCGGAAAGGTGCCCGTGAACAACTGGGGCGACCCGAATTGGAGCCAGCTGTTGGAAGGCTTAAGTTGTAAGCTTCCAGGTTACGGCTTAGCTCTCGTCGGATCGAACGATGAGCGCGCTAGAAACGAAGCTCTAGCCGCCTATTGGGCGGGGCCTAAGTTCAATACCTGCGGCCTTTTCACGCCGCGACAAACTGCGGCTCTTCTGGAGCGGGCTGCGCTCTACATCGGTCACGACACCGGTACGCTTCACCTCACCGCCGCAGTCAACACTCCGATACTTGGAGTCTTCAGTGCCCGGAATAAACCTGGTAAATGGTTCTCCGACCGGCCGGCCGACAGATTTCTCTACAGTCCGCTGCGGTGCATGGGCTGCGAATTGGTCGAGGTCGCCGACTGTCCAAACGGCAGAAGGTGCATCATGGACATCACGCCGAAGGAAGTAATTCGCAACGCAATCGCTATGCTCATACGCCCAGATACCCTGGCTCTTGAAAGCTAGTACGCGCCAACGTTTGGCTGTGCGCTTGTTATACCGAGTACAACCAAGCCGCTTCCTAAGCAAGGAGAATTCGCAGAAAGCTGATAATCCCCACTAGATGCATTCAGAAACCCCGGGTCGCCTTCAATGCTTAGACATGAGTTGCCGCAAGCGGCGTCGAACCCCGTGTATGTGCTGAGTAAACCTAGGCTTGCCCAATATAGGAAATTTGTGAAGGGCAGCCCAAAGCAATTGTGTGTATACACATTCCCTGAGCCGTTCTGAGCGTCGTTATCTCCACCCACGTCAATATAAAAGTTCTGATTCGAGGAGCCCACTGCGATATTATTCGCCCAAAGAGCTCCATTCATGAAGCTCTGGCCATCGCCCTCGTAGGCGCCGCAGTACATTCCCCACCACCCCCCCACGCACGTATTATTTACAAATTTGTTGTTTGCGGCGCTATTCCCATCGCCAGCCTTACAAGCCAGATTGGCGCAGTACGGAAGCTTGGCATTGTTGTAAGCCAGGTTAAAGGAAGCCGTGCTATTCTGATTTTTCTCTAAGTAGATGCCCCATGCGGCATTGTCATGGACGGTGTTCTGCGTAAAAGTGACTCCGGTGCAAGTATCTGCCCAGAGGCCCACTCCTTGGCCGCTATAGGTCGATTGTGGTCCGTTTGAGTAAGAGAGATTATTTCGGAATACCGTACCGGCTCCATCGCGGCCAGTGATGGAAAAGATCTTTATCCCGGCTGAGAAGTCGTGCTCGATGGAGCCGCTCAGGACCTGGCCATTGCTATAAGCTACGTTGTTATTAAAAAGCCAGTTGGTGAAATACCCGTTTGTGTTCCAACCGGATGCCCCATTGTTGCGCAGCGTGCAATTCTGTACTGTGCCATAGTTTTGATAATGGTTCCCGTCCAAGAAGAATCCCCCATTCTCCCAGTTGCATTCCAACACGCAGGAATTGAGCGTGACCGAATTGCAGCCCCTAGAGGCAAATAGGCCCGACACTTGGGCTCCAGCCAAACACAGATTCGAGAGAACCACGTTACTGGCCGCCGATAGCACTACGCCGTAGGGCCGGGCCGGAATCTCAACGGAGTCCGCGGGATTCGACACGCTATAAGCGTAAATCGTACACGATCCATCCCAAAACCACTGACCTTGTGAGGAGACCGCGCCGATGCTGTTCACCTGAGTACCTGGCAATCCATCGAAACTGGGATAGAGCGGATTTGCTGTTTGCGGCGCGTACCACACCGTCGTAGGTATACCGCTCACATAGGGTCCAATTGGACCAGTCGACGCTACTTTCACGTCATCGAAATAGATTGACGCTCCCTTGCCAACGATCGGGCCGTAATTGCCGTTTCCGACTTGGATCTGATCCAAGCCTGCGATTGCCATGGTGTTCAGCGACTGCGCGTTCACGACAGGTGAGCCGTTCACCCATGCCTGAATACTACCTGAAGTAGAGTTCGCATTAAGAGCAATTTCCAGATAGTTCCAAGCGTCCATAACATACGCCGGAGCGACGTTTATGTTCGGAACGCACCCGGCGCCATACATGTTGACCGTGAGAACCGAAATCCGCCCCTGATTGTCCGTATACAGCTCGGCATAGCCCAGTTGCTTTGCCCCGTTGAAAAACTGGATGTATTTTAGACCGTTGTTCGGGCTTAGACTGCCTGTCGGCGTCCTCAGATAAAGCCGAAAGTAGTAAGTGCTGTCGGATGCCATCGGGGGGATGTACTGATAAACGTTGCCCCGGTTATCGGATCCGTCTCCCGCAAAGCGCAGGCAGCTTTCCCCATGCGCAGGATCCACACTCGTTACCCCCAACGTCGGACTACCCGCGATACCTATTCCAGCCCAGTCACTCAGATTTGATATCTCAAAGCCGCTCGCGAAGATTGCCGTCGACGGATCTTCAGAGTTGCCCGTTCCGCTGCCTTGTCTCCAGGTGTTCTGTTCCGATCCCCTGAGAACTGCATACTGGCGGGCCGGGATAAAAACAGAGCCAACCGGATTCGTAGCACTGTAAACGTAAAGTGCGCTTCCGTTCCAGTACCACTGCCCCGCGCTGACCAATGACCCTAGATTGTAGACTCTAACTCCTGGTTGACCATTGAACGTGGGACTAAGCGGGTCGCTAGGCTGCGGTGTAGACCACACGGTCATCGGGACGCCCCTCGGCAGCGGTCCGATGTAACTGGTGCCTACTTTAACATCATCGAAATAGATTGATGCGCCGCTTGCGACAATACTTCCATAGTTTCCGTTTCCTACTCTGATCTGGTTCAACCCTGCGTTTGCGCTTGTATTCAATAGTCCTGTCTGACCCACCAGCACTCCATTCACCCAGGCCTGAAAACCACCCAGGGAAGCATGTACGGTGTATGCAATTTCCAAATAGTTCCAAGCGCCCATCAGATAATTACCTGCGAGGCTCAGGTTCTGGATGTATCCTCCCCCTGAATACATGTTTATTGTCAAACTGGAGATCTTTCCTGTCGAATCTGTGTACAGCTCTCCGTACCCTATCTGCTGCGAACCGCCGAAAAACTGAATGTGTTTTAGACCATTATTCGGCGCCAAGCTTCCCAATGGAGTAAACAAGTAAAGTCGGAAATGGTAAGTGCTCCCGATCGTCATGGGAGCGATGTTATGGTAGGCCGATGCCCAATTGGCGTGTCCATCGCCCGTAAACTGCATGCACGACTGGCCATGAGCAGGGTGCTCGGTAGAGATGCTGATCGAAGGGCTTCCCCCTTCGATCGCAACTCCAGCCCAGTCTCCGAAATCAGCAGCCTCAAAGCCGCTCGCGAAAACGGCCGAAGCTGGGCTGTCCTGTAAAATCGGACCGCTTCCCTGAGTCCAGGCGCCTTGTACAGGTTCCGAAGCCACGTCATAGCTGGCGACAGTGATCGGATTGCTGGCAGTCCCTGACACATTCAGAGCTAACGTCTCTCTCCATACGCCGCCCGCTTTAAATCCGACACTTTGTCCGGGCAGTAGCTGTAAAGTATTTACTTTGCTAATTGTCTGAAACGCAGTCGCTGGACTCAAGCCATTGTTACTATCAGATCCGGCATTATCCACGTAATACGTAAACTGGCCGGTGCCGGACGTAGAAGGTGATTGTGCCGCCGCATCAAGCGCTGGGTAAGCCAAACCCATCACGGCTGCGCGCAGTACAGCACGTCGAGTAAATTCTGACGACATAGGGAGTGTATCGATCAGAATTATCGTTGCTGAAAGTTCTGTATTGTCTCATCTTTTGGCTGTTTAATTACTCCCCAGACTAATCCGGTGTTAGGTCAGCTTAGCGATTAAATTCGTTGAACTGAAACCTTCGATCGTCTGAACTATCTTCACTTGTCCACCCCACGACCGCACCTCCAGTGCCCCGACGATCGTGGACTCCGTGTAGTCGCCGCCCTTTACCAGCACGTCGGGGCGAATCGCCTCGATAAGACTCAGCGGTGTCTCGTCGGGGAATAAGATCACTGCATCCACCGCGGCGAGGGCCGCAAGAACATGTGCCCGCTGATTCTCGCCGACAATCGGGCGCGTCGGGCCCTTCAAACGCTGCACTGAACTGTCCGTGTTCAGCCCAACTATGAGGCGATCTGCTTCATGCCTGGCCTGCTCCAACAGCGAGATGTGCCCCACGTGTAGAAGGTCGAAACACCCATTAGTAAACGCGATCCGCTGCCCGGCCGCTCGCCAACCGGCGACCCGGCCCAACAGGCGCTCCAGTGATAGCACTTTCTCCGGAATCTGGCTCGCGGGTTCGTTAACCAGCATGGCCAGCAGTTCGGTTTTTTGAATAGGAACAGTGCCCACCTTGCTGACTACGACGCCTGCGGCCCTGTTCGCCAGGCGAATGGCCGCTTCGATCTTAATCCCAGAGGCCAAACAGAGCGCCAGAACCGAAACAACCGTGTCCCCTGCGCCGGAAACGTCAAAAACCTGCCGCGCTGTGGCTGGATCGATCGTCTCGGCGTCCGGCCAGAGGACCGCAATGCCCTTCTCACCTAGCGTCACGACCAAATATTCGAGCGCGAGATCACGAACCAACGCCTTCCCTGATTGGAAAAGGCCCGGAAGATCGTGCGTATCGCCCTGGACCGCCCCAGCCAGCTCCGGGAGATTCGGACTGATCGTCGTCGCCCCACGATATCGATCGAAATATGATGTCTTCGGGTCCACCAGAACCGGGCACCCCAGGTGCTTCGCCGCGCGAATCGTGTGCTGACAAATCTCTTCTGTTAGGGCACCTTTCCCATAGTCGGAAAGAATCACCGCCGAGACGTCCGGCAATTTGGCCGTGATCGCCTCCTGCAGCCGGCCAGACGCCTCCGTTGAAAGTCGAAACCTTCGTTCCACATCTAACCGAAGAATCTGCTGACTGCCACCCAAAACCCGCAGCTTCGATATGGTGGGTATATCCGGGATCGAGAGCAGCGCCGATTCCACGCCCGCCTTCGCAAGCAATGCGCGAAGGCGGAATCCGTCTTCATCTTCGGAAGCAAGCCCCACGAGCGTGACGCGCGCGCCAAGCCCGGCCAGGTTCATCGCCACATTTCCCGCTCCACCGGGTTGTTCACTGTTTCGGACGGCTCGAACCACGGGCACTGGAGCCTCTGGCGAAATCCTCTCAACCTCGCCCCACACGTACTTGTCCAACATCACATCCCCTACCACCAGTACGTGGCGATGTGGCCAATCGCGGTCTATCAGTTCCAGTAAACGATCCAAATCCGGTACACTTGGCTGCGAATTGCTCAGTTGTCTTTTCTCCTTCGTTCAGAATAGCGACACCGTCGCGACTCCTCCCAACCCCCCAGTCATCTATGAGAGCGCTGCTGCTGTCAACCGGTTTTTTCGGCCCGAAATCGGCGCCGAGGGCGCCGATCCGAGTGTTTATAGATACACTTCCAGTTAGCCGGACGGAGGATAGGGCAACACTGGAGAGTGACCCGAGCGCCGATCCGGACCGGGATGGTGCGGAGGTGAGCGCCTTCGCCCGCTCCAAAAAACGTAAATAGAAAACGTCCCGGCCAAAGCGTTAAACTCGGGCCGGATGGTTCACCTCCACAGCGGTTTCGTCCAAGCTTGCCCTAACATTCCTGGTCTCGTCCATAAGTCATCTATCCGCCCTGACATCGGGCACGAGCGTCTTCGCCCCGGGTTTCGCAATCACGCACACAGCCTGTTCGGCTAGACCGGCACCGCGCTTACCCGTTCTTGGACGAAGACATGGTTCCCAGCGCTGGGTCCCGATACGCTTGTTTTTTGGTCAGAATCCACCAACTCGATTCGGCTAAGTGCCGCGCTACCGCGGTGACTGCATTGCCGTGGCACTTGTTTGCTCGTAAGCGTTGATACAGTTTGACGACATGCTTGTCGGCCCAAGTCTTCTGTCTTGTGGTTACGAGGTTGGCCGCTTCAATGAAAGCCCACTTTAAAAAGTGATTGGCGGAACTCGGAGTTGGCCCGTTCCAACTCTTGCCGCCGCTGGCATGCACGGTGGGAACCAAGCCCGCGTAACTGGCCAGCTGTGGTGGGCTGGGAAACCGCGAAACGTCTCCAATCTCCAGATAAATTGTGCTGCCTAAAATCGTGCCCACGCCCGGCAAGGTCTTCAGCAGCCGCACCCAACCGAGCGAAGCGATGCGCTGGCGAATACGCTCCTCCATGGCTTCCAGGTGACTTTCCAGCTCATCCAGCAGCGCCCATTCTTCACCAGTAGCCATGTGGCACTCTTGCGGCAGCCGCCCGATGGATACGGCCAGCTTTGCCCGCCGGCCGGTGGTAAATAAATCCGCTCCCTCCTCGTAGCGCCGCACACCATAACGGCGCAGAGCCGGCACTTCAACTCACTGCCGCGCTGTCTGGTCGCTAGGCGTGTGCGCATCAGGTCGCGTAAATCCAGCAGATTCGCCGGGGGAATCCACACCTCCGGCAACGAACCATTGCGCAGCATCAACGCCAGTCCTCTGGCGTCCAACTGGTCGGTCTTGTTCCGCCCAGGCATGCGTTTCTTGGCTTCCAACGCATGTGCCAACCTCGGATCGAGCCCCGCTTCTTCCATCGCCCGCATATCGTCCCAGTTTTCCTTGATCAGATTGGTATTCACGCGATGCCGGGCCACACCATTCAGGCAGCCATAATCCGCAACTGGGCCAGCCTGGACCACTTGGCAAAAATACCCCGCTAAGCAAATGCGCGAGGTCAGGAAAGCCGCTGCAAGCGCAAGAGGCTGGGTAAGCTGGCAGGATGTCAGCCGCCAACCAGATCACGGAACAGCAACGCCAACGACTTTTGGTCGGCCATCACGGTCTGCCGTACCGCGAGATGGTCCGCCACTGGCTTTTGTCAGAAGAAGAATCGCACGCATCAACGAACGGCGGCGTGAACACAACCGCCTGGGATGTGCGGTTCAACTCTGTTTGCTGCATTACCCGGGCTGGCCCCTGAGGACGGATAAACCTGCGTCGCCCAATTTGCTCAACTATATAAGACAGCAGTTGGGAGCTGGTACGGATGAGTTCACCGAGTATGCCAAGCGCGACAACACTTGGCAGGAACACCAACTACTAATCATCAAGGAGTATCGCTTTCGGCAATACGGGCCGACCTACTCGCCTCTTCTGCGGGCATACCTGGAGAACGAAGCACTGTCTACCGATTCGGCATTCACCTTGGTGGGTTCGGCTATGGAGTGGCTTCGCGAGCGGAGAGTGATCCTACCTGCGCTGACCACTCTAGAATCGCTGGTGGCGCGGTTCGCAGCAAAGTAGAACGCGACGTTTACTGGCGCTTGTTTGACCGCTTGGAAGAGAGCCATAAGACGGAGCTCCCGAAATTGTTGGAGCTGGGACCGTCGCGCGGGAGTCTGCTGGGATGGCTGCGGCGCGTTCCACGGTCTTGCCCAGCCGCCGGAATGCTCGACTTGATGCAGAGGCTCAATTGGGTCCGCGGCTCAGGAATTAATGCTTCCGCCACGCCTCGACTTGCTTGATGCATCGAGCAGGTTCCAGAACTAACTCCGTTTAAGCGCTCGTAAAAGGCTATCGGCCTTCACAGCGGCCTTCCTTGACTCTCATACGCTCTCTGGCACCCCGTAGCTTCGCCACAATCATGCAACGGTCATGCCCTCCCGCAAGAGTGCAGCACAAAGTCTGGGGGAGCGTCGGGGGGCGTTGGCTTACCTTGCGACGGTTGCAGCGTGACATCACGCGAAAATGTCTGAGACGTTCAACTCTCGGCCGAATAACACGAGAGGAATCGGCTGGCCCATTCCAAAAACCTGCGTGCCGCCTTGCTGGCGCATGACGGTGACAGTTTGCCGCTTCGGATCTACGAGCCAAAATTCCTGGGCTCCCGTCGAGAGATAGAGAGCTGCCTTTTCACGCATCTCCTGTTTTGTATTGGAAGGTGACAGCACCTCGATTACCAATTCCGGAGTGCCATGCAAATTGTCATCATCCTTGGTTGTATTCCATCTCTGTTGGGAAACAAAGGCGACGTCGGCTCCACGTAGGTCGTATTCCGGAAGCGCGCGAAAGGCCACCTCTGACTCGATCACCCCAAGGTGTTCGGCTCTCGGACGCAATAAGCGCACGAGGCGAGATTGGAGTTTGGCATGCTTCATTTTGGGTCGCGTCAAAGTAATGACTTGGCCCCAATGCAACTCTTGGATGACATCGTCTCGGTGCGGCAAGTCACGGTACTGTTCGACCGTCATCAGTAAGGGTTCCGCTATCGCCGCCATCTATTGTCCTCTTTCTCTTCTTCATTATCTTGCTGTGACAGACCTTCTGCCCAAATTTTTGGTCGTGACCATAAAGATTTCATTCCCGCTCGATCCGGATTTTGACCCGATCATTGACGGCCTGGACCAAATCCTGTTTGGTTCCCAAATACCGTTCGGTCGTCTGGATGGACGCATGCCCCATCAGCAGCTGTATCTGCTCCAATTCCCCTCCGGCCTTTCTACATAACTTGGCGCAGGTTCTGCGCAAATCGTGCGGCGTCAAATCCGGATGTCCGATCGCCGCGCCGGACCTCCTTACCAAGGTGTAGATCAAATCCTCGCTCACTGGCTCGGCCCGGCCGAGGGTTCCGCCCTTGCGCAGGGTCCGAAATAACGGCCCTTCCGTGATCTCACTCGCGGAGAGCCAGCGGTCGAGCAACTGTTTGACCCAGAGCGGGACGGGTACCGTGCGCCGGCCTCGCACTGCGCCGGAGCCGCATTGTCTCCGGACACCATAAGGCTAAAACGGTACGTTCCACGATAATCGAGCAGTTTTTTCTGGCTATCGAAATGCCTTTCCACAGAGAAGCGCCATCCCGCAGCCGCTTTGCTCACCCTCATCAAATCGACGTAGAAATTGACGCCCGCAGGAATGTCTATCGGCGCAAACTGCCATCCCGCCCACGCAAGAGCCTTGGAATCATTCATGACTGTCTTAACGGTGCCATCCGAGCGAACCTCATGCAGGGCCGTGAGAAATACTCGGCAGCTCTTCGCAATATGGCGTCCCTTGTTGCGCACCCTCACACGCACATAAATGAGAGATTCAGGCTTTCGGATGTGTTGCAAGATCCGGGTGAGAGCGAGTTGGTAGGCTGGGGGCACCCTAAATGCCAACCATGCCGGCAATTTTCAAATGGCGCCAGAGCGAGCCGGCGCTCATTCTGTGTGCGGTCCGTGCGGATTCCGGCGATGTGAATGGAGTGTCCCGATGTGATGTGAATAAATCGGAGCGAAGCGACGCTGGCACTTGCAATGATGCCTGAAGTTATTCACATCAGTCAACTGGCTAATGGGTTTTAGCCGGGATGGGGGTGTGGGGCAAGGGAACGGCGTTTGAGGTTCCTTGCCCCGCCTCAGCACTGTAGAGATCCATTTGAGGCAGCGCCCTCGTCCGATTTCCGGTTACGCTTTTTGCGCATCGACTCGCCGTTGAGTTCGATGCGGTAGGCATTGTGGACCAAGCGGTCGAGGATGCTGTCGGCAATGCTGGGATCGCCGATCTGCTCGTGCCAGTGGGCAATCGGCATCTGCGAGGTAAGAATCAGGGAGTGGCGTTGATAACGGTCATCGCAGATCTCCAGGAAGTCGCGGCGCTCGCTGTCTTTCAGCGGCGCCATAGCGAAGTCGTCCAGCAGAAGGACATCGACGCGTGAGAGTTTCAACAGCACTCGCCCGATGCTGCCGTCGACATGTGCGACGGCGAGTTCCCGAAACAACTCCGTCGCTCGTTTATGCAGTACGGAGAAACCGTCCCGGCAAGCTTTCTGTGCCAGAGCGCAGGCCATCCAACTCTTGCCGATACCGGTGGGGCCGGTCACATAGTGCCTACATTTCGGGGTCCGCCACGATTCACTATCGGTGGTGCGATCTGTTTGAGTCGAGTCTCCCTGTTTTGCGGCGAATCCGCCGTGAAGACGGCGATTGGTTAATTTGCGAGTCGCCGCAAGGCAATGCTATCGGGTTGCCGGTTTGGATGACTGACCAAGTTGCTTGCGACTGCTTCTCGCTGGGGCCGCCTGTGGTCTCGTTCTCGGCTCTGCATGTGCTGCGGACTTTTCTCGACGCTTTACATTCCACCTCGGAATGCGATAAGCCATCCGGAAATACTTCCCCATTGGAGCGTCCGGATGAAACAACGAAGAAAGGCGAATCAGACACAGATAGAGCTGTTCTGCGAGCGGAAGTTCGTCAGCGATCAGATTCTTCGCGAACTACCGCCAGAACGACGGGCAGAACTCGAAAAAAGAATCGCAGAGTTACTGCTCAACGTGGTGATCGGCGACGCCGTAGAAGTCCCAAGAGGAGGCGCCCATGACGCATAAGCTGACGCCGGCTCATCTGCAGCGCCGAGCGATTGTTTACGTACGCCAATCGACTCCCGCGCAACTTCTACAAAATCGCGAAAGCAAGTTGCGTCAGTATCGCCTGGCAGACTACGCTCGCGAGTTGGGGTTTGTTGAAGTGGAAACCATCGATGAAGATCTGGGACGCTCCGGCTCGGGGCTGGTTGCACGGCCGGGCTTTCAACGTTTGGTGACGGAAGTGTGTGAAGGACAGATCGGCGCGGTGTTCTGTTTGGAAGCGTCGCGACTGGCACGCAACGGCCGCGACTGGCATCACCTGATCGAGTTGTGTGGACTCGTTGGCGCTCTGTTGATTGATCCGGAAGGCGTCTATGATCCGCGGCTCAGCAATGACCGCCTGCTGCTGGGGTTGCGCGGTACTATGAGCGAATTCGAGCTCAGCGTCCTGCGACAACGTTCACTCGAAGCCATTCGCCAGAAAGCTCAGCGCGGGGAACTACGGTTCTGCCTACCAGTAGGCTATTACTGGGGTTCGGCCGGCAAGATTGAACTTGATCTCGATCTGCGCGTTCAGAATGCTATTCATCTCGTGTTCCGCAGATTCCAGGAGCTCGGCAGTGCTCGACAGGTCCTGCTCTGGTGCCGTCAGGAGAATGTCGCTTTGCCGGCAGTCGGATACGGCGAGGGGAATCACCGCATCTATTGGAAGCTTCCTCTCTATCACACCATCCTGAAGATATTGACAAATCCGGCGTACGCGGGGGCCTATGCGTTCGGAAGGACCGAGGTGCGCACGAAAATGATGGCGGGCCGGGCGCGCCGGACGGAGGGACATCAAAAGCCACGTGAGCACATGGGTGCGCGACATGAAAGTGGCGGTAGTCAAGCCGCCGCTGCTTCCAGTAGCCGGCAAATTTGCCGCTGAGGCAGCAGCAACGGAGGGCGATGATGGCATTGGCGCCGCGGACTGTCCAAAACATGCCGGATTGTTTGAGCCGGGAACCGATTACGGTTTTGCAGCCAGCTTCAAT
>DATAXY010000002.1:0-86571 GCA_036272835.1 Bryobacteraceae bacterium
GCCTCGTCGGCGTGCCGCATCCAGGGTTCCCACAGGTCCTTCACCTCCTCGGTGATAAAACCATCGGCGAAGCTGCGTTGAAGGCGGCGCGCGGCGATCACGCTTCCCGCTCCTTCGACTCGTCCCGGTCCAGCCGCAATAGATACTGGTTGAGTTCGCTGATCGCCTCCAGGGTTTCCTTTGCCTGGCGATAACGCTCCAGAGCTTTGCGCACCTGGGGGACCTGCTCCGGCAGCAAACTCAACTGACGGTTCTTCGCTCCGGGGTAGTTCACATTGAGAACCCACTGAGGATGCCCCTCACCGCGCGCGCATTTGGTACAACCACCGCTGTGAAAAGTAGTGCGCTCGAGCAGGGAGCCGCGCAGGACATCACCGCAACCGGCGAGGGTGGTGGCAAGTTTATCCCGTTTCTGCGCCATACCCTTTCGTGTCATCTTTATGGAGGATACAACGAAGAAGCGAATGTCGTCAATACATTCCTACATAAAAATGTTTGGGGTCCGGGACGACAACCCACTCGCAGTCAGAGCCGCCAGGCCAGTTCGTTTCCGCCATTCCGTATGACCGTGCACCGGCCGCCGTCGAGGCGCTATGAAAACAAATCAGTTAGTTCCTGAATTTTGCGCCGGAAAGTAGCTAGTCGTTGGGTGCGGTTCGTCGTCAATAATCGTGAATTTGGGCGGCTGTGCGGCCCGCGACAACCTAAGGGCTTAGCGCTGTGCGCAATTAAGGATAACAATCTGCGTTGCGATAAGTCTAACCGATTCATAACAAAGTAGATATAGTTCGTATTTGATGGCTCGGAACACTCGATTTTCCAGCCCGACTTCGGTTAGCCTGAGGCAATGAGCACGTTGAAAAGGGGATGGGATAAGCGAGGTTTAGGCGAATTGGCGTTTGAACCGCACGGTACGGTACCGCAGGTGCACGGCTAAGCGTATGAGTTCCTTTGTGCTTGGATTTCAGGACATCGACAAGACCAAAATCACGCTGGTTGGTGGCAAGGGCGCGAACCTGGGGGAGCTCTCCAAGGTCGAAGGAATACGGGTCCCAGAAGGCTTTTGTATTTCCACCGAAGCCTTTAATCGGATCATCGGGCAAACGCCGTCGAGTAACGAACTGCTTGATCGATTGTCGCTTCTGACAGTGAGAGACCGGAATGAAATCCGTGAGCTCAGCGATGAGCTTCGCAGGCTCATCGAAGAGATAGTTATCCCCGCAGATATTCAAGAACAGCTCACCCGCCATCTCTCAAGGCTGGGAGAAGAGAATGCCTATGCAGTAAGATCCAGCGCAACTGCTGAGGATCTGCCGACGGCCTCCTTTGCGGGCCAACAGGATACGTATTTGAACATCATTGGGAAGGAGGCAATCCTAAAGCACGTCAGCAAGTGCTGGGCATCGCTGTATACCGAGAGGGCGACCACCTACCGCATGCAAAACGGTTTCGATCATCGCAAGGTCCACCTGGCTGTTGTGGTGCAGAAGATGGTCTTCCCGCAGGCGGCAGGGGTTTTGTTTACTGCCGATCCCGTCACTTCCAACCGGAAGGTGTCGTCCATTGACGCGAGCTTCGGCCTCGGCGAGGCCTTGGTCTCCGGCCTCGTGAGTGCCGATGTTTATAAAGTGCGTAATGGCGAAGTGATCGCGAAGCGGATATCCACCAAGAAGCTGGGTGTAGTTGCCTTACCAGAAGGCGGCACGAAACAGCAGGAGATTGAGCTTGAGCGGCAGAATCGGCGAGCGCTCACGGATGAGCAGATTTTGCAGCTCGAGCGCATGGGCCGAAAGGTCGAAGAGTATTTCGGCCGCCCTCAGGACATCGAATGGTGCTTAGCGGAGGGCGTCTTCTATATTGTCCAGAGTCGGCCCATCACCACGTTATTCCCCATCCCCGAAGCAAATGATGGGGAAAATCACGTTTATGTATCTGTCGGCCATCAGCAGATGATGACCGACCCCTTGAAGCCGCTGGGCTTGTCGTTCCACCAATTAATAGCCGCTCGACCCATGGCTAAAGCGGGTGGAAGGTTGTTCGTTGACATTACTCAAGAGCTGGCTTCGCCCGCTAAGAGAGACATCATCGTCAATGTCTTGGGAAAATCCGATCCGCTTATCAAAGACGCATTGACGACCGTTCTGGAGCGAGGAGACTTTATAAAGGCGCTACCGAATGACGGGAAAGCACCGAGTTCCACCAAAAGCAATCCAGCCGCGTCGCCTGCTGGATTTCAAACGCTAAACGATTACAATCTCCAAATCGTTTCCGATTTGATAAAGAGCAGTCAAACGTCGATAGATAAGTTGAGACAGGAGATCCAAACAAAGTCAGGATCGGTTCTCTTCGACTTCATCCTCGAAGACATCCAGCAATTTAGGAAGAGGATATCCGATTCGCAAAGCTTTGGCGTGATTATGACTGCCATGAATGCTTCATCCTGGATCAACGAAAAAATGCTGGATTGGTTAGGTGAAAAAAATGCAGCAGACACGCTTTCTCAATCTGTGCCGAACAACATCACCTCCGAAATGGGTCTGGAGCTATTGGATGTCGCCGATGTGATTCGTCCTTATCCGGAAGTAATCGATTACTTGCAACAGGTAAGAGAGGACAGCTGTCTGGAGGAATTGGTTCACTTTGATGGAGGACAGCAATCCCGAGACGCCATCTATGCTTATCTCGACAAATACGGGATGCGATGTGCCGGAGAAATCGACATCACCAGGCCTCGCTGGAGCGAAAAACCGGCGACGCTTGTTCCGATGATTCTGGGCAATATCAAAAACTCTAAGCCTGGCGCGAGCCATTTGAAGTTCGAACACCGGCGAGAGGAGGCTTTGAACAAAGAGCAAGAGTTATTGGAACGCTTGAAGCAATTGCCGGATGGGGAGGGAAAAGCCAAAGAAACAAAACGGATGATCGACTTGGTCCGTAATCTCAGCGGCTATCGTGAATACCCAAAATACGGCATCGTCATTCGCCACTTCATTTACAAGCAGGCTTTGACGACAGAAGCCGAACGACTTGTACAAGCCGGCGTGATTCACGAAAAGGAAGATATATACTACCTCTCCTTTGAGGAGCTTCACGAAGTAGTGCGCACCCATGAACTGGATTACCGGATCATCAGCAAGCGAAAAGACGAGTACAAATCATATGAAAAACTAAGTCCGCCGCGCGTCATCACCTCGGACGGTGAAATCGTTGCCGGTGAGTACAAACGGGAAAATCTCCCAGCCGGCGCAATCGTTGGTCTTGCTGTTTCGTCCGGAGTGATCGAGGGGCGCGCACGTGTCATCTCGAACCTGAAAGATGCCGTCGTGGAAGAGGGCGATATCTTGGTCACCTGCTTCACGGACCCCAGTTGGACACCGTTGTTTGTATCCATCGAAGGTCTGGTGACCGAAGTGGGTGGACTGATGACCCATGGAGCTGTCATCGCGCGTGAATATGGCTTACCGGCAGTAGTCGGAGTAGAAAATGCGACCAAGCTGATTCAGGATGGACAACGAATTCGCGTGCATGGAACAGAAGGATATGTAGAGATCCTATAACCCACTCGTCCCTGCAGGTCCGGCTCCAGTGAGCTTTCCAGTCGCTCGTACTCGGGCTTGCTAAAGTTGCGCCGCTAATTGGAGTCGGCTTGGCTCACCAGTGCCTGCGCTTCCTCATAGTAGAAACTCCATCCTATTCTCGTTCACCGCTGGGCCGGACGCTGGCCGCCAAACGTGATCGTCGAGTCCGCCTCGAACTTCCGGTAGTTCTCGAATGTCATCAGATGGCGGACGCGGCGGTGGTCGGCGTTGGTCATGAGGACTTCGGCTGCGACCGGCAGAATGTATTGCTTGGGCCCGACCGGGACCTCGCCGTAGTCGATAGTGGTTACGATCTGAATCGTACGTAGCTCCTCAGGTATCTCTTCGGCCTCACTGCTGATGCGCCAGATCGTTCCTCCCGCTGAATCGACAAAAAACGATCCGTGATAAGGGATGAAGGCGCGCGCGAGATCGCTGAGCGTCAGGCTTAGCCCAGAATGTTGGCGGTCGATCGAGTAGTCGAATACGGCGAGGCGCTTGCCGTTCAAGGTGTCCCAACGATTGAAGTGGAAGTTCGCATCACTGTTGGCGCTGAAGACACTTCCGATGAGGAGGCCGAATTCGCCTTCAGTCACCAGGGGTGGCGTGCGCCAGTGATTGGAGCCCGGCTCCACGTTCTTACCGTTCACTAACCGAAGGGTGCGGTGCTCGCGTCCGTTGACGAAAGTGAGGCGGGACGTGAGTGTTTCGTGCTCCTTCCAGTGATCCTTGCGTCCGGATTCGAACTGGCGAACGACTTGGTCGCACAGAAAGTCGGGCAAGTTGGACACGTACCGCTCGGCATAGTCGCCGGCGAGATCCAGCAAGTGCTGCTGGTCCGAAACCGACGGGACCTCGGCGTGAGACACGGCTGGATCGACGTGCGCGGCGACGAGAGCCGCGCAGCCAGCAACAACGCAACAGGCGAGGGGCGTAAGTCGCAACACCACCTACGTTACTAAATTTCAACAGGGTTGGAGTAGAGGATACTCATTGCTTTTGCCCCTCGCACATCTTCCAGGCCAGTCGTTGAAGTGCGCAAGCCTAGGGTGTTCCGGTTAGCCAGACGAGCCGTTTTGGTCAATGGGCTTACATTTCAACAGAATTTTTCTAGTGAATGTCGCAGGAAGCAGTTTTTTTCTTGTAAGACCGCAATTTTTTTTGAAATAATCGCAGTCGGTGGAAGTGCTTGGGCACATCCGCCTAGCTACAATCGTTAGTTAAACCAATGCCTCAACTATTTCGCCGCAGCTCGAATACTATCTTCAGGGTAGTGCTTTTCGGGGTGGTCGCGCTGGTGGCAGGCGCGATCACATTGGGCTATACGATCGATCGCGGCCCTTGGATGACATTTGTCGGGGTACCCAGGGCGCAGCCGATCATGTTCAGTCACAAGCACCACGTAAAGGACGACGGCATAGACTGCCGCTATTGCCACACCAGCGTGGAGACTTCGCACTACGCGGGTCTGCCGCCCACCGAAACATGTATGACCTGCCACTCACAGATCTGGACGAATGCCAGTCTGACGCAAGGGATACGCGATAGCTGGGAGAGCGGGCGATCGATTGAATGGACGCGCGTTAACGATCTCCCCGATTTTGTGTACTTCAACCACAGCATTCACGTGAATAAGGGGATAGGGTGCACAACGTGCCATGGGCGCGTGGATGAGATGCCACTGATGTGGAGGGCGAATAACTTGTATATGGAATGGTGCGTCGATTGCCACCGGGCGCCACAGAAATATGTCCGGCCTCGTTCCGAAGTGTTCAACCCCGCATACGAAGCGCCGGCGAACCAAGAAGAACTAGGACGAAAGTTAGTGGCGGAGTATCACATACAGAGCCTGACGGATTGCCAAACGTGTCACAGATGAAAGATTCCGGGTTCATTCCACTTGATGCACTTCAGCGCGCACAGGCGCCGGTCGATTCAGCCGAGCGTGCGCCATCGCCGGATTTAAAGGCTCTGCGGAGCCGGCTAGCGGCCGGGAAAGGCCCGGCGTTCTGGCGGACGCTGGAGGAAGCGGCGGAGACAGACGAATTACGCGAGTACGTGGAACAGGAGTTTCCAGGCCTTTCCGGCCAGATTCCGGACGCGGGAACAGACCGGCGCAGCCTGTTGAAGGTGATGGCGGCCTCGCTGGCCATGGCGGGTGCGGCGGCATGCACACGACAGCCAACCGAACTTATCGTTCCATACGTCCGGCAACCCGAAAATGTGATTCCGGGTCTGCCGATGTTTTACGCGACGGCCATGCCGCTGTACGGATATGCGCGGGGTCTGCTGGTGGAGAGCCACCTGAATCGGCCGACCAAGGTGGAAGGGAATCCCGACCATCCGGCGAGTCTCGGCGCCACAGGGATTTTCGAACAGGCTTCGGTGCTGAGTCTCTATGATCCTGACCGTTCGGAAAACATCCTGTATGAAGGGCGGCCGAGCACTTGGGCCGAGTTCACGGGCGTGATCACCAGAGAGGCGGAGGCGGCCCGTGGGCGCAACGGCGAAGGCCTGGCGATCCTGACCGGAGTTACAACGTCCCCGACCTTCTTGAGCCAGATGAAGGCACTGACGGACATGTCGCCTTCCGCGAAGTGGTATGTGCACGAACCGGCGGTGAGGGAAGTGGCGGCCAAGGCGGCTCACACCATCGCTGGACGAGCGGCGTCGTTGGTCTATGATCTTTCGCAGGCCGATGTCATCGTGAGCCTGGAGTCCGATCTTCTGAATAACTCGCCGGGCGGCCTGGCGTACGCGCGGCAGTTCGCGAGCCGGCGGTCGGTTGATAACGGCGCAACGCCGTGCAGGCTGTATGCCATCGAATCGTCGCCCACAGTGAGCGGGTCGCTGGCCGACCACCGGTTCGCCGCCAAGAGCGGCGATATTGCAGGGTTGGCGTATCAATTGGCCAAAGCTTGCGGTGTGCAGGCCGAGGCGAACGGAGCCGCTCCCGATTGGATTGCAGCGGTAGCCCAGGATCTGAGCAACTCCAAAGGACGCGGCGTAGTGATTCCGGGCGAGTACCAGCCTGAGAGCGTCCATCTGGCGGCTTTTGCAATCAACGAGGCGCTCGGGAATGTAGGCAAGACGGTGCGCGTGGTGGAGAGCATCGAAGGGCCAAGTACGCATACAATTGAGGACCTGGCCAATGACCTGACCGCCGGCAAGGTAGAAGTTCTACTCATTCTAGGGCCGAATCCCTTGTATTCGACTCCAGCGGCTCTCAATTTGCAGCCGGCAATGCGGCGGGCGCGGTTGGTGATTCGGCTAGGGCAGTTCTATGACGAGACATCCAAATGGGCGCACTGGCATATACCGGAAGCCCATTACCTGGAGGCATGGTCGGATTCGCGGGCCTTTGACGGAACGGCGACGATTCAGCAGCCATTGATCATGCCAATCTACGGCGGGAAATCGGGACATGAAATTGTTACGTTTCTGGTGAACCAGCCGGACCTCTCCTCGCACGACATCGTCAAGGGCTACTGGAACACGCAACTGAAGGACGCAAATTTCGAAGCGGCGTGGCAGAAGGCGGTGCACGATGGAGTGGTCGGGGGTATACCGGCTCCGGCAGAAGTGACGGGAGCGAAGGCCCCCGCGCTGCCCGCATTGCCGGCGCCGGAAACCGGTACCGAGATCGTCTTCCGCCCGGACCCGACGATCGGTGATGGTTCGTGGGCGAATAACGGTTGGCTGCAAGAGTTGCCAAAGCCGCAGACTAAGATGACCTGGGATAACACGATCTGGGTGAGTCCTAAGGATGCCACCACCATGAGCCTGCAGAAAGGCGACATGCTGCGGGTAACGGTGGATGGCCGTAGCGTGGAGGGGCCGACGTGGATTCTTCCGGGTCACGCGGAAGGATCGTTCACGGTGCACTTCGGCTATGGCCGCGAGATGTCGGGCCGCGTGGGTACCGGGATCGGATACAACGCGTATAAGATTCAGCCGGTGGCAACGCCGTGGATAGCTGCTGGAACCGTAACCAAGACAGGCGGTCATTACCGGCTGGCGAACACGCAGGAAACGCAGACGATGGCAGGCCGCGAACCGGTGAGGGCGGCCACCCTGGCGGAGTACCGCGAGCATCCGAACTTCCCGACGGAATTCGACAAGCCGGTACCGAATAACGACACACTTTACTACAACAGCGACTATCCGTATAAGGGCTACAAGTGGGGCATGTCGATCGATCTGAACGTCTGCACGGGATGTTCGGCCTGCATCATCGCGTGCCAGGCGGAAAATAACATTGCCGTTGTAGGCAAGGATCAAGTGGCGCGCGGCCGGCATATGCACTGGATTCGCGTTGACCGGTATTACTCGGGCGATCTGGATGAACCCACACTGTATAACCAGCCGGTGCCCTGTATGCAATGTGAGAACGCGCCGTGCGAGGTAGTGTGTCCGGTGGCGGCCACGACGCACAGTACTGAAGGCCTCAATCAGATGGTTTACAACCGCTGCGTGGGCACGCGTTATTGCTCCAACAACTGTCCCTATAAGGTTCGGCGGTTTAACTTCCTTCTATATTCAGACTGGCAGACGCCCAGTTTGTATGGCGTGCGGAATCCGGACGTAACGGTGCGCAGCCGGGGCGTGATGGAGAAATGCTCCTACTGCATGCAGCGCATTCAGGAGGCGAAAATCGAGACCGAGAAACAAAACCGCCGCGTACACGACGGCGAGGTGATAACGGCGTGCCAGCAGGTTTGCCCGACGCGCGCAATCCGTTTCGGAGATTTGAACGATCCCAAGGCCGATGTAGTGAAACAGAAACAGCTACCGCGACAGTATGCGCTGTTGGACGACTTGAACACGCGCCCGCGCACAACGTATCTGGGCTATGTCCGCAATCCGAATGAGGCCTTAAGAGGTTCCGGTGGAAACAAACAAGGTTGATCAGAACGCAGTAGCGATTGTCGATCCGGGACCAGATTCAATTCTGGGCCCCGGCCATAATTACGACTCGGTTACACAACGCATCGCGGGCGTCGTGTTTCTGGATTGGAAGAATACCCCGAAGAACTGGTATTTGGGGTTGACGGTGGCGATGCTGTTCGTGATGTTGCTGATGACGGCCGTTTCGTACCTTTTTCTGAAGGGCGTTGGCATTTGGGGCATCAACATCCCGATCGGGTGGGGTTTCGCGATTATCAATTTCGTGTGGTGGATCGGTATCGGACACGCCGGCACGCTGATCTCGGCGATTTTGTTTTTGCTGAAACAAGACTTCCGGACGTCGATTAACCGGTTTTCCGAAGCGATGACGTTGTTTGCGGTCGCGTGCGCGGGCATGTTCCCGATTTTGCACTTAGGCCGGCCGTGGCTGTTCTATTGGCTGCTTCCGTATCCTAATTCGATGTATCTATGGCCGCAACCGCGCAGCCCGCTGGAGTGGGACGTGTTCGCAGTTTCGACGTACGCCACGGTTTCGGTCGTGTTCTGGTACGTGGGACTATTGCCCGACCTGGCTTCGTTGCGCGATACCGCGAATCCGCTTTGGAAGCAGCGGGTCTATGCAGTCTTGTCGCTGGGCTGGCGCGGATCGGCGATTCACTGGCATCGGTATCAGAAAGCGTACCTTCTTCTGGCCGGGTTGGCTACGCCGCTGGTCCTTTCGGTTCACACGATTGTGAGCTTCGACTTCGCGGTGGCCATACTGCCTGGCTGGCATACGACGATTTTCCCGCCCTATTTCGTCGCGGGCGCCATTTATTCGGGCTTCGCCATGGTCCTGACGTTGATCATTCCGTTCCGTTCGTGGTACAAGCTACAGGACCTGATCACAATGCGGCATCTGGAATGCTGCGCGAAAGTGATGCTGGGAACGGGATTGATTGTTGCGTACGGCTATTCGATGGAAGCGTTCTTCTCATGGTACGCCGGCGATAAGTACGAGAGCTTCATGTATTGGAACCGCATGACCGGTCCGTACGCATTCACATACGCTCTGCTGATCCTTTGCAACATCGCCCTGCCGCAGTTGCTGTGGATCCGCAAAGTGCGGCTGAACGTTCCGCTGCTGTGGGCGCTGTCGATTGTGATCAACATCGGCATGTGGCTGGAGCGGTTCGAGATCGTGGCGACGAGTCTGACTCGCGATTTCGTGCCTTCCTCCTGGGGCACCTATATTCCGACCTTCTGGGATTGGGCGACGTATGCCGGAACGCTTGGCTTCTTCCTTTTCCTGATGTTTCTGTTCGTACGAGTTCTGCCGGCGATATCCATCTTTGAGGTGCGCGAGGTGGTCCATCACGAACACGAGTTGGAGCATGCCAAATGAGCCACGACCTTATCCTTTCAGAACTGCCACAAGTGCACGGCGTCATGGCCGAGTTCGTGGATAGCAACGACTTGATCCGGGCGGCGAAACGGGCCTACACCGAAGGGTTTCGGCGGATGGATGCATACGCGCCGATGCCGGTGGAAGGGCTGGCGGAAGCGATCGGCTACAAAAAGAACTATGTTGCGCTGTGTGTGCTGATCGGCGGCATGTGCGGCGCAATTGGCGGGTTTTCGCTGCTTGAATGGATCACGGTAATCGCCTATCCGCACAATGTCGGTGGCCGCCCCTTGAATAGCTGGCCGGCGTACATCCCGATAACGTTCGAGTGCATGATTCTAGCAGCGGCGCTGACATCCATGTTCAGCATGCTGGCATTCAACGGATTACCGAGATTAAATCATCCCGTGTTCAATGTGAAAGCCTTCGAGCGCGCTTCGATCGACCGGTTCTTCCTTTGCATCGAGTCGTCCGATCCGAAATTTAAGACCGAGGATACGATGGAATTTTTGCGCGGGCTGGGCGGAAGCGAGGTGACCGTTGTTCCAGCATAGGCTGATGTTGGGTGGTGTGCTGGCATGTCTGCTAGGCGCAAGCGCGTGCCGCCAGGACATGCACAACCAACCGCGATATAAGCCGTTCGCGGCGACGCCGTTCTTTGGCGATAGCCGCAGCGCGCGGCCGACGATCGACGACACGGTCGCCCGTGGACAACTGGAGACCGATACAGCTCGGTTTACCGGCAAAGTAAACGGCCAGGACATCGCTTACTTCCCGATTCAGATTACGCGATCGGATTTAGCGAGGGGACAGGAGCGCTTCGACATTTACTGCTCGCCGTGCCATGGGCATTTGGGAGATGGAAACGGGATGATTGTGATGCGTGGTTTGCGGCATCCGCCGAGTTATCACGAGGACCGTCTGCGAAATGCGCCCGTCGGGCATTTCTTCGATGTGATTACTAATGGTTACGGATCCATGTATAGTTATGCGTCGCGTATTCCGGTCGATGATCGGTGGAGAATCGTTGCCTACGTACGGGCGCTGCAATATAGCCAGGATGCGCCGCCGCAAGCGGTGCCGGCGGGAGCTATTCAATGAGTGAGTACCGGGCGCTCGAAACGCCGATTGAAATGTTGGGCGACCGCGCCGTGCGGTATGAACGGATAGCGGGAATCGTCGGGGTCATCGGACTTGGTCTGTGCCTGCTCGGCTATTTCACGAATGCCGGCCAGGTGTTGCAGTCCTATTTGTTCGCATTCATCTACTGGAGCGGCTTCGCATTCGGGGGCCTGGGTATCCTGCTGATGAACAATACGGTCGGCGGACGGTGGGGCGTGACAACGCGGAGATATCTCGAAGCGAAGATCCGGACCATTCCGTTTGTCCTGATTTTATTCATTCCGATCTTGTTGGGATTGCATTATCTATACCCTTGGGCGCGACCGGCCGAAGTCGCGGCAAATGCGATTGTCCGCCACAAAGTTCCCTACCTGAATATGCCGTTCTTCGTTGCACGCGTGGTGCTGTATTTTGCCATCTGGTGCTTCTGGGGATTCCGCCTGATTCGCTATTCCGATGAACAGGATAAAACGGGCGATATTACGCTGCGGGATCGGATGCGGAGGTTCAGCGCGCCGGGCGTGCTTGTGTTCTTCTTGACCGCAACCTTCGCCTACATCGATTGGGTATTGTCGGCGGATGCGGAATTCTTTTCGACCGTTTATGGCGGCATGATTCTGATCGGCGCCGCGCTGCAGACGTTCGCGCTGACGATTATTGTATTGATTCTTTCCTCTAAGGAGGACCGGTTTGGCGGACGCGTGCATGCACCGCTGTTGCACGATTTGGGTAACCTGATGTTCGCGTTCACGATCTTCTGGACCTATCTGTCGGCATCGCAGTTGATCATCATCTGGCCGGGCAATCTTCCGCAGGAAATCGGCTGGTATCTGGCGCGAGTGCGCGGCGGATGGACCGTGATGGCGGCGATCGTCTCGCTAGCCATGTTCCTGATTCCGTTTCTGGCGCTGCTTTCGCAAAATCGTAAACGCGATCCCAAGCGGCTGATACGCGTAGCGATTTGGATTCTATGTGCGCGGGCAGTGGACCTCTTCTGGATTGTGGAGCCCACCTTCCGCCACGATGGATTTGCGATTTATTGGACCGATTTTGCGGCGTTCCTGGGTATCGGCGGCATTTGGGTCTACCTGTACCTGAGTGCGCTGCGGAAACGCCCGCTGCTGCCGTTGCGCGATGCACGGGTTTCGCAACCCTTGCCGGAGGCGGTATGAACCATCCCGAAGTGGAACACAAGGCGAACAGCCTGGGCTACGAAGCGAGCGACGCAAACCCGAGGATCACCGTCTTTTCGATGGCGATCCTGATGGGCATTCTGTTGTTTTCGCTGTTGATCACCGTCGGGATTCAGAAATGGCTGGAAGTGGCGACGCCGGTAGGCGAGCCAACGAGCCCGCTCGCGCCCGAACGTGTTTTGCCGCCGGATCCGAAGCTGGAAGTGCATCCCTGGGAGACGTATCCAGTGTTGCGCGCCAATGAAGACAAGATTTTGAATAGCTATGGGAAGGACGCCGAGGGTCACATCCACATCCCGATACAGAGGGCAATGGACGATGTGTTGCCGACGCTGACAATCGAACCGAACGCACCAGTGGGGTTGACGACTGTTCCGGGACAGGGTCGAGAATTTTCGGGCAGCGTGAAGGATTTCCCGCCTGGATATGCGCAGCCGCAACAGCAGCCGCCGGGCGTCGGATTAAAGGGAGAAGTTGAGAAACATGCGCAGCAGTAAGTGGTTTTGGAGCGCAAAGGGCACGGCGTGCCGCCAACACAAAGTCAGCAACTCGGGCGGCCCCGCCGGACGCATTTTGCGCCCTTTCCTCGCAAGTGCGTGGTTGTTATTAGCGGCCACGACGATGGCGCACGCCGAGTATGGCCGGCCTTTGTTGACGCGGGGCGTAGGCCTGGATCAGAAGCTGAACGCACAGATTCCGTTGAATCTGGTGTTCCGGAATGAGGCGGGGCAAAAGGTTCCGCTGAGCACCTACTTTACGACGCAGCCCGTCGTACTGGCGCTGGTCTATTACCGCTGTCCGAACCTCTGCGACGTAACCCTGAACGAGATGGTGACGAGTCTGCGGAGATTATCGCTCCAACCAGGCAAAGACTATCAAGTGGTGGTCGTCAGCTTCGATCCAAGAGAAACGCCCGACTTGGCGGCTTCGAAAAAGGCCAATCTTCAAAAGGAATTTCGCGAACCCGGTCAGGGCCAAAGGGCTGGCTTCAATGAAGGTTGGCACTTTTTGACAGGACAGCAGGATCCGATCAGCAAGTTGGCCGCCGCCGTGGGATTCCGGTACAAATGGGACGACCGGACGCAACAGTTCATACACGCGGGCGGCATTATGATCGCCACGCCCAAGGGCATTCTGTCCCGCTATTTCTATGGAGTTCAGTACGCGCCGGCGGATATCCGGATGGCGCTGGTAACTGCTTCGAACAATAGCATTGGTTCTCCGGTGGACCAGTTACTCCTGTTCTGCTTTCACTATGACGCGACGCAAGGTAAATATACGTTGGCGATCTTCAACGTGGTCAAACTCGCGGGAGGCGTAACGGTTTTGGCTCTGGGAATCCTGCTGTTCTTTCTCCTGAGGAAGAAGCCAGGCTCGCCGGCTCCGCCGCAAGAGCGGTGGAAAGAGGCGCATCATGTTCACTAGCTTCCCAATTGCCAACATTCCGCTGTTCCCGCCCGTGGCATCGGCGCAGGCTCCGGAGGTGGACGCGCTTTATTTTTTTCTGAATGTAGTGACGGCGATAATGACGCTCTCGATCTTCGCTGCCGTCATCTACTTTGCGTTCAAGTACAAGCGGCGTCCGGGGGTCGAGCCGGTACAAATCCACGGATCGACGAAGCTGGAGCTGACTTGGTCGATTGTTCCGTTCCTCATCATGCTGGTGATGTTCGGCTGGGGCGCGAAGATCTTTTTCGCTGAAGCGCAACCACCCAAAAATGCAGTCGAGATCTTCGTCACCGGGAAGCAGTGGATGTGGAAGTTCCAGTATGGGAATGGTGGACGTGAGATTGATGAATTGCACGTGGAGGTTGGCCAACCGGTGAAGCTGACCATGTCGTCGGAGGACGTGATTCATAGCCTCTCGATCCCGGCCTTCCGGGTAAAGCACGACGTCGTACCGGGGCATTATGACGCCCTTTGGTTTACGCCGACGAAGGCCGGACACTATCACTTGTTCTGTACCGAATATTGCGGCGCCCAGCACGCGCACATGGGCGGATGGGTGGATGTGCTTGATAAACCGGATTTCGAGAAATGGGAGGCGGGTTCGGAGATTCAAGGAACGCTGGCCGAGAAGGGCTTGACGGAATTTGAGCAATTAGGCTGCGCCACCTGTCATTTGATGAACCAGCAGGGCCGGGGACCCAATCTGACCAACCTGTATGGGAAGCGTATCTATCTGTCGAATGGCAGCACGGTGATCGCGGACGACGCGTACATCCGGGAATCGATTCTGGATCCGAATGCCAAGATTGTCGCTAGTTTCCAGCCGAACATCATGCCGGTATTCGATGGGCAGATCTCGGAAGAGGGCGTTAACGAAGTGATTGCCTATATCAAATCGTTGTCGCAGTCCGTGCCCCCGTCGCAGGAAGGCGCGCATCAGTGGCAGATCGTATTGGCTCCGCCCAACACCTTGAAGAGCGGCGCGGCAGTTAAGAGTACGGCAGTGGTTCCGACCGCTTCCGGGCCGCCAGCTTCAGCAGCGCGAGCCGCTCCGGCCGGGACTAAGCCAGGATCAGTTACGCCGGCGACGACACCCGCCCCGGCGCAGAAAGGGACTCAGCAGTAATGTCAACCGAAGTAATCAGGCCCGTGGAAACGGTGAATTACCTTAACGCTCAACACTCGGTCAAGAGTTGGTTGTTGACGATCGACCACAAGCGGATTGCGATCCTGTACTTGGTCACCATAAGTGTTTTCTTCCTGATTGGCGGGAGCTTCGCAGCGGCCATCCGCATCAATCTCGCGTCGCCTGAAGGCAACTTCTTTTCGGCGGAGACTTACAACCGTCTGTTCTCGATGCACGGCATCGTCATGGTGTTTCTCTTCCTGGTGCCGTCGATTCCGACGACATTCGGTAATTTTTTGATTCCGATCATGATTGGCGCACGGGACGTCGCGTTTCCGAAACTTAACCTGCTGAGCTACTACATCTTCCTCACGGGCGGGTTATTCGCGCTGTTCGCAGTCGTGCACGGCGGCGTGGACACCGGTTGGACTTTTTACGCTCCGTATAGCTCTACTTATTCGAATTCCTATGTGCTGGCGGCGGCGTTCGGCGTCTTTATCGCTGGGTTCTCATCGATTATCACCGGATTGAATTTCATCGTCACAATTCACAAGTTGCGCGCGCCCGGCATGACGTGGGGCCGCCTGCCTCTCTTCATCTGGGCGCATTACGCGACCAGCTTGATCCAGGTCTTGGGCACGCCGGTACTGGCGATTACGCTGTTGCTTCTGGCAGTCGAGCGCATCGCGAAGGTGGGCATTTTCGATCCGAACATCGGCGGCGATCCCATTTTGTTCCAGCATCTGTTCTGGTTCTACTCGCATCCAGCGGTCTACATCATGATCTTGCCCGGTATGGGCGTGATCAGCGAGCTGGTGTCTTGCTTCTCCAAGAAGCGCGTATTCGGTTATGACTTTGTCGCGTTTTCGAGCATGGCAATCGCCGTTCTAAGCTTCATCGTGTGGGGCCATCATATGTTCATCACGGGTCTGAGCATGTATGCGGGGCTGGCGTTTTCGTTGCTGAGCTTCCTGGTGGCCGTCCCCTCGGCAATTAAGGTGTTCAACTGGACGGCGACGATGTACAAGGGATCCATTTCGTACGATACGCCAATGCTGTATGTGTTTGGATTCATCGGGCTGTTTACGATCGGCGGTTTGACGGGACTGTACTTGGCGACGCTGGCGGTGGACGTCCAGACGCATGGCACATACTTTGTCGTGGCGCACTTTCACTATGTGATGGTCGGGGGTATGCTGATGGCGTTCCTCGGGGCGCTCCACTTCTGGTGGCCGAAGATGACGGGCCGATTGTACTCAGACGTGTGGTCCAAGGTGGCGGCCGTGCTGATTTTCGCGGGGTTCAATCTTACGTTCTTCCCGCAATTCATTCTGGGGTACATGGGCATGCCTCGGCGCTATCATGCGTATCCTCCTGAGTTCCAAACATTGAACGTGTTGTCCTCGGCGGGCGCAACAGTGCTAGGCATCGGGTACGTCATCCCGATCATCTACCTGTTGTGGTCGTTGAAACATGGGGAGCCGGCGGGTAAGAATCCCTGGGGCGCAGCCGGACTGGAGTGGCAGATCGAGTCGCCTCCAACGACGCACAATTTCGATGTAATCCCGACAGTGACGGAAGAAGCTTACAATTACGGACCTGCAGAAGAGGTGATAATTGGCTGAGACCCTTGTTGAGACTACAGGCACGCACCTTCAGCATCATTTCGCCGATTCGGAGCAACAACTCGAAACGGCTACGCTGGGGATGTGGACGTTCCTTATCACGGAAGTGCTGTTTTTCGGCGGCATGTTTGCCAGTTATGCGATTTACCGAGCGATGTATCCGGACGCCTTTCGGAGTACGAGCCGGTTCATGGACATCTCCCTGGGCGGCACAAATACAGCGGTGCTGATCTGCAGCAGCTTGACGATGGCGCTGGCCGTCCGTTCGGCGCAAGTCAGCAAGCGCAAGCACCTGATCGTATTTCTGTGTATGACTATCTGTCTTGGTTTTGTGTTTTTGGTAATCAAGGGGATCGAATACACCAGAAAGTGGAACGAGCATCTCGTGCCAGGCTTCCATTTTCAGTTCGAGCCGCATCAATACCAGCAGCACGCCCAACTGCTGTTCTTTCTCTACTTCTGCATGACAGGGGTGCACGCCCTCCACATGATTATCGGGGTCGGTCTGTTGACCGCCTTGATCATCATGGCCTCGCGCAAGGTATTCAACGAGCACTATTACACGCCGGTCGAAATGATCGGGTTGTACTGGCACTTCGTCGATATTGTTTGGATTTTCCTCTTCCCACTTCTCTACTTGATAGGACATCACACATGATCTCTCATGTTCCGCGAGTACGTACTTTAGTTTTCGTTTTTTTGGCACTGATCGTGTTGACCGGGGCCACCACCGCTATCGATTACATCAATCTAGGAGACTGGAACGTCGTGGTGGCGTTGGCAATCGCGGTGATCAAAGCGAGTCTGGTAGCGTGGATCTTCATGGGTGTTCGGCACGTCACAAGCTTGAACCGGCTTTTCGTCATCGCGGGCATCACGTGGCTGTCGTTCCTGTTCCTGCTGACGTTTGCCGATTACACGACGCGAAGTTGGCAGTATCAGCCCCAGGCGTGGGGACACTAGAGGCTAACGATCGGTTCGATCGGGCCGATTAGCGGCTGCAGATAGGCTCGAAAATCAGCAGAGATGCCGTTCGGCTTGCGCCAATCGGCGGGTATCAGACGTTCCATACCGGCGACGCGCTGCAGGTCCACCAGCCCGGTCGCTACCTGGTACTCACCGCGCGGATCTCTGACGAGGGTGATCATGTTGCCGCCTTGGCCGTCGATGGCGGCGTCCACGGCGGCCTGTCCGCAGAGACGAGCCTCATTCCAATCATTTTCAACAACCAGGGACGATGATCGGCCCAAGAGGCCGGGTTTCTCACTTCGCGTCTTGAGGCCAAGATGCTGCGCAGTCAGCATAGCCAGGCGATGACCCAGGTTCATGGCAAGGCTTCCGCGCGAACCATGGCGCACGTCGGCGCCGAATGGCTGTCCATGGCTGTCGAGCTGACCTTCGCAAACAGCAACAACACAGCGTCCGTAACGCGTAAAGACGCCGTCAATATCGGCGAGCAACTGGTCGAGGGGTAACCGCTCTTCGGGGAAGTATACAAGATGCGGCGGATCGCCGGGGCTATGCCGCGCAAGCGTGGTGGCGGCGACGATCCAACCCGCATTGCGGCCCAGCACCTCCACAAATTCGACTTGTCCGGGAAGCGCGCGATTGTCGGCGCCAATGTCGCGGACGGCACACGCGAAAAGACGGGCGGTCGACGCAAAGCCGGGAGTGTGGTCGGTGACGGCGATATCGTTATCGATGGTCTTCGGGATGCCAACCACTTGAATATCAAAAGATGCTTTGCGCGCCACGGTGGCGAGGAGGTTAGCTGTGCCCATAGAGCCGTTGCCCCCGTTATAGAACATGTAGCGAATATCGTGGGCGCGTAGAATCTCAAAAATGTTCTCGATGTCGTCCTGAGAGGCGTCGCGGCGTGAGGAACCGAGCGTGGAAGACGGCGTGTGCGCGATTTGTTCGAGCTTGTTTTGAGCAACGCCGAACAAGTCAATGAAATCCTGGTTTAATATGCCTTCAAGGCCAAAACGGGCGCCCAGGAGCGCGGTGATTTGGGAATATTGGCGGGCCTGCTCGACGACACCGAGAAGGCTGGCATTGATGACCGGCGTTGGTCCGCCGCTGTGGACTAGAAGAGCGGCGGGCATGGGAAATCAATTTTCATAAATTCGAACGCCCTCGACCACGCGCGTGATCACACCTGCCGGGCTGGGGTTATCAGGGTCGGCGCCGATCGCGAGCGTAAGCGAATACGCGAGCAGTTGCGGAAAGAGGATATCAAAAGGCGTGCGGAGTGGGTCCGGCAATTCAGGCGCAAGCGAAACGACGAGGTGATCGTAGAGCGCCGGGTCGAGATCTAACGGTGTGATGGCCACAATACGGCCGAGATTCTTGACGCGCAGCTCGGCGAGAAGATCGCACTCATAGTGACGCAAGTGCGGCTCACTCGATAAAAAACACACTATGAGGGTTTCGCGATCGAGGAAGCTCATGGGTCCATGCCGTAGGCCAAGGAAGGTTTCGGGCAACGGGACGACCTGGCCGGCGGTCATCTCAAGAATTTTAAGCGAAGCCTCACGCGCCAGTGGAAAGAGCGATGGAGAGGCCAAGACGCACACACGCCGTGGCTTGGATTGTGCGATACCTTCGGCCCGAGCCTCCAGTTCGGCCAGGGTATTCCCGGCGCGTCGCGCAATCTCGCGGCAGTGTTGGACGAGTTGGTGTGAACCGGTAAGACCGAGGCCGGCGAGCACGAGATTCGAAAACGAACTGGTCATGACAAGGCTCTGGTCATTGGTGCGTGGATCGAGTTGGAGACGGTCGACGCCGATCATCTCAGCCATGTGGCCGCGCGGGTTGCACGTTATCACCAGGTGTTTGACATGGGGATAATGCCGGCGAATTTTGGCGATAGCGGCAACGGTCTCTGAACTGTTGCCGGAGCGCGAAAGGGAAATCAGGACGCCTTGCGGGCTCAGCGGTGGATCGGAATCGAGGAGGAGATCGGTTGCCGGTATCGAACGCGCGCCCGGCCACGCTCCTGCGATGGATGCCGCGGCATACGCGGATGTACCGGCACCGGTGATGAGCGGAGGAACGGGGACGGAGCGATGGGCCACGCGGTCGAGAGTGCCCGGCCACAGCTCGGGCTGCTGGCGTATTTCAGATAGAGTGACAGAGCCATTCATGAGGTGTAACTCATACCATGGCACACAATGGCCAGATTGATAGGTTCTTGAGTTCTGGTTTTGAGAATTTCTCTCAGACTTGGACGTGAACTATAGAGATAGTTTTCAGCCGTTAGGGCTCAGCTCAACTCGGCGCCCACTGTTTCGCGTAAGAAAAACGCGCTCACCATCGCAAAACCGAACGCCGCGCCACACGCTGCGAAGCCCCAGCCGAGGCCGTGCGATTCCCCAATTGCGCCAATAATAAACGGTGCGAACGCGCTGATGCCGCGACCCACGTTATAGGAGATGCCAAGCGCGGTGGCACGGATCGGCGTGGGAAACAGCTCACTGCCCAATACGCCCGATCCGGTGAAGAATCCTGTGCCGAAGAAAGCGGTAATGGATGCGGTCAACAGGATCACATTTGGACTGCGCGCAAGCGCAAATGCCGGTACTGAAAGAGCGGCCAGGGCCAGATATAGAATGATGGTCGGCTTCCGGCCCATTTTGTCCGCCATGACCCCGAACAAAAGATAACCGGGGAACATGCCGCAGAGGTTCAAGATGATAAGGAACGTCGTGAACCCGAGTTCGCTGAAGTCACGGCCGCCCTTGCTGGCCGGCAAGACCAGGTAAGCGGGAATCCACGTAAATAGGCCCCACCATGCGAACATCCCGAACGTATTCATGCTCAACAGAGCCAGAAGACTGCGAACGGATCTCCGCCACAACGGCCGGGTATTCACCGGCTCTTTGATTTCGCGCTGCCTGCGCCAGAGCTCCGGCTCCGGCACATCGTGTTGTATCCAGAACGTGATTATGGCGGGAAAAACGCCAACGAAGAACACCCAGCGCCAACTGGCATGCGAGAGAACAATGCCGGCAACAATCGCGGCCAGCGCATAACCGATGGCCCAACTGCTTTGAACGATGGCCATTGCCCGCCCACGCCATGCGCTGGGCCAAGTCTCGGCAACTAACGTCGCGCCGGTATTCCATTCGCCACCCATACCGAGACCCAACAGGAAGCGAAACACCGCAAGCATCGTGACGCTGGTCGAAAACCCACAGGCGAACGTAAAAAGTGAATACGTGAGGATGCTGGCGCTCAGCATGCGGCGACGGCCAAGGCGATCCGCGAGAAGGCCAAAGAAGAAGCTGCCGATCGCGGACGCCATCAGCGTCAGGGTGTTCAGTAGGCCCGCGGTCCTCTTGTCCATGCCGAACTCGCGCATCAACGTCACGAGAACGATGGAGTACAGCATGACGTCGAAGGCGTCCAGCATCCACCCAAGGCCGGCGGCTAAGACGGTCCGGCGCTGGGCAACGGTCGTGTTGCGCCAGCGCAGCGCCGGTGTTTGCGGCGTAACTTCCTTCGAGGTATTCAAAATGAAGTGTATCTACTCTGGCTTTGGCTTCTCCGCAGTCACTTCAGAAGCCGGCAGATTGGGCCGGTCCCGTTGAACCTGCCACGTTACCTTGCCGTCCGCTTCGTGCTCGGTGCGCCGGATGCGCAGCTTGCCTTCGGCGAGATAGGTCAGATGCACGCGATCAAAGGCCAGACCGGCTGACGCCATCAGTTTCATATAGTCTCCGTGCGCGGTCTCATCGGGCGCTTCCGTGTAGCCCGAATCCCAAGTGATATCGGGTGACACGCCACCGGTCGCGGACCCGGAGCGCGCCGCGGCACCTGCACGCGCTGGCATGCCTTTCAGCGACATATAAATGCGAATGCCGTCTACGATCGGCTGAGTCATGTCCTTCGGCTGCCACCGTTGGCCGAACCGTTCATACCGGTCGTTCATGCGCTCTTCCAGAGAAAGCAATCCGGGTACTTCGCGCTCGGCAGCCACGATGCGATCGCGAATCTCATAGGTGACCTTTTCGCTGTAAGGATGGTCCTGGTCGCGTATATAGTTCAGGCTCGTGAACCAGCCGCGCGGAATCCACCACGCACGGCCGGGGTTGGCGCCTTCGCGGCTTTGCACCCATCCCGTGTATTCCGAAAATGGTTGGACCCATTCATGCGATGGATAGCCGTGCGGATTTAGAAAGGCATCCGGCAGCCAGGATTCCAGAAGCTGCCGCCGGGTGCGCGATTCCGGATAGACCGGATCGGGCTCGGCCTGTCCCGCCGAGACATCGGCGGCAAGCGAACCGTGATAACCGGGGTGCAATAAATTATCGGGCGTAATCTTGGCAAGCTCAATGGAAAGTTGCGCGCCGTCCGGATTATCAATCGGATGGAGTATGACGTTGACGTGCTTCAGCATCGCTCGCGTAGCCGGATCGGTAACCAGTTCATCACCGAGTCTGTCGATGTGACTGGTGCTGGAGACTTCGTTGGCGTGTTGGCGTCCCGAGTAAAGGATCGACGCTTTGAGCGTTGTCTCCTTGGCCCACGATCTCAGTTGCGACGGCGAAGGGAGCATCACATCGGCGGCCCATATGTCGCGGCCCAGATAGCTCCGTCCCATCCAGTAAACATTTACGCCTGGATATTGAGCGAGTTTCGCTAGAATGGCTGCATTTTCATCGGGACTGATCGGCTCGTTCCACTGCACCAACGGCTTGCGATTGGCCACTTCGGGATCGGCGGCGGCATAGCTCGCGATCATCGGACGTGGATCGGCTGGAGGCCTAATCGCCCAGGCCACTGATTCTCTGGGAGCCGGAGTGGCCACCTTTACGGTAAGCGGCCTCGGCAATTCGAACTCGAACTGCATGTTTTGAAGATGTGGATACGCAATCTCATCCCGATACAAGCCGGACGTGTGCATCTCAGCCAGCCAATGCACCTGGCCGCGCGCTTGCT
The DNA here is from genome assembly GCA_036272835.1 of Bryobacteraceae bacterium. GTDB lineage: Bacteria > Acidobacteriota > Terriglobia > Bryobacterales > Bryobacteraceae > Bog-105. The sequence goes on from DATAXY010000002.1 coordinate 22,329, forward strand.
CGACGGAGAATATAGTGCGTTCAACCTGATCTTGCGGCTCCAGTTTGATCCAATCGTTAAACTTGTCCTCGCGATAATCGGCGGGTAACTCCCAAGTAAGTTCTTCGATGGCATCGGCCTGATTCCGGATCCGCGCGCCGATCAGCCTGGGCTCCATTGGGCCGGCGACGACCGGCAGATCGCGCTCGTTCTCATGATGGTTGCCCTGCGCATCGGTCCAGCTCAAACGAACTACGGGATTGCCCGCGGGCTTGCCGTAGTACTCAATATGAACGTGACCATCTTGCCCGTCATCCGAATGATGCACCACTGGAATAATGCGGCCGACGTAATTAATTGGATGACCGGCCTCCAGATTGCCCACCATATCGATGAAATTCTCGGTCGAGTAAAACGTATCCTCCTGGAGCGCCTCCAGGCTGGAGATCCGCTCTTTGTCGAGACCGATGCTGTAATCGGGCTCGCTCATATGAATATCGAGGCGCAAGGTGTCGAAAGGAGGAGCATATTCAGGACGCAGATCGCCTTTTGCCTTCGCCATAATGTCGTGGAACACCTTTGGCAAAGTTTCATCCTGATAGTGATCCCAAAACTCTTCGATGTCCGTCTGAATGCGCTTGTCGAGGATCACGCTGGAACCCGCCTTCAGATGTACCCAACCCGTATCGACCTGAACCTGCTCATAGCGGGGAATCACGCCGCTGTAGGCCCGCATGGCAGTGGTCACAGTAAATGGCTCATTGGCTATTTCCGCACCGGCTGAATTGTATGCATGCACCCGATAGGTCGGCGTACCTGGCCCGGGATCGAACTCACTGAACGAAATATTCTTGAGCGGAATGCTCAGAGCTTTGGCTAGCATTTCGTCCACCGGATAAAGCTCCTGAATCCATCGCGCGTGACTATACATTACGCGGACGCCGGTGGGGTCGATGTCCTTAGCGAACTCGATCTTCATTCGCACGACCCCTTTGCCTTCAAGCTTCGGCGCGATCTCGTCCATCAGCCAGCTATAGCCTTGCTTGTATGCGCAGAGCACTTCCACGTCCATGCGATTGGCGGCGGTCCCATGCGTGGTCAGCATCTCCGTGAGTTCCGATTTCAGCTTCCGTCGAACGTCCGGTCCTTCGCTGACACGGGCAATTAGAGTAACTGGTTGGTCGCGGTTCACGTCGGGCAATGCCTGGCGTACCGTGTTCAGCAATCGCGTCCCTTCCCATGGAATCGTCAAGTCCTCGACAAAGGTGGGCTTTCCCTGATGGAAACTAACCCCTGGTTCGACATAATGCAACGCCGGATTTTCCGCGCAGCATCGGACGCCGGCATGTAGACTGCCTACTTCTACCTCCGCCGGCACTCCAGGCAGTTCCGTGGCGATCTGCTTTTTGACGAAATCGGAAAGCTGCGGATCGGCTACATCCACGTAGACTTCCGCTTTTAGATCCTTTGTTCCCGGCCCGGCATGCTTGATCTCATCAAGCCAGCGTGTCAAATGATACATCGAAACGGCGGCCTGGCCGCTGGCGGAGCGCAAGCTGAAGAAGCGGTGTAGATCGTAGCGTAATTCGTCGAGCGCCGCATACTGCTTGCCGGTTTCCCAGAGATTTGGGAGACGATCCGCCAGTAGATCTAACGCAGCCGTCGATCCCGCCGTATCGCCGCGCACAAGTATGGCAGGCTGCTTACCGAAGACGCGGTCCACAACACGCAGTTCACCTTCAGACGGACCAAGCGGGGCAGAGTGATTGCCCTCGGCCTCAAATTTCTTCTCGGCTTGCTTGCCTAGAGCCGAACTTTCGACAACAACGGCTTTAACCTTGACATCCTTAGGCGAGATGCTGGTGTCGGCCTTCGCCAGAGGCAACGTCAAACCCGTAGTCTCCAGACCCATGCGTGCGGCTAAGTTCGCCATCGCGATTCCTGCCGCTCCCGCAGGAACGGAGAGTTGGCTATCGAGCGACGACGGCACGGGCATTTTCGGCACTCCCTTGAAAAGCCCGTGCAGCGTGTAGGCATTTCCAAGGTCGAATGGCGGCGGGGTAGCTGCCTCCGCGCCGTTTGCGCCGCCGCCTGAAGCATTGGCGGCATCGGCTCCGGAGTTTCCTGCGCCGGCAGCCGGTGTTGCAGGCTCCGTGGGAAGTGGTTTACTGTTCACCGCGCTCAGTTCTTTCCCCGCTCGGATAACGATCAACTCATGTACAGTGTTTAGGTGAGGAGCCTTCAGGGCCGATGTCAGTGACTCCTGTGTAATGCCGCTTGCCGTCCGAATAAACGCCCGGTTGATACCGGCTTTGCCTTTCAGGTAAGTAACTCCCTCCAGTTCCGGGGGAGCGCTCTTATCTATCTCTCTACCAATCGCCAGTAATGATTCACCGGGAGTTTTCCAAATAAATGGAGCGCGGGCCGAAAATTCGTCCGCCGCGGTCGTCAGACCGGCATCATCCTTCCCCAGCACGACTAGTCCGCCGGAGACAGCGAACACACCGCCCTCGTTCGCTTGCAATCGTTGGGCATCCGCGGCAATCTGGCTTCGAAGGCTGCTAGGAACCGATTCTTTACCGATCCAGATGCGATGCGAAAGACCGGAGTCCTGCGCCGAACTGACAACTATTGGGGGCGTCAACCCGGTGGTCCCAAATCCCAAGCGCGCAGCAAAATTCGCCGCCGCCGCATTCTCCGTCGCGGACGGATTGGACGGCACCACGATCTTTCCGTTGATAAAATCCGCAATGCCGTCGCCATTCGTATCCTGCAACATCCAACCGGTGGAAAATGCGTCCGCCACGTGGAAATCGGAGGCGGTGGGTGCCGCCGCCTGCTTCGCGAGCATTGGAACGAGTATGATACCGGCGAGCAAGCCGCCAACAGTTCTCTTACTCCTGAGTAACTTGTTCTTAAACACTGAATACCTCTTTAACGTGGCCATTGACGACTCAAAATACGAACCGTGCGGCTAACTCAGCCTGCTGTAAGTTCCCCGCGGAAGTAATTGTCCCGAACGACGGTGAAGCCGCGCTCGTAATGTAGTAGCCCGCGGCCAAATTCTCATGACCGAACAGATTGAAGCACTGTCCTATCACCTCAAGGCGGCGATGCTCCGTCACAAAAAAGGACCGCGACAAGTGAACATCGAAGCTATTGAATGGATTTGTATTAATTGCGCCCGGCGCAACAGCCGCTAAACCCAAAGTTGCACGATAAGCGTTAACGGCGGATAAACTGAGCCCTCGGTTACCCTGGTTGCGAGATGTTCCTGGAACAAATTGCAGAGTGCCATCGAAATTTGTGACGGACTCATACGCGCTGAATGGTAATGAGGACCGGATCGTCCACATCGCGCCAAAGGTGATCTTCCACGGCAGATTAACTGACCCGGCGGCTACCAACGAATTGCGGCGGTCGATGTTGCTTGGCCCCCAATTCAGGTTCGGATCCGAATAATCGGTAATGGCTGACTGCGGGTTGTTGTCCGTCGAGGAAGCTAGCGTATAAGAGACAGTCGCCTGGAAGCGATTGCTGAAGCGCTTGTCGAACTCGACGTAGAGCGCCTTGTACTTCGCCTGCGCTGTAGATTGATGCTGGTTGATCTGGCCCCAAGCCGGCAACGGGCGCACGCCGGATGCGTTTGGATAGTTCAGGTCCACGACCCGATAATCCCTCAGTGTATGCTGATACACCCCGTTCACCTTCATGACCGTATTGCTTGTGAACTGATGAGAATAGCCAATTATCGACTGCTGTGAATAGGGGTTCACATAATTGGGCGCGAGCACCGTCACGGTAGGGGGTGCCGTCGAACAGAAACTCGATTCGCTTTGACCATTGAATGGATTCAGATAAATGGGATTGCGAATGGTTATGGTGCAGGTTGCCAGATCGCGATTTTCGTTGAAGTTGAGTAAGGTTTGAATATTGTTGTAGTAAATACCGTAGCCGCCATGGAAAACGTCCTTGCCTTTGTGGAATGGGTCCCATGAGATGCCCACCCGAGGCCCGAAGTTATTGTCGTCACCGCGCTTGGAGGGATCGCCCATGAACGGGATCACCTCAGGATAGGAGTTTAGATTGATTCCTTCGTTGAACGATCCAAGTTCCCGGTCGTACCGCAGGCCTAGGTTTACTGTTAGGCCGGACCGGACGCGCCATTCGTCCGATGCGAAGAAGCCGAGTTCCCAAGTGGGAACACTGGTCGCAACAGGAGGTATAGACGCCGTGAACAAAATGGGATTGGTCAAGGCGGCTACCGATGCCGGATTGTACGGATTGAACGGCTGGTCGGTCCCGAACGTATACGTTCCTTGCACATTGCTGGCCGTAGAGTCAATGAAAGGGACATAGTTGATGTCAAATCCAAACCGGAATGTGTGATCCCCCTTCTGCAGGCTGAGCACATCGTTGCCCTCCCACCGTCTTTCGACACCATCCTCCTGATATCCGTATCCATAACTGAAGCTAGGGAAAACATAGCCAAGCTGAAGATTCGCAGTAGCTGCGGGCGAGGTCGCCAACGTGCTTGCATCGCGCCAAACCGAACCGGGAGGGCCCAACAAGTAAGAAGAAATAGCCCACTGGAAATGAAACTCGTTGACTAGCGAGGGGCTAGGTGTCCAGGTATCTCCGGCTACGATCGACTTACGTGGAATCAGACCGTCATAGCAGTTCCGCTCCGAGTTTCCTCCGCATCCCTGGTAAGTCAGCCGGTTCCATTCCTGACCGTAACGCACAAAAACGCTGTGATTGTTGCTGATCTGGTGATCCACTCGCGCCGTAATCATTTGGTCGTAGCCGGGTTGCGTAAAGGTCCCCTGTGTGGCGCTATATAACAGCGGTTGCGCCGTGAAAATTGTATAAGACGCGTTGGTCTGCGTTCTCTCATACGCCAGATAGAAGTGCGTCCGATCCTTTACGATTGGGCCGCCGATATCCGCGCCAAATTGGTTGCGATTGAATGGATTGCCGGTGTGTTCCTGTGTTTCGGCCGCCTGCTGAAACTCGTTGTCGTGATTCAGCGCCTCATTGCGCCAGTATTCGAATAGCTCGCCATGAAAGGCGTTCGTTCCGCTCTTAGTGGCAACAGATACCAGGCCGCCCATATATAAGCCGAACTCTGCCGGATATTCGTCGACGTAGACTTTGAACTCTTGCACAGCGCCTTCGGGGAAATTCTGTCTCGGTTCGCCTTGCTCAGCCCACGTGTTACGAACGCCATCAATCATGAATCCGTTGGCATAGAAATAGCCGCCGCCCCCGATTTGAACGTTGTTGTAGAAGGTACGCGAGGCGTCTTGGCTTGTTCCCGGCTGCAGCAACGCGAGATTGAGATATTGCCGCGTATTCACAGGAAGCGTGGTGATCTGCTGCTCGGTGACGACCCCAGAGACGTCTGCGTGTGTTGTGTCCACTGCCGGTGTTTGCGCCTCGACAGTTACCGTGGATTGAACCGAAGCGAGCGACATGGCGATGTTTCGCTCGATATCTGTTCCGATCTGCAGTAACAGTCCTTTTAGTTCATACTTCGCCCAACCCGTCTTATCCGCCGTAACTATGTAAGTGCCTGGCGGGAGTGGAGCAACCAGATAGTGACCGCTGCTATCCGACTTAGTCGTGCGGGCGACACCAGTGTCTTGGTTGGTGACGGTTACCGCGACGTCGGGCATTCCGGCGCCGCTTGCATCCGTGATGACTCCCTGAATTTGAGCCCCAGCCTCCTGAGCGGCAACCGGAACGCACATAAAGACAAACGCAATTATCCCGACAAGAAGCAAACGAAAGGCGTGCAGCACAATGAAACCTCATTTTTGGATTTTCACGGCGACCCGGCGTGGATAGTTGCTTATAACATGCGTAGAGCTGATTGTCAAACAAACAAATTCATTGACCGTAAGTGATTCAAACAAAAGAAAGAGCTTGACATCAGTCGGCGCGGCTTTGAATAATGTATAGGAATTGTATACCGCTATCACATGACGACCGCCGACCGCCTCTACCGGCATCTCAAGGAAGATGTGACCACATGCGCGCTTGCGCCAGGTTCGCCAGTTTCCGAAAGCGAGCTGTGCCAGCGATACCGCGCCAGCCGTACGCCTGTGCGGGAAGCCTGTAGACGCTTATCCCGGGAAGGTCTCATTACCATCATTCCGTTTCGTGGCTATTTCATCACGCCACTGACTCTGGCGGAATTTCAGAATTTGCATGAAGTGCAACTGATGGTGGAACCGGCGGCGGCGGCCCTGGCGGCACAGCGCGCCACGCCTGCGCAGTTAAAGGCTATTGAGAAGGCTGGCCGCTATGAATATCGGGTCGGCCAAAGGAACAGTTACTTCACGTTTCTACAGAGAAACTATGAACTGCATGTCGGCATCGCCGAAGCTTCGCAGAACGAACACCTTGTCGAAATCGCGACAACCATCCACACGCGGCTCATGCGGTTTTTTTATTTGATCATTGCGATGGACGCGTATGGTCCCGATCTGGTGGACGAACACGAAAAGATTATCGCGGCGATACGTGGCCGTCATGCGGCGCAGGCCAGCGAACGCGCCGCCGAACATATTCGAAAGACGATCGCGCGCAGCACGGGTATGATTACACACTCGATCCATACGAGGTTCGATGAAGCCACGGTTGAGGCCCCCGATGCTCGTCTGGACATCGTGGAACTTGCGCCGCGGTTAAAGGCTGAGCCCACACAAACGAAGCGTACGATGAAGACTGCTCGCGAATGGCGTATGACGCCAACCGGGAAGAGGCCAAATTGATCAGGCGGCCTGAAGTGTTGTATGCGCATTGCCATTGACACGGGAGGAACATTCACCGATTGCGTGTACCGGCTCAACGGTGAACTTCGCGTTTTCAAGCTTTCCTCCACACCGGCCGATCCGGCCGAAGCAGTTTTGGCTGCCATCGCCAACATCACGTCGGGACAGCCCGCGGAAGTGCTCCACGGCACAACCGTCGGTACGAATGCGCTGCTGGAGCGCAAAGGCGCGCGCACAGCTTTGGTGACCACGGCAGGCTTTGAAGACGCTCTCGCGATCGGCCGCCAGGCGCGGGCGAGGCTTTATGACTGGTTCTTCACTCCGGAGCCGCCGCTTGCTCCGGAAGGACTGCGTTTTGGAATTTCAGAACGAGTGACTAGCGAAGGAACCATCCTTCGTGCGATCGATCCGGGGGACTTGGAGCGGCTCAGTGCGGCCATTCGCGAAGCGGGCGCTGAATCGGTAGCAGTATCGCTGCTCTTCTCGTTCGCTAATCCCGCGAATGAGCGCGCAGTGGTCTGTTCTCTAGGGGAATTAGGTATTCCCGTATCTGCCTCGCATGAGATCCTGCCCGAATTTCGCGAGTACGAACGGACAGCCACTCTTGTCATCAATGCGTACCTTGCGCCGAAAATGCAGCGCTATCTTGGGCGGCTGAATCGGCATCTCGAAGCCGGCAATTCACGCCTCTTCGTGATGCAATCGTCGGGAGGCATCACGCCTGCCTCCATCGCGGAGCGTGAGCCGGTTCGGACCATTCTGTCCGGTCCTGCGGGCGGAGTGGTGGGCGCTTTGCACATTGCCCGTTTGGCGGGTTTCGAACAAATCCTGACATTCGACATGGGCGGCACCTCGACGGACGTCGCATTGGTGCGGGCAGGATCCGAGACAGCGGCGCTCGCAACCACAACGGAATCGAAAGTTCTGGGAATGCCTGTGGCCGTTCCCACGTTAGAGATCCAGACTGTCGGTGCGGGAGGCGGCTCATTAGCCGGTTTCGACCGCGGCGGCGCACTGAGAGTTGGGCCGCAATCCGCGGGCGCCGATCCGGGGCCCATCTGCTACGGACGCGGAACCACGCCGACAGTGACCGACGCAAACTTGGTGCTCGGCCGGCTCGATGCAGACTATTTTCTTGGCGGGAACATGCGCCTGGACGTGGAGCGCGCTCGTCAATATTGCGATGCCGCGAAGGAGTCGCTGCCGCGAATGGAAGACTTCGCTGAAGGTGTGATTCGTCTTGCCGATTCTCATATGGAGAAGGCGCTGCGCAAGATTTCAATTGAGCGCGGCCTTGATCCCCGCGACTTTGCCTTGGTCAGCTTTGGCGGCGCGGGACCTCTTCATGCTTGTGCGCTCGCACGCGCGTTGAGAATTCCCAAAGTGCTGGTACCGCAAATCCCAGGTGCGCTTTCGGCGTTCGGCATTCTTGTGGCCGATACGGTGCGCGACTATTCGCGAACCGTCATGTTAGGCGCCGATGATCGAGAAGCGCTGACGGCTCATTTCAATGAGTTGGAGCGTCTCGCCGGTCCAGCCGGCCTATATCTTCGTTCCCTCGATCTGCGTTACGCCGGGCAAGGCTATGAACTATCCGTGGATTGGTCCGAGGAATTTGTATCCGATTTTCATCTGCAGCATGAAAGGCGCTACGGCTACTCCGATCCGGACCGCTCTGTTGAAGTGGTTAACGCGCGCCTGCGCTGCGTAACGCCAACCGAATCCGATCCTCCGGTGCGTCGGGCGTGCACTCCGAACGACGGCTCAAAGGCGGTGCTTAAATCAAAGCCAATCTATTGCGAAGCGGCGTGGCACGAAGGATTGCTCTATAGTCGATCTTTGCTCGAACCAGGCGCGGCATTTGAAGGTCCGGCTCTCATTGTCGAATATAGCGCCACTACATTTCTTCCTCCGCGTTGCCGTGCAAGTGTCGATGAATACTCGAATTTGATCGTGGAGGTCTGGCCATGAGTTTCCCTGCCGCACGTGACCCAGTGGAACTAGCCATCTTCCAAAGCGCGTTCCATTCCATCGCGGAGGAGATGGGCGCCGCGCTTCGGCGCACATCGTTTTCTCCCAACATTCGGGAACGCCGCGATTACTCCAGCGCTGTCTTCGACGATGCCGGACAAATCATCGCCATGGGCGACGATATGCCGGTTCATCTTGGCTCCATGCCGATGTCGGTCCGCGCCGCGTTGGACAAACTCACGTTAGGTCCGGGCGATGTCGCCATTCTCAACGATCCCTATGATGGTGGAACGCATCTGCCGGATATCACGCTGGTGATGCCGATCTTCATCGGCGCGCAGTCCACAAGTGCAGCCTTCTATGTAGCGAATCGCGCGCACCACGCGGATGTCGGCGGCGCGTACCCGGGCTCTATGGGCCTCTGTCAGGAGATCTGTCAAGAAGGCATCCGCATCCCTCCCGTGAAACTGGTGCGCGGCGGATTGGTGGATCACCAGTTACTCGCCCTCATACTCAATAACGTGCGAACTCCTCGCGAGCGTGAAGGTGATTTGACAGCGCAAATCGGCGCCTGCCGGATTGGCGTGCAGCGCGTCTCGGAATTGGTCGCGAAATATGGGCTGGAGCGTGTCCGCGCCAACGTGTTGCGCATGCTCAATCATTCGGAAACTCTGATGCGGGAATACTTGGCTCAGCTTCCCCAAACTGAGTCCTTCGCTGAGGATTTCCTCGATAGCGACGGCATTACCACCGAGCCGGTGCGAATTGCGGTGACTCTCAAGACCCGCTCCGATTCGCGGAGTTTGGTGGTCGATTTCACCGGCTCCTCTCCGCAGGTCGCAGGCAGCTTAAACGCCGTCGCCGCAATCACTTATTCCGCCACCTTCTACGTTTTGCGCTGCCTCTTGCCCGAAGAGGCGTCCCCTACGGCTGGTTTGATGCGACCCGTCTCGTTACTTCTTCCGGAGCGCAGTGTGGTCAACGCGCAAGCGCCTGCGGCGGTGGCAGGCGGCAATGTCGAAACTTCGCAGCGGATCACCGATGTCTTGTTGAGGGCCTTTGCAGCCATTGTTCCGGATCGCATTCCTGCGGCCAGTTCAGGGACAATGAACAACCTGACGATAGGTGGCGTCGATCCTCGTACCGGCCAGCTCTATACCTATTACGAGACGATTGGCGGCGGCGCCGGCGCACGCCCCAACGCCAACGGCATCTCTGGAATTCATACGCACATGACGAATTCGCTCAACACGCCGATAGAGGCTCTTGAATACGCGTATCCGTTCCGCGTGCGCCAGTACTCATATCGAAGGGGTTCGGGCGGACCAGGCAAATATGTAGGCGGCGACGGACTGGTACGCGAGATTGAGTTACTTGCGCCCGCGCAGATCACGCTGCTGTCCGACCGGCGTCTCCATGCTCCCTATGGATTGGCCGGGGGAGGCGATGGAATGCGTGGCCGGAATATTCTCATCGAGGATGGCGTCGAGCGGGAACTGCCCGGTAAATGCAATTTCCGCGTCAACGCGGGTGCTGTTCTCCGCATCGAGACTCCCGGCGGTGGCGGTTGGGGCCAGCCAACTTCCCCCGGGCGATAATACTTCTCGAACGATTGCACCCACAGGTATGTTGCCGCCGCCAATCATCGGTGCCGGCGTTTAGCCAAGGAAGGCCCAAAGCGAACTCCTATGAGAAGGGATCGTCGCTCCGATGCGTTCCAGCACGTAGCGCGAGGGGTCCCCAAAACCAATCTAGCCCTCTGCCGTGGCCGTCAAATCCTTCAATCCTCTTTTGTGTATTGAATCATATTTGGCCAATCATGGTGCTCTCCGTTTCAACCGATCGATGAACCTATCCGCCAAATGCGACCGCCAGAGAAACCTTCTCGCAGGTTCCGGATCCTTCTCAAGATAGCCCAAGGAAAGCAAGAGCGGCTTTTCGATCCGAACTACGCGGTCTAACCAGCGCTTCGGGTACATCTTGTATTTGCCGAGAGACGAACCGTAGACGGCCGGCTGCACTGTACGCAACGCCGCTTCCGAATCTTCAATGCCAATCGCTTTCAAGAGCTGTTTCGCTGTGGTATTAAAGGCCCGGCACAAATCTTCATAGCGAACTTCGCAGTACCGCTCGCGCAACATGGCCCCGAAACCCCGCCCTAGCGAGACGCTGTTCACCCAATGGAGGGCATTGAAGACATGGCTTTGCCGGCGGTATGCCTGTGATGTCAACCTTAGCCCGGAGAACGTTCGAATGCGCTCTGTATTGAAGTAGATCTTACGCCAAAATGCGCTATCGGGCGCCTTGTGATCGCAAAAGGCAACGTCGCGGCCATCGCGAATCAGATGGATGTACTGTGCCCCAGGGAAGCAGTAATCTAAAACCGGCAGTACATAAGTAGTTTCGCAGAGCTTCCATCCCCAGAGCTGCTCCCGCCGGTTATTGATGTCCTGCAGGTGTTGATCGAAAACCCTCTGCAGTAATCGCCTAAGTTCGAGGTCAGGCGAGCGCCCTGGGTCCCATAGCGGTGAGTAGTCTGGGTAATACCGGATAACAAGATATTCCACCAGTTCGAGAATATCCAGCGAGTCGCGCGATCCATTCAGGTGTGAGCCCATAAACACGGCGGCGGAATCCAGCAGCTCAGCGAGCAACCGGCTGCCCGAATGCGATTTGTTGAACACGATGATCGGCGCCGGATATTGGGAGAACTCGTCGCGAAAGGAATCGAGTGTCGGAGAACTCATGATGCGAGATATCAGTGGCCCCGCAAACTGGCTATGCCAGCCTGCGCCCCGCCAGGCGTTCCGATATGCGCAACGGCGTGCGCTCCGGATACTGCATGGGGTTGACCGGCAAATAGAATGTTTGCTCGAAGGCGAACTGGCCGGACATGGCGGCATGAGATACGCGATCGGTGAGGCACGCCCAGGTCGCGCCTGACGGGAAAGCAAACTGCGTTTGCGGCCTCGAGAATTTCCATCCTCCTAAGCTCTAACCTTCTCGACGCCCTGAAGAATTGCGACAGTGACCGTCGAACTTAATGGATCTCCAGGCGGTACGGCAGGATACGAAGAATACCGCCCTTCAGTAGTGCTGGGCTAGGCAGACCGTGCAGCACTCGGCGGATCCGGTTATCCGTCATTCCCGCGGCGACATCGTCCGGCGATGAGGACATCAACACGTCCAATAAGCTCTTGCGCCCAGGGAACATTACTAGATCGGTCTCCCCGTTGGGCGGCAGTTTCGCCTGTTGGCGAATCAGAGCGACAGCCCGATCCAAGCCGCCCAAGTAGTCCACCAGGCCGTTTTGGCGAGCTTGCGCGCCCATCCAGACGTGTCCTTGCGCAATCGGATCGATCTGATCGTACGTTTTGTTGCGGGCGGCCGCCACTTTGCCTACGAAACTCCTATAGGTCGATTCGATGGATTCGTGCAGCTTCTGTTTCGCGGCATCCGAGAGCGGAACGTAATCGGAATCGATATCCGCAAATTTGCCGCGGGTCAGTATGGCCGCGTTGATCCCCAGCTTGTTGTAAAGGTCGTGGAGATTTGGCCGCTCGTAGAGAACGCCGATCGAGCCAGTCAACGTATCGGGGTAAGAGACGATCTTGCCCCCGGTCATCGAGATAAAGTAGCCGCCGGATGCCGCATAATCCGACATGGAAATGATCGTTGGCTTCGCGTTGCTTAGCATTTTCAGTTCGTGCAAAATTTCGTCGGAAGCGACGGCGTCTCCGCCCGGCGAATCGACCCGCACGATTACCCCCTTCACGGTGCCATCGTTTTTGACCTGTCGAATCGTTTTGGCAATTCTGCCTGACGCGATGATCTGGTTTTCGCCCAACTGATTATCGGGATCGCCTCGCAAAATGTCTCCTTCCGCGGCGATAAACGCGATACGATCACCCGCTCCCGGCTCAGCCCGGAAATAGGTTTTAATGCTGTTCTTTTTGAGATCGCTGATGCCTAACTTTTTCTTCAAATCTCCGAAAACCTGATCCTCGTACCCTAAAACGTCGATCAGCCCGTTGGCCTTAGCTTGTGCGGCCGTGAATGGCCCCATGTCGACCAGCGCCCGCACCTCGTCGGGACTCTTACCGCGGCCTTGACCCACCGTGGTGCAGAAATCTCCATACAACTGGTCCAGGACCTGATTGAGGACTTCCTTGGTTTCCGGCGACATGTCGGTGCGGGTAAACATATCACCTGCGTCCTTGTACCGGCCGATATGGTCCACCTGGAAGTTGACACCAATTTTGTCGAGCAGGTTCTTGAAGTACAGCGCTTCGAGGCCCAAACCTTTGACATCCATCATGTCGTCGGGCGAAACGTAAATCTTATCGGCGGCCGATGCAACGTAGTATTCGCGGGTACCCGGCCCTTCTAAATAGGCATATACAGGTTTGCCCGATTTCTTAAAGTCCAGGATGTCCTGATGCAGTTCTTCCATCTTGGCCCAGCCGATAGAGAGCGCTCGCGGTTCCAGTACAACGGCCTTGATTCTGCTGTCGGTGGCCGCCGCATGCAGCGACGTCCATATGTCGCGAACCGTGGGAATGCTTTGGCTCTGCAGGAATGGAACGGAAAGTTCAACCGGCGCTACTTCGGGTATATCTCCTTCCAAGTTCAGAACTAGAACCGAGTTAGCGTCGACCGACGGAGCCCTGCTTTCCACCAGGCGCTCAATTGCAAATCCAATAACGATGCCGCAGAGGATAGCGGCGACCACGCCAACCAAGACTCCTAAGAAAAATTTCCGCATAAAAACGCCAATATTGGCTCCCAATGGAAGGTTAGCAGGCGCATTCGCGAAGTGCGCCCGGATTTATTCGGGCCGCCCTTCATCGAGTATTCAGCCGATAAATTTCGAACCGTTCCAGGCGACCCGGCGCATTGAAGGTTCCGATAAGGCCGTAATGCGATCGCACGAAATCGTACAGTACCTGGCTCTCGGGCGGGTTGGTACCCAACGGCTGGCGCAGTAAATTCTCCTGCAGGCCGATAAACCGAATTTTGCGCTCTTCAATGTCGCGCACCATTTGCTCCTGGAACCCGGGATACTGAGACGTGACGACGTCGAACATCCAATAACGGGTAGTTGGAAGCCTTCCCATCGCCAGGTACAGAGCGTGGTTCACGCAGGCGTCGGTAACTGATTGACAACTGCCCGGCTTGGAGGCCCAAAACACCTCGTCACCGGGATTCATCGCGGACCGCAGCGAAGAGATGACATGCAATTCGCCGCGACTGATCGCTACGCCATCGCGCACCGGCCAAGCCCGAGGCTGCGAAGGGACAGCGGTGGCAGCGGCGGGAACCAGCTGAGAATCGAACCGGGCGATCCGATGGACCAGAGTATCCGGCAGCGCCGCCAGGCAGAGGATCGCCAGACCCACTCCCGCGATCCAGGGCAGCCGTCGCCGGCGCGGAAGGGACATTCCATAGAGTCGTAAAGTCACAAGCAGGGCAGTGAACAATCCGAAGAGCAAAAAGAAGATGTGGTAGCGGTCGAATCGAAAAACTGCGTACTGAGTAAACCCAGCGGAAAGGGCCAGCGCGTAAACCAACGTTCGGTTACGCCGCAGGATTGGGTCGAACGCGGCGAGCGCGCACAACAGCAGAAACAGGAACAGCAGGCCTACGCATTGCACTAGAGTGGCGGGCGCCAGAAAGGCGAGAGCCACATGCCGGGCGTAATTGAGGCGAATGGCATCCCAGATGATGCTCGTATACGGGAGCAGCATGCCGGAAATCCACATGGCAACCGTTGCAATGCCTCCAAAGGCAAATAACGCTGAACAGTAGATTGCCAGAGTTCGGACGGCCCTACGGCGGCGGAATATGAAAGCATCCAACAACAACAAGAACGCGGTTGCTGCGATCGCGTACACGCCGAAATTGATTTTTATGGCAAAGAGCACGACGTCTAGAGCCGCGAAGGCGATTGCGGAGCCTTCCAGAATGGGCACATCGCTTTCGAGTGGAACCAGAAGCAGCGTGGCGAGAATCAACAGTAGCTCGATTCCGGAGTTAAACGAGAAGCGTCCGATCATTGGTCCAAAGAGACCTAAAAACACCGCGGCCCACAACAGGAGCCAACCTCTTTTTGCGATTAGGCGAGGAATCCACCAACCCAAAAGGCCTAAAATGGCCAATGACAATAGGAAGAAAAGGCGCTGGCAAGCCGTTGTGGGAGGAATTCCGCTTTGGATGAGGATAGCGGCCGCGTCAAGATAATGTCCCAGCGGACCATAGTAGGCGTCGAAATCCCGGAAAGGCATCTCTCCTCTCGCAACGCGGGCGGCGGTGATGACCAGGATCGGCTCGTCAAATCCATCGCTCGAGACAAATACAAGGTTGCGAAATGCCGAAAACCCGATGCACCCGGTTAGGACAACGCACCACGTGATCAGCGCAATTCGCCAGATAAGTATGTGATTCGCGGCAATTCCGCGCGCTCGAGACGCTGGACTAATATCGGGGGTGTGCATGAGCGCTAGCATCCCGGATGCAGGTCAGCTTTCTTACAGTAGCAGGCACGCCGAGCCATTAGGGGTTGCAACCGGCCGCAATGGTGGATAGAATCAAGGTTTTTAACACCGATTCCGCTCCCGAAACCCAACGCCTATTTGGCTTCTCTCATCCATGATGTAGTTTAGAGAGTTGGCAGCATGTCCGGGCGGTCTTGTGGGCCGGTGTGCGGGGTTGGACCGTTTCCCCCGCTGATGGCCGCGCTGGAACGGCAAATGCGTCAAGTAGAGCACAGGAGAATGAGATCGAATGTCGGTTGCTGAAAAAGTAAAGCAGATCATTGTAGAACAACTGGGAGTGGACGAAAGCCAGGTTGACCCGAGCGCGTCGTTTGTGGACGATCTGGGCGCTGACTCGCTAGACATCGTGGAACTGGTCATGGCTTTTGAAGAGGCCTTCGATCTGGACATCCCCGATGAGGACGCCGAGAAAATCACCACTGTCAAACAGGCAATCGACTATATCGAGGCGAAGAAGAAGTAGTTTGAGGCCCCGAAGCGCAAAGGGCACGGCGTGCCGGCAATACAGCACCAAAGAATCGGGCGGCCGCGCCGTGCGCGTTTTGCGCGAATTTTCTAAGGGCGCAAAGGGCATGGCGTGCCGGCAATACAGCACCAGAGAATCGGGCGGCCGCGCCGTGCGCGTTTTGCGCGAATTTTCTAAGGGCGCAAAGGGCATGGCGTGCCGGCAATATAGCGCCGGGAATTTGGCTGGCTTCTTTCTTGAGGGCCTAACCTGGGAAGAGTGGAGGCATCGGTGCCACGAAGAGTAGTGGTCACCGGCGTTGGCCTGATTTGTTCGGTTGGCACAGGAACAGCCGATTGCTGGTCGGCGATTCTTAGCGGAAAGAACGGAATCGAACGGATCACGCAGTTCGATGTCAGCCAATTCAGTTGCCAGATCGCCGGCGAGGTCAAAGATTTCGATCCGCTTCGTTACGTCGAAAAGAAGGACGTGAAGAAGATGGGCCGCTTCATTCAGTTCAGCATGGCGGCAAGCGAGTTCGCGATGAAGGCTTCGGGCCTTGAAGTAAAAACTGAAGAGGATGCCGAGGCGCTAGGTGTATACATCGGCAGCGGTATCGGCGGATTCGAAGTGATTGAACGCGAGCACAAGATTCTGCTCGAACGCGGCCCCAGCCGCATCTCGCCCTTCTTTATTCCTTCCTGCATCATCAATTTGGCCAGCGGGTATGTATCGATCAAGTACAACGCTAAGGGGCCGAACTCAGCCACCGCGACCGCGTGCACGACCAGCGCACACTCCATAGGAGATTCCTTCCGGATTGTGCAGTATGGTCAGGCCGACGCCATGATCTGCGGAGGCAGTGAGGCGTGCATAACGCCCATGGGAATAGGCGGATTTGCCGCGATGCGCGCATTATCCACTCGCAACAATGAGCCGGAGCGCGCCTGCCGTCCGTGGGACAAGGATCGCGATGGCTTCATCGTCGGCGAGGGCTCGGGGATTCTAGTGATTGAAGAACTGGAGCATGCCAAACGCCGCGGCGCACCCATTGTCGCCGAAATTGCCGGCTACGGAATGAGCAGCGATGCCCACCACATCACGTCCCCCCCGGACGACGGCGATGGCGCTTACCGGGTGATGCGCAATGCCTTGCGGGATGCCCAGGTCGACCCCGCGCAAGTCCAATATGTGAACGCCCACGGCACATCGACGGAGATTGGCGATCGGGCGGAGACCATCGCGTTGAAGCGAACCTTTGGAGACCACGCCTACAAGATCGCCGTGAGCTCCACCAAGTCCATGACCGGGCACCTGTTGGGCGGTGCCGGCGGCCTCGAGGCGGGCATTACCGTACTCGCCCTTCGCGATCAGATTGCGCCCCCTACCGTGAATCTGGATGAACCGGCGCCTGGTTGCGACCTCGATTACGTGCCGCACAATGCCCGTCCCACGGCCATAGAGTATGCTCTTTCAAACAGCTTTGGCTTCGGCGGCACCAACGGCTGTCTGATCTTCAAGCGCTTTCTTGGGTAATGGCAAAAATCGCGCGAGAATAGGCGTATGGATGTTCCACCGGGACCGCGTGGCCTAGCTGTCTTGGGCTTCTTTGGTCGCGGCTCTAGCGCGGGTCTGCTGCGCTTTCTCGAAAGCACGGCGCGCCGCTATGGACCGATCTCCTCGTTTCGCATCTTAAACCGGCGTCTCTATTTAGTTGACGATGCCGAATTCATTCAGGAGATTCTGGTTACCAGACAGCACGACTTCATTCGCGATAACGGTGCGGCGCTGCTGCGCGAACTGCTTGGGGAGGCGATGATTACCAGCGAAGAACCCCAGCATCGTGAGCGCCGGCGCCTGGTTCAACCCGCCTTTCACCGCGACCAGATCGCGGGCTATGCCGATATCATGATCCGTCACGCGGAGCAGACTGCCGGCCAGTGGCAGGACGGCGATACGGTCGACATTGGCAGAGAAATGAAGCGCATGACGCTATCCATCGTCGGCTCGACTTTGTTTGGCGCAGACTTTCAGCAATGCGCCGGCCAGATAGCCGCAGTGCTCCAGCGGGTGATTCGCAAATCATCCTGGCTCGGTCCGGCCTTCGGGTTTCTCGAACCATTTGTCGTCTTCTATCGCCGCCATTTGCCTAAAGGCCCAAGTCTGTTCTTTCATTCCGAGCGCGCTGAACTCGAACGTATCCTCGCGCCGGTCATCGAACAGCGGCAGGCAAACGGCACCAAGGATGTTTTATCGCTTTTGATGGCTCAGCTTGATGACAATGGCTCTGGGTTAAGCATGGATCGTATCCGGAATGAGGTCATCACGTTCGTCCTAGCCGGTCACGAAACGACAGCGACCGCTCTCACCTGGACCTGGTATTTACTCGCCAAACATCCGCGCGTCGAGGAACGGATGCATTCCGAAATCACAGGCGCCTTAAACGATCGCTCAGCCACGCTGGACGACCTCCCCAATTTGACCTATACGTCTATGGTGTTTCGTGAGGCGCTGCGTCTTTATCCGCCGGCGCTGGCCTTCGGACGCCGGCCTATCAAACCCGTCACTTTGGGCGGCTACACCGTCCCTCGTGGCGCGAGTATTCTACTGAGTCCTTATATCACTCATCGCAACAAGCGTTATTTCGATCGTCCTGACTCCTTTGAGCCGGAGCGCTGGGAGACGATTGCGCCTCCCAAGTTCGCCTATTTCCCGTTTGGGGGCGGCGCCAAGATGTGCATCGGCGACACGTTCGCGCGTATGGAGGGTGTGCTGGCGCTGGCCACCATTGCCCGCCAATGGAGCCTTGCGCCGACTACGGGCGAATCGGCGAACGTACGTCCGGGCATTACGTTGAATCCGGCACAGCCCATCCTGTTACGCGCAAAAGCACGCATGCCCGTAGGTATTACGGCCATGGCCTGACGGCTTCCGCGCCTCTACACTGGAAAGATATGCGCATCGCGTTTATCGGCCTTGGAAGAATGGGATCGGGAATTGCTTCGAATCTGCTTGGAGCGGGGCACCAGCTTACCGTTTACAACCGAACTGCGGAGAAGGCGAAGCCTTTGGCTGACCGGGGCGCAACCGTCGCACCGTCACCCGCCGAGGCCTGTCGCCATTGCGAAGTGGTATCAACCATGCTGGCTGACGATCATGCTGTCGAATCTGTGGTCTTCGGCGCAAATGGCGTCGCTTCCGCCCTGCCGCCGGGAGCTACGCATATTTCGCACAGCACCATCAGCACCGCTTTCGCGCGGCGTCTTACTGCGGAGCATGGAGCCAAAGGCCAAGGCTATTTGAGCGTGCCCGTCTTCGGCCGCCCCGAAGCGGCCGAGAACAAAAAGCTGATCGTCGCGCCGGCCGGCCCAAGGGACTTGGTGGAGCACTTTCGTCCGCTCTTCGACGCCATCGGGCGCGCAACCTTCGTCGTGGGCTCCGATCCGTGGCAGGCCAACGCCGTCAAGCTCTGCGGCAATTTCATGATCGCCAGCATGATGGAGTGCTTCGGCGAGACGTTTGCTGTTTTGCGCAAGGCAGGCGTGGATCATCATGAATTCCTCGGCATCATGAACGAACTCTTCGGTTCACCGGTTTATAAAGGCTATGGCGCGGCTATTGCAGATGAGCACTTCTCGCCCGCCGGTTTCGCCTTGAAGTTAGGCTTGAAGGATATTCGGCTGGCGCTGCAAACGTCTGACGAAGTCGCCGCGCCGATGCCGTTCGCTAGCGTTCTGCGCGATCAATTCATCAGCGCGCTCGCCAATGGGCAAGGCGAACTTGATTGGTCAAGCGTCGGTGCGGTCGCGGCGCGCAATGCTGGTTTGAAGTAGATTCCGTGAGTGAACGCATCGAGGCTTGTGTCACGGACTTCTGTCAAATAATTCAGTCAACTCGGTTAGAGCGTCCAGCGCACACGCCCGCAGAAACGAAGAGGGGTCCGTATTTGAAATAAAAGTCAAAAAGCCCCGGATGACTCGAATTTGGTCCGCATCGAGGCAAAGCAGCCTGGATCGCCTGAATGCCTTTGACCATGGTTGATCGTTCTGGAAAGGAGCGAAAACGAAGACCACGTGATCCCTGACATCACTCTCATTGTGAGTGTCGACTAGGGCTCCGTCCAACCAGGCAGGCAGGAATGCTGCAAAGGCACGCGGGCTCAATAACGGCAGGTCGCCGGCGTGACGATCGACAAAGTCTTGCGGCACTGCGGACCACGTCTTTCCCTTCAGGTTGACTGCAAGATCGAGCGCATCGTCCAGTTCTTCACACCACTTGTGCCCATCATCGGGTGTGATGTCTCCGAGAAACGGCTCCGCAGGGAAGGCTTTCGCTATTTGTTTTCGAAGCTCACTCGGCTCGAATTCCGTGGCGCTCACTCTCAAAATACTATCGCCATACCGCGTGCTGCTGTGAAACTCTTACGCCCAGTCGCTCTCGACCATCGGCAGCCGCCGTATCCGCTTGCCCGTCGCGGCAAAGATTGCGTTTGTCACGGCGGGCGCTGTCGGTGGAAGTCCCGGTTCGCCGATCCCGGTAGGGGGCAATGTGCTGGGAACGATGTAGACCTCGATCAGAGGCGTCTCATTCATTGCAAGCGTGCTGAAGCGATCGAAGTTGCTTTGCACCGCGCGTCCATTCTTAATCGTGATCTGGCTCTTCAACGCGGCGGTTAATCCGTAGATGATGGCGCTCTCCACTTGGGCGCGGATGCCGTCGGGGCTCACCGGCGTTCCAATGTCCACTGCCGATACTATGCGATTAACCTTCAGCTTATTCTCGATGACCGATACTTCCGCCACGTTTGACACATAGCTGTTGAACGAATAGTGCGCTGCAATGCCACGACCGTGACCTTGCGGTAAAGCCGAATTCCAGCCGCTCTTGTCTGCTGCAAGCTGCAGCACGCCTCGAAGCCGCGCAGTATTGAGCGGAACTGAGCTTTTGTCAATCGGATTCTTCACCAGCCGGCCATCCAGTTTCGAAATGCGGAATTCCAGCGGGTCCTTTCCAGCGGCATGCGCCAGTTCGTCCACATAGCTCTCCATAACGAATCCAATGGACGACGCTTCGACAGACCGCCACCACGCACGTGGAACGCCTGACGCGGTAGGCAGATATTCCAGTTTGTAACTCTTCGCCAGATAGGGCATCTGGGTGCTGCAGCCTAACTCTGAAGATTCCGGGGGTGCTTTCGGGCTCCACCACTCCGCAATCGGCGTGGATGTGCTGCGATGCCGCCACGCGAGGATATTGCCTTTTGCGTCGACCGCGCCGCTGAGCCGGTGATAGGACGCAGGCCGATAGTAGTCATGCGTCATATCGTCCTCGCGCGACCAGATGAGTTGCACTGGTCTGCCGGGCACCCGCTTGGCAACCTGTCCGGCTTCGGCAGCAAAATCGGCTTGATACCGCCGTCCGAAACCACCACCCAACAGGGTCGTGTTGACTTTGATCGCGTTGGGTTTCAAGCCGGTGACTTCCGCCACGGTAGTCAGCACCCATTCCGGTCCTTGCGCCGGAACCCAAACTTCGGCATGATCGCCGTCCACCTTGACGGTGCAATTCATCGGCTCCATCGTCGCGTGGGCCTGAAATGGTAGCTCGTAATCAGCGTCAACCCTCTTGTCTTTGGGCGCAGCATCTATCGCGGTATCGGCATTGCCGGTGTCGATGATCGTCTTCAAACGTGAATCGACGACGCGGCGGAACTCGGTCCGCAGTAATTCGCTGCTTTCGTTCGCGTGCGGCCCCAGGTCCCAATCGATGCGCAATTTCTTCCGCGCCTGCATCGCAATCCATGTGGAATCGGCCACTACCGCGATACCGCCCCACGAATGAACGCCCGGCACAGCCGCAATCTCAAACACTTCGTGAACGCCCCGCATGCTCTTCGCCGTTGTGGCGTCGAAGTTCTTCACTTTGCCGCCGAACACCGGGCAGCGTTCCACCATCGCGTACAACATACCGGGAGGCCGCACGTCAATGCCGAAGATCGCGCTGCCATCGATCTTTGAAGGAATGTCTTTTCGCTGAACTACCTTCCCGATAATTTTGAAGTCCTCAGGTCTCTTCAACTTGAGCTTGCTGAAGTCGGGAAGAGGCAATTTCGACGCACCTTCCACCAACTCTGAGAATTTCAAATGTTCGTTCCCGTGACTGACCACACCATTTTTCACGGTGCACGATTCAGGCGCGACGTTCCATTCCTGAGCCGCGGTTGCGACCAGCATGGTACGTGCCGCTGCCCCTGCCTGCCGCAATCCCATCCAGGAGCCCGCCACGCTGCCGCTGCCGCCCGTGCCTTGATCGCCAAACAGCGCCGGGTCATTCGGCGCCTTTTCCACCCGGACATCTTTCCAGTCGATCCCTAATTCATCTGCCAGCACCATGGGAAGCGAGCTCGAAATGCCTTGCCCCATTTCGGATCGTCCGGAAAGCAAAGTCACGCCGCCTTCGTCGATCCGAATCCACGAACGGAAAGGACTCACCGGCGCAGCGGCTTGGCCTTTGGCGATGCGGAAGACATCGAAGCCAATCACGAGCACGGCTCCCGTTCCGACGGCAGACTTCAACAGCCCGCGACGGGAAAATTGCCAGCGATCATTCGTATCCGTCATAACGCACCTCTCTGCGCCGAGTGGCCTTGCATCTCAAGCGACGCGCGCAGAATTGCTTTTCTGATTCGCTGCGCGGTTCCGCACCGGCATATGTTGTGCGACATCGCCGCGTCGACATCAGCAGCCGTGGGTTTCGGATTCTGTTTGAGAAAAGCGACCGCGGTCATGATTTGTCCCGACTGGCAGTAACCGCATTGCGGCGCCTGTTCGAGTATCCAGGCTTGTTGCACCGGGTGGCTTCTGTCCTTCGAAATTCCTTCGATGGTGGTGATCTTTTTGCCGGCCACTAACGAGACCGGGATGGAACAGGATCGTTGCGCATCGCCATTGACATGCACCGTGCAGGCGCCGCACTGTGCGATTCCGCATCCATACTTCGTTCCGGTCATATTGAGGGTGTCCCGAAGCACCCACAGCAACGGAGTGCCGGGATCGACATCTACCGTTTTTGTGGACCCGTTTACTTCAAATGTGATTGCCATAACGCGAATGCCGTCGAAGCGGCGCCTTTCTAAATTGATTGCAGTTGGCTCTTACCAGCAACTATAGGACAAAAACGCGCAAAACGGGCAAGCAGAATTCCTAGCGTGATCCGATGTTATGCAGATAAGGCCCGATTGCATTGGACATCCGATAGCTATTGCGACGGTCCTCGTTGATCGCCCAGAACATCGCTCCGAGGAATGTCGAATAGGCCGATCGCCGGCGGAGCATATAGCGCCCACCGGCGTATGGCTTACCTTCAATCAGATAGCCCAACGCATTTTCAATATCAGGAATGTCAGTATAGTTGCGCGCCGAAGTTGGAGTAGCGGGAAGGCCGATGGCCACTTTCTCGGGCGGAAGCGCCGGAAAAACTGCCTTGGGATCGCCTCCTACCGGGAACCCGGCGAGCAGCATTTCGGATAAAGCCACGTGGTAATCCGCCGTTCCCGGGAAGTAGTAGTTTCCATCCAATCCCTCGAGCGGCGGTGTGTTGTAGTCCTGGGCATCCACGAAAGACAGGATGTCTCGTGTTCCATAAATGACCGCCAGGAACGATCCAAACTGTCCGCCGTAAGCGTGCATGCCCGCTTGCGCCTGCGCCGCTTCGGGTACCTCGGCAATCATGAATTTTTCGCCGAAATGCGTACGCAATCGATGCATGGCCTCAATCAGGTTCACGATGGATTGAGTCGTCGGATGGCGAAAATCCGTGTCGCCGGCATTGATCAGCAGCGATGGCGTTTCGATATCGAGATCCACGCCCTCAAAGCCATATTTCTCCACAATCGCCGTCACTGAGCCTATGAAGTTCTGAACATCTTCCGGCGTATTCAGCGTCACGATCTGACCACCGCCCCCGAGCGAGATCAACACTTTTTTGCCATGGCTCTCCAGATACTGAACGTCCGCCTTGAACTGTGCGTCACCATAGGCAGCGGGCGGTTCGAAGTGCAGCAGGCTTGTAGAGCCTTTGACCGGCGCTGCGAACGTCGCGATGACGATGTCCCATTGTGGAGACACATCCCGCAGCGGCGTCGAATTTCTGGCGCCAGAGTAGCCTTCCCAATATCCAATCAACGCATGTCCATTTGAAGTTGCTGCCTTTCGGGTCACTGGTTGAGCTGAGGGTTGTACACTGGTCCCCCGGCCGCTTGAACAAGGCTGGGCGGGCTCAAGTAGCGCTTTCGTGTCAGGAAAACTATAAGGCCCCTGTGACGTCTTCTGTTTGAACCAAGGAAGCAGTGCGACATTTTCTAAGTGATACGCCCTCCCGCGCGCGGTCACTGCAGTCGCATTCGACGCACCCAAAAAGTCTGTCGGCTGCTCCATCAAATAGGAGCTGCTTTCTCCCCTCCCTCCGCAGCCGGGATTTGCGGGAGGCTTGCGCCAAGCAGGAAATTTGTTCGGACGGTAACCATACAACGGATCATTCATCCACTCGGCCACTTGCTGGGTAATGCCTTGTATGTCCGTGTACCGCGGCGTGACGTCTTTGTCGAAATAGGAACCGATCACGAAGGCTTGCGCCGATGTCCCTGAAGCGTCAGGCTGGGCGCCATGCGTGCCAACCGAACAGCACACAGTGGCATCGCCGAGCTGATAAAACTCAACATCCTTCGTTACCACTATGAGAAGTTTGTCCGGCCCGATGTTGGCATTCGACAGGTGCGCGAAGAGTTGCTGCTGAACAAATGCGAGATCCACTATGGCCAATGATTTGCCTGTTCGCTTCGAATGCAGAACGTATCCGTTCGCCACAGGGATATCGATCCGAAGAACAGGCAGTATCTGCGGCTTACCCAATAATGTGTGCCAGTCCGGCCGAGCCGTCTTCGCAAACTGAGCGCGCTCTATGGCGTCTCCGTACTGTGTCTTTCCGGTGGCGAAGGGAAACGATTCAAAAAGTGGCGAGTGCACAATCGCAGGCAGTTCGCCTGCTGCATTGATAATCGATTTCTGCCGGCCGGCCACGGCACTAGCATCGAATGAGAGGGAAAGGGGGACTATCACCGTCGGAATCGTAGTGGCGCCGCCAGACTCAGGGCTTCGGCCGGCCAAGGTGTAGGAATATTGTTGTCCGTTGGTGACAAAAGAGCCGGAGAATGTGGGAACAGTCCGGGCAGTCGGAGATGGCGTAACCTGTGACCATACCACTGAAATACTGAGGACGAATTGGACCAACAGGCCAAATGCAAGTCTTCGCATACCTGCCCCATTGTCGTTCAGTCCGGAATCTTGGTTTGATTACTGATCTTTCTGGTGATGGGGGTGATGGAAGATTTTGGCGATGCCGCCGCCGATCCCTTTGCCCACCTTATAGCTACCCTCGCCCGCGCCTTTACCCAGCGCGCTGGCGCCTTTAACCGGGTGCAACGTGACGAGATCGCCCGTGCCCTTTCCCACCCCCTTAGCAACATCGCCGCCGCCGTTAGCCGCTTCGCGACCGGGACCGGGCTTGCCCTTCCCCTTTGATCTCTGCGCCTTCGCGGTGCGATTGGACGTGGCGGGGTTCGTGGTGGACTGGCTCTGCGCTCCTGCTGCCAAACCTAAGCCGATCAGAAAAATGGTTACTGCCTTCATGGGTGGCCCTACTTTCATTTTAGTTCGTCGGAGGCATTGCGTCGCAGCCGTGACTGGCATAGACTATCTATGTCAGCTCTATGGCAACCACTCGCGATGAGATCCCGCCCGGAACACTCGACCTGCTCATTCTGAAGACGCTAGCGCCGGACGGTGAAATGCACGGATTCGAGATCGCCAATGCGATACAGCAACGATCGGAGGACATCCTGCGCGTGGATGAAGGATCTTTGTACCCAGCGCTGCAAAGGATGCTTCTCAAGGGCTGGCTCAAGGGGGAGTGGGGCAAGACGGCCGAAAACCGGCGCGCCCGTTACTACCGGCTTACCCACGCGGGCCGCAAGCAACTGGAGAGTGAAATGGCTCGCTACCGCCGCGTGACGGCGGCGATTCACAGGATTATTCAACCAGCGTAGGAGATGATGATGCGTCTGCGTGACGTTTGGCGGCGAATCGCCTTTTTGAGTTGGAGAGATCGGCATTTGGAAGATGTCGATGAAGAGTTGCGCCTGCACCACGAGTTGCGGGCCCGGGCATTCGAAGAGCAAGGGCTTACGCCGGAATCGGCAGCCATTGCCGCGCAGCGCCGGCTCGGCAATCGCACTTATGTAAAGGAATCCGCATGGGACGTCTGGAGCATTGCGCCGATCGAGAATGCTTGGCGTGATCTGAAGATCGCTATCCGCGTTCTCCGTGGTAATCCGGGATTCACAATACTCGCGGTTCTCACGCTGGCGCTGGGCATCGGTGCGACTACCGCTATGTTCAGCGTCATCGACAACGTGCTTGTGGAACCGTTCCCGTACGCCCACCAGCAGCGTCTGGCCACGCTCGTCATTCATGACCTATCCAGCAATCAATTTGGCTTTCGAACCCTGCTTCCGCCGGCAGAGTTCCTCGATTACAAGCAAAAAAGTGGTGTCTTCGACGACGTCATGGGCGTCGCGATCAGCCGCGCTACGTGGACCACGGCAGGCACGCCCGAATCTGTCAATGCGCCGCTGGTCACTGGCAATACGTTCCAGTTTCTCGGCGTTCGGCCACTGCTTGGCCGATTCGCAGTCCCATCCGATGCGACCCCAGGAAGTCCGCCCGTTTGCGTGATGAGCTACAGCTTTTGGCAAAGCCGGTTTGCCGGCGATCCGGGCGTCATTGGTAAGACTCTGATCCTCGATGGAACCCCGCGGACGGTGATCGGCGTCATGCCGCGGCGCTTCGTATTCTGGTCGGCTGACGTATGGATACCGGCCGCTCTGCGGCATGATCGGGCGGCACTCCAGCCACCCTGGTTCTATCTTCTCGGACGCCTCAAAATAGGCTTGACCGTGGAGAAGGCCGATCCGCAGATCCAAATTCTCGCCGATCGTCTCGCCGCCATTTATCGTCCCAACTTGTACCCGCGTGATTTCACGGCAAGCCTCCAGACCTTCGCCGATTCATCCGTAGGCAAGTTCCGGCAGACGCTATTCACGTTGCTGGCAGCGGTCGGACTGCTGTTGCTGATTGCCTGCGCGAATGTCGCAAATTTGCTACTTGCTAGAGTGACCGCCCGCAAGCGCGAGTTCGCCATAAGGAACAGTTTGGGCGCTGGGTGGTGGCGAGTCGTGCGGCAATTGTTTATCGAGAGTGGTGTCATTGCAATTTTGGGAGCGGCGACGGGATGCCTGTTTGCATGGGGCGGCCTTAAGGTTCTGGTTGCCGTGCTGCCGCATGATACATTCCCCGACGAGGCGGTGATCGGTCTCAACTTGCATGTCCTCGAAGGCACCGTTGCGGTCGCGATATTGACTGCCCTATTTTTTGGATTAGTCCCGGTAATAAGCGGCTTGCGCCGTGACTTGAACGATGCGTTGAAGTCCGATGGGCGTGAACACACGGATGTTGGTGGAGGACAACTTCGAAATGTGCTAACCGTATGCGAAGTTGCGATTTCGCTGGTGCTGCTTGCGGCCGCGGCCGTGACGATGCGCAGCTTCCTGAGAGAACGCGAGGTGCAACTCGGACTCAATCCCCAGCACCTGTTGACCGCCAAAATCTTTCTGACCAAAGACAACCGGTCGCTGGAACAGCAGGTGCGCTTCATCGATGGTCTGACAAACACGCTCCGGCGAATGCCCGGCGTCCTCGATGTAGCGACGACTAGCGACTTCCCGCCGTTCGTCGGCGCACCCACAGAGTTCGCTGTCGCCGGTAAGCCGCATTCGGAGCAATACGACGGGCAGTTTGCCATGATCGATGCGAACCTGTTTAGGACACTTGGCGTTTCGCTCCTGCGCGGGCGAAATCTGACCGATGCGGATATTCTCAGGAAGCGCATGTTTGTTGTGGTGAATCAGGCGCTGGTAGATAAATTCTTTCGCGATAAAGATCCGATCGGCCAGCAAATTGAGGTAACGACGCTCGCATATCTGCCGCAGCCCCTTCGAAATCCGTCGTTCGAGATCGTTGGTGTCGTACGAAATTTCACGAATCGCGGTCTGCGGCAACCTGTAGTTCCAGAAGCGTTCGTTCCATATACAATCTCCGCGCTAGGAGGGTTCTCCGTGATACTCCGCACGGCGGGAGCCCCGGACGCTTTGGGGAAAACGGTGGAGGGCACGGCGCTCACGCTCGATGGCAGCGCAGTGGTCCGGCATGTGCGTACGATGGAGCAGGGCCTCGAGGACGAGTCCTACGCCAAGCCTCGCTTCGGAGTCGAAATTTACGTGGTCTTTGCCGCGCTGGGACTGCTTCTGGCCAGTACTGGTCTTTACGGTGTAATGTCCTATACGGTTTCGCAACGAAAACGTGAGATGGGGATTCGAGTCGCGTTGGGTGCGAAGCCGGGCGACGTTCAACGGCTGGTGATCGAAACCGGAATGCGGTTTGTGGCGATTGGCATTCTGGCCGGCTTGCTGGGATCGTTTCTGCTGCTGCGCTTCATCCAGAGTCAAACTTGGGGCGTCAGTACATACGATCCGATAACGCTAGGCAGTGTCGCTGGAATTCTGATCGTGATCGGCCTAGCGGCTTGTTATGTACCTTCGATGGCGGCGACACGTGTGGATCCGGCACGTACGCTGCGATCGGAATAAACTCGTTTGACGGGCCGTCGGAGTCTCGTGAAAAACGATAAGCTGGAGAGGCGTTGTGATTTGCCGTTCAATCGTCGCTCTGGGCTGTGTCCTTGCTGTCGGCGCTATGGCGCAAAACGGGGAGCAGCGATCTGCTTCGCCAATACTCAAGGCCGGCGTTCGTGAAGTTCTGGTACCGGTCGTCGTAACCGACAAGTCCGGTCACTATGTCACCGGTCTGAGCCGCGACGACTTTATCATCTTCGAAGATGGCGTTCTTCAGAAGATTGTCGCCTTTTCGAGATCTTCGGTCGCGACTCCGGTCGTGCAACCCGCTGATCTGCCGGCTGGTCACGCGCCGGCAATTTCGCCAAGCGTAGTTCGGAATGATAGCCCTAAGCAGACGTATCTGATCTGCCTCGACAATTTGCATTCGTCATTTGAGGATTTTGCCCAGGTGCGGAAGGCGCTCAAGAAGTTCTTCGCTGAAGAGCAGGCCGGTGACTCACAATATGCTTTGATTGCGCTCGGCTGGAAGCTTCACGTTGTCGTGGATTCCACCCGCGACCCTGCAACCATACTGTCCGCTATCGGTAGTAAGGCTCTGCTTAAAACCATTCAGGACAGTGATGCCCGGAATCTCGCGACCGAAACGGATCGGTTTGTGGGACTGGTGGGATTCTGGTGCGGTAATTGTGACTGCGCGCACCCAACAAGAGATCTGACGGGTCCAGGTGGGGGCATAGGATGTCCCGCTTTGAAAGGGCAGGTCGAAGCCGATCTTTTCAGCTTCTCCGAACGAGCATCGACTCTCAACGAGAATTTCCTCCGGCAACTCAAGCAGTTGGTGAGCGCCATGTCCACGATGCCGACCCGGCGCACGGTTGTGTTCCTCTCCGATGGCTTCAACCGGTTCCCCGGACAAGAGCTTTACAGCATCTTGAAGGCATACGGGGTAAACGGTCTCAACCTTAAATTCGATGCTCACGATCTGCAGCCGGAATTGGAGGGCATTCTCAGGCTGGCGGTACGCTACGACGTTCGTTTTTACACCATCGACTCGCGGGGGCTCTACACAAGTGCGGAAGTGCCCGGGACTGGCCTGGGTGCAGACAGCCCGGGAGCGCCATCGTCCGTCGTGCACGAAGAGATGAGTGTCGCGTGGTTCAACGGAGATGCGATGTCGCAGTTGGCCAAGCAAACCGGCGGGCAGTTCTTCGAAAACAGCAACGATTTGCTGAAAGGCATTCGAAGGGCGTTCGCAGATAGCCGCGAAGAGTACACGATTGCCTACGTCCCAAGCAACACGAAAGTGGACGCGAAATTCCGACGGATTACAGTCAAGCTAAACGACCGAAAGCTTCAAATCGCAGCCAAAGCAGGTTACTGGGCCACGCCTTGATTCGGGGCTTCTTACAGCTTCAACAACGCCCGTAGCCGCTTCGTCTGGATGCGGCTGACCGGAATCTCGGTTTGCTTTTTGTCGTCCATTTTCAATTGGAAACTCGACTTGAACCACGGAACAACCTCCCGAATCCGGTTGATGTTCACGAGAAAACTACGATGCACGCGCCAAAAGAGATTTGGATCGAGGTTCGATTGCAGTTCCTCGATCGTTCGGTAGTTGGAGTGCCCCTCGATATGCGTCGTGACCACCGTAATCAGGCCGTCGTCGATGGTCGCATAAATAAGGTCCTGCGCGTCGACGATCAGGTTCCGGTTGTTGCTCCGAACCAGCAGTTTGGTCCGCTGCAGCATTCCTTTGGGCGAAACGGGAGCCTCCAGCGATTTCGGTTCGTTCTGCTGCCGATCCTCGACAATCTTCCGCGCACGGGCTACCGATTCGGCCAGCCGTTCTTTCTCGACCGGCTTCAGGACGTAATCGAGCGCCTCCACTCGAAATGCCTCTAGCGCGTACTGATCAAATGCCGTAACCAGCACGAAGTGCGGAATATGGCCGTCCCTCTCGCGAACCCGGCGGATTACACCCAGCCCGTCCAACCCTGGCATCTGGACGTCCAAGAACACCAGGTCGGGTTCCAATTCGTCGATCAGCTTTACCGCTTCGAGTCCATTCGAAGCCGTTTCCTGGATCTCAATCTCCTGAAAATCCTTCAAAAGGTAGGAAAGTTCTTCGCGGGCAAGCTCTTCATCGTCGACCACGAGCGTCGAAATCGTTGCGGTGACACGCTGCGGCATCCGAATGTTAGTATATCGTAGGGCCGCACGAGCCAAGCCGCCAAGTAGCGTGTTTTGCAAGGGTTTCCTGGATTATTGAACGGCCCTCCGAGGAGATTTTCACGAGTGTCAAAGCAGCCAAATGTTACGATTGCGCCCGCCGGCGGCAAGCTCGGTATTCTGATTCCCGGCATGGGCGCCGTGACATCGACGTTCATCGCCGGCGTGGAAGCTGTCAAGCGCGGATTGGGTGAGCCTGTGGGGTCCCTAACCCAATTAGGTACCGTTCGTCTAGGTAAGCGTACGGAGAACCGCATTCCGCGTATCAAAGAGTTTGTCCCACTCGCTCCATTACAGTGCCTTTCGTTCGGAACCTGGGACATCTTTGAAGACAACGCGTACGAAGCGGCGGTCCGTGCGAATGTTTTGGAGCGTCCTCTGCTTGATCAAGTAAAAGAACCGCTCTCGGCGATCCAGCCCATGAAGGCCGTTTTCGACCATGACTATGTGAAGCGTATACATGGCCCGAACGTGAAGACTGCGGGCACGAAAATGGATAAGGCCGAAGCGCTGATGGAGGATATCCAGGAATTCAAGAAGCGCAACAATTGCAACCGGCTGGTCATGATCTGGTGCGGCTCGACGGAAGTATTTCACAAACCGGCCCCCGTACACCAAACAATCGAGAGCTTTGAAGAAGGTCTCCGCAACGACGATCCCGAGATCGCGCCCAGCCAGATCTACGCGTACGCCGCGCTGAAACTACGCGTACCGTTCGCCAACGGCGCGCCCAATCTTACGACCGACGTTCCAGCTTTGCTCGATCTTGCCAAAGAGAATCGCGTTCCCATTTGCGGCAAGGATTTCAAAACCGGACAGACGTATATGAAGACGCTGCTCGCGCCGGGCTTTAAGGCCCGCATGCTGGGGGTGCGCGGCTGGTTTTCCACCAACATTCTGGGCAATCGGGATGGGGAGGTGCTCGAGGATCCGGGGTCGTTTAAGAGCAAGGAAGAAACCAAACTCTCGGTACTCGAACACATTCTTCAACCGGAACTGTATCCGCAGCTATACAAGGACCTCTACCACGCCGTTCGTATCAACTATTACCCCCCTCGCGGTGATTCGAAAGAGGGCTGGGACAACATCGACATTTTCGGATGGCTTGGCTATCCTATGCAAATCAAGATCGATTTCCTCTGTCGGGATTCGATTCTAGCCGCTCCGCTTGTCCTCGACCTAGTTCTTTTCATGGATCTCGCCCAAAGGGCGGGGATGAAGGGCATCCAGGAGTGGCTATCGTTCTATTTCAAGGGGCCCATGACGGCTCCAGAATTGTATCCAGAGCATGACGTCTTCATCCAACTGATGAAGCTGAAGAATACTCTTCGCTGGATGCAGGGTGAAGACCTTATTACGCACCTCGGGCTCGAATATTACGACTAATCAGCACGATCAGCATTCAACTGGCGCTCGCACAACGGATATCCCGCCGAAGCGAATTCTCGTAATCGGAGGCACGCTGTTCTACGGGCGCCTGCTGGTCACCGAGTTGATCCGAAACGGGCATGAAATCTATTTACTCCATCGACAGCCAAGTCATAACTTCGGAAAGCGAGTGCATAATCTGGTCGGAGACCGCAACGATTCCGATTCCGTGCGCCGCGCCGTAGGCAACACCCGGTTCGATATAGTTTACGACAACGTGTACGACTGGGAGAACGGAACGACTGGCTCCCAGGTAGAAGCAACGGCTCACATTTTCGATGGCAGAGTCGGCCGGTATGTGTTCATGTCGAGCGTTGCAGCGTATGGAGACGGTTTAAACCATCACGAGGGCGACGCGCTTGCACCCGACGACCACCCCGATCCGTATGTGCGCAACAAGGCCATGAGTGAGCGCGCGCTGTTCCGTATGCATCAGCGCGACGGGTTCCCTGTGGTGACCCTTCGTCCTCCCTTCGTTTACGGAGTGGGTAATCCCTATTACCGCGAGGCCTTTTTCTGGGACCGGCTCCGCGCCGGAAGGCCGATCATCTTGCCCAGCGACGGCCACCGGCTGATGCAATTTGTATATGTCAACGATTTGGTTGACGTTGCGCTGAAAGTGATTGCACTGCGCAACGCCGCCGGGCACGCTTTCAACACCGGCAATCCCCGTGCCATCACCCAGCACGAATTGATACTGGACTTGGCCAAGGTTGCCGGAGTTAAGGATCCACAACTTATCTCTATCCCGCGTGAGCGTATTCATCGCGCTGGCGGCCAGGCGATCGGCTCCAAACTGTATTTCGGCTACTACTACGATGTCCCGGCCATCACGGAAGTGATTACCAAGGCGCAACGCATGCTGGGATTCCGCCCCACGGATTTCACGGAGGGCCTGCGAAACACCTACCGCGCCTACCTGAAGAAACGTACGTTCGACAAGCCCGATTTCACTTTTGAGGACGAACTGATCGCCCGCCTCGCCCCGCACGTCGGCGACACACGATCCGCGTAGAGCCTATATAGGCTAGCCGGGATGTCGGACCATGCGAGCAGATGCGCCCCGCACGGCTTGCCATGCGAGTGAGCGGTCGAAGCTGACGAAAGTCCCCTTTTGCTTCGCAGCTAAGCCGACCAGATAGACATCCGTCACCTGCCGGGCTCCGGCCACCAGCGTACTATCGAAGATCGCACTGTCCGCCAGCGAGATGTCGTCGGGCCAGAATTGATAGCTGTCCTGAAAGGCCGCTTTCAGGGCGTTTAGAACTTGAATTACCTCCGCCGGCGTGCGTTTGCCGCTCGGATAAGTCTCCTGTGAGAGAACCTGCACCATTCCATTCTCTGTGAGAGGACAGGTCGCCCATCCCGACTTGTGATTTGCGGTGAACCACTTTCGAATTGCCTGGTGCCCGATATGATCGGAATCGACAAGAGCGATCAGGGCGTTGACATCTAGAAGGGCGGCCATAAGCGTGAGGGCAGCGCTGTTTGTGCCCGCTTTGCGCGATTACAGTTAGAGATCGGTCTCCAGGAGATCCTTTACCATTTGGGCGGTAACTGGCTGGGCGCCGGGCTTCCTTGGAAGCACCGGAATGGCGGAACGCCGGCCGGGTACCGGAGCTGCGGGCTGGAGGGCTTGGCGAACCAGGTCGGATAATACGCGACCCAGGCTTTGCTGCCGTTCCTGTGTTAAATGCTTGACCACGCTCAGGATATCCTCATCGAGATCGACGGTCGTCCGCATAATCGAATTGTAACTCGGTGATGCTGTGATGTCAATTTGACATCACAGCATCATCCTGAGCTGTAACTTGCCGCGAATTATCGATAGGCGGCGGCCTGGATGGTGTACAGCTCGGAGTATGGACCATGGTTGGCGATTAGCTCTTCGTGAGTACCCGATTCGACTAGCTTGGCCCCGTCCAGAACGATAATCAGGTCAGCCATTCGAACCGTAGAGAATCGGTGCGACACCAATATCGTGATTCGGCCGTTTCTACTCTTCTCGCCGCGCGCAGCGGCCGCGTAGCGCTGGAACAGAGCATGTTCCGTCTCAGCATCCAACGCGGCGGTCGGTTCGTCGAGAACCAACACCAGCGGATCATTCCGCATGAATCCGCGCGCGAGGGCTAGTTTCTGCCACTGTCCAAATGACAAGTCGGCTCCATCAGGCCATGTCGGCCCCAATTGGGTATCGAGTCCGGACTTAAGACGCGCAATAACGTCGCCCGCGCCCGCCCACTCGACAGCTGTGGCGACCGCGACCTCATCTTCGAGCCGGGCGAGATCGCCCAAACCGATGGTGTGCCGCGCGCGAAATTCAAAGCGAAAGAAGTCCTGAAACGCGCCTGCCATCCGACCGCGCCAATCGCTGGCAGCGATGCGAGAAAGAGGCACTTCGTCCACGAGGATGGCGCCGGACGTGGGCTCATACATCTTGGCGACCAACTTCACAAGCGTTGTCTTGCCCGCTCCATTCTCACCCACGATCGCAACGACGCTGCCGGGCCGCAGGGTCAGCGAGATGTCCTCCAGCACCAGACGCGAGGCGCCAGGATAAGCAAACGAAACTCGATCGAATCGAATCCCTTCGCTCAGTACGGCCGGAGCTGCAAGATCGCCCGCGGCGGCCTCTTTCCCCGCATAGTCCTCAAGCCACGCAAGTCGCCGCGAACCATCGGCCCAGAACCCGCGCAAGAATCCAATTTCGCCCACTGCGGCCCGCACGTAAGCAGCCAGGCCCGCGCCAGCCGCAAGCACCAGCAATACCTGTGCCGTGGGGGCGTGAATGCCCGATGTGACGAAGACCATTGCCGCGGCATAGGCGCCACCAAAAATCGCCCAAGCGAGCGCATTCCACAAGGCCGTGCCCCAACGCGCCCGTGCGATCGGTCCATACCAGCGCTCCCATGCTGCCCGGCGATCACGCAGAATTTGATTTGCGATGCCGATGACACGTACTTCCTTACCCGGCGCCGCTGTCGTTGCCACATTGAACAGATGCCGTGAGAGCCGTTCTGCCTGGGCGCCGCGCTCCTGGGCCTTCCGCTCCACGTCTGGCCTCCAGAATGACGCGATTGCCGTGGGTAGCGCGAACACGCCCAGGAGAAGCAACACCGGATGCACCCACGCGAGCATCGCCATCGTGACGGCCAGGCGCAACAGCCATCCAACCGTGGTGAAGAGCGACATGTACATGTGATCGAGCACGAACACCTGGTTACGCAGCATTGAGAGCCGGTCCAGATACTCCGGCCGCTCGTGATGCGCGACCGACACGATCGAGGCTTGCAGATACGCCACGTGCGCTTCGAGGGCTATCGTCACCTTGTCGCGGAACCGCCGCTGCACGCGCGTGCTGATCGTGATCATGAACCAGCTAGCGGCAGTGGTCACGGCCATTCCCACTGCGGCGCCGAGCACGAGACTCGTCCGGTGGCGAATGACGCCCTCGCCTAGGAACGCCAGCCAGAGCGGCAGCAAAGCTGCCGGCAGGACTGCCAGTTGCGACAGAATCAATGAGAAGATCATCAGGCGCCGCTCGTGCCGATACCCGAGTTTGCACAGCCGCCACATAGAAGAAAGTGTGGGCGGTAGGGGTTCGATAGCGACTCCCCATTTGCGCGGTGCGCCGTTACGAGAGGATTTCATATGCAGCGCCCCCCTCATCCGCTTCCTGAAACCGTTGGGCCTGAAGGTCGAACATCGTCCGATACCGGCCGGCCTGGGCCATCAATTCGTCGTGTGTACCTAGTTCGACCACGCGTCCGTGCTCTAGAACGCAAATGCGATCGGCACGGCGGACTGTGGAGAATCGGTGCGAGATCAAGAGGGTGGTGCAGTGTCGCGTGGCCGCGAGCAACCGCTCGAAGATCTCGGCCTCGCCGCGCACATCGAGTTGAGCCGTGGGCTCATCGAGCAACACTACGCCTGCGCCCATCTTCACGCCGGCCAGAGCTCTTGCCAATGCTACGCGCTGCCACTGACCGCCGGACAGATCCGTTCCACCTGCGTACCCTTTGGCAAGAACCGTGTCCAAAGAAGCGAAGTTCTTCGCGCCCGCGGCCTCCAGCGCTTCATAGATCAAGCGATCCGGTGCACCCCTGGGCGCCACATTGTCTCGCAGCGGCAACTCGAAACGAATGAAGTCTTGGAAAACTGCTGTGATCCGCAAGCGCCAGGACTCCAGATCGAAGTTACGCAGGTCCACGCCGTCTATTTCGATCATTCCTTTCTGCGGATCATAGAGACGGCACAGTAACTTCGCGATGGTCGTTTTCCCTGCCCCGTTCTGCCCTACGATCGCGAGCGATGTGCCGGCAGGAATGGTCAAATCGAACTGTTCCAATACAGGCGCGCCACCCGGATAAGAGAAGGTCACATCCCGCAGACGGATCTCATACGCAGGCTTGCCCGTTGCGGCATCTTTGCCGACGGGAAGTTTGCCAACTCGCTCTGTCGTTTCTCGCAACCGCAGTACGGCCACAACCGGTGCGGACGCTCCATTCAGAGCCCAATTCAAGCCGCCGAACGCGATTGCCGAAACCCCAACGGCGCTTTGCAGAAATATCACGGCTTCTTCGAGGCTGATTTGGCGGCCGGCCGCCGCGCTTGAAATGGACCAGAAAACGGCCACGTTCGCGGCAACCACCAGCAAGATGCTGGCCGCCAGTGGGCGCTCTCTCATGCGCGTCGCTGCATACTGCAACTCATGCAATCGCGTGCGTCGCTGCACAAAGTGATCCAGCGTCCAGCGGGCGAGACCAAACAGGCGCAGTTCCTTGCTCGCCGGGGGGTCAACTGCCAGCCGATAGGCGTACTCGGCGTGGCGTTGTGCTCCTCGTACCTCGGCGGTATTCCGGTCGTACCAGACGCCGCTTTCGCGCAATAGGTAATGGGTGGCAAGCCAGGAGCCTGCGAGAACAACGCTGGCCCACCAATGATAAGCCGCAATGATGGCTGCTGAGGCGAGTCCCGTCACCATTGTGATCATGCCGCTGGCAATGAAATCCATCGCTACCGAGAGGGGCGGACCTGTCATTCCCAGATCGAAATCACGCGCGACCGTGAGGTCTGTGGTAAGGGAGGGGTCTTCCAAGTGCCCGATGCCAGGGGGCCGAACGCACGCTTCGGTTAACCGGTCATAGAGCCATGCCGCCGTGCGGTCGCCGAGATTCGAGCTGACGGCGCGGTGGATCGGATTGAGCACCTGGAGAAGAAGAAAAATGCCACCGGCCAACACGAGCGGCATCACCAGAGAATGGCCGCCGCGCACAGCGCCAATGAGAATGCCCATCGCGATTGCGAAAGCCGCGGGCAGCCCGCCCAGCAACAACAGGCCGACCCACCACGCTGTCGCCAAACCCGCGCTCGCTCGCGGCAGCACGCTAAAAAACTTCCACTCTTCGCGCTCTGTCAAACGCCGCAGCACGCAAGCATTTTGACATACTTGCAACCGGCCAACGATCCCCATGTCTGAGTCGGGTTATTCACATCGCAATGCGATCGGGTCCACAAGCGTTGCGCGCCGCGATCATGAGTCTCTCGCCAAAACTGCGTCTCACCGAACGGATTCACGAGTTGGGGTGAGGGCGTTGATTATTCCCAAAGGCAGAGGCAAGAACCTGCCTCTGCAATCTCACAGCTTTTCCGGCAGTTCGTCGATCCGCTCCCGCTCCGCGTTGAACTCACAACCGATCATCGCGATGCATGCAACCAGGTAAAGCCAGATCAGCAGCACCACAACCGCCTGCAAACTGCCGTAAAAGATGTTGTAGTGTCCCAGGTGGCCGACGTACCACGCGAAGCCGGCCGTGGCCAGTAACCACAGCACCGTAGCCAGAATAGCGCCCGGCCAGACTCGCGCGAACCGGGAGCCAGTCACTCCCGATCGTCGCTTTTGCTCGGGCCGATAGTTAGGCCCGAAATAATACAGTAGCCCGGTTACCAGCGTGGTCGCCCCAAACGATATGAAATACCGGCCAATACGCCAAACCACTCGCACTGGAACGCTGATTTCTTCGGCGCCGAGGTCGGGGGGAATCCAATGCAGCAGAGCGGCCTCGCTGCGGTAGCCGAAAATGATCAGCGCCGAAGCTAATATTGCCGGCATCGCCGCGATGAAGAGCAGGAAAATCGCCATCGCCCGCTGCTTCAGAAAAGGCCTGCCAGATGGGATGCGGTAGGCGGCCTGGAAGCCTTCCATCAGGCTCATCATGGCGCCCGACCCGGCCCAGACTGAAACGATGATCGCTACAACGGACAGCGAAATGGGCTTCGAACCGGAGCCATAGAGGCGCGAAATCAACAGGTCCTCGGTCCCCGGCGGCACCACTTCGCGAATGAAGGTGCTGAGGACGTGCACTTCCTGGCGTGCTCGCGCCTGTACCAGCAGATAGGCCAGCGTGGTCAGCACCGGGAAGAGTGAAAGCAGGAACGAATATGCGGCGCCCTTGGAAATGCTGAAGCAATTGTCCTCTGCCGCCGCAATTACCGCCCTCCGGAGCAGCCAGAAATTGCGCGCCAGAAAGCTCGGTTCAACAATCAGGGGCTCGCGGCGCGAAAGCGCCGGTTCCTTCGGCGGCGACGTGGGTACGGTCTCGAACATTCCGAAATCTGGTCGTGAAGTCTTTGCCGTTTAGAGCTATTCCGCTTGCCTACCCCGATGATATCCCGGGGCGTCCCAGGCCTGCGGCGGCGCAATGCTATCCTGACGTTTCGGGAGAATACCCGCCCACTGTCATCCACGCTTCGGCCTTACGCCGCTGGGCGATGAATGGAGCGCAATCGGAGCGGCAACCGGCCGCGTCCTCGCGCGAACGCCTCTCCTTCATGATTGGGGATATGCACGTTTTTGAGCTAGCACGGCAGCTGATCGACATAGAGTCCATCACCCCGAACGAAGGAGAGATCGGTAAATTTCTATTCGACCAGCTAACCAGTCTCGCTCAGCGCTTCAGTGGAAACGTAGAACGCATGCCGGTCGAACCGGATCGCGATAACCTCTTCGTGCATTTCGGCGATCCCATCGTCACGTTGTCCACCCACTTGGACACGGTCCCTCCTTTCATTCCTTCCCGCGAAGACGGCGATTTTATCTGGGGCAGGGGCGCGTGCGATACCAAGGGCATCATCGCCGCCATGATCACCGCCGCCGAGCAACTCTTAACCGCGGGCAAGCGAAATTTAGGCTTGCTCTTCGTTGTCGGTGAGGAACGTAACAGCGCCGGGGCCCTGCTGGCCGCTCGCACTCCGCGCGGCAGCCGGTTCATCGTCAACGGCGAGCCCACCGAAAACAAGCTGGCTCTCGGCTCCAAGGGAGCGCTACGCTATGAACTCATCGCCCACGGCCGCATGGCCCATTCCGCCTATCCGGAGTTGGGTGAATCGGCAATTGAAAAGCTCCTGGATGCCCTGGGGCGCATTCGCAAGATCGAATTTCCTGTTGACGAAGTCCTGGGCAAGAGCACCCTTAATATCGGCGTCATCGGCGGCGGCCGCGCGCCCAACGTAATTCCAGACGATGCTCGCGCCGAAATCTTCATCCGCGTGGTGGGCGACGTTACTCAACTTCGTCAACAGATAGCAGAAGCGGCCCGGCCCGATGCCGAAGCTTCCGAGGTGCTGTTTATCCCCGCCGTTCGCCTGGGTTCACTCGATGGCCTCCCGACCACGGTCGTTGCTTTCACCACCGACATTCCCGCCTTCAATGGAACCTGGGGTCAGCCTTTTCTCATCGGTCCCGGCAGTATCCATGTGGCCCACACCAACGAAGAACGAATTGAAAAGACGCAATTACTCGAAGCCATCGGCATCTATCGGCGGATGGTGGAACGGCTCTCTCAATGACAACATCTATGAGACCTATTGAAGTTGGAATTCTCGGCGGAACTGGCATGGTTGGCCAGCATTTCATCCGCTTTCTCGAAGGGCACCCCTGGTTCCGGCTCACATGGCTGGGTGCGAGCGATCGGTCCGCCGGAAGAAAATTGAAGGATGCCACCGCTTGGCGACTCGATGGCGATATGCCGGCGGGCGCTGCCGAAATCACTGTCAGCGATTCCCAGCCGGGGAATGCGCCGCGCCTTCTGTTCTCGGCGATGGATGCGTCCGTCGCTACCGAAATTGAGCGCGCCTTTGCCAGCGCCGGTCATTTTATCGTCTCCAACTCGCGCAACCATCGCATGGATGCCGACGTGCCGCTGTTGGTGCCGGAAATCAATCCCGGTCATCTCTCGCTCATTCCCATCCAACAGAAGAATCGCGGTTGGAAGGGCGCAATCGTCACCAATCCAAACTGTTCCACCGTCGTCCTGACCATGGCCCTCGCGCCGCTCGCGGGCTTTGGCATTGAGCGAGTGGTTGCCACCACCATGCAGGCCGTTTCGGGCGCGGGCTATCCGGGCGTTCCTTCCTTCGACATACTCGGCAACGTGGTCCCCTTCATCGGTGGCGAAGAGGAGAAGATGCAGCAGGAAACTCAGAAGATTTTGGGCGTCTTTGCGAATAATCGAGTCACGCCGCTTGCAGCTCGCGTCAGCGCCCAATGCAATCGCGTAGCCGTGGCCGATGGCCATATGGTTGCCACATCAGTCGAATTTTCAACCAAGCCTGGCGTTCAGGATCTTCTCAATGCCTACGCGGAATATCATCCGCTCCCGCAGCAGCGTAATTTGCCAAGCGCTCCCCCGAAACCCGTGGTCTACATGCCGGAACAGGATCGTCCGCAGCCCCGGCGCGATGCGTCCCGCGAAAACGGGATGAGCGTCTTCGTCGGGCGCGTCCGCGAGTGCCCGGTGCTTGGCTCAAAGTTTGTCGCATGCGGGCACAACACGATTCGCGGCGCAGCGGGCGTGGCCGTATTGAATGCCGAACTCATGATTTCTGAAGGCTATCTCGACTAGCTCAATGATCGTGATGAAATTCGGCGGCAGTTCCGTCGAATCGAAAGAAGCCATTATCAGAGTCGCCGGGATCGTCTCCCGGGAGCAGCACCGCCGCCCGGTGGTGGTGGTTTCCGCCATGGGCAAGACCACGAATAAACTGCTTGCCGCCGCCCATGAAGCCGCTGCCGGCCGCCGCGATCAGGCGCTTGCGATCATCGATGATTTGCGTGGTCATCATCTGGTTGATGGCTTGGCACTGGCCGGTTCCGCAGCCGCTGAACTCGACCGCTTCATTCGCAGCCATTTCGAGTGGCTGGAGGAACTCGTCAAGGGGCTTGCGATCGTCGGTGAATTATCGCCACGATCTACCGACGCCATCGCCAGCGTCGGCGAACGTCTCTCGAGCCTGATTATTGCCTTTGCATTCCGCGCGGCCGGGATACGCACCGAACACGTCGACTCGCGCCGCGTGATTCTGACAGACGACCGCTTCACGCAAGCGCAGCCGCTACTGGACGAAACGTATGCCCTGCTCGCGGAGCGCGTTCGCCCTGTCGCCGAATCGTCCGTCGTTGTGATGGGCGGCTTCATCGGCGCTACGGAGGACGGTCACACCACTACCCTCGGCCGTGGTGGATCCGATTACTCAGCCTCGCTAGTGGGGGCCGGAATCGACGCTGAGGAGATTCAGATCTGGACCGACGTGGACGGCATGCTCACTGCGGACCCGCGTATTCTCCCTGGCGGTCATCGCGTGAAAAGCATTTCCTTCGCCGAAGCCGCGGAACTCGCCTATTTCGGAGCGAAAGTTCTGCATCCATCCACCGTAATGCCGGCGGTTGCCAAAAACATCCCCGTGTTGATCTTAAATTCGCGCCGCCCTGACGCACCAGGAACCAGGATCTCTGCTATTCCGATTCCTTGCAAGAACGCCGTCAAATCTATCTCTTGCAAACGAGAGATCACCATCCTGAATATCCGTTCGACGCGCATGTTGATGGCCCATGGCTTCCTGCGGCGCATCTTTGAAATCTTCGATCGCTATGAAACTAGTGTTGACATGGTCTCGACGTCCGAGGTTAGCGTTTCCCTCAGCATCGAAAATACCGAGCACCTTCCAGCAATCTCGCAGGAACTAGAGCGATTCTCAGAAGTGAGTCTGGAGAAAGACCTGGCAATCATCTGCCTGGTCGGTGAAAACATACGGCACACGCCCGGTATTGCCGGCCGCGCCTTTCAAGTGCTGCGCCAAACCAATATTCGTATGATTTCTCAGGGAGCGTCTTTGCTTAACCTGGGATTCGTGGTCTCGAATGCCGAGCTATCCCAAGCCGTCAAAGCGCTTCACGATGAATTCTTTGCCGAGCTGGACCCGGCCGTGTTTGACTGAGAGAAATGAATGAGCCGCAGATCTTGCAACCCAAGAGCGACCCGCTTCCATTCGACTTTGGGCTTCTGGAAATTGATCAGAAGACAAAGTTTCCTACCAGAGGCTCGCAGATAGTTGAGACATTGCGCGGTATGTTCATTCGTGAGGCGTTCCGCGCATTTGAGCTCGACAAGCAAGATATCTTCAACCAGAATGTCCGCAAAATATTCTCCGATGTAATGGTCTTTATACTTCACAGGAAACGATGCTTGCGCGACGGCGCGCAACCCACGCAGACCAAACTCCCAAAGCAGGGCGCGCTCGTAGACCTTCTCCAGAAACCCAGCTCCGAGCGTGTTGGATACCTCAAAAACCGCGCCAATCACCTGCTCCGTAAGCGAATCAAGCAATTCGCGATCATCTGTACTCATGAGCGGCCAAAATCTATGTGCCTCTTGAAGTCAATCTGTCTCAAGCCAAGTCTTGGCCGCAGATATGAATTTTTTTATCCGCGTTTATCAGCGTTCATCCGCGGCTATTAATCCTGCTATGACCACCCCACAAAAGCTCGCTCTCGTCGGCTACGGCAAAATGGGCCGTCTTATCGAACAACTAGCACCTCAACACAACTTCGAAGTTGTTCTCCGGCTCGATGAATCGTCAAACCCAAACGCCAGCGGCATCACGCAGGCGGCATTCAAGAACATCGACGCCGCTATCGAATTCTCTACGCCCGAAGCCGCCGTGTCGAACCTCAAGGCCCTGGCGCAACTCGGCATGCCCACTGCTTGCGGCACCACCGGCTGGCTCGATCACCTGCCGCAAGTAAAGCAACTGGTCGACGAATCCGGCTCAGGACTGGTCTATAGCCCCAATTTTTCAACGGGCGTTGCCGTTTTCCGAAAGCTGGTTGCGCTCGCTGCTGAGCTGCTACGCGATGAAGAGTCATACGGTGCATGGGCTTGGGAAATTCATCACGATCAGAAGAAGGACGCGCGTTCAGGCACTTTGCTACAACTGGTTCACAGCATGCAAGAGCACGGCTACACCAAGCGGATTGATATCGCTTCCAATCGCGCCGGCCAGCATCCCGGTACGCACGAGATCGGTTTTGATTCCGCCGCTGATACGATAATTTTGCGGCACACCGCGCGCAATCGCGAAGGCTTTGCTCACGGGGCGTTGAAGGCCGTTCGTTGGGTCATCGGCCGCAAAGGCGTCTTCAC
The DNA here is from genome assembly GCA_036272835.1 of Bryobacteraceae bacterium. Lineage (GTDB taxonomy): Bacteria > Acidobacteriota > Terriglobia > Bryobacterales > Bryobacteraceae > Bog-105. Next base: position 65,942 of record DATAXY010000002.1, read on the forward strand.
TTTCGAAGATGTCCTCTTCGGCATAAAACCAACTTAGGAGATTGATTATGTTCAAAGGTTGCGGAACCGCATTAGTAACTCCCTTCCGGCGGGATCTAACGTTCGACGAGAGGGCAATGCGCGATCTCGTCCGCCGGCAGATTGATTCTGGAATCGATTTTCTCGTTCCCTGCGGCACTACCGGTGAAAGCCCCACCCTGACTCACGACGAACATATACGCGTTGTAGAGGTCACAGTTGAAGAAGCCGTCGGTCGCGTGCCGGTACTCGCGGGCGCTGGCGGCTACGACACAGCCAAAGTCGTGTCGATGATCGCCGAACTCGAAAAACTCGGGGTCGCCGGCATCTTGTCGGTGACCCCGTATTACAACAAGCCCACGCAGGAAGGCCTGTTCCAGCACTTCAAGGCCATCGCGAACTCGACGTCGCTGCCCATCGTCCTCTACAGCGTTCAGCCGCGCACCAACGTCAATATCGACGTAGCGACCGTCGTCCGCCTCGCCGCCATTCCTAACATTATCGGCATCAAAGAGGCTTCCGGAAGCGTTTCGCAAGTCTCCAGCATTCTCGCTCGTGTTCCCGATTCGTTCCTGGTGCTATCGGGCGACGATGCGGTGACGATTCCCATCGTTGCTCTCGGTGGCCATGGCATCATCTCGGTTGTGGCGAATCAGATTCCAGCAGAATTTGTCCAACTCACCCACTCCGCACTCCGCGGCGATTATGAGAGAGCGCGCAAACTGCAGCGCAAATATCAAGCGCTAATGGAAGTGAACTTCATCGAGTCCAGCCCCGGGCCAGTCAAGTTCGCCATGGCGCGCATGGGACTCATCGAGCCCGTCTGGCGGTTGCCATTGGTTCTCCCACAACCCGCCTCGCAAGCGAAGATTGAAGGCATTCTTGAAGAACTCGGGCTGGTTGCCGGAGTCCGCCTTTGAGCGAACTGCAGCCGGAAATCGAGCGCCTGTTTGAAGCCAAACCTGAACACTACACTGTCGCAGACCGCGATCTATTCGAACGTTTCCGCGCTCTCCTGAACCAAGGCGCGATCCGTTCGGCCGTTCCCGATCCTACCGAGCCCACTGGATGGCGCGTGAATAGTTGGGTGAAAAAAGGCATTCTGCTGGGTTTCCGTATCGGCGGAATTGTCGCGATGGACGGCGGATTCTTCGATAAGTCGACCTATCCGCTGAAGACGTTCACTGTCAATAGCGGGGTGCGCATTGTTCCCGGCGGCTCCAGCATTCGTGACGGCTGCTATGTCGGCCGCGGCGTTACCTGCATGCCGCCCATGTACATCAACGTGGGATCGTATGTGGACGATGGAACGATGGTCGATTCCCACGCGCTCATCGGAAGCTGTGCGCAAATCGGCAAGAACTGTCACATCTCGGCCGCGTCCCAAATCGGCGGCGTGCTGGAGCCGGTCGGCGCATTGCCCGTCATTGTCGAAGACGACGTCCTGATTGGCGGGAATTGCGGCGTCTATGAAGGGACAGTTATTAAAAGCCGCGCTGTTCTGGGCAGTGGAACCATCGTAAATCGATCGACGCCTGTTTACGATCTCGTGCGCGGCGTGGTGCATCGAGCCACGGAAACGCAGCCTCTGGTCATCCCCGCGGAAGCGGTCGTAGTCGCCGGTTCGCGCGCCGTCACCTCTGGCCCTGGCAAGGAATGGGGCGTCTCGCTGTACACACCCGTCATCGTGAAATATCGTGATGCCGGAACCGAAACGCGAATCCAGTTAGAAGACCTACTCCGCTAAACGAGTCCCAGACCGTTACAATCCGACTATGAACCAACCGGCAGAACAGGATCCGCGTGTCTATTTTGCAGCCGAGAGAACGTTCCTCGCCTGGCTCAGGACTGGCCTCGGTCTGATCGGCGTTGGCTTTGCCGTGAGTCGCTTTGGCCTCTTCTTGCGCGAACTGGGTTCGGGAAAGGCTCACCTTTCCGCTCCCGCTACAAGCCTTTCCGTATGGTCCGGTGTCGCGCTGGTAGGGCTGGGTGTGGTCGTAAACGTAAGTGCCGTTGTACGCCATGTCCAACTTGTTCATGAGTTGAGTTCTGGGACATGGAGGGCTGGACGAATCTCCAGAGAAGCCGTTGCGCTTGGCCTGCTCCTTGCCGCTGTGGGACTTGGCATGGCCTTGTACCTCGTCCTCGTCCACTAACGTCGGATAGCTCTTACACTCTCGATTTATATGCCTTACTGTAGTGCGTGTTCCAGTCCACAAGATCGATATTGAGCAATTGGTGCGTAACGCTTTTCGTATCGGCCTCAACGATGAGGTAAGCGTTCGGATCGTAGCGGGTTGCGGCCATCACCAGATGCGGAGGACCATACGAACGGCCGAATTCGAACCATTTGTGCCAGTGGCCGGAAACGACGCGCTGGATTGAGTCGCGATGCTTCTTAATCAGCGCGTGCACCCCGTAATCCTTTATCTCGGCAGTTTCGACAATGATTAGCGGGTAGTGAATAAACACAAACGAAGGCTTCTGTTGTTCGAGTTCCGCTTCGAACCAATTCAATTGTTCTTCGCCGAGCGAACCCTGCGACGGATTGAAACGCGCGTTGCCGTAGTTCCACGTATCTCCGAGAAAATTGTTCAAGTGGATGAACTTCCATCCGCGATATTCGACGGAATAGTAGGGCTTCAGGCCCAACTTACGCCGGAAAAGCTCGTGTGACGTCTCGCGCGGCATGCCTTTCGCCCAGTAATCGTGATTTCCAAACCCGACATGCACCGGAGCGTGGAACTTATCTGTAATCGCCTTCGCGTGATCGATGCGCGTCTCGTGCGTGAAGTAAAAATCAATATCGGGCGAAGGATAGTTGTGGAAGTAATCGCCGACCAGGAACACTTGCTCCATGCGCGGTGTCAGACTATCGATTACATCGCGTGCCGATTCCAATCTCTCGGCTGTCTTGAACATCGACTCCGTGTCTTCCCGATTGCTCTCTGGACCCTTGTAGTACCGATCGATGATGTGCGAATCGGCGATGATCGCAAAATAGAACTTCGAATCCGTTGGCGCAGCTGCCACGCTGAAGGGGCGAATGGCGAGCGAAGCAAGCGCTGATCCGCCCAACCGGAGGAATTCATTTCGATTCATAGCGATTCAGTATACCGTTTAAAGGATGTCGGAAGAATGAATGACCGGAATTCGTGCGCGACATTAAAGTGATGCCATTTTGCGGGCGCATTAGGGAGGTCCCCCTGGACCGCGGCGGAGGCCCGTCCGGGTATGCAACCTAGGCGTTGGCAGGCTACCGGTAGGATCATGTAGTATGTAGGTGTGGACAGCCAACATGTCTAAAGAAAAGGCAGACGTACCCTACGGAACGCTGGATCTATTGATTCTGAAAACGCTAGCTACTCTGGGGCCGATGCACGGCTACCGCATCGCTAGAAGAATCGAACAGGTCGCTGAGAATCTGGTGCGATTGAACCAGGGGTCGATCTATCCCGCCCTCATGCGGCTGGAACAACAGGGCTGGATTCGGACCCAATGGGGGATCTCGGAGACAAAACGCAAGGTGAAGTTCTATTCGCTGACCAAGGCAGGGTTGAAGCAACTCAGCATCGAAATTGCGAGCTGGGAAAGAGCGACTGCCCTGGTGGCCCGGTTCTTGGAGGCTGAGTCATGAAGCTGCACTCGATGCCAGGCCGCCTGCTAGCTCTGTTCCGGCGAAGGAAACTCGACCAGGAGGTGGACGATGAGATCCTTGCTCATCTGGAACTGGCAGAGCTCGATGCCAGGGCAGCCGGTCTGACTCCGGAGGAGTCGCGTCAAGCGGCCCGGCGCAATTTCGGAGGAATCGAACAGATGAAGGAAGATCATCGCGATCACCGCAGCGTGCCGTGGATGGAGAATCTGGTGAGAGATTTTCGGTACGGGATGGGTTCGCTGGCGCGGGACCCTGGATTCGCCGTGGTCGCCATTGGATTGCTCGCCCTCGGCATCGGCGCCAACTCGGCGATGTTCAGTATCGTTGACGCGGTGCTACTAAAACCGTTGCCGTTCCCAGAGCCGGAGCGGATGGTGAGACTGTGGGAATCCACTCCGCAGGGGCACAACGGCACAACGACACTTACTTTTCTGGACTGGAAGCGGCAGGACGATCTCTTCGACGCCGTATCTGTCGAAAACAATGAAAAGGTAACAATGGCGACCGGCGGCGATCCGATTCGCGTTTCAGGCAAGGAGGTGTCGGCGGATTACTTTCAGGTCTTCGGTGTGAGGCCACAAATCGGGCGGACGTTTGCACGGGGAGAAGATCAGCCAGGAGCAGCACGGGTCGTCGTGCTGAGCAACGCGTTCTGGCGGACGCAGTTTGCGAGCGATCCTGGCATCCTCAAACGCGAACTCGTACTCGACGGCGAACCGCACAGGATCATTGGAGTTCTGCCCACAGGCAGTTTTGATCGCGATGACGCTGTCTTCTGGAAGCCGATGATCTTTGCGCCCGATCAGATGAATAGAGGTCAGCACTGGCTGACCCCCATCGCGAGACTGCGCTCTGGCGTGACCATTGAGCAGGCACGGGCGAAGATGACCATGTTGAGGGCCAGTCTCAATGCGGTCATTTACCAGAAGGACTGGGGCTTCACTGTGGAACCGTTCGCCCGGTTGCTGGTTGGGGACACCCTACGCCGTTCGATCTACCTGGCGTTTGGGGCAGTTTTGATGGTGTTGCTCATCGCCTGCGCAAACGTGGCGAACCTGATGCTGACACGAGGAACAACCAGGCGCAAGGAGATGGCGGTCAGGGCCGCTTTGGGCGCCAGCCGCAGCCGTTTGATCGTGCAGTTGCTCACCGAGAGCTTCGTCCTGTGTCTTCTTGGAGGCGCGGCGGGTGTCGCCTTAGGTGCATTGCTGCTTCATGCCCTTACTCCGCTGGTGCGTGCGACGCTGCCGTTCACCGCCGATCTCAGCATGGATCTGCGCGTCCTTGGGTTCGCGGCGGCCGCGGTGATGGCCGTCCTGATCTTGACGGGCTTGCTTCCATCGTTGCGGACTTCTTTTGGAGGTCTTTCGAACGTGTTGAATCAGGCGGCACGTGGATCATCAGGTTCGAGCGCGACGGTTCGCCGCACAATTGTCATTGGTGAAGTCGCTGCCTCCGTCGTACTGATCTGCGGTGCGGCGCTCCTATTCAAGAGTTTGGAGAGACTTCAGGAAGTCGACGCCGGCGTACGAATAGACCGCGTTATTACAATGTCAATCGATCTTCCATCGTCGGCATACCCGTCTCCGCGAAGCGCTGCCAGATTCTACGAAACCGTGGTTCAGCGCCTCCAGGCTGTGCCCGGCGTGGAGCAAGCATCCGTCTCGCAGGGCCTACCTCTTCAAGGTGTGCAATGGGGCGAATACATGCGCTTGCCAGAGGTGCAGGAACCACTCCTGGTTCGCCTGAAATTTGTCGATTCCTGGTATTTCCGAACGCTGCAGATTCCGGTCGAGGCCGGGCGCGGACTTGAATATACGGATCGCGCGGGCGCTCCGCCGGTTGTGGTCATCAATCAGGAGGTGGCCCGGTATTTGTCAAAAACACTGGGAATCGCAAATCCGGTTGGGAGGATGGTTGGCATCGATGTGCCTGGCTACGGCCCAATCCCGGAGGCGTTGGTGAAGGTCCAGATCGTGGGAATCATTCGCAGCGAGCGCACAGCCGGATTGAACGCGCCACCAGAACTGGTAGCCTATATGCCCTTGGCCCAGTCTCCGCAGCAGGACATCAAACTGGTAATTCGCACGCTCAGCGCACCGGCGGCGGCAATGCCTGCCATTCGAGAAGCAGTTCGGCAAATCGATCCCAATCTTGCCCTGGGTGACGTGATGACCATGAAACAGGTCAAGGAGCAGAGTGTGCTTTGGGCGAGGCAACCCACCTGGGTGGTGGGTGCCTTTGCCGTTGTTGCCGCTCTGATGGCCGCGCTTGGGCTTTACGGCGTTCTGGCGCATGCGGTGACGCAGCAGCGCCGCGAGATCGGCATCCGCATGGCGGTGGGTGCGAGTTCGGGCAACGTCCTGGCACATATTTTGCGCGGCGCCTTATCGATGCTCATCGTCGGACTTGCCGGCGGACTTGCTGGAGCCTTTGCGCTGACCAGGGTTCTGAAGAGTCTCTTGTTCCAGGTATCCGCGCTAGACCCAGCGGCGCTCGCAGTCGCCTGCGTCCTGATGACTCTTGTTGGCATCCTGGCGGCCTGGATTCCCGCGAACCGGGCAGCTCGCGTCGACCCAATGACAGTCCTTCGGGATGAGGGCTGATTGGGCCAGAGTCAGCTATCGTAGGGAGGCGAGTTTGCGAGACCATTGCCCCCGACCGCACTCTCGGGACCGAGACATGAGTTCCAGACCGGCAGCCGCACTGCTCTGATTTAGGGCATGCTGCGTCCCGCTGAGCTTTCAGCTCTTCGGCTTCGGACTCTTAAGGAACTCGCGCAAAACGGGCCCGGCATCGAGCGCGCCACCCAAATCCTTAGTGGGGTTTCTTTGTTGTCTGGCGGCTCGCATCCGCGCCCTTTGCGCTTTTAGGCAAGATGCCGAAACGCGGGTCATTGCTTACTACACGTCTGGCCACGCCTTCCATGGTGGATTCGAAATCTTCGTGGGTCGAATCGATGAAAAGCCACTTTCGCAGGACCTCATGCGGCATTAGCGCCGGGAACTCGGCCTGAATGGAAGCTTGATGTTGGTAGCCCGTACAGACCAAAACTCCGTGCCACTTCCAGCGACCGGATTTCGTTGGCTCAACGAGCACGAGCATTTGACGCTGGAAAAGGTATGCGGCCAGCCCACCGAACATACTCTTGGTAAAGAAGCTCGGCTGATCGGCAAATGGATCGAGAATCCATTCGTGTTTGAACGTTTTCATATCTTTAACCTTGCTCTTCGTTTTAGCAAACTAAACTGGCCACAATTTCCAACCTCGAAAAGCCCGTCCGCCATGGTGCGGCCTTGTCATAGCGCTTATGGGGTTGCCACGGGGTTGCCACCATAAGCGTTAAGATAAGACCCAGTTGCTTTCTTTTTTGGCTCCGAGTCCAGGCGCACTTGGTCCGGTGCCTATGAAACCTCGATTACTAAACCCTTGGCGACTAGGGACGAGTAACTTACCAAAGCGCCATTTTTTATCAATGTACAAGTAGACGATCCACCGGAACCGGAAAAACTTTAGATACAATGCGACCCGCCGGATCGGCGCGTTCAATCGGCGCGAAGGGCGGTCACCGGGTCGACTTTTGCGGCGCGCCGCGCGGGCAGCCAACTGGCCAGCATTGTTACTCCGGCCACCGCCGACGGGGCGGCCAGGAAAGTAAGTGGGTCAAGAGCGCCCAGCCCAAATAGTTGCTGCTTAATGAACCCCGTCGCAAGCCAGGCAATGACGAGACCGGAGGATGCGCCGATCGCCAGCAAAAGCAAAGACTCCCCGAGTATCAGTTGCGTAACGTCAGAGGTCTGCGCTCCCAGGGCAAGCCGGATACCGATCTCATTTGTGCGGCGCGCCACAGTGTAACTCAATACGCCGTAAAGACCGATGGCCGCCAACAACATGGCCAGGACAGAGAAAACACCTGTGAGCGCCGAGATCAGTTCATCGTGGGAGATCAGGTTCGAAACCCGTTCTTCGATCGTCGTGATCCGGAGTAGTGGCAGATTGGGATCGATAGCTGCAACGGTGGAGCGGAGAGCGGCGATGGTTTTGGCGGGATCGCCCGCTGTACGAAGAAGAACTGTAGAGGCGTAGGCGTCCCCGTTTTCCTGACGCCGGCCAGGCTTGGCAGTGGTCCCGGTGGAAGCTACAGCTGCAGGCAAGAACGGTTCAATCTGGGCCAGCGGAATGTACGTCATCCGGACTGGATCGGTGTCGCGCGGGTTGCCGGACTTGGTAGTTCTCGCGATGCCGACAATTTGCCATGGGCCTGCCACCGACTTAATCTCAATCTTCAGAAGGTGGCCAACAGCGTCTCCTCGTGGGAAGTACCGCTTCGCAATGGTCTCGCTCACGACAGCAACCTTCACACTGCTTGCGTTGTCGTCGGACCTGATCGGACGTCCGGCGACAATCTGAATCCCAGCAGTCTCAAAGAACTGTCCCGAGACCCGATTCAAATTCGACACCATGTTTTCTTTAGGCGCAGGCGTGTAACCCGACAAGGAAATGTTTGAGCTCCAAGCTCCGTCGTTAATCGGCGGCGTCTGGCAGAGTGCAGCCGATCGGACGCCCGGAATGGCAGAAAGACGTTCGAGAAGAAGGCGGTGAAGCGTGCTGAGTTGAGGCGTCTTGTAACCGGCGAGTCCCGACCTAATCTCAGCGACCAGAAGATGTGTGCGCTCAAAGCCGTAGTCCTGGTGCTGGAGGTTTTCCAGCGACCGCAAAAATAGGCCGGCCACGACCAGTAACAGCACGGACAGCGTCACCTGAGCGATCACCAGCGTTTTGGGCCAGAATCGAGCCTTGCTCCCGCCGCTGCTCTGGATGGTCCGAGTGTTGGCGCTAAGCGTGCCGGTCCTCGCGGTCCTGGCGGCGTCAAACGCCGGCGCCAGCCCAAACAGAAGGCCTGCCAGCAGAGAAACGGCAAGCGAGAAAAGCAACACTGTCTGATCGGGCTCGGGGCTCAAATCCACATAGTTGTTGCCTTGGCTGACGAACGCAACCAGCGCGTGGGCTGCGGTGGTTGCAACACCAAGTCCTATGCAGCCGCCTACCAGCGACAGCAGAAGCGCTTCCACCAGGCTTTGCCGCACAATGCGCATTCGGCTTGACCCCAAGGCAATCCGCGTGACGATTTCACGGTGGCGAGATGCGGCGCGGGCGAGAAGGAAGTTGGCCAGGTTCGCGCAGGCGATCAACAGCACCAGTGCCACCACCACCATCAATACCTTTAACGATTCGCCATATTGACTGCGGATCAACGAGACACCGCCAGCCGCCGGAACCAGGGGAACGCTGATGCGACTAATTTCACGCTGACGTTCGGCGGAGATGCTGGTACCTTCACGATCTCGAACGCCATTTCTCACCTCTTGGTTCAGCCAGTTTTGACTCCCGGCCAGACGTGCTTTGTTCGCGACGGTACCCGGCCTGAGGCGGCCAAAAAGATGAAGGAAGTAAAGCCCGGAACGTGGCGTCAGCATCGACGAGGAATCCAGCACTGTGGACTGCATGCTAATGGGCGTCCACAGATCGGTGGGCCGCAGTTCCTGCTTGATTCCCCGAAAGTCCTCAGGCATCACGCCAACTACTTCGAACGGAGTGCCATTGACTGCAATCACTTTTCCCAAGACAGCAGGGTCGGAGGAAAGCGATTGCTGCCAGAAATGGTGGCTCAGGACTGCCACGGCGCCACTGCCGGGCGTACGGTCGTCATCGGGAAGGATGGTGCGGCCGATGAAAGGCCGCGCCCCGAGCACTTTGAAGTAGTTGCCCGAAACGAGATTGGCCGGAACCATGATCGCAGAGCCATTTCCAATGGGAACCGTACCGTTAGCCGCTAGCCGAATGCTGACTTCTTGGGAGAAGCTGCAATAAGCCGCAATCCCTTGAAATGGGCCAGGGTCACTTTGCAACTGACGAGCAAAATCCCATGGGAAAAAGCCACCAAACGCACCCAGATCGATCCCCCCGGCAATACCCGCAGATTCGGAATTGCCAAAGGCGACAAGTTCCTCCGGATGTTGCACCGGAAGCTCGTGCAGGAGCACTTGATTGATCAGCGTAAAGATAGCGGTATTGGCTCCGATGCCCAGCGCGAGAGAGAGCAGAACGACCGCAGTAAAGCTCGGGCTCTTCGCCAGTGATCGACCGCTGACGCGAAGGTCTAGCAGTATCCCGTCAACTGCGAGCGCCCATAACGACGGTTTACTGGCTTCGGCGGGGTCGAGACGGCTCACGAAACTCAAGGGCCAGTTCATAGTTTTCCGGCTTACCGCGACTGCAAGTCGGCCCCCAAACCGATTTCCCTGCATTATCTTGCACTTTACAAAACCTGATCTGCTCTCGTCGTGCCCCGAAAATGAGATTTACTGTTCGGAACTGGACAGAATCGCCGACCTTTGTGAGGACCACAGATGCAACGTGACACGAAAATCGCTTCGATCAAGGCAACTTTCACGCGGCCGTGTTGTCATCTCGCACAAGTGCCCGCTCGGGCCGGATCACGGCCACTCGTACAACCTCCGATCCGGCGGCGCGGGCGTGAACCCCCATTCTAGGCGATCAATCATGTGTAACGGCGAAGGGTTTACCAGTGTTGCGTCTTATGAAATTGCCAAATCGGCAAGCTGTAACGGCTATCGCAAAACCGTCACCACAAACACTCGGCTGCGTTGAAAAGGAGTTGAAAGTACTCATGTGCATGGAACTCGTGCTTTCTCTGCCAGTCCTCCGCTCCTCTATAGGCAGCGTTGAACATGATCGACCCCGAATCAGCACCCGAAAAGGAAAGTGCGGAATTCGCTTGCTAGCCCGGCAGCCAAGTGGTGCTTGGTCAACACTGACAGGGAAATCGCCAAGCCTCCGCGTGGGCGTTGCCGGGCGATTACTTAGAAGACGGGTGGGGAGTCCCGTATCGGATCGGTTCGCCTAAGAGCCCCATGGGCGTGGCTTCTCTACGCCTCAACAGTCGTGCCAGGCAATCGCCGCCTTGAGAACAAATGCCGTTGTCATTGTCTGGCTGCCGTACGTAAGAATCTCCGGAACCGTACCACTCGCGCGCCCGGTGTCCATGCGTATAAACTCGCACTTCGGCCAACTGCCATCGCCGCCGGCCGACCCCTGTAAGTACTCGAATGACTTGGCCGCGGATATAGAATTCGCACCGGCCGCAAACTTGCTTCTCTCTACGTTCGCCAAACCGAGCAATGCCAGCGCAGTATCCAGTGCATTGCTGCAGCCTCCGCTTCCCCAGCCCCCGTCATCGTTCTGTCGGTTCCGTAAGTAATGCGCCGCCAAACGAATCGCCTCCGTCGTTGGAGAAACTCGGCACAGCAGTCGCAGACAGACATACGTCCCATAGTATGGGCCGTGATACCACGTGCTGTTCCAGCATCCATCGCGGCTCTGTTGCCCTTTCAGGTACTCCACGCCATGTTCGATCTGCTCAGCGTAGCCATCCCGGTTCACCAACGCGAGCGCGTAAAGCTGGTTCGCCATAACGTCCGGATCGGCGCCCTCGCCCCACATATTCTTAGCGAACTCGGCCTCCCGCATCTCACCGCGAGTACGCTCCGACCGGGGAATGATCCACGTTTCGAACGAACCGTCCTCGTGCCGGTTCTCCTGCAACAAGATCGAAAGCGGCTTCGAACAATAATCCTCGATCTCTTGCCGATACCCGCAACGCCATAGAACCTGTAGAATCTGGGCCAAGTCGTCGGCGTCTGGTGGCAACTCCGGCAACTCCGGAAAATATCGCCAACCGCACCGCCCTGTGTCTCGCCTGCTGAGCAGGTAACCAATCTCTTGCTCAATGACCGGCCGCAGCCGCACATCGGCCGCTTCATCGGCATCGCAAAGAACATCCGCAATCACTGCTCGCTGAAAAATGTCGCCACGCTGATACTGCGGACCGCTGACGCCCAGTTCCGGCGGGAAGTGCATGATGTGCCGCGCCTCTCCGAATCCCAGGCGCCATTGCTCAACGACGTATCTTAACGCCCGCCACGCAAGCGCTTGCCAATCGCTCAATGGGGACGGTAGAGCAAGTTGAAATCTCTGCTGCCTTCCGACCCGATCGACGTTCTCTCCCACGATCCGCTCGATGTCTTCAAGCAGAAGGGTGCATTCGCGTCGCAGGTCCCCATGCACTTTACGCCACGCAAGCTTCGGCCAGGCCGCGATCGCCGTGTTCGCCTCATCCAATGCGCTGACGGCGAGCTCCATCAGATACCGCGCGTGGCCGCCGTAGAAAATTTCGCGCCCTACTTTCGCCTTCAGCCTTACCTGCTGCTCCTCATCGGCATACTGCGGCTTCTCCCCAAGGACGCGTGCCAGCACTAACGTCGGTACTCCTGCCCGGAGATCCTCTTTCCAATCGCATAAGTCGTCCAACATTTGTCGTGCCGAGTTATAACCATTGATCGCTTCGGTCAGCGGCCGTAATGCCCCCCGGTCGCCTTCCATTGCCGCAAGGCCGGCAATCGTAGCTCGCGCGACGCCGTTCTTTCCTTTTGCAATATTCAGGGCCAGTTCTTCAGAGAGTTCCCGCCACGCTCGGCCGCCCTTGATGAATCGCTGCTCTTCGAGGCAGGCTCCCGTAAAATCGCTCAGATAGCACCGGAAGTCCTCCCAGAATGTCGACCGCGGTGGAAAAAGTTCGTGCAACTGGCGATACGCCTCCCATTCCATCGCCAGAATGCGCAACGCGTTGATAGGCGCTAGATCTGCGTTCGAATCGCGATCGGTGCCTTCGTCGAAAAGCTTGTCACGCAGGAAGATGGAACTCGCATAGAGCCGAGCCGCAACCGCAAATCGATCCAGATCCGCTTCCTCAACGGATGGGAACGCCTCCCCAAACAGATAGGGAAAGCAGTCGTACATGGAAACAGCGCTTGCCGGCAACAGGATCTGCTTAGGCCAGAACGCCTGCAGGCGTTCGACACGCTCCGCAATCCGTCGCGCATTTTCCTGAAGCCTCGTCGGTAAAGACAACTCCACCATGTAGGTTGCGGCTCGGTTGTTATTGTTCTTCGCCTAATCGCGGCTTATCGTGACGCTTACGTGCCAGGATCCGCTCTTCGCGGCCCCCGTCCCTTTCAACCGCGTTTCCAGTTCCTCCATATCGACGTGTGCTCCGGGGAGCGCCTTCTTCAGATCCAGCTTACTGGGATCCATGCCGGCATGCTTCAGTGTTTCGACGAGATGGTTCCCGTCAAGTTGAATCGTTTGTGACTTGCTTGTCTCTGCCATATTTACGTCTCCTTGTTGATTGTTTTTGCAAGCTGCGTAGCATACGGTTTCGCCGTTATACGTAGCCAAAAGCTTTCACGTCACTTACTAATGTCACAGCTAAATACATGCATGGTTCGTCGGTTCTAATGCGTTCCGAGTCTGTTCGTCCAGATGATGGTCAACCAGCAGCAAGCGCTGTTTGGTTTTATTGAAGATCATCAGTTTGGGTTGCGTCAGGAGTTGATCGCGCATGTCCTGAATCTCCAGCTCATCGCCCGGTTCGATTGACCGCGAAGACACCGGCGCCTCCAGATAGATAGGTCCTGAGTTTGGCAGATATCCCAAGTTCACGAAAAGAAGTCCCCAATTCCGGCGCTCAATCTGATCCCAGGCGGTTTCCCCTGTCCGTACCAGCCGGTTCAGATCGTCGACATCGAAATCAAATCTCCGGTAAACGAGCTGCTCCTTTACCAGACCGCCTTCAATACCGTACTGCAAGTCGTAATATTCGGCCAAACTCGCCAATTGCGGAGCGTGTTCCGCTATCGAAGGAACAACGTGGTCTCGCAGGTATCGAACGAAATCTATCCGGAAATGGTAAAGATAGTAATCTTGCCCGGCCGTGTTCGGGTCGATGTTCGCAGCCTGCCAATCCACCCAACCTTCGAATATCTCGCGTAGATCCACTCCGGACCTCCGCAGAGCGAGCAATAAGGGCGCACAAGTGTAAATAGATGCGGACAGACTCTTGGCGAAACCCCGGTCCAGACTCGGACTCGGAATAAAGTAGAAACTCGGAAACACCTCCGGATAATGCTTTACCGTTTCGACTTCACCGTCCGTCAAAAGAAATAGCGAAATATCGGAGCTGTGCCCGTCAAATAGTAAGTTGTGCTTGTGCTCTTGATAAAGTGGGCTTCCAACCAGTGGTGCGAGCAGGTGCAATTGAACCTTGGTGTCGATCGATAGCTGTAAGACATCCAGAGCCATGTGAAGCGTATCCATGGCGTCCTCTTTTGTCTCATCGGGAAATCCTGTTATGAACGACGCCGTTGGCTTCATGTTCAGCTCGGCACAAAGTTGCAGCGTAGGCAACACCTCTGTTGTGTGCAGCTTCTTTTTGACCACTGGTTGGAGCCGTTGAGAGCCGGTCTCAATGCCAAAAAAGATACCCACACAGCCCGAAGCCGCCATCTCTTCCAATAAATCTGGCGTTACGCAGTCAACGCGAGCGCTGCAACCCCAAGTAAATCCGTAATTGCCTGCGATCAACAGGCGCGAAAAATCCCGAACCCATCCCTTATCCACCGTAAGCATGTCGTGGATGAGGTCAAAGTCTTTATATCCGTAAGTGTCGTGTAAGTACTTCAGTTCCGCCACTAACCGTTCGGGCCCTTTAATGCGGTAGCGGCGGCTAAAGAAAAGGTTAGTCGAACAGAACGTGCACGCGAACGGGCAACCCCTCCCGGCCTCCACCGGCACTAAGGCAGACTTTAACTGGTCAGCCGGATAAAGGTCGTAAGCCGGAAACGGCAGACGATCCAAATCCAACAGCGGCCGGGATTCCGTCTGGCGGCAATTCCCCGTTTCGTCCCGCCAACTTAGCCCGGCGATATCATTCTGCTTACCTCGCCCAGTGGCCCAATAATCGATAAGATTCGGAAACGTCGTGTCCGCTTCGCCGCGGACAATGACATCCACCCACGGGAAACTGTCGAGCGTTGGCACGTCAACCGCGGTCGCTTGTGGGCCTCCCAAAACAATCTTCGCCGCTGGAAGTGATTCCCGGCAGTGCCGCGCCAACGTAAGTGTCTGCGGGTACGAGTTACACATCGTCGTAAAGCCGACGACGTCCGGACGGGTGTTCGCAATCAACTCTGCGATCTCTTGATGGAATCCCGGTCCGTCATGCGCTCTTCCTTCAGTCAGCGCCAGCGTCTGGTCCACAATTTCCGCTTCATGCCCGCGTTCTCGTAACGACGCCGCCAGACACAGTAGGTTCAACGGGATATATGCCGCGGGAAGCCGTCCCAGGTGCCACTCGGCGTTGAAGCAAGTTACCAGTGCAACCTTCATGCCTCATGTACCTCGCCGCTGGCTTCATAGAATACGGAAAGCCAAAGCTCCATTGGATCGGGACGCGGCAATTGTCCTCGAACTAAGCTGAATTGTTCAGTACAATCCTGCCAGCTTCGCCGAACTGTTTCTCGCAGCAATCGTCTCGTCGATTCATCCATCAACTCATCGCGAAAGTCATCGGCAAGCTGAAAACAAATCCCAAGCCTTAAGCCAAGCTGTGCCAGTTCCGCGGCAATCCCCGGCTCCACCCCGGCGAGTACCGCGCCCGTATGCGCCGCCAATTGAAATAGACCGCCCGTCTTCAGCGCCCGGATGTGCGCGTCCGGAGCCACGCAATAATCGCAAGGGTTTACCGAATGAGGATCGACGGCCTCGGCTCGCGCCATGCCGCGGGCGCCAATCGCCCCGGCCAATCGCCTGATAACACGCAGCAACCTCTCGGGCTCGCAGTTGATCTGCGCCACCACCTCGAATGCACCCGCTACCAAGGCATGCGCCGTCAAAATTGCCGCATCTTCGCCAAACTGTTTGTGGACACTCGGCGCGCCGCGCCGCATCGATGAATCGTCAAACGCTGGTAGATCGTCGACCACCAAGCTGGCCGCATGCAACATCTCGATTGCAACGGCCGCTTCGCGCGCCTGCTGCCTCGGCCCGTTGCAACAATCCGCCACCGCCATTAGCAGCAACCCGCGCAGGCGCTTGCCACCCGAAAGCGCATAGCTCATCATTTCCGTCAGCGGCGGTAAACTTTGGCGGCCCAGTGCCTGCCGCCATTCTTCCTCCAGGAATTCCCGCGCCTCATGGAAGCTCCACGTACAATCGGATGACAAGGTCTGCGTCGAGGCCGGCAAACATTGATCGCAACCATCCCGCGCTACACTCCAAGGCGTCACGGTCGCTTGCGACATGTTTCCCCTCCTTCGGCCAGCCTGGTACATAAAATATACTAAGCCCTCGTATTATATAGATCAACTAGAATCCGAAGTCAACTGTCTTGGTCTAAGTTTTTAGCGGATTTGATTTAGATGAATGTTTTCGCCTTTGTAATTTTCTTCGCTCTCCTTACGGAGTTCGCTGTCCAGTTACTCGCGAGTTACCTCAGTCTGCGCTCCTTACTACGAACGCCGGCTCCCGCACTCGGAAAGTTACTAGATGAGGATCGCTTTCGCCAATTACAACGCTATGTCGGGGCGCGCACGCGGTTCAGCATCGCTTCGGACGTTTTCAGCCTCTCGGTTCTACTCCTCTTCTGGTTCAATGGCGGATTTCGGTGGTTGAATAACTGGATCGGGAGCTGGGGACTCGGTCCGCTCTGGACGGGCCTACTACTCCTCGGAGCTATCGCTCTCGGCCGCGCATTCCTGGCTCTCCCGTTTACCGCTTACTTCACCTTTGGCATTGAATCAAAATTTGGGTTCAACAAAACGACACCGCAAACATTCTTCGCCGACCTTGTCAAAGGAGCCTTGCTTGCCGTGGTGATCGGAGGCCCGCTGGCGGCCGCAATCCTGACCCTGTTAAGTCAGCCGGGCCGCTATTTTTGGCTATATGCGTGGATTTTCGCAACCGTTCTATTGGTCTTGCTACAAATCGTCGCGCCTCGTATCATCATGCCGCTATTTAATAAGTTCGAGCCGTTAAAAGAACAACAACTCCGGGAGGCCATCTCCTCCTATGCCGCCTCCGTAGATTTTCCGCTCACCGCTATTTCCGTCATGGACGCGTCCAGACGGTCGAGCAAATCGAACGCTTTCTTCACCGGCTTTGGCTCAAACCACCGCCTGGTCTTGAACGATACCTTACTGGGGCGTCACACCACTCCGGAGATGGTGGCCATCGTCGCTCATGAGGTCGGTCACTTCAAGAAGAAACACATTCCATTGCGGATGCTGCTCGGCATCTTGCAACTCGGAGTATTCTTTCTGCTCATGTCATTCTTCTTGAACTCAAACGGTCTCGCTCAAGCGTTCTATGTCGATCATCCGCCAGTGGCTCTGCGTATTGTGTTCTTCGCATTGTTATATTCGCCTGTGGCTTTTGCCTGGTCCATCTTTCTCAACTGGCTAGCCCGCCGGCAGGAGTATGAGGCCGACCGATTCTCGGCGGAAACCACCCGCCAGCCGGAAGCGATGGCGGAGGCGTTGCGGAAGCTCACAGCAGACAATCTTTCCCAGCTATCGCCACACTCGATCGACGTGATTCTCAACTATTCGCACCCGCCGCTCGAGGATCGCATCCGCGCCCTATCGCCCTCCCTGCGCGAAGCGTAGCCTTTCGAATCGGTTCCCTGCGGTCGCGGTTCTGCCGGAACCGTGGGCGCCAGGCGAGGGGAAGACGTCTGTCCCGGTAATTCGGAGTCCGTCATTCCTAAGTCCGCGTTCATCTGGGTTCATCCGCGGCCGTCTCGTTTCTCTTGTTTGAAAACTACCGCTTGCCCATTAACTAACCTCACCAACTCTTGACAAAGTCTCACATTAGATATAGTCTAATCTTTTAATGGACGCCGAGCTGATTAAACAATCCTTGGATGGCTGCGGATTGCGGTGTACCCCTCAGCGCTACGCCGTTATGGCATTCTTGATGGAACACCATGGCCATCCCACCGCTGCGGAAATATTTGAAGCCGTGAATCGCGTGGATCCCCGCTCTTCAAGGGCTACCACTTATAACAATCTGCGGGACTTGGTGCAGGCAGGTTTGGTGCGTGAAGTGGCGGTGGAGGGCCGTGCCGCGCGATTCGATGCGGGCGGCATGCGGCATCATCACTTCGTCTGTGACCGCTGCGGCAATGTTGAGGACATCGCATGGTACGACGTTCCCAAGCCTGCTCCGCGCGCTATCGGTAAGCGGATTGTTCGCGGATGTGAAGTCATTTTCCGGGGGCTTTGTGCGGAGTGCGCTCGACAGCACACTTCCGGCTGAGTGCTCTAGTGCGGATGCCGGATGAACGGCAGTGCGTCACCGCGGGTCTCTGGCGGCGATGGCCTCAACGCGAAAGCCAAAGAGATCCATTATAGTTCGTCACCACGTTTATTTAATTAATTCACAAGCAAGAGGAACGAAAGAAGAAGGAATATATGGACAATACGGAAACTTCAGTAGCGGTCCCGCCTTTTCCCACTCGTCAGCAGCAAGAAATGGCAAAGGAAAAGGAAACGAAGTGCCCATTCCTGGGCGGTGCTCTCAAGAGCACCGTTACAGCCAAGACGAACCAGGATTGGTGGCCCAACCAGTTAAACCTCAAGATTCTCCATCAGAATTCCACCTTGTCGAATCCGATGGGCGAGGAGTTCAACTATGCTCAGGAATTCAAGAGTCTTGACCTGGATGCCGTCGTCAAGGACCTCCATGCCTTGATGACAACGTCGCAGGAATGGTGGCCGGCTGACTACGGCCACTATGGGCCGCTGCTTATTCGAATGGCGTGGCACGGCGCAGGCACCTACCGCATCTCCGATGGTCGTGGTGGCGCAGGCTCCGGAGCACAACGCTTTGCGCCTCTCAATAGCTGGCCCGACAACGTTAGCCTCGACAAGGCGCGCCGGTTGCTCTGGCCGATCAAACAGAAATATGGCCGGAAAATCTCGTGGGGTGACCTGATGATCCTGGCTGGTAACGTCGCTTTGGATTCGATGGGATTCAAAACTTTCGGTTTTGGCGGCGGGCGCCCGGACATCTGGGAACCGGAGGCGGACATCTACTGGGGGCCTGAAGATACGTGGCTTGGAGACAAGCGCTATACCGGCGACCGGCAACTTGAGAACCCTCTTGCCGCCGTTCAGATGGGACTCATTTACGTAAATCCGGAAGGGCCCAATGGAAGGCCGGATCCGGTTGCTGCGGCACGCGATATCCGGGAGACGTTCGGCCGCATGGCCATGAATGACGAGGAGACAGTGGCCCTGATTGCGGGTGGACACACATTCGGCAAAGCTCATGGCGCGGGCGATCCGAGCAAGTATGTCGGTCGCGATCCCGAGGGTGCGGATATCGAAGAGCAGGGCTTCGGCTGGAAGAACACTTTGGGCAACGGCAACGGCGCACACACGATTACCAGCGGGTTAGAGGGCGCATGGACCACTAATCCGGTTAAGTGGGACAACAATTTCTTCGAGAACCTGTTCGGCTATGACTGGGAACTGACGAAGAGTCCCGCCGGTGCTCACCAATGGACGCCCAAAGACGCATCGGCGGCGGCCATGGTGCCCGATGCTCACGATCCGTTGAAGAAGCACGCCCCGATGATGTTTACGACGGACCTGGCACTCAAGGTTGATCCGAGCTATGCGAAAATTTCGAAGCGCTTCCACGAGAATCCGGACGTGTTTGCAGACGCCTTCGCCAAGGCATGGTTTAAGCTGACGCACCGCGATATGGGGCCCATTACAAGGTACCTCGGCCCGTTGGTTCCTGCCGAGCCGCAACTGTGGCAAGACCCTGTCCCCGCCGTCGACCATGAATTGATTGAGGACGGGGACATTGCGGCCCTCAAGGCCAAGCTCCTCGCATCCGGCCTGTCCATCTCGCAATTAGTCACGACTGCCTGGGCGTCAGCGGCCACATTCCGCGGCACCGACAAGCGCGGTGGTGCGAATGGAGCGCGCATTCACCTCGCGCCGCAGAAGTATTGGGACGTCAACCAGCCGGTCGAATTGTCAAAGATCCTGCAGACCCTGGAGACGATCCAGAAGGAGTTCAACAGTTCGCAGTCTAACGGGAAAAAGGTATCGCTCGCGGACGTGATCGTTCTGAGCGGATGCGCAGCCGTCGAGGAAGCTGCGAAGAAAGCTGGGCATACTGTGAAGGTTCCCTTCACGCCAGGCCGCACGGATGCCTCGCAGGAACAAACCGATCTGGAATCGTTCGCCGTGCTGGAGCCGACCGCGGATGGATTCCGCAATTACCTTCGGAACGAACACCAAAGAGCGGCGGAAGAGCAACTGGTGGATCGGGCTCGTTTGCTGACGCTGACTGCTCCCGAGATGACGGTCCTGGTCGGCGGCATGCGCGCTCTGAATGCTAACTTCGAGCAGTCCAAAGACGGGGTCTTCACCAACCGGCCCGGGATGCTGACGAATGATTTCTTCGTCAACCTGCTCGACATGAATACGAAGTGGCAGGCCTCGTCCGCATCCGAAGACGTGTTCGAAGGGCGCGATCGTGCGACGGGCGAAATTAAGTGGACCGGCACACGTGTCGACCTTGTCTTCGGTTCGAACTCCCAGCTCCGGGCAATCGTGGAAGTCTATGCATGTGACGACTCGAAGGAGGCGTTTGTGAAGGACTTCGTGGCTGCTTGGAACAAAGTGATGAACCTGGATCGCTTCGACCTCGCCTGAACTCGGCGAGTTCTCGACTCGGAGGCGCGTTTTTCGGCTCGCGTGGGCCGGATCGCGCCTCTGCCTCATTCCGTTTGGTAATTTCCCAGTAAAAAGTAATAAATAAAGGCTTTCCTCTTAGCCGGCGGCGCAAAGCTGTCCGCTGACCGCTCGTGACGCCTCGCCGCCGTTCCCAAAACTCCCCAAAAATATTTCTCCCTTCGTTTCGTCAACTTAGCCCCATTTACTCACCGTCTTCGGCCCGCCGCCGCGCGACACTTGCGCTCAAGAAGACCAAATGGCCAAAAAGCTCCACGACGACA
>DATAXY010000003.1:0-18884 GCA_036272835.1 Bryobacteraceae bacterium
AGCGATCAGGGAAGTGGATTGGCGGGTGCGTTCACAGGAAGTGAGCCAAGCGTACCGAGAAGCCTCCGTGGTTCCCAACAGCAAAGGTGAGGGACGGTCGGTGCTGGTCGTCGCAGCGACGCACGATGAAATCAACGGCATCACGCACGCCATTCGAGAAAACCTCAAACGGACCGGGGCTCTCAATCCGGGTGAGACCTTCCAAAAACACATGGCGCTCAATTGGACCGAAGCGCAGAAGAAAAGCGCGAAGAACGATCAGCCGGGCCAGGTGCTCGAATTTCACAAAGCTGTTAAAGCTATCGCCAAGCATGAGTCCCTGGAGGTTGTGAGCGCTGACGCGAGCGGCATCGTCGCTCGGAAAGCAGACGGCCAGACGGTCAAGGTCACGATGCGCCAGGCGAAAGCATTCGCCGTTTTCGAAAGATACGATCTCGAAGTTTCCGCTGGCGACAAACTGCTTCTCCAGTCCAACTGGCGAGAAAAGAGTTTTAAAGCGACGAACGGCGAGCTGGTGACCGTGGCCAGCATTGAAGAAGGCCTCATCCGATTGCACGATGGCCGGCAATTGCCCGCAGAGTATCGGCAATTCACACACGGCTATGCCGTGACGGCGCATCGAAGCCAGGGCAAAACTGTCGATTTCGAAATCATTGCGGCCGAGCGCATGGCGCAGGATCTCTTCTATGTTTCGGCCACCCGGGCGCGCGAAGGACTGACGGTCATTACCAGTGACCGCATCGGCCTCGAGGAATCGATCGGCGTGTCAGGTGACCGGCAATCCGCGACAGAACTGGCACGGCGCGCGGCGCGGTCAACGCGCGCGCAAGCATTCGCTCAAGACGATCTGTTCCAAATTTACCAAGCGCAGCAGCAAGCGTGGGCAAAACCGCATTCACCAGTCTGCTGGTGGAGTGGTATGCCCGCCAGGGTCTCCGGTACACGTTGCTGGACTTGGATACGGAGAATAAAGCGCGGGGTTCGCTCACTCACTTCTTTCCGGAAGCCCGCAAGGTGAATATCCATACCTCCGAAGGCCTGGACGCGTTTGTGGATGTGCTGGACCATGCGCCGCTGGTAATAGCCGACATGGGCGCCGGTGCCGGCCAAGCGGCCGCCGAATGGTTCGAAGGGATGGCGGAATCGGTTTGCGAGCTGGGGGTGGCGTTCACAGCCATCGGCGTCGTCACGCCCGATCCCGCCAGCGTCGAGAGCGTATGTGCCTGGGCCGATAAATTGCAGGATCGGGTCTGCTATCTCATCGTGAAGAACTCCCTCACGAACCCCGCGGACTTTTCGTACTGGGATGACAGCCGCCAGGCACGGACCTTTCGGGAGGCATTGAAACCCGAAGTGATCGCGATGGAATACCGGCTGCCGAAGGTTGAGAATCCAGCCCGGCAGCATGGCCTCACGATGAACCGGATCGCGGACCGCCGCACCGAAGTTGCAGAACTGCAGCAAACGACAGTTGTGATGCGGGCGCAGGCCTACCGTCGCAACCTCTTCGCGGAACTCGATCGTGTGAAAGACCTTTTGCTGTGACTGCGTCCGTTACACCGGGCGCGCTCGCTGATCTGGTCGCCCGGCTGACAGAGTCTAAGGACCGTGAGACGTACGCTGCGCTCATTTCTTACTTCGACTCACTGCCGCCGGGTGATGAATTATTCCAGTTGGCGCAGTTGCTCGGGTTGCTGTCGTTGTTGGGACAATGCGTCCCAGGCGCGATCGCCGAATTTCTGGTTGAGGTGCGCGGTCAGACGGCCGCCGCCACTCAGTATCACGCCCATATGGACGCCAGACTGGCGTCCCTCCCCCAGGAGATCACAGCGGGCGTCGACGCCGGAGCGATCGCCACAGGGATGGGGGAGGCATTCCGGCAACAGCTCACCGCCACCGGCTTAGAGAACACGGCGACGCTGCTCCGAAACGCATCGCGAGAGATGAGTGCGATGACGGGCCTGATCTCAGCCTCGCTCCGACCCGTCACACAAGACTACAAGAGCATGGCCGCAACCATCTCTGCGGAGCTGGAGAAGCTGACGACCGCCTCGGATCGGCTGCGGGAACACAACGCTCATTTATTTCAGGACCACCGCAGCAGCGCTTGGCTAGGGCATGGCGTGTTGGCGCTCGTGCTGTTCTTAGCTGGCGGTCTCTGCGGAATCTTCATCGAGAAGCGCCAGACCACAGACGTTCTCAGCGAGGTGGGAACCCAGATTCAACAGTCGTTGCATAAGTGCACAGAGACAGGGGCTGCATTGCGCAACCAACCTCCATTTAAGAAGTATCAAGTCCAATGAGGTAATCAAATCGATTAGCTGTGCATCCGTAAATGTCAGCTTACACAGAATCAAGGACTTAGCAAGAGATCGGTAACATGTTACCTCGAACGTTACGAACGTCGTGAGAGTCCGAGAAAGCACAATTGTGTTTCAGAACCGAAGCCTTCCTTTTTAGCTCGTTCCAATTTCCTGACCTTACGGGAACGCCGTTACGAGATTCTGCGCCATTGCGACGCTTGGTCGCAGGTCCCTGCCCTTCGCGCTTCAGTAAGATATTGGTACAAAGCATTATTAGGCGCTGGCGGTTGGCCGGAGCCGCCGGACCGGGTAAAGTGCAAAGACCGTGTCCACGCGATAATGAATCAGGTACGCCATGACCGTCACTGTTGAGATTCCCGATAAGCTCGCCGAAGCGCTAGCGCCGAATGGCGGCGACGTCGCGCGCGCCGTCCTCGAAGCCATGGCCCTTGAAGGGTATCGCCGAAAGCTGCTCGGCGAATCCCAGATGCGCCGTTTGCTCGGCTTTGAGACGCGCATGGAGGTCCACGGCTTCCTTAAGGAGCATGGCGTCTATCTGAACTACGGGATTGCGGATGCAGAGCATGACCTGGCGGAAGTCCATCGTTATGCTGAACTCATGCAGGCGGATCAACTCGCCGGCCTGCGGCCCTCTGAATGATCGTCATCGCCGATACCAGTCCTTTAAGCTATCTGGTCCGGATCGGCGAAATAGACGTGTTGCCAGCCCTCTATCGCCGCATTATCATTACGGTTTTTGTGCTCGACGAACTGAAACACCGCGCAGCTCCTGGGGTTGTACAGCAATGGATAGCGAAGCCGCCCGCCTGGCTGGATATCCGTGTTCCACGGATCCTCCCCGATCCGGAACTAGCCGAGCTCGACGGCGGCGAGCGTGATGCGATCCTCCTGGCGCAAGAACTCGGCGCCAACGAGTTAATCATCGATGACATGGACGGCAGGCGCGAAGCACAACGGCGCAAACTGCATTTTGTCGGCACCCTTGGTGTGCTGCGGTTGGCGGCGGACAAAGGTCTGCTCGATTTCAAATACGCGGTCGAGCGGCTCCGAAGCACAAATTTCTATGTGGCGCAGGATGTTCTTAATCTGTTCATGAAAGGTGATTGAGCGGCGCTTAGCGAGATTCCGAAGGCCCAGTTAAGTCCGCATCGTCCGCTTCGTGGCCCAGCTTCCCTAAGGCAGCCTTTTGCGCATCGATAAGATCGTCGAGTTGTTGGAGATACTTTTTGCCGTCGTCTGAACTCAAAAAGTCCGTTTGAACAGCCCACGGCCGGCGACTCTCTATTCCCCACAACTCATCCGCAACGACGTGAGCTTTCCGCAAGGCTGCGTAGGCTTGGGCCGCCGGACGGCGGGATCAGCAATGTGAATTGCGATTAATTAAACATTAGTTGCTGCGTAGAGCATTAATCGGGTCGATTCGCGATGCGCGGAGTGCAGGAAGATAACCGGCCAAACTCGCCACTGCTGCAAGGAAGATGGTCATCCCAAGGAATGTTGCTCCGTCAGTGGGCCTGACATCGAACAGCAGAGTTGTAAGAGATTGGCCGAGGACCAATGCCGCGGCAATGCCGATAAGGATTCCGAGCCCAGCGGGGATCAGCGCCTGAACCATAATCTGCTGTTTGATTTCTCGCGCGGATGCGCCAAGCGCCATGCGAATTCCGAGCTCTGCCGTCCGCCGGCTCACCGAAAACGAGATCACCGCGTAGATTCCCAGCGCGGCTAGGATCATCGAGAACGCGGAGAACCCGGCGAGGAGAAGCATCAAAAAACGTCGCGGCGATGCAGCTCTATCGACCAGTTCCTGAAGAGTTCGAAATTCGTTCGTCGAGATAGTTCGCTGGATTGGTCGGAGAGCCTCTCGGATTGCCGAAGCGCATGCCGCGGAAGAGAGATTTGTCCGCACTACCATGAAAACCAAAGAATAGTCGTTGGTCTGATAGATCGGCAGGTAAATCTCCCGGGCCTGAGAGATCTTCGCCGCGAACGACATTGACGTACCGGATGCAGAGACTCGGAATCGTGCAGCGAAGGACGATCCTCGGCGACCGGAGCGCGGCCCAGCCTGCAATTCAAGGCGCCCAGCGCCGGGATCGCGAGGGGTTTGCCATACGCGCGTTTCCCGGTTGAGGAAGAAAACGATTTACCATGGGCATTCCGCCGCCGCGCAGTATCTGGTAATTGTTTGTCTATTTCCCGCGGCGCGCCGGAACCGGCCGTGCGAAGCGGGCCGAGATGACGTTGGAGAGGCAGGCTGAGGTGGCGTTAGATACGGCACTGTTGGACGGCTTCGGAGGCGCCTCAGAGGCTGATCCGGCAGGAAGGATCGGCAAAATGCAACCAGGGCACATCTATATCGACGCCCGCGCCAGGACGGCGAATCGACGGATAAGTGGATGATCTCTATGAGTTTCAGTAAACGAAGTCTTGTAGCAATGAGCGAGGCCGCCTTAATCGCGGCGGGCGGCGGACTGGCCGCGTGGTACAGTCCGCGGCTTGACCTTCCAGCAATTGTTGGCGTCGTGCTCCTTGCCAGGTTTCGCGGCAGGGTCCAATCGCTCATTGGGGCTTTGGTGCTCGTCTCCGCCATCGCAAGTGCCCGTTTTGCACATTCACATACGGACCTCGTTCAGCTCGTCGCTCCGATATGCGCCATTTGGTTTTGCGCGTTCACTGCATCAGGTACCATGGCAAACGCTAGCCCTCCTCTCAAATCGGAGAACCCTATCCGTGCCCAAGACAACGTTTGGGAGACCGTTCTCAAGTTTTTTCCGGGGTGGATGTGGCTTGCGCGGCCTAACGGAACTCCAGAATTCGCCAGCCCGGCGGCACTGTCTTATACCGGGCTTGCTCCAGCAGAAGCACTGACGAACCCTGATGCGTCCGTTCATCCCGATGACAAGCAGCTTCGAGCTGACTACTGGAAACATCTTCTCAAGACCGAGATGCCGGGACAGATCGAGATGCGCATCCGCGGTGCGGACGGCAACTATCGTTGGTTTGTTTCACGGTCCTATCCTATCCGGGATGCGAGCGGCAGGCTCGAACGCTGGGTGATCATCAACTGGGATATTGATGAGCGCAAGAGGTCCGGACAGCAGATCAGGGACCAGTTGACGCAACTGAACCTAATGGGAGAGCGCTTCCCGGGCTTTCTGTGGAAGGCTCTTCCCGATGGGCGGGTCACCTATATAAACCGCTATTGCGAAGACTATTTGGGAATGACTGCGGAAGAGGCCGCGAGCAATTGGGGGAATCTCATCCATCCGGACGACCGGGATGACGTCATGAGACGTTGGCAGATTGTGACAAGCGGAGGCCAATGGCACGATCATGTCCATCGCTTGATAGGCAAGGACGGACAGTATCGCTGGTTCCAATCACGAATCACAGCCATAAGGGACGAGTCGGGCAGTGTTGTGGCGTTGCACGGCCTCATGATGGACGCCCATGATATGGTCTCTGCCGAACGCTCTGTCAGGCAGGAGGAAAAGCAGTTGCGGAGCCTCGTGGACGCGATGCCGTCGATGATTTGGCGAGCCGACCCAACCGGCCGAATCGATCGATGGAATCGTACGATGATCGAGACCATTGGCAAGCCTTGGGATACATCGGAGACTTTCGATCTCATATCGAAGATCGATTCCGCGCAGGCTCGGAGGGTAGAAGAGCGGTGGGCCAAATCAGTGCGCTTGGGTATTCCCTATGAAGACACGTATCGAATCGTGGGGAATGACGGCAATTACCATTGGCACCTCGTGAGAGCGCAACCGTTTCGAGATGACGGGGGCAACATCATAAGTTGGTATGGTGTCCACACAGACATCGATGCGCTGAAAGAGGCCGAACGCTTTCTTCAGCTGCGCGAACATGAGCTTCTGAACATCATCGATACCGTGCCCTCTATGCTTTGGGCCGCCTCGCCTACGGGGAAAGCTACACATATCAGCCGCCGATTGAGTGAATACAGCGGGTGACGGCCGGAGAAGTTTTTGAATCTCGGTTGGGAGAAGTTCCACCACCCGGATGACTTTGAAACTACCGCAAAGGACTTCTTCAGATCGATTCAGACCGGAGAGTCCTTCAACTCTGTCCATCGGCTGAGACGGGCGGATGGCGAATACCGCTGGCACCATGTGATGGGTGAACCGCTGCGCGATCCCGAGGGAAAAATTATTCAATGGTACGGTCTTTCCATCGATATCGACGAGCGCAAAAAGGCCGAAGATCGCCTCCGCGAGACCAGGGCGAAGCTGAACAAGGCTTCAAGAATCGCAATGGTCGCAGAGTTATCTGCCTCGATTGCACATGAGCTCAACCAGCCCTTGACGTCAGTACTCGCGAACGCGCAAGCGAGCAAGTGCTGGTTGGCTGCGACACCCCCGAACCTTGCGGAGGCCGCCACATCCATCGAGAGAGTCGTGCGAGACGCCCGTGCCGCCGATCAGACGATGCAGAATATACGGGCGCTGTTCCGGCGAGAATCCTTCGACAGGAAGGAATCCAACGTACCGGAGATGATCCGCGAAGCCGTTCGTCTGGTTCAGGAGGATCAAAACAAGCGAAGAGTTCCCGTCCAATGCGTTTTCGAGGATGATCTTCCAAGGGTCTGCGTTGATCCGATACAGATTCAGGAAGTCCTGATTAATTTGATCGTCAACGCGATCGAGGCGATGGAGAATAATGCGCGCGAGCCCGAGGTAACGATTAGGGCTAAAGTCAACGCTCAAGAGATTGCCGTTCAGGTAATCGACAACGGTCCGGGCATCGGCGATCCCGAGAAGATCTTCGATGCCTTCGTGACAACCAAGGAGAAGGCATGGGAATCGGCTTGGCCGTCTCCCGCTCGATTATGGAGGCACATGAAGGGCAATTGTGGGCGGAGAACAACCCGGACTTCGGGACAAAATTTACGCTAACGATGCCGCTACGCACCGCGGCGCAAGCCCCTCACCTCCTCACTCGGTCTTAAGACAGTTTCGGTCCACGCGACTTTGACGATTTCGCCCGGCTTCCCGCGATGCACCGCGGACCCACAACCTCTTTGATGGGATGCAATCCTGTTAGCATCAAAAACGTTTCCATCCGTTAACGATTGCGCCATGAAGTCATCTTTGGCCAGACCGGACCGCTTGGCAAAAATACCCCGCTAAGCGATCTTGGCCTTCAGAAACTCGATGGCGGCCCGCCGGAGAGGTTGGAATCGCCCCCAAGCCCTGTCCACACCGTTCCAGTGATAGGTACCGGTGATCGTGATGTGGTCCCACCCTAAAGGCGAGATGTGGGACACAATGTCTTCCGGAATCGAAATCCCCTCTTTTTGTATCAGTTGAATTGCACGGTCCAGATAAGCCGTGTTCCACAAGGTGATGGCGGCAACGACCAGATTGAGGGCCATCGCGACCGCCCAGCTATAGCGCTTCGGGTAGCAGAAACCGCCGAAGGCTTATGCCGCAATACGCTGGCCCAATCGAGCGTCAGATTCTGCAACCGTTCCTTTGCCATCACGTCGTCCAATCGATTGAATTCTGCCGAAATACTGGCGATGTAGTCGGTAGTCATGGGTTCAGGGCCCTCATACATCAAACGACGTAGTAGCGTTCGCGTCTTCACTGCCTTTCGATAATTCCAATTTGATATCGCGTCCAGCTTAAGTGTTAGAGCGATAATCGCGATTACAGCAGGGAGACCGGCGATACCCCCAACGATTTTTTCTGATGCTAGAGAAAAGATTGCGAGCACCGACGCGGCTAACGTGGAGCCGAGTGCGAGCACCATGAGCGCTAGCGAGGCGTAATGGTTCAGACTGGCCTCGCGTTCGGAGTACCAAATCTGGTTCTCCAAGACCTCCTTGAGATCAATGTGTTTGTCATCGACGGGCATGGCGTTGCAAGTATATTATTGATACACTTCTCAGCCCGGCTTTCCTGGGAAAGTCGGATTTGAGCTATTACAGAGTACTGCGCTCTCGAATGACCCTCCAGTGGCAACTCGATGGTGCCGACGCTACTAGAAGGCCGCGTTTCATCCGAGTGGGCGAAAATGTACCCTTCGGCCGAAACATACTCGACCACTTGTACTTCTACGGATCATTGTCATAGAATACCCGTAGAAGTAAAAGGTATTCGTTGTGGCGCTGAAATCCGATCTCCCGCAAGGGACTCTAGATCTTTTGATTCTGAAGGCCGTCGCTGTTGAGCCTGTCCATGGATACGCCATCGCTCAACGGCTCGAGCAGGTATCGCGCGGCGTCGTTCAAGTTCCGGAAGGTTCGCTCTACCCCGCGGTGCATCGCCTGGAAAACCGCGGCTTCCTCGCTGCCGATTGGAAAAAGACCGACACTGGACGTGAAGCGAAGTTCTATAGGTTGACGCCAAAAGGCCGAAAGCAACTTGAAACGGAAGCCGCGAGTTGGCAACGATTGATTGAAGCCGTCGGCCTCATCCTTGGCATGGCTCATGGAGGTGCTCAATGATCTGGTGGGCTCGTTTATGGCATCGAACCCGCATGGAAGAGCAGCTCGAAAAAGAAGTGCGCTTCCATCTGGAGCAACGCGAAAATGCCTTCATCGCGCGCGGATACTCGCCCGCGGAAGCACGGCGCGAAGCCCGGCTCGCTCTCGGCGGTCCCGAGCAGGTAAAAGAAAAATGCCGCGATGCTCGCGGCACACGCTGGTTGGAGGCGCTGCTACAGGACACCCGCTATGCGCTCCGCACATTCGGTCAGACGCCCGGCTTCGCCGCAATTACCCGGTTAATTCTGGCGCTCGGAATCGACGCGACGACCGTCATGTTCGCCGTAGTAAATGGCGTCCTGCTCCGGCCCCTTCCGTTCCCGGCGCCAGACCGGTTGGTAATCCTGCACGGATCTACAAAAGACTTTGGCGAGTTTTGGGGATTCTCATATCCCGATTTCACAGACCTCCATCGCGAAATTCGATCTGTGAGGATCGCCGGCTGGACAGAGGGTAACGGCACCATCAGCGCTCCGGGCGAGCCCGTCCACGTGGAAGCTCTCCAAATTTCGGCAGAACTTTTTCCCATTCTGGGAGTCGTTCCCTCGCTCGGGCGCAGCTTTCGGACCGATGAGGACCGGCCGGGCGCAAGGCTGTCGCCATCATTAGCTACGGCCTGTGGCAACGCCGTTTTGCATCCGATCGAGCCATAGCCGACAAAACGCTCGTCTTCGACGGGAAAACGTACGAGGCCGTCGGCGTCGCGTCCCCAGGTTTTCACGCGCCGGGTTTTCAATTATCCGGAGAAGCGGACGTCTACACTCCACTAGGCCAAAGCACTGACTCGCGAATGCATAATCGCGGAGCGCGTTTCATTCAGGTCATAGGGCGCTTGCTCCAAGGCGTCACTCCGAACCGGGCTCAAGCAGAAGCCACGCTCATCGGCCGTCATTTGGCTGAACAGTATCCCAAATTGGACGCCGGCTTCGGCAT
Source organism: Bryobacteraceae bacterium (assembly GCA_036272835.1). Classification (GTDB taxonomy): domain Bacteria; phylum Acidobacteriota; class Terriglobia; order Bryobacterales; family Bryobacteraceae; genus Bog-105. The sequence continues at coordinate 9,775 of DATAXY010000003.1, forward strand.
GCGCATCCATCCACTTTTGCAGCAGGTGGTAAGCAATGTGTGCGACACGCTTTGGTTGTTGTTGGCCGCGGTTGGACTCGTATTGTTGACCCGCGCAATTTCTCGGGAGCGGGAACTCTCGGTGCGTGCGGCTCTTGGGGCAAGCCGCGGCCGCCTCGTGCGCCAATGCATAACGGAGAGCGCCGTTTTGGGGCTTTGCGGCGGCCTTCTGGGCGTCATCGCCGCAAGAGTGAGCGTGCATCCATTTGTGACGCTCTGGCCAGGTAACTTGCCGCGCGCGGACGAGATCCAGGTCAATTGGCGGGTGCTCTGTTTTGGAGTGGGCGTCTCGCTTTTCTGTCGTCTCTTTTGCGGGCTGAGGCCGGCCTTACGTGTTCCCATGCACCGGCTCGAAGAGGCGCTGCGGGCCGGTGGGCGCACAATGACTGGCAACACGCGCACGGGCCATTCGTCATATCGGAGATTGCGCTAGCCTTCGTATTGCTGGCTTCCGCGGGGATGCTCGGCCACACTCTGTTGGCGCTCTCTTCTCTGAATCCCGGCTTCAATCCACATAACGTGCTCACCGCACGATTTGCACTTTCCCCCCAAAGCACTCGACAATCCTCCCCGGATACGGTCAGCTCGGCAGGATGTACTCGATCGCGCCCGGCGGGTGCCCCACGTGGAATTCGCTGCGCTTGCGGATATCATCCCGATTGGCGAAGGGCAGGATGTTGGGCCGTACCGGACCACCCCTAATCCGCTGCCCCCAAACGAAGCGCCATTCGCACTCATGTCCTTCGTAACCCCCGATTATCTAAAGGTCATGGGTATCCCGCTGCTCGAAGGCCGCTTCTTCAATGAGCGTGATCGAGAGGGCAGTAGACCGGTAGTAATTGTCGATGAAAATCTTGCCCGGCATACTTTTGGGCGCAAGAATGTCGTTGGCCAACACATCTGGATGTTCAGCGCCGCACCAATCGAGATCATAGGCGTCGTCGGCCATGTGCGCCACTGGGGTTTGGCAGGCGACGATCAATCGCGCGTGCACGACCAACTGTATTCTCCGTTCGCCCAAGTGCCCGCCGAGTACTTGCATTTGTTTTCATCGTTCATGTCAATCGCCCTCCTGAATATCGTTAAGCCCTTGCAGCAGGCACTGCGCGGAGCCGATGGCGACCAGACCCTTTAACAAGCACGCACGATGGACGAACTTGTAACCGCGTCTCTCGATCGCCAGCGCTTTCTCTCGCTTCTATTTGCCATATTTTCCGTATTAGCCTTGCTCCTTGCGTGCACCGGTATTTACGGTGTGCTCGCCTACTTGACCGGACAGCGTGTGCCTGAAATCGGCGTGCACATCGCGCTCGGAGCAAGCGTTGGCGATATTCTGCGGCTGGTGCTATGGCAGAGCTTGAAAATGATTCTTGTCGGCATAGGAATCGGCATCGTCGCTGCACTGGGGGCAGCGCGCGTTTTGCAGCACCTCGTTGCGTTTTGCAGCACCTCGTTGAAGGAATGCAACCCATCTACGGAGCGACTTTCGCGATCATGATTCCGCTGCTGATGGCAGCTGCGCTCCTCGCCAGTTTTATCCCTGCCCGCCGCGCAACCCTCATTAATCCGGTAAAAGCTCTGCGGCAGGAATAACGCGACCGAGGTCTGCCTGACGGTTCGCGAGTATTTAACGATTCGCAAACCTTGCGTTCGAAAAACCGGGTTGTTGGAAAGTGAGAACGGCACTCGCCAATCGAGTTTTTGCCGATTAGCGCCCGAAGGACGGCCAATACGGATGCTAGGGGGTTTGAACCGTTCGCTATTCCAATGGAAGAGTGGCCGACGATCCGGCCGGAGCACCTGCCGAAGCTTCCCCAAACCGCGTTTGTGGACCCAGACGACGCGATTCGCGCTCAATCGGTCGAAAGAAACAGAATTAAAAAAGATAGAGCCCTGGCCAATGCCAAAGAAATCGCCGACAATAACGCCGAAATGTGCCTTGGGCTTTCATGTGTTTTCTTGGCCACCGACCAAGCTCGCTGGAAAGTCCACGTCACAGGATAAACTAGTTGGTGAGATGGCAACGGCTCCGCAGCACCTGATCGGCGAGAACGAGTACCTACACACCTCGTACCGGCCAGACTGCGATTATGTGGACGGCTTCGTTCTGGAGCGTAATTTGGGCACACATCCGCACGGGCGGCTGCAGACTTTGATCGCAGCCTATCTGTTACAACGCGAACGGCAGTGGCAGATTCATGCGGTAGTTGAGGTTCGGTTGAAGATCCGGGCGCGAAAGTACCGGGTGCCAGACGTCATGGTTCTTGGTGCGGCCGCCTCATACCCCGCAGTAATCGAAGAACCGCCATTACTTTGTATAGAAGTCGTTTCCCCCGACGACAAATTGGCGGACTTGGTGATACGCGCGGGGGATTACCTGGCTATGGGTGTGCGGATTACCTGGATTCTTGATCCGGAAACAAAGCAGGCCTTTATTTACTCGAACCAGGGCACAGTTGAATCATCGGAGCTCGTGTTGAGCTACGGCCAGATCGAATTGCCGATCGCAGAATTGTTCAGCCAGCTATAGAGGCGCCAGGTCCGATGCTTCGCCGACTTGATCCGCAAGGCCGGCCAAGAATGTGCGATTCGGCTGTTCAGGATCTCTTCAGTTTACGGAGCCGAACAATTGCTCATCGGCGGTGTTCGTTGATTTTGAGCGAAGCTCGAACTCCGTTTGCGGATCAGCACTGTCCGAGTGTCTGACAATCCGGACACAAGGGTAAACGGCCGCTATCATCGGGTCCAATCGTGCCGCACACCGAGCCGCGACAAAGCAGGCGAAGAGATGGGAATGCGGCGGTTGGCGGCGATGATCCAACTGAATGGCGGCGGAAAGAGCTGAGCGACCGGCAGACGATCGGTTACTCCTCGCGCAGGGCTTTCATCGGATCGATGCGGGAGGCGCGGAGAGCCGGAAGATAGCAGGCGAGGAGAGCCATCAAAAGCGGCACCATGAGGGTCGCGACCAGGTTGAGTGGATCGAGCGGTCTAATTTGATAGAGGAGACTGCCGATGGCGTGGCTGGACCAGACGCTGCCGAGGGCGCCGAGCAGAACTCCGATGAAGGCGAGTTGGGTACCATCGCCGATGATTAGGAGCAGAATTTCCCCGGGATTGGCCCCCAAGGCCATGCGAATGCCGAGTTCATTGGTGCGCACGGCGACGGAATAATGCATGACAGCGAAGACGCCGAGTGCGGCCAAGCCTAGGGCTAGTGTGGAGAAGACGCCGATCAACCAGGTTTGGAATCGGCGGCCGGCGGTTTGCGCCGTGAGAAGTTGCTCCATGGTGGAGACGTTGGCGATGACTGTGTTGTGATTGAGCTTACGAACGATGGAGCGAGTGGCGGAGGCTAAAGCGGCGGGATCGCCCGAGGTACGGATGACCAGATTGTTGAGTTGGTCGCCGCGTTGCGATTGCACTTCGTAGATTTGAGAGAATGGATTCTTTTCGAGGCCGCCGCTGTGGGTATCTTTGACGACGCCTACGATGGTGAGCCAATCATCATGCCGGCCTCGGGGATCGAAGCCCTTAAGGTGTTTGCCAATGGGATCTTCGCCGGGCCAGTAACGGCGGGCAAGGGTTTGATTGACGATGGCAACGGGTGGTGACGATGGCGTATCGCGGGCAGTAAAGAAGCGGCCGCGCAAAAGTGGGATGCCGATGGCCGGGAAGTAATCGCCGCCGATTTGCGACCAAACGAGGGGCTTCCATTTGGCGGTAGGTTCCGGGGCGTGGCCTTCGACCAGACGCAGGGCATGGACACGGCTTTCGTCCGTATAAAAAAGACTGCTGATGCCGCCCGTGGCTCGGACTCCGGGTAGCTGCGCGAAACGGGCGAAGGCGTCGGAATAGAACTGGGTGACTTGCGCAGCGCTTGTTTCGACGGGAACCGCCAGGCGAAGCGTTAGAACTTTTTCGGGCGGAAAGCCCGGATCGACACTCAGTACGGCAATGAAGCTGCGAATGAGCATGAGCGCGGCGCTGGTGAGGACGGTGGCGAGGGCGAATTCAGAAGCGACGAGCAGACTTTTCAAGCGAACGGTTTTGCGAGTCTCAGTGCTGGTGCGGCTATTTTCTTTCAAGCCGGAAGTGTTGTTGAGACGCCAGGCGGTGGCTGCGCCCAACATTATGCCGATCAAGATGGAGAGGCCTGCAGCAAAGAAGAGCACGCGCTCGTTCACTTCGACGGAATCGAGCATGGGGATGGAGGTAGGAGCGCTGTGCGTAAGGACGGGGACGAGAGCAACGGCTCCAGCAATGCCCAGGGCAGCGGCGATCGCGGATAGAGTCAGTGTCTCGGTGAGGAGTTGGCGGAGCAGGCGCCCGCGGCCGGCGCCGAGGGAGGTGCGGATGGCGAGTTCTGTCTGACGATGGGAGGCGCGGGCGAGGAGGAGGTTCGTGACGTTGATGCAGGCAATGGAGAGAAGTAGTCCGACGGCGGCGAAAAGGATGAGCAATGGAGTTTTTGTGGCGCCAGCGAAATGCTCGCGGAGAGGAACAACCTTGAGACTGTTGGTGTTATCGGGAGAGGAAGTTTTCAGTCTTTCGGCAATCGAATTAATCTCGGCTTGACTACGGGCGAGCGAGACACCCGGTTTCAGGCGTGCCAATAGATCCCAGCGCGATTCGTTGAGCGGGTCGCCGTCAGCGTGGTTGTTCCAATCGGGATGAGACAGGATAGGAGCCCAGAGTTGGGTTTGCAAGAAAGGGACGTGGAAATCGTCCGGCATGACGCCGATGATTCGCCAGAGGCCGCCGCTGAAACGCAAATCTTTTCCGATGACAGTCGGAGACGCGGCGAAGCGTTGCGCCCAGAGAGATTCACTGATAACGACGACGCGCTCGGCGTGAGTGTTTTCCTCTGCGTCGAAGGTCCGGCCTAAGAGCGGTTGACGGCCGAAGACAGAGAACAGGTTTGGGGAGACAAAGGCGCCTTGCAGTTGTGTGGGCTCGTCATTGCCTAATAAAGTGACTCGCGACCAACCGGTGCGATAAGTGACTGCGATTTCGGAGAAGGAGGAAGCTTCGCGCGAAATGAATTGATAATCGCGATAGGAGACGGAGCCGTTGGATTCGTAAGGCGGCTTGGGGGCGTAGCTGGTCAGCGCGACTAGGCGGGAGGGATCGCGATAAGGGAGGGGACGCAGAAGCACGCCGTCGACAAGACTGAAGAGTGAAACAGAGGCGGTGATACCAAGCGCCAGGATGCTAATGACCAGAGAATAGAAAAACGGCGCGCGGGCGAACATGCGCGCAGTGAAATGCAGATCGCGCTGGGCTTCTTCGAGCCAGGGTGTGCGCCAAGCTTCTCTGGTGCTTTCTTTGATGAGTGTGACATTGCCCGTTTTGCGTTTGGCGAAGTCCTGGGCGGCGCTGGAATTATCTCCGCGGTCGCGCTGCTCGGCGGCGAGCATGGCGACGTGATATTCGAGTTCTTCGTCGATTTCGCCATCCGGCGGACGTTTGCGCTTGAGCCACTGCCACATATATTTTCCTCAGGCAGGGCGCATTACCCGCGCGATGGCTGAGCTGAGCCTTTCCCATTTGGAAGTTTCGGCCAGTAGTTGTTTACGGCCCAGGGGCGTGAGCCGGTAGGATTTAGCGCGGCGGTTGGTTTCCGAGTTCTCCCACTTGGAGGAGAGCCAGCCTTTTTTCTCAAGGCGATGAAGGGCTGGATAGAGAGAACTGTGATCGACCTGAAGGACTTCGTCCGACATTCGCTCGATAGTTTTGGCGATCTGGTAGCCGTTGGTGGGGCCAAGAACCAGCGTACGCAGAATCATCATTTCGAGTGTTCCTTGTAGAAGTTCCAGGCGATCAGAGGGGTTCGGCGGCATAGCGTCTAATCGAGATTCTAAATGAATTGTCGATCATAGGCAAGACAATATGTCGACTGAACTATGATTAATTTTGTTGATGTAAACTGACAACTATTCGCCGAGTAGCGTGCGCGCCGGATCGGTGTGCCCCTGGCGCGACCGCGGTCGCCAGGCGACTGGTGTAGTCTCTGCGCCTACGCGCTTCTAACAGTCGACCTGATCGAAGAGGAGTTTGAGGTGATCGAGGCGCAACTGACCAAGATCAAGAACCAGGGCAACCGCACCGACGAGGACCTCGCCAAGCTGCGGGAAAGGGCATGCGGGAGTCGTGTTCTGGGACTTTTCCGTTCGCCATAGATCACAAGTGGTCGGCCAATATTTTGCGATGTTTACAAACAGGTATCGGGCCACCTCCCGAATTATGCGCCGCTCGGAGAGTATCGTGCGCCTCGCGCTCGCCAGTGGCCACTCTCCGGATCCCGGACAATTCGCGCGGAGTGCTGCAACAACCCGAAATGCCCGTCAATTTCGGCACGCGATCCTGAGATCGGCGTTCCGAAACCCGGCCCAGAATATGCGTATACTGGAAAACCATGAGGAACAACCGTCTCATCGTTTTAGCATTCCTTCTTCTGGTTGTCATACCCGGCGCAACTTCTCAGGCGCGAGCGCATGCGCAGAAGGCTCCCTATCCCGCCATTCTAAGTTGTGCGGCGAGCCCATCCAGCAAACCGAAACTCTCGAATTCCGCCTTACTGGAGCCCACCTGTCGAAGCTGAGCTTCCGGAATATGAATGATTCCGCGATTTTCGGAAAACCATAGTCCATCTTCAGGATCGGCAACCATTCCGGAAACACCGCTGAAGGCACTGCCATCCGATGGATTTACCGGCTGAAAACGGCTGCCATCAAAGAATTCCAGACCGAACTCGCCACCAATCCAGATCTTGGTCCCTTTGCCCCGGATAGACGTGACGGCCCCTATCTGAACGCCATCTTTGCAGAAAAAATCCTGATTCTGCCTCCATCCAGCATCGTGACCGTGTTCGCGAATCCGAACCATATATACGCATATACGCCCCTCTGAGTCAGTAAACTCCGCAGTTCCGGTGCCCTGCGGACCACCCAGGCTCTTGAGGCTGGTCCAACCGGACCTCTCTAGTCGAAAAGTTCCTAACTGTATGGATATCCACAACCTGCCCAAGCGATCCTGAGTGATAGCTTTAACGCGCGGCGGCTCGATCCACGGTGAAAAGCGCGATTGCGGACTCACAGTGATCCCAACCGCTGTTGGCAGATCGAGTCGACGCGTTATCAGTCCCTGCCCTGCACGCACAGCGCCATGGTAGTTGTAGGTTACCGCTCGTTGCTTCGAACCAATCGTATCCAAACGTTCTTCGGCAAGGCAGGTGCCTAGAGTTTCTACATTTTCTTCAAGCGGCGGCGGCCCGAACGAAGTCAGAATCAGCGATATGCAAGCCGAACGGATCGAGGGATGTAGGTCGTTGTGCGATCTTGCGCAGAAGGGTAATCAGATCCAAACAAGATGGCCGTCGAGCGCTGCGGCGCCACTTGGGAAGCTGGACATAAGCAGCACCGCGCTCGGCGCCAAAGGCGGTGAGTGAAGCGAGCAACAGAGCACTGTAAGCCGCTACCGCGAGCACTGGCTGTTTCGGCACCGAAGTCACGTTCCATAACTGCGCTTGCCCAACCCCCAAGGTATCCTTTTCCTCGCGATGATTGACCTCGATCTGCCAGCGGTCGAAATAGATTTGCAGCAACTGCTTGGTCGAGTTGCGCAGATCGGTAGTCAACAAGTAGGCCGGATCGCGGTAGTACAACTTCTTGCTTTGGCTCTTGCGATAGGGTGTCGGCGCGATGACTAGGAGACGAAGCGGTCGTTGTTTGGCGCCGCGCTGCCAGTACACCTCGGCAATTTCTTTATAGCGGATTTTGCGGCGCTTTCCTCCATAAAAGGTCTTAGTGGTTTTCCAGTCGCGGCTGGCGTCTTGGCGAACTTGCTCTGGGGTGAATTTCTCCTGCGCATAAAAGCGCCGGGCGCCCTTCTGCCCGGAATCGGATGCGCGAAAACACAGCTTGGCGTCCTTGCGGGCGCGCACCAGCAACACCGACCGCTGCGGAATCTGGCCAAAGCAAGTGCGGTTGCAGAAGCTGCCGTCGCCGGCCAGCACCAACACTTTGTTCCGACCTCCGGCATCATCCAGTTCCTGCCGCAGTTGCTGGCCCATGTCCACAAAGCTGCGCGACAGGTTCTTCTGTTTCGCGGCTTCCCGATACTGTCGCTGCATCTGTTCGGTGGCTCTCTTGCCGGGACGCTGGACGCGAGAGACTTCCTGAAAGCGAATCGGTAAGGCGCGGGTGCCGACGGGGGCGTGGCGATGCAGCGGCACCAGCAAGGAGGCCTGCAAGAAGCGCAGGCCCAGCACCAGGTTGACGTGAAAGGGCGGCGACAAAGGATCGCGCTGATAAAACGCCTGCGGAATGGAACGGCCGGTTTTGCGCAACCGCGTATCGTCTAAAGCCACACCGACCAGCCGGTGCGGGCAATACGCCAATGCTCGCTTCAGAATCGGGCGGAACAACTCTTGCGGCTCCCACTGGCAGCGGGAATGCAGAAAGTACTCCGCACTCCCACTGCGGTTCTGGCCGCCGTTGGTCCAGATGATGCGTGTCAAACAACGCCGGCCCAGGCAGACCAGCGAACCGAGCGCTTGCCTTACCGCGCGCTCAAAGGTGCGCTGCTGCGGAAACACACTGCGCCACGGCTCTGTAATTGCGAGAAACTCGGAAAGCAGGTTCATCGTGTCTCCGGCCGCAGCGAGAAGGTGTTCTTTTCCGGGCGCAGAAAACGATCGCCACGAGCGACTTTCTTGGTGAGAGAAGAAACCAGGCTCTCGCGATCGACACTTACTCCGAACTGAGCTTGGATGCCATCCAGGATGTCGGAGATATGCAGCGGGGCGCGGGTCTTCTTGAGTATGTCGAAGGCCATATCCACCTGAGACAGATCTTTGCGGGGGCGCGGCACGACTGCCGGCTCGCCTCGGCGCAGGCGGCGAACGGCCCGTAACTGCGCTTCAAGAGAGGCTTCAAACACACTGAGAATGACATCCTTGGTTTCATCGTTCATGGAAGGCTCCTGAGCATGGGCTCAGGAATAGAATGCCATTATTAGGTCGGTCGGTCAACATAAATTAGCACTGACCGACTTGATAACGGTCTGGC
>DATAXY010000004.1:0-1757 GCA_036272835.1 Bryobacteraceae bacterium
CACACTCTATTCCAGTGCCTTTCTGGATATGACGACAGAGCCGGTGATTGTGTCCGCGCCGGACACTGCGGGTCGGTATTATCTGCTGCCGATGCTCGATATGTGGAGCGACGTATTCGCTTCGCCGGGTTGGCGTACGACCGGCACGCAAGCTGGCAACTTTCTCGTCACTCCACCGGGCTGGAATGGGACCGTTCCTACAGGCATGGCGCGGATCAGCGCGCCAACACCCTACGTTTGGATCATCGGCCGGACCAAGACGGACGGGCCGCCGGACTACGATGCAGTTCACAAAATTCAGGCCGGATACACGATCACGCCGCTTTCGCAATGGGGCAAACCACTACAACCGGTCACCGTTAAGATCGATCCGACGGTTGACATGAACACGCCGCCGAAGGTTCAGGTCGATTCGATGCCCGCCGCGAAATTCTTCGCCTACGCGGCCGAGCTTCTCAAGATCAATCCACCTCACATCACCGACCAGCCGATCATCGCACAACTGAAAAGAATTGGCATCGAACCCGGCAAAAGCTTTGATTTGGACAAGACAGCGCCAGCCGTTCGCAAGGCACTGGAAAGTGCGCCTAGCGAAGCACAGCAGTTGATGGTGTCGACCATACCGACGATTGCTCGCGTGACAAACGGTTGGTCAATGAACACCAACACAATTGGCGTCTATGGCAATTGGTACCTGAAGCGTGCCATCGTCGCGCAGGTTGGCCTCGGCGCGAACCTTCCTGAAGATGCGATCTATCCGCTCAACTTGGCCGACGAAACCGGAAAGCCGCTCGATGGAGCCAACAAATACACGCTCCGCTTCGAAAAAGGCGGCTTGCCTCCCGCTCGCGCGTTCTGGTCTATCACGCTCTACAACTCTGAGGGCTTCCAAATCGGAAATCCTCTCAACCGATTTGCCGTCAGCAGTTGGATGCCGTTCAAGTACGGCGTGGGCGGATCGCTCGATCTTTATTTCCAGAACGAAAACCCCGGCGCGGACAAGGAAGCGAACTGGCTCCCCGCACCGAAGGGTCCATTCAACGTGATGATGCGCCTCTACGCGCCCAGCTCGGAGGTGCTGACGGGCAAGTGGAATCCGCCGCTGGTGAAGCGCGCCTAGTGCAGCGCCGAATAACTCGCCCAACGAATTTTCTGCTTAACCGGCGCGTTTCGATGTGCCGACAAAATACAGGGAGCGCGAAATGTCCAAAGCCAGCAGTGGAGACAACTCAGGCCGGAAGATTACGGCTCTCAATCGCCGTAACATGCTGCTCGGCGGCACGACGCTCGCCGCCGCATCCGCCATAGCGGCAGGCGAGCCGGTGCAGCTCGCGCAGGCACAAGCACAACCGGCGGCGGCAAGCGGCAGGAAACCGAACATTGTCGTGATCTGGGGCGACGACATCGGAATGACCGATCTGAGCATCTACTCGCTCGGCCTGATGGGTTTCCACACGCCGAACATCGATCGCATCGCTCGCGAGGGAATGGTCTTCACCGATCACTACGGCGAGCAAAGCTGCACCGCGGGCCGTTCTGCGTTCATCACCGGACAGAGCGTGTTCCGCACGGGGCTGTCCAAGGTTGGCCTGCCGGGCGCTTCCTTGGGCTTGCAAAAGGAAGACCCGACCATCGCCGAACTGCTCAAACCGCTCGGCTATGCCACCGGCCAATTCGGTAAGAATCACCTGGGTGACCGCAACGAGTTTCTTCCCACGGTGCATGGCTTCGACGAGTTTTACGGGAACCTTTATCAC
>DATAXY010000005.1:0-29563 GCA_036272835.1 Bryobacteraceae bacterium
ACAACTTCTGCTCCGCCACGAAGATCCCAACGAGTGGATCAAACTCCGCGAGATGTACATGGAAGAATTCCAGCCGAAAACCGCGTTCATGGAGAAGTTAGTCGAAGACGCCGTCAAGGCAAAGTGGCTGCTCCAGCGCAACCAGCACCATCTCTACGTCGTCCAGGTCGACTTGAACCCCGATCCCCGGATGTGGAGCGACGAAGATCATCATCAAATCGCTTTATTCACGCGCTATCAGACCGCTGCCGAACGCACCTACAACCGGGCATTGGCCCAATTGCAGAGTTATCAGCGAGTGCGCGAAAGAGCTCAGCAAAAGGAGCTGCAAACGAGCCAGGAAGCGAAGGCACCCAAGGCTCCGAAGAAGGAAGTTATTGAAGAGCCGGTGATCTTGGAGCAGTGGGTGGAAGTCAGGCGGATCGATAACAAGGTGGTTACCGAATTCTATCCGCCGAACGACGAGATGGAACAGATGATCGCAGAATCTGACCCGAAACCGACTTTGGTCTATCGGCGATTATTCTTCCCCGATGGCGTTCCGGCTCAATATCAATGGACCCGACCGCGAAAAGGGCAAGCGACCAACGGCGGCCTGGCGATTCAGCGCAGGACGCTCGAAACGTGGCTGGGTTTACGAGAAAAAGAACGCAAATCGGGCCTTGCCGAGAGCACTGGGGAACTGACTTTGCGAGACTGGAAGGAGCGCGAACCGTTGGATAGCTAAGCGTATACCGCGGCCTCAACGTGGCTACTTCCGAAAGACATCTTCAACTAAGGATTTGCAATTATACGGGTTCAGTTTCTTCATGGTGGGTGCTCTAAAGCAGCCAATGCTGCGCCGAAATCACTTCGCCGGATACTGCTTCGTATATTTATTGCGCGGATTGTAGACTTCAAAGCTCCCGTCTTCATTGGCGGTCACTTTTAGATAGAAGCCGGTGTCGCCCTCGTCGACATTGGCGATGTAGGCGTCCGGAACATTGTGTTCCTTACCGCCGGCGTCGGCGAAATGGAGTTGCCACAGGTCTTCAAGACCTGGAGAGGAGTGCACTATATCCCAAGCGGAAGGTACCGCGCCCTTCTTCGAGCCGTTGTCCATGATGGCGACACGCGGCGCGAGACCATGGACTAGAGCGGGGCTGTTGCTCTGATCGATGCCATGGTGCGACACCACGAGTAAGTCGGCATGGCCGAGTTTATCGTCCGGGCACATCAACCCGAGTTCCTTGTTCCAAGTCAGATCGCCTAAGTCAACGATGCGCATCTTGCCGAAAATCAAAACGGTCCCGGCTGAACGCGCGTTTTCCGTATGATCGACCGGCTTTTGCTCCACTCCACTGCAGTATGGATTTGGTTGCCCGGCGCCGGGCAGCGGATGATCGATCAGATTGCCATCGGCGCTGACCACCGTAACCTCCAGGCCTTTGACTGGGATGGTGTCGCCTGGCTTGACCACCACGTGTTGGGAGTTCACAATCGCCCTCTGATAGGACTTGAACAAATAATCGGCCGCGTTCCCTGTCTCGCGCGTCGGGCCGTGATCGAAGAAGGTCCCGATCTTGATCTTGCTCGCCAGTTGTTCGGCGCCGCCCGCATGATCGGCGTGGTAGTGCGTGATCAACACGTCATCGAGCTTGGAGATCTTGGCCCGCTTCATGGCTTTGATAATCCGGTAGGCGTCTCGATAGTTGTTGCCCGGCCATCCCGTATCGATGAGCAGCGAATGGCCGCCCGGCGTGACGAACAAAGTCGATTGCCCGCCTTCGACATCGATGAAATAGATCTGAAGCGGCTTCGGAGCCCCGGGCAAGGCTAAGGCAACAAACAGGCCGCAACAAGCGGCAAGAAGGGCGCGCATGACGCTGATGCTATCAAACGTCAGGCTTTACTTACCAATTGCTAGAGCGCGTACCTGGTGAGCTGTGCGCGTCGGCAAGCGGTTCTTCAACTTGGCATCTAATATTTCGGAACACTCGGATCGACCTTATCGCTCCACGCCAGTATCCCGCCGGTCATATTGCGCACGTTTTGGAAGCCTTGCGATTTGAGAAAGTCCACAGCCTTCTGGCTGCGTCCACCCGTCTTGCAATGTGCGACGATCTCAAGCGATGGATCGAGCTCATTCATGCGTTTGGGTAGATCGCCAAGCGGGATGAGTTGCGCTCCGGGAATCCGGGCAATCTGATATTCGTGAGGTTCGCGCACGTCGATCAATGTGAATTGATCGCCGCGATCCAACTTGGCCTTGACCTCGGTAACGTCAATGACTCCGCTGGTCGGAGCGGGTTCGGATAGGGGTGGCTTCATGCCGCAAAACTCCTGGTAGTCGATTAGTTTGGTGATTGTGGGATGCCCGCCGCAGACGGGGCAGTCGGGATCGCGGCGCAGTTTGAGCTCGCGGAACGTCATATCGAGCGCATCATACAGCAGCAGGCGATTCTTTAAAGTTCGGCCGATCCCGAGGACGATCTTAACGGCTTCGGTGGCCTGGATGAGGCCGATGATGCCCGGCAGTATGCCCAGCACGCCGCCTTCGGCGCAACTCGGAACGAGGCCTGGCGGAGGCGGTTCGGGATAAAGGCAGCGATAGCACGGGCCGTCCTCGTAAGCAAAGACGGTCGCCTGGCCTTCGAAACGAAAGATGGAGCCATAGACGTTGGGCTTCTTCAACAGTACGCAAGCGTCGTTGACTAGATAGCGGGTAGGGAAGTTGTCGGTGCCATCCACCACGATGTCGTATGGCGCCAAAATATCGAGAGCATTCTCGCTGGTCAATCCCGTCTCATACTTATCGATCGTGAGATACGGATTGATGTCGTGCATGCGGTCGGCGGCGGAATCGAGTTTCTTACGGCCGATGTCTTTGGTGCCGTGGATCACTTGGCGTTGCAGATTTGAGGCGTCGACCACATCGAAGTCGACCAGTCCAATGCGGCCGATACCGGCGGCGGCTAAATAAAGGCCCAGCGGCGCGCCCAGGCCGCCGGCGCCGATTAGTGCGACTTTAGCCTGCTTGAGTTTGAGTTGGCCATCCATGCCCACTTCGGGCAGGATCAAGTGCCGGCTGTAACGGGCGATCTCTTCGTTCGATAGAGTCGCTGGCTCGGTCTCGACTATGGCGGGCGCGCCGCCCGCGATGCTGGGAACGATCGAGATTGTCTCGTTCCCCGTAAGCTTCGTCTGTTCTTTATCGAGGTAGCGGATATCTTCGTCATTCACATAGATATTGACGAAGCTACGCAGTTTACCTCGATCGTTGAAAAGGTTCTTCTTGATGTTCGGATAGTGTTCAGTCAGCCGCGCGAGTGCATCGCCAATGGTGCCGGCGGTAACCTCCACCGAGTCCTGCTGTTCGGTGAATTGGCGCAAGGCCGTGGGGATCAGGATTCTTGCCATAGTAATTCCTCGGAGTCTGCCCGGGTCTGGTCGAGGTCGGGGAGAAAGCTGTTTGCATGATCGAACTCTCCATTCTTGATGGAGAGGACGACGAAGGAGAACCAGGGACACGAGTTCTCGAGATCGGTCTTTGAAAAGTAAGCGTCGCAATCGGGATGCGAATGGAAGATGCCGATAAGGTCGAGTCCGCGATCGCGAGCGGCCTGATCGGCAGCGACCAGATCGCTGGGGCGAAGCTCATACCGCGCGTTCTGTTGCCCCTCGAAAGCGTTCTCGATCGGGACGGCTTCGGTGACCAGCTTGCGATCGCCGGTATTGCGGCCGAGCATGGCGCCGCAACATTCGTTCGGATACGTTTCGCAGGCATGGCTGACCATCTTACGCCACGGATTGGCTTCTACTTCGATCATGGATGGAGTCAGTTCCATTGTAGAAGTCTCAATCGAAGGCTCCTTGATTAATATGCTTCATTTGTGCATACTAATGCATATGCGAACAACGCTCATCATCGACGAAAAGCTCCTCGAGCGTGCCAGGGAACTGACGGGCATTCAGGAAAAAACGGCACTCGTACGAGCTGGCCTTGAAGCGTTGATTGCACGCGAAGCGAGCAGACGATTGGCCGCCCTCGGCGGGACACAGCCCAAGCTGTCCGATATTCCACGGCGGCGGCCCGCTTGATTGCGCTGGTCGACACCTCTGTGTGGATTGAGCATTTTCGCCACGGGAAAATCGGGTTGACAGGTCGCCTGACGGACGGATTGGTCCTAATGCATCCCTACGTCTCTGGTGAATTGGCGTGCGGCAATTTGAAGGATCGGATGACAGTTCTTCTCGCTCTGAACACCCTCCCTTCAGCATCTCGGGCAACCGATGCAGAGGTAATGCACTTGATCGAAGACAGGGGGCTTTGGGGGCGAGGCTTAGGCTGGATCGATGCCCATTTACTTGCCTCCGCGCTGCTTTCGAACTGCCAATTTTGGACACTCGATAAAAGGCTTGAGCGCGCGGCGCGCGAGTTAGGGCTAAACTGACCCCCTCCAGGAAAAAAGAGTCTTAGCACACCCCCTTGTCAGCCGATATTATAAGTGGATAATGTCCGCGCCCCGTTGGCGCGTGGCGGAGCAGTCAATTGCGCAACACGACGCCGGAGAACCAGCCCACAACGGGCCGAGGCGCTATCTTATTTCTTCTTCTATCCTGGTTGTCGTTCGCCCAGACGACGCCATCTTCGGCCGCTCTTCCAACGCTGACTACCGCGCACCAAGCCCACTCGCTCACTGTCGAACAGGCTGCTCGCCACTATCCTGCGCATTTGCATGCAGTTGTGACCTACTACGATCCGTACCTCGATCCGAGGCATGCAGCATTGTTTGTGTCCGATTCGACCGGAAGCATCTTTGTTTCCATCCCCTCGCGCCCTATATTGCCGCTTCGGGTCGGCACTATAGTCGAGGTGTCAGGATTCACCGATCCAGGGGACTTTGCACCGACCTTGCAGGACGGGACTGTCCAGGTTGCCGGCCAAGGGACGATTCCGATTCAGCCGCACCCGGTCAGTCTGACTCGTCTTTTGACGGGTGCCGAGGATGGGCAGTGGGTTGAGGTGGAGGGCATCGTCCGTTCGATGGTCGACTCCGGCTGGGACGTAACCATCGCACTGGCGCTCAGCGATGGTGATATACAAGCCACTATCCCAAAGGAGCCAGGCGTGGACTACGCGCATCTGGTGGATGGCAAAGTTCGCGTTCGGGCCAATGCCGCGCCACTGTTTAATGGGCGCAGACAGATGATCGGTGCGCGGTTACTTTGTCCGGGCCTTTCACAGATTGTGGTCGAAGAAGCGGCGCCACCCGACCCCTTTGCTCAGCCGCCCCGGCCGGTCAGAGGCCTACTGAAGTTTAACCCCGATGACGCTTCC
Organism: Bryobacteraceae bacterium; assembly: GCA_036272835.1. Classification (GTDB taxonomy): domain Bacteria; phylum Acidobacteriota; class Terriglobia; order Bryobacterales; family Bryobacteraceae; genus Bog-105. The sequence continues at coordinate 5,321 of DATAXY010000005.1, forward strand.
CTCCATCGTGTGCATTTGCGCGGTCAGGTCACGCTGCAATGGCCGGGCCGATCTGTATGCATTCAAGACGGCGCGAGAGGGCTTTGTGCGGAGACGCGCCAATCGACGCCGCTGAAGTTGGGGCAATGGGTGGACCTATCGGGCTTTCCCTCGCGGGGCGAATATACGCCCACGCTGAAGGACGCCATTTATCGCGGCCGAGGAGGCGGTGGAATCCAGGAAGCCCAACTCGTCACCCCAACAGAGATCCTGCACGGCGATCATGATGCCCAATTGATTCGGATCGATGGGCAATTAATCGGGCAGGAGCGGGGAGTCACGCAATCAGCCCTGGTGCTCTCCGCTGGGGGCATGTTGTTCGCGGCGTCTCTACCGGAGGATTGGAAGAATTCGGCTCACTGGGCCGCCTGGCGGGAAGGCAGCGTTCTGCGTCTGACTGGCATCTGTTCGGTTCAGGTGGACGCGGCGGAAGCGGCCACGCGCGACGGCGGCGAGGTCCCAAAATCCTTCGAGATCCTGCTCCAGTCTCCAGCGAGCGTCGAGGTGATCCGCAAGGCATCGTGGTGGACCCCGGCGCACGCAATCATATTGCTCAGTCTCTTCCTGGCGGCGACGCTGATCGCGCTGGCCTGGGCGATCCTATTACGGCAGCACGTCAAGCACCAGAGCCAGGTGATCCAACAACAATTGGAGCAAACCGCGGCCTTGAAAGAAGCGGCCGAAACAGCCAACCGCGCCAAGAGCGAATTCCTTGCCAACATGAGCCATGAGATCAGGACGCCAATGAACGGTGTATTAGGGATGATCTCTCTCACGCTCGACACGCAGCCTACCGAGGAGCAGAAAGAGTATCTTGAATTGGCGCGCATCTCGGCCGATTCGTTGCTGACCATCATCAACGATATTCTGGACTTTTCGAAGATTGAAGCCGGTCTCTTCGAACTTGTCCCGAGCGATTTTGCAATTAACGAATGGCTGGAGGAGACTGTTCGCGCACTCGCCTTACACGCATCGGAAAAAGGCATCGAATTGTTGAATGAAATCGACCCTGCCGTCCCGGAGTTTGTGCATGGCGACTCCACCCGTCTTCGACAGATCGTCACAAATCTCGTGGCCAACGCGTTGAAATTCACTCGCGAAGGTGAGGTTTCCGTCCGAATCCAGCGGGACGATAATTCCCCTGCCGGCTCTACCCGGCTGCATTTCATTGTCACTGACACCGGAATCGGCATCGCGGCTGAGAAACAGCGGTTAATTTTCCAACCGTTCATCCAGGCGGATTCTTCGATGACGCGCCAGTACGGCGGCACCGGGCTCGGCCTTACTATTTCATCGCGACTGGTCGCAATGATGGGCGGCGAGATCTGGGTAGAGAGCGAAGTGGCGCAGGGAAGCCGGTTCCACTTCACTGCCAACGTGAAAACGGGCGCCGAAATTCAGCGGCCAGGTATCGCGGTCAGCTCGCTCAACGGAACTCGCGTTCTGGTAGTGGATGACAACGCCACGAACCGCCGCATCCTCACTGAAACGCTTTCTCGTTGGGGAGTGGACGCCGATACGGCGCCCAACGCTGCGCTAGCTCTGGAAATGCTCTTGGATGCGGTTCAGCACGGATGGCCATACCGCTTACTGCTCACCGATGCCGGGATGCCGGACAGGGACGGCTTCACTCTCATCGGCCAAGTGCGAAGCAGTCCGATCCTGAGCGAGTCAACTCCGATCATGATGCTGACGTCCTCCGGCCAGAGGACAGACGCCGCCCGATGCCGCGAACTGAACGCGGATTATTTGATCAAGCCGGTCCGTAAAGGGGACCTGAAACAAGCCGTTCTCGAAGCGCTTCAGCGCGAACCGACGCCTGTTTCGGTCTCCTGACGCGACCCTGACGAACCCGCGCCCGCAGATGCGTGACCACCATGGCGATTGGCGCGCTGGCCGGCGGTAAACGCATCGCGTTCGAGATTGTGGGCGGTGTTCACCAGCGCGACATGCGAAAACGCCTGCGGGAAATTGCCCGCCATCCTGTGATTTTCCACCGAATACTCCTCCGACAAGAGACCCACGTCATTCCGCAAGGCCAGCAGATTCTCAAACAGCTTCCGGGCATCCCGCTCTCGCTTCTGGTATACGTAATTGTCGGCCAACCAGAAACTACACGCCAGAAATACCCCCTCCGATCCCCTTACCCCTTCGACTTCCGGATTTGGTTCATAGCGCAGCACAAAGCCATCCCTCAGCAGTCGTTTTTCAATCAAGGCGACGGTACCCAACACGCGCTTGTCGGTAGCCGGCAGAAAACCCACCAACGGCATCAGCAGCAGGCTCGCGTCCATCGTTTCGCCGCCGAAATACTGGGTGAACGAGTTCAAGGATTTATTGAAGCCGGACCGGCAGACCTCGTCGTGAATATCGGCGCGCAGCTTGCGCCACTGATCCACTGGGCCTTCCGCTTGAAACTCCTCTACGGTGCGGACGGCGCGATCAAAAGCCACCCATGCCATTACCTTAGAATGCGTGAAATGGCGAGACTTGCCACGTACCTCCCAAATGCCTTGATCCGGCTTGTTCCAGATCGATTCCAAATGCCGAAGCAGTTCCTTTTCGAGCGCCCAACTGGCCTCCAGTTCCGCGATGCCGTTCTTGCGCGCCTGGAAGAGCAGATCCATCACTTCACCGTACACGTCGGTCTGCACTTGGCCGGAGGCGGCATTGCCCTCGCGCACGGGCTTCGATCCCCCATAGCCCGGAAGCCAGGGAATCTTAGACTCGATTATCCGGCGCTCGCCTGCTACGCCGTATAGGATCTGCATCTGGTCCGGGCTGCCGGCGATGGCCCGCAGCAGCCAGTCACGCCACTCCTTCGCTTCCTTGTGGAAGCCCGCGCCCAGAAGCGCCAGCAGCGTGAAAGTAGAGTCGCGCAGCCAACAATAGCGGTAATCCCAATTGCGTGAGCCGCCCAGTTCTTCCGGCAGGGACGTGGTGGCCGCCGCGATAATTCCCCCCGTATCGGCATGGCTCAAGGCCTTGAGCGTGATTAGCGAACGCAACATTGCGTCGCCATACTTGCTCTCGCCCTTAAAGTGCGATGACCAGGTGCGCCAGGATTTGGCAATGTTCTCAATAGTTTCATGGACCTTGGGCGAGCTTGGCGTGGGCTTGTACGAGTCCGCCCAGGTGAGCGCGAACGGTACCTCCTGGCCTTCGCTCACTTCAAATTCCGCGACCGTTTTCATGCCACTGCCATGGGTGTCAACCCCGGAGGCCAACACGACCTGATTGGCCCCGGCAATCGCTCTTAGCCTTCCATCGGGCAGCCGCCGGACCCACGGGGTAACCTTGCCATACTCAAAGCGCAAGACCAGTTCCATCCGAACCGCCACGCGCCCGCGCAATCCTTTCACCATTCTGAGTACATCGGTGTGGCCGGCGCGGCGGTCCATGCAATCGATCACGACCATCGCGCCCTCTGGAGTGTGGAACTCCGTCTCGAGCACGAGCGTTCCGTCTTGGTATCTCCTCTTTACTTCAGGAGCCGCTTCGACCGGCTCGATCAACCATCGGCCATGATCTACCGAGCCGAGTAACGCTGCAAAACAAGCCTCGGAATCGGCTCGCGGCAATGCCAGCCAGTCAATCGATCCGTCGCGACCCACCAGTGCGCATGTTGCGCAGTTGCCAATTAACGCGTAGTCTTCAATCAGTCCCGCCATCTGTTATTCCTCTACCCCATTTCGGCTCGGCCATCGGCTTCAATGAGATTCACGGATCCCCCGAACTGTGGCATACGCTAGCGCTGATAATCCTGCTCCGACCGCCAGAAGCGTTCCAAGGTGCAAGTCTCCCCACACTTGCGGGCTGAAGTCTTTGGAGCGGCCCGTGAACACTCCATGGGCGCCAAAGTCCCCGTGCACCGGTTCAAAAAGATTATCCGGCCTGTCCGGCGAGACCACCTGTTCGGTTTGCTGGGCATCGTAGCCCGTTTTGCCGAGATACCAGTCCGCGAATCCGGCGGCAAATTTCTGGCCGTAGATGGCCTTTACCGTTGAGAAACCGGCGTAGATTTCCCGGCGGCGATGGTGTGCGGCATAGTAGATTGCCTTCGCGGCGACTTCGGGTTCAAAGATCGGCGGTACGGGTTGCGGATGGCGAGGTAATTTCGTCCGGCACCAACTGAATTGCGGCGTGTTCATCGCCGGTAGATGCACCGCGGTGATGTGTGCGCGGCTGCGCTCGTGAATCAATTCCGAGCGTATGGAATCGGTGAATCCCACCATCGCGTGCTTCGCGCCGCAATATACCGATTGGTAGGGAATCGACCGGTACGCGAGCGCAGAGCCGACCTGCACGATGGTGCCGTGATTTCTGGCGCGCATCCTCTTCAATGCTGCCATAGTCCCATAGACAAAGCCCAGATACGTGACCTTCGTTGCGCGCTCAAATTCTGCGGGCGTGATCTCCCAGAAGGGGGCAAATACGGTTGTCATGGCCACATTGATCCAAATATCGATCGGTCCCAATTCGCGCTCCACCGTCTCGGCAGCAGATTCCACTTGCCTGGCGTCTGCAACGTCCAGCGGACAAACGATCGCTCGACCGCCGGCCTGCTCCACTTCGTGTTGAGCCGCGTGCAAACGATCTATATCGCGCGAAATCAGCCCGATATTCGCCTGCTGCTTGCCCATATTCTTGACGAACTGCTCGACCACAGCTCGACCGACGCCCGCCCCAGCGCCTGTAATTACGACAGTTTCGACATTTCCGCCTTTGTTCCTCACGATATTTCCGAACGGCCCGGCCCCCAAAAATAGGACGCCTACGTGAGACAACCGTTCCGGGCCGCCGTAAGATTACGGGGTTCTGATTCGCCTGCCTGATTTGAGCATTTGCGAGAATGAATCGTGATTCGACGATACTTCGCCGTTGTTCTGCTTACTGGTCTTTCACTAGCCTTATCGCTTGATGCTGGTCAAGACGCGCTGCCTGTGCTCCGCAAGGCGCCAGCGCTCACGTTTCATCTTCCCGGAGGTGGGGAGAAAACGCTAAGCGATTTTCGGGGAAAAATCTTGGCGCTCGAATTCATCCAGACAACTTGTCCTCACTGCCAGGCCGCGTCGCACGTCATGACAAAACTCCAAAAGGAGTTGGGCTCTCGCGGGTTTCAGGCGATCGACCTCGCCATCAACACTACGTCGGATGAGGATATCAATGCTTTCAAGCAGTCGCAGCAGACCGATTTCTTGATTGGCTGGATTGGGCTGAACGAGATGGGCCACTTTCTGAACCTGACGCCCGGGGTTCGGTTCGTCGTGCCGCAGATGGTACTGATTGACCGCAAAGGTGACATCCGATTTCAAACGCCGCCGCTTGGCTCAGAGACGGCGCTGGTCGAAGACAATCTGCGGCAACACGTTCTGAGCCTACTGAACGAGAAGAGCCGCTAGTCCCGGCAGCGCCCGCGTCATCGCCCATTTCCCAGACTGACGAAGCTCATGCCCGCCACCGTATCATTCCCAAAATTACGGTCTAGTACTCAGTAGCTGTGTTGCAAAGAAATTAAAAGCCGCCCGTCATATTGTTGTAACTATTTTTTACTAACCTTGTGTGTCGTTAGGCTTGTAACCACTTAAGCCTTGGGAGACTCTTTTGCATATACTTGGATCGGAGATGTCCTTCGGGACAGCCTTCTTTCTCATACTCGCTCTTGGCTTGGCCCTGAGCTTTGAGTTCGTCAACGGTTTTCATGACACCGCCAACGCTGTGGCGACCGTTATTTACACTCACAGCCTCAAACCGACGACCGCAGTTGTCTATTCCGGTCTCTTAAACCTCCTCGGAGTGCTTACGTCAACCGGTCTGGTCGCTTTCAGCATCGTTTCGCTACTACCGGTAGAACTGGTCCTGAATGTGGGTTCTGGGGCCGGGTTCGCGATGGTATTCGCGTTGCTGATTTCGGCCATTATTTGGAACCTGGGCACCTGGTACCTGGGTCTGCCCGCGTCCAGTTCGCACACCCTGGTTGGATCGATCATGGGCGTTGGACTTGCCAACTCGCTCCTGACTCCGGGCCACGTATTTGGCGAGGGCGTCAACTGGGGCAAGGCTTACGATGTGTTCGCATCGCTGATTGTTTCCCCTATCGTCGGGTTTGTCCTGTCGGCCCTTCTTCTGCTAGCGATGAAATTCTTGATTAGGAGCAAGTCCCTGTATCAAGCGCCAGCGAAGGACCAGCCGCCACCCTGGCCGATTCGCGGATTGCTGTGGCTGACGTGTGGAGGCGTGAGCTTCTTTCACGGATCGAACGACGGCCAAAAGGGTATGGGCCTGATTGTGCTGATTTTAGTAGGCGTTCTTCCGGCCACTTTTGCGCTCAATCCCGCTACGAAACCTGAAGATATCGCCGCGATTGTCCAGCAGGCCCAAACGGTCCAACCAATTTTCAGCAAGCGAGCGCCGGCGCGAATTACGGGTAAGGAGGCGGTTGACAATCTCTCCGATTTCATGAAGAATGGCGCCAAAGCAAACGACTATACGTACGCTTCGCTCTCCGGCAAGAATGCCGACATCTCCCAGGAACTCGGCGGCAAAGCGAATTTCGATGGGCTGACGCCAGACCAGCGCAAGAACTTCCGCATTGACATTTACCTGATGAGCTCGTCGATAGACAAACTGATCAAGGGCAAAACGGTAACCGATCCGGCGGAAGTGAGCGCACTACACAAGTACTCGGGACTGCTTCAGAACGAGACCAAATACATTCCCACGTGGGTCAAATTCGCTGTCGCACTAGCTCTTGGTTTGGGCACGATGATCGGATGGAAGCGCATCGTGGTTACGGTCGGCGAAAAGATCGGCAAAGAACACCTCACATATGCGCAGGGCGCTTCGGCTGAAATCATCGCGATGGCGACCATCGGTATGGCTGACAGGTGGGGTTTGCCGGTAAGCACCACTCACGTGCTGTCCTCGGGCGTAGCGGGAACCATGTTCGCCAATCGCTCCGGACTGCAGATGGACACGTTACGCAACCTTTTGCTGGCATGGGTGCTGACCCTGCCGGTGTGCGTGTTGCTCGGCGCCGCGATCTTCTCGTTCTCGTTCTACGTCCTGCTGCACGTGTTGGGAGTGCACTGAGCCTATTGGGGAAGCGCGAACGAGAATAGGGAGTCGCCCGCCCCAAATAAGACGTACTGGCGGCCGTCCAAAATGTATGTGATGGCGCCATTCGTGGTGTTCTGCCCCACTCGGCTGTGCCACAACGTTTCGCCGTCGTCTGAATCGAGCGCTAACAGATTGCCGGACGTATCGCCGGCGAACACAAGGCCCGCTGCCGTGCTCAGCAGGCCTCCGAAGCTCATGGCTCCGGCGCTGCTGATATCATGCCGCCAGCGAATTTCCCCGGTATGGTAATCGATAGCTTCAATCACACTTGAGAATGTCAGGAAATCGTCACGGCCCGCGTAGCCCTCGGGCTTGCCCTCAGCCGTGTAATAGAAAACGCTGTAATTCTGCGACGCGTCGACGTAGAACAAGCCCTTCGAAGGATCGTAGGTTGGGGCGTACCAATTCGTGGCGCCGTTTGAACTGGGGCTGACCAGCGTGCCATCCCGCTTCGGCTCTTTACTCGGATTTGGAATTGGCCGGCCCTCGGAATCGACACCTTCAGACCAATTGTTTTTCATGAAGGGAACAGTCAACAGATTCTTTCCGGTCTCTCGATCCAGGACAAAGAAGTAGCCATTGCGGCTCGCCTGCGCCAACATCTTTCTGTGCTGGCCATTGAACTCGCCGTCGAATAGGACAGGCGTTTGCACAGCATCCCAATCGTGTGTGTCGTGGGGCGAAGGCTGGAAAGCCCAGACTAACTTTCCGCTATCCGGATTGAGCGCGACGATTGAGCATGTCCAAAGGTTGTCGCCTTTTCGAGCATTTCCCGCATGCACCGGATTCGGATTACCAGTGGTCCAATATAAGAGATTGAGATCCGGATCGTAAGTGCCGGGCATCCATGTCATACCGCCGCCATGGCGCATGGCGTCCTGACTCGGCCAGGTTTCGGAGCCCGGTTGACCGGGCAGGGGTTCTGTATCCCAGCGCCATTGCAGATCTCCCGTCTCCGGGTCTCTTGCCTCCAGAAAGCCGGGGTTGTCCAACGAGTCTCCGCCGACACCGACGATGATCCGGTTACCCACGACCAGAGGGGCCATTGTGCAGAAGTATTCGGCCTTCACGTCTGCAATCGTCTTGCGCCAGCGCTCCTTGCCATCTTTCGCATCTATAGAGATTAGGTTGCAGTCCGGCGATTCGAAGTAAAGCCAATCTCCATACATACCGACACCGCGGCTGCCGATATGCACGCCTGGGTTGTTCGGATACTTATAATGCCAAATCTCGCTGCCTGTTCGAGCGTCCACGGCCCAGACGTTATCCGGCATAGTGAAATACAGGACGCCTTTTACGAGCAATGGTGTTGACTTAATGGAGCCGGCAAAGCCGCTCAGCCCGGAGTTATTCGCGCGATAGATCCACTGCAGAGCCAGGTTATTTACATTCGCTTTACTTATTTGGGTCAACGAGCTATTTCGGCGTCCTGAATAATCGCCGTTGTAGGTTGGCCAAGTATTAGTGGGCGGCTGTTTCAATGCATCGGGATTCAACTCTTGCCCCAGGAAGACTGGAGCCAGGCAAAGCACCGCAAGGCAGACTCGTCCGAACGTCATTTTAAAGTCTCCAGGTACGCCAACAAATTGTGCATATCAGCGTCGGTATATTTGGCCAGTTGTTCGCGATGAAAGCGCATCGGATCGTCGATATCGATACGCGCGCCTTTTCGAACGAATGAACGATGCCATCCGGCCGAATCTTGGATCTCGATATTAAACTCATCCTCCCGGACCAGGAGTCCGGAGACGGTTTTTCCGGAGGGCAATTGAATTGTTATCTTCGGCAATGGAAGCGGTGTCGTCTTCTTTCCTAAAAACGCGTCGATCATGTTGGGCCCTGGAGATAAGAATTGCCGCTGGAGGTCTACCGGATTAAGGCGGTTTGCAATTCCGGCGAGGTCCCCAGTCGGAGAATGACACGTGGAACACTTGCCGTCGCCGTTGAAATAGCCCTCTCCCGCCTTCGCGTTCCCTGTTAGCAGCCCTTGGATGAGATAGCCAAACCGGTTCGATGTTTCCTGTTTGCGCAATCGCAAAAACGCAGCGATATCGGCGATTTGTTCGTTGGTCAATGACGGAAACGCAGGCATTCCACGATCGGGCCTGCCGTTGTGAATTACGGGTCCAATTAGATTGCCGCCCTCATCGTGCAGTACCAATTGGGAGCGGATCAGATCCGGAGCGCTCTTGCCGGCCGCATCCGCGCCATGGCAGAATCCGCAAGTGGGGGCGAATAGTTTCTGCCCGCGTTCGGCGGCCGCCGCATCAACCTTGTCCGGCCCGGCGAGCATTGCGCCTGGATCCGGTTTCTTCGGCGGTCGCGCTGCCTGGTCCTGTCCGAAGGCCAGTCCGCTGGCTATCACAATAAGAGCAACACATCGACTAAGATGGTGATGCATAACTCATGCCCTCTCAGGCTGTTAACTTTCTAAGATAGTCATAATCTACTTTGATGGCCTCTAATGCCGGCATTTCGATGAACGGCGGCTCTTGTTCCACGAAGTAGGCGCTTATGTTGCCCTTTCGCGCCGCGGCGAAAATTGGGCGGTAATCTATAGCTCCTCGACCTAACTCGGTGGGTATTGGGGCTCCGGGATTCTTGTCCATCAAAGTGGCGCGCGGCGTGAAACCTTTCTTGAAATCCTTGATGTGGAGTAAGCGATAACGGTCCGGATATTTGGTTAGATAAGCGATCGGGTCTTTGCCGGCCACGGTCATCCATCCGCAATCCAGTTCCAGTTTCACCAGGTTCGGATCGGTAAGCCGAAGGAATTCGTCGTAGCCTGTGGTGGAGCCATAAGATCTGAACTCGAAATTGTGGTTGTGATAGCCGAGTTGTAAGCCGGCTGCCTTGACCCGCTCACCGATTTTATTGAATTGTTCGGCATTCCACTTCCAGTCGTCGAGTGTCAGTCCCCGGATCATGGCTAGAAAAAAGCCGATTTGACCCTCGCTTGGATCGCTCTTGACGCGCGAAGGATCTGCCACCCAGGGAACGGTTACGACCATATACTCCTGCCCAAGCTCCTTGGCCTCGTCGATATTCTCCTGAAGCTTGCTCTGGAGGCCGGGCAGCATGTAGTGGCCAGCGGGATTTTTGAGGCCGAGATCGTGGAGCGCTTTCCGCAGATCTTGCGAGGATATCTTGGACATCGGAGACAATTCCACCTCCTTGTAGCCGATAGCGGCTACCTGCCGGAGGGTGCCGATGGGATCGCTGTCCATCTCTTTCCCGACGCTATAGAGTTGGAGGCCAATTGGCAGGTCCAAGGGGTTTGCATTCATAGGTGTAGTCTCGATCAGAAACGGTGAAGCGGCACAAGTCGCTGCTGCTGTTTTTAGGAAGCCTCTGCGGCTTGTGAGTATGGTCATGGTAGATCCAGGGTGGATATTATCCGATTTGATTTCTAGCAATGGAACGCTTTGTATTCACGTTGGCTGGATTAGGTGGGCGGATCTGAGACGGAACGGCAGAGGCCATGCCTTCAAGCATCCAATTGAGCGCGCGTTCGAACGCCTGATCGTCAGGAAGTTCCGCGCCCATCTCGACGAAGCGCGCCACTTTCGGGAATTTTCCGGTGGCCAAGACCGCCTTTGAGAAGACCGGCTGCTGCGGTTGCGCTTTGGCGCGCTTTCTTTTCTGATCGACGCCCTCTGCCGCAACAAAACCGTTCACGAAAACGAACAATACCCCCATTAGCCGGATCGCGTTTCTGATGTCCAATCCAAACCGTGAGAGGCAGGTCAGGAGCGCCTCAAGGGCACGGATACATTGCGGTCCGTATTCGGTGTCGTTCGTTCGCAGGAGGTTGACCCAGGGATGCCGCTGGAGACATCGCCGGCTCTCCCAAGCGAAGTGATGAAGAGCCGCGCGCCAGTCCGCCACATGCTCCGCAGCCAGTTCAAATTCGCCATAAGTCGCATCCAGCATCATATTCAGCAGATCTTGCTTGCTGGGAACGTAGTGGTACAAAGCCATGGCGCTCGATTCGAGGTCCGATGCGACTCGCCTGATCGACACTGCCGCCAACCCGTCTTCATCGGCTATTGCTATCGCAGCGGCCACAATGCGTTCGCGCGTAAGACCGTTGGGGATGCCGTCCAGGCTTATCCCATCCCAAGTAGGGGAACGTTCAGCGAGCCGCGCGTTACGGCGTTTGAGAACTCTGGTTGGCATTTTGGCCTGGTGTACGTACAGTGTATATCATTATCGTACAGCGTACGAAAAACTTAGCCCGAGCGTAGAATCGATTAGGCGGCGAACTCGACCTCGCGCGCGTTTTGCGCGAGTTCCTCAATAGGCCGCAAGGAGCAACGAACTATGCCGTTCGAAGTTGAAAATCTGCCCGAAGCCATCCGAAGCGTCAAGAAGACACTGCGGCATAATCTCCCGACATACGCCGATACCTTCCGGGAAGTGGAAAGCGAAATGCGCCGCAAGGTGGCCGAAATCGTGAGGGAGCGCGAAGCGGGCGATCCGGTGATTCCCATTCTTCAATACGTGGATATCGCCGGAGGAACCGTAACCGCTGAAATGGCAGCCAAGATCCGGGAACGCGGCGCCTGTGTGGTCCGCGGCACCTTCCCTGCGGAGCAAGCTACCGCGTGGGATGAAGAGATTGCCCGGTACGTCGAAGAGAACGGACTGGATGAAAAGCTGGCTCACGCGGCAGAGGACAAATACTTCGGCACGTTGGCCGCCGCGAAGCCCCAGATTTACGGCATTTATTGGTCTCGTCCGCAAGTGCAGGCGCGGCAGGCGGAATCACTTACTCGAGTGCGCGCGTTCCTCAATCGGCTCTGGCTGTCCGAAAGTGAAGGCCGGCGTCATTTCGATCCCGATGAAGTGCCGGTCTACGCAGATCGGATTCGCCGGCGTCCACCGGGGTCGACTTCGCTGGGTCTTTCGCCGCATGTCGACGGCGGATCGGTGGAGCGCTGGTTGGATGACAACTTCCGCAACGTTTATCGTGAGGTCTTCTCAGGGAATTGGCGGCAGTACAATCCGTTCGATGCTGCCTGGCGTCCCGATGTCCGCGAGATTCCCTCGCCGGCCGTATGCTCGATGTTCCGTACCTTTCAAGGTTGGACTGCGCTGACCGGGCAGGGTAAGGGCGATGGGACTCTGCAGCTAATTCCGATCGCAAATGCGATGGTGTACTTACTGCTACGCGCGCTCGAAGCTGACGTTCCCGAAACCGCCTTATGCGGCGCCAAACCCGGGCGTGCCTTGTCGGTGGAACCGGAGTGGCATAGCGTGTTACTCAAAGCACTTACTTCGATACCGGTTATGCAGCCTGGCGACACAGTCTTTTGGCACTCGGATGTGGTTCACGCGGTGGAAAACGAACACAAGGGCGAAGGATATAGCAACGTGATGTATATTGCAGCAACCGCCGGCTGTGCGAAGAACACGGCTTATCTTGCCAGACAAGCGCCAGCTTTCCTGGCGGGCAAGACGCCGCCCGATTTTGCGCCAGACGATTTCGAAGTCGATTTTCGGGGTCGCGGCACGGAAGCCGATTTGACTGCGCTTGGGCGGAGACAATTGGGTCTGCCGCCGCTCAAGACGGATGTTGAAACATTCGTCGCGGCGAATATTTAACGAGCTCAAGAATTCGCAGCCCGATGGCGGGGAGTGGCAGGGATTCGCAGACGCCGCCTAGGCGGACTGCCGCGGCCGGCATCCCATAGACCACTGCAGTCGACTCATCCTCCGCGATGGTATACCCGCCGGCCTCGCGAACCCGAAACAGACCCTCAGCACCATCCTCACCCATGCCGGTCAGCAACACACCGAGCGCCCGGGTCCCAAGTATGCTGGCCATCGATTCGAACAGCACCGTTCCAGACGGTCTCTGCGAACAAACCGGTGCGCCGAAGTCCATTTCTACGCAATCGTGACCAAGCCGCAAATGACGGTTTCGCGTCGCAAGATACACGCAGCCGGGAGCGGTTACTTCTCTGTTCTCCACAATCTTTATCGAGAATGGACAAACGCTTTGGAGCCAAGTCGCGAAACCCTCCAGGAAATTGCTGCTGATATGTTGCACCAGCAGAATGGGTAATGGGAAATCGGGTCCAAGGGTGCCCAGGAGTTGCGCCAAGGCGCTTGGGCCGCCAGTGGAGCTGACTATGCCCAGCATCCGGTATTCGCTGGAAATCTCCGCCAACGGGCGTTCGCGGCGGGGACCGGAACTGACGATACGGCGCCTTCTAACAACGCTTACTTGGCTCATGATCGCCAGTTGCGTACAAAGCCGTTCAGCGACCGCCTCATATTTCGCCGAGGTTGGGCCGACTGGTTTTTCGAATACAGTGAGCGCGCCAGCCTCCAGAGCGTTCACTGTGATCTTCGAGTATTCGGATTCAACGCTCCCGGCAACCATGACGATGGGAGTGGGCTTTTCCGCCATAATTCGCTGGGTGGCCTCAAATCCGTTCATGCCGGGCAGCCGGATATCCATGGAAATGACGTCCGGAGAAATTCGATGGAGAACCCGCAAGGCTTCTTCGGCGCTTCCGACAGCGCCGGCAATTTCTAAGCGCGGGTCGCGACCGATGATGTATTCGAGGAGCTCTCGAATGACGTTCGAATCTTCGACGATCAGGACGCGAATCTTCTTCATGGATCGAACTTATAGAATTTGCCGGATGGTGGCCAGCAATTCTCCTTGATCGAACTTTCGCTTGACTATGTATGCGTCGGCGCCGAGCCTCAAACCGCGTTCCTGGTCCTCGCCGCGTTCAAGCGAGGTTACGACGACCACTGGAATCTGACATAAGTTCCGATCCTTCTTGATCGCCTCCAATAATTCGAACCCATCCATGCGCGGCATCTGAACGTCCGAGATCACCAGATCCGCCTTTTCGGCACGCAACTGCGCCAGAGCCTCGATACCGTCGACAGCAACCCGGACCCGATATCCGTGCGCCTCCAGAATGCTTTTTTCCAACGTTCGAGTCGTGATGGAATCGTCGACCACAAGGATTGAAGAGGCTCGTTTCGGCGCAGGTTCGGAGATTCCGGAGAACGCCCGCAGCTCAGAGTTTCTGGAGTTCTCCAAGAGATTTGGCGGGTTAAGGACTAGTGCCACCGAGCCGTCCTCAAGCAACACTCCCCCCGAGATTTTCCCATCGCGCGGCGCGGCCGGTCCAAGATCCTGTATGACGGCTTCGTTCTGCGAGAGAAAGGAATCCACCGCGATAGCCGTGCGCTCGCCCCCATGATGTAAGATCGCTACGGCCAACATGTCTGATTCGCCGGTGGTGGATTCCTGCTGGAGATGTAGCAAGTGCCGCAGGGGAAATAGCGATATCCGCTGGCCGTCGACCGCGACGGCGGGCTTTCCTTCAACTGTCTCAACATCTTTAAGACGGACCCGATGCAACCGGTCAATCCAATAAGTGGGGATCGCAAAGTTCTGGCCGTTGCAACTCACCAATAGCAAACTATGGGTTGAAATCGATACGGGGACCGAGATCTGCAGAGACATGCCGCCGCCGGGGCGCGGCTGGAGATCTACTTCTCCCTGCAGGCGCCGCACGGCTTCGTGAACTACCGACAAGCCCATGCCGCGCCCGGACAGACTGGTGATCGATCGGGCTGTCGAGAACCCTGGGCTGAACAGAATTCGGGCTACTTCCCGCTGAGAACATCGTTCGGCCTCTGCCTGCGAGAGAATTTCTTGCCGCACCGCAACTTCTATGATTCGTGTGGTGTCTATTCCCCGCCCGTCGTCTTCTACGGTGATCTTTAAACGCTGGCCGGCGCCCTCGATCCGTAACGTGACCAAACCTTCTGGTTGCTTTCCCTTGGCGATTCGCTCGTTTGGAAACTCGATTCCGTGGCTCACGGCATTCCTGAGGGCGTGCATGAGCGGGTCTTTCAGAGCCTCGAGCACGCGCCGATCGGCGTGCCCATCAGCGCTCGATGCCTGAAAGTCAATTTGCTTCGACTCATCGCGCGCCAAATCGCGCATCATCTTGCGATAACCTTCGATTAGACTCTCAGCCGGCACCATGCGCGCTTGCCAGACGTCACGCTGCAGTTGCTTGCTCTGTCGGGTCATCGTCCATGAAGTGCGCTGTTGCAACCGGCCAACTGCGATCACCTGCCTTGAGACCGATCTTGCTTCGCGCTCCAGCCAACTCAAGCGAGGCAGGATTGCGGAAGATTCCCTCGCTGTTTCGTCGGACCGCTGCAACCCGGAGGACGCGCGGCGAAGGCTTTCGGCTCCGTTCTCCACGCCCGCGAGCTGCTTCGCAATCGCTTTGAGTTGCACTGTAATCTGGCTCTGTTGTTGGCTTTCGGTGAGAAGCTCGACAGCGGAGCGCAGGAGCCCATCGAAATGTTGAGCGTTGATCCGAACCGTCTCCAGCGGCTGAAGCGCCGGAACGGGAGTGGGCGCATCTGGAACAGTACTTTGGCTCGCTTTGGGCTTTATTCCGAGAATTTGCTCAATGTCTTTAACCACCGAAGCGAAGGACCCCGTGGATCTGCTTTCCGCCGATCCTGCAACGCAGTCTTCGATGGCATCAAGCGCTCTGTGCACCAGGTCGACCACATCTTTATTTAGGGGCAAGACTCCTTGACGCACTTGCGTAAAGAGAGTCTCCAGTCGATGGGCCATCCCCTCTACTGATCCTAGTTCCACTACCCGGGCGGCGCCTTTCAGCGTATGCGCGCGCCGGAAGGCTTCCTCAAGTTGTCCTTCCGCAGGCTGTCCGCCCGTCTTGGCGATCATTGCCAAGAGGGAGCGAATCTGGTCCACGTGATCGCGGTGTTCCACCTGGAACGTGGCCAGCAGCTTTTGACGGATATCTGGCAATCGAATCTCCTCTAGATCCGGTATCGCTCGACAGCTTTCTGGAGTTGCTGCGCGAGGGCGGTAAGACTGACAGCAGCCTTTTCGAGTTGCCGGGTGCTGGCTGCCGACTGCTGGCTGGCTTGGCCGATATCTCTTATGGCTTGGGTAACCTGGGTGAAGCCAATTTGTTGCTGGCTGGAGCCCGCCACAATTTGTTGGAATGCTTGCACGCTTTGTTGAATCCCTTCCGTCATTTCGCGGATCGTTCGGTCGGCCACATCCGCCTGCTGTTTACCTGAGTCCACTCGCTTGACGGCCTCCTCGCTGAGCATTACCGAGCTATTGATGCCTTTCTGAATGTCGCCAAGAATCGACCGGACCTGCACAGTTGCCTCGCGCGATTGATCCGCGAGGTTCTTCACTTCGCTGGCAATTACCGAAAAACTGCGGCCATGCTCACCGGCGGCCGCGGCTTCGATGGCCGCGTTCAACGCCAGGAGATGCGATTGCTCCGCGAGGTCGTTCACAGTGGAAATTATTTCGCCAACCGCTTGCGTTCTTTCACTGAGCGATACCACGTTCCCGGCAACGGCTTCGGCTTGTTCGCGAATGGCTTCCATGGTCCGGTTGGTGTTCTCGACGGCCTGTAGTCCTGCATGACTGGCGGCGGAAGTCGCTTCCGCGGACGCGGCCACCTGCTTGGCCCGTTCCGAAATCTGTACGCCCGCCTGCATAACTTCCTCCATGGTCGTGGTGGTTTGCTGTATTGCCGCGGCCTGTTCGCCAGTGCCCGAAGCCTGTTGCTGAGTGGACGCCAGGATTTCCGCAGCGGCTGATTTGAGGTTCTCTGTCGCAAGGCGAGACTGGCCGGCGACCTCTCTCAATCCCCCCACCATCTGGTCCAGGCAAAGCGCAAGTTGTCCCAACTCATCGCCGCTTGAAACCTTCGCTTGTTGCGTCAGATCACCCTCGCCCACCAGGCCCGCGAACTTCATGAAGACGGTCAAGGGACGGGTGATCGAGGAGCGAATGATCATTGCCACGATAACGACAAGCGCCAACACCACGAGGCCGCCAAAGATCATGGCGTTTCGTGCGAAGCTTGCCGTGGATCTGGCGCTCTGATCGCGCTCCTTCAAGAGTTCGTCCGTTGAGCTGTCCATTTCGCCGATTACCCGGCGAGCATCATCCATAAGTTTCTTCCCTTTATCTGTCAGGACTTCTTCAACGGCCGCAGGTTGACCCTTTAGACGCCGCAACGAAATTATCTTCGCCAACTCGGCACGTCTCCCTGCGATCAGAGGCTGAACGGTGTCAATGCGCCGTTGTTGCTCCGGTGCAGCAATCGTTAGATCTCTCAGATCCTGGATCTCGCGGTCGATCTCCCCAATCGATTTGCTATACGGTTCCAGATATCGTTCTTCGCCCGTGAGAACGAAGCCGCGTGCGCCGGTCTCCGCATCCTCCATCAGAGAAAGGAGCTCAGCGAGAGTCTCCTTAACTTTGTGCGAATGTTCGACCAAATCCGCGCTGTCAATGAGCTCCGTTGTGGCGCGGTAGGCCACAATTCCAACCGCGCCGACAAGCAATAAGACCACGCCGTAACCGGCCAATATTCGTGTTCCGATACTCATGTTCATTTTCATGCGGTTTAACAACTCCTCTATGGGAAAACGTCCGCCAGCACCCTCTCAATATCAAGCATCAGTAGCGTCTCGCCAGCGATACTCCTGGTGTATTTTCCTTGTCCGGAGGCGCGTATCTGGTCGCGCTGGACTTCGCACAAACCTTCAAGGCGATCAACTTTCAAACCGATTTCGCGTCCCGGTCTGCGCAGCATAAGAACAAAGCCGGACCGGGAGGTTTCGTTCTCAATATTCAAGACCATCCGGCCGAGGTCTACGACCGGCCGCAACTCGCCGCGCAGGTTGATCACGCCAAGAAAAGCCGCGGCCGCTCCCGGAACGGGCGTGCATCGTCCGAGCGGTATGGCTTCTGCCAGCTCACGTAACTCGATGGCATAGTGCTCCGGGCCGAGGCTGAAGACCAATGCGGGGACACCGGCAGTCCGCGGTTCATTCCGAGATTGTCCATTTGCCAGTTGCGCCGCGCGCTTGCGATAGGCGGCTTCTACCCGCACGTGGCTCTCGGAGAGCGCCTCAGCCAGAGCATGCTCACCAGCCCGCAGTCTTTCTCGCACCTGTTTCCAGTCGATGGCGGACTGCTTCCTATTTGTGGGGGGCATCATCGAGTCTGGAGAACCTCAAGATGCATCTTTGCCAGTTTTTTCATCTCTCCGGCCGTGATGCCGTCGGCATCGGCAAGGACGTCGCCGTCGGGACGCGATTCGAGCAGTTCGATGGCGTTCTCAAAGGATCGCGCCGCCTGCCCGGGATCGCCTCGGGACTGGAGAAAGAGACCTAAATAATAGTGCGGCAGGGGAGATTGGCGATTAAGATAGATGGCTTTCCGAAGCGCAGGCTCGGCTTCCGAATAGCGCCCCATCTGTCCTAGAACCAACCCGAAGTAGAAGTGGACAAGCGAGTTCAAGCTGTCTTTTTTCAGTAACCGCTCACAACAGCGAACGGCGTTTGCCCATTCGCCCCGGTCCGCATACAGCCGCACGTCTGCCAGCCGATCCTCAACTTCCGGGATCGCAGGCGTCACTATCGGAGTGGACCCGGTAGGGACAACCGGAAGCCGCGGAGGCGGCAATGGGGACGTCTCCATAACGGGATAGGTCATGGTGGCGGCCTTAGGATATTGAGGCCCCTTCCGGTATAAGGTCACACCGGGGGCATTCACCGCAGAGAATGCCGAAAAGGAGGTCATGTTGGGTTCCGCCGGACCCACGAGCAACCAAGCGCCCTCCACCAGGCAATCGTGGAATCTCTGGATCATCTTGTGGGTGAGGTCGGGCGCAAAATAGATGGTTACGTTCCGGCAAACAATCAGGTCGAAGGCGGTAAGATTGTTGACCAATGACGGAGCGGGATCCTCCACCAGGTTGTGGTATTGGAACGAAATCCATTGCTTAAATCTCGGCGCAATTTGCCAACTCGTGCCCTCCTTTGAAAAGCAATCGCGTTTTAGGTCCTCGCTTATCGCTCGCAGGGCCCATTCTTCGTACTTGCCCACGCGAGCACGTGCCAGGGAGCGCCGGTTGATGTCAGTTGCTATAATGTTCACTTCCCAGCCCACTAATTTGTGAGACATCTCGCGGTTTAATAGGATGGCCAAGGAATACGCCTCCGGACCATCGGCGCAGCCGGCGGACCAGATGCGCAATGACCGCTGGGCATGGTTTCGCGCAATCAAATCCGGTAGTACGATATCCCGTAACGCCTCGAAGTGCTCCTGATGACGGAAGAAGTAGGTCTCTCCGATCGTGATTTCACCGATCAGTTCGTCGAGTTCACGACGGCCCTGCAGCGGGTCTTTCAAGATATCCAGGTATGAGGCGCAATCGCGCACGCCGAGAGTTGACAACCGGCGATGAATACGGCCGGCTAAGTCGTCGTCTTTGTCGGCATAGTAGTGCAACCCGGTGGTCTCAATGAGATGACCCTTCAGAAAGGGATAAACCGGATCGCATGTTAACGCGTCCTTGCCAGGCGTCATGGGATTCAAGGAGTAACTGTCTTCCAATCGTCGAGCCGCCGCTGTTCTATCGTGCGAAACGCGGAAAGAGACTCGTGTTCTCGTTCAAGCAAGATCCGGCGGGGGGATAAGACATGTACGACTTGCCCTCCCATGGTGACCGTACCCTCGATGCAGGCATTAAATGAATCTCCTGTGCCGACCGGTAGCATTGCGCTACTGGGAATGTTGAGGATCTCGACGACCCGATCCACCAGCATCGCGACTCTGTCCTCGAGACGTTCGGCCTTCAGCAGCACGAGCATGGAATACAAGCCCAGGCGCCGCTCTGGCAGTTGAAGGAGACGGTCAAGCCGTACTACGGGCACTGCGGCGCCCGCCAAGTTGAGGATCCCTTCCAAAGGAGCGGGCAATCCCGGCGGGCGAGCCAGATCAGCCATCGGAGCGATTTTCTCTACGCTTTCGAGCGGCAAAGCCCCCAGCTTTTCGCCGAGAGAGAACACCACTAAAGCGCGATCGGATTTCAGTGGCATCACAAGAACTCCCTACGCTTTTCGAGCCGGACGTTCGGCACGTGGCGGACAGAATAGGCGAACCGGACTAGGGGAATCGATAGGCCTACCTTCACGTCCTTTGGTTCTCAGAAGCCTTCAAGAGTAAAGGAGCGATAAGGCGGCGAATATTCTCATCCCGATTCGTTGAGAATATAAAGGTCTTTTCTGCACTTCCGTGTTTGGTGGACTCGCGTTTGTCAGACGTTTTCGTCGATGGAGTCTTCTTTGAGTTCCGATCACCGCATCCTCTTGGTTGAGGATTCCGAAACCCAGGCCTTACGCCTTGAATTTCTGTTCGCCGAACAGGGATGGCAGACCGAAAGGGCTTCGACAGCCGAGGAGGCGGTCGACAAGCTCGAGCGAATCGTTCCAGACCTGATTATTCTGGATCACTACTTACCCGGCTTAAAAGGCGTCGAATTGTGCAAGTTGATCCGCCGCAATGCCAACGGCTGGAATCCGTCGATCTTAATGTTCACGGCAGAAGATGCGTCCGCAGTCCAAAGCGAGTCTCTCGAAAGCGGCGCTGACGATTATCTCAGCAAGTCCGCGGACGATTCCATACTATTGCTGCGCGTACGTACGCTGCTGCGCAAATCCGAGAATAATCGTAGAACTGCCGGGAAGGGAAATACCGGATTTCGGCAAGCGCGCCTCCTGGCGGTTGACGATAGCCCGTCATACCTACAGTATTTAGTGCACGAACTGTCGAGCGACGGTCATACCGTCGAAGCGGCTAACAATGGCCCCGATGCGCTCGAGAAAATTACGTTGCGCGGCTACGATTGCGTGCTGCTGGATATCGTGATGCCGGGAATGGACGGGATTGAGGTCTGCCAGACGATTTCCCAAATGGGGGCCAATTTACCTCGTCATCCGCTTGTCTTGATGCTCACTGCGCACGAGAATCCGTCCGAAATGGCTCGTGGATTGGAGAGCGGCGCTGACGACTTTGTAGGGAAGTCGAGCGACGTTACGGTCGTCAAATCGCGTGTACGCGCTCTTCTGCGGCGCAAACTATTTCAGGACGCGCTCAAGGACAAGGAGATTGAAATCCTGCGCGTGCAAGCGGCCAGGGAAGCCGCCGAATTGAAGGCCGACCTGGTTGGTCAGATCACTGAGAAGAACCGCGATCTTGAAGAAACGAACCGGAGACTGAAAGAAACACAAATGCACTTGGTGCATACCGCCAATATGGCCTCGCTCGGCCAACTAGTTGCTGGCATCGCCCATGAGATCAACAATCCAATTTCGTTTATCGACAACAACTGTTACCTGATCACAGAAAAACTGGAGGCATTGGCGGAAGGCTGCGACGCATTCTTGTCGCCGGCTCACAAGAAACTGATCCAGAGCGGACGGGAGCGGCTGAGCGAAGCGCGGATGGGTCTGGAACGTGTCAAGGAACTGATCGGCAAGCTCAGAACCTTCTCACGCCTGGACGAGGGCGAGTTTAAGAAAATTAACGTCCACGAGAGCATCGATTCAGTTCTTTTGCTTTTGCAACATAGAAATCGTCGAATAACGGTCGATAAGCAGTTTACTAGCGACCCGATGTTGAATTGCGCTCCTGGGCAACTGAATCAGGTCTTGATGAATATCTTGGCGAACGCTATGGACGCGATTGGCGACCAGCCTGGGAAAATTACTATATGCACTAGCGTACAGGAGGGGTGGTATTGCATTGCCGTTCGCGACAGCGGGGCGGGCGTGCCGGTTGCTATCCGACCACGTCTATTCCAACCGTTTTTTACCACCAAGCCGGTCGGAAGCGGCACGGGTTTGGGGTTGGCGATCTCCCATTCGATTATTCGCGCCCATCGGGGACAAATTGACGTGCTTAGTCCGGACGGTGGCGGTGCGGAGTTTCGGATCCGGATTCCATTGAACTTGAGTCAGGAGATGGTGCATGCTATTTACCCAAACTAGGGCGAAGGTGCTGGTGGTTGACGATGAGCCGTCGATCTTAACTTCTATTGCGGACCTGCTCGAATCCGATTTCCACGTCATTACGACGACGGAGCCCCTTCGTGGACTAGATCATCTCGCTTCTGAAGAAATTTCGGTCCTCATCTCCGACCAGCGGATGCCTAGCATGAACGGCGATCAATTCCTGCACATTGCCAGGGACAGATCTTCCGCAACGCGCGTGCTATTGACGGGATTCGCCGATATCGAAGCGCTGGCCCGGGTTGTGAATAACGGCAAGATCTATGCCTACGTCACCAAACCGTGGGACCCGCTGGCACTGAGGACTACGATCCGAAATGCGGCCAACGAATACAATCTGATGAAAACAGTGCGCTACGAGCGAGACCTGCTGCGCACCCTGGTGGATAGCATTCCCGATTGCGTTTACGTACAGGATTCGGCCCAGTGTTATACCGTGGTAAACCGCGCATTTGCGAAGCTCTGTGGAATGGAAAATCCCTGGCAAGCAACGGGAAAGACAGAGTTGGAGTGCCTGCCGGGCGAATTCGGGCGTAAGGCCTGGGCGGATGGCTACAAAATACTGCAAACGGGCGTTCCGATTATCGGCCAATGCCACGAATGGAAAAACGAGGATGGAACTGCCCGGTGGTACTCCTCAACCCGGGTGCCGATTCGTGGGCCGATCGACAACTGTATCGCTGGTTTGGTCGGCGTCTCGACAGACATTACCGAACAGAAGCAAATCGAGCAGAATCTTAGAGCCGCTAAAGAGCTGGCCGAACAAACGGTCCGGGCGAAACAGGAGTTTCTAGCGCGTATCAGCCATGAGATTCGTACCCCCTTGAACTCCGTCCTTGGAATGACCGAACTTCTGTCTGAGACGGATCTGTCAGAGCAACAGCGGAAATATGTCGGGATATCTCGAACCAACGGCGAAACGCTGATGCGCTTGTTGAACGATTTGCTCGACTTAGCGCGCAGCGATTTGAACGAATTGCGGCTTGCGGCCTCAGATTTCGACCCGAGGGATGTTTTGAGCATCGTTATTGAATCGTATGAAGAGGCAGCAGCGGCTAACCGAATCACGTTGCGGTCGCGGATCGGAGACAACGTTCCAGGCCGGGTGAACGGAGATCCCGAGCGCCTGAAGCAAATTTTGAGCAATTTGGTCAATAATGGCTTGAAATTCACTCGTCAGGGTGGGATCCTCGTTGAAATGACGGGAGCGCCCGTCGCAAACGAGACGGTGTTGATGGAATTTGCTGTCGCGGATACTGGAATCGGCATCGCGGCCGACCAGATCGACCATATCTTCGAGCCATTTAGTCAAGCGGAGGAATTTAAAACCGGTAAGTACGGTGGCGCCGGCCTTGGATTAGCGATTTGCAGGCAGTTGGCGCACCAAATGGGCGGTTCCATTTGGGTTGAGAGCGCGCCAGGCGCCGGCTCAACCTTCCGGTTCACAGCGCGCCTTCGAGTTGTGAGCGATCAACCTGGGGCCGAAGCGTCAGCCAAGGAACTCGTCCCAAACCGCCCTGGTGCGACCGCATCATTTTCTGACACCGCGCTGCTCGCGCACCGCGCTGCTAACCAAAAGGAGCGCACGCAAGGCGCGTTAGCGGGACTAAGGGTGCTGTTGGCAGACGACAACGAAGATAATCTATTCTTGCTTCAGTCGTATCTCTGCCACACGAAAGTGCAGACGGCCTCGAATGGGCGGGAGGCTCTCGACCAATTTGTCGCCGGAAAATTCGATATCGTTTTTATGGATCTGGGAATGCCGGAAATGGATGGGTTGGAAGCAACGCGTCTGATCCGTGAATGGGAGCGGCGCAATCTAAGAACTCCCACGCCGATTCTTGCTTTTACCGCTCACGAAGATGTCCAAGAAGCCTCGCTCGAAGCCGGATGTAATGGACATCTCGTCAAGCCGCTGCCCAAAGATGCGCTGCTTGCCGCGTTGGCCAAATACTGCTACACGCCTGCGCAGAACTAAAAGTCTCCGGCACAATGTCCTGGAAGCGCTGAGACAGCAAGCTGTTCTGGTTCCATGAGAATATTGCTAAGGACTTGGTGTCGCGATCTCCATAAATGAGCCGGACAACTTTAGAGCAGGTCGCCCAAAAGGCTCGTGTGTCCATCAGCACTGTTTCCCGTGTTCTGAATGGCAAGACAAATGTAAATGAA
>DATAXY010000006.1:0-160918 GCA_036272835.1 Bryobacteraceae bacterium
CATCTCGGGAATCCCGGCCCCTGAGTCGGCGCTCGGGTTGCGTCTCCGCAGAGCCCTACCCTCCGCTCAGGTCCGTTCAGTCTACCAGGGATGCAAGCTTAGAAAAAGTGCAGCCGTTTACACAAAAAACTTGACGCGTCCGGTTTACGGCGCCGCTATCTTCTCAATTCGTTCGGCATTCAGATAAGGCCGCAGCGCCTTCGGGACCAGCACGCTGCCATCAGCCTGCTGGTAGTTCTCTATGATTGCCACCCAGGTCCGTCCAATCGCGAGGCCGCTGCCGTTGAGGGTATGCACAAATTCCGCTTTGGTCTTGCCGCCTTTCGCGCGGATCAGGCCCCGGCGCGCTTGGAACGCCTCGTAGTTCGAACAAGACGAGATCTCTTTGAAGCCGCCCTGCCCTGGCAACCAGACCTCAATATCGTAGGTCTTCGCGGAGCCAAACCCCATATCGCCCGTGGATAATGCCACCGTCCGAAACGGCAATTCCAGCCGCCGCAAGACCTCTTCCGCATTGGTGGTCAGCTTTTCTAACTCGTCGTAGCTCTGGTCGGGCCGCGTGAACTTTACTAACTCCACTTTCTGGAACTGGTGCTGGCGGATGATGCCACGCACATCGCGGCCATACGAGCCGGCCTCACTGCGGAAGCAAGGCGTATAGGCACACAGGCTGATCGGCAGCCGGTCGAGATCCAGCGTCTCATTGCGGAAGAGATTGGTCACCGGCACTTCGGCGGTCGGCGCCAGCCACAGATCGTGCCCCTCGCATTTAAACAGGTCTTCGGCGAATTTAGGCAATTGCCCGGTCGCGTACAGACTTGCGGAGTTGATCAAAAAGGGCGGCAATACCTCGCGATACCCATGCTCACGAGTGTGCAGATCGAGCATGAAGCCCACCAGCGCGCGCTCCAGCCGCGCTCCGGCGTCCCAGTAAACGGCAAAGCGGGCACCGGTCACTTTGGACGCGCGCTCCAAGTCGAGTATGCCCAGCGCCTCGCCGAGATCCCAATGGGCTCTTGGTTCAAAATCGAACCTCGGCGGATTGCCCCAACGGCGGACCTCTACATTGTCCCGCTCGCTTGCACCGATTGGCACGCTTTCATGGGGAACGTTCGGTATGCGCGCCAGCAAATCTCGAAACTCCGTATCGAGCGCTGCCACCTGTTGCTCCAACAAAGTGCTGCGTTCGGCCATCTCGCGAACCGCGCGCTGCCGCTCGGAGGTGTCGGCGCCCTCCTTGCGCAACTTGCCGATCTCCGCTGTGGCAGCGTTGCGTTGCGCGTTCAGCGTCTCATTTTCCGTGACGTACTGGCGCCGGCGGCGATCGAGATCCTGAAACGCTGCTACATCCAATTCGAAGCCGCGCGTAGCCAGACGATCCCGAAACCAATCGAGATGGTTGCGGAAGAAATTAAGATCGTGCATGCAGGATCAGCCGCGGTTTTCGATCGGGACCCACTTCTGCCCGTCGGGAGCTCCGGTGTAATCAGCGCGGGGGCGGATCAGGCGATTGTTCCGATACTGTTCCAGCACATGCGCGGTCCACCCGGACATGCGGCTTACCGCGAAGATCGGCGTGAACAGGTCGATGGGAATACCGAGAGAATAGTAAGTCGAGGCGGAGTAGAAATCGACATTGGCGTTCAAATTCTTCTTCTCTCGAACCGCCTGTTCGACGCGAGCGGACTTCTCGTAAAGTTCCGTGTGGCCGGTACGCTCACCCAGTTCCTTGCTCAACTGTTTCAAGTGGATCGCACGCGGATCGACCACGCGGTAGACGCGATGGCCGAAGCCGGAGATCTTGATCTTGTTGTCCAGATCGCGTTTGACCTTGGCTTCGGCTTCGTCGGGCGTCTTCACCGAGAGCAGCATGCGGATTACGTCCTCATTGGCGCCTCCGTGCAGGGGGCCTTTCAAGGCGCCAATGGCTGAAGTCGCCGCCGAATAGATATCGGATAAAGTTGCGGCCGTCACGCGCGCGGCAAAGGTGGATGCGTTCAATTCGTGATCGGCGTGCAAAATCAGCGCGACGTCGAAGACGCGTTCCATCACCTCGTCGGGTTTTTTGCCGGTCAGTGTATATAGGAAGTTGGCGGCATAGCTGAGTGCTGGATCGCCCGGCACGACTGGTCGTCCGTTCCGCAATTGCTCGAAGCTGGTCACGATGGTGCTTACCCGCGCCATCAGCTTGACGGCCTTCCGCTCATTGGCTTCGGGCGAGTTATCACGGGCCAGCGGATCGTACAGACTCAACATCGAAACAGCGGTTCTCAGAACATCCATGGGCAAGCAACCGTGCGGAGAACCCTTGAGAAAGGCAGTAACCTCAGTTGGAAGCTCGCGCTCGGCAACGAGTGCAGACTTCAGTTCGGCTAGTTCGGATCGCGCCGGCAATTTGCCGTTCCAGAGAAGGTAAATGACTTCTTCAAATGTCGCGTGCTCGGCGAGCGTGTGAATGTTGTAGCCGAAATAGCTGAGGACGCCTTCCTCGCCGTCGATAAAGCAAATGTTGGACGAAGTAGCAACAACGCCCTCCAGGCCCGCTCCTGCGATCGTCATGATTTTGTGTCGTGTCTCCCGACTTTGATTCTATATAACGCCACGCTCGCCGAAATCCGGGCTGTCGAACTTGACAGAGTATGGCCAGGGCCGGTCGGGCCGTCCAAAGGGCAGGATTATTTTATGGCCAGCAAAGAAGAATTGGCGCGAATTCTCGATACCGACGTGTTTGACCCATTCTGCGGGCATCGCCGGACCCTCCCGTCGGTTCGCAACGCGTTTCTGAACGGGGGGGTGAGGGCCGATCGATGCACTCGAGATACGGGCATGATGCTTCCCGAGAGGTAGTAGAATTATCCAGGAAGGAAGCGAACTAATGGCAGTAATGCTGAATAATGGAAACACCGGTGATAACGCCGTGGGTTTGGTGGCCGTCTCAAGCTGGCAGGGCTGGCTGAATCACACGCCGAATACCAGGAATCAAGAGCCCGGGCCCGGATACGGCGTAAACAACCTGGCCCGGCTCTATTCTACGTTTACCTGGAGTTCTCCCAAGAGCGCATTCGGGTACACCAAGAATGGCCACACCGCTCTGCTTGCGCGGCGAGGAGGAGCAATCATCCAGGCCGTGGGTTTTAATCCAAATTCCTTTTTCCTCGCTGGCCTTCTCCAGACACTGCGGGGCAACGACATCACCGTTCAAGGCCTCTGGTATGACGACGCAGCGATGATCAACGATCCGACGGCGATCAGCTATGAAATTAATGTTAGCGCGGAACAAGCACAGAGCTTCGGCCAATTGATCGCTTCACTCGTGGGCCGGTCCGATCTGGGCCCTCATTCTCCGACCACCAGTAACTACTACTACAGTTTCAGACCTGCCACTACAGAAGCGACCACGGACGGATTGGTCGGCAATTGCGGCAACATGGCTTTGATGATTCTTAACCAGTTTCTGCATGAAGTGGGGAAAAGCAAGTACGCCGACATGTTCCTGGAGTGGGTGAACAGCAACCAGAACACACGCAATTTCGGACAGGGACCGTTGATGGGCGCAATCGGCGGCGGCTTCGCTTAGCGGGTGGCCCAAGGTTCCTCTATTTCTTAAGGAACGGGCGAATCAGGTCGAAAACGTCCTGGGCGACAATCTTATTGCCATTACCGTTCGGGTGGATGCCGTCCGGCTGCATCAGGTTCGGATCGCGGTAGACGTGCACCAACAGGAACGGCATCAGAGGCAACTTATATTTTTTAGCTAATTCCGGAAACATTGCCGTAAAGGGCTTAACGTAGTCAGGTCCATAATTAGGCGGCAGCGTAATCCCGGCGAGGACCACGCGGAGCTTGGCAGCTTTTAAACGGGCGATCATCTCATCGAGGTTAGCCTTCGTCGATTCAACGGGAACTCCGCGCAGCCCGTCGTTTCCGCCAAATTCAAGAATCACTAGAGCTGGATGGGCGGCGATGACGTTATCAATGCGGGCCAGTCCGTCGGTGGTGGTGTCGCCGCTGACGCCCTGGTTATCCACACGGTAGCGATAGCCGTGTTCTTCGAGCAGGTCCTGGAGATAGGCCGGATAGTTCTTGCCCGCAACACCTTGTGTAAGGCTGTCGCCGAACGTTACGATCACCGGTCGATGGTCCTCCGGTGTGGGCGTTTCGTGTGCCGCCGCCGACTCTGGCGCGGGAGATGGCGGTTGAGCCGCAGATTGTTCCGGGGGCGGCGACGAAGGCTTGTTCCCGCAGGATGGCGCCGCGAGCAGCGCAAAAATCCAAATTGCAACAATGGTGATACGGGTAAGCAACGGCCGTTCACCGCGGCGTGCGGCCAGTATACACGTTTCGTTCACATCTAAAGATTGACATGCCCACATCCACAACTCAGCTTTATTCCGTGGAGGTCCGCGACGTATCGAAAACCATACAAAATGCAACGGCCACGGTGAATATTCTCCGCGATGTCGCGTTTCGTGTGCCGCGGGGCCAGTTCCTGGCAATTATGGGCGCGTCCGGCAGTGGCAAGAGCACCCTGCTGGGCCTACTGGCCGGCCTCGATACGGTCACAGCGGGTCGCATCGTGCTCGAAGGCGAAGATATAACGGATTTGAAGGAAGACCAATTAGCCAGTTTGCGGGGCCGCAAGATTGGCTTCGTATTTCAGTCGTATCAGCTTGTACCGACGCTGACCGCGAAGGAGAACATTCTGCTGCCCGCGGAGTTGACCGGCTTACGAGGCGACTGGGAAACGCGGGCAAACGAGTTACTGGAGCGGGTGGGGTTGAGCAACCGTGGGCACCACTATCCTATACAACTATCCGGCGGCGAGCAGCAGCGGGTGGCCTTGGCTCGCGCGTTTATTATCAAGCCGCCGATTCTGATGGCGGATGAACCGACCGGAAATCTGGACAGCCAGAATGGGCAACACGTTTTGGATCTGCTGCTGCAAATGAATCGTGAGGAGCAAACCACCTTGATCCTGGTAACGCATGACCGGAAGCTGGCCGACTACGCGGATCGCATTATCACGTTGCGGGACGGTCAGGTGCTCAGTGACGAATTGGCCGCTCGACCGGTGGAAGTATAGCCCTCGTGTTTACCGGAACAGCTTCAAAGATCGCCTGGCGCGAGTTGCGCGCGTCGCCCGCAAAGTTTCTTTTCGTGATTGTCGCGGTTGCAGTGGGGGTCGGCGCACTCAGCGGCGTGAAGGGATTCGGGTCGGCGTTTAAGGGCATGCTGCTGCGTAATGCGAAGCAGTTGATAGCGGCTGACCTGCAAGCGCAAACATATCAAAATCCGAGTCCGGAAGCCGTGCAAAAAGTGGAGCGGATTGGCCAACGCAACGGTGAAGTGACGCGAGTCACGGAGACAATTTCCATGGCCGCCGCAGGCCGCAATCGGGCGCCACAGATGGTTTCGGTGAAGGCGGTTGACCCGCGCGTGTATCCGTTCTATGGTAACTTGACGCTCGAACCAAACAAGCCGCTGAAGGAACTGCTGAAAATCGACACCGTGGTGGTCTCGCCCGAATTGTTGCTGCGCATGAAGGCGCAACCAGGCGACACCCTGCGTTTAGGTGGCCAGGATTTTCGCATCGCCGGAACACTGGTCACGGAGCCGGATCGGTTGGCATCGGGATTCGGGCCGGGCATGCGCGTGCTGATGACACGAGAAGGATTGGCGCGTACGGGCCTGATCCAATTTGGCAGCAGGGCGGCGCAGCGGTTCCTGTTCAAGCTGAATCCGGGCGTCAACCTGGAAGAAATAAAGGCCGATTTGAAAGCGTCCCTGCCCAGGGTCTATTTGAGCGACTATCGCGAAGGCGACCCGGCAGTTAGTAAGAGCATTGATAACTCGACCACGTTCCTGAGCCTGGTTAGCTTGATCGCGCTGATTGTGGGGTCGCTGGGGGTGGCGATGGCAATGTATTCCCATCTACAACAGCGCATGGACACAATTGCGGTGATGAAGGCGATTGGCGCGCGCGCGAATCAAGTCATTTCGATTTATCTGATCCAAACATTGTGGCTGGGCATAGCGGGAGGGCTGTTGGGCGTGGCCATTGGGGCGGCCGTGCAAAAATCGTTCCCCATCTTGATTCAGAGATTGTTCGCTCTGTTACCCGAGGTGGCGTGGGACTGGTCATTCAGCGTGCAGGGCATGAGCGTAGGGGTGCTGGCGACGCTGCTATTCACCTTGCCGCCGTTGCTGAGCATTCGCAATGTGCGGCCAAGCCTGGTGTTCCGGCGCGATATGCCGGATGCCGCCGTGAACGCCCGGAAGCAGTGGCGGAATCGCTTGCCGGCGGCGCTATTGGTGGCGGCGATGCTGGGCGGATGGTATGGAATTGCGGTCTGGCTAAGCGGTTCTGCCAGGATGGGATTCTATTTTGTCGCCGGGCTCTGCGTAAGCGTTCTATTGTTGGCTGCGGTGGCGGCATTGCTCTTGGCGGTATTGCGGCGTGTTGTGCGTGCGAGCGGGCGATCGCTTCCGTCATCCTTTCGCCATGGTTTTGCGAATCTCTATCGGCCGGGGAACCAGGCCCGATCCGTCCTGGTCGCGCTAGGGGTCGGCGTGATGTTCACATTGACCACCTATTTGCTGCAGACCACAGTGCTGCGGGAGGTGACCAGCGAAGGCCCGGGCCGTTCGGGTAATTTGTTTTTGCTGGATGTCCGCAACTTACCGGAAGTTACTAAGTTGGTGGAAGCACAGCCTGGTGTAGCGGGTAAGTTACAGTTTGTGGGCTACATGGTCGTACGCATGATCGACAAGAATGGCATTCCCGTGGAGCGCTTGCAATTGACCAGGCAGCGGCGCGACCAACTTCAGACGGTTCGCATAACAACTGCGGAAGGGAAACCGGGCAGTTTGGCTGTGCAGAGCGGCCGTTGGTGGAATGCGTCCAGCAACAAAATGCAATTGGCCATTTCAGAAGACGCCATCCGCTGGTTCCATTTGAAGTTGGGAGATGTGGTTCATTTCCAGGTGGCCGGAAAGGACGAAACGGCGCGTGTGGTTGCGGTGTTCCGGAGAGTGGCGCGGGCACCGGGAATGGTGCGTTATGATCTGGTAGCACCGAAGAACGCATTAGCCGGATTACCGGTGGTTTATTACGGAGCGGTCCAGGTCAATCCGCCGTCAATCCCGGTCGTGGAGGAGGCGCTTTTCGATCGTTTCCCGACCGTTACTGTGATGGATCTGGCCGACGTTCTAAAACGCATTCAGGAAGCGGTGGATCAGGTTGCGGTGGTGATTCGATTCCTCGCGGCGTTTGCGATTTTGGCCGGAGTAATCATCTTGTCGTCAAGCGTTGCGGGAACGCGCTACCGCAGGATTCGCGAAGTGGCTATTTTGAAGACCCTGGGCGCGACTAGGCGGCGGATTACCAGCATTTTCTCGATCGAATTTTCGATTCTTGGTCTGGTGGGCGGTCTGGTGGGCGGCCTTTTGGCCAACTTCTTCACAAAGATCGTCGCAGAAAAGTTCATTGAGGCTACGTTCGAGTTCGATTGGTTCTCGCTGTTGCTGGCGATGCTGGGGACGGCGTTGCTGGCGAATTTGGCCGGATGGCTGGCGAGTGCGCGCATTTTGGATCAGAGGCCGTTAGAAGTGCTCCGGGGCGAGTAGACTGGCCGATCCCCGGCCGGAAGTGTATGCGCCGCCTCGCGTAGGCGAACCGTTGCAAACTGAAGTTGTGCCGATAGCAATCGTGGCCGCGCATCCGGACGACGAGATCCTCGGCCTGGGCGTCCTGCTTCCCCTGCTGGAATCTCCCTGTGTGGTCGTTCACGTCACGGACGGTGCACCCCGCTCTGGCAATGACGCGCGCAACGCGGGATGCGCAACCTGGCAGGAATACGCGGCTCTGCGCCGCCGCGAATTCGAGCAAGCTCTCGCTGCGGCTGGCGCTTCCGGCGCAATTACCCTTTGCCTCGATTGCCCGGACCAGCAGGCGGTATTTCACATCGCCGATCATGCGGCGCGGCTGGCCGCTATTTTTGATAAATTCAGCCCCTCGAGTGTCTTCACGCACGCCTATGAAGGCGGTCATCCCGACCATGACGCAACGGCCGCAGCCGTTCATGCGGCCCTCTTCCGGCTGAAAACGCCCCCTACGCTTACCGAGTTCGCCGGATACCACGCCGGTCCCGCAGGCATGGAGTGCGAATGCTTTCTGGAAAACGGAACAAATGTGATCGAGCGGCCTCTCACGGCACGCGAGAGCCATTGGAAACGCGAATTGCTGAATTGTTATGCCAGCCAGTCCCGCGTTCTGGCCCAGTTTCCTCTGCGTTACGAGCCGTTGCGCCTTGCGCCGCAATACGACTTCACCCGCCCGCCGCACGAAGGCGATCTTTACTACGACCGTTTCGACTGGGGTGTTCATTCCAGCGAATGGCGGGAACTCGCCAGGTTCGCGTTTCGCGATTTGGGAGTGCTATGCGTGTGCTGAGCGTGGCTTTCCCGAGCATGCCAGTCGGCACCGCCCTGGGTGGAGGGGCGGAGCAGATCCTGTCGATTGTCGAGCAAGGCATCGTCGAACGAGGCTATCAATCCGTAGTCGTGGCGTGCAAAGGTTCGCGCGTGGCGGGGGACCTCATCGAGAGCACATCGCTGGAGGACCATCGGCATACCATCCGGCACGTGCTGACTAGTTATCCGGTTGATCTCATTCACTTTCATGGGCTTGACTTTCACCAATATCTCCCGGATTGGGAAATGGCAATGCTTGCCACGCTCCACCTGCCGATTACGTTCTATCCGGAATCGATTTTCGAGAGCGGCCGGCGGCGCAACCTGACATTGAATTGCGTCTCTCGGAGTCAGGCGGATTCCACCCCCCCGTCGCGCGATCTGCCCGTCGTCCGGAACGGTATCCTGACCGAAAGCTATGCTCCGGCCGAGCCGAACGGCTTCCTGCTCTGGCTGGGTCGTATCTGTCCGGAGAAAGGAGTTCACATCGCTCTCGAAGTGGCGCATCGGCTCAATGCAGAGATCATAATCGCCGGACCGGTCCACCCCTACCCCGAGCATCTGGACTACTTTTCCCGTCAGATCAAACCGCTGCTCGACAGTAGAAGAACTTATATCGGCCCGGTGGAACTGAAGGAGAAGAGGTCGCTGCTCTCCCGTGCGCAGTGCGTCTTGGTCCCGAGCCTCGTCGCCGAAACCAGCTCGCTGGTGGCGATGGAGGCGCTGAGTTCCGGTACACCGGTCATCGCATTCCGTACGGGCGCGCTGCCGGAAATCGTCGATGACGGTGAGACCGGCTTCCTTGTGGATTCCGCGGAACAGATGTCGCAGGCCGTCTTGCGGATTGACCATCTTTCCCGCGCCCATTGCCGCCAGCGGGCAGTGGCGCGCTTCGATTCAAGCCGAATGATCGATGCTTACCTGGCCCTTTACGAACGAATCATCACCCGGCACTTAGCCAATGCCTGCGCGCCCCAGGAGAACTTATAGGGCTCCGTGCCTCGCAGAAAATCCCACCGGCGATAACCACGTTCATGGGCATATCGAAGCGCCTGCGCCAGCAACTCGCGCCCGAACCCGAACTCCGCATACCGCGGGTCAAACGCGCTCAGATATCCACAGATCGCCTTGCCGTCGCAGAACGCGAGTATGATCGCAGCGACTCGATCCTTAAACCGCAAGCTGAAAATCCTCAGTAATCCGCGCGCTCCGAAGCGTTCCGCGATATCCCTGAGGAATGCCTCCGACCGATTCTGCTCGATCATCCCCGCTTCACCCGTTTTGGCCCAGCGCGCGCCGTGCAACGTGATCAAAGCGTCCATCAACTCTATGTTGGCGCTCTCCGCCACGTCAAACCTCATGCACCCCATGGCTTCCGCCTTTTTCTTATACCGTCGCAGATTGCGCCTCAAATCGTTCGGGCGCGCCGCCAGAAAAGCTTCGAACGGCTGTTCGATCGCAATGGTGCTGCATGGGGTGTCCTCTATGACCGTCCCCAGCGCACCTAGCGGAGTGTCCAAGGAAAGATCCTGCCAATCGCAGACATCCCAATCGGATCTGCCCCGCAGTTGCTCGCGTATGCGTTCGAGGATTTTATCAACGCATGCCGGCCCGAAAAGAGGGTCCAGATAGTCCGAAATCCCCGCGCCCAGCAGCGTCATCTGCCGCCGTCCGTTCCACTGATGCAAGAAGCATGGCAGGACACCGGCGACTTCTCCCTTTTGCCGGAAAACCATCACGCGCAGCGTGCCGCTTCCGAAATGCGACCACCAGGCCGCCAGCCACTCGGGTGTTTGAAAGGGAGTCGCCGGCGAAACACTTCGCACAAACTCCGACCATTCAGGCTGAAAATGCTGGAGCCCGTCGCAATCCTCGATGACTTCGAGCGCGATCACACCGCCAGCTTACGATTGTTCGGAGGGACGTTAAACCTGTGAACAAACCCTGCATTTTCCCGTACTCTATGGTAGGAGACCAACAAATGGCATTTCAAAACCTGGTTGAGGAAGTGCAAGTAATGGGGCGGGACCTCGTCGATCGAGTGAAGGCTCTGATTCACGAGGGAAACGTTCAACGGATCATTATTAAAGACGAGCACGGACACACATTTGTGGAGATCCCCGTCACGGTGGGAGTAATCGGCCTGGTTTTGGCGCCGGTCCTGGCCGCAGTCGGCGCGATCTCAGCCCTGGTAGCGAAATTCACCATCGTAATCGAACGGTCTGAACCCAAAAATCCGGTTGCGCCGGCTACGCCGGAAGCGGGAACGCACGACGGCCTTTAAGGAGAACCTAGGCCAAAGCCGGTCCGGAATCCGGAATGAGAATGGCCGACATGGAGCCTGAGCAATTTGGCATGCGCGGGTCTGCCCCATAGTTTTGGATTTGCTCCTTGGCGAATTCGGCTTCCGGACGTTCGCAGGTGATCACGATAGTTCGTCCGGTTGTATCCACTTCCACCGCGTGTTGGAACGCCTCATTCACGGTGAATAGAAACAGCTTTTGCAGCATCTCAATCACATATTCATAGGTGTGCTCATCATCATCCAGCAGCACCACATGGTACAGACGACCATGTTCCCTTTCCTCAATCCGGGAAACAGTGGGAGCTGAGGCAGGTGCGGCGGCAGGAGCAATCGTGCTGTTTTGCATGGCCTGCAATTTTCTAGTGTAGTGCGTGGGCGGAAAAATCAGATGCCTACGCGACCGCCAGGCCTTCCGAAATACACCTTGGTGTCGTACAAAAAGGCTACCTTCCCGTCCACGGCTGTCGCGGTAAACAGAGTTCGTAATTCCTGTTCTATTTCAGGGTAGCCGGGCGCGCCGGGGACGGGCGAATAGGAGGAGGAGCGCAGCCGTCCCAAAGCGCCTTCGTAATCGAAGGATTGACTATGTGCTAAGGTGAGCGCGTCCCATTTTCCAGCCCCAAAGAACGCGTCAAATGCAGCGGGGTCGCTGCGCCGGCGCTCGATCTCCTCATATTCCGGGGTATGCCGGCGGAGTAGCGCTTCGTATCCATCGAGAAAAGGTGTATCGCCGGTCCGCCGGACATTCCATACCAGCACCACCCAGCCGCCCGGACATAGAATGCGCTGGCACTCTTCCCTGCTCCGCACTGGGTCGAACCAATGAAACGATTGCCCGCACGTAACAAGGTCGCAAGAACGGCCGGGAAGGCCGCTCGCTTCCGCGGTGCCTTCGATGCTGCGAAAACGTGGGAAGCGAACGAGCAATCGCTCGGCTGCGGCGCGCATGGCGGCATTGGGTTCCACGCCGTACACCTCAAATCCAGACTCCAGGAATAACTGGGCGAGCAATCCCGTGCCCGAACCAAAATCGGCGATGACCGAGGATGGCTGGAGTCCGCATCGTTCGATGACTGACGTCCGAACTTCGACGGGATACGAAGGCCGATAACGCACATAGTCGTCGACCCGGTCCTGGAAACGTTCCGTACTCAGCATCCAGCACTCACCGCTAACATGTTACCGGTCATTTCAGTAAGCTGAGGGCGACACTCACAACGCGATCGGTCTCGACGCGCACCATACAGCGATGGTCGATGGGACATTCCCGCAAGAGGCACGGGCTGCATTCCACCGGCTCTTGCACGATGCGGGAGTGGTTGCCTGCCGGCCCTGTTGCTGCGGCATCGGTCGACCCGAATACGGCCACTGTAGGAACTCCAAGCGCGGAGGCGATATGCATTGGTCCCGAATCGTTGGTGAGACAGAGATCGCAGGCCGCCATCAATTCGATGAGTTCCGCTAGAGTCGTTTTGCCGGATAAATCAGCGCATCGGACGCCGGAAGCTATTATGGATTCGCAAACCGCCCGGCAAATGGGCGATTCTTGAGCAGAACCGAACACGGCGATATCCGCTTGCCGTTCGCGGGCGAGACGGATGGCCGCCTCCGCAAAGCGCTCGGTGATCCAGCGTTTCGCGCTGCCGTAGGCCGCCCCGGGAGCAACGCCGATAGTCCTTCCAAACGACATCTTCTGCAGCCTGCGCTTCCCTTCCCCGGCGGCTTGGGCAGCACCGCTCAGCGAAACGGGCGCCTCGGGAGAATAGCTTGAAATGATCGCGGCTCGCCGCAACAACTCCAAATAATAGAAGCGTTGATGCACCGGTGTTTCGCCCTTCTTGGGCACGGCGATGGGATGGGTCAGGAGCCGGCCGCGTCCGTCGCGATCATAGCCGATACGGACGGGGACACGCGCCAGCCATGCCACGGCCGCCGCCTCAAAGGCATTCTGGAGCAAAATGGCGCAATCGAATTGCCGCTGCCGCAACTGCCGCGAAACTTGCCACTTTACCCGCCATCCGCGGCGTCCAGACGGAACATCATATGCGATCAACTCATCACAGAACGGCTCACGTCCGTAAAGTCCCGCAACCCATGGCCGCGCCAGAATCGAGATGCGCGCCCTAGGAAAGCGCTCGCGCAAGGCGTGCAGCGCGGGCAACGACATGACAGCATCGCCAATCCAGTTGGTGGCGCGAACCAATATCCTTTCAAAGTCCATCCAATTAGGTGCAGTCTCAGCATAGCGTTTGAGCGCGAATCGTAAAATGGTAATTCGAATGTCCAAGCTCTATACGCGCTCCGATCTGCTGGCGCAACGCGCGGTGTGGAAGGCCGAAGGTAAGAAAGTGGTGTTCACGAATGGCTGCTACGACATTCTGCACCCTGGCCACATTCGCTTGCTGGAAGCCGCCCGGTCAATGGGAGACGTTCTCGTTCTCGGCCTGAACTCCGATGCGAGCGTGCAACAGACGAAAGGCCCCGGCCGCCCATTTTTCGATCAGAGCGCTCGCGCCAGT
The DNA here is from genome assembly GCA_036272835.1 of Bryobacteraceae bacterium. Lineage (GTDB taxonomy): Bacteria > Acidobacteriota > Terriglobia > Bryobacterales > Bryobacteraceae > Bog-105. The sequence continues at coordinate 13,297 of DATAXY010000006.1, forward strand.
TTAGCGCTGCAGTTGGAAGCGGTAGACGCAGTGGTGTTTTTCGAAGAGACTACGCCCCGGGAGTTGATCGCCGCCCTGCTCCCCGATGTGCTGGTCAAGGGCGCCGATTGGACTCACTTCGTGGCTGGCCGCGAGGAGGTCGAGGCGGCGCGCGGTGAAGTTCGCTTGATTCCGCTCGAGCCCGGTCTGTCCAGCACCAATATCGCCGCCGAAGCGGTCAAGCACGGTCAGACTGAACCTACAGCCCCGGCGCTGCATCCGTGACGCACCCCGCCACACGAGATCTGTTCCAGAGCGCGGCCAAGCAGCCGGCGTTCCAAGCGCTGTTGCAGCGGCTAACACGAGGCGAGCCAGGGCCATTTTCGCTTTCCGGCCTGGTTGCGACTGCCAAGGCGCTTTATCTGGTATTGCTGTACCAAGCCACCGAGAAGCCTCTGTTTGTCGTGGTAGACGGCAATAGGCAGGCTGAAACGTTGCTCGAATCGGTTGAGGTGTTTTTCAACCTCTTCTTTGAAGGCCGCGACCTTCCGCCGCCACAGTTGATACCCGCGTTGGATGTTCTCCCGCACCAGCGTCTTTCACCGCACAACGAAGTTTCCGAGCGCCGGGCGGTGGCATTGTGCCGCCTTTCCGGGCAGAAGATCCCGATCACGATCGCCCCCATAGCATCCGCTCTCCTCAAAACGGAGAGTGCGGCGTTTTACCGCCAGCTCGCCCTCACATTGCGGGTTGGGGAGGAGATTCCGCTTGAAGAGTTAGTGCAGCACCTGGACAGCATCGGTTATCAACGCCGTGAACCGGTTGAAATGGTTGGGGAGTACTCGGTACGCGGCGGAATTCTCGATGTCTTTCCCGCCGAGGCTGACCGGCCGGTGCGCGTCGAGTTCTTTGGCGACGAGATCGAATCGATTCGGCAATTCGACGTCGAAACGCAGCGGTCGGTGCTGAAAATCACGGCCACTACGCTGCTCCCGCTGGCCGAATATCCACATACGCGTTCACTTCTGCGGGAGCTTGCGGAGGCCGCCGAAGCCGCGGACCTGGACTTGTCCAATCCCGGCGAGATTTTTCCCGGTTGGGAATTTCTGGTTCCACTCGTCCGTCCGCGCGATCATACGCTGCTTTCACTGGCTCGCGATGCGTTGGTAATTCTGGATGAACCAGAAGCGATTTCCTCCGCCGCCACCCGTTTGTGGCAACGTCTGGAGCAGCCAGATCGCGCCGCGCCCATAGACCCTGCCGCCAATTTCACCAAGTGGGAAGATTTTGAGCAATCGCTGGAGCCTCGCACTGTTTTGCGAGTGAGGGAGCTTGACCTCAGCCTGGATCTGGATGGGCAAGGCGATTCGAACCACATTCCGACACGACCATCGCTCACATTTCGAGGGAACATGCCCGTTGCGGTCGCCGAAGCGCGCAACCTGATTGAAGCGGGTAACCGCGTAGCGTTTTTCGCGTCCTCCAATGGCGAATTAGAACGCCTGGCCGATGTACTGCAAGAGTATTCCGTGCCTTATCAGCTTGGCCTTGAATCGGCTTCGGGCGCGCGGCCCTCGCTCGCCGAACGCTCCTACTACGGCACATTTGCCAGCGCTTTCCTCATCCGTGGCTGCGTGCGGCGCGGCGCCATTCTTAGCGATTCGCATCTCGCCATGCTGGGCTCGGAGGATCTTTTCGAGACTTCCGATTTGATTGCGCGCCAGCCGACTAAATCTCAGCTCGCGGCATTCGCGGCCGATATGGCCGATCTGAAGCCGGGCGATTTCGTCGTACACGCAACCCACGGCGTTGGCCAATTTGTGGGTATTCGCGAGATCGTGCAAGGCGACCAGAAGGGCGACTTCATGCTGCTCGAATACGCCGGCGAATCGAAGTTATACGTGCCGCTAGCCCGGCTTGATCTGATTCAGAAATATCGCGGCGCGGGCGAGGCGAAACCGCATCTTGACCGGCTGGGCGGCGTGAGTTGGGAGAAGACCAAATCCCGCGTGAAGGCCAAAATGCGCGATATGGCGGACGAACTGTTGAAGCTCTATGCTCAGCGGCGCATGTCACATGGATTTGCATTTTCGCCGGACAGCAATTGGCAGCGCGAATTTGAAGACGCCTTTGAATACATCATCACTAAGGATCAGCTCAGCGCAGCTACGCAAATCAAGCGGGATATGGAGAGCGAGCAACCGATGGACCGGCTGCTCTGCGGCGACGTGGGCTTCGGAAAAACAGAAGTGGCCATGCGCGCCGCCTTTAAGGCATTAGGCGATGGGAAACAGGTGGCCGTGCTTGCACCGACCACTGTTCTTTCGTTCCAGCACTTTGAAACGTTCAAACGGCGCTTCGCCTCGTTCCCCGTCCGAATCGAACTGGTTAGCCGTTTTCGCTCGCCCAAGGAAATCAAGGCAGTCCTGGAAGATCTGAAGACGGGACGAGTAGACATCCTGATCGGCACCCATCGCCTACTCTCCCAGGATGTCGAGTTTCACGATCTCGGCATTCTCGTTGTCGATGAGGAACAACGGTTCGGCGTGAAACACAAGGAACGGCTGAAACAACTGAAGCACAATGTCGATGTCTTGACGATGAGCGCGACGCCTATCCCGCGAACCCTGCACATGTCGCTGCTCGGTTTACGCGATATGTCGGTTATTGAAACGCCGCCTAAGGATCGGCTGGCGATCAATACCGTTGTCGCGCACTTCAATCCGGATCTGATTAAGACCGCCATCGAGCAGGAGATTGCGCGACAGGGGCAAGTCTACTTCGTTCACAACCGTGTGGATACGATCTTCATGCGCGCCGCATTTATCAAAGAACTAATTCCACAGTGCAGGGTGGGTGTAGGCCATGGACAAATGGGCGAGGCGCAACTTGAGAAGGTACTGCTGGGCTTCATGCGCCACGAATACGATGTGTTCGTGTGCACCACCATCGTCGAAAACGGTTTGGACATTCCGCTTGCCAACACGATCCTGATCGAAAATGCCGAGCGCTATGGTCTTAGCGAGCTCTATCAACTGCGCGGACGCGTCGGCCGGTCGAACCGCCGCGCGTATGCCTATCTTATGGTTCCGGTGGATACGCAATTAAGCGAAGTGGCCCGCAAGCGATTGGCGGCGTTGAAGGAATTCAGCGATCTTGGGGCGGGTTTCAAGATTGCGGCGCTCGACCTGGAGCTGCGAGGCGCTGGAAATCTTCTGGGCGGCGAACAGCACGGACATATTGAAGCGGTCGGCTACGACACCTATGTCAGTCTGCTCGAAGAAACCGTGCGGGAACTGAAGGGAGAAGAGGTTCCGCTGGAAATTCATGCCACTCTGAACCTAGGTCTCGATATCCGGATTCCATCGGACTACATTGGCGACGAGGCACAGCGTCTGCGGTCCTATAAACGCATTGCCGATGTCAAAGACGAGGAGCAGGCGGCGCGCACGCGCGACGAGATGTCGGACCGGTATGGCCCGATCCCCGGAGAGGTTCGCAGTCTGATCGACTTCTCCGTGCTGAAGAGCCTGGCGGCGGCGGCCGGAGTAGAGTCCATCGATCGCCGGCACGGTTTCGCAAATATCAAATTTCACCAACAGTCCAAAGTAGACCCGTACAAGCTGATGACACTGGTTCGCAACATGCAAGGCGCACAATTCACACCGGCGGGCGTGCTGAAACTACCGTTGCCCCCGACCCTGACTCCGGCGGAGCTGCTTGCTAGTCTCCGCGCTAACCTGCTCGAATTGGCGACTCCGAAGCCGGCGCCGAGCGTGCCCGTCTAGGCGCGGCCCATACCAGGCTAAAAATGCCGGACGCGCACCAGTAGATCCGAACGCGGACGAGCGGCAAACGCCGCCATCCAGCCCACGAAGTCCGGCCGGGCGCCAAACACCACGAGGACGGTCCCGTCGCGTTCGGCGGCGGGTTGCAGACCTCCATCTACATTCCATCCGCCGGCGCTCCCCGGAAGCAAGGCCGCCGACGGTGCGCGAAGGAAGCCGACACCGTCGTTGCGCCATCGTCGCGCTTCGCTTCGGCATTCTTCGTAAGTATCGAGTCCGCCGGTGAGCAGCGCTTCGGGCAATCGCGGCGCTTCCACCGGCAAATCATCGGGCACCTCGATGACCCACAAAGCCCGGCGCACGTTCGCGAGTTCGGATTCTTCCGTGATGCCTTCGTGGCGCAGAAACTCCGCCCACGCGCCGTCTGGCGTATCCGCAAAATACTGGACAGGCCCCTCGCCAGGACCATGCCACCGTGCGGCGGCCTGCTCCGTACTCTCCCAAAGAAACGGGAATCGCGGATCTGCGTGCTGATAAACGATCATGTTGCCGGCGATGCGACCAATGCTCGCGCAAGGTCCTGAACGCGCCGCGGCCCCGGTTGCGTGGGCTTCCAGCGGGCCTTCAGAAAATCCAGCGGCGTGCGCCCGTCCAGTTGCGCGCGTTTCCGCTCGAACCATTGCCGGATACCGATTTCGTTGTACGCACCGCTGAGATCGCCGACGATAAGGCTCACAAAATGCAGTCTTTCGGCGACGTCATCCGGAGTCGTCCGCGCCGCGGCCTTGTACCTGCGAATGCTGCTCGGCGAAATACCGAGTAATCGGGACAGCGATTCCAGACCGAGGACTTCTGACAAGCGATTCCATTCAAATTCGGGCACTGGCGACTCCTCCAGCGCAAGATTGAGGCGCTCGAGAGTGCGCTCCAGACCCGCTCCTGAAGCGTCGTTAAGCTCCAGTTGGACATTTCGGGCGATGCCGGCGCGGTGAATGTGGCGAACGGCCCTCCGGAAGGATGGCAGATCGAGCGTCGCGATGTGTTCGTCAGCGGGTAACAGGCCCATCGCGTCGGCACGCCCGAGCGCCGTCACCGCCTGAAATGCTATGCGGCGACGTAAACGGAGGCTTTGCGGACCCGATTTGGATCATCTTCCTAACCCAAATTGTATCCGAGTCGTAGCCGCAAAGACAACTTTGTGAACCGGGGTTTAACCGGGTTTAACCGTACCCCTCCCTGGACAGGATCGGAGCCATATTACGATGATGCACGCATCAGGTAGCAGGCTATCGACTGTTAGCAAGGACGCGGCTTCGTACGGCTTGATCCGATCCAAGAAATGTTTTCACGTGAGCGAATTCCACGCGAGTGGATCGCGCGCCATTTCCGGTCGCTTGCATGAGCGCGCTGTAATACTTTGCCGCTCGTGCCTTGTCGCCGGCTGCTTCCGCGGCCCGCCCTGCATTGAACAGCCCATTCAGCCGATTCGGGCTGGCCTTCAACGCTTTATCGTATTCGACCAAAGCTTCCTGAGGCCGATGCATCTCCAATAGCATGTCAGCCAGCATCTCGCGAGCAGGAATATCTACTTCACCCTGGCCGACTTTGTCTTGGAGATCGGCGGCTGCCCGAATCGGTGGTATCGCCTTATCTGAATTGCCTTCAGCGAAGGCAGCCCACGCGAGCACCTCGTTGTACGCGACTTGCGCTCCGGTAGACTCCGCAAAGTATGCATGCTTCCCGCTTTTAACTTGCTCGGCTAATGCTCGGTATTTAGCAAGATCAGCGCGCGCAGCATCGGATTGACGCAGATGGCCGTCTGCCACGGTGCGAGCCCAATATGTGAATATCTGAATCTCCGGCGGCGCGCCTGACGCTGGGATGAGAGCGGCTGCCGCTTTCCAGTCGCGCATCTCGAGATCGTAGATGGTTGGGAACTCTTCCTGGTAATCGGGTATCATCTCGCTCATACTCATCCCAGCCATCTTCATACTCTTCGATCGCGTAAGCAGCGCCGCGGTACGTTCGACCACGCCTTTCGCGTTCGCGTCCTGGCCGCTTTGCAGATAGGCGTAAAGGAGAAAGTCGTTGGCGTGAAGCTGATCGAAAAGGGCGCTGGGATGATCTTTGAATGCCTTCTCGGCCGCTCGAACAGAGGCCACATTTGCATCGATGTCCGGCTGCCACATTCCGAGACGGGCAAAGATGTGAGCGGGCATGTGGGCGGAGTGAGCCGCGGATGGAGCGATGCTGCCGTAGCGCTGGGCAGCATGCAGTCCTTCCTGCGCCAACTCGGGATTGTCGCAGGCGTGAATGATGTAGTGGGCCAGACCAGGATGATCCGGATATTTCGCGAACAACGGAGTCAGCACGGCGAGCGCGGCCCGCTCGTGATCCAGATTGCTGTCACTGGGCTTTTTGGCCGCTAGCAAAGAAAGTGCATAGAACGCAGCGGCATCGACATCGTCTGGATACTCGCGAGAGAGTTTGGCCATCGCGGCCGAGTAAGCGTCTGCGCGAGCCTGATAGCCGTCTATTCCAGGACGGTAGAACATACCCAGCGCGGAGATGTACTCGCGCTCGCGAGTTGTTTTTGCTTTGAGCGACTGAGCCTTTTCGATTTCGTTCCATCCCAAGGCTATGGTTGTGGGCTGGGGCCGATCCCAGATCTGATGAAAGACGCTCATTGCGATGCCCCAATGCGACATTGCACAGGCGGGATCGTGATTCGCGATTTGTTCGAACTGGCGCCGAGCCTCCTCGTACCAGAAGTCGTGCAGCAGAGCTACGCCGCGATTAAAAGATGTGTGCACCGGAGCCGAACAGGAGTTTGAGAAATCGACTGTGCCCAGGCGTTCGGCGGTATGCTGCTCGCTCTCGGCGCGATTCGGCAGGATAACGACAATCGCCATCACGAGTACGTACGCCAGGAGCTTCATACCGCGTCATTATCTCTCAAATTTAGCCGCGCTCGATCAAGTCCCGTAGTTCCGTCGGGTAAAGGTTCGTAAGTGAGGATATGCTTCCGCGAGCCGAATTAAATCCAGTTCGTCCTTCTTGCGCTTGCTCAGGCGCCGCAGAGGATCGCTGTACGCCCAAGTTTCCCCTGAGTGACGTCTTCAAGGCTGGCGATCTTGACATGCGTTCCCAGTACATCGGCCTCCACGCTTCTCAGGGGAAACTCTTGATATCTTTCGCCGGTCGGGAACTGAATGCGGAGATCGCTTCCCTTCGCGAGAGCGTTCACCGAATTTGGATGCACTTCAGTCTTGAATCCTTGCTCTTCCATTTGCGCCATCAGATCGCGCAGGACGGAAGAGATCACAACGATATCGGCATCAAGTGTATACACCGGCTCAACGTAGCAGTTGACAGCCAGGCCGCCGATCAGACAATACGCTCCAACTGACTCACAAATTCGAATCATACGAGCAAAATCCGTCGCGCCTCCTTGTGTCGTCAATTCGTACACCTCCAGCGCGGTCATATGTTCACTCTATCGGGAGCCAAGCGGTGCTTGGTCAACACTGACAGGGAAATCGCCAAGCCACCGCGTGGGCGTTGTCGGGCGATTACTTAGAAGCCGGATGCGCGACCCGATGGCAAATGCTGTCCGGGGGTCTACGGCTTTCGCGCCGCTAGAATCTCATAGACTGGCTTATTATCTGCGAACACTCGCCATTCCAGCACCTTGCCGTCCCGAATTTCCGCCTTCCAAGCGGCGGGCGTCCGCCACGGAATATCGTCAATACTACCGCCCGCCTCCCCCGTCGCTATTACGGCGCCGTGTATCGACGCCTTGGTGTCGATGTGAATCCAGTAATCCGGACAAATCGAGAAGTAACCGCGCCATCCAATCTGCATGCGCGTTGAGCCTTCTATGCGATTGCCCAATGAGTCCACAAATAGATGTTCGGGATTCATCAGTGCCGTCAGCGCATCGACGTCGTGACGATTGATGGCGCTGACGAATACTTCGAACGTTTCGCCAGGGGTCCCCGTGTTCTGTTGATCGCACATACCCTTTATTCTCGGTCTAGATCGGCGCTTACGGACAGCTAAATGGTTTGTCCATTTGAAAGACGGGAATTCTGTCTCCAGAAGCTCTTTCTTTTTCTACGATGCGAGCGGGTCTATACTGAACGCGACCCTCGCCCCCTCCTAAATTGTTCCCGCCGGCGTAGGTACGCTCAGATCCGTTTGCTGTCATAATGTAGTTTTATGAAATTCAGGTACGTCGCTGCTGCCCTAGTTTTCGCGGGTACATGTGTCGCCGCGGATGTCCCCACATCTAAGCCAGTCGTTGTAGATGAGATTGTCGCTAAGGTTAATGGCGACATCGTCACCCGCCACGAACTGGAACGGACGGCGCGCGATATCGCAGCTGAACTGCGCGCTCAGGGCGATACCGGCGCCAAGCTCAATCAGGATTTCCAGACTCACGAAAGGGACATGCTCCGCGACCGGATCGACGAGCTGTTGCTGGTGCAGCGCGGCAAGGAACTCGACATCAAGGTCGATTCGGACGTAACCAAATATATGGCGGGAGTCCAGCGCAAGCTGGCCGCCGACAACCCCCAGCTCGGTCTCTCCGATCCCGATAAGTTCCACGACTATATCCGCCAGCAGGCCGGCATGTCGTGGGAGGACTTCGTGGCCGAGACGAAGAACAATTATCTGAAGCGCGCCGTCATCGGCGAAGAGGTTTCGCGCAAGATCACGATCAGCGACAAGGAAATCGAAGACTACTACAACGCTCATCAGAAGGACTTTATCCGGGATGAGAAGGTTTGCGTGAGCGAAATCCTGATCTCTACCGCCGGCAAGAGTGGCGCCGCGCTCGCAGCCTCCAAGAAGAAGGCAGACGATCTCGCATCGCGCGCGAGCAAGGGCGAGCGTTTTTCCGATTTAGCGCGCGACAACTCCGATTCTCTGACGGCAAAGCAGGGCGGTGAACTTGCCTGCTATAAGAAGGGCGAGCTCGCGAAGGAGTTTGAAGACAAAATCTGGAATTTACCCCGAGGCGGCGTGGCCGCGCCGATTCTGATCTCGAATGGATACGAGATCCTGAAAGTCGACGATCATACGAAGCAGGGCCTGGCCCCCCTTGCCGACGTGAAATCGCAGATTCAGGACATCCTCTACGGACCCAAGATGGAGCCCATGGTTCGTCAATATCTGACGCAGTTGCGAAAGACCGCCTTTTTGCAGATCAAGCCGGGTTATCAAGACACCGGGGCCTCGCCCGGCCAAGATACTAAATGGCAGGATCCAGCCGTCTTGAGGCCTGAAACGGTGAAGAAGGCCGAGGTTTTGGCGAAGACGCGCGATAAACGCTTGTTCGGATTCATTCCGATTCCCGGAACAGAGATTAACGTCAACGGGAAGAGCACCTCACGGTAGCGGAGTGCACCCGGTGAAGCAGCGAATATGAAAGAGCTGTACGTCGGAACGCTCGTTCCAAATGAGGTGGCCACAGCCCAGTTTCTGGTCTTAAGCAAGGATATCCGGCAAAAGAAGACAGGCGAACCGTATCTATCGCTTCATCTCGCCGATCGCACCGGCGAGATTGAGGCCAAGATGTGGGACAACGTGGCAGAAATCATGGAAAGCTTTGATCGCGACAACTTCGTCAAGGTCAAAGGGATCGTGCAGATTTATCAAAATCGGTCGCAGTTCACGATCCACAAACTGCGCAGGCTTCAAGACCATGAAGTGGACCCGGCCGACTACTTCCCATGCTCCGAGCGCGATCCGGAGGATATGTTCCGGGAGTTACGTTCCGTTATCAATGGGATGGGCGAGCCGCATTTGCAGACGCTCCTGAATGCCTTTTTCGACGATCCGGATCTCGCGGCGCGTTACAAACGGGCTCCGGCAGCCAAGAGCATTCATCATGCCTATCGCGGAGGACTGCTGGAACATGTACTGTCGCTTTGCGGTCTGTGCCGGCTATGCGCTGCGCATTATCCGAATCTCGACCTGGATCTTCTATTAGCGGGCGCGATCCTGCACGACATCGGAAAAATCGAAGAACTCACCTACAATCGAAGCTTTGGCTACAGCGCAGAAGGCCAATTGCTTGGCCACATTGTCATTGGCCTTCGTATGTTGGGACGAAAGCTGGACGCGACTCCTACATTTCCGCCAAAGCTCCGGTCGCTGCTGGAACATATGCTGATCAGCCACCACGGCGAATTGGAGTTCGGGTCTCCTAAGGTGCCTATCTTCCCGGAAGCGCTGCTGCTGCATCACTTGGATAATCTCGATTCGAAAATGGCGACGATGTCCGCGGCCGTTTGCCGGGATCAGCAGAATGGCGCTGAGTTCACAGGCTGGATTGCTCCGCTGGAGCGCGTGGTGCTGAGGAAAGCGCACTATATGGCTGGACCTGCGGCTGCCGCAGCGAAGCCGGAGACCGCCGCCCCGGTTCCGGAGCCCGAAGCGCCACCCGCAGCGCCCGTGAGTCCTCCCAGTCCGCCACAGCCAGCCGCTGAGCAGCCCATACTTGTATCGCCCGTTCAAGAGCGCAAGCCGCCTCCAAATACCTTGTTCGGTGAGAAACTGCAAGCGGTTCTCCGAAAGTGAGGCGGGCGCCGCTCGGTGTTACCATTGTGAATTGTCAGGCTCCGGGCTTCGTGCAATGGGCGGCCGTGAACCCCGCCAGGTCCGGAAGGAAGCAACGGTAGCGGTTTAGCTCGTGTGCCGCGGATCACCCGGGGTCTGGCAAGAAACCTTTCCTCTTCTCTCTAGCGCTTCATGTATCAAGTCATTGCGAGGAAGTATCGTCCGCAAACATTCAGCGAACTCATTGGCCAGGAACACGTTCAAAAGACGTTGGTCAATGCCATTGAGAACCGCCGGATCGCGCACGGATACATCTTTGCCGGGCAGCGCGGGACTGGAAAAACGACGGTCGCGCGCATTCTGGCTCGCTGTCTGAATTGCATTCATGGCCCCACAGCCATACCTTGCGGCGTGTGCTCAAGTTGCGTTGAAATCGCGGCCGGCAACTCCGTGGACGTCATCGAAATCGACGCCGCGTCCAATCGCGGCATCAATGAAATGCGCGAGGTTCGCGAGAACGTACGCTACCGGCCCGCTCGCGATCGCTATAAAGTCTTTATCGTTGACGAAGCCCATCAGATCACCAAGGAAGCTTTCAACGCGCTGCTGAAGACCCTGGAAGAACCACCCGAGTGGGTTGTGTTCATCCTTTGCACGACGGAAGTGTATGAGATTCCGAACACCATCGCGTCTCGCTGCCAGCAATTCACGTTTCGCTCCGTCGACTTCAATGAACTGATTGAACGGATGAAGCATATCCTCGTTCAGGAAGCCATTGAGGCCGATGAGGAAGTTCTGTCGGTAATTGCGCAAGCGGGCGAAGGCAGCGTGCGCGACTCGCTCTCGGCGTTGGACCAGGCGATTGCCTGCTGCGGGAATACGTTGAAGGCCGAGGAAGTTCGATCGCTGCTCGGCATGTTTGGCATGGATTCGTTGAGCGCCGTTGCGGCGGCGGTCCTCGCCAACGATGGCGGCAGAATGCTGGAAATTGTACAGGACCTGGAACAGAACGGTCGAAGCCTTCAACATTTCTGCCGCGAACTATCCAGGTACTGGCGAAATCTGCTGGTCGCTAAGATTGCCGGTAAACCATCGCGTCTGATCACGGCTACCGATCGCGAGCAGGCGCAGTTTCTCGAAACGGCGGCTCAGTTTAGCGAGGAAGACCTGACACGCTACCTGAACCTGACCCTGGAGCTGTACAAGACGATGCAGTATTCGCTCCAGCCGCGGCTACACCTGGAACTCGGGTTGGTGAAACTGGTCCACGCCAGCCGTCTCCAATCCATTGAGGAAGCGCTGGCGCAGGTTCCCTCGACCGCGAAATCGGCGCCTGTGCTGGCGGCCACTTCGAAAGCCGGCGCGCCAAGACCGGCAAACTACCAGGCACGTGGCGTGAAGCCGGCGGCGGACGTCGTTGCCACTCATCAGGAATTGCCTCCGGCGACTACGACCGCACCGGCTATCGAGACTGGTTCCTCGCCGGAAACTCCTAGCGATTTGAAGCAAGCTCTGTACGGGGCTCTGGTCGAAGCCAAGATGAGTTTCACCGCCGACGCAATTCAGAATTCGGATCTCCGCCTGGAAGCGAGCGAGCTGATTGTGAAAGCGCCGAAAGTCATGACCCTTGCATTAAAGGACACGGCTTTGCAGCGCATCGCTTCGCAGATCGCCGGTAAACCGGTCCGCCTGCGCATTGAGGTAGACGCTACCAGAGCGGCCGTCGCGGCATCGAACGCGCCTTCGTCGGAATCCTCCGATACCGGACTTCGCGACCGCGCGCTTTCCCACCCGGGCGTCAAACGCTTTCAGGAGCTATTTCCCGGCGCACAGGTTCGTACTGTGCGAAATTTGAACGAGTAGGTCACGCATACATGAAGATGCCCGGAAACATGCAGTCGATGATGAAGCAGGCCCAACAGATGCAGGCCAAATTGCAGGAGGAGGTCGCGGCAATTCGCGTGGAAGCTTCCGCGGGCGGCGGCATGATCACCGTCAAAATGGACGGCCACAAGAATGTTCTCGGCGTCAAGATCGATCCCGAAGTCGCCGGCGACGTAGAGATGTTACAGGACATGGCGATGGCCGCTTTCAACGAAGCCTCCAAGAAAGTCGACGAAGAAGCCCAATCGAAAATGGGCGGCATGCTCGGTGGGCTGGGCTTGCCGCCGGGTATGTTCTAGCTCCAGCGCATGCCCGATTTCGCGGAACCGCTCGCGCGGCTGATTCAAGAATGCAAGCGCCTACCCGGCATCGGTCAGAAATCGGCGCAGCGGATCGCGTTCCACCTGTTGCGCTCCCCGCGCGAGGATGCGGAGAAACTCGCTCAAGCGCTGCTGGACATCAAAGACAAGCTCGGCATCTGCGCCCAATGCAATAACATCAGCGATGGCGAACTGTGCCTCTACTGCAGCGATCCACACCGCGAGCAGTCGCGAATTTGCGTGGTGGAGGAGCCGCACAACATTTTGCCCATTGAGACCACGCGCGCCTTTCACGGCCTCTATCACGTGCTCCACGGCGCTATCTCTCCTCTGCGCGGCATCGGTCCGGAGCAGCTAAAGATTAAAGGTCTGGTGGACCGGGTGCATCATCACGAGATCGAAGAAATCATCCTGGCTACAAATCCGACTGTCGAGGGAGAGGCGACGGCTGTTTATCTCTCGAAATTGCTGAAACCGCTGGGGCCGCGGATTACACGGATCGCGATGGGTATTCCGGTGGGCAGCGATCTCGAATTCGCGGATGAGGTCACCATGTCGCGCTCGCTCGAAAATCGCCGCGATATGTAGGGCGCGCTAACAGAGCCCCGAGCGGGTAGCAACGGCAAGCAGGCCCGGGTCATAGCTTTTCGAATAATGCAACTCGGCGGCACACTTGGATCGTGGCCGACGATTCGGGAGCTATACGTCGCCTTAAAATCAGGCCATTCCCGATTTGTGTGTTATGACACTCGATCGTAGTACGCAGGAAACTTGCCCATTCCGCGATCTTGACCCTAAACCTTCACGGAATATGTTCGATAAGAGGTGAAGGGAGCCACGCCTTTAAGGCCATTGAATATTTGTGACGCTCCGGTCTAGCACGGAGACCTGTGGAACGGATTCTGGAGAAGGTAGTTTGGACCACCACCTGAGTGGCTGAAGCATCGATTTGCGAGACACCCCATTAGCCTATGTTTCTGCATGCTGTTTACGACTACCGGCTAGTAGCCCTCTCCATCTTTGTTGCGATCTGCGCGGCGTATGCGGCGCTCGATCTCTCAAGCCGCGTCACATCAACAAAGGGGCTCGCAAAAATTGCTTGGATTTGGGGCGGCGCATCTGCCATGGGCATCGCCATTTGGTCGATGCATTACATCGGAATGCTGGCTTTTCATTTGCCCGTTCCGGTCCGTTATGATCTCTTCCTCGTCATCGTGTCGATGATAGCGGCGATTATAGCGTCTGCTGTAGCACTTTCATTTATAAGTCGCCCGGTACTTTACAAATCACAACTCGCATGGGGAGCCCTTTTCATGGGCAGCGGCATCGGCGCCATGCATTACATAGGAATGGCCGCCATGCGGATGAGCTGCGCTTGTCTTTGGAATTGGTGGATTGTCGCCCTTTCTGTCGTAATCGCCGTCGTTGGCTGTGGGGTTGCAATCTTCAGCTTGCGCTCCGGAGTCGCTGCTGGCGGAATCGGTAAGGTAATTGCGGCAATCTTGTTAGGCTTCGCGATTAGCTCCATGCATTACACCGCGATGGCCGCTGCGCGATTTCGCCTGGCGCATCATTTCTTCGATCCCAACTCAGGGGTGAATGTCTCATCGCTGGGGGGTATCGGCATTGCTATCGTGTCTCTCATTCTTCTTGGCGTGGCGATCGTCTCTTCCATTGCCGACAAACGCTTCTCGGCTCAAGCAATGGTTTTGCGCTCCACGGAAGAGCGCTATCGCGTTCTCTTTGAGCGGAGTCTGACTGGAATCTGCCGCGCGGCCCCAGACGGAACCATCGTCGGAATGAATCGCGCATGTGCCGAACTTCTGGGATACGAGAATCCTTCAGAAGCTATTGGAGTCAATTTTGCCAAACATCTGCCACACCCTGAAGCAGAGACATGCCGGAAGAAGCTACTCGAAACCAAACGCCTGGCTCCCTATGAAACGAAATTATTAAAGACAAGCGGGGAATCGGTTTGGGTCCTGCATAGCGCGACCCTTATGGAATCCTCCGACGGTCAGCCTATTGAGATCCAGAGCATGTATCTGGATATCGACGAGCGCAAGCGCACTGAAGCGGAACTCCGGTCCGCAAAGCAGGTAGCGGAAGCGGCCAACCAGGCCAAGAGCGAGTTTCTCGCAAACATGAGCCACGAAATTCGTACTCCGATGAACGGAATTATCGGAATGACCGAGTTGGCGCTCGAAACCCCTTTGAGCATAGAACAACAGGACTATTTAGAGACGGTAAAACTCTCAGCGGAGTCGTTGCTGGGCGTCATTAACGATGTGCTCGATTTCTCAAAAGTCGAAGCGGGTCAATTTCAGCTAGATCCGATCGAATTCCATTTACAGGAATGTGTCGATAACGTACTCAGAGCGCTGGCACTACGAGCCCACGAAAAAAACCTGGAGCTCGCCTGTCATATCGATTCCGCTGTCCCCGGGACGGTTTTTGGCGACCCGGTGCGGCTGCGTCAGATTCTGACCAATTTAGTTGGCAATGCGATCAAGTTTACGGATGAAGGAGAAGTAACGGTTACGATTGAGAGGTCTAGTGGGACCAGTAATCAGGCGGAGTTGCATTTCGCGGTACAAGACACCGGACCTGGTATCCCCAAAGAAAAGCAAGCCGATATCTTCCGGGCCTTCGTGCAAGCCGACGGATCGATCACGCGGCGTCATGGAGGAACGGGATTGGGCCTGACAATCTCCACGCAGCTCGCGGAATTGATGGGCGGTCGCATCTGGTTAGAAAGCGAAGCGGGGCACGGAAGTATTTTTCACGTCGTACTGCCTCTCCCAGAGAGCGACAACTTCTTTTCTCAACCCGTCGTTGCGTCCCCGCCTGAGCTATACGATGTCTCGGTGCTCGTGGTGGATGACAATGCGACCAATCGAAAAATCCTGGTTGAAATGTTGCGGCGCTGGGGGTGCTCCCCGACGGCGGTCGAGGGAGCGCACAGCGCCATCTCGTTTCTCCTTGAAAGAAGCAAAACGCGGCAGCCGGTTGAATTGGTTCTGACGGATGCACAAATGCCGGAGCAGGACGGGTTTACGTTCATCGAGAGCATACGGCGTTACGCCGAACTCACCCAGGTCGCGATCATGATGCTGACCTCGGTCGGGCAATATGCAGATGTCGAGCGGTGCCGCTCTTTGGGCCTTTCCGCCTATTTGACCAAGCCTATCCGCCAACACGAATTGCAGGACGCGATCCTGCGGGTCTTGGGAGAGGTGAAAACCAACAACGGCAGACGTCCGCTGGGCACCAACCAAACGGCGGGGAACAACCCTCACTTACGCGTTCTCTTGGTCGAAGACAATTCTGTAAATCAAAAAGTGGCCCAACTGCTTCTGAAAAAATGGAATTACCGGGTCGTCGCTGCCGCAAACGGCATCGAGGCTCTCGCTCAGCTCCAAGAAACACCCGTGGATGTTGTTCTCATGGACCTTCAGATGCCTCAGATGGATGGGTTTCAGACGACGGCGGCCATTCGCCGCGAAGAAGTCAGGACCGGGCGGCATCTGCCCATCATTGGCTTGACGGCTCATGCCGTGCGTGGCGACAGGGAGCGCTGCCTCGAGGCCGGCATGGACGACTATTTGGCCAAACCGATCCGTGCCGAGGAATTGAAACGCCTTTTAGAGTCTCTGCACCAGATCTCCGGTCCGTCCGTGCTCCAAAGCGCTTAGCCGTTTAGGAAAACTCAAGGCCGTATGTGTCTCGATTCCTTGGCGCCGACCGCGTTTATCCGGGCCAGACCGCTCCTGGATCACGGGCCACTCGGAAATAATCCGCTTTCAAGTCGAATCCGGCCTGTATTAACGCCTATGCAGGCTTGTGTGGAGCACCCATCTTTCGAGTCGCTGCCCCACGTTACACTGAAGAAAAGTGCTCGTTTCTATAACCCCACGGCTTGATCGGCCCAAATGGCTTCGCGCGCCGGCTACGGTTGGGAAGAACTATCGAGAGCTGAAGGATCTCGTCACCAGCCTCCATTTACATACTGTATGCGAGAGCGCGGCCTGTCCCAACGTGGGAGAATGCTGGAACCGCCGCACCGCAACGTTCATGATTTTGGGCAATATCTGCACACGGCGCTGTGGGTTCTGCGCGGTTCAAAAAGGCGCGCCGCTCGAAGTGGATTATGACGAGCCGCGACGCGTTGCCGAAGCCTGCGCGATTCTCGGTCTGCGCTATGCCGTGATCACCAGCGTGAATCGCGACGACCGCAAGGACGGAGGATCCGGGATGTTCGCCCTGGTAATCGCAGCCATTCGCGAGCGAATCTCCGGCTGCCGCGTTGAAGTGCTGGTGCCCGATTTTCAAGGTTCGCGCGCCGCGATGGACGTTGTGATGAACGCTCATCCCGACGTGTTGAACCACAACACAGAGACCGTGCCCAGGCTCTATCGGCAGGTGCGGTTGGGCGCCCGCTATGAACGTTCGCTCGATATGCTTCGCTATGCCAAGCAGGTGAGGCCGCATATTCCAACCAAATCCGGCCTGATGCTGGGACTGGGCGAATCGCAAACGGAAGTGCTTCAGGTCATGCAGGATCTCCGCGCCCACCATGTAGATATCCTCACTTTGGGCCAGTACTTGCGGCCTTCTGAAAAACACCTGCCCATCGCGCGTTATGTCCCGCCCGAAGAATTCGCAGACTACCGGCAGGCGGGTAGGGAGATGGGCTTCGCGCATGTCGAATCGGGCCCGTTGGTCCGTAGCTCCTATCATGCCGGCGGCATTTAGGAAACTAGCGCAAAAGCTAAACATCTTCAAGGTAGATGGCCAGCTATCATGGTCTTAGGTCTGCTTGGATGGTAATCTCACGTGCGTCTATACTCACTTCCGGCGCACTGTTTTTGGCCGCCGCGCTCCTTTGTTCCGGGCTCGCGGGAACGCAACAACCGGGGCAGCTAGCTCCTGGCGAGTCCTCGGCTCCGGGGCCTACCCCTCCCCCGCGTCCCACCCAAACAGCTCCTGACCAGAGTGACGAACGCAATTCCCAGGCTCCTCGCGTTCGACTGGCGCAGATTACTACGCCTCCGATACAGTTTGAATCCCACGGACTGGAGTATGAGTCCGTAACTCACGGCGGAGTGACTCTGATGTGCGCCGCCCTTCCTCCCCGCATGAAGAACTACAGCATCCTGCAGGTCACGGTTACGAACGGCAGTCTCCTCTCCTGGACCGTCAAGGCGGAAGATTTCAAATTCATGCGCCAGGACGGAACCGTGATTTCGCCATCGACGGCTGACGATGTTGTCCAGAGTTTCCTTGACAAAGCGAGCCGCAACGACGTTATCAAACTGCAGTTGATTTACGAATCGAGCATCTACGCGCTTTCGAATTTCCGTTCGACCAACGGCTACGAAAAACGGCGCGAGGCGGCCATGGCGCAGTTCGTTAATGTGAAATTCAAAGCCGCCGCCGAGGCGTCCGCTATCACGCTGGTCCCGACCAAGCTTAAGCCCGGAGATAGCACCGATGGCGCGGTTTTTTTCCCCAATCGCAATAAAGACGGAACGCTGGGTCCGGGGCGCCTCAACGTGCACACCTGCGGTGAGGACTTCGAACTTGATGCGCCTCCCGGAGCCAAAAGGTAAATAGTGCCTCTGCTTAGCGGATTTATCGATCTTCACTCACACACCAACGAATCCGATGGAACGCTCACGCCATTAGAGCTAATTACTCTGGCGCAGACCATCGGTTTGGACGCCTTGGCAATCACCGACCATGATACGTTCGCCGGCTACGATATTGCACGGCCCATCGCGAACCAGCTTGGATTCGATCTGATGCGCGGTATCGAACTCAATACGAAGCTGGTCCTCAAAAACGGCGAGACACGCTCGCCGCACCTCCTGGCTTATTTTCCCGCGCACGACCCATCCGCGGAGTTCATGACTTGGCTAAAAAAGGCCCAGAGCGACCGGCGGACTCGCAATCACCGGCTGGCTGAAGCGTTGGCTGCCCGCGGCGTTCAGGTCGGCGTACCTGAGGTAGAGGCCCTGGGACGCAGTCTTGCCGGCCGGCCCCACTTTGCCCGCCTTCTGGTCGAAAAAGGATACGCTCGCGACTTCACCGACGCCTTCCGCAGGTACCTAGGAGAAGAGGCGCCTACTTATGTCGAGCGGGAAAGCCAGTCCACGGTGGATGCAATCCGAGTCGTCCGCGCGGGCGGTGGTATCCCCGTGATTGCGCACCCCATCCGGCTCTCGCTGGATGCCGCTACCGAGCGGGCGGCTCTTGAAAAATTCGCTGACGCCGGCCTGCTGGGCCTGGAGGTCCTTCACTCCGAACATACTCCCGAACTGCAGGTCCACTACCGGCGCATCGCCGCCGACCTGGGCCTGATGCCCACGGGCGGTTCCGATTTTCATGGCACCGCCAAACCGAAAGTGGCTCTCGGGACAGGAATCAACGGCAATATACGCGTTCCCCGCGCATTTCTAGACCAAATGCGCGCGTTCAGCCTCGCGGCGAATTGATTCAAGCTTTGGTTGTTGTGGCTAGTCCCATCATAGAAACGGGAATTAGCACGGTAAAACTACCTGAAGCGCTTTCTTTTCAGTGTGATACCGGTAGCATGGAGCAGGATGGGCGGCACTGAAGCCTTCCTTCCTACTTTGCATATGGGGTATCGTGACTACGACTCGTTTGCCCGAAATTATCTCTCGCAACCAAGAGGAGCTACTCAACGCTTGGTTACGGCTACAGACCGAAATGTTCTCCGCTCGTCGCGATCGCGTCTCAGAATCGCAACTCCGCGCACAGTCCCACAACTTTCTCATTGCACTTATCGATGCAGTGTCCCGCAGCGCGGGATCGGATATCGGCGCCACCGAGTGGTCCGGCATGCGCGACCTCCTATCTGAACTCAGCCGCCAGCGCGCGGCCCAAGGGTTTTCCCCTCGCGAAACCGCGACCTTCGTATTTTCGTTTAAAAGGCCCCTCTTTGCGCTGCTTCGCGTCGAGTATACCGATCACCAGGCGCTCGCGGACGACATGTGGGCCGCCACCGAACTGCTGGACAAGCTTGGCCTTTACACCATCGAGATATTCCAGAAAACGCGTGAAGACGTGATCATGCGTCAACAGCAGGAAATGCTCGAACTGTCCACGCCGGTGGTCCAACTTTGGCATGGAATTCTTGCGCTACCGCTCATCGGGACGTTGGATAGCGCCCGCACGCAAATCGTGATGCAGAATTTGCTCGAGGCCATTGTTGCCAAGGGCGCCGATCTTGCCATTATCGACATAACAGGGGTGCCCACGGTAGATACGCTGGTGGCCCAACATCTGCTTAAAACCGTCGCTGCCGCTCGCCTCATGGGGGCGGAATGTATCATCAGCGGAATCCGCCCGCAAATCGCCCAAACCATCATTCACCTTGGCGTGGACCTCGGCGGAGTGCTGACCAAAGCTACCTTTGCGGATGCGTTCCAACTCGCGCTTAGGAAGAAAAGTCTCGCGATTGCGCGCGCGTGACGATCGAGAAAGGCGTGGAAGTAATGGATCGGATTCCGATTCTCAAGATGGGCTCATTCCTTCTGGTGACAATCCAGGTGGATATGCACGACCAGCTTGCGCTAGCCCTTCAGGACGACCTGACGGAGCGCATTGTTCGAGATCGCGCAACGGGTGTTCTAATCGATATTTCGGCGCTTGATATCGTCGATTCATTCATTGGACGGATGCTCGGCAACATCGCTAGCATAGCCCGAATCCTGGACGCTGAAACCGTTGTGGTTGGCATGCAGCCCTCCGTGGCAATTACACTGGTGGAACTCGGTCTCTCCCTGCCGGGAATCCGCACGGCTTTGAACATCGATCGCGGGATGGAGTTGCTCAGGGCAGCTAATTCGGGAGTTGCGGCCGGCGATGGTTTTGAAGAGAGTTGATCTGCAGATTACCGCGCCGGAGGACGTCGTCGTGGTCCGGCAAACGACGCGATCGCTCGCAGTTGAAGCCGGCCTCTCCCTTATCGATCAGACCAAGATCATAACGGCGGCAAGTGAGTTGGCCCGTAATACGCTGATCCACGGCGGCGGGGGTACGGCTGCTGTAGAGATTGTCAGGGAGTCGCCTAAGGAAGGCTTGCGTCTCACATTTGAAGACAAGGGCCCGGGAATCCCTGATCTTGAGCGGGCGATGCAGGATGGCTATTCGACAGGGGGAGGACTCGGTTTGGGATTAGGCGGCTCAAAAAGACTTTCGAGTGAATTCCGGATTCAATCGAAAGCCGGCTTGGGCACGCGCGTTGTGATCGCGCGTTGGAAGGGATAACCTATCCAGTGGCAAGAAGTATTCCTGTCGATGACCCAAGCCGCGTTGCCGAAATCCGGCGCGCCACGCTTGCCGTCGCGCAGGAGGAAGGCCTGGATGAGAAACTCGGGGGCAATGCCGCGATCGTATCGACGGAGGTTTCCACAAATCTGCTGAAATACGCGCGCCAAGGGGAGGTCTTCATTTCGCCTTTTGCACCCGGAACCGGCCCAGGCGTTGAAATTCTTGCCGTTGATCGCGGACCCGGAATCAAAGATCTTGCTGCCTCTTTGGTAGACGGTTATTCAAGCGCACAAAGCTCCGGAACTGGACTCGGCGCAATCTCGCGCTTGTCGCAGGAATTCGATATCTATACGGAAGTCGATAAAGGCACCGTACTGGTATCGCGAATCGGCGGATCCACCCACGCTCTGATATCTGTTGGCTCAGTCATCAAGCCCCTCGCCGGCGAAGACATCTCCGGAGATGCCTGGGGCTTCTCGGAGCGAGATGGAGCAATCGCGCTTGTAGTCGCAGACGGCTTGGGGCATGGCGTTGAAGCCTCTCGAGCTTCATCTGAAGCAGTCGCCGCTTTTCGCCGGGCTACGGATCTCTCTCCGATATCTGTCCTTCGGCAAATTCACGACGCGCTCCACAGTACGCGGGGCGCCGCGGTGGCCGTGGCTAACATCGACCCGTCGAATCGGACGATTCAATATGCCGGGATCGGCAATATCGGCGGTGTCATCGCCCAAACCGGCCGATCCGAATTCATGGTCTCCCACAGCGGCACGGCCGGCTATCAGATGCCACGCGTCCAGGAGTTTTCCTATTCAATTCCGGAAGGCGCGCTGATCATCATGCATTCCGACGGCTTAACCACTAATTGGAATCTGGATGTGTATCCAGGCCTTCGGCGGTCTCATCCTTCCGTAATTGCCGGGGTCCTATATCGCGATGCCACCCGCCATCGGGACGATGTGTGCGTTGTTGTCGCGAAAATTCGGAGCAATTCATGAGCGCCCAGCCCCACGCCCTCACTCTCAAGCCCATTTTGTCCGTCCACATAGAGAATGAGCAGGACGTTGTTACCGCCCGCCAGCGCGCCCGCCAACTCTCCTCCCTCTTCGGATTCGACCAACAAGCTCAGACGCGTATCTCTACGTCTGTTTCCGAGATCGCACGAAACGCTCATAGATATGCCGGGGGCGGCCGCGTCGATTTCTCCATAGACCTTCAGTCCCGTCCTCAGTTCCTTTGGATCCAAGTTATAGATCACGGACCCGGAATACGCGATCTTCTTTCAATACTCGCCAACGGCTACGTCTCTCCTAGCGGTATCGGCCTCGGCATTCTGGGAACCAAACGCCTGATGGATCGGTTTCAGATTTTCAGCATGCCAGGCCAGGGGACGACGGTTCGTTTCGGCAAAGCTCTGCCCGCTAACGCCAAGCCGGTCGACATAGGCCAAATCGGGAGGCTCTGCGCAATTCTCGCTCAGGAGAAAACCTCCGGCACCGCGGAGGAATTACAAAGGCAGAATCGCGATCTTTTGCAAACATTGGACATTTTGCGCATGCGCGAGTCGGAACTTGAGAGGCGGCACCAGGAACTCGCCCGTCTCAACACCGAACTCGAAGAAACGAATCGCGGCGTCTTAGCCCTTTACGCCGAACTCGACGAGCAGGCTATTGCTTTGAAGCGCGCCGATGAGATCAAATCGCGCTTCCTCTCCCATGTCAGCCACGAATTCCGCACACCCACTAATGCGATTCTCGCCTTGGCCAGGCTGCTGATCGAACGTGCCGATGGCGACCTCACGCCGGAACAGGAAAAGCAAGTTCTCTACATACGTGACGCTGCCCAGCAGCTCGCCGACATAGTCAACGACCTGCTCGATCTTGCCAAGGTGGAGTCCGGCAAAACCGAAGTTCACATCGCGCGAATCGACATCGGCCAGTTCCTCGGCGCGACCCGCGCTCTGATGCGCCCGCTCGCCATCGGTGAGACCGTAAGCCTCACATTCGAGGAGACCGCCCCCGGCCTCACGGTTGATACAGACGAGTGTAAACTCGGTCAGATCCTCCGCAATCTGATATCAAATGCACTCAAATTTACCCCGGAGGGCGAAGTACGCATCGTAGCTAAACTTTCGAAATCGGGCGATGCTGTCTGCTTCACTGTCAAGGACACCGGTATCGGAATCGCAGAGCAGGATCAGGAGCGAATCTTCCAGGAATTCGCCCAGATTGACAACCCGATTCAGCAGCGAGTGAAAGGTACTGGATTGGGACTGCCTCTGTCGCGTCGTCTCGCGTCCTTGCTTGGCGGCACGTTGACCGTAGAGAGTGCGATCGGTTCAGGAGCTACATTCACACTAACGCTCCCTGTAACAGTATCGGCCGATTCCGCGGCGGCCGGTGAGCGGAAGATTGGTACATCATCGGACACAATCCTCATCGTTGACGACGAGGCGACCGCCCGCTATCTCGCGCGCCAACTTTTACGTGGGACCCGATTCCGAACCATTGAAGCGAGCGGTGCGGACGCCGCTGAACGAGCGCGGTTCGAATTGCCCGCTCTGATCCTGTTGGATTTGATAATGTCCGATCGAAGTGGATTTGAAGTTCTAAATGACCTAAAGTCAGACGAGAGTACCAGGTCAATCCCAGTGGTGATACACACTTCTAAGCCTGTAACCGAAGCCGACCTTGCACGACTGGGTGGCCGTCACCTCGCCATCCTGCCAAAAGGTGAGGACGGTCGATTAGCCGCGCTTCTTGCCATTCGCGAGGTTCTCGGCGAACCCTCTTTATTCGAAGCCGAACTTGAATTCAAGAACGATTCCTTGTGCGATAGCTCGCTGGTATGACACAGCCTATAGTAGTTGTCAATGTAGATGACCACGAAGCCGCCCGCTATGCCAAGCGGCGCACGTTGACACGCGCCGGTTTCGTCGTCTATGACGCAGGCACGGGCGCCGAAGCGCTCCAACTTGTAAGCCGGCATTCCCCGGATTTAGTTCTTCTTGACGTCAACTTGCCCGACATAAGCGGTATCGAGGTTTGCCGCTCTGTGAAATCGGCGAATGTGTCTGTCATGGTCCTTCAAATCTCGGCCTCGGCGACGGCTGCGCCGCATGCCATTAAGGCGCTGAATAGCGGCGCAGATGCCTATTTAACGGAACCCGTCGACCCCGACGTGCTCGTTGCCACCGTCGGAGCTTTGATGCGGCTTCGGACCGCGGAGCGCGACCTTGCGGCGGCCAACGCGCGCCTCGAATCGGCCAACCGGGAACTGGCCAGATCCAATGACGATCTGCAGCAGTTTGCTTTCGTTGCCAGTCACGATCTCCAGGAACCGCTGCGAACCGTGTCCAGTTTCGCCGGTCTTCTTGAGCGTTCGGCCGGATCTCGCCTTACCGAGACCGAACAGCAATTCGCGCACCACATTGTCGATGGCGCCGATCGAATGCGCGTTCTTATCCACGACCTGCTGCATTACTCCCGGGTCGGCCAGGAACCTTCCTCCTCTGAAACAGTTAGCCTGGGTGCCGTTCTGGACGTGACAATCGAGAATCTTCGTGAGCTCATCGCTGAGACTGGAGCGGAAATCGAAGTCGATGAACTGCCCGTCATCGCCGGCGATGAAGCTCAGTTAGGGCACGTTTTTCAGAACCTCCTTTCCAATGCCCTGAAGTACCGGCGGGAAGACGTCAAGCCTCATATTCAAATCGCTGCGGCTCGACAAAACACAGATTGGATCCTCCAAATTGAAGATAATGGCATCGGAATCGACCGGCGGCATTGGGAATCGATTTTCGCGCCTTTTAAGCGCCTGCATAGCCAGGAAATTGCCGGAACCGGCATCGGCTTAGCCGTATGCCGTAGAGTTATCGAAGCGCACAGCGGTCGCATCTGGGTCGAATCGCGGGTCGGCGAAGGTTCTATTTTTCGATTCACATTGCCGGCGTTATCGACTGAGCCCACTTGAAGAGATTCCCGCCCCGAAGCGCTCCTGCTTGACAATTCCAGCGCCTTCTCGAATCGTGACCAAGTGGTTGGCCGGTATCTTCGTGAAAGTCTCCGCTTTTCCCGTCGGCCACCTCACTTCTAAGTCCGCCGTTTCCGCGCCTCCCAATCCGAAGTGCAGCCGCAAATCGTTGGCGGAATAAAAGCTCGATTGGCTGAGAACCTCCTGGGCCTGTATCTTGGCGCCGTAGTGGGCCGTAACGCGAGCCCCTATCGCACTGCGATTTGAAGTGGTGCCGATCAATTTCACCTTTAGCCAATGAGCCGTACCGGTCACATCGTTGCGCAACAATGACGGCGGTTCATTCATGTTGATCACCACCGCGTCCACATCGCCATCGTTATCAAAGTCTCCAAAGGCGCATCCACGGCTGGCATGAGGCGTCGTAATCCCGGGCCCCGCCTCGTCCAGTAACTCCTCGAATTTCGAGTTGCCTAAATTGCGAAAGACGATACGCGGCGTCTTGAAGGGGTAGTTGGGCAGTTTGCGCTCTATCTCGGGGTACACACTGCCGGTCACGAACATAAGGTCCGGATTTCCATCGTTGTCCACATCCACGATTCCGGCGCCCCAACTCACGTAACGGGTCTCCACGCCCAGTCCCGAACGAATCGTCACGTCCTCGAAATTGGCGTTCCCATCGTTCCGGTACAACACGTCGGTATCGTCCGCAAAGTGCGTTTTGAAAATGTCCAGCTTTCCATCCAAATTGAAGTCGCCGACGCCAACGCCCATTCCCGCTTGCTCCATCCCATCTTCGTTCAGCGCTACTCCGCTCTCCAACCCGATATCGGTAAAAGTGCCGTCTTTGTTGTTGCGGAACAGGAAACTCGGAGTCGAATCGCACGCGACATAGATATCCGGCCAGCCCGTATTGCGGAAGTCGGCGGCAACCGTCGTCATACAGTAACTGCCGGAAGCCTTGGCAATGCCGGAAGCCTCACTGACGTCGGAAAACGTGCCGTCGCCGTTATTGCGATATAGATAAACGCGGCCCGGCGGAAGGCCTCGCGGCCCACAGTTCACCGGAATGCCCTTCCAATTACAATTTGCATTTTCACCCGGTTTGGGGATCGATTTCGGATCGAACTCCAGGTAGGTGCCGACCACCAGATCGAGGTGGCCGTCGCGATTGACATCTGTGAATGTGCATCCGGAACACCACCGCCTTTTGGGATGCAGCAGCCCGGACTTCTCCGTCACGTCGCTGAAAGTCCCATCGCCATTGTTGCGGTAGAGTACGTTCTGCCCCCAATACGTGACGAACAGATCCTCGTGGCCGTCGTTGTTGTAATCGCCAACGCAAACTGCGGAAGCCCAGCCGGTGCGTCGCAAACCGGCTTTCTCGGTCACGTCCGTGAAAGTGCCGTTTCTGTTGTTGCGATAGAGACGGTTTGTTGCGTCCTTCGGATCGCCGTCGAGTCGCGTGCCGCAGAGAACAAAGATATCTTGCCATCCGTCGTTGTCGTAGTCGATGAAGGCAACGCCGCAACCGACGGTTTCGATGATGTAGTCTTTGTGATCGATGCCGCCGTAAATGACGGGAGCCAGCAAACCCGCTTGCTCGGCAATATCGAAGAACTTCGCGTGGAACGGAATGCCCGACGGCTTCCCGCGCGGGGTCGGCGTGACGTTTCGAGTGGATACTCCTTGCGCTAGAAGCCTAACGCCAGGGGTCATCAGTAGGCATAGTAAATCTCGTCTGCCGATCAAACCCCATCATATAGCCAAGGCTGGGCCGCTCCGGCCCGCGCGAGTCCCCGAATTAGATTCCTTCCGAACCGTGCAGCTTCACCAGCTTGTTATACAGGCCAAGAAGGAGGAACGTTGGCACCCAATGCCCGACGAAATTCGCCTTGTGCTCGTCGCCGATCGACTGAAAGAAAAGGGATAGGCCGATCGATCCCACCGCCGCCCAAAGCCAGGTATCGGAAGGCAGCTTCGCCGTGTAATGCTCAATCGTCCTGGCAATCGGCCCTTCCCGATGCTCCTCGCGCGGCCCGGTCTGCGGCTCTTTGAGTAATTCAGTGTAACTCATGTTGGAATTTTGCTCCTCGTCCGTAGACCGCTCCCGGTAAGTCTCCGTTACTTCCATATATGGATAGCGCGATCCGAGTATCTACAGGCTACGGCCGCACAAATACAACACACACCGGCGACGGCACGCGCAGTGCCTCTCCATACGGCGAGAGCCGTCCGGACGAAGGATCGATACGGAAAGGAACCAGAGTATCTGTATTCTGATTACCCGCAAATAGATATTTGCCCTCCGGATCGATCCCAAATCCTCGTGGCACCTTTCCTTGCGTCGAAACACTACCGGCGAACGTGAGCAGACCACTCGCCTGATCGATGTTTAGTTGTACGACATCGTCGGCGCCCCGGTTGGTGACATAGACAAACCGGCCGCTCGGATGCACGGCGATTTCGGCCGCCGAGTTCTCCCCACCAAAGCCTTTCGGTGCGCTCGAAATCGTCTGCAAGGTCTTGAGCTTGCCGCCGGCATAGGAGAACGCGGTTACCGTACTCGCCATTTCGTCGGCGAGATAGACGAATTTGCCGTTCGGCGCGAATGCCAGATGCCGGGGCCCCGATTCCGGCTTTACTGCCGCAAAAGGTGGATTGCCATCGGTCAGCTTACCCGTTTCGGCATTCAGCTTATAAACAAACACGCGATCCAGGCCGAGGTCGGGCGAGAGGAGGAATCGCCCGTCCGGCGAAGGAACTACCTCATGGGGATGCGGACTCTTCTGCCGCGCCGGGTCAGCTCCGGAACCGGTGTGCTGCAACAAAGTAACCATTTGACCGATCCGGCCATCCCGCTCGATTGCAAAATCGGCCAGACTTCCCCCGGCATAGTTCGCCACAAAGAGCCATTTCCCCGACGGGTCGATAGCCACGTGTGTCGGTCCGGGCGAACCGGAAGACACTCTATTGAGAAGCGTCAGTTTTCCGCTCGCTCTGTCAATGGAGAACGCACTTACGCTTCCGGCCTTCTTGCCTTCGAACCTGTCGATTTCGTTAACAGCATACAGAAAGCGCCGATTGGGGGAGACCGCCAGATATGATGGGCTTTGCGCCTCCGCCACCAGTCCCAACGGCGTCATGCGCCCGGTAGCCTCATCCAGCCGGTAGGCATAGATTCCTTTGCTCGCCCCGGTCGTGAATGTCCCGATGTAGACCAAAGTGCCTTCGGCAAGCGCCGGGAGGGCGAACAGCAACGCCGCCGTCAAACCCGCTATAAGTCGAATGTTATTCATATGTGTTTGCCTTTCCAGTCTATGACCTCAGGAGCGCGTCAACGTCTGTCTCGCTCCGCCAATCGGCGCGGCTTCTCGACAGTCACAGGGAACCATCTTTTTTCCGGATGCCCGCGTCCACAGCGTATCCCATTGAGAATCAGATGGTTCGGCAGAAATGCACGCGTGCAGCCCCCCTCGCGAGGTGCTTGGCCATCCGCTCCGGCCCGATATTCTCACAGGCGAGAGGAAAGCGCCACTCGCGAATGCGATCTTATACCCTGTCCGGCCGAAATAGACGCCCCATCCTACCGGAAAACTCAGATGCCTTGGCTGTCCGGCTAAGCCAACTGCTAGTTGGGCAACCCGAAGCGATCGAAACGATCGTTCCGTATATTCAGATGCATCAAGCGGGCTTAGCGCCCGAAGGCCGCCCCATTGGCGTCGTCCTACTCCTGGGGCCTACCGGCACGGGAAAGACGCGCACGGTGGAGGCTCTTTCCGAAGTTCTCCATGGCAGCCCCAAACAAATGCTAAAGGTGGATTGCGGCGAATTTCAGATGGAACACGAAGTCGCCAAATTGATCGGCGCGCCCCCTGGTTATTTGGGGCACCGCGAAACACAGCCGATGTTGACACAGGCCAAGATCAATTCAGCGGCCAGCGACCACAGCGACATCTCTTTGGTCTTATTTGACGAGATCGAAAAGGCAGCGCCGTCTATGCAGCGGCTCCTTCTCGGCATTCTCGATAAGGCGTCTTTGCGTCTGGGCGACAACACTACCGTTAATTTCGACCGCTGCCTCATTTTCCTGACCAGCAATCTGGGTGCGAAGTCCATCCAACGCGCGAACAAACCCGACTTTGGATTCGAAGCTATGGTCCCCACTGCGGCATACGATCCGGCCAAGCTGCAGAGCATCGGCATGTCCGCTGTACGCCACAAATTCGCGCCGGAGTTCGTTAATCGTATCGACTCCGTGATCACTTATAAACCACTCGACCGCTCCGCCTGCGGCGAGATACTTGATCACATTTTCGCGGGATTCGCGCAGTTAATCCACAACCGCCTGGGCCTTCGCGGCTTTCGTCTGCAATGCACCACAGCCGGACGAAACTTGCTGTTGGAGCAAGGGATCAGCATCGAATTTGGCGCTCGCGAACTGAAACGTACCGTACAGCGTAATTTCATACAGCCGGTGGCAGCCCTGGTTTCACAGGGCCAGATCCCTCCCGGCAGCACGGTAATCCTCGACGTACGCGGGGGAGAGTTCACTATCCTCCTCCGCCAGTAGACATCGATCTTGTCTATGACGCTAGCCGATAACGCCCGCGCTTTGGCTCTGTTCGCATAGGGTTTTTACCAGGCGTCCCAGTTCAAGAAAGCCACTCAGGTCGGAGGGTTTTGTGAAGAAGACGGCCTGGTAGCGCTGGGCGGTGTCGCGGTCGCGAACGCTATCGGAGGAGGTCATGATGATGATCGGTGTACAGGCGCAGCGCGGGTGATTCCGGAGGCTGCGCAACACCTGATCGCCATCGTGGCGGGGCAGGTTGAGGTCCAACAACGCAATGTCGGGCGCCGGTTCGGTCTCGCCGAAGGTTGCGACAATCTTCAGGGCAGCCTCTCCGTCGCTGGCTAAACACAAGATAAACTGAAGATCCTCTTCCTTAAGAGCGAGTTCCACAAGATACACGTCTGCGCGATTGTCTTCGGCCAGGAAAATGCGCAGTGGACGTACGAGAGTTTCAGTCATGCAAGAACTCGAGCGGAAAGTTTCACTCAGCATAGCGCAATGGGACGCTCCAAGGTTACTGGCAAACTTCTAAAAGATAAACACCAGATTTGAGGTGGAGACTCGCCCCAATTGGTCCTAAGGACTCTGAATGCTAACGAGCGCCTGCGGATTGTGGCGACTCGGCGCATAACTGCCGACGCAAACCGACAACGCGGCCGATGACGAAGACGGCTGGATTCTCCACGGTTACGCCCCCTTCCGCGACCGAATGCAAATCAGTCTCGATCACTCGTTCGTCTGGGGTTGCGCCGCGTTCGATGAAGGCGACTGGCTCGTCAGGATCGCGGCCGGCGGCGATCAACGATTGCGCGATGTAAGCGCGATTCTTGACGCCCATGAGAATCACTAACGTATCGATCGCGGCATACTTAGGCCATTCCTGGGTGAGTCCTTCGTGGCAATGGCCGGTGATGACGGCAAAAGCTTGCGAAACGTTGCGATATGTCAAAGGAATACCGGCGAGACCGGGTACACCGATGGCCGACGTTACGCCGGGGATAAGTTCGACCTCAATGCCATATTCGACGGCCAGCGCCCATTCTTCCGCTCCACGGCCGAATACAAGCGGGTCGCCCCCTTTGAGACGCCCGACGACTCTGCCGGCTAAGGCATGTTCGCGAAGGAGGGAAAAGATGTGGGCCTGGACGCTTTCCTGCTCCCCTTCATGCTTGCCGACATAAATTAACCCCGCGCCGGGCCGAGCGTAGCCAAGAACCCCCGGTCCGACTAAGCGGTCGTAGAGGATGACATCGCACTGCTCGATTGCACGTACGGCCTTCATCGTTAGAAGGTCAGGATCGCCCGGTCCGGCGCCGATTAAAAACACCTTTCCCGCGCGCAGGGTCGACATAGGGATCTATTTCTACGGTAGCGTACCGCCGGAAGCCTGCAATAACTTCTCGGCGTTGAGCGCGCCGGCGGGAGTCTCCTCGTGCTTACAAATGGCGTAGACCGTGCGGCCCTCAGCGAGATAGGTTCTAAGGCGACCGCCGATCTCCTCCAGTTCTGCGCTCCAATAGTCGGGCTTGCGCAGACGCAAATAGACAAAATCAGCCGTAATGACCGAAGGCGTTTCGAGCTTCTCATTTTCCGCCAGGCAGAGGCCAACATTGTGGTCCCGCAAACAGGTAAAAATAGGTTCTTCAAACCAACTTGGATGACGGAACTCGAATGCAAAGCGGTCGTAAGTAGGCAACAGCCTTGCAAATTCGGCAAGGCGCGGCAGGTCAGCCTTGAATGTGGGAGCAAGTTGGATCAAAATCGGCCCCAAGCGACCGGCCGAGCGCAGAGGCTCTAACGACTGGAGAAAGTAGCGGGTGAAGTCTTCGGCGCCGGCAAGCTTCAGGATGTGCGAGATGCGCATATGCGCTTTGGGCAGAAACAGAAAGCCGTCGGGGGTAGAGGCGACCCATTTTTCAAAGACACTGGCCGCGGCGACGCGGCGGTAGGTGTAATTCGCCTCCACTGCATTCAGGCGGGTTGCGTAATAAGTGAGAAATTTGGCGGACGGGACATTCTTCGGATAGAAATTGGGTTTCCAACTGGGATAGGCGAAACCGGAAGTGCCGGCATAGAGCTGGGCATCAGCCATTAAAGACCCGCGAACCAATCATACCCATCGTTGGCCCAATAGTCGGCGGGCTTCTTATCGGTGTATTGGATCATGCCGATGCGCTTGATGTTCTTGATGCCGTATTTGACCGGAATCACGAGCCGTAGCGGCGCGCCGTGATCGTCGTCTAGCGGTTTTCCGTCCTTTTCATAAGCCAGCAGCGTTTGCGGATGCATCGCGCTCTTCATGTCCAGCCCGACATAGTATTCGCCGCTGGGCGTGGCCATGTATACGTATTTCGGCAGCGCTTGGCCGGGCGGAAAATATTTGCGCGTGAAATCTGAGAAGCGTGGGCCCGAGAAGTAGGAGACCACGCTCCATCCCTCGATGCAGCAGAAGCGGGTGACCTGGTCGACTTTGGGCATCGCCTTGATGTCCTGCAACGAGACCTTTACGTCTGGAGCGCCATTACCGGTCTTTACGGTTACTTGCCACGGACTGTCGTTCAAATCGTCGTCGAGTCCGATATCTCCGTTCGGCTTTAGATATCTGACGTCTTGAAGCGAATATTCGGGCATCAGGTGGTGGTCGCTGACGTAGGCTTCTGCGATTTTGGCATTGACCGCAAGAACGCGACGCTCCGGCCAGGCAAGATAAGCCTCACGGGGCTGATGACGCAGCCAAGTGTACGCACCGGTTCCCGCCACGGCGGCGATTCCGCCTATCAGGAACGAACGCCGTGTTCGGAGCCGCAGATCGGCGCGGAGTTGGTCCTCCGGCAGAATGATTTCGTTGCGCCGTTTATTCATGGTCCTTCACCAATTCGTAGCCAATCACCATAGAACGGAAATTGTTCCAGCCGGCCCTGATCACCTGGGCGATGTGCACGACAAAAAACGCGACATACCCGATTGTGAGCGAAAAATGGATGAGACGGGCCATTGAATAGCCCCCGAAAAGGGCAGCCAGCCAGTTGAGTTGGGCAGGCTTATAGATGGCCAGCCCGGTCAATACAGAGCCGATGCCCATCAAGATAATGGCCGTGTAGGTGATCTGTTGGGCGGCATTATATTTTTCCTGCGGCGGAATTTCCTTGCGCACATGCAAGTCATAGAGCACGACGTGCCAGGCGTCACGGAAGGCCGAGAACGACCGGGGAACAAGCAAGCGCCATTCGCCCGAGATCAACGTGTAGGCCACATAGAGGACGCCGTTAATGGTGAATAACCAAGCGAAGAAAAAGTGTTGGCCCATACCGTCTGCAAGGCGCTGGGGGATATTCAAAGCGCTGTAGAACCAGTCGGGGAAGAAGTGAATAGGACCGAGATGATAGGGGTCATAGGCCCAATAGATCAGGAGGCCACTCCAGATCATCAAACCCAAAAGCGGGAAATTGATCCAGTGGAACCAGCGGATCGCCCTCAAATGTTTTAACTTTAGTTTTTCCATATCGTGCTCCTACTTGCCGCTTCCGGCACACTATTCAATTCGCGAAGAGGTACTAAAAGGTTATCCTGATTTCAGCCCGGCCATGCCCGAATCCAAGGAAAATACACGTCGGCCCCTGACATTACTCTGTCTGGCCAGCTATGAGAAGGGCCATCGCTTTCTGCAGGAAGCGAAGCGACTGGGGTGCCGCGTGCTTTTGCTGACTTCGTTGAGTCTGAAAGAAACTGCGGATTGGCCCGCCGATGGGTACGACGACATCTTCTACATGCCCGATACGGATCACGAGTGGAATCTGCACGACATGCTGCTGGCGGTGGCTCATTTGTGCCGGACGGAGACAATCGACCGCATTGTTCCGTTGGACGATTTCGATTTAGAAAAGGCCAGTTTGCTGCGCGAGCACCTGCGCCTAAAGGGATTGGGTGAGACGGCGACGCGCTATTTCCGGGACAAGCTGGCAATGCGAGTGCTGGCGGACGAAGCGGGCATCCCGGTTCCCGCGTTCACGCCGGTCTTCCACTACGAAACCATTACCCGCTATCTTCAGAGCGTGCCTGGCCCCTGGGTGCTGAAGCCTAGATTAATGGCCGGAGCGCTGGGAATTCATAAGTGCCAACATGCACAGGAAGTCTGGGACCGTATCCATGGCGCGGGTGACCGGCAATCGTTCTTCGTGTTGGAGCGATTTGTTCCGGGTGATATTTTTCACGTAGACTCTATATGGTTTGAAGGCGAGGCATTATACGCGGTCGCGAGCGCATATGGAACTCCTCCGCTTGAGGTGTCCCATGGTGGCGGCATCTTTACCACGAGGATTATGGAGCGTGGGTCGGAAACGGCGCAAGCCCTAATTGAGATGAATTCGCGTGTGCTGAACGCGTTTGGACTGGCGAATGGCGTATCGCACACCGAGTTCATCCGCGCGCACGAGGATGGAAAGATCTATTTCCTGGAGACGTCGGCCCGGGTAGGAGGCGCCCATATTTCGGATCTGATTGAAGTTGCAACCGGCATCAATATGTGGGCGGAATGGGCCAAGGTGGAAGTGGCGTGGGCCTCGGGCAGTGCGTATCATGTGCCCGATGCCCGGCAGGATTATGGCGGGTTGCTGGTCTCGCTCGCGCGGCAGGAGTGGCCCGATACGTCGCCCTTCACCGAGCCTGAAGTGGTTTGGCGGATGAGTAAGCGGCACCATGTCGGAATGATCGTGAAGTCGCCGGATTATGGACGTATCGGGGAATTGCTTGCGACGTATACAGAACGCGTGCGCAATGATTTTCACGCCTCGGCGCCGGCTAAGGAGAAGATCCGCGAGTGATGTCCAAATCGGGGTGGGCGGCGCTCGCCGGCGGGGGCGCTGCGGCATTAGCGGGCCTGGCGGCGTACGGCGCGGTTGGTCCGTCATCACAGCTTTTCGGCCCGTATCGATCGAGGGGTGACAGGCGACGCCGATCGATCGCGCTAACGTTCGACGACGGACCCAGTGAAAGCACGCCGATGCTGCTGGAGTATCTGGAGCGTGAACAGATCCGCGCCACATTTTTCCAGTGCGGCATGAACGTGGCGCGCCTGCCACGCATTGCGCGCGACGTGGCCGGCCGCGGCCATCAGATCGGCAATCATACCTACTCCCATCCACTGCTGGCGATGAAGCCGCCGGTATTCCTCGCTCGCGAGTTTGGCATGGCGCAAACGATCATCGAAAGCGAAACAGGAGTAAGGCCAACCATTTTGCGGCCTCCTTATGGAGTGCGGTGGCTGGGGATGCGGCGGGTTCAAAAAGAACTTGGGCTGCTAGGGATTGGCTGGACCGTTATCGGTTACGACTGGGCGTGGCCCGCCAGCCGCGTTGCGCGTCATGTGCTTAGCGCCGCGTCTGCCGGAGGCGTCATCGTATTGCATGACGGGCGCGAGACGCGCGCGCGGCCGGATGTTTCGGCGATGCTCGCGTCAACCAAAGCGATTGTGCCGGTTTTAAAGGAGCGCGGGTATCGCTTCGAGACTGTCCGGGAGATCCTGGATATGCGCTAAAGCATTGACTAGCGGAACAAAAGCTTGCCCGAGAGCGTAGATTGCAGTAGATGTTGAGATAGGAGGTTCAAAGACGTGCCTTTTTGTACAAACTGCGGGAGTAACGTAGAGCCGCAGGCGTCTTTCTGCCCGAACTGCGGAGCTGCACAGCCCAAGAAGACGATTGAGGCGACCGATTTTCTGGAGGGCATGAGTGATCGTACGGCCTCAATCCTTTGTTATGTTCCAGTTTTTGGCATTATTCCGGCCATCATCTTTCTTGCCACTCATAAGTTCCGGACGCACGCCGGGGTGCGCTTCGACGCGTTCCAGTCGCTGTATCTATTCGTCGCCTGGCTGGTCGTTTCAACCGCCATCCCGACGCTGTTTTGGGGCGGTTTTCATCCGTCCTGGATTGAAGGCCTGTTTCTGGGCGCCATCAAGACGGTGGTCTTCATCTGCTGGATCTATCTATTAATCAAAGCCGCCCAGCAGGAGCAAGTGCGTCTGCCGTTGATCGGCGATCTGGCGGCGCGCTCGGCGGCGGAGCAGGTTTAAGAAGTCGTAGTATAATTATTCATTGTTGTGAATAAAAACTCATCACGGCACAGCGTCGGTGTCGTCGGCTTTCGTGGCTATAGCGGCGCGGAACTGGTCCGCATCCTATCCCACCACCCCGAAGTGGATCTCGTATTAATGAGCCACCGCGCAGACTCCGAGGAGCGCGTGCAGCCCTTGGGCACCAAACCCCATAAGACGATAGACGCGACGGATGAAGCGATCCGCCGGGAGGGCTTGTCGCTCGTCTTTCTGGCGACCCAGCCCGAGGTTTCGATGAACCTGGCACAGGCATATCTTCCGGCGGGCGCAAAAATCATCGATCTGAGTAGCGCGTTCCGGCTACGCGATGCCGAGACGTATTCGCGGTGGTATAAGGAACGGCACACGGCTCCGGGTCTGCTGGCGGAAGCGGCCTACGGGCTGCCGGAATTTTATCGGGACAAGATTCGCGATGCGCGGTTGGTGGCGAACCCAGGCTGCTATCCGACGGCGGCCAACCTGGCATTGCGGCCTTTGATTGAAATGGAAGCGCTGGATCGTAGCCGCGGAATTATTTGCGATGCGAAGTCAGGCGTTAGCGGCGCGGGCCGTAAGCCATCGCTCAAGACAAGCTTCTGCGAAGCGGCAGGTAATTTCAGCGCATATGGCATCTTACAGCACCGGCATGTGGCGGAAGTGCTGCAGAATTCCTGCATCGCGGAACGCGAATTTACGTTCACGGCGCACCTGTTACCGGTGGAGCGAGGCATTTTAGAGACCATATACGTGCGCACACAGCGCATCCAGAAGGCAGTGGATCTGCTCTCCATTTACGAAGAGCGGTACGCGGGCGAGCCGTTCGTGCGGCTGTATGCGCCGGGTAAGGTGCCCGACTTGCACGTGGTGCAACACACCAACTTCTGCGACATCGGTTTTGTTTTCGATGAAGAGAGCGGGCGGGCGGTGATCGTGACCGCCATCGATAACCTGGTCAAGGGCGCCGCCGGGCAAGCGGTGCAGAATATGAACCTGATGCTGGGATTCCCCGAGACGGAGGGCCTGCTGTGAAGATGGTGATCAAGTTGGGTGGAACTCTGCTGGAGGATCAACCAGCGCGCGATGCGATCGCCAAGCAGTTGGCAGGCGTTGCGCTGAGTCATCGGTTGGCAGTGGTCCATGGCGGGGGCAAACAGGTGACCCGCTACCTGGAGGAGCGGGGCGTCGAGAGCCGCTTTGTGGGCGGGTTGCGAGTATCCGACGATCGTGTGATTGAGGCGGTTACCAATGTGATTGCCGGCGGCGTGAATAAACATCTGGTTGCGGCCCTGATTGCGCAAGGGGCGGCGGCAGTGGGTATTTCCGGAGTCGATGGACCGTTGACAACCGCGGCGCCTCTAAGGCCGGATCTCGGTTACGTAGGAAAGCCAAAGAAAACGAACGGCGCGCTGTTCGATCTGCTGATTGGCGGCAAGTTTATTCCCGTGGTCGCGTGCATCGCAGGAGACGAAAGGGGCGCGATCTACAACGTGAATGCAGATCAAATGGCCGTTTCGTGCGCGGTGGGCTGGGAGGCGGATACGTTAATCTTCTTGACCGATGTAGCCGGTGTCAAGGACGCGACGGGCAGCGTGATGCATCATCTAACTGCGGAGGAAGCAAAGAAATTGATTGAATCGGGCGTGGCCCATGGTGGGATGCAAGCCAAGCTGGAGGCGGCGACCATGGCGTTGGAAGCGGGACTGCGAACGGTGACGATCGCATCGGGACGGCACGCCGATGTATGCGAACGCCTGCTGGCTGGCGAAGCGATCGGCACGACGCTTTCTGCGACAGGCGCCATCACAGAGGTACACGCATGACTCGCATTGCGACGTCGGTGCGGAAGGCCGCCATTCGGGACATTGGCAACGTTCTGAAGCTGATCAATTCGTATGCGGCCGAAGGCATTATGCTGCCGCGCACGGAATTCGAGATGTCGGAGAACATACGCGATTTCTCGGTGGC
This sequence comes from Bryobacteraceae bacterium, assembly GCA_036272835.1. Taxonomy (GTDB): domain Bacteria; phylum Acidobacteriota; class Terriglobia; order Bryobacterales; family Bryobacteraceae; genus Bog-105. The sequence goes on from DATAXY010000006.1 coordinate 50,731, forward strand.
CTACGACGGAGACATTTTGCTCGGCTGCGGAGCCCTTCACTTTTATACGCCCACGACAGCCGAAGTGCGCTCGCTGGCAGTGCGGCCTGATCTCAAGCAGCAGGGCGTAGGCCGTGCAATTGTGGAGGCCTTGGAACAGGAGGCTCGAGAGAACGATCTGGCAGCCATCTTCGCTTTCACGTATTCGCCCGGCTTCTTCCGAAAGCTTGGGTTTGAGCAAGTAGAGCGCGGCGAGTTGCCGCTCAAGGTGTGGAAGGACTGCCTGCGCTGTTCAAAATTCGAACGCTGTGACGAGATCGCGGTGTTGAAGCGGTTGCGCGCGGACGGAACGATCGGTTTGCAGGAAATGCCCGAGTTTGGGCTGATTCAGTTGCCGACGGTGGCCGGCGGACGTTAGTAGCGGGATCATCACGGCAGTGATACGCTGGCATGCATGCAGTTTCCGCAAACGCCCGTACCGCCTGCGCCACCGCCCACGCCCACCTGCTCAAATTGCGTGACAACCACGCAGTTGGCGAAGGAAGGCTCGACCCCAAACCAGGTTCCTTCTTCCATACTGCGGTCGAGCACCGGACAGATGCGGCTGGATTATCCGAACACGTCCGTGATAACAAATCCAGCGGGAGGCTATGCAATTGTCCTGAACCATTTAAAACAGGAGGCGCACGTTGTTCCCATACCGCAAGCGCCGCAGATGCCACAAATGCCGGGTATGGGAGCGATGCCGGGAGTGCCTTCGTCGCCTTCTCACGTGAAGGTCGAGGATCTCGGCATGGGCATGGTGGAAGGCGTGGAGGTGATGGGCAAGCGCTACACGATGAAGCCGCCGGGTATGCCGAAGATGCCGGGTATGCCACAAGAACCTGCTATGCCCCAAGCCCCCGGTGCGCCGCAAATGCCCGGTATGCCGAAGCCGCCTGCCATGCCGAACGCGCCTACGATGCCGCCGATCGTTTCCGAGATCTGGTCAAGTACGAAGCTCAAGATGCCTGTACTGACCACGGTAATGGGACCGTTTGGGCAGACGACTTGTTACTGCAAGCACGCGGCTACGGGCGAGCCTCCCCCAACCGCGTTTCAGATTCCGCCGAACTACACGCAGGTGCAGCCTCCTACAATGCCGAAGGCTCCAGCGATGCCGAAGTTGCCAGGTTAAAAACAAAAAAGCCGGGCCGCTTCGACGGAAGCAGTCCGGCATGTTCTAGCACTGTCAATTGTTAGTTAGCTCTTCTTGGTTGCTTTTTTAGTGGCCTTCTTCACCGCTTTTTTGACAGACTTCTGAGCGGCTTTCTTGACCGCCTTCTTAACTGCCTTCTTCGGTGCTGCCTTCTTTGTTGCCATAAGGATCTATTCTCCCTTCAAACAAATTTGTACTGCTTTGTTCTTACTATAGCTGTGAATCTTGTTTTGTTCCAGTAAATTCGTTGCAGCGCCTCAGGTAGGAGTATTGGTCCGGTTGATATCCTTGTTCGAGAGGCCGTTCTTTTGTCCCGAATCTCGTCTGCCTTTCGCAGCTTTTTTTCGATCCTGTTCTCCGGTGTATTGCCGGAAGACGTGGCGCGCGCGTTTGGCTATGCGAAGCCGGAGCCCCCGCCCCCGCCCGTAGAACTGCCGAAACCATCGGACGGAGCTTTGCAGTTACTGCAGATTCTCCAACGCGACTCACGTCTGATCGACTTTCTGATGGAAGACATTGATGCTTACACCGACGATCAGATAGGAGCCGCAGTGCGATCGCTCCACGCCGACAGCCGGGCGACTTTGATGCGCCATGTCACGCTTACCCCGGTGTTGGATAGTGTCGAAGGTACCTTTCAAAAGATGGACGGATCGAAAACGCCGGACCCGAATCGCATTAAGTTGATTGGCAATGTGCCGGCCAGCGGCAAGGTTCCAGGTGGCACGTTGCGGCATCGTGGCTGGATGGCGACCTCAATCAATTTGCCGCCGTTGGGCAAGCAGGATTCGAAGATCATCGCTCCGGCGGAACTGGAAATCGAGTAGGTTTCAAGCCATGCCCGAATACATTGTTGGAATCGATTTGGGCACCACCAACAGTGCGTTGGCATTTGTGTCCTCTTCAGCAGAGACCGAGGATGGGCAGCCCGTCAGTTTGTTTCAAACGCCGCAACTGGTGAGCCCCGGTGAGATAGCGAATCTGGATCTGCTGCCTTCGTCGCTTTATATACCGGGTGCGAATGAATTTGTCGAAGGCACGCTTGCACTGCCTTGGAATCCGCAACCGCAGTACATCGTGGGTGCGCTGGCGCGTGCGCGCGGCGTCGAAAATTCTTCGCGCCTGGTTTCTTCCGCGAAGTCCTGGTTATCGAACCAAACGGCCGATCCAACCCAACCGTTGCTTCCGCTGACGGCGCCGGAGGGGATTGCAAAGGTGTCACCGCTGGATGCTTCCCGCGAGTATCTTGCTCATCTGCGGTCGGCCTGGGACTATCTAAATCCGGATGCTGCGTTAGCGAACCAGTCGGTATTGATCACGGTTCCAGCATCGTTCGATGCTGCCGCGCGAGATCTTACGCAGCGAGCGGCGCGGATGGCCGGTTATCCCGAAGTTACGGTTATCGAGGAACCGCAAGCCGCTTTCTATGCCTGGATCGATCGGAATCCGAACTGGCGTGAGCGCGTGAAGCCGGGCGATCTGGTGTTGGTGGTCGACATTGGCGGCGGCACGACGGACCTGACTCTGATCTCCGTCATCGAACGCGATGGCGAACTACAACTAGAACGCATCGCCGTAGGCGAACATCTTTTGCTGGGCGGCGACAATATGGATCTGGCGCTGGCGCGCTTTGCCAACGATCGGTTTGCGGTGCGCGGAACCAAGTTGGATGCGATCCAGTTTCATGCGCTTTGGCAGCAATGCCGCGCTGCCAAGGAAGTACTTCTCTCAGGCGACGATGCTCCCGAAGAGCATCCGCTAACCATTCTCGGGCGTGGTACCGGGCTCGTCGGCGGGACCCTTCGCGAAAAGTTGCATCGGGATGAAGTTCGCAATCTGCTGCTTGAAGGTTTCTTCCCGGTGGTTGGACCGGAGGCCGCACCGCAGCGTCAACGCCGTACCGGTCTGATGGAAGTGGGACTCAATTATGCGTCAGATGCAGCCGTTACCCGGCACATCGCGCAGTTTCTGCGTCAGGCCGCGAGCAATGCGGGCGTATCGGGCTTTGCGCGGCCCACGCATCTACTGCTCAACGGCGGAGTGCTGCAAGCGGGCGCAATTGAGCACCGCATATTCGAAGTCATAAATCAATGGCTGATCGCTGCCGGTGCGCCGCCAATAACGTCGTTGCAGGACGATTCGAAGCACGCCGACTTGATGCATGCGGTCGCTCGCGGCGCGACATATTACGGCTTGGCGCGCACAGGTAAAGGCGTGCGCATCCGCGGCGGAGTGCCGCGCACTTACTATGTGGGTATCGAAACTTCACTGCCCGCGGTTCCCGGACTGCCCGCGCCCTTGAAAGTGTTGGCGGTAGCGCCGTTCGGTCTCGAGGAGGGCTCGAAGGTTGAATTGCCGCAGCGCAAATTTGCCGTAGTTGTTGGCGAACCGGCCGATTTCCGGTTCTTTTCCTCTCTTACACGGAAGAACGATGCCGCCGGAACTCTGCTCGATGAAGTCACGGACGATCTGGAGGAATTAGCTCCGATCGAAGTACTGTTGCCCGTGCAAAACGGGGAATCCCGCGACCAGATTGTGCCCGTTACGCTCGAAAGCAATGTCACGGAAACCGGTATGCTCGAGTTATGGTGCGTGGCAGCCGATGGGAGGCGGTGGAAGTTGGAGTTTAATGTGAGAGAACGTCCCGCGGCATGAACGTCGGTATCGATCTTGGCACCACTAACTCGGCGGTTGCGTATATCGATCCCGTGGAAGCGGCCGAATCCGATTTTCCGCCCATACATGTTCTTCCCATTGAGCAGCAGATCGACGCAACTCGGACAGCCGCGCTGCGCACGCTGCCATCCTTTCTTTACCTGAGCGATCCTCCAGTGGTAGGCGCGTTCGCGCGCGATCAAGGGGCGCTGGTGCCTACGAAGACGGTGCACTCGGCGAAGTCGTGGCTCTCTAACTCGGAAGCGGATCGGACGGCGCGCATACTTCCGTGGGACTCGCAAGAAGAGGGGCGGGTGCTTTCGCCAGTGGAGGCGTCGACACGCTACCTGGACCATTTAAAAGACAACTGGGAGCGCGCCAAGGGCATGCCGTTGGCGGGCCAGCACGTGGTCCTGACGGTTCCCGCAAGTTTCGATGAAGAGGCGCGCGAATTGACTGTCCAAGCTGCGCATGATGCGGGCATTCAAGAACTGACGCTCCTCGAAGAGCCGGCTGCCGCTTTCTATGCTTGGATTGCCAGCCACTTGGCGCGATCGAACAAGGAACTTTTCGATGGGCAGATGGTGCTGGTCTGCGACGTTGGCGGCGGCACCAGCGATTTCACTCTGGTGCGCGTCGACCGTGAAGGCGATCGCGTACAGTTTACACGCACCACAGTAGGCCGGCACCTGCTGCTCGGTGGAGACAATCTGGATCTGGCGATTTCGTGGCTGGCGGAATCGAAGATCGGTCGAACGCTATCGCTACGGCAGCGGAGCGGACTTCGACGGCAGTGTTCCGCCGCGAAGGAGAAGATGCTCTCCGAAGGCGGTCCCGCGCAAGTCGATATCACGATCGTAGGCAGCGGGGCGTCCTTGATCGGTGGGGCGCTGAAGACCACGATTACGCGTGACGAAGTGTTGGAGATCGCATTGGACGGTTTCCTGCCTCCATGCGCGCTTACCGGCCGGCCACAACAGGATAAGCAGAGCGTGTTCCGGGAACTTGGGTTGCCTTATGTCTCAGACCCCGCGATCACACGGCATTTGGCCGAGTTTCTACAGAACGCCTCCATACCCGAGCGCGGGATAGACGCCATTCTGTTCAACGGCGGGTTCTTCATTCCCCACGTGTTTCGCGATCGCGTACGCGACGTAGTTGAGCAGTGGTTCGGACACAAGCCGCTGGTTTTCGAAAATCAGGATCTGGATTTAGCGGTCGCGATCGGGGCTGCGTATTATTCGTACGCGCGCTCATCCGGCAGCGGCGTCATTGTGCGGGGCGGGTTGCCTCGGGCGTATTACCTGGGTCTTCAAGATGGCGACTCTTCCGCGTTGCGTGCCGTTTGCCTGATGCCGCGCGGTACCGAAGAAGGACAGGAAATCAAGCTGGATCAGCCGGAGTTACGGTTGTTGGCTAATACGCCGGTCGCTTTCCGCCTGTATAGTTCGTTGAGCCGCGCGGACGATGGCGTCGGCGATCTAGTCTCTTTTGAACCCAATGCGGACATGACCGATCCAGCGAGCGATCCGCGATTGCATGCGCCGCTGCGCGCGGTCATACGCTTCGGCAAAGGCGGGGAACGGCAGATTCCCGTATCGATCGGAGCTCGCCTGAGCGAAGTCGGAACGCTGGAGGCTTGGGCCGAGTCGAAGGTCAGCGAGCATCGTTGGAATTTACAGTTCCAACTTCGGAAACAGGCGGGCGATTCCGAAAATGCGCCCGCGGTCGCCGCCGTGCGATCCAGTGCAGTTGTTGAACCTGAGGTGCAGGCCGCGGCTGAAGCATTGATTGAAGAGGTGTTTAGTAAAGGGTCTTCGGGCATCCCTCCAGAGCAGCTTCCGGCTCGAATGGAGCAAACTCTGGGATTGGGCCGCGCCTCATGGCCGCTGGTCACCATTCGAGCGTTTGCCGACAAGTTACTCGCTTTGTCCGATGGAAGGCGAAAGAACGCTCCGCATGAGGTGCGATGGCTAAACCTCACAGGCTTCTGTTTGCGGCCAGGGTTCGGATTCCCGGGCGACGATTTTCGCATTGAGCAGGCGCGGCGTATCTATGCAAGTGGTCTCACCTTTGGCAATCAGGTGCAGAACGAAGTCGATTGGTGGATCTTCTGCGGCCGCATCGCCGGCGGGTTGAATAGGAATCAGCAGGCCGATATCTTCCAACGTCTATCGCCAGTCCTGCTGCCAAAGCAGAAGAAGAAACAACGCGTGAATCAAAGCCTCTATCGCGAAATGTGGCGCACTGCTGCGAGTCTTGAACTGCTTCCGCAACAGGTCAAGGTGCAACTGGGCGATGCGTTGCTGGCGATGGCGAAACAAGGCGAGATGGTGGAGTCGGCAATCTGGTGTTTATCCCGGCTCGGTGCGCGTAAGCTATTTGCAGCGCCGATTAATCTGGTGATCTCGCCTTCTGTTGTGGCGCGTTGGGTGGAGACTATGTTGCGTTTGCCGAACACGCCCTCGCTACTCGAAGCCCTCGCTCATATGGCGCAACAGACTGGCGACACGGCCCGCGATCTGCCTCCGGCCACGCTGGAACTGGTGCGCCGAGCTTGCGAAGCGAGCCCGAAGAGCGCCGAATACCTGCACCTGTTAGCAGGCCCGGAGACCGACCTCTCAACATCCAGCCGCATATTTGGCGAAGAACTGCCGGCGGGCCTTGTGCTTGCCCGATAAATGGCCATGCGCGAAGTCGATCTCGTTCGCCGCATCCGTCAACTTGCCGAGGCACAGCCTCCGAATCAATCGATCCTTACTGGCATCGGCGACGATTGTGCTGTGATTCGTCCCCCGGCAGACCGGGAGATGGTGTTCACCACCGATTTCGTCATCGAAAATCGCCACTTCGAGTCTGCGACGCACAAAGCTGCCGACGTCGGCCATAAAGCGCTGGCGCGCAGCCTGTCCGATTTGGCCGCGATGGGCGCGAAGCCATTATTTTGCCTGGTATCGCTGGCGGTGCCAAGCAAACTCGGAAATGCTTGGGTGGCGGGATTTTACCGGGGGCTGCTCGAACTGGCCACGCACCATGGCGTAACGTTGGCGGGAGGCGATCTTGCATCAACCTATATAATCGTCGCCGATGTTATGTGTTGCGGAACGGTCGCCCCAGGGATGGCGATGCTGCGTAGTGCCGCCCGTCCTGGAGATCACATTTATGTGACGGGCGAGTTGGGTGGTTCCGCCCTCGGCTTCGAACTTCGCCGCGGACCGGCGTGGATGCGGCACCTCCGCCCGCAACCGCGCATCGAACTGGGAATCGCGCTCGCCGAGGAGGGCATCGCTGCTTGCATGGATTTGAGTGACGGATTGTCACTCGATTTGCAGAGGCTTTGCGTCGAATCGAAAGTGAGTGCGCATCTGACCGGCGTGTTGCCAATCGCCAACGACGCCTCTTATCAGCAGGCGCTGCACGGCGGCGAAGATTATGAGTTGCTGTTCACAACCCCCAAGCCCATGCCGGCCGAGATCGCGGGCGCGCGGGTTACCGCGATTGGAGAGATCGTTGAAGGACTGCCAAGCGAGGTCATGTGGAAGGGTAAGCCGCTGCCTGCCATGGGCTTCGACCACTTCAGAGACGTATAAAATCGCTGCTATCCTGGGACTTACTCCATATTTGTATGCCCCAGTTGCGCTACTCCACCCCGCGCGGAATTACGGTTACCCGGTCCGCTTCACGTCTGCCCTTCAACAAGGGACTTGACCATATTTTGAAGCAACTCGATACGCGCCGTGGGATCTATCTTTCCTCCGGATACGAATACCCGGAGCGCTATGCGCGTTGGGACATCGCCAGCGTAGCGCCGCCGATTGAAATCATCGCCCGTGGCCGTAGAGTTGAAATCGGGGCGCTGAATCACCGGGGACGAGTGTTGGTCGACCTCATCGCGCCACTCTTGGAGGAACATCCCCATCTGGAAGCGATCGCTCGAAAGCCCGATCTGTTGTCAATGAACCTGAAGCCTTTGGCTGAAGGGTTTCCGGAAGAAGAGCGAAGTAAGCAGCCGTCTCCCTTTTCCATCCTGCGTGAACTGGTACGTGAGTTTCGTAATCCACAAGATTCGCATTTAGCTTTGGTCGGCGCGTTTGGCTACGACTTACTTTTGCAGTTCGATCCCATTCGTCTGCGTCTTCCGCGGGAAACACAGAAAGACGTTCATCTCTTTCTTTGCGACGATATCTGCTTCATGGATCGCAAGAAAGAGACGATTGAACGCTATCGTTACGATTTTTCCAGCAATGGGCTGACCACGGCGGGATTGCCGCGAACAGCAGCGCGGGTTAAGGCAGCCGACGACAGAGGCGCGCGAACCGAAATTCTCTCAGATCATCAACCGCAGGAATACATGCAGAAGGTGGAGACGGTTCGCGAAGGAATGCGCCAAGGCAACTACTACGAAGTGGTTCTGCGGCAAACATTCAGCGCGCCGTTTCACGAAAGCGCATCGGAACTATTCCAGCGCATTCAGAAGGCAAGCCCGAGTCCTTATGAATTCATTATCCAGATGGGCGATGAGCAATTGGTCGGCGCTTCTCCTGAGATGTTCGTTCGCGTCGAGGGCGATCAGGTGGAAACCTGCCCCATCGCCGGCACAGCACGCCGTTCGGGAGATCCTTTGCGCGATGCCGAGAGTATACGCGAACTACTCAATTCGACCAAAGAAGAGTCAGAACTGACCATGTGCAGCGATGTGGACCGCAACGATAAGTCGCGCGTCTGCATTCCTGGTTCGGTTCAGGTGATTGGGCGGCGGTTGATCGAGTCTTATGCCGGTTTGTTTCACACGGTCGATCACGTAAAGGGCACATTGATGCCGACGTTCGATTCGCTGGACGCATTTCTGACACACATGTGGGCGGTTACGATCATTGGCGCTCCGAAGAAGGCTGCCGCGCAAGCGATTGAAGATCTGGAAAAGGATGCTCGCGGATGGTATGGCGGCGCGGTGGGCATGCTGAGTTTGAATGGAGATATCAATACCGGCATTCTGATTCGGACCGTTCATTTGAAGGGCGGTATAGCGCGTTATTCGGCCGGCGCCACTCTGCTCTACGACTCCGATCCCGCATCAGAAGAAGAAGAGACACGGCTGAAGGCGACAAACTTTTTTCGCGCGCTCGCACCACGGGTTGCGGGAGCGAAGGAGAAACGGGCGATGCGTCCGGTGGGCGAAGGAATTCGTTTACTGCTCGTAGATAACGACGATTGCTTCATACACACGCTGGCGAACTATGCACGGCAAACCGGCGCTACAGTCTCCACGTATAGGTCGGGGGTTGCCCTCGACGCGATTAGACGCACACGCCCCGATATTGTTTTGATTTCACCGGGTCCGGCGCGGCCTTCGGATTTTGGAGTTCCGGACCTGGTGCGTGAAGTTGCGCGCCTCGGCATTCCGCTGTTTGGAGTTTGTCTGGGCTTGCAGGGCATTGTAGAAGCGTTCGGGGGCACTCTCGATGTGCTTGGTTACCCGATGCATGGAAAGGGATCACTTGTTCAGCACGAAGGCCACGGAGTCTTTCGAGGGCTGCCTTCTCCATTTCGCGTCGGCCGGTATCATTCGCTCTATGCGAATCGCGAGACCTTCCCCGCGTGCTTAGAAATCACGGCTGAATCCGAAGATGGCATTGTCATGGGCATTCGGCATCGCGACCTGCCGATCGAAGCAGTGCAGTTTCATCCCGAGTCCATTCTTACTCTGGAGCGCGATTGCGGCCTTCGTTTAATGGAGAATATGATCGAGACGTACTCCGCGACGGGTCTGCTTGCGGCCCGAACGTAACGCGTTGGATAGCTCTTCCCAAATTGCGGTTGTCGGCGGAGGCTTGGCGGGATTGGCGGCCGCGTTGGCGATCGGTTCCTCTGGACACCAGGTGAAGGTGTTTGAGGCTCGGCCTTTTCTAGGCGGCCGCGCGACTTCTTATCCGCTCAACACAGCAGATGAAGAGTCTCCGACCATCGATAATTGCCAGCACGTGCTGCTACGCTGCTGCACTAATCTGATGGACTTTTATGGCCGGCTTGGAGTGGCGGATCGCATTCACTTCTACCGTGAGTTCTATTGGATTGAACCGGGCGGGCGCATGTCCGTGATGCGACGCGGCCTGCTCCCAGCTCCTCTGCACTTCACCGAGTCGTTTGCAACTTTGAAGTTCTTGTCGATCGCCGACCGCTTGGGGATTGGTCGCGCGCTGCTGAGCGTGCCGCGAGAGTACCGCACTCGCAAGGATCTGGATCGGATCACGATGATGGATTGGCTGCGGGAGAAGAAGCAGGGGACGCACGCCATCGAGCGATTTTGGCGGCAGATTCTGGTGAGCGCGATCAGCGAAGATGTGGAGCGCATGGCCGCAATTCATGCCCTGCAGGTTTTCGCCGTCGGCTTTCTCTCAAGCGCGTCCGCCTATGAGATGGGCGTTCCGAATGTGCCCCTAGCCGATCTTTATGGCGCCCGGGCGTGGGCGCGTTATCCGCAGGTTCAGTTTGCCTTTCGCTCGCCGGTTCAACGAATACACGTCGAAGACGGGCGTTTTGCCGGCTTGGCCGTAAATGGAGATTGCATTCCGGCGGAGGCCTGTGTGCTGGCGATCCCGTTCGAAAAGGTCACGGCGATCGCGCCGGATCTTGGTCTCAATTTGGCCCCGTTCACCCATTCGCCGATTACCGGCATTCACCTGTGGTTTGACCGGCCCATCACGGATTTGCCGCATGCCACGCTTCTCGACCGCACCATCCAGTGGATGTACAACAAAGAGGCGGGAAGGCACATTCAATTGGTTGTGAGCGCTTCGCGCAGCTTAGTGGAGATGGGCCGCGCCGAGGTGATCGAGATGGCTCTGCGGGAACTGAAGGAGTTTTTCCCGAAGGCGTCGGAAGCTGTCCTGGAACGCGCCCATGTCGTGAAGGAAGTTCGGGCGATCTTTTCGGCCGTGCCGGGTTTGGGAAAGGTGCGGCCGGAAAGCCGGACTGCGGTGGCGAACCTGTATCTGGCGGGCGATTGGACACGATCGGGCTGGCCAGCAACTATGGAAGGCGCGGTACGGAGTGGGTATTTGGCTGCGGAAGCGTTGTTGAGGGCACAGGGCGGAGCTGGTCAGTTTCTACTGCCGGACATCGCATAGCCATCATTTTCATGGATATACGGCGCTTTTACCAAACGAACTACAAGCACGTGTGGTGATCGAGGGCCGCTCCCCGGAACCTGTTCAAGCACGGCCGCTTCAAATCGGAGAAAAGATCGATGTTTGACACAGACATCCGCTGGATGTATGCTTTTTGAGACGTAGTCCCAAAAACGCTTGCGATAATCTGGATGTCCATGTACTACCAAAGACTTCTCGCCCCCGTTGCCTTGGTTTTCGGCCTCCTCTCCGGCCCGACCGCGTACGCTCAAACCAGCCAGGAATTGCCGGAAGGCAAAGGGAAGGCCCAGTTTATGCAGATCTGCTCCCAGTGCCACGGCCTGGCGATGGTGACAAGCCATAGGAATACCGCCGACGGCTGGTCCGCAGTGATTGACGACATGGTTTCCCGAGGAGCGCAGGGAACCGACGACGATTTCGATTTGGTTATCAAATATCTTGCCGCAAACTTTGGCCTAAAGGTCAACATAAATAAAGCCAGCGCAAGCGACCTCTCTTCGGCGCTACAGATCTCAAGCGCGGACGCCGCGGCCATAATCCACTATCGGGAGACGGCCGGCGAGTTCAAGGACTGGAGCGATCTGGAGAAAGTGCCCCACATCGATATTAAGAAGTTGGAAAGCGAGAAAGATCGTATCGAATTCTCGAGCAAACCCGCTTCCGCGGGAGCGAGCAAGTAGATGGTCTCGCGAGGCGTGCGCGTCTTGCCGCGCAGGGGCCGGCCTGAAAGGCAGATGACAAAAGGATTATGAAATTTTCAATGAGTTCCAGGAAGATCTCCTCACCCGCACAGGGCGGTTTGGACCCGTTGTGCGCGGCTATAAACATGTGGGTATCCGCGGCTGGCATTTTGATCCTCGCCGCGTCGCCCTTATTGGCGCAAAGCGGCGACGCCGCAAAAGGTAAAGAACTGTACGAGTCAAACGGCTGCCCGACTTGCCATCGCATCGGACAGTCGGGGTCACGGCTGGGACCGGACCTCTCGACAATCGGTGACCGCAGAACAGCCGAACGGCTGACCCAATCGATCGTGGACCCCGATGCCGAAGTGCTCCCAGAGAACCGGTTCGTCGTCGTGACTCTGAAGGACGGTACCGAAGTCCGGGGCAGAATTCTGAATCACGATGCAACGAGCGTGCAGTTAATCGATCCCAAGCAAGATCTGAGGTCGTTCGAGACGTCAAAGATTCGCGGTTATAAGATCCTCACCAAAGGTCTGATGCCTTCATATGAGAAAAAGCTCTCGCCCGCCCAAGTGACCGACATTGTCGCCTATCTTAGTTCGCTCAAAGGGTCCGACTGATAATGAAACCCCGCCATGGATGTTAGTAAGTTATTGCCATTCGCTTTAATTGCCGCGATTCTGCCGGCGCAAGTTACATACGACAGCATTCTTCACGCAAGTCGCGACCCTCAGAATTGGCTTACCTATGGCGGAGGTTACTCCAGCCAACGTTATAGCCTACTTACTGGACTTACTCCCGATAATGTCCAAAACTTGGAACTAAAATGGGTCTTCCATCCTAAGTACCTCGAAAAGATGGAAGCAACGCCGATTGTTGTAAATGGCGTGCTTTACACGGTCCAGAATAGCGAGGTAGTGGCGTTAGATGCCGTGACAGGCCGGACCTTTTGGACCTTCCACTACGCGGTTCCTCGGGAATCGAATCAATACCTGATGGTGGTAAAGGGCCTCGCGATGTCGGGGGATCGGCTGTTCTGGGCGACTTATGACGGACACCTCATCGCAATCGACGCGAAAACCGGTCACGCGATCTGGAACAAAATTATTGTCGACTGGCACGAGGGTTATCAGCTAAACGTGGCTCCCCTGATCGTCAAGGACATGGTAATTCTGGGTCCGGCGACAAATGAGGAAGGTGCGAATTGTTGGGTCGGCGCATTCGACGTCAAAACCGGAAAGGAGTTATGGCGGTTCTATACGGCGCCCATGTCGGCAGACGACCCGGCCGCCAAGACGTGGGCGGGTGAATCCTGGAAGCACGGCGGTAGCCCGGTTTGGGTCACAGGCTCCTACGACCCGGAAACGAACACGACCTTCTGGGGTACCGGCAATCCGAACGCCGGTTGGAATGGAGACAATCGCGCTGGCGACGACCTTTATTCCGATTCCGTCGTTGCTCTGGACGCGGACACCGGCAAATTGAAATGGCATTACCAGTTCACGCCCCACGACGAGTTCGACTGGGACTCGGTGCAAGTTCCGGTGCTGGCTACCATCCCCTGGCACGGCGCTCCCCGCAAGGTAATGTTGTGGGCCAACCGGAACGGCTTTTTTTACGTACTTGACCGGACCACCGGCAAATTCCTGTTGGGCAAAGCGTTCGTCAAGCAAACCTGGAACGTCGGGTTTGATGAAGCAGGCCGTCCAATGAAAGCGCCTGGTATTGATCCGAAGCCTGTGAGCGGACCAGTCGTGTTTCCTGGCGGCCAAGGTGGCACCAACTGGTATTCCCCTTCGTTTAGTCCACGCACGGGCCTCTTTTATGTCTCGACTTGGGACAACTATGGCAGCCCGGAGGGCAAAGGCCCAATCCAGGAGTGGAAACCAGGCGGCAAATATACCGGAATGGCATCGCGGCGATCGGCATCTCCTACCGCGCGCGCCCGCTTCCGCGGTGTGGAGGTTGCATATCGCACCGAAGATGAAGGATACGGCGCATTGCGTGCAATCGATCCGCAAACAGGCGAGAGAAAGTGGGAGTTCAAAATGATCGATTACACCGAGAGCGGGGTGCTGACCACCGCATCCAACCTGTTATTTACCGGAAACCGCGCAGGCAATTTTTTCGCTCTCAATGCGGCGACAGGAGCGCTGCTCTGGCATACCAACCTTGGTGGAACCGTGGCCAGCGGTCCGGTCACTTATGCAGTGGATGGCCGGCAATATGTCGTAGTTTGCGGCGGTAGCGCGATGTATGCGTTCGGTCTCCCGGACTCAAAGTAAAATTGACGGTCTTCTTTAGAAAAGGAATAGTCTCCTATGCATCTTCGTCGATTACTGCCGTTCGCGTTGATTGCCGCGACCTTACCGGCGCAGGTTACCTACGACAGTATCGTTCGCGCGGGGAATGAGCCGCAGAACTGGCTCACTTACGGAGGCAATTACTCAAGCACGCGCTACAGTTTGCTGACGCAGTTGAACCATAACAACGCGAAAGATCTGAAGCTGAAGTGGGTTTGGCGGCCCGCGTATCTCGAAAAGATGGAAGGGACGCCTCTGGTAGTCAACGGCGTTCTTTACACCGTGCAGAACAGTGAAGCGGTAGCTATGGACGCGGCGACGGGCCGAATTTTCTGGACATTCCACTATGCCGTGCCGCCCGAATCGAATCAATATGTGATGGTGGTCAAAGGTCTCGCCATGTCGGGCGATACTCTGTTCTGGGCGACCTATGATGGACATCTGATTTCGATTGACGCCAAAACCGGCACGGCCAACTGGAACAAGGTATTGGCGGACTGGCACCAGGGCTATCAGCTCAACGTGGCCCCACTGGTGGTCAAAGACAAAGTGATTCTTGGTCCCGCTACCAATGAAGAAGGCGCAAACTGTTGGGTAGCCGCATACGACGTTAAAACCGGTAACGAGTTATGGCGTTTCTACACCGCCCCGATGTCGGCCGGCGATCCTACTTCCAAAACCTGGGCCGGAGAATCGTGGAAGCACGGAGGCAGTCCAATTTGGGTAACCGGCTCTTACGATCCGGAAACCAACACTACTTTCTGGGGTACGGGCAATCCCAACGCAGGCTGGAACGGAGACAATCGAGCCGGTGACGACTTATATTCAGATTCCGTCATCGCCCTGGACGCGGACACCGGCAAACTGAAATGGCATTACCAGTTCACGCCGCACGATGAATTCGATTGGGATTCCGTGCAGGTCCCCGTGCTGGCCACCATCCCCTGGCAGGGCGCGTCGCGCAAGGTGATTCTTTGGGCCAATCGGAACGGATTTTTCTATGTGCTTGACCGCAGCACGGGCAAATTCCTGCTGGGCAAGGCGTTCGTCAAGCAGAATTGGAACGTAGGCTTCGATGAGGCAGGCCGTCCAATGAGGTCGCCCGCGCTCGATCCGAAACCTATGGGTGGGCCATACGTGGAGCCCGGGACCCAGGGCGGCACGAATTGGTATTCGCCCTCATTCAGCCCGCGCACCGGGCTATTCTACGTTTCCACCTGGGACAATTATGGCGGCCCCTCGGGTAAAGGTCCGATCCAGGAATGGAAACCTGGTGGCAAGTACTCAGGGGGCGCTGCTCGCCCTCGTGGAGCGACGAGAAACAGGGCTCTTCGTGGAGCCGGCGTCGGATACCGGACGGAGGAAGAAGGGTACGGTGCGGTGAGCGCAATCGATCCGCAAACTGGCGACAAGAAGTGGGAATTCAAGATGGTCGATTACACCGAGAGCGGAGTTCTGACCACGGCTTCGGATCTGCTCTTCTCCGGCGGAAAGGAAGGTAATTTCTTTGCACTTGATGACCGGAACGGACAGTTGCTGTGGAAGACCAATCTCGGCGGCACCATCGCCGGCGGCCCGATTACCTATGAAGTGAATGGCCGCCAGTACGTCGCCGTTTGCGCTGATAACGCGCTTTATGGGTTCAGCCTGCAGTAGAGGCGAAGGGAGTGCCAAGGGGGTAATTGCTGCACAGGCTGCGGGAGCTGTGGCGAAGACTCGCTTACTGCTGGCCTATTCCCTGCAGCGCTCGGCTAGCGACTTGGGCGACCTGTGGGTCCGAACCCGCGGCGGCTTTTCGAAGCTGCTCAATAGCACCTGCCGTATCGCCTTGTGCGACCAGGATGCGCGCCAAATCGAGATGTGCCCGAGCGAAATCTGGTTTCAACCGAATCGCCTCTGAATACTCATGCGCCGCATCCGATAGCAGCCGCTTCCCAGCGAGAAGGCCACCCAGCAGTTCGTGCGCTTCCGCCATTTTCGGATCCATGCGCAACGCAGCCTCAACCGATGTCTGGGCATCGTCAGGGCGATTTGCGCTAGTCAGCGCCAACGCGTAATCGTAGAGATAGGCGGCATGACCCGGCCCAAGTTTTGTGGCCTTTTCGAAATCGAAGAGCGCCTCTGCCATCTGGCTCTTACCCGCCAGAACGCGGCCCATCAGATCGTAGGCTTCAGCATCGTACGGGTCGACATCAAGAGCCAAGCCCAGCTCGCTCTCGCTGCGATCGATCTGGCCTATTCGCCACAGAACTTCACCGAGTCCCCTGTGTCCACCGGCCAAGTCCGGGTCGAGCGCGAGCGCCTTCTCCATCTTGTTGATCGCTTCCGGCGCGCGCCCAAGGGAATAATCGAGAGCGCCGGCTTGAAACCATGCGGAGGAGTCCGAGGGAAACGTTCGGATCGCTTGCTTCAATTTATCCTCGGCCAGAGGAACCTGCCCCGAAGCCTTCAGAGCGCCAGCCAGTGCGAGCAAATCATGAACAGAGTCCGGCCTGAGCTTCAGCGCGGCCTCATAAGCGCCCACGGCCTGCTGAGGCTTGCCACTGCTTTGCCACGCGTCTCCAAGGAATACATAGAACTGTGCTTCACGCGGGTGCACGCGATCGACTTCCCGCGCGAGTTCAAAAACTCCCTTCTCCAGATTGTTGCGAAGCGCCACTTGGGCTATGGCAAGATACAGATCATTGTCGTCTGTGTGCGGGAGGGGGGACGGGTAATACGGAGCTACCTCGCCCCGATATTCTTCTGCTTCCGATGGGTGCCGTTCAGGGAGGCCGGCCAGCAGGTTTCCGGGCGGCAAACGCCGCTGGATCAGATGATCGGTCACGACCGCATGCACAACGTCTTCGGTCCTCCTTTTGGGCATGTGGCAACTGATGCACTCTGTTGCGGCTGGATGCCGTTTGGAAGCGATCTGTGCGTCGATGGCCGAGCCGTGGCATTGCCGGCACACGCTGGAATAGTGCGCGATCGCCGCCGGCCCATGGGGCACGTTATGGGGATCGTGGCATGTGAGGCAGGTCATCGTTCCTTTACTCTGCAGAAAGCATTGCGATTTTCGCAGCCGGTATGCGGAGCTGTTTACGATTTCGAACTTGTCATCGTGCCCCGTCCCCGGCGCGTGGTCGAAGGCCAGCAGAAAATTGCTCAATGGTTCGCCGGGGGTAAAGGAAAACGGTCCTCGATTGAATCGACGAATTAAAGCGGGGATCTCAGAACTCGTGGGTTCGAGATGGCATTGCATACATACGTCAATCTGCAGCGACGGGCTGAGACGCGCCGGATTCACAATGCTGGCACGGACTTCTTCTGGCGTTGAACCGGCGGTCTGCAGTACCTTTAGATGCCTCCCACCCGGACCATGACATCGTTGGCAGTCGATCCCTTGCGGAAGATCGCCAACGAACACAGGATCGCTTCCTGGACGATCGTGGCCAGCCGGAATCTTCGGCGCCGCATCATGACAAAAGACGCACTCGTAAGAGACGAACCGTCGCGTCGGCGGATGATGCGAATCGAAACCGGGGCTCATAGCCCAATAGCCACCTTTTTCTGAATACCAGCTCAACGGCAATTCGATATAGCCTCCGTTCGACATGCGGTGCAGATACGACCTTGAGTGATTGCCGGAACCAATCACGTCATCGATCTTCATCTCTTCGACGTTGGTCTCTTTGCCGTCAAAGCCGATCTGCCAGCGACGCTGGTAGAACTGGCCATCGCGGATAATCATGGAGTAATGCGTCCCGGAGAGCGCGTGCACGAACTCGCGGTTCTTTTTATAGTCCTCGACGGTATTGGAAAGCGCCGGCTTATAGAGCGACCGGCCCATGCCGGTGCGGTGATAGATCTGGGCTATCGCCTTATGACAGGTGGCGCAGGCGCCGGCATCGACGTATTCATTCCCCGGAACGGCGGCATTGAGCAAAGAAGCCCCAATCAGTAACAGCAGGCCTAGTCGCATCCGTCTGTCTCAATATATAATACGTAGTCTCACAATCGATTAACTTCCATGATTTCCAGAAGACGATTCCTCACCCAAAGCGCGGTCTTTTGTGCCGCAGCCGTTCCCATGCGGGCCTTTCCGCTGGACCTCCCGCTTGGATTTCAAAGCTATGACATCAACCGGGAACTGAGCCAGGATTTTGAAGGCACCTGCCGCACTCTGGCTGGTTATGGGTATCAATTGATCGATTATGTATGGCTGGCGCACAACGCTGGCGTTTCGCCTGCCGTGAAGGCCATGACAGGCGAAGATGTCAGGAAAGCCTTTGATGCCGCCGGGCTCCGATGCCAGAATTGCCATTTTTCGTGGGCAGAACTGCATGACGAGTATGACAAGACCATCCAAATTGCCCATGTTCTGGGTCTCAACAGTGTTGTTTGCCAGTCGATGTCGAGCCATACGAAGTCGGCCGACGGCTGGAGATGGCACGCCGGCCAGCTAAATGAATTGGGTAAGAAGACCAAACGCGACGGCATCCTAACTGGTTATCACAATCACACCATGGAATTCACCGATATTGACGGAATCGTGCCTTACGACCTGTTGCTTGAAGGAACGGATCCCACACTGGTGCAAATGCAAATTGACGTGGGCAGCGTCGCCGTAGCTGGCAAGGACCCGGTCGCGTACTTAGAGAAGTACTCCAATCGGTACTTCTCAATCCACATCAAAGACGCGCGCAATGGCAAGATTGGCGTGGCCGTTGGAGAGGGAACTCTCGATTGGCACAAGATATTTGCCGCAGCCAGAAAAGCGCCTCTGCGCAACTATGTCGTAGAGACCGGCGCCCGGCCCGACGTCGTGCTGGAAAAGCTCAAACAGAGCATCTCATTCCTGCGAACCTTTAACGGCTGAGCGCGGCCGGTGCGTGCCCTCCGTGCATCAGATTCCAGAAGATGAAGGTGCCTCTATCCGTGGATGTAATGATGTCGATCGCTCCGTCGTGATTGAGATCAACCGCTTCCAGGGCAGAACCCACACCAGAGCGATTGTGAATCAGTTCCGGAACAAAGCGCGCGCCCCCGGGAGCGCTCTTATCGCGAACCGTGCGATACCAATACAGCACAGCCGGGCCGTATGGATTTGGATCGAAATAGCTCTCTTCGTGGGACCAGTAGCGCTTGCCTACGATCATGTCGGGAATCCCATCCCCATCGAGGTCGGCAAACGTCAAGCCGTGCGGTTCGGTAAACGTCACGTTGCCTGCGCTTTTTTCTGAAAAATCACCCATAATATCGTGGCGGACGAACGAAATTTTGCCATCCGGGGAACGCTTCTGCTCGAACCAAGCGAGCCCGAAGCCGTGAGCCTGCAAACTGGTCACGACATCGTTCAGGCCGTCGCCGTTTACGTCGTAGACGCCCATCTCAGCGCCTCCGCTGCCAAAGTCTTGCGGATGAAAGGTCCACGTCTGTTGCGTACTATTCTTCGGAGGATGTTCCCACCATCCGGCGGGCTGTAAGACATCGGGCAGACCGTCGCCGTTGATGTCGCCCACGCCCAACCCATGGATGTTTGGAGGCGGCGTTCCGTCTGAGATGGGGTGAACGACCCAAGTAGCAGTGGGATTCGCCGGGTCGGGCTTCGCATAGGCCAGAATGCCGTTCCCGCCATAGACCAGTTCCGGCTGTCCATCTCCATCCATATCCTTCAGAAGCACGATCTCCGTCGTGACCTTTGGGACCACAAGGTATTTGTCCCACCGGCGGGATTCACCACGAGGGTTCACGTACATCCAGATCGGCCTGGACGCGGTCATGAGAATGTCGGGCCAACCATCGCCCGTAAAATCGTGTGCGAAGTTGACCATTCCCGACGCGTATTCGTTGCTGGGATCGAACGTTTGGGCAGAGGTGAACTCGCGTCGCATGGTGTAATTGGGGCCGAGATAGTAGAACGGACCAGCGGTCACGTCCATGATGCCGTCGTGATTTATGTCGGCCGCAGCCGGACTCCAGGCGTAGTAGAAGTCGCTGATTCGCTGCATGCGGAAATGGCTTGATACATGCTCTATCGGCTCGTATTTGGGCATCAGGTCCTTGAAGGCGACGTTCTTGAACTGCACTTCGCCTGTCCCGCCCACGTAAAGAGCGATCGGCCCATAGCCCTCACGGTTGTCCTCTGTCGCACCCCCGAATAGCGCACCATTCAGCGCTACTCGCAAGATGTCGGAATCCAAAATGATCTGAAGAGAATTCCAATCGCCGCTATGAATGGCCGGCCGGCCACGTCTCGCGCCCGAAGGAAGCGAAGCGTTCGCGGGAGGAGCAAAACGGATCGTCCCTCCTGTCGGCCGCATCTTGTCCCGATTCAGGATTTCTCCCTGGGAATCAAGCGTTACTGCATATGTGCCGGGTTCTCCGGAAAGCGATACATAAGAGCCCTTCATCCCATCCGCGGTCTTCTGCATGCGCAGCAGAACGCCCGTCTCGCACTCGCCGGTGCAGCGGAAGTCCGCGTAAAATGCCACATCCTGGTAGGACTTGTCGAGCACCAGCCAACCATTTTTGCCGCCCGGCTTCACTTTGCCGGTCAGTTCCCCGTCGTGAGCGCTCCATTCGGACTGGCCCACCACATTCCAGCCCCTGAGACTTTGGCCTTTGAAGGTTGAGTCTGGAATAAACTTCGGACCTTCTGCAAGCCCCGCCCAGGCAAGCAAACAGCAAAGCGCCGCCAACCCGCAAAATTGAAGACGAGACGCCATTCCCTACCTCTTCGCTTCCTGGTGTGGCTTACCCCAGAAGATGAAGGTGCCTCGATCCGTCGAAGTGATGATGTCAATGGCTCCGTCTCGATTGATATCTACCGCCTGTATGTGATTGCCGGCGCCCGAGCGGTTATAGATCAGGTGCGGAACAAACCGAGCGCCGCCCGGAGCGCTGGCGTCCCGGACCGTCTTGAACCAATAGATTACAGGCGCGCCGTAGGGATTGGGATCGGTATAGTCGTCCCGATGGGACCAGAAGCGCTTGCCAACGATGAAGTCCGGTATGCCGTCGCCGTCGACATCGGCGAATGTCGAGGCATGCATTTCGGAGATGGTGAGTCCGCCCGGGTTGTTGCTGGTGAAGCCGTTCATAATCATGTGCTTGACGAACGAAATGTTCCCGGCACTGTCGCGTTTCTGCTCAAACCAAGCCAGTCCAAAGCCATGCGCTTGCAGAACGGTCACAACGTCGTTAAGTCCGTCGCCGTTGACATCGTAAATCGCCATCTCATCGCCGCCTGGAGACGCGTGACCGGTCCAGACGCCGAATGCGACGGGATGATATTTCCACAACTCCTGGCCACTTCCGGGCGCAGGCTGTTCCCACCACCCATAGGGGTCCACCACGTCCATGCGGCCGTCGCCGTTGATGTCGCCGACTCCGAGCCCGTGTCCCCCGCCCCACGGCCCTGGTTCGGAAATGGTGTGAACTACCCACGGACCGGTTGGATTTGCCGGATCAGGCTTCGCATAGTGCAGCGCACCACTCCCGCCGTAGATAAACTCAGGCTTGCCGTCGCCATCGATATCTTTGAGCAGCGAGACTTCCTTGCTGACCTGCGGGATCACGTCGTATTCATCCCACCGCCTCGATTCGCCCCTGGGATTAACGTAGAGATGCAACGGCTGTCCGATGGCCCCCATGCAGAGGACGTCCGTCCATCCGTCGCCAGTGAAGTCGTACGCAAAGTTGCTCATGCACTTCTCGGGGTACTGCGTCGAAGGATTTACCGTTTGGGCGAGATAAATCTCTTTGCGGGTCGTGTAATTGGGGCCTAGATAGTAATACGGTCCGGCGGCCACGTCCATGATGCCGTCGTGGTTGAAGTCTCCGGCGGCAGCCGACCAGGAGTAGTAAAAGTCGTCGATCCGCTGAACCTTAAATTGATCGCCCGCCTGCTCTTTTGGCAGGAATTTGCTATTCAGGTCCTTGTAGGAAACGTCCTTGAATTGCACTTCACCCGTTCCCCCCGCGTAAAGCGCGATGGGACCGTAGCGCC
Source organism: Bryobacteraceae bacterium (assembly GCA_036272835.1). Lineage (GTDB taxonomy): Bacteria > Acidobacteriota > Terriglobia > Bryobacterales > Bryobacteraceae > Bog-105. Next base: position 72,690 of record DATAXY010000006.1, read on the forward strand.
CATATTCCTCCTCCGCCACACTACCCATCCCGCCGCTGCCGCCATCATTCAGAAACGGCCTCAGGATATTGGCGTCCATAATCAGTTCAATTTGATTCCACTCGCCCGGACGATATGCACCCGAGGGGGGCTTGATTGGCAGGTCGGCGGCCATTTCACGATGCCCTCCGGGCCGTCCGCCATGATGGCCAGCCGCATTAGGAGACTCGGGCGGAGCGATGCGAATCTGCCCGCCGCCGGGACGCAGTTTTTCTCGCGAGAGCTCCTTGCCCTGGCCATCGAGTGTCACCCGGTAAACGCCGAGATCTCCCTCCGTCAGCGACATCAGTATGCCCTTCATGCCTTCCGGAGTTTTCTCCGCACGAAGCAGAATGCCCGTTTTGCAACCCTCCGAGCAGCGGAACGAAGCGAAGACCCCCACGTCCTGATAGGACTTGTCGAGTAAAAGCCATCCGCCGCCGGGGCTTGTGGGCTTGCCAGTCAATTCCCCGTTCTGGGCCGTCCAATCGGCGGCACCCAGAGTGTGCCATCCATTGAGGGTTGACCCTTTGAAAGTCGCGTCGGGAACAAAGACAACCGGCGCCGCCGCGAAAGCAAGCGACACCACGAGGACGATGCCGGCCCCGACGAGGGAGAGGCGTTTATGGGACATTGGGAGGGTTCCTGTGCTTAACCGAGAAATCTAAGACTCGGTCTCAAATTCTATAACCAGCGGTAGAGGGTGTCAAGGGCCACGATCTCAATTCGGAATGACGACCCAGCCCCATGGGCCGCCAGTAGTATGAATCTTCTTGGTTTATCGTTTGGCTTGAAAGATCGAAGATGGACACATCGTTCGACGGACCATTCGCGGTGAAGAGAGTCTTAGCATCCGGCGACAGAACTAAGCCCCACGGACGTTGTCCTACAATCCCCGGGCGGCTCACCGGGAAGCGAGCGCCTCAGGTCCGGAGTGCTGCGGCATTTTTCCCGTGAGGGATTCCAGGAACGCGACTAAGTCGGAGCGTTCCTGACCCGTCAAATTTAGAGGCTTGATCTCTTTGTCGAGATATGGGTTAGAACTGCCTCCGCCGACGTAGAAATCCACTACGTCCTTCAGGGTTTTTTCGCTGCCATCGTGCATATATGGCGCGGTAAGTGCGACATCCCGCAAAGTGGGCGTCCGAAAACATCCCTGGTCTGCAGTGACTCGCGTAACAATGTACCGGCCCTGGTCGACGATATTGCCTTCGTCATCTAATCCCACACCTAGGTTGTGAAACTTGTTATCGCTGAATAGAGCATATTTTGCCCCGATCGTGTGACACGCGGCACAATTGCCTTTGTTCTTATCCCGAAACACGGACAATCCGCGAATGGCGGCAGGGCTCATCGCATTCTTTTCACCGCCGTATTCATAGCGGTCAAATGGCGAATCGCCGCTCAACAAGGTTCGTTCAAAGCTGGCGAGCGCCATCGTGATTTCCGTTATCGTCACCGGGCCTGGACCGAATGCCTGTTCGAACTCGTGCCGGTAAATCGCGTTGGCATCAATTTTTTGCACCGATATATCGTGAGCTTGATCCATCTCCACCGGATTTACCATCGGCGCCAAAGCTTGTTCCTCCAGGCTTGGTGCGCGGCCATCCCAAAATTGCGTGGTGAAGTAAGCGGCGTTCAAAACCGCGGGAGCGTTACGCGTTCCAGATTTTCCACCCACCCCCTGGGATAGCCTCCGGGGATCGGAGAAAGCGAGCGCAGGATTGTGGCAACTTGCGCAAGATATGGTGTTGTCCTTCGACAATTTCCCATCGTAGAAAAGCTTGCGGCCGAGCGCAATCGTCTCAGCGGTGGGCGGATCATCGGACGGAATAGGAACGGGCGGCAGGCCAAGGGGTACTTCGATCTTGATGGGGTTCCCCGCAGGCCTGACAATTGCCTCGCGAACAACAGCGTCCTTTCTGCAGGACACTAATGTCAAGATCATCAGAGGAGCAACAAGAATTGTTTTCGAGAATGACGATGGCGCCGGTCTTAGATTTCTTACCTTCATGGTTAGTTCGGACAAGTGAGTTGCCGTCTCAGGTCTGGCCTGTGTGCCCGGTTGGCTGCCGTGCAAAGATCCCTGCGAACGATTTCGCAGGACGGATTCAGAGCCGGCCCGCGCGGGCCGGGAACAACGGCGCAACCACCGAGATCGATATCACTATTTTCATACACCTTCAATAGATCTTCCCGAAGACCATGATCGCCCGTCGCGAACATACCTTCAGCAAGCGCAACGGCCGCATCTTCCTCGCGCCGCTGAGCTAAATAAGCATCTGCAATTTCACCATACACCTCAACGTTTCCGGGATCGATGGTTTGCGCATTGATTGCCGCCGGTAATGCACGTTCGGGCAGCCCTAAATGGAGGTATGCCGATCCCAGGACCCGGTAAGCGTCGGCCGCGCTTGCAGGAGTAGCACCACTGATGCCATGACGCCGATAATATGCCGCTCTTGAAGCCGTATCGATCGCAATCGAGCGGAGCGCAAGCGCCACCGCTTGTCGATACTGTCCAGCTGCGTGACCTTGCGGCAGAAGGTTCGCTTTCGCAACATGGCATGTCGCTGCTACGGTCCAAGGATCGGGAAGGTCCAGGTTGTCCGGCAGCCTACTGAGGATCGCGACACTCTTATCCGCTTCGGCAACGGCGCGGTCGATATCGGCATCTGCCGAATCGGATTGCAACAACTCGGCCGCAAGCAGCCGATGAACTTTGAAACTGTTGGGGCTCGTCTGGACGCTGACTGTTGCCATCGTGAGATCGTTCTTCCAGTCTCCGTTGCGTAACCAGATCCGGACAATGAATCCAGCGGCGATCAAACAGAAAATAACGACAAGCGCCGCTTCCGGCACGCGATATTTTACGGCTCCAGAGTGCATCGCGATGACGACAACGGCAACAATGCCTACCAGCGGCAGATAGAGGAGCCTTTCTGCCATGATCGTGCCGATTGGGAACAGCAGATTGGATGCCGGAAGCAAATTAAGAAAGGCGAAGCAAGCAAAGAAAAAGCACAGCCGGTCGACATAATAGAAACGAACCACGATAAGCAGGGCGGCGGCCACAGCTAGCCAGGCAATCCAATCGTACAAACTACCGCGAGCGAGCGGAATTTCCGAATAAGAGTAATCGGATGAAAGCTTGATGGGCCAGAAGGCAAGCCACAAATACCGGCCGAGTACCTTGAGCGCCGTCAATCGTCCGATCCAGAAACCGCCGCCGACGATAGGATTATCGACAAAAGGCCACTCGGCCGCGGGCGATGTGGACAGCACCATAGCCCGCGCGCAAAGCATTGCCGCGATAGGGACAATGGCGGCAACACATCCCGAGAGAAGTCTCGACCGGGGAAATGGGCGAGCGCCCGGCCCCGATTTCCACCAAATCAGTTCGTAAAGAATAATGATGCCGGGCAGAACGACCGCGCTTTCCTTAGAAAACACTCCGGCCGCTGTTACACAAGACAATCCGGCCAGCCAAAACACACGGCTTAAGTCCGTTGCCTCTATGCTTTTCAAGTACATCAGGAAAGCACCGAGAATAGCGGTAGCAGCGATAAGGTCGGCGCGGCCCGCAAGATTGGTTACCGACTCTGTCAGGACAGGGTGCACGGCCCATAAAGCCGCAACCACAAAGGCTATCCGAAAGGCGCCGGCGCGCCGGTCAAGCAATCGCAGAGTTAATGCAAATACCAAAACCACATTTGCCGTGTGAATAAAGAAGTTTACTAAGTGGTATCCGGCAGGGTGATCGCTATTTCCCAAGATGCTGTAATTGAAAAGATAGGATAGCGTCGTAAGTGGCCGATAAAGACCAGATTCGCCGTTCGGCCACCAATAAGTATGTCGCAGAATGAGGCCGAGGTTAGCAGCGCTCACCTGGCGAATGCGCGGATCCCCCAAAAGGAGCATTTTGTTGTCCAGCGCGAATCCCGTTGTGAACGAGTTCGAAAACGCGATCAGCGTTAGCAACCCGAGCGCTAAGGCGGCAAGCCAATAACGCAGGCGGGGGCCGGGCGCAACTGAACGCGAAGCAGATATGGGCCGGGAAGCGGGCGAAATACGCTTCTTTTTCGGCCTCATAATCCTTTCGCACCAACAACCACAAGCTTACGCGCCCAGCGACAATAGACGTGTCAGGCCTTTACAACTTTCCACGCGCTGACCGCATCGAGCGACGGTAAAGGTTGGTACGACTGTTTGAGGCTGCACGCGCAATTATATCGAAATACGTACCAGAATGCCGCGATGGCGTCCTTCCATCCGATCTTCTTGCCCTGCTCATACGTTCGTCCATAGTAGCTGATCGGCACTTCATACAGCACGCAGCCAAGTTTCGTCACCTTGGCAGTCACTTCAACTTCAAAGCCGAAACCAGTCGAAGTGATGATCATATTCCGAATGATATCGCCACGGAACGCCTTATAACCAGTTTCAATGTCGGAAAGGTTCACATTTGTAAGGACATTCGACAAGAAGGTCAATGCCTTATTGGCCAAGTAGTGATTAAAATACAGAACGCGCGCGGCCTTACGAACTAAGAAGCGAGATCCGTAGACCACATCGGCGACACCGTCAACGATGGGCTGAATGACTTCTTGAATTTCCGACGGATCATATTCCAGATCGGCGTCCTGAACAATAACGATATCTCCCCGGCTCACTTGGATTGCCGATTTGAGAGCTTGCGTTTTTCCCTGGTTTTTCAGGTGCGTAATCAGCCGGACAGTATCGTGTTCCCCGGCCAGTCTTTTCGCCACTGAGGCGGTTCCGTCAGTAGAAGCGTCGTCAACGACCAGAATTTCATACGGATTTACTTCCCTCAGAAGTTTGCAGATAACAGTCGCTAACGTTTCTTCTTCATTGTATGCGGGGACGACAACAGAGAGCCGCGGACGCCTGGGGTTGGTTTTACTCATTGCGCGTTGCCTTTGCTGTTAGTCATAAACAGGAACGGGTACTGCGCGCCCAGCCACCGGCCTGACGCGACAGTACCCTTTGTTAGCACTGATTCTTACTGGATCGAGGATACTTTCGACGCCAATTTAGAAAGTGATCCTGACGCCGAGCCGGAGATAGCGTGGATCCACTAATCGGCTGATCTGGGCGGTTGAAGTGATCTGGTCATATCCGTTGAGGGCCTTAATGGTGCCGTCCGAATTAAACGTAGCATTTGACACAGTTAGGCCGCTCGGGTTAGCGAAGTGCGGAGTATTGGTGGCGTTGAGAGCTTCGATACGGAACTGAAGCTTGAGGCGCTCGGTAACTGAGAAGCTGCGGAAGACCGACAGATCGATATTCGTGGCGCCGGGTCCGCGGAGTTGATTGAAGCCGGAAGTTCCGAAAGCAGCATTGGTAACGGGTGCGTAAGCCAGCGGATTGAAATACGGTTGGCCGTTGGTGCCGTTGCCTACGATCGACACACTGGACAGAATCTGATTAGCGGTTTGCGTATTTCCCGGACAGTTGCAGGACGCGCTGGATGTAGTCACTGTAAACGGTAACCCTGAAAAGTGAGTGAATACTGCATTCAAATTCCAGCCGCCGACGATGTACGACAGCGGACCATGCTGAACAAACTGCTTGCCCTTACCAAATGGCAATTCGTAGGCACCGGCGACGCTCAGGTTAAAGGTCCTATCCTGGCTCGTCGTGTAGTCATTGCGATTAAAGGCCTGCGGGATCAGAATCGAGAGTGTCTGAATTCCAATGTCATGCTGGTAAGTAAAGGCGGTCTGGAATGTCAGCCCGTTGGATAGCACCTTCCGCAAAGTCGCCTGAAGCGAATTATATTTATCGCTGAGGACCGGAAGATTTTCGGTCGCGGCAGCGGTAATTCCGTAGGGGTACAACGACTGGCTTGCCGCACCTCCGCCCACGAGGCCGTAGTTGATGTTTTCGTTCGTGAATAGGTGGACGCCATGCGAACCGACATAACCTGCTTGCGCCGCGAGTCCGCCCTTAAACTCCTTTTCCAGCGTAAAATTATAAGATTCGATATAGCCCCGGATGAAATTAGCGGGATTCCAAAACAGGTTGCCGGTATTAGCCGGTACCAATGTGGTGCCGTTGACAAGTGTGGCCTGAGGAATAACTGGAGCGCCCGTCGTACTGGGAGTGCCTGCCACGGCATAGGATGTGGCACCGTTGACGGTCGACTGCGCTTCATCGGGATAGCTTTGGACTCCTTGTCTTCCCATGCTGTCCGGTTGCGGCGAGAGGGAGTAGCCGGCCCTGATCACAAAATTCTCCCCCACGCGATACGCAAGACCGATGCTCGGAGCAAATAGTTTATTCGACACGCGCATTCCGCAGTTGCCCGAGACGCCATCGACTCCGCATTCTTCGATGATGTCCGTCTGGGGATCGTAATAGTTGATTCCGCGGTTCGCCTCAGTGGGAACTGGATAGTGCTCCCAACGTAGTCCATAGTTGAGCGTCAATTTGCGGTTGACTTGCCATTGATCGTGTATGTAAAACGCGATGTTCCAGGTACGGAGAGTCAAGGGATAGACAAACTGGACGTAATTGCCCAGCGTGGTCGCATCACCTAACAAAAAATCCGCGATGGCGTTATATGCGTTCGGCGAGGGAGCCGTGGGCGCGTTCAAAGCCGTGGCATTGCCGGAGAAGGTAAATACGGTCGGCCGGACCTCGATATGATTCTGATGCTCGCGGATGATATCGGTGCCGAATCGAATCGTATGGGATCCCGCGGTCTTGGTGCCATTGGCTTGATACTCAAAGATCGGGTCTTTGTATTCGAGAGCTGGATACGAATAGCCGAGCGTGACAAAATTGGCGATCGCGAAATTGGGAAGGCCGCCGGCCCAAGGAAGAGGGCCGGTATTCGCGCCTGGGATTCCCAGTTCCTGCCCCAGTCGCTCGTTAGAATCGGTCGGAAAGAGCAACTGATGCGCCTGTGTAATGCCGAACGTCGCGTCAATGACAAACGTCGGACTCACGATGTATGTTCCCGATCCGGAGACGGCCAGGGTAGCACCGTGTTGCAGATAATTGCCGGCGCCCGCCGATGCAAATCCGCCCGACCCTCCCAGGTAAGAGCCATAAATGGGCTGCTGAACGTTGTAATACGGCTGGTAGCCATACCGGCCTGAAAACCGCAGCTTTTCCGTGGCCACATAGTCGTACTTAGTGTCGATTTTATGCAGGTTATAAACTTGCGCCTGGTTCACGAAGTCGTTGCTGACGGACAGATTAGGGTAAGTTACCGAAGGGAAATGGGGAAGCAGCTTCGCGACAACCGGGTCAATCATATTGACGGGAACGATATTGCCAGGAAACGCGGTTCTCCCTTGGCCGGTGTTTTTATTGCCAGTTGTAGGATCATAGATGGGATTCGGCGAAGCGCTCTCATTGCCGGAAAGCTCACTTGGAGTGGGAAGCGAGAGAATACCCGAAACGGCGGAGTCGTTGTAATCGCCCTCATAACTGCCGAAGTAGAAGAGTTTATTCGGGATAATTGGGCCGCCCGCAAAAACACCGGGGTTATTGTCAACCAGGTGCGGAGGCTTACTGCCATATGGAGCGAAAAAGTTATTCGCCTCAGAATACGCGCCCACGTTGTATTCATAAGCCGCTCCATGGAATCCGTTCGTTCCGCTCTTTAATCGTACGTTGATGGATGCGCCCGACGCGAAACCCTGTTCAGCATCGGCCGAGTTCGTCACGATGTTGACGTCCTGAATCGCCTCAACAGAGGGAACGAATGTGGTGTAGTTAGTCACCCATGGATTGCGTGCGCTGACGCCTTCGATTCGAACTGTCGAGGAGTTCGTTGCTCCTCCGTTGAAGGAAAAACTCATGGACTTTGAAGGATTATTCGTTCCGCCCTGTAGTTGCCCATTTGGCGGAGTGGAGCCGGGAGTTAATTCCACCAGGTTCTCCCAGGTGCGGTTAGGTTGCGGTAGATTTTCTAACTGCTGCGTCGAAACCTCGGTATGGATGTCCGCCCGGTCAGTCTGGAGAGCGGCTGCCTCGGCGGTAACCTCGATTTTCTCCACTTGAGCGCCCACCTGCATCGAAGCGTCCACGCGGACGACGTTGTTCTGGTTTACGACAATGTTTGAGCTGACGAAGGTGCGAAATCCGGGCTTAGTAATTTCGACCTGATAAGTGCCGGCGGGAAGCGTCGACACCGAGTAGGCCCCGTTATCGTTCGTCTGGGTATTAAACACGTCGTTAGTCGACGTCTCGGTAATCTTGACCGCTGCGCCGGGAACGATGGAACCGCTCGCGTCCACGACGTTACCGACGACCGAGCCAAAGAGGACTTGCGCTTTGGCGTTTTGGTTCGCGACAAGCAATATGGAGAGTGCGAAGACTGCCCAAATTGGGAGTCTCCAATGTAGGACCGGCGAGTGATACGAGCGCCGAACTGCGAGACCTTTCTTCATAAAAACTTACCCCTTTCTACGTGGCAGGTTAGGAACAAGCAAGACTAAGACTGAGTCTCAAAAAGCATATACCGATTGTTACGTGCTGTCAAACGATTATTTTTTCGGGCCAAGACCAGAAGGATTTTCGCGAAAGCGCACGACGAAAAGAGCGCCGCGGAAACAGAACGGAGTCTTAGGAAATCGCGCGCGAAACAGCGAGAAATGGTCCGTGCCGAGGCGCACCTGAGGCATGCTATTGCCGAGAGGGTCAACGGAGTAGACCGGGCGCCGAGGAGTGACCCGTCAGGCGCCGCCCAATAACGCTTAATCCGGCAGTGCGAAGGCAAACATTGTGCCTTCGCCGGTGCCAATGATGTACTGTTTGCCGTTCACGGCGTAACTGATGGGTCCGGCCGCATTCTGGCCGCCAAGATTTACGTGCCACAACAGCTTGCCGGTTTGCCCGTCCAATGCGACGAAATTCCCCTCCATGCCTCCGCCAAACACCAGATTCCCGCCCGTGGAGAGAACTCCGTTCTCGGTATAGCTGACCATCTTGAAATCCCATACGGTTTCGCCAGAGGTGGGATTGACCGCAATAATCGCGCCGTAACCCTCGTCCTCGGTTTTGTAGTTGGTCATGGCTCTTGATGCGCGAGCGCGGCGCTGTCCGGCAGCGGCTGCGCCCGTCAATCTCGCAGGTCTTCCGGTCCCGGTGTAGCGTTGGCCTTCCACCCACTTTCCGGGGTCGCCCTTAGGCGACGGGCCGCCCGAATTTTGCCAAGTCGAGATGTAAAACAGACCCGTAAGGGGGCTGAAAGACGGCGGATACCAGTTGGTGCCGCCTTGATTTCCCGGCTCAATCAGCGTTCCTCCCATTGGCTTGGGCCAGCGCTTGGGATCCTTGATGGGCCTACCGTCCTCGTCGATGCCCAAGTTCCAATTTTGCTTCACAAATGGTTTGCCCATCAGGTACTTTCCCGTGGTGCGGTCGAGAACGTAAAAGAATCCGTTGCGATTGGCCCATAGCATCACCTTCCGCGGCTCGCCCTTCCAGTTGATGGTGGTGAGGACGGGTACTTGCGTCGCGTCCCAATCGTACTCGTCTCCCGGCGTGAACTGGTAATACCATTTCATCTTTCCGGTATCCGCGTCCAGAGCGATTACGGAATCGGACCACAGGTTGTCTCCGGGCGCGCGCGGATCGCCGTTCCAACCGGGATTTGGGTTACCGGTACCCCAGAATGTCAGGTTCGTTTCCGGATCGTAAGCGCCGCCGTTCCAGATGGGGTCGCCGGCGTGTTTCCAGGAGTCGCCGGCCCAGGTCTTCGCTTCCGGTTGGTCCGCAGACATCGGCGCTGTGTAGGTGCGCCATAGCCGCTTACCGGTCTTGGTGTCGAATGCTTCCACCCAGCAATTCGCACCGGCTTCGTTCGTGGCCGGACCGAGGATGATCATGTTGCGAACGATCAGCGGCGCCACGTTGTACTGGTAGCCCTTTTTGAAGTTCGTCATTTCCTTGTCCCAGATGATCTTGCCGGTCTTGGTGTCGATGGCGAGCAGATGGCAATCCACGGTGGCCCAGAACAGCGTGTTTCCCGAAATTGCCATGCCTTTGTTGACTTCGTAGGCGTTGTAGTAGGCAGTCGGATCAAGCGGGCGGGACAACTTCCAGTATTGCCGTCCCGTAACCGCATCCAGGGCAACCACTTCGAGAGCTGTCCCGGTGTACATGATGCCGTCCACGACGAGCGGAGTATTCTCCATTTTCGACTGGTTGTTGGAGGTCTTCCGGTAAAGGGGATGATAGACCCACTTCAACTGAAGATCCTTAACGTTTTCCCGGTTGATCTGGTTGAGCGAACTATAGCGGTCGCCAGAATAGCTTCCGGAGTACGTGAGCCAGTTTTGTGGCTCGCGATCGGCATGAAGAAGCCGTTCATACGTCACCTGCGCCAGCAGGGAACTAGCGAGCAAAACGGGCGGCAAAAACAATCGGAGATTCATGGTCGATTTATTTCCTTTCGAAGAACTGCGACAGACGCGGGCGAAATCTCGACTGGAGACATTCCTCAACGCCGTCAACCTGATGGGCAGACGGACCTTTCAGAGTTCTGAGACTAAGTCTCAAAAAGCATACATCCGCTGTTGCCGGACGTCAAGCGGCAGTGCCGCAATTCTTTCCGCAGGCGTGATCAGCGTTGTTGAAAATAGAGGAGTTGAGCGGGAGTCACAGAGAAGTGGCAGTGGATAGCCGGCCTTAGTCTCGTTGCCCTCCTATCATGGCTTTTTCGGTCAGGAATGCGGCACGCTGGCCGTATAGATAGCCTTCGAGATCCGTAGTTGAAAATTCAAACCCAAAGTCGGCCGGGTTGAAGGGTTTACGGTCGTGTTTGGCCGCGACGTAGAGTTTGGCGGCGATGGCGAGATCGTCCTTTTCCTTCTGTTCGCGTTCCTTTTGCAGTTGTTTGATTTCAGCGGTGAGTTTTTCGCGTAAGCGGTGCAGGCGCATCTCCTGAAGGTTGAGATTGCGGAGTTGCCGCTCATAAGCGAGATAGGTTCGCATGTGGAGTGATGCGCTGCGCGAGCGGGGATCGAGATCGGAAACTTCGGCGGCGAATTCCGTACAGCCTCTGGCGTAGATGGCTTCTTCGAGACCAGGAATGCGGTCGAGGCGCCAGGTGGTATCGGCGAGAGATTGGACGAGTTCGCACTCACGTTCACCGACGGGCTGGTAGGCCTTTTTGTATTGGTTCAGATGATTTTCGTAGCGGTCGGCATCGTCTTCGGGAAGCAGGACGGTGCGGCCGGTGAGAGCTGTCACTTGTTGAATCTTCGGCTCGCTGAGAAACGCGGCCTCATCCTTGGCGTTCTTAGAGGAGTTGGCCTTGCCGCTTTCAGACTTTGGTCCGGTACTGAGCTGGGCGTTGGCGCGGTTGGCGGCGAGGCGTGCGGGGGTCAGACCGCTTCCTGACGGTCGCGGCTCGGGTAGTGGCGCCGGCGGGGTGCACAGCTCCGGTTCGGAGGAGTGGTGTTCGAGGCCTTTGCGGGCGGCTTTGTGCTCGGCGCGCTCGGCGGCGCGGCGGGCTTTGCGGTTCAGGGGCGTGGGTGTCATGCGTATACAACCGTTTTCGCGCGAGGGGGCAAGCGGCAGAGGGGGGAATCGGCTGTAAATCACTGAAAGCGTTGTTGAGAAAAAATTCTACGAGTGCTGTGACCAGATTGAACGAGCGCGTTATTTTGCCCTGCGCCATTCGACGGCCAGACGGTCGAGCATGCCATCGGGAAACTCGCCGTCGTTAAAAACCGTACGGTAACGCAACGTTAGCGGCTGGCCGGCTGGAATGGAGACCGGCTGAATTGCCGAGATACACGGATTCAGGAAGTGGACCCCGCGCGGCTCATGCCAGAGTGAAGGTGGGTTTAAGGGATGGTCGATCACGGCCGCTGCGACGGTCTTGCCGCTGTTCAGGGCAATCGTGTAGCTGTACCAATTCCGGGCCGGCCAGTCGGTCTCCGGTTTCAAGGCATTGGAATCGGGAAGCGAGACTTTTCCTTTGGAATCCGCAAGGTAAGATTCGCCGTCTTCCCGGCACCGCACGACAAATCCGGTGAATGCCATCTTATCGACGGTGAAGGCGTCATCGGAAGTAAAGCGGAACACCAAATCGAGAATGTTGGCGGTTTTGTGTTGCCGGGTGCGAGCGGTCGTGGATTCGTTCAAGACCTTCTCGCCGTCGATGAGCCAGTCGTTCTCGACAGCGATTTCGGCGGATTTCGTGCCGGCTTTCACCAGTCGCACGTCGCGGTTTCGGATGACCCTGCCTTTGGTTGGAGCATAGTGGCCCCATCCCCAGAAGTCGGCCCGCAGATCTCCGCTCTTGCGATGAAAATCCATATTGCCCCAAGCGAAGAAAGCGCCGCGGTGGTCCCGGTGATCCGGCGGTGCGATATCGGTAACGCGTTCACCGGAAGGCGTATTTACCGGATGAAAACAACAGGCATTGTTGCCCGCGAGCGGAACGTTGTCCGGCTTCTGCGTGAGGTAGGTGAACACGGTTTGGCCATCGGGGGTCTTGAGTGTTTTACCTGCTGGCGCTTGCTCGAGAGTGTAGTTGTTGGTCCGGCTCTGAAGGGGGAAGCGGAGAGCGGCTGCTCCCGCAATACCGAGGAAGAGCCTGCGGCGAATGATCATAGCGAGACATTAGATCATAATCGCCGGTGAGCAAGCTGGGGCGCAATGTGGAGAAACCGATCGGGTGTATACTCTCGGGGTTGTGAAACGACGTGACTTTTTGATCGGTTCGGCCGCGGCCTTTTCCGCGGGCCATGTGAGCTGGGCGCGAGATACGGATTCGAGCAAGTTGGATCGGATCGCTGTCATGACGCTGGCTTTCAACAGTGTTCTGAAGAGTGAGGACCACCCCGGCGATCCGAACCGGACGCTCGACATTATGGACGCTCCCGAGATGATTGCGGACCGTTTCGGCGTACATCATGTCGAGGTTCAACATACTCACTTCGCGTCCACTGAGACTTCGTATCTGAGGGAGTTCCGGGCGCGATTGAAAAAAGCCAAGTCGCGGATGAATCAAGTCTGTCTCGAATTGGGAGAGCTGAACATTTCTTCTCCTAGTTCAGTTCTCCGCGAGGAGACGATCGATCTCACAAAGGAATGGATCGACCATGCGGTGGAACTTGGTTGCCCACGCGTCATGATCAACCAGGGGACGCTTGCTCCCGATGTCCGGCAATCCGCTATTGCAACTCTGAAAGCCATTGGAAACTATGGCAAATCCCGCCGGGTCTGGGTGACTATGGAGAATCGGGGAACGGGCGGTCCGAACTCGAAGACTGCCAATTGGGAAGTAGTTGTCGAGGTGATTAAGGCGTCGGGAATTCACGCGAACCCCGATACGGGCAATTTTCACGACGAGCAGGAGCGCGCTAGCGGTCTTCGAGCGCTGTATCCGCTATCGTCGGGCAGCAGTCATGTCCATTACGATCCGGAAAGATTCAATGAGGCGAATGCGCTGAAAGTATCGAAGGACGCGGGTTACACGGGGCTCTTTTCGATTGAAGCCACCAGAAGAAACGGTCCCGATCCCTATGCCGCCGTTAAAACCATCATGGATGAAATTCTGAGAGACGTCTAGCGCAAAGACATTGGGCTGGCGACCAGCGAATAGAAGAAATTGAGAAAAGGTCTCAAATTTGCCTTGCCCGATGAAGGGTCCGTATGGCATGCTCTATAGGGTCAAGAGGACCCTGTAGAAGATGAACTTAGCCCGTCGCATTCCGATCTTGGTTGTCCCGGCATTGATGGCCGTTCTGCCCGCGATCGGAGCCCAATCGATCGCCGACAGAAAGACCCTAACGCTCGACGGCGCCAAAAAAATCGCTCAGGCCGCGGAGCAATTTGCGATCGCCAATAAGCGGAGCGTGGTCATCGTGGTGATGGACGGAGGCGGCAATCTGCTGTATCTCGAAAGAATGGACGACGCGCTGCTGGGCAGTCTCGAAATCGCTCAGGAGAAGGCCCACACGGCGGTAATATTCAAGAGTCCAAGCAAAGACTTCCAGGACGGCCTGGGTAAGGGTAACTTGTCCTACCTGAAGCTGAACGCGCTGCCTTTCGAGGGTGGAATTCCGATCCTGATGGACGGGAAAGTGATCGGCGCCATCGGGGTCAGTGGCGGGACTGCCGCGCAGGACGGGCAGGTTGCAAAAGCCGGAGCGGACTGGATCGAGTCCCATCTGAAATAGGCTGAGTAGAGGCGCACTCAATCCTCCTTTTGGATTTGAGATTGCGTCTCAGAATGAGATATACTGCGCCCAATGCTTTCGTCCATCAAAGTTCGCCTCGGCGTGATGATGTTCGTAAACTATATCGTCTGGGGCGCATGGTATGTGACTATCAGCACCTATCTGACGACTAGGCTGCACTTCACCGGCACGCAGGCGGGCGCGGTTTTCGGGACAGTTTCGATTGCCTCGATGATCTCGCCGTTTTTCGTGGGACTCGTCGCGGACCGATATTTTGCGACGGAAAAGGTGATGGCCGTTCTCTATGCGATCGGTGCGGTCCTGATGTTTCTGATGACCCGCGCCAAGACTTTTCCGGAAGTGTATGGGCTGATGCTAGCGTTTTGCCTATGCTATTTCCCGACCGTGGCGCTGACAAACGCTCTTGGGTTCCAACTGGTGAAGGACCCGGGCCGGGAATTCCCAATCATCCGGCTGATGGGCACGTTTGGTTGGATTTTCATCAACAACGTAATCGGCTTCATGCGGTGGGAAACGACCACGGGTCAATTCATCGTGACCATGGTCGCGTCGATCGTGATGGTTGTCATCAGCCTGACCATGATTCCCCATACGCCTCCGAAGGCAAAGGGCACGGCGTTCAATCTTCGAACTGTGCTGGGTCTGGATGCACTGGTCATGTTGAAGCAGAAGCCGTTTCTTGTGTTCACGATCGCTTCCGTTCTGGCATGTATTCCGATCACGTTTTATTATTCATTCGCAAACGACTATCTGAATGACGTAGGCGTGCAGAATGCCGCCGGCAAAATGACATTGGGGCAGGTATCGGAAGTGGTGATGATGCTTCTGATGCCGTTCATCTTCCGCTTCGCGACGGTTCGATTAATTGTGGTGTTCGGCCTGGGGTGTTGGATCGCGCGTTATCTACTGCTTGCCATGGGCAATCCGGGCAGTGGTATGTGGATGTTCTATATCGCCATCATGCTGCACGGCGCGTCTTACGATTTCTTTTTCCTGACCGGCCAGCTCTATACCGATCAGGAGGCTCCGCCTCACCTACGCAACACGGCCCAAGGGTTCATTACATTCGCGACTTACGGGGTTGGTATGTTACTGGGATCTCTGCTTTCAGGCGGCGCGGTGGATTACTTTACGCACACTGTGAACGGCCACATTGTGCGCGATTGGCATTCGTTCTGGCTGAGCACGGTTGGGATGACGGCCGTGATTCTGGTCATCGTGCTGTTCGCGTTCCAAACCAAGGAAAAGATCCGCCCGAAACCCGCGGAGTTAGAGTCCGTTGGCGTGTGACCAAACCTGGAGGGGGAGATTCAAGACGTGAGAAGCTTACTTTACTTCGCGACGATTTTCTTGGGAATTGTGCTTGCGGTTCATCTATCAATGAACGGAGAAGTGGGCGCGTCGCTCAAGAATCCGCGCGTTGGGAATGCGTTGTTTTGGTGCGTCGGCGCACTCGCCGCGGTTGTGATTGGCGCCACTGGCTGGCAGACAGGTGCGCTCGATGGCCTGAAGACCGTCAATCCGATTCTTTTAACGGCTGGCGCACTTGGTGCGTGCCTGGTTTTTGCGATCGCATGGCTGATACCCAGGGAGGGCGCGGCGGCGGTCATGATCATGTTGATTGCGGGGCAAGTCCTGGGCGGCATGATTCTGTCGCATTTCGGTTGGTTGGGGTCGCCAGTACAGAAGATTTCCTTGATGAATATTCTGGGCGCCGCTGTCATGATCGGCGGAGTAGTGCTGGCAACGTGGAGCAAGAGCTGATCTCGCAATGGATCACATTCATCTAGCTAACTCCGGCATCGAGGTAAGCGCGCTTTGCCTGGGCACCGACTTATTCGGCAGTAAGCGCGATAAGCAAACCTCATTCAAATTGCTGGATTATTTCCGGGAAGCCGGCGGGATCTTTATCGATACTGCAAACTTCTATGCCAGTTGGCTAGAAGGATTTTGCGGCGGCGAAAGCGAGACCGTTATCGGCCAATGGATGAGCGAGCGCGGCTCACGGAAAGACGTAGTGATCGCGTCGAAGTTGGCGTTCGAGTATCCGGGATGCCAAGGCGGCCTTTGCGCACGCGAGATCGAGCATGAGTGCGAAAAGAGCCTGCGAAGGCTGCAAACCGATAGAATCGATCTCTATTATTCGCATAAGGACGATCGCGAGACTCCGCTCGAAGAAACAATGGAAGCCTTCGATCGTCTGGTCAGACGCGGCAAGGTGCGCGCTATTGGAGCGAGTAATTTAGCGGCTTGGAGGATTGCGGAGGCGAATCAACTCTGCGAAAACGAGGGGTGGTCCCGCTACACCGCGATCGAGCAACGCTACACGTATCTCCGGCCACGGTACGGGGCGGACTTCGGTCCTCAGATCTTCATGAATGACGATGTGAAGGATTACGCCAAGTCGAGCGGCATAACGTTAGTGGGCTATTCCGTGCTGCTGAGCGGCGCATATACGCGGGGAGCGGGAAGTCTTCCGGTGCAATTCGCGGGGCCGGATTCCAACGCCCGCTTGGAGACTCTGATTTCAGTGGCAGAAGAGTTAGGAGCGACTTTAAATCAGACGATCATTGCGTGGATGCGGCAGAGCGATCCGCCCGTACTTCCAATCATCGCGGGAAGTCGAACCGAGCAACTGGCGGAGAACATCGCGGCACTCGATCTGACGATCAGCGACGATCAAATGAGAAGGCTGAATACGGCGGGAAACGCGGATGGCGGCGGATGGATCAAGCCGACCTAACTCCGGCAGCTAAAGGATAAGAAGGGTGACCTTGTTGCGCTATATCTTACTGGGAACGATGACGGCAGCGGCTCTTTTGGCTGCGGTTCCAGGTCAGGTAAAGGTCGAAAGCGGCATTGTTTCCGGCGCCGCAGGTCTCAAACCGGGGGTGCGCGTCTACAAAGGCATTCCCTTCGCTGCGCCACCAGTGGGCAATCTTCGATGGCGGCCGCCGCAACCTCCGGCACACTGGACGGGCGTACGCAATGGCGATCATTTCGCGCCGATTTGTCCCGGGGCGATCGATAATCCGCGATCCATCTTTTTTCTCGATCCCGGGCCGCAGACGATCAATGAAGACTGCCTGTATCTCAACGTGTGGACGGCGGCGCAGTCTGACTCCGAGAGACGTCCCGTGATGGTTTGGATTTACGGAGGCGGCTTCGATCACGGATCCGGAACCGAGAAATACTACTGGGGAGACGACCTCGCACACAAGGGCGCGGTTGTGGTCACATTCGATTACCGCGTCGGGGCGCTCGGCTTCTTAGCCCATCCCGATCTTACGCGCGAATCCGGTCACAATGCCTCCGGCAACTACGGATTGATGGATCAAATTGCGGCACTCCAGTGGGTGCGGCGGAATATTGCAAAATTTGGCGGCGACCCAATGCGCGTCACGATATTCGGACAATCAGCGGGCGGGTCGTCGGTTGGGCAATTGATGGTTTCGCCGCTCGCGAAAGGGCTGTTCCAACGTGCTATCGGGCAAAGCGGCGGTATCGGACAAGGGCAGGGAGAGCGAACATTGCCCAAGGCAGAGGAAGCCGGTGTCGCTTTTGCCGCCTCACTTGGCGCGAAGTCGATCGCCGAACTTCGCGCGAAATCGGTAGCACAAATAAGAGCCGGGAAGGGCCGGTTCAGCCCGATTGTGGATGGCTATGTGATCCCCGCCGATCCGTATACGACATTCAAAGAAGACAAGCAGAACGATGTTCCCGTGATCGCCGGATCCACGGCGAATGAAGGGGGAGTGCGGCATATCTCGGAGACCGCGGCCAGTGCGGTAGGGCAAGCACATAAGGCGTATGGAGAATACGCCGATGAATATCTGAAGTTCTTCCCCGCTAAGACTGACGCCGAAGCGGTGGCTTCCGCCTATGCTGTGGCGGCGGCGAGAACGGCGGTTGGACAGCGCGCTTGGGTAAGGTTGGAAAGCCAAACGGGCAAGCACAAGGGATATCTTTACCTGTTTAGCCGCATCCCGCCGTTTCCGCCAGGAGCGCATTTTCTCGAGAACGAGACCAAGAACATCGGCGCCTATCATGCCGTCGACTTGATCTATGTCTTCGACCATCTTTACTTGAAACCGTGGCCGTGGCGGGATACGGATCGGAAGATCGCGGACGATATGTCGTCCTATTGGATCAACTTCGCGGCGAATGGCGACCCGAATGGCAAAGGACTCCCGAACTGGCCGGCATTCAATGAAGGCGATCAGATGCGAATGGATTTTGGAAATACTGTGGCGCCCGAAAGAGTTCGCAATCAGGCTGCGCTGGACTTCTTAGCAGCACACCCGGTGACGCGCGAAGGGCGAGTGGTGCCCGTTTCGCGCGGTTCTCAAGACGCAACTCGCCGCGGCACACGGTAAGGTTCAAACCCTACGCCAACTCTTTGTCTGGATTCGGGATCATCACATCGCGGATTTGCGCGCACAATTCGTGACACGCCTCAATAAACTGTCGCAAAGTCCGCCGCGTGGGGCCGAACGTGTCGAATTCTTCCATCGCTAACCCATCTTCGTTGTAAGCGCGTCCGAAGTCGGGGAATTTCTTCAATAGCTCTTCCACGATGGCTGGATCGACAGGTGTATCGATCCGATTCTCAACCTTTACATCGCTCGCATTAAAGCGCTTCTGCCATTTGCAGGGAGGCGAAATCACAACGTCGCCGCCGATCAATTCGCTCCAGTGCAGGTGATTGCGGAAAGCGGCCGATAATAATCTCACGCGATAGCCGCGCTCCCGGAAGATTTTGTAGGCTTTCTTGAATACCGCGACGCCTGCCCATTCAAGGTATCCGGGGTTGGTGATAACGTTCCGTTTGTCCATGACCACCTTCAGCCAGTCGTCCAAGCGGCCGACCATGATCGTGCATACGGAGCCAATCGTGGAAATATCGAGGCCTTGCTTTTCGCGGCGCTGCAAGCCCCTCTCGATAGCCTCTGCAACTGCAAGGCATTGAGGCAAAGTGAAGGAGACAGTCGCATTGATGCTGACGCCGCGCGCGGTCGCCTCTTCGATCGCTGCGATACCGGCTTTGGTGACCGCGATTTTAACGATCATATTAGGCGCCAAGGCGTTAAACCGGCATGCCTGCGCCACCATGGCGTCGACGTTTCTGTATAGCCTGGGATCGGTTTGGATGGAGAGGCGGCCGTTGTGGCCTCTGTGGGCATGGAAAATGTGCTTCAGTAATGCGGCGCGCGTAGCCGATAACTCTTCAATAAGCGCCCAGGCGATCTCGTCCTCAGTCGCAGTGGGCATCTCGTGAATCAGGTCAACGATCCGGTTCTTCCACAGATGCATCTCCTGCTTTAGAATATCCAGAGCGATGACGGGATTGCAGGTGGCCCCGACGGCGCCGTTCTCTAGAGAGTATTTCAGCTCTTCGAGTGCGGCGGAGTCGTTCCAAAGGCACGTTGGAGTGGTCTGCGTCATTTCATGGAGCGGGCTTTTCCACGCCGTCTGCATGGAAGATTCAAGAGCGGTAGATGATGGTGTAACCATGGCAATTCTGATAATCTTGAGATTCAGTCTTAAAATCAAGTACTCATGTCTACTATACAGAAAAATAATGCCTTAAACTGTGTCGCGGGGGAATGGTTCGCCGGCCATTCGACAGATGTCCTGGATGTCTTCAACCCTGCGACCGCCGAAGTGCTGGCGCAGGTACCTTTGGCTTCCGGTGAGGACGTAGAGGTTGCAGTCGCCGCAGCCTCGGCGGCCTTTCCGGACTGGCGGAGGACACCGCCGCAAAACCGGATACAGTTTTTATTTAAATTTCGGGCGCTATTAGAGCAACACGCCGACGAGATCGCTCGCCAATGCACGCAGGAAAACGGCAAGACGTTTGCGGAATCGCGGGCGGAATTGCAAAGAGGAATCGAGAATGTCGAAGTCGCCTGCGGCATCCCGACTCTGATGCAAGGGTACAACCTCGAGGACATCGCGAGCGGCCTGGATGAGACCATGATTCGACAGCCGCTGGGCGTGACGGCGGCCATAACGCCATTCAACTTTCCGGCAATGATTCCGCTGTGGTTCCTGCCGTATGCCATCGCCTGTGGTAATACGTTCATTCTGAAGCCATCGGAGAGAGTGCCGCTCACTGCACAACTGCTGGTGGATCTGCTGCATCAGACCGGGCTTCCGAAAGGCGTAGTGAATCTCGTCGTAGGCGGCAAAGCGGCCGTAGACGCGCTGCTTCGGCATCCCAACGTGCGGGCGATCAGCTTTGTCGGATCGACGCCGGTGGCGCGTTACATCTACTCCGAAGGGGCGATGTACGGAAAGCGCGTACAGTGCCAGGGAGGAGCCAAGAATTACGTTGTGGTGATGCCTGACGCCGATCTGGATATGAGCGCAAAGATCGTCAGCGACAGCGCCTTCGGATGCGCTGGCCAGCGTTGCCTCGCCGTTTCGGCGGCAATCACTGTCGGGGACGCGGCAAAGAGTTTCACGAACTCAATTACAGATATCGCGGCGAGCTTGAAAGTCGGTAATGGGCTCGAAGATGGCGTACAGATGGGGCCTGTTATCTCGCCCGCGAGCAAATCGCGCATCGAGAGTTTGATCGGCAAAGGCGTGGGTCAGGGCGGCAAGGCCATTCTCGATGGCCGAAACCCTCAAATTACCAACGGAAGCCACGGTTCGTTTCTAAAGCCGACGATTCTCGCCGATATTCCGAGCGAAAGCGAACTGACCGGCACTGAGATCTTCGGACCCGTGCTAGCTCTACAATCGGCCGCCAGTCTGGACGAAGCCATTGCGATTCTCTCCCGTAGCAAATATGGCAACCAGGCATCCATTTTTACCTCCAGCGGCAAAGCGGCCCGACAGTTTCGCTATGAGGCACCGGCGGGCAACATCGGCGTCAACATCGGTGTCGCCGCTCCCATGGCGTATTTTCCGTTCAGTGGATGGAAGGACAGCTTCCTGGGCGTGATGCACGGGCAGGGGCGAGACGGTGTCGAGTTCTACACGGAGAAAAAGGTGGTCGTCGAACGCTGGCCCAAAGAGTGGTCGCGAAAATTCTAATGAAAGCCTTAGTCAAGTATGCTCCCGGTCCAGGAAATCTGGACGTTTTGGATGTAGATGAGCCGCCCTGCGGCGAGAACCAAGTCAAGGTGGAGATTGCGTTCTGCGGCGTTTGCGGAACGGATATCCACGTTTTGCATGACACCTTCCGAAACTATCCTCCCGTGATTCTGGGACACGAGTTCTCGGGAACGGTGGTCGAGGTTGGCCGAAATGTAACTGACGCGAAAACTGGTGAACGTGTGGCCGTTCTTGGCGCAACCGCGGTGACGTGCGGCCAATGCCAATACTGCCGGACCGGCTATTTTATTTTCTGCCGAAACCGCCGGGGCATGGGCCATGGCGTGAATGGCGCGTTCACGCGATATGTGGTGGTCCGGCCGGATCAGCTCTATCGGGTGCCCGAACCGTTTTCGCTGGCCGAAGCCTCTATTAGCGAGCCGTTTGCCGCAGTCGTACAAGCGGTCACGGAGCTGACGCCGGTTCGCATTGGCGAAACGGTACTGATCTCCGGACCTGGGCCGATCGGATTACTCGCATTGAAGTTGCTGGTTGCCGAGGGCGTCAAAGTAATCGTGGCTGGCGCGCCGGGCGACGTCGAGCGTCTGAACGCCGCCAAACGGTTCGGGGCTGCGGTCACGGTGAACGTGGGCGAGCGGAACCTCGCGGAGGCCGTGCGAGAGGAAACTGGCGGCGTGGGCGCCGATGTGGCGTTCGAGTGCGCCGGCCATCCCAGTTCCGTGCGCGGGTGTCTCGAATCGCTACGGCCCATGGGGCGCTACACCCAGATCGCGATATGCGGACGCGATATTGAGTTTCCGATTGACTTGATTTTTTATAAGCAGTTGCGTTTGCAGGGCTCCATCACCTATACCGCGAAAACGTGGGACCGCGTGATGAAGATCTATGCGCAGGGACGGATACGGCTGGACGATCTGATCTCAGTGAAATTGCCGATCACCGATTGGCAGGACGGATTCAATCTGTGCATGGACAAGAAGGCATTGAAGGTCTTGATGTACCCGGTATAGCGGATCGGGTCGCGAGTCGCTCAGAGTTCCTTTCGGAACGGGCCTAAAACTTCGCTACCATCTTGCGTCACCAACACATCTTCTTCAATTCTGAAACCGCCCGGACCGGGGAGATAGATTCCCGGCTCGACCGAGGTCAGCATTCCTTCCTCGAGAACGTCCTTGGAAGTCGGGCTGAGTCTCACCAACGATTCGTGGTAGGCAAACCCGAGTCCATGCCCGGTGGTATGCGGAAATGCATCGCCGTATCCGGCATCGCGAATCACGGAACGAGCCGCCTCGTCCGCCTGTGCGCCGGTCACGCCAGGGCGGATGAGATCGATCGCGGCTTGCTGTCCGGCCGCCACTGTTGCAAATATTTTTGCCTGCTCGTCACTAGCAGTCCCCGCAACACGAACCCGCGTACGGTCGGCCCAGTATCCATCCGCAACGACTCCCAACTCGAGCATCGCCACGTCGCCATCCTGGAGCGGACGAGTCGTGGAGATTTCGTGCATGCGGTAAGCAATACCGGTCTCTTGGGAACCCGTCGCGACCTGGGCATAGGCGCGCACCCGTTGAGCGCCCTGGTATCCGATGCCCTTCCGCATAATCTCCCCTTCGACGGCAGCTACCAGATCGATACCGCGGATGCCCGGCTCAACCATTCCCTGGAACACCTCCAGGCCGATACAGGAGATTTCAGCGGTAACGCGAAGCTTCGCTGCTTCAAAAGCGGTCTTCCTACTTCGTTCCGTATGAATCAGGCTGGTTGCGTCGACCAACTCGCTGTCCGGGCAAGCAGTCTCATAGAAGGCCTTGGTGCTTTCGGCCGGGATGAGAATTTCGCCGCTCTGCCAGGAAGGAGCAAGCGCCGTAAAACTGCCTTCATACCCGATGCGTTTCCATTGGCCTTTCCGGGCCGACGACGATAGAAAATCGTGCAGGACGCCCGCTGGATCCGGTGCGCCGAGCAGGCCGAATTCGAAAAACTGGGGCTCAGCTTCCCAAATTGAAGGGCTCGCTTCTCTCTCCCAACAGCCGGGAATGAGTATGGACGCCTTGCCATCGCGGGGGAAAACCAGCGTCGATGCTCCGATCATCGGCCAAAATCCGCTGAGTAGAACAACGTTTTCGGGCAGTCGAAGGATTAAGGCGTCTAAACGCACAGCCTCCATGGCTTTGCGCATTCGATCAAGTCGTTCGGTATTCATGTCGATGTTACCCAGCTCCAATGAAGCCAGGATACAGCGTCATTCCGCCATCAATGTAGATCGTGGTGCCGTGCACGTAGTCCGACTGGTCGGAAGCGAGCCATACGGCAGCCTGCGCAACATCTTCCGGCTCTCCGATTCGTTTGCAGGGGATCAGCTTGAGCAAAACGCGATCGAAGATCTCCGGCGAGGTCAACTTTTCGACATTCATCGGCGTTCGAATAGCTCCCGGCGAAATCGCATTGACGCGAATTCGCAGATGGGCGACCTCCTGGGCGAGGCTCTTCATAAATAGCATGAGCGCGCCTTTGGCAGCCGCATAGTTTGCGTGGCCTTCCCATGGGACGATGTCATGCACCGAGCTGATGAAGATCATCTTGCCGCACGCATATGAAATCGAGCGATCGATTCCCTGGCGCTTAAATGCGCGCACGGCCTCGCGAGCGCAGAGGAACATTCCGGTGAGATTGACGTCGATCACGCGCTGCCACTCGTCAAGGCTCATTTCATCCACTTTGGCGTTTAGCTGAATTGCCGAATTGGCTACGCAGATGTCCAGCCGGCCGAACGAGTCGTGCATGCATTGAAACATGTCACGAACCTCGTTTTCCCTGGAGACGTCGGCCCGGAAGACGACTGCCTTGGCGCCATTCTCCTCGATGATCCGTTTGGTTTCGATGGCGCCGGCCTGGTCGCTGTTGTAATTCACCAGGACGTCAGCACCGGCCTGCGCAAACCCAATGGCCATGGCTTGGCCGAGGCCTTTACTGGCTCCGGTGACGAGCGCCTTCTGACCTGTGAGAACTCGGGGAATGCGGCAGGGAGGCGCCTCATTGGGAGGCGTATAATTTTCTTCCGGCATGTGCAATGCGACCTACGCGAAAGCCCGCCACTTGGTCACAATCGTCGAAGCGATTCGCTCAGGAAACTTGGCGCGATATTCGCGGAATCTCCGAAGGTGTGGAGTCTCGCCGTGCTCATCAAGCGCTGCCTGGCTCTCGAATCGTTCATAGAACATGAATTTCGACGGATCCTCCGGATCGCGATGAAGTTGATACGTAATGCATCCTGGCTCATTTCGAGTCGGGCCTACCATCGACGATAAGTGCTCTGCTAGTTCAGCCTCGAATCCAGGCGCTGCCTGCATATGCACGTTCAAAATCACGTGATCGTTATCCAATTTGCTCATTTTGAGCAGGTCCCCCAATGCCCGCTTTAATTTTTGTCATGCGAAATCGTTAGGCTTGGAGCGCGAGTTTCTTCACGACATTGATGGCGTATTCCGGCGTCGAAGTTGTGCCGTGCTCGGTATCCACGTAGCCAGTGTATCCGGCGGCTCGCAGCACGCGGAAGATGTATCCGTAATCGGTCTCTCCGGTGCCAGGTTCCTTCCGGCCCGGGGATTCGCCAATCTGAACCAGGCGTATCCAGTCCTTCTCCAGCCCCATTTTCAGGTTGTTGGTGATGTTCCCCTCGCTCAATTGCAGGTGATAGATGTCGAAACAAATCTTCACATTCGGATGAGCGACTTCCTCGATGATGGGGAACGCCTCGGAGCACTTGTGAATGGCCATGTGCGGACTCTCGTATTGGTCTTCAGGTTCCAGCGTAAGTACAATTTCGTGTTCGTGCGCAATCTCGCCGGCCAGGCGCAGTCCTCTGACCAGATTTGCGCGTTGCGTCTCCCAAGGGATATCAGGCTGAAGCGCACCCGGAAAAATGATGGGCAGAGCGCCTCCCATTTTCTTGGCGACCTTCACGAATTCTGCGATCTCGTCCAAGTAGGCTTGTTCGGCGCCCGGTTTGGTCAGACCGGTAGTTCCTCCGGCCTTGGCCGTACCGGAAACGCTGGCGCATTTGAGACCCGTCCGGCTCATTACCTCAAGCATGGCGTCTTGTTCCCGCTCGGTGGCGTGCCAGAAACTGAAGGCTTTCATGCCTTGCGCGGCAACCACTTCCAGCCGTTGGGCCCGCGGCATGGTGCGGGGAAACATGATTTCGATATTGATCGAAACCGTGAAAGGCAAGGCAGCCGGTTCCACCGGAGCCGAGAATGCGTTTTGGCTGAACGCCAGTGAGGCCGCAGCCCCGGAACCCAATAGTGCTCTCCGCGTCGGCATCTGCCGCTCGACCGATTCGTTTCCGCCCAAAGACTTCATGGCCGCCCCTTTCTCCACCAGTGCGAGACAGTTATGGTACTCCGTCTCATTTTCAACCAACCTGTAGTATACAAATCGGCCTATCGCGATGTAAGACTGTGCGAAACCCCTCAAAATACGCTATACTTCTCGGTAACCTATTGTTTCCCAATGCCCCAGGCAACCAAATCCGAGGTCTACCGAAGTCAAGTTCTAGACAGAACCTTTCAAATATTGGACATTTTGTCTTCCGACGGGATGGGACAAGGTATCACAGAGCTTGCAGAGAGGCTGCAACTCCATAAGAGCACGACACATCGGCTGATTATGGTGCTCGAATCGAGCCGGTATGTCGAGAAGGATGGCGACACCGGCAAGTATCGGCTGGGGTCACGCATTATCGAATTGGGTTTGTCCGCGCTGTCGCGCCTCGACATCTACCAGGTCGCCCGTCCGCGCCTGCGCGACCTGGTGGCTGAAACGGGCGAAACGGCCCACATTGGCGTCATGCGCGCCGACGAGATTGTCTCTCTGCTGAACTGGGAGAGCACGCAAACATTACGGACACCCAGCACCATTGGAACGCGGCATCCGGCCCATTGTTCTTCGCTCGGCAAGGCCATTCTGGCCTTTAACACACCGGACGAATTAGAGCGATTCCTGCATAAACGAACGTTTGAGCGATACACGCGTAACACGATCACGTCTCACGACATGTTTCGCAAGGAATTGGAATCGATTCGCCGCATCGGCTACGCGATAGACGACGAAGAGCGCGAAGATGGATTGCGCTGTATTGGAGCTCCAGTCTTCGCATCCTCCGGAGACGTGGTCGCCGCCGTCAGTATTGCTGGACCGGTTTTCCGGATTACACGGGATCGGACATCCGCTTTGGCCGCTGGCGTGATGAAGGCTGCGGAAGCTATTTCGGGATCGCTGGGCTTTCAAGCCCAAATCTCCAATGGAACGGCTTGAGAGCCCGACCTATCCCCCGCCTGCCGAATTTTTTTAGACGGCGTCTCAAAAATCTTGCCACAGCGGCAGCTTCTGTGGGATTATTCTCATGCGATGGCTTTGCCGCTTTTGATTGGAAAGAATGTTTTGACGCTCGCCAGCGCCAAGAGGATCGCCGAGGCCGCTGAACAATTCGCGCTCAATAATTCCTGGAGCGTGGTGATTGCAGTGGTGGACGACGGCGGGAACCTTCTCTACCTGGAACGAATGGATGGCGCGCCGATCGGCAGCGTTGTGGTTGCACAGGACAAGGCGCGCACCTCGGTTATTTTTAAGGCGCCGACCAAGGCCTTTGAAGCCGGTTTGGCGTCCGGAGTAACCAGCCTCCTGAAATTGGATATTTTGCCCTTTGAAGGGGGCGTTCCGGTCGTTGTCGACGAATCGATCGTTGGGGCGGTCGGCGTCAGTGGATGTGCCGCATCCAGCCAGGATGGCGAGGTGGCACAGGCAGGGGCGAAATGGTTTCTAGGAGCGATTGCAGGGGAGTCTTAATGCAACTTGGCTTCGTAAGCGCCATTCTCCCCGATCTCTCCCTGGATGAAGTGCTGAGCTTCGCCCGCCATACCGGTTACGAGTGTGTCGAGATCATGTGCTGGCCCGTGGGAAGAGCCGATCGGCGCTACGCCGGTGTCACGCATATCGACGCGGCCGCTCTGGACGATGCGGCCGCCGCTCGCATTCGGGATAGCTTGAGTTCAACCGGCGTGACGATCAGTGGACTGGGTTATTACCCAAACCTGTTGACGGCGGATGCCGAAGAAGCGAAGGTAGGCGCCGCGCATTTGCGGCGTGTGATCGATGCCGCTAAAAGGCTGGAGTTGTCTGTCGTCAGCACGTTCGTTGGACGTGACTGGACGCGTTCTACCGAAGATAATTGGCCGCTTTTTCGTGCAGTGTGGCCCGACCTGATCCGGTATGCGCGGGATCACGGCATCAAAATCGCGATTGAGAATTGCCCAATGCTCTTTACGCGCGATGAATGGCCCGGGGGCAAGAACCTTGCCGCCAGTCCTGCAATCTGGCGGCGCATGTTCGAAGAAATTCCGGATCCGAATTTTGGTCTGAACTACGACCCTTCGCATCTGTTATGGCAACAGATGGACTATACGAAGCCGCTGTACGAATTTGCCGCGCGGATTTTCCGCGTGCACCTGAAGGATGCCAGAGTTCATCGGCATCTGCTCAATGAGGTGGGAGTGCTTGCGCATCCGTTGGAATATCATTCGCCCAAATTACCTGGTCTCGGCGAGGTGGATTGGGGGCGATTCTTTTCGGCGCTAGGCGATACGCGTTACGATGGGCCGGTTTGTGTGGAGGTCGAAGATCGTGCTTATGAAGCGACGCTGGAGACAAGGAAAAGGGCCCTTGCGCAGAGCCATGATTACATCCGGCAGTTTCTAAGCAGGAATTCGCCCTGACGGGAAGTAAGCGTAGTTCGATAAATGGTAATTCAGATAAGTTTTTGCGAAGGAGTCTACTAACAAATGGAACGTCGACGAATTGGCGCGTTGGAAGTTTCGGTGGCCGGCCTGGGTTGTAATAACTTCGGCTGGCGTATCGACAAAGAAGCCACGCATGCGGTGGTGGATGCTGCGCTGGAGGCAGGCATTAACTTCGTGGACACCGCCGACATGTATAGCGCCGGGGAGAGCGAGGAGTACCTGGCCGATGCTCTTGGAGATCGGCGTAACGAGGTCGTGCTTGCAACCAAGTTCGGGTTCAGCATGGGCGAGGGGAAGTCGGGAGCAAGTCCCGCGTATGTCCGAGAGGCCGTCGATGCAAGCCTAAGCCGGCTGAAGACCGATTATATCGACCTCTATCAGCTCCACACTCCCGATCCCCAGACTCCAATCGCCGATACCCTGGGTGCTTTGGGCGAACTGGTAAAGGCGGGCAAGGTTCGCGAAATCGGCTGCTCAAATTTCACAGCGGACCAGCTCCGTGAAGCTGCAGCAGCGGCCAAAGCGGGCGCGCCACGTTTTGTGAGCGTTCAGAACGAATACAGTTTGTTGAATCGCTCCCCTGAGGCAGAAGTGCTTCCGGAATGCAAACGGCACGGGCTCGCGTTCATCCCATACTTTCCGCTTGCCAATGGTCTTCTGACCGGCAAGTACCGCAAGGGGCAGCCTATCCCGGAAAAGAGTCGCGGCAAAGATGGTTGGGGACCCAAGGTGTTCACGGAGAGCAACCTCGAACTGGTCGAATCGCTTTATAGCTTCGCATCGTCGCGGGGGCATTCGCTGCTGGAACTAGCGGTTTCCTGGCTAGCCGCCCAGGAAGGCATTGCATCGGTTATTGCCGGCGCGAAGACTCCCGAACAGGTGAAAGCAAACGCGCTGGCTGCGAGTTGGGCTCTCTCGAACGAAGAGCGGGCGCAAATCGACGCGATCGTTTTGCAGGCGGCGTAGCGAATGGCCGGTGAAGCGGCGTTCGGGATGTCCTTGCAGTTCAGGCTTGGGGAAGCTCCGCCACAGCCCGTCCCTGGAATCGCTTATAAAACGCGCCGTCTTTCATGATTGCGAGCAAGGCGTGCCGGTCCTGCAGCAGGCTGAGATCAAGTAAGGGATTTCCATCGACGACTATCAGGTCGGCCAGATATCCTTCTCGTACACGTCCAAGCTTTTCGCCCGTTTCGCCGGCCCATGCTTCACCGCTATATGCGGTGGCGGCTCGCAGCGCTTCCCAAGGCTCAAAGCCAAACAGATTCACGAAATGTTCCAAATCGCGCGACTCCGTGCCGTGTGGCAGCCAGGCGAAGCCGTAATCGCCGAAGGGTAGGACCTTAATGCCGGCCGAATGCATCTTGCGCATTACTTTGATGCCTTCTTCGAGCTCCCGTTTATTGCCTATCATTTCCGCGACGTCAGTGGTTATACCCCACTCGGCAGCTTCGTAAGTGGTGTTGTATCGGGCGGCAATGGCAGGCGAAACATAGTGACGGCGGTGCGATGATGCAAGCTTGTCAATCGTCTGGTCCGTGGCAAAGGTAGCGTGGAAAATGAATTCAACCCCAAACTTAAGACACTGCCGAACGGACGAATCAGCATGCGCGTGCGCGGCCAGGCGCTTGCCCACATTGTGAGCGGTCTCGGATATGGCTTGCACCTCGTCGTCCGTCATCGGATTATGGTAACCGGCCATTCGAGGGAAACAGAAACTATCGCCGGAATTGTTGAATTTGATGAGATCCACGCCTTCACGGATCAGCATGCGCGTCACTTTCCTGAACTCGCCGGCTCCGTCGCAAACAATCGAGATGGATGGGTGTTGTTGATTCAGTTGATTGTCATCGGCTAATCCACCCGTGACGGTAAGTTCGGGAGATCCGGCTAGCAGTCGCGGCCCCGGTATTTTGCCGGCATTGATTTCGTTTCGGATAACGATATCGAGGCGCGGCTTTGCGGACGCTGCGCCAATGGCAGCCGTGAACCCCATATCGAGCGCCATCCGGGCGTTGTGCATAGTCCAAAGGACGTGCTCTTCCACCGGCATCGCGGTCAGTTCCTTGACTGTTGTGCCGTTGTTGTAGGTCATGTGGGAATGAGTATTGATCAGGCCTGGCATCAGGGTCGCCCCTGCCAAATCCAGGACCTCGCAACCCGCTCTGGGAAGCTGCTCGCCGGGAGCCGCGACACTAACAATCCGGTTTCCTTCGACCAATACTTCGCCGGGTCTCAAGCTCTTTTCGGTGCCTTCAAAAATGAAGGCGTTTGTGAACAGGATCTTAGGCATACGGAGCTCCGGTCACGCGCTCTTTCGACGCTGACGTGCCGTGAAGAGCGACATCAAGTAATTGACTTGTTTGGGTCTTTCCACTGTGGCCCAATGGCCGCATCCGGGTAGCAATTGGAGTTCAGAGTCAACCAATGCGCTGTCGAGAGAGCGCGCTACGGCGACCGGCGCCGACCGATCCTCCTCGCCCGTGATCAGGAGTACAGGACAGCCAACGCGGGAAAGATCGGCGGCTCGCGCATCGGCCAGCGCTTCGCAGTTGCGCGCGTAACCTTCGGGATTCTGAGCCATTAGACTTTCGCGCACAAAGGCGACGGCTGCCGGATGATTGACCTTCGAATCCGAAGACGTGCCCGCCGCGGCGATCGCATCCGCTATGGCACGCATGCCGCCCGATCGCACTTTCTCCGCTCTCTGCCGAATGGCGTCACGAGCTGCCTCCGGCGGTTCACCGAACGCGCCAACAAGCATCATGCTTGCAACTCGTTCGGGCGATTTGACGGCGAGATGCTGGCAAACGATCGTTCCCATGGAATGGCCGGCGAGATGTACGGTCTTGGCTCCCGATTGCTCGATAATCCTCTCCAGATCCTCTACGTGCGATTCGATAGAGATGCGCTCTTCGAGTGAAGACCGGCCCGATCCGGCCAGATCATAACAAATCAGCTGGCGATCTCGCTTCAGAATCTGCGTCTGGGGATACCAGGTGTTTACCGTCCCGCCTAACCCGTGGACAAAAATAAGGGTCTCTCCCTTGCCGCCTGCTTCTTCCACAAACAATTGCCGAGCTGCGTCGCTCATACGTTGTATTCGGCCTCTCTTCCGCCGGTCACAATCAGCCAGCGCTTATGAGACGCGGTCTTAACATTTTACTCTGTCTTGTCATTGGACAGCATACGGGCGCCAATCTGAACTGCTACAGTCTTTGGTGAAAGAATAATCGCTCAATGACACGAACGTCGTCGGTTGGAATTGTCTTGATCACCGGTCTCAGCGCTCTCGCGATGTTGGCGAAGGCGCAAGGTCCCGCGCCCTTAGTGGTTCATTCGCTGAGAGACAACGTTTCCTGGGTGGAAGGCGCCGGTGGAAATAGCGGAGTCATCGCCGGGGATAAAGGCGTTATTGTCATCGACACGAAGATTACGCCGGCGGCCGGGAAGGAATTATTGGACGACATCGCCAAGATTACGCCGAAACCGGTTAACACGGTGATTCTTACGCACAGCGATGGGGATCATGTGAACGGCCTGGCCGCCTTTCCGAAAGGCATCACCATCATTGCCCAGGAGAATGACAAAAAAGAGATGGAACAAGCGATCGCCGCTGGGGGGAAGGGCGCACCGCCAGCCGACCGCCTGCCTACGCGGGTGATTACGAAAAGCCGGGATCGTTTGAAGCTGGACGGCGTGCCGATCGAACTGCTGCACTGGGCGCCGGCGCACACCAGCGGAGACCTGGTCATTTATTTGCCAAAGCAGAAGATCGTTTTCACAGGAGACATCATTACTAACCGGCCCGATCCGCTAATCCATCTGCAAAAAAATGGATCGTCGGAAGGATGGATTGAAACCGCAAAGGGTATTGCGGCGCTGGACGCGGACACTTTCATTCCGGGACACGGTGGTCCGGAGACGAAAGCTCAGGTTCAACAATATCTGGAACACGCCGAGGCGAAGCGGGCGAAGATCAAAGAATTGGTGGCACAAGGCAAATCTTTGGATCAGATCCAGGAAGCGGTAGGAGACGCTTCACCGGCTCAGGGCGGACGGGGCCCGGCGTTCCCAACCTTTACCGGGGTGGTTTACCAGGAGCTCACAAAGAAGTAGTTGTCTTGACGGATTTGAGGCTTCAGGAAGTGGGGTCGCCGTGGATTTCGACGGCCGCATCATCCTCGGTAAGGGCCGGTTCGGGAAGCTTGCCGGCGGCGTCAGCGAGCCCCCAAAAAACGGCGGTTGAAGAGCTGAACAAGCCGGAAACCGCACCGATAGCGCGCACGCTGAAGTAGATGGACGCGCTGCCGGCGGCGAGCATGGAGAGCATCATCGTGGACCAATTCATCGTTTCGATGGTGGAGAAGACGCGGCCGCGGAAGCGGTTCTCGACGTGCTTGAGAAGAATGGACCAGTTGAGGACGGAGCTGACGGCTACCGCGGCGCGTGAGAGGCCCATGAAGAACAGCGCCAAGCCCCAGCTCTGCATCTGGCTAAAGACGATATACGCGCCGCCGTGCAGCAGAAAGCAGAAGAAAACCGTTCGTTTATACGCGCGAAACTTGATGGTTTTGCCTAGGCGATTCCCAATGATGCCTCCGATGACGAGGCCGACGCCGGCAACGCTCCAAAGTTGTCCGAGACCGGCAGGGCCGCGATTGAAGACTTGCTCGCTAAAGAGCGTGAACAGCACTTGCGCGGCGCCACCGCCGCTGGCCCATCCGACCGAGAGCAGTCCGATCCCAAGAATAAGCGGATTTGAAACCATGCATCGAAGGCCTTCGCGGTATTCGTGCCAGGGCCGGACCACTTTCGTCTCGTCGAGGGTGTGGCTGATGGCGCGGAAATGGCCTTCGACCGAACGGAGGCGCCAGATGCAAAAAGCCGAAACCAGAAACGATAGAGAATTGAATACGAACGCGATCTGATAGCCGAATTGAGCCACGGTGGTGCCGCCGAAATAGGCGCCGATAGTGAGCGTCACCCATCCGGTCGTCTGGGTGAGCGAATTGGCCGAATGCAGTTCTTCTTCGCTCGCGATAGAGGGGAGAATGGCGGAACGTCCGCTCGTAAAGAAGGGCGACGCAACCATCAGCAGTGCGCTGAGAAGATATAGGAGCCACGTCTGCCGGTAAGCAACCGCGGCGATGAAGCCAATCGCGATCACAGCACGAGCGAGGTCGCTCGCGATCATGATGCGCCTGCGATCAAAGCGGTCCAGCAATACGCCCGCCACCGGACCTACCAACACGGCAGGGATGGCGCGGGACAGCATGATGCCGGCAATGACCGAACCGCTGTGGGTGTACGCGATGGCCAGGCTCAAAACCGCGACATTATTGAAGTGGTCGCCCACCTCGCTGACAATTTGGCCGATCCAGGTGAACCGGTAATTGCGGTTTCGTCTTAAGAGTTGGGTGAAATCGGACAACTGCTTAGGATGCCTGAACGCAAGTCGCCCGAATTATTTTACGACCATAGTCAGCTTGGCGAGAGTCGCGCTGGAATCGGTCGGATTCATAGCAGTGTTGTCTTGGAGGAAGAAGGTCATTCCGTTCGTCACCCAAGCGCCTGTTTCGGCCTGCTGAGCGCCGCCACCGATGACAAAAAGCTTCCCATCCGGAGAGCCCAGACGAATCTGAACGGTCTTTACCGGCGCTTTCCAGGACAGAGTGGTTTTGCCAAGCTTAACCGCTCCCTGCCCTACGATGGGGTCTGGGTCAGCAGAAAAGGTGACGCCATCTCGAATAATAACCGCAGCGGGAGCCGCGGATCCATTAGGTGCGGCCGACTTTTCCCGGTCCGCGCTCTTACTGGAGCAAGCCGTGGACGTAACCAGAAGGCTTAAGCAGAAGCACGAAATAATCGCGCAATGTTTAAGGGCGAACACGCCCTTTGCGCTCCTGAATACCGGCCTCGACAACGAAATTACCCCCTCCGTCATTGAGTGAGTATAGCGTACCAAGTAGTTTCGCAGAATGAATCGACAGTTTAGACAAGAATTAATTTTTGTATGAACAGAAATCCGTTAGATCTTTTGCCTAGCGGACAGCAACGGGAAGGATGGCAAGCATTGCATCGCGGCCGGTGGGTTTCGTGGCCGTCGCGTCCTGGAGATAGAAGATCGTGTTGTTAGTGACCGACCGTCCAGTCGTGGCATGGCCGTCGCTTCCGCCTTCCACAAACAACCTGCCATCCGGCGAGCCCACATGAATTTCGACCTTAGCCACAGGAGCGTGCCAAATAAGAGTAGTGGCGCCTACTCGCGGGGTCGTCGATACCACAATCGGATTGGGATTCGCTTGGAATGTCGTACCGGGGCGAATGATGGTGGCCGATGGGATCGTTGCCCACATGGAAGAACTGGTTGCAGTGCGGGCGCTCGGGCCGTTCCCACCGCAAGATGAGAAGAGGAGGAGTATTAGTGCAAGCGTGCAGGACCCGGCGGTTCTCACGTACCTTCATTTTATGCCAGAGTCTGAAGTTAGTCGCCCAGTGGGGTTGCGTGCGGAAAAAACCAAGGTGAGTTGCGTCCACCAACATGCCATCGGTTGATCGGGTGACGCACAATGCCAGTAATTTCCCGCCGGTAGTCAGTACCAGAACCGCTTGTGGGGATATTTTGTTCCCGGTTAGACTACTTTCGGAGCATGTAGTTATGACCGGTAAATGTGAGCGATTTATTCGATGTGCCGTGACAGTAATCGTGGGTAGTTTTGGGGCGGCTTTGCCGGCTCAAGCGTCAACCATCGTTTGGACTGATTGGTCAAGCGCTAGCGCGGGTAGCCCCGGTACCGCCAGCGGGACGATTGCATCTTCGCCGAGTCTAACGGTCAGCTACAGCGGACAAAACTCAGGATTGCTAGCCAACTATCCCAGTTGGACTCCCACAGGTACCTTTAGCGGGGGTACAGTGGGAAATACACCACCACAATCGTTTAATGCCATTGCGCTTACCGGTGGAGTGACCACGACAAACACGCTTACATTTTCGTCGGCGATAACCGATCCGGTCTTAGCGATTTGGAGTTTAGGAGCGCCAGGCAATCAAGCATCATTCGATTTCACCGCGGCAGAACCGTTCACGCTGGAAGCGGGCGGCCCATCCGCCGAGTATGGAGGGTCCAGCATCACTGTTTCCGGAAATGATGTCTTGGGCGCCGAGGGAAATGGAGTTATCCAGTTTAATGGCACGTACTCCAGTCTGACTTGGACCAATCCCACTTTCGAGAGTTACTATGCTTTTACCGTTGGCATAGCCGGCGTCGCCTCGTCCCCCATTCCCGAGCCAGCGGCGCTCGGGCTTATCGGCGTGGGCCTCTGTGCATTGGCGTATCTCCGCAGGACCCGCTCCCGGTAGAATTCTTTCCGGTCAGTGCTCTGGAGACAACGTCCCCAGCCACTGGAGGACCGCTGTGGAGAGAGCGGTCCGCTGATCGGAGTACGAATGATCCGTCTCGAAATGGATCGTGGTTACATGTGTATCGCCTGCGCTCCTTAGTGCGGCCGCAAACGCATCGTTATTTTGCGCCAAGCCATCGTCGGACGTAACGATGAGGGCAGGCCGGCTTTTGAGAGCTTCAACTTTAGCAAGGAAGCGCCACTGCGCTATATGGGCAAGCGTCTCATGAGCGAGCCCTTCGGGCGTGCAGCCGGACAGAGGCGCCATGCCCTCCCGCGCATACCCGTGAGACAGCGCTTGCAACGCGGTCTGCTCACGGTCCATCGGCAATGGTTGCGGTATGCGGCCACCCAGATCGGCTGCTGAGATCGTTCCCAGGCCGATGATCGCCGGGTCTGCGGCCGCGCCTTGTACCGCCATGAAACCTCCCATGCTGTGCCCAATGAGAACGATGCGAGCAGGATCAAGCCGCAGCAATTTGACCGTCGCAGGGGCGCGCAAATAAGCGGTGGCCGCAGCCGTGTCTTCAATCGCATGAGAGAACGAGAAATCCCCCGGTGAGCCCCAGGATCCGCGATAGTCGAAGTACAGAACATCCCATCCTGCACGGCGGATATCCTGAGCGAGATCCAGATTCCGCTCGTTTCCGGGAAACCCGTGTAGCAGGATAACCGCCGGATGAGGACCGGCCCCCGCAGCCACGTAGACGAAAGCATTGAGCAATGCTCCGTGACTAGGAATCTGAAACGTCTGCATAGAGGCCGGATTTGTTGGCCGCTGAGCCGTCCCCAAAGGCAAAAGGCTGGATGCGGCACATACAACGGCAAGAAGGTATTTCATCGCTTGGAATACTCGTTTCTGACCGCTGGCACGCTTTGTCAACCCTTACTGGAGGACCGCGCCAGCCGATCTTTTATTGTTACGTAAGGGCGCTCAGCTTTGGATCCTGGCCTGAAAGCCGCTACTGTGGACCCCGCAGCCGCACGTCGAAATACCAATGGCCGAGCACAAACGGAAACAGATATTACAGAAGGAGCCGATTCCTGGGCTTAGCGACTCTTCGCTCCAACCGCGATCGCCGGTGGTCCAGCGCCGTTGAGGGACCGAAAGTCAGCGCTTTACACGTGAATTCAAGCGCCAAAACGTAATCTTTCTCTTCATGCTCGTAATATTTCGCCAGTTCCTCGAGCGCCAGGACACGATATTCGTTACGGCAACCGGCGATCTCGGCCAGCGCCTGCCGCGCAGCATGGGGCCGGCCGAGTTTCTTTTCGAGAAGCGCGATGTCCCATAAGGTCCGAAACAACAACCGGTCAGGAAGCCCTCTTTCGACGGCGCGCTTCAACAAATCAATGGCCCGCTCCGATTCGCCTGCCGAAACGAGCCATCGTCCAATCCCCGCTAGGTCCTCGCCGCGCCGCACCCCAGCTCGAGCAAGCGATTCGGCATCTGTGTTACGAAACGCCGCCGGAACAATCGCGGTTAAGCAACCCAACGTCAGAATGTCCATCGCATTGTGGTGGAAAATCGGGACCAGGCGCCGGGCCTCTCGTGATCGAAGGTATTCGAAATACACGTAAGGGATAAGATCGCCCGGCAGATCGCCCTCGCGTTCCACACCGAGAATCTGCCGCTCCAACTGCACCAGCCGGCAGCTCTCGAGCCGCAGTTTCCAAAGCCGCCGCGCACCATAGAGTAAATCCAGATGCGTCAATCGAGCAAACGGCGGTTTGTGACGGGTGATGCGATATCGCGTTTCGAGAAGCGGTTGATCGTAAGCGCGGCCATTGTACGTGACCAGCACATCAAAGCCTTCCAGATGTTGATTCAAGGCGGCGAGCAGGCTCCGTTCCTCGGCGTATTCGCGCATGAAAAACTGCCGGACATGGAAGCCGTCCCGTTCAATGCGGCCAACGCCGATCAAAAAGGCGTAGGTGCCCGTTCCTCCTGCAAGGCCGGTGGTCTCGGTGTCCAGGAAGGCCAGACGCTCCGGACGAATCGCGGGTACCGCGCCTTCGCTGAGCACATCAAAAAAGTCATCCGGCAGTTCCGACAGCGCACCCACGTCCGCGGACCCGTGCGGCCTGTGCGCTGGAAACAGGCGCTCGGTTTCGAAGTGTTCCCCAAATTCGTTCGACATAACGGAGCCTTCCGACCATTCCTCTATAAAGAATCGGGCCTGTGGCTCCCGTTGAGGGATCGGTGGGGCGGGTCTCGCAGCCTCCCGGGCAGCAAATCTATGGTTGATCGCTGCAATCCGTTGTTTCAACTGCGCAAGCTGTTGGTCCGTGTCCAGCAAACCTATTCGCCTTTTATTTGCCAGTTTACGATAAGTGTCATGCAGTTGTCTCGAATCTTATCGGCAATCCTCTGCGCAGCATCCGGCAGTCTGGCCTTGACGCCGGATTTCAAGCTTCCAGACAACTACACCAAGTTTGAGTACCGCATTCCCATGCGCGACGGCGTGCGCCTATTCACCGCGGTCTACGTTCCAAAGGACAGGTCGCAGAAATATCCGTTCCTGGTGACGCGGACGCCCTATAGCGTCGCGCCATACGGGCTGCACCATTTTCCGAGAATGCTGGGCCCGGGATCGAAGTTCGCAGCGGAAAAGTTCATTTTCGTCTACCAAGACGTTCGCGGTCGCTTCATGTCGGAAGGTGTCTGGAAGGAGATGACGCCGGAGCACAACGTCCATAGCGGCCCTAAAGACGCCGACGAGAGCACAGATACCTACGACACCATCGATTGGCTGCTTAAAAATGTTCCCGGCAACAACGGCAAAGCCGGGCTCGTAGGGATCTCGTATCCGGGCTTCTATACGTCAGCGGGCATGATCGACGCACACCCGGCTTTGTTGGCGGCCTCGCCGCAAGCGCCAGTCTCCGACCTATATATGGGAGACGACGCCTTTCATAACGGCGCTTTCTTTTTGGCGGCAAACTTCAGCTTTTATCGAATCTTCGGCAAGCAAGACAATCCCACCTCTCACGCAGAGGAACCGCTGTTCAGCTATCCAACCAAGGATGGTTATGCGTTCTACCTCGATCTGGGCTCAGTCGCGAACTCGAATCCGAAATATTTTCACTTTCGGAATTTATACTGGACAGACGTCCTTGACCACCCCAACTACGATGCCTTCTGGAAGGAACGCGATATTTTGCCGCACTTACAGAATATCCGGCCGGCGGTTCTGGTTGTAGGCGGATGGTTCGATGCGGAAGATCTGGCAGGAACGCTCAAGACGTTCCGCGATATCGAAACACAATCGCCCAACACGAAAGAAACACTCGTCATGGGTCCGTGGTCGCATGGCGGATGGGCGAGAACGGAAGGCGATCGTCTGGGAGACATCCATTTCGATGCGAAGACCTCCGACTATTTCCAGAATGAAATCGAGCTTCCGTTCTTCCTGCATTATTTGAAAGGCGCCGCGGATCCAAAGCTTTCGAGGGCCATCGTTTTCGAGACCGGCAAGAATCGGTGGCATAACGAGGACCAGTGGCCGCCCTCGAACACGCAAACGATGCATCTCTACTTTCGCGCCTCACGATCGATCGATCAGTCACCACCCACCGAAGCTGGGGCATTCGACGAGTACGTGAGCGATCCTAACAATCCGGTGCCGTTCGTCGCCAAGCCGACCGACGCAATGCCCCGGGAATACATGGACGCAGACCAACGTTTCCTCGAAGGCCGAGCCGACGTTCTGACATATGTAACGAAGCCCCTGGAAACGGATCTGACCATGGTTGGTCCGGTGTCTCCGAAATTATTTGTAGCCACGACTGGAACGGATTCGGATTACGTGGTCAAGCTGATCGATGTGTTTCCGGACGCCGCCGCTAGTCTGGCGGGTTATCGGGAACTGGTGCGGGGCGAGCCGTTTCGCGGCAAGTTTCGCCATAGCTTCGAAAGGCCAGCCGCTTTCGTGCCGGCGCATATCGAGAAGATTGCGTTCTCCATGCCGGACATCGATCACTGTTTTCTAAAAGGGCATCGGATCATGATCCAAATACAAAGTTCCTGGTTTCCATTGGTCGACCGCAATCCACAAACCTTCACCAACATTCCGACGGCCAAGCCCGACGATTATCGGACGGCTACGGAGCGGGTCTATCGATCGGCGGATGCCGCTTCAGAAGTGGAAGTGCGGGTGGAGTGCCCTTCCGCGCTCGAAAGTTCCTGCTCTTCAATGGCTTTGAAATAATCGATGCTATTTGTCTCACGTCACCCCTCACTTGAGGCGGATCGGTCTTCCGAATGGAGGCCATATCTCGGCGATATCCACAGCCGCCGACGTACGGTAGGCAGCCTCCGCCTCTTCCGGGCTGGCATGCGACTCGAAAATCTCGACCGCCCCCTTTCTCATCGCCAGTGTGTACCGATCGGGTGTTTCGAATGGGAGCCCGGGAGTCGTATCAATCCACCAATCCTGACTGTCCAAGCTTCTTTCGATCGGGCCATCGGGTGACAAGTAACCATTCGGTGCGACGTTCAGTGCAAGCCTCCGCCCTTCCGGCATGTGCAAAAAGATGAGACCGTGACGGCTGGGCCGCCGCAAAATGTGGGGCACTGGCGGGCCAACCCGTATTCCGGCAATGGAGCTATCGAGCCCCACTGTCACCTTGTACGGAACGCGTTCCTCGCCTCGCGGCCAACGAAGAAGGCCTTGCCCGGCGAGCACGACGGAATGAACCACTTCCAGCACCTTAGTCTCCTACTTACGAACACTTAATTCATGGCAATTTAGAGACCCTCGGTTTGCGACGCTTCAATTTGTCGCGATCCCAACGATTGCCCCACTTTCGCACAGTTCTCTACTTGTATCATCCGGGGAAATGCCCGGCCGATAAGTGCTTTGGCGCAATTGCTGCGCGACATCACCCAATTTGTCCCATTTCGATGCAGCCTCGGATGGATCGCTCGATAACTCGCGGGCACTTTCCTCCATGGAAAAGCTAAGCACTGGGCATGGAACTTCGCGAATAATCTCATAGGAATGAGTTCTGAGGGTTCCAAACGCGGCTTGCGCTCTACCGCGTCCGATGACGACAAGATCTGCGTCCTGTTTGGTGGCTTGGGCGCGAGATGAGATTGCGAGAATGCAGCAGGAAGCCGGCACAGACTTCCCCGTTGACCTCACGGAAGGCCTGGCTGCAGAAGATGTCGCCGAATTGCTTCCGAGGCGTACTCCATGAAGTCGGGAGCGATCATAGGCAGAGCTTCGCCCCCGTTGTACCAACTCGCCGGCACCTCGAAGACATGAAGCAGAGTGACTCGTCGAGAGTTGAAATGGGTTGCCAACCACTCAACGTCTGAATTCATCGCCCGGCTCTGAACGGAAAAATCAATCGGAAATAAGATATTTTCAACTCTCATGGTCGTTCCTCCTGCTTGAATGCTGCACTTAGCAGTGCAGGCAATGACCAAACCGATTGAACCGCATAGGCGCGATGGCATCCACCGGGCAAGAGATACTAAGAAGGACCTGTTATGAACGCTCTTCTACTTTCTTCTTATAAGCATCTGGAGTTAACCGATCTTCCGCAACCCCCGATGGGCCCGCGCGATCTTCTGGTGCGGGTGAAGGCCTGCGGCATCTGCGGCAGCGATGTGCATGGATATGACGGCACCACGGGGCGGCGTATTCCGCCGGTGGTGATGGGCCATGAGGCGGCGGGGATAGTGGAGGAAGTGGGCGCGGAGGTGAGGGCATTCCGTCCCGGGGAACGCATTACGTTCGATTCGACGGTCTACTGCGGTCACTGCTTTTTCTGTCATCGCGGCGAGGTCAACCTTTGCGACAATCGCCAGGTGCTGGGCGTGTCTTGCGGCGAGTACAGGCGGTATGGCGCCTTCGCCGAGTATGTAAGCGTGCCCGAGCGCATCTGCTATCACCTGCCCGATGAACTTTCGTTCCATGAAGCCGCCATGATTGAGGCAGTCGGCGTCGCCATTCATGCGGTGCATCTCACACCCGTCACGCTGAACGATACGGCAGTTGTGGTCGGCGTAGGGATGATTGGACTGCTCTCACTTCAGGCGCTGCGGTTGGCCGGTTGCGGGAAAATCATTGCGGTCGATTTGGAAGATAACAAGCTGGATACGGCCATGGAACTGGGCGCCACTCATCGTATGAACCCTTCGCGCGACGATGTGCCGGCAAAGGTCCGGGGGCTTACAGGCGGACACGGCGCAGACATCGCGTTAGAAGCAGTTGGCGCAGCGGCGCCGATCCAAACAGCTATCGCCTCTGTACGCAAGGGAGGCGCGGTGACGCTGGTCGGTAATATTGTTCCGAAGATCGAGTTCCCGCTGCAATCCGTGGTGACGCGGCAGATTCGCGTGATGGGATCGTGCGCTTCAGCCGGGGAATATCCAGCGTGCATCGATCTCTTGGCACGGGGTGCGATACGAGTCGGCCCCATGCTGACGGCGCGCGCACCATTATCGGAAGGCCCTAGGTGGTTTGAACGGCTGTATGCGAAAGAGCCGGGCTTGATGAAGGTGATTTTGGAACCCTGAGCTGTGATGAGAACGGATTGAGCGCCAGGCCCGAATCTTGCCCTATTCATACACGTCGCGCCTGTGCGCGATTCGTGTCACGGCATCGCTGCATCGTCGATTATGTAGATCACCCGCCAGAGGTCGATTTGAACAGCGACCTTCCCGGCCCTTCTCGCCGGTGACAGACTGTATTCCAGTCATTGCCCTATCTTCGCTCAAACGTCCCAATTGAAACCATTTGCCGAGCCCTATGATCCCACTATTATGGGGATCTTACCAGGAGTGCTGCTATCGGTTGCCTTCTTGCAGCCGCCTGTAAGGCAGCCCGAAACGATGACGAAGGCTGTCGTGCGGCTAACCGGTCCGGGGATCAAGCCGGGCTCGCCCGCTGCGCTGCCCAAAACGATTTATCGCGCCGGACCGCATTACGCGCGAATCGAAGATCCGCCGAATGCGCGGGAAGGCATACGCAAGCTCACTATTATCGCGGAGCCAGACGCCTACAGCATTAATCTGATCGACAGAAAGGGCACACATGCCATCGATAGGAGCGGCCCCGACGACGTTCATCTGCCTGTGGTATTCGATCCCACGCGCAAGCTGAAGACGCTGAATCACCTGGAATTCGGCGACGAGCTGGCATTCTTTGAGAAGGCAGGCGCGGCGAAGACCTCGGGCCCAATCGTCAATAATCAGTCGACTGCAGCGTACCGGCTGCCGGAAGAACAAGGGTCGGCAACATTGATTGTGAAGAGTGGAAGCGAGACGCCGATTCGTCTGAGTTGGCAGACGAACGACGGAACGTACACCTATGAGTACTTCCGCTACGAGAAGTTGCCGTTCAATGCAGCGCTGTTCGCCAAGCCCTCTGGCGTGGTGTACCGCGACATACTGCCCGACCCAAACAGCCCCACACAGTAGGCGCGCGTCGCGATTCCGAATCCTCCGTTTCCGATACTGAAGAGTTGGATCTCCACACACCGCTTCAGTACGTGAAAGGGATCGGCCCCGTGCGCGCCGAGATGCTGTATGCCAAAGGGCTCGAAACAATTGCCGATCTGCTGTACTATGCGCCGTTTCGTTATGAGGACCGGCGCAACCTGAAACCGATCTCCCAACTCGCGCCAGGTGAGAAGGCGGCGGTGGTGGCGCAGGTGGAATCGGGCAAACTCAACACGTTCCGGCGGCGAGCGGTCCAACTGTTTGAAGCCACGCTGCGAGACGGCAGTATGGGACGGCTGCATGCGCGATGGTTTCATGGCGAGCGCTTCGCCGATAGCTTGACCGAGGGCGTTCGCGTGGCGTTGTTCGGGAAGGTCGAGTTGGACCGCTCGAACGGCGGGCTGTTAATGGTGCAGCCTGAGATCGAGATCCTCACACGCGAAGATGACGAGGATGAGACGCTCCACACCGGCCGTATTGTCGCGGTTTATGAGGCGGCCGGGAAAGTTTCGACACGCATTTTTCGCCAGTTACTCGACCGCATTCTGAAACAAGTGGCAATGCCGGAAGACGCCATGCCGGAGAGCGTGCGGGCGGCGGCGAACTTGATGCCGCTGGGCGACGCGATACGGCAGTTGCACTCGCCCGCGCAGGATGCCGACCTGCGACTGTTGAACGATTACCGGTCTCCCGCTCAGTATCGTTTGATATTCGACGAATTCTTTTGGCTGGAGTGTGGCCTTGCCCTGAAGAAGAGTAAGGCGCGCATGGCCAACGGTATTGCGTTCGCAGTGACGGAACGGGCGCGGCAGCAGATTCGAAACATGCTGCCTTTTAAGCCGACCGGTGCGCAGCGGCGGGTGATTCAGGAGATTGCGGACGACATGAAGCGCCCCCACCCTATGAGCCGTTTGCTGCAGGGCGATGTTGGTAGCGGCAAGACGATTGTGGCGGCCCAGGCGGCGGTCATCGCAGTCGAAAATGGTTATCAGGTTGCCGTACTTGCACCCACCGAGACGCTCGCGAATCAACACTTTTCTTACTTTCAGCGTTTGTTTAGCGAACTGGGTTACAACGTGGTCGCGTTGACCGGTTCCGTCAGCGTTCGCGAGAAGCAGCAAATCAAAGAAAGAATCGCCGCGGGTCAGGTGCAGGTTGCGGTCGGGACGCATGCGCTGATTCAGGAGGATGTGGCGTTCGCAAAACTGGGGTTAGCTATCGTCGATGAACAGCATCGGTTCGGCGTGCTGCAACGGCTCAGTCTGTTCGAAAAAGGCGCTCAGCCGGATGTCCTCGTAATGACCGCTACGCCGATTCCTCGCACGCTTTCGCTGACGCTTTATGGTGATCTGGATGTGTCCATCATCGATGAGTTGCCACCGGGGCGGCGGCCAACAGTGACCAAACACGTGCGTGAATCGTCTGTCGAGAAGGTGTATAGCTTCCTAGCCCAACAGATCAAAGCGGGCCGGCAAGCCTACATCGTCTATCCGGTAGTAGAGGAGTCGGAGACGGCTGCCGTGAAGGCAGCGGAGCAGATGTTTTTGAAGCTGTCTGGGGACGTCTTTCCGGGGATCGAAGTCGGGCTGCTGCACGGGAAAATGCCGGCCGATCCGAAGGAAACGGCGATGCGCCAGTTTCAAGCGGGCGAGATCAAAATCCTGGTTTGCACGACCGTTATTGAGGTCGGCGTGGACGTGCCGAACGCCTCGGTGATGGTGGTGGAGCAGGCCGAACGAT
Source organism: Bryobacteraceae bacterium (assembly GCA_036272835.1). Lineage (GTDB taxonomy): Bacteria > Acidobacteriota > Terriglobia > Bryobacterales > Bryobacteraceae > Bog-105. Next base: position 117,359 of record DATAXY010000006.1, read on the forward strand.
TTGGTCTGGCGCAGCTTCATCAATTGCGCGGACGCGTTGGCCGTGGCCCGCATCAAAGTTACTGCATTCTGGTGACCGGCAAGATGAACGATGTCGCGCGTGAACGGGTGCGGACGCTGGTTGAGTCGAACGATGGCTTCTATATCGCCGATATGGACATGCGGCTGCGCGGACCGGGCGAGTTTTTTGGCACTAAGCAATCGGGCATACCAGGTCTGCGTTTGGCGGATTTGATTCGCGATGCCGAGGTGTTGGAAGCTGCCCGGAAACAAGCACTGCGCCTGATTGAAGAGAAGGACACCGATGAATTGCACGCCGTGGTGCGCTACATACAGGAACATTGGCAGCGCCGCTATGGCTATGTCCAGGCGGGTTGAGGAATGCGAGTGATTGCGGGCAAGTTTCGAAGCCGGAGATTGCTCAGCGTTCCAGGCTTGGATGTGCGCCCCACTCCGGACCGGCTGCGCGAGGCGCTATTCAATGTGCTGACGCCATGCATAGAAGACGCGGTTTTCGTCGATGCATATGCGGGCAGCGGCGCGGTGGGAATTGAAGCGCTTAGCCGTGGGGCACGGCAGGTAATTTTGATTGAGAAGAGCGCTGCGGCGTTGAAGGCGATCGAAAATAATCTGGCAGCGCTGGGCATCGGTCGCGAGGCCGTCATGGTTCGCGGAAATGCCGCGTCACTGATTAGTAAATACGCGGCAGACATCGTATTCCTCGACCCGCCGTATCAACAGACAAAGGCGTACGCGGATTGTCTAGAGGCGCTCGCAAAGGGCACCTGCCAACTGGCGATCGCGCAGCATGAATCGCGGCTGCGGTTAGAGGACCACTACGAGAGTTTGCGGAAGTACCGGATGCTCAAACAAGGGGATAATTCGCTCAGCTTTTTCGATCGCCGGCCAGCAGCAGATGAATGTCCATGACATTGGTCCCGGTAGGTCCGGTGCGGATGAGGTCGCCCAAGGCGTCGAAGAACGGATAGGAATCGTTGCCGGCGAGACTCTTGACAGCATCGAGATCCATCAGGCACGCCCGCCGTATCGTATCGCCGCTGGCCAACGCTCCGGCAGCATCGGTCGGGCCATCAGTGCCATCGGTTCCTGCGCTCAAAACCAGGCAATTCGGGGATGATTGGAGATCTATGGCAGCCGCCAGAGCGAATTCCTGGTTGCGGCCACCCTTCCCAGCCCCGCGCACGGTCACCGCCGTTTCGCCACCAGCCAACAGGCACGCCGGCGGCCGCACCGGGTTACCCGACGCGATCACTTCGCGCAGGATCTGCGCGTGCGCGCGAGCGATCTCGCGACTTTCGCCTTGCATGCTACTCGACAGGACCAGCGTGCGGTAGCCCCGCGCCTTTGCTTCGGTTGCGGCCGCAGCCAGCGCCAGGCGATTGCTGCCGACGATGACATTATGCACACGGTCGAAGATGGCGTCACCCGGCTTCGGTGTCTCCTGTCCCCGCTCAATTGCTTGCCTGACCCGATCCGGTATCTTGCAACTCGGTTCATATTTGTTAAGGACTCGAAGCGCGTCATCGCAAGTGGAAACGTCGGGAGCCGTGAGACCCGATCCAATGACGTCCGGCGGATCGCCGATGACGTCCGACAGCAACAAGCCAACAATGGTGGCCGGATAAGCGAGCGCAGCGAAACGGCCGCCCTTGAGCGCAGACAGATGTTTTCGAACCGCGTTCAACTCGAAGATATCGGCCCCGGCGCGAAGCAATTCATCTGTTGTGGCCTTCTTGATCGCCAAGGTGACCGGAGCCAAAGGCGCTGGAAGGAGCGCGGATGCGCCGCCGGAAACAGCCACTATAACCAGGTCGCGCGCGTTCAGTTCGCGCGCCAATTGAGCGACTTGCAAGGCGGCTTCCGCGCCCGTCTCGTCCGGTATGGGATGTGACGATTCGAAGACTTCCATGCGCTTCAAACGTGCAGAGGCATGGCCGTGTTTGGTGACGACTATGCCGCCGGTGAGCCTCGCGCCCAAGATCTTTTCGATTGCGGCAGCCATGGGCGCAGCGGCTTTGCCGACGGCGACGAGATAGACTCGGTCAAAGCGGTTCAGAGAAAGGCGCACCGGCCCCGCGCGCAATTGCGAATCGGTGATTCGGAAGCGTCGGCGAACGGCCTCGCCCGCATCCGCTGCGCGTAGAGCAGCCTTTAAGATGCCGAGTGCATCGCGCCGCAATTTGTTATCAGAAAATCGGGAGGGCAAGGATGTGTTGCACCACTTCCTTCACGTCGTCGCTCTCAATCTCCACGCGAAAGTCGGCCCGGCTGTAGAGCGGACGCCGGTCCTGATACAGTTTGGTCAAACCATTCTGATCTCGCGCCAGCGGACGCGTTTGGCAGTCCCCCAAGCGACGCCGCACACGCTCCAACGTGCAATCGAGCCATATCGTGACGCCGTTGTTCTCGATCAATTCCCAATTGCGCGGCTGAACGAAAGCCCCACCCCCAAGCGCGAAAACACACGGGCTGCCGCGCTGCACGTGGTATATGCGCTTGCGGATCATCTCTGTTTCGATTTCGCGAAACGCGGATTCTCCATGCTCGCTGAAGATTTCGGCGATGCTCCGGCGCTCCTGCTCTTCGATGTCTCTGTCGATGTCGAAAAACGTCCAGCCAAGCTCGTCGGCCAGTTGGCCGCCTATGGTCGACTTGCCGCTCGCCATGAAACCGACCAGATAAAGCCCCGGAGTACGCTTCAGCTTTAGGGTCATCGCGTATTAGAACGCCTTCAGTATATCTCGCGAGATATGGTCAGCCGGTCAAACGTGGTCTAATTCAAAGAATCCGATAATAGAGATATGGCAGCGGAACTTCTACCTTTGTTTCCCCTTTCGACGGTCCTTCTGCCGGCTACGCCGCTGCCGCTTCATATCTTTGAAGATCGATACAAGGAGATGCTCCGCGATCTCAACCCTAATCGCGGCGAGTTTGGCGTCGTGTTGGCAAAGGACGATGGCATTGTGAATATCGGTTGCTCGGCTACAGTGGACCGCGTGTTTCAACGCTATCCGGATGGGCGGATGGACCTATTGGCAATGGGACGCCGCCGGTTTCAGGTGATCTCGCTCGACGAAGAGAAGTCCTATCTGCGCGCCTCGGTCGAGTTTTTCAATGATGACGAAGCGAATGAGGTGCCGTTGGAACTACGGCAAAAGGCAATTGAAGGGTACCGGTTATTACGGAATCTGGAGAAACCGGACGTGCTCATTGAACCCGCGTTGGACGGCCCTCAATTGAGCTTTCAACTGGCCCAATTCATCTCGGATCTGGACAAGCGTCAGACCATGCTCGCGATTCGTTCCGAAGTGGATCGGCTGCAATTCCTGGTCGGCATGCTGCCTGAGTACCTGCGTATCCGCGAGCGCATCACTGTTGCCAAGCGGGTAGCCCCTCTGAATGGGCATGCCAAGCATATTACGACCCTGGAGAATTGAAGAATTTTGAAACGGCAGACGCTGATTTTTGACGCCGACGACACGCTATGGGAGAACAATATTTATTTCGAAGAAGCCTTCGAACAGTTCTTTAGTTATTTGGCGCATTCTTCCATGACCCCGGTGGAGGTTCGTTCCGTTCTTGACGAGATTGAGATAACGAATGCCAGGGTCAACGGCTATGGGTCGAGGAACTACGGCGGCAATTTGGCTGCTTGTTATCGCCATTTGGCCGAGCGCGACATCTCGGATGAGGATCTCGAAGCGGTTCGCGAGTTCGCCCACGCCATTCTGGAAAGGCCGATCGAGCTGCTCGATGGAGTGGCGGAAACGGTCGCCGAAGTGGCGGACCGGCACGATCTGGTCATCTTCACAAAGGGCGATCCGGAGGAGCAGCAGGCAAAAATCGACCGGTCGGGATTGGCCGCGTATTTCCGGCACGCTGTGATTGCGAAGGAAAAAAACGTTGCGGCATATCTGGATTTGGCCAAGCGGCATCGCCTGGCGCCGCCGGAGACTTGGATGATTGGAAATTCGCCGAAATCGGACATCAACCCGTCGCTCAAAGCCGGATTGGGAGCAGTATACGTGCCGCATCCGCGAACCTGGGGATTGGAGAAAGAAGATCTGCCGCACCATCATCCGCGGCTAGTCAAGATCGAAAAGATCGGCGAACTTACCGGCTATTTTTAGTGCTAGGAACCGCTGAACCGGGAGAAGATCACGCGGGTTCCGCGCCGGCAGCGATCCAGTAGCCGGCGGAATAGGCTTCCCGGGCGGCGAGTTCCCGATTGTACTGGCGCCTCGACATATATATCGATAATTTGCCAGTACCGGGCGTTTTGGCCGAGCGCCATTTGAATGTCCTCCTTCGATCTCCGTTCCGCCTCACGAACGGAGGTGGCGCTGACATACTGACTGAACCGGGAATCCCCGTCCGCACAGTGCCAGACGACGCAGTATGCCTCCGGACGCCGTTGCCGCCCATGCGTCCTCTCCGTTTCGCCGCGTTCGCGCGCCGGACAGGAGGTTGCGCCGGACTGTTTCCAATTCCCCGCCTTACTTTGAACATCCTTGCCGATTGGCTCCACGAGAACACCTGCCTTAACCGATCCATCTCCAGCCGTCCCGCTGCCGGCCGAACACTTACTGCCGTTTTCCCCTGCACGAGAGATGCCGCTCGCTGACCGTCCGATCTTTAGACGCTAGCTGCCGCAAGATCATATCAGGAAGCATATTGCTTCCTGCGTGTCCTCGCGCACTTTGCGCCATAATACCCAAAACGATTTGACAATACCACCTCTAAGTGAGCGGTGGAAACAGATTTTGGATCTGGCCATCAGCATGCATTTACCAGTGCGGAGATATGCGATATGGTACTTACCACTGTTGAACCACACCTGGATCTGTCCGTCACGACGATGCGTGCGAATACGTTTCATTCGCCGGGATCGTTCAACGTGGAGTGGAAAGCCATTCCGGTGGCACAAATCGGAGAGGCCATCATAAAGGTTTCGCTCACAACCATCTGCGGAACCGACATTCACATCGTCAAGGGCGAGTATCCGGTCCGGCCGGGGTTAACCATTGGGCATGAGGTTGTGGGCACTGTGCATGAACTCGGGTTAGGCGTCACTGGCTTTCATGTGGGGCAGCGCGTGGTGGTCGGGGCGATCACGCCCTGCGGGCAATGTGAACCGTGCCTAGCTGGCCATCGTTCGCAGTGTGGCGGCGCTTTGGGCGGTTGGCGGCTGGGAAACACGATCGACGGGGTGCAGGCGGAATACGTGAGAATACCGTATGCTCAGGCGAATCTTTGCCCGATACCCGACAATGTTTCGGATGAGCAGGTGCTGCTGCTCTCGGACATCGCATCGACCGGATTCTCTGCCGCCGAAAGCGGGGGTGTGAAACTCGGCGATATGGTTGCCGTGTTCGCTCAGGGTCCAATCGGTTTGTGCGCGACGTTGGGCGCCCGTTTAATGGGTGCGTCGCACATTTTCGCCGTCGATACGGACCCGTTCCGTTTACAGATGGCGCGCCATTTCGGGGCATCCGGCACGCTCTTGGCTAACGAAGATCCCGTGGGCGAAATCATGAGAATGACGGAGGGACGTGGAGTGGATGTGGCCATTGAGGCGCTCGGTACGCAAGCCACGTTCGAAAACTGTTTGAAAGTCTTGACGCCAGCCGGCACGCTCTCAAGCGTAGGAGTGTACTCGGGACACCTTCGAGTTCCGGGGGAGAATTTTGGCGCCGGGTTGAGCGATATCAAAATTGTGACGACGCTTTGTCCTGGCGGCCGCGAGCGAATGCATCGTCTAATGCGGCTGGTGGAAGCCCATCGAATCGATTTGACTCCGCTCTTTACGCACTCGTTCACGCTGGACCAGATCAAAGAAGCGTACGAAGTGTTCGGTTCACGGCGTGAGAGAGTTTTGAAAGTTGCGATCCGTCCTTAACGGAACACTGGGGACCACTATCTAATGGAAGTAATGACCGATCGCCAAGAGGTCCGCGTCGCGAATGGCGACGCGGGCAGCCCACGCCGGGAGAGTCAGCTCGATGTATTCTTCCGGCCAAAAACGGTTGCCGTCATTGGAGCGACGGATGGGACCGGGCACGTCGGGCGCGACGTACTGTGGAATCTGATCAGCAGCCCTTTCGGAGGTACGGTATATCCGGTTAACCCAAAGCGCAAGGCCGTTCTTGGGGTGCGAGCCTATCCCTCTCTAAAAGACGTTCCGGAACGCATTGAACTCGCGGTGGTGGTTACGCCCGCGGAAAGTGTTCCCTCGATCATTCGGGAATGTGCGGAAGCGGGCGTAAGCGGGGCGGTGATCATCTCCGCGGGCTTTCGCGAGACCGGCGAGCATGGCATCGAGTTGGAACGCCAGATATTAGCCACCGCGCGTCATGCCGGTATTCGCATTATTGGCCCGAATTGCCTAGGTGTTATGTGCCCGGTTACTGGCTTGAACGCGACGTTTGCGCCCACGATTGCCAAACCAGGCAGCGTTGCTCTCATCAGCCAAAGCGGCGCAATTTGCACCTCGCTGCTCGATTGGAGTCTGCGTGAGCAGGTGGGCTTTAGCGCGTTCCTTTCAATCGGTTCCATGCTCGACATTGGTTGGGGCACGCTGATCGATTATTTGGGCAGCGATCCGAATACCCGAAGCATTGTGATGTATATGGAATCGGTCGGGGATGCACGCCCGTTTCTTTCTGCAGCGCGCGAAGTCGCCTTGAATAAACCGATTCTGGTGATCAAAGCGGGGCGGACCGAAGCCGCGGCCAAAGCGGCGGCATCACACACGGGCACGCTCGCCGGCAGCGACGCGGTTCTCGATGCCGCATTTCGCCGCGTAGGCGTCTTGCGGATTGACGAACTGGGCGATATCTTTGCCATGACCGAAGTGCTGGCTCGTCAACCGGTGCCCGCGGGTCCGCGATTGTCGATCGTTACGAACGCAGGCGGACCTGGCGTTCTCGCGACCGATGCGTTGATCGGGCTGGGCGCGGAACTGGCGCCATTAGCGCCCGAAACCATTGCAGCCCTCAATCGAGCCCTGCCACCGCACTGGAGCCGTGCGAATCCGATCGATGTGATCGGCGACGCGGGTCCGGAACGCTATGAGCAGTCGATCAAGATTGCCGCGCACGATCCCAACACCGACGGTTTGCTGGTGATTATGACTCCGCAGTCGGTGAGCGATCCGCTGGCGATCGCAAAGAAGGTTGCGCTTTTCGCGGATTTGAAAGACAAGCCGATTCTGGCTTCCTGGATGGGCGGGGTCAAGGCGACGGATGGCATAGCGGTTTTGCATAACGCGGGAATTCCCGCGTTCGGGTTTCCCGATGCGGCGGTGCGCGCATTTCATTACATGTGGCGCTACAGCTACAACCTGCGCGCTCTTTATGAGACACCCGAAGTTGCAGACGAGCCAGCCGACCCCGCGAGTTCGGCGGGACAACTGATCGACGCGGCACGCGACAACGAACGGACGCTGCTCACCGAGTTCGAATCGAAGCGTCTGTTGTCGCTTTATGGAATCCCGACGGTTGAAACGCGCCTGGCGGCCAGCGAGGACGAAGCGGTGAATGCCGCCAACAATCTCGGCTATCCCGTGGTGCTGAAACTGAACTCGCTCACGGTGACGCACAAGACCGACGTGGGCGGAGTGAAGCTTTCGTTACCGGACTCGGACGCGGTTCGCCGCGCGTACCGGGACATAAAGTCCGCCGTCACCGAGAAGGCCGGCGAGGAGCATTTTGCGGGCGTAACCGTACAGCCGATGGCATCGCTCGACGGGTATGAACTGATCGTGGGATCAAGCACCGACGCACAGTTCGGCCCAGTGCTTCTGTTTGGAACCGGCGGCCAGTTGGTGGAGGTCTTTCAGGATCGCGCGCTGGCGTTGCCTCCGTTGAATACGACGCTTGCCCGCCGATTTATGGAGCAGACGCGAATCTTCACGGCTCTGAAGGGCGTTCGCGGGCGGCAACCGGTAGACATTCCGGCTTTGGAGCGTTTGCTGGTACGTTTCAGCCGGTTGGTTCTGGAGCAGAAATGGATTCGTGAAATCGATATCAATCCGTTGCTCGCATCCGCGCAAGGACTGATCGCGCTGGACGCGCGAGTCGTGCTCTATCCGCGGAAGACCGACTGGTTCGATATTCCGAAACCGGCCATACGACCTTATCCTTCGCGATACTCCGGCGAGGTCGTTCTGAAAGACGGCACAAAGCTTACCATTCGCCCGATTCGGCCGGAGGACGAGCCGCAGCTCGTTCGATTTCACGCCACGCTCTCGGAACAGAGCGTCTATCGGCGCTATTTCTATCTGATGAATCTTGAGAGCCGGGTCCGTCATGAGCGCTTGACTCGGATGTGTTTTATCGATTACGACCGGCAGATGGCATTCGTAGCGGAAAAACAAGGCGAGATCATCGGCGTCGGCAGACTAATTAAGCATCCATTCCAAAGGGAGGCCGAGATCGCCGTGGTGGTCAGCGATTCCGAACAGCGCCGCGGTATCGGATCGGCGCTAATGAACCGCCTGACAGACTTCGCAAGGAATGAAGGATTGGATATGCTCACAGCCTCCGTTCTGGTGGACAACGGCCCCATGCGGAAACTCCTCGAAAAGCATGGATTCATGTTCAGCATGGGAAACGACATAGACCTCCTGGAGGGTAAGCTAAGAATTTGAGAGCCGCAGTCTTCGCATCTCCGCAACAATCCCCCGGACAGCCCTTGCGCATTCTGGACGTGCCCACGCCCGAGTGGAAACCCGGCTACGTGTTGCTACGAGTGCGCGCTTGCGGAGTTTGCCGTACCGACGTTCACATAGTGGAGGGCGACTTACCCCCGAAAGTTCAGAATCTGATTCCGGGGCACCAGATCGTCGGGGAAATTATGGATGGAGCGACGGACTCGCTTCCCGCCGGTACGCGCGTGGGGGTTTCGTGGATGGGCGGGATCGATGGCACCTGTCCATACTGTCGAAAAGGTCTTGAAAATCTCTGCGATTCGCCAGCCTTCACCGGATATACGACCAACGGCGGCTATGCCGAATACGCTCTGGCCCGCGCGGATTTTGTCTATCCGCTTCCCGCGGCGATGGACGATGTCCATGTCGCGCCGTTACTGTGTGCGGGAATTATCGGGTTTCGCAGCCTGCGCGTAGCGGGTGTCGAGCGCGGAGAGCGTGTCGGTCTGTTCGGCTTCGGATCTTCAGCTCACATCACGATTGCGGTACTTCAATATTGGGGATGCGAGGTGTATGTCTCGACACGCGGAGAATCGCATCGAAAGTTCGCCGCATCGCTGGGCGCGACCTGGGTTGGGACGGAATCGGAGAAACCTCCGGTGGAGCTGGATCGAGCCGTTACGTTTGCACCAAGCGGCGACGTGGTGATCGCGGCGCTCGGCAGCTTGCGCAAAGGAGGCATTGTCGCCATCAACGCTATCCATCTGGACCGCATGCCGGAATTCAATTACGATCAGTTGCTCTGGGGTGAGCGTCAGTTGCGCAGCGTGGCGAATATGACCCGTTCCGATGCGCGCGATTTCCTGGAGATTGCAGGGACGATCGGCCTGCACACGAAAACGCGGTCCTTCCCACTGGAAAATGCCAACGAAGCTTTGGCTTCAGTGAAGAGCGATGCAGTGGATGGTTCGGCTGTCATCATTCCGTAGCCAGGTTATTCGATTCTGGCCAGACCGCGCAGGGATTCAATCAGCTTGATCGAGTCGTATGCAAGTCATAGCCGTGGTTCAATCTATACGCGCACTCGCGCTGGTCGAGAGCCGTTGAAATGAATCAGCCTTCATCTCCGTATCGAATGTAATACAGAATACAAGCCATCCGTTGTGCCTCTCACTTTTCATAGAAGCCCAACAAAATTTGGAATTTCGCTTGGATTTTTGGTAACTGAACAAAGACTGAAGGGGTCTTGAAGAGGATTGCGCCTCTCGGTTATGGCGGCGATTTATTTTGCGTATTTGATATGATGCCTCTATGAGTTTTGGTTATAGCTGCCCAAAGATGAACATATCTAAATATACGAAGCAGCTTATGGTCGCTGTCGGCCTCCTCGCTCTGCCTTTCAGTGTGCGTGTTGAGAAGCAAGTGCCGGCAAAACCAGCAAAGCCTGCACCAGCGAAATCTCCAACTGCCCCGGAAATCAAGGTGGATCGGAGAACAGTCCGCTTAACGAACTTCTTCTGCCGCCTACGCTGCCCGGTTTCGAATCTGGCACAAGAATTTGTTACGGTTGCCGATGAAAATCGGCTGGATTGGCGGCTGCTCCCGAGCATTTCCGTGATTGAGTCGGGCGGCGGCAAGGCGTTCCGCAACAACAACATTCTAGGTTGGAGCAACGGCGGTCAGGTGTTTCCCAGCATAGGTTCCGGAATACGGGTGGTTGCCTATAAGCTAGGCCGCAGTCCGCTGTACAGGAATCGGGATTCCCGTGGAAAGCTTTTAATCTATAACCCGAATCCCGAGTATGCGGAGAAAGTAGAAGACGTCATGAAACAGATCAGTCCGGTTGTGAACGTGCGCCCGGTCTACAAGGTTTTGCGCCGCGGCAGCCAGCAGTTTGCCTACAACGCCGGGTTGGCGCATTAGGCTGCGGCCATTTGGGAGAGTTCGCGTAGGGCGTCCATTCCGAGCCGATGGCAGAAGTCGCCAAACGTCTCGTCGGAAAGCCGTGCCTCCCGATAGTGTGCGAACACCGGCCGCAACCGGCCGACGATCTGGTTTCGCTTCACATTAGTTGCAAAGGCTGAGCCGAGGCGAGTTCCCATCCTGGACGCACCGAGATAGATGGTGTAAAGGTCGACACTGGCTCCGACGATCCCGATCTCGGCCGTGTAGGGTCGCGCGCAGCCATTCGGACAACCCGTGGTGCGGAGATGGATCACCTCGTCCCCCAAGCCGGCTTCGTTCAGTTCCGCCTGAATCTCGGCGACGACCTGAGGCATAATTCGCTCCGATTCGGTCAGGGCTTGGCCGCAGGTGGGGAGGGCCGGGCAGGCCATGGCGTACCGCAGAATGGGCGGCAGGGTTTGAGGCTCGCTGACGACGCCGTGCGCGGCGAGGAGACTGGCGATCACGGGCCGGTCGGCATCGGCAATCCCGGAAAGGTAGAGGTTTTGTTGCGCCGTCAACCGAACGCCAGGGCGGTACCGCTCAACGACAGTTCGCAAGCCTGTGCGTACGCGCCGTTCCGCATCAAAGTCCTTCACGCGCCCGCTGAGCACACGCACGCCCAGAAACCAGATTGGATTACCAGCGGCATCGACACCCTGACGGTGCCACCCGAGGTAATCTTCGACCCTGTTCCAAGTGAGCGTTCGGGGCGGGTTCAGCGGATAGCCTACCCGCTGCTCAAGTTCCTGTTTGAACTTATCCACACCCCAGGCATCGAGGACGTACTTCAGCCGTGCGAGTTTGCGGTTTATGCGATTGCCGAAGTCCCTATGAATGCTAACGATAGCCTCACAAACAGAAAGTAATTCTTCACGCGAAGGTCCAATGGAACAAATCGGATCGGCGAGGCGCGGGTGCGAGGCTTTCACGCCGGCGCTCTGGCCCATTCCGCCGCCGGCTAGGATCGTGAACCCGGTAATCTCGCCCTCTTCGTAATGAGGCACAATCCCGATGTCGTTCGCGTAGAGATCCGTCGTGTTGTCGCCGGGAAAGGCAAAATTGATTTTGAACTTTCTCGGAAGGTAGGTTCGACCGTAAAGCGGCTCTACTTCGCCTTCCGGATCTTCGGCACTGATGGTTTTTTCACCATCGATCCAAATTTCATAGTAGCTATTCGTTTTCGGCTTTAAGCTTTTGGAGATAAACGAAACATATGGAAAGAGATCGCGACGCTGTTCGTTATCAAATGGCGCGGGGCAGGAAACGACGTTGCGCACCACGTCACCGCAAGCTGCGAGTGTGCTGAGCCAGTTTTCGTTCAAGGTGCGAATCAGTTCTCGTAGACGGACCTTGGGAACGTAATGATATTGGATGTCCTGGCGGGTCGTAATGCGCAGCGAACCCTCGCCCATATCGGCAAGGCGGTCCAAGGCTAAATACTGATCCGATGTCAGGACACCGCCCGGGACGCCCACGCGAACCATGGCGGTAACCTGCTTAACGCCGGCCTTGCGCAAATCCCGGTCATCCTGCTGATAGATGCCATGGAACTTGAGAACGCCGATCGCCGGGGTGGAGAACGCCGGTTCATCTTGGGCGAGTTCTTCCGGCAAGGTACCGCGGAGATAATGGCTGGCGGCCTTCGCGGTGTCGGCCGCGGAGACCGGAGTGGCTTTGTCCATCTATTTACTAGGGTATGCCCACAACGGCCTCGGCGTCAAAGCGGAAGACCAGATTTGGTCGCGAAGATCATCGTGAACTCCTGGGCGCCGGGTTGTGGTAGAGCAGCACGCGGCTACCGCCTCGTTCCAGTTGCAAGTCGACGCGCCGCAAACCCAAAGCCCTCTCAATCGCATCGTGCCGTTCAGGTGGCGCGAAGAACATGAGGAATCCGCCACCGCCGGCGCCCAATAGCTTTCCCCCCGAGGCACCCGCATTTCTCGCCTTCGCATACCACTCGTCGATCGCGCCGGTGCTGACTGATGGATGCACCTCGCGCTTCAGCCGCCATCCCTCGTCTAGAATTTCGCCTAGTGCGTCGACACGCCCGCGATTTAGCTCATCGCGCAGAGTGCGGGCGAGAGCGGTCATCCGGCACAACAGATCCTGGGTGGTTCTATCCGATGCCGATCGCTTACTTTGTTCGCCAAGGATGGAAGACGCCTGGCGAGTCAGCCCGGTATAGAAGGTGACCAGCGAATTTTCGAGCGCGCATAGTTCATCGTGCGCCATTAGAATGGGCTCGACGATGACGCTGTCGTCCGGTTCAAAGCGAATGTAGTTGAGACCTCCAAACGCAGCGGCATATTGGTCCTGCTTGCCGATGGGTTCGCCGCAGAGATCGATTTCGACGTGACAACTCTGGTCGGCCAAATCGCCGGGGGAAATATACCGCGACTCAAATGCATGGAGGCCTAGAAGAAGGCCGACTGTGAAGGAACTGGAGGAGCCGAGGCCGGTACCGCGAGACGGGATGTCCGCAATCGACGTAATCTCAACGCCACCATCGATCTTGAGCTTACTAAGAGCGGCTCGGACGATGGGATGTTCGACGCGGTCCACCGAATCCACCTCTTCGGTTCGCGAATAGCTGACGCGGATGCCGTGGTCGAATTTCTTGTTTACGTTAATGTAAACGAACTTGTCGATGGCGGTCGATACCACCGCTCCTCCGAAGCGGCGATAAAAGGCGGGCAAATCGCTTCCGCCACCCGCGAAGCTGACACGCAGAGGTGTTTGGGTGATGATCATCGGGAGGCTATACTTTCCGTCAGAATCGCCTGGACCGCTTCTCCAAGAGTTTCGGAAACTAGATCGGGCCGGCAGTCCGGGGCTACGTTGCGGCCTTGGCCTGTCCGAACCAAAGCGGAGCGAATACCGAAGTTCCGGGCGGCATGAATATCGGATGCGCGGTCGCCAATCATCCAAGATTGGCTCTTATCGATGTTTAAATCCGCGGTTGCCTGCGCCAGCAGACCGGGTGCGGGTTTCCTGCAGTCACAGACGAATTTGAGTTCGGGCCTTTCGCCGGGGAAACCACCGTCGGGATGATGTGGGCAATGGTAAATCGCGTCAAGGAAAGCATGCGATTCTCCGAGCAGCCACTCCAGCTTGTCGTGAATGCGCCGCAGTTCCTCGGCTGAACAATCGCCTCGGGCAATAACGGGTTGATTGGTAATCAGAACGGCCAGCCGCCCCGATGCATTGATGGCGCGAACTGCCGCGGCGGTTCCGGGCAGCAGCGCAAGTTCTTCGGGCGAGGTCAGAAACCCGCGTTCGTCATTCAATGTTCCATCGCGATCGAGGAAGATGGCCGGCACTGGCGTGCTGAGCGAACCCCTCGCAATGCGGCCAGACCGAAAATCTGCCTCAACCTGGTCCAGGCGTTCCGGAGTGCCCGCATCCTTGATGTATTCGCGACTGACGTAGGCCTGAAGCCAAGCGCCCTGAGCGAGCAGCGCGGGGAATACATGTTTCCCAAAATCGAGTGGATGGCTCAGGCCGGCCAATTTAGGAATTAACGACCGAAGCGCTTCCTTACGTATGACATAGAAGGCGGCATTAACCAAGTTCGCGAAGTATTGTTCGGGGGGATGGGGATATGGGTGCAGCGCAAGTATACGGCCAGAGGAATCAATCTCGACTAAATCGGAGTCCTGCGGATGATCGTTGGGATGGACAAACAGCGATGCTGCCGCCTCCGCCGGATAGGAATCGGCGAAGCGATTCAAATCAACGTTCATCATGGTGTCGCCATACATTAGAAGGAACGTGGAATCCAAATCGTCAAAGGCATGGAGGACCGCGCCGGCGGTTCCGAGTGGCCGGTCTTCGCGGCGATAGCGGATACGAACTCCCCAGGGCTCGCCGGAGCCGAAGTAATCCTCAATGAATTCTCCGCCATAGCCAGTCAGGATCAGCACATCGCGAATTTCATGCCGGGCAGCTAGCAGGATCAGATGTTCCAGCAGAGGTTTGCCACCGATTGCAACCATGGGTTTGGGAAGGTCGCCCAGCCGGTCCTTTAGCCGGGTGCCCCTGCCGCCGGCCACGACCACTAACTGCATCGGGCTTGGAACTCCTTGTGAATTTCCAGAACCGAACGCTCGACGGCCTGCGCAGAAGTAGATGCCGGTCTCCATCCGAGTTGGGCCAGTTTCTCAATGGAGTAACGGAAACGCGGGACATCACCGACCCAGCCGCGGCTTCCGCCGGTGAAGCGAATCGGCAGATGGGGTGCGGCCACCTGCCGCACAGTCTCGGCAATCTGGAGCACCGTTGCCCCTTCATCCGGAGGACCGATGTTAAACCAATTCAGCGGATCAACCGCGTTGTCCGTGATGAAGAGCATGGCATCGATCAGTTCTGAAACGTGCAGATAAGGCTTTTGCTGGGAGCCATCACCGAGGACTTCAAGGTCCGGCGGATTTTTGCTCAGTTTCGTCAGCAGATCGAAAATGATGCCGTGAGTTGCGCGCGGGCCAATCACATTGGGGAAACGAAAAATCCAGGCGCGCTCCAGATAGCTCTCCACGGCAGCGCTGATCATGGCTTCGGAAGCGAGTTTCATAGCGCCATAGTTGGAAATCGGGAAAAGCGGTCCAGTATCTTCCCGCAGCACGGTATCGTGTACGCCGTAAACCGCGGAGGTGGAAGCGAAAGCGAGCTTTGGTATACGGAACGCGCGCATCACTGCGAGCGTGTTGAACGTAGTGAGAAGCGTGTCTCGAAAATCCACGTTAGCATCGGCGACACCCGCCGCGATATCGGAATTGGCCACCATGTGCCAGACCATCGTAAAAGCTTGCCGGGCGGCGAGGCCGTTATAAGCTCGTGGATCAGTAAGGTCCGCTTCGATAAATTCGAAATTCGGATCACTCAGTGCGGTTGCGAGATTCGCTCGGGAGCCGCGCGAGAGGTTATCTACGCCGACCACGCTGTGCCCCAATTGAAGCAGGCGGTCCGCCAGGTGACTCCCGATAAAACCGGCCGCCCCGGTCAGCAGTATGTTCTCTGGCTTGGAATTCGTCATCCGCGGACTGCTAGAGCAATTCGGCGCCGCTAAAGAAGAACGGTATCTCCTGGGCGGCGGTCTCGGGCGCGTCCGAACCGTGCGCGGAGTTGCGCTCAATGTTTTCGGCAAAGAGCTTTCGGATCGTGCCCTCGGCGGCGTTGGCGGGGTTAGTGGCCCCCATCACGTCACGCCAAACCTTTACCGCGTTCTCGCGTTCGAGCGCCATGACCACCACCGGCCCTTCGGTCATAAACTTGACCAGGCCTGGGAAGAAGCCGCGCTCCTTGTGAACGGCATAGAAAGCCTCGGCCTCCGCGGTCGTCAGTGTCCGCATTTTCATACCCACAATACGGAAACCGTTCTTCTCAATAACGGTCAGAATCTCGCCTAGGTGGCCGTTGGCGACAGCATCGGGCTTGATGATTGCAAAAGTTCGTTCTAG
Source organism: Bryobacteraceae bacterium (assembly GCA_036272835.1). Taxonomy (GTDB): domain Bacteria; phylum Acidobacteriota; class Terriglobia; order Bryobacterales; family Bryobacteraceae; genus Bog-105. The sequence continues at coordinate 133,432 of DATAXY010000006.1, forward strand.
AGCCATTCGTTTTTCGATTTTGTTCCCTTGTGTAGACGGCTTACTGAACGCGAGCCATCGCCTCTTGCATCTTTTCGCCGAGCATCGCAGGCGAGGGACAGACGATGATACCGGCGTCGGCCATGGCGGCGAGTTTGTCTTCGGCTTTGCCCGAGCCGCCAGAGATGATGGCGCCGGCGTGGCCCATACGTCTGCCGGGAGGCGCGGTTTGTCCTGCGATGAAGCCAACTACCGGTTTCTTTACATTGGCTTTCACGTAAGCCGCCGCGGTTTCTTCGGCATTGCCGCCGATTTCGCCAATCATTATGATGGCGTGCGTGTCGGGATCTTCGTTAAATAGCTTAATAGCATCGGTGAAGCTGGTCCCAATGATCGGATCGCCGCCAATGCCGATGCAAGTACTCTGCCCGATGCCAAGATGCGTGAGCTGACCGACCGCTTCATATGTGAGCGTGCCCGAACGCGAAACGATACCTACGTGGCCAGCCAAATGAATGTGCCCCGGCATGATGCCGATCTTGCATTGGCCGGGCGTAATCACGCCTGGACAGTTCGGGCCGATCAGACGCGTGGCAGGCTTGGTCTGTAAGTATGCCCAAACCTTCACCATGTCCGCCGCCGGTATGCCTTCGGTGATGCAGACTACCAGTGGGAGCTTGGCGTCCGCAGCCTCCAGAATCGCATCGGCAGCATACGGAGGAGGAACAAAGATGACCGTTGCGTTCGCTCCGGTGGCATTGACCGCCTCTTCGACGGTGTTGAAAACGGGCAGATCGAGATGCGTCTGGCCTCCCTTCCCCGGCGTCGTTCCGCCAACGACGGTTGTGCCGTAGGCGATCGCCTGTTGGGCATGAAACGTGCCCTCGCGCCCGGTAAAACCCTGGAATAATAACCTGGTGCTCTTATTTACAAGTACGCTCATTGTGCCAGCCTCACTACTTTCCCGGCGGCGTCCTTCATGCCGTCGGCCACGGTAAAGTTGAAGCCCGACTCCTTCAGAATTTGTTGCCCTAATTCAACGTTTGTGCCTTCCATGCGCACCACTACCGGAATCTTGATCTCTAGCTCGCGGGCGGCGGAAACGACGCCGTTGGCAAGAACATCGCAGCGCAGAATTCCACCGAAAATGTTGATGAGCACGGCCTTCACGCTGGGGTCCGACAGAAGAATACGGAAGGCGTTCTTGATCTGTTCGGCATTGGCGCCACCGCCCACATCAAGGAAGTTGGCTGGCTGGCCGCCGGCATATTTGATGATGTCCATGGTGGCCATGGCGAGCCCGGCGCCGTTCACCATGCACGCGATGTTGCCATCGAGCTTGATGTAATTTAATCCGAAGCGCGATGCTTCCACTTCGAGCGGATCTTCTTCGTTAAGGTCGCGTAATTCCAGCAGATCCTTGTGCCGATAGAGCGCGTTGTCATCGATGGTGACCTTGGCATCCAGCGCATAGACCTTTCCATCCTTGGTGAGAATGAAGGGATTGATTTCGGCGAGCGATCCATCGATTGCGTCGTAGGCTTTCACGAGCGATGTCATGGCGCCTGCGGCGGCTCCCACGCTGGATGCGGGAATGCCCATTCCGAAAGCCAATTTGCGCGCTTGGAATGGTTGTAATCCGAAGCCTGGAAGCAAAGGTTCTTTGAGGATCAATTCGGGAGTGCTGGCAGCGACTTCTTCTATCTCCATACCGCCGGCTTTCGATGCCATAAAGACCGGCTGCCCCAATGCGCGGTCGAGAACGATGCCGAGATACAGTTCGCGTTCAATGGGCAAGGTCTCTTCGATCAACAATCGCTGCACTACGCGTCCTTCCGGACCGGTTTGATGCGTCACGAGAGTCATGCCCAGTATTTTCCGGGCGAGTTCAACTGCTTCATTCGCGTCCTTGGCTATCTTGACGCCGCCACCCTTCCCGCGGCCTCCAGCGTGGATTTGCGCCTTGACGACCACGCTGCCGCCCAGCTTTCTCGCTGCCGCTTCGGCCTCTTCTAAGGTGTAGGCAACTTCTCCGCGCGGCACAGGGACATCGTACTTGGCGAGGATTGCCTTCGCCTGATACTCATGAATTTTCATATTGGATTGCGCGGCTCAAGCCGCTCGGGGGAACCCGAAGGGACCCTTCGCTAGTGTATCTCGGGCGGCTGCATTGAATGGCGCTAGCGGCGCTCGTCTCTGCCGAGTCGAGGTTTACGGCGCGCCTGCCGGCAGCGGAGTTTTCTTCGGAGGCGGCAAGCCACTTTCCGGAAGCGGAACCAGCATCTGTTCCTTCGTGTAAATCAGCGTGGACGTGTTATAGCTTGCCAACTCGAAGCCGTGGCCATGCGTGATCGCATCGGTCGGGCACGCCTCAACGCAGTAGCCGCAGAAAATGCAGCGGTTGTAATCGATGTTGTACACCTTGGCGTAACGCTCGCTGCCGCTGAAGCGGCGTTCGTCCGTGTTTTCTTCGGCCTCGATATAGATGCAGTTGGCAGGGCAGGCCGCCGCGCACAGGAAACAGGCTACGCACTTCTCGAGCCCATTCTCATCCCGCTGCAGCACGTGCGCGCCGCGGAAACGTTCCTCGAAATTAGTAGGACCGTCGGGGTACGGCTCGGTGATCGGCGGCTGCAGCATCTCCTTGAAGGTGATGCTCATGCCCTTGGCAATGGCCGCCGCGGAGCCGAGTACTTCGCCAATATTTGCCATGTCTACTTCTAGGTTAGCAACAGAGATAGCTTCGAGCGGTAGGCGCTGCGCCGGCGCGGGCGCACTGAAAACCTGGACGATAAGGATGAGGTGCAGATTGGCCGAGCGAAAGAACAACGCTTTGATCGATGGGATTGCCAATGCTTTGCGCGCTAACCCGGCGGTCACGGCCGTAGAACGCGCCGAAGGAGCCGCGGGATGCGAGTGATCACGCCTCGAATCTTTGGACACCCGACCCGGGCGTCAGTTCTTCGATCCTCAGCCCGGCCGGAACAGGGGAACGTTTTCGTTCGCGTGGAAGATGGGCTGTCCAGCGTAGGATGCGAGCGCTTCCATATCGGCCTTCGAAAAGCCAGACCAACTTCGCTCAATGACGCCGGCGGGAGTTACCAGGAATAGTGTGGGCACATTTTCTATCCGGTACGCGTTACTTGCCGGATAGCCTCGTCCATCCAGCAGCGTTTCGAGCGTCAAATCGAACTTCTGGCGGAACTTCGTCGCTGTCTTCGCGTCGTCCTGGGAGATGAGCACGATGTGCAGAGCCGCCGTGTCTTTCAACCGTTCAAGAAATGGAAGCGTCAGTTGGCAAGTGGGGCAGCTCGCTTTGTAGAAGACAAATAGCGTTGGCCCTTGCTCCAGGTAGTCGCTGGACCGCTTGACTTCGCCTTTCAAATTTGGCAGCGCAAACGCCGGTGCCTGAACTCCCGCCGTCAACACGGATCAGGATTCCTCCTCTTGTTGTGAGTCCCTACTTTTGACAAACTGCAGAATGTCGAAGCGCTTAATTTCCCGATCCGGGAAGAAGCTATTGATCGCGTCCGTTTCATCGTCGAACACCTCGAAGAGAGTGGTCAGCCTGGTGAGAATCAACAATTCGATGTGGCGTTTTGAAAGATGCAACAGTTTGGCCGCGCCGCCAGCCTGTTTCATCGCCGAATGCGCCATCACCAGAGTTCCCAAACCGGTGCTGTCGATGAACTCGACCGCTTTCAAATCCAGTATGACGTTTACTCTCGCCTCATCGATAAAACCCAGTAGGCGCTTGCGCAAACCGCTCGCCTCATAACCCAGCACCAACCGGCCGTCTAGTCCGAGGATAGCGATCCCTTCAACTTCCCTCTCCCGAATCTGCAAACCCATAGTTGCTCACCACTATAGGGTATTGCTTCGAACAAGTTCTCAAATTTTTTGAGATAATCCATATTCCGCGATAGAGTAGTAGAGCGGGCCTGATTCTATCCAGACCGTAATTTTTCTTCCGGCAGTCAGTTTGTAGCTGTTTTCGAATAGTGCAAGGGAGGAAGTTTGATTCAGCCAGTAGCTTTCCTGCAGGCGGCGGCGTCACCGCTAGTCGAACATCGGGTGGCTGATATGTTTAAGCCGCTCGCAACCCCCGCACACACGGTTTTCGACCTCTCGTTGTTGGTAATGGGAATAACCGCCGGCATTTTCGTCGTCGTCGGCGGACTGATTATATATGCGATTATCCGGTTCCGCCACAAAGAGGGCGGTGATCCCGACGAACCGCCACAAATTTACGGGAGTAATCAGATTGAGGTAGCTTGGACCGTAATTCCTATCCTGATTGTCTTTGCGTTGATCGGAGTTACCGCGCGCGTGGTTGCGGGTGTTCAGGATCAGGCTGAGCCTCCCGGAGCAATTCATGCAACAGTGATCGGACATCAATGGTGGTGGGAGTTTCGCTACCCCGATTATGGAATCGTCACCGCTAATGAGCTTCATGTCCCCATAACAACCGGACCGGGCGAGCATCCGACGTTTTTGAAATTGGAGTCCAGAGACGTGATTCACAGTTTCTGGGTACCGCAACTAGCCGGGAAAACCGATGTAATCCCCAATCGCGAAAACACGATGTGGCTGGACCCTCGCGAGCCCGGAATCTACTTTGGCAATTGCGCCGAGTATTGCGGCACTCAGCATGCCAACATGCTGCTGCGGGTGGTGGCGCAAACGCCGTCCGACTTCGCCGATTGGGTAGCGCAACAGAAGCAGCGCGCGGCGGTCCCGACGGACCCACAGTTGAAGCAGGCCCAAAGGACATTCGATCGGCTCAGTTGCATCGCTTGCCATGCGGTGCGGGGGACTCCGGCGTTCGGTGTCGTTGGGCCGGACCTCACGCATTTGATGAGCCGGCAGACGATTGGGGCGGGGGTGATGGAAAACACTCCGGCGAACTTGCGGGCCTGGATCGATAATCCACAGGCAATCAAACCCGGTTGTGAGATGCCAGACATGAAATTGTCGGACCAGCAATTGGATCAGGTTGTCGCTTACATCGAGACCTTGAAATAGAAACGAATCGGCCATGTCATCTATTGACTTTCCACTCGAATTTCCACATGAGAAGCCGTCGGAGTTCTCCTTCTCCGAGACGCTCTACTCGTGGGTCGCCACTGTCGATCACAAGCGGCTAGGCCTGATGTATATCACCACGGGGCTACTGTTTTTTGTGATTGCCGGAATCATGGCATCTGTGATGCGGCTGCAGCTCGCGTTTCCGAACCAGCATGTCGTCCAGCCCGAGACTTTTAACCGGCTGTTCACGATGCATGGCACAACAATGGTTTTTCTGGTCGGCATGCCTTTTGTGGCCGGCTTTTCGAATTACCTGGTGCCGTTGATGATCGGCGCACGCGACATGGCGTTCCCTCGCCTGAATGCATTCGGGTTTTGGGTGTTTCTGTTTGGCGGATTGATCCTATACTTCAGTTACTTCGGCGCGAACGGGCTCTCCGGAGCGGGTTCAGCACCCGATGTGGGCTGGTTTGCTTACTCGCCGCTGACTGAGAGAGCGTTCTCGCGCGGGGCTAGCACGGACTATTGGGCAATTGGAATATTTGTGGCGGGTATTGGGACGATCGCTAGCGCCATCAATGTAATTGCGACTGCCGTTACCATGCGTTGTCCCGGGATGACGCTCTCTCGCATGCCGCTGTTTGTGTGGATGATGGTGGTCGTTTCCTGGCTGATCCTGCTCGCAATCCCGCCACTGTCGGCCTGCCAGATCATGCTGATGATCGACCGGTATTTGGGCGGCCATTTCTTCGACACGCAGGCAGGTGGTTCAGCCGTATTGTGGCAGCACTTCTTCTGGATTTTCGGTCACCCGGAAGTCTACATTTTGATCTTTCCCGGCTGGGCCTCGGTTTCAGAAACCATTCCTGTCTTTTCGCGCAAGCCCATGTTCGGGCGCTCGGCAATGGTTGGCGCCAGCGTCGCGATCGGGTTCATCAGCATGAGCGTTTGGGCGCACCATATGTTCGCGGTCGGAATGACTTCGATGGCGAATACCTTTTTTGCCGCTTCCACCATGCTCATTGCGGTTCCCACGGGAATCAAGATCTTCAATTGGACGGCCACCATGTGGGGCGGCAAATTGCACATGACGACCTCGATGATGTTTGCCTGCGCGTTTCTCTTGCAATTCCTGGTCGCGGGGCTGACTGGCATCATGCTGGGTGTCGCACCCTTCGATTGGCAGTTGACCGACTCGTATTTCGTCGTCGCACATTTCCATTACACTCTCGTTGGCGCGATGCTATTCGCGGTCTTTTCCGGAATTTACTATTGGTACCCGAAGGCGACGGGAAGAATGTTGAATGAGACGCTCGGAAAGATACATTTCTGGTTCCTGTGCATCGGTTTCAATGTGACGTTTCTGCCCATGCACTGGCTGGGCTTTCTGGGCATGCCTCGCCGTATTTATACCTACGCGCCAGGGCGAGGCTGGGATGACCTGAACTTGATCGCATCCATTGGCGTTATCGTTCAGGCCATAGGCATATTGGCTTTCGTCTGGAATGTCGTGCGATCGGCGAAATGGGGAAAGCCCGCTGGCGATGATCCCTGGGATGCGTGGACACTGGAGTGGGCGACTAGTTCTCCGCCGCCCGAATATAATTTCGAAAAAGTCCCCGTTGTGCGCAGCAGCCGCCCGCTGTGGGATTTGAAGCACCCGCAAGACCCGGATTGGAAGTACGAATGAAGAGGACTATCGAATCATGACGAGCACAGTACTTCCCGAAGCGCCAACTGAGGTTCAGCAGAAGTGGAAATTACCGGATCGGGGCGTGGTGGGCATCATTTCACTGATCATTACGGAAAGCGCGCTTTTCACGATCTTCGTAGTGGCGTATCTGTTCTACATAGGCAAGAGCATAAACGGCCCCTACCCAAAAGACGTTTTGCATTATCCAATCCTCGCCACCATCTGCCTGTTGTCCAGTAGCGGCACGATTATATTCGCCGAGCACGCATTGAAACACGGTCTGATCGGCAGGTTCAAGTTGTGGTTGGGAGCCACGATCTTATTGGGGGCGATTTTCCTCGTTTACACCGGGAGCGAATGGCGGGAGTTGATCTTCGAGAAGCACCTCACGATAGCGACCAATGTCTTTGGGACAACCTTCTATTCGTTGGTAGGGCTGCATGCCAGTCACGTTTTGGTCGGGCTGACCTTTCTTAGCCTAGTGATGATCGTGACCCTGCTTGGTTTCCCGATTCAGACGCAGTTTAGGCGGGTGTTGTTTTTGTCGTGGTACTGGCATTTCGTCGATGCAGTTTGGATAATTGTCTTCAGCGTGGTGTACGTGATCGGAAGGTGAACATGGCACACGATCCAGTAAGTACCCGCAGGCCTCTGACAGAAGAAGAGATTGCCGCGCGCCGGAAGGTAGTCGAAGAGTCCGCCCGGGCGGCTGAGTTGCCCGGCGAGGCAGGCGAGCGCACAGAGGGCACGCATATCGCGATGCCCGCGCCAACGTTCTGGCCCATGATTTTCGCCTTCGGGGTTGCGTTGATATTGGCCGGCCTGGTAACGGATTGGGTCGTGAGCACGGTGGGATTCGTTATCTTTGTCCGTGCCGCATTCGGATGGTGGGGCAACGTCATTCCGGACGAGGCACACCATGCGATGGAGCTCGATTTGACGAGGCGGCCGGCGCCGATTCTGGTTGAGGCACGCTCGGTGGTGCGTTTGAAAGCCGGCGAGGGACGTCACCGCGTGCGCGTTCCCGAGAAGATTCATCCGTACTCCGCCGGCATTTGGGGTGGGCTCGTGGGCGCGGCTGTGATGGCTGGCTTGGCATGTCTCTATGGTGAGATCGCGCAGCATAGCATCTGGTATCCGGTGAATCTCCTTTCCGGCGTGGTGATTCCGTCCATGGCGCACGCGACCATCGAACAATTGCGCGCTTATAACGGACTGGCCTTCTTTGCCGCCCTAGTCGGGCACGTCACCATCTCCATCCTTGTCGGTGTTCTTTACGCCGTCATGCTGCCCATGTTCCCGAAGTATGCACCGATCTGGGGCGGAATCTTGATGCCTCTTCTATGGAGCGGATTGATCGCGACTACATTGAGTATTTTGAATCCGGCGATGAATGAACGGATTAACTGGGTATGGTTTGTGGCCTGCCAGCTTGGATTCGGAATCGTTGGAGGCTACGTCATCGCTCGAAGCACCAGCATCAACACGATGCAATCGTGGGATTTTGCCGATCGCGTTTTCGTCGATGCCCCGGGATTGCGCCCGCCCCGCGAGGATGAGCCGGAATGACCAGGACAGCTTTGCTGTGGGGCGGCGCCGGGCTTCTCGTGCTTTTGTCCGCCGCATGTGGGAAGCCCAAGCCGGAGCCGCTGGTTCCCGTTGAGGTGACCAGCTTTCAGCAACTCTATGGAGAAAACTGCGCCGGATGCCACGGCGTTGACGGCGCGCATGGCGCCGCTCAGCCATTGAACAATGCGGCGTATCTTGCATTCATTCCGAAAGAGGAGCTACGCAAAGTGACTGCAAATGGTGTGCCGGGCAGTTTGATGCCAGGCTTTTCCCAGAGCAGCGGTGGCGATCTCAGCGAGAGGCAGGTTAGCATTGTCGCGGATGGTATTGAGAAGTGGGCTAAGCCGAGTGATGTGGAAACCGCCGGCATGCCCCCTTACACCGCGATCTCTAAAGGCGATGCGACGGCTGGCGCGCAGATTTTTCATGCGGCTTGCGCCTCCTGCCATGGGCAGGGAGGCAGCGCCGGATCCATCACCGATTCATCCTTTCTGCAGCTCGCAACCGATCAAAGCCTCCGAACCACAACGATCGTCGGCCGGTCCGACCTGGGGATGCCCGATTGGAGGCACGTTGAGCGATCACGCGCCCTGACTGGCGTCGAGGTCGACAATTTGGTGGCTTATCTGAGTTCGCAGCGCACCGAATCCGTGGCCTCGGATCAGGCGCCGGCGCAGCCTGAATCCTCAGGAGGAAACAAGTAAATGGAACACCAGGGTCCCGAAACCGAAAAGGGCATTGTCTATCTTGAGAAAGTCGTTCAGGAGTCGCGCCGCGATTGGATGTTCAAATTTGGCGCCGGCCTGAATGCTGCCGCGGGAATCCTATTGGCAATACCGCTGATAGGATTTGTATTCTCCAGCCTAGGCAAGAAACAAAGTCCGCTAAATTGGATTGCCTTGGGCAAGGTGAACGATTATCCGGAAAACCAGACCCGGATGGCGACCTACCGCAACCCTTTCACGCGCCCGTGGGATGGCGAAACCGCGGAGATCCCTTGTTGGGTGCGGCGGCTTGAAGGAGCCCAGTTCCAAGTCTTCGCCGTGAATTGCACACATCTGGGCTGCCCGGTTCGCTGGTTCCAGGAGTCGGGGCTTTTCATGTGTCCGTGTCATGGCGGTGTCTATTATCAGGACGGATCGCGCGCGGCTGGTCCCCCGCCCCGAGGGCTCTTCCAGTACGAATATAAGGTGGAAAAGGGGCAGCTCTGGGTGCGTGGCGGCCAGATGCCAACGCTTGCCGAACCCGTGTAATGGCCTACGGTAGCCAATATGAATAAGCTCAGAGACGTTGCGATTTGGATCGACGACCGGCTTTACATAAGTAGGCTGTTTTTCTCTACCGCAGGCCACGTCGTGCCACGGAGTTCCGGAAGTTGGTGGTACGTCTTCGGAAGCGCTACGCTGCTGTGCTTCGTAATTCAGGTGATCAGCGGAGCGTGTCTGGCGTTTGTGTACGTGCCGTCCGCCAACGAAGCCTGGACCAGCCTCCAATATTTGAACCACATACAGGCTCTTGGATGGTATATGCGCGCCATCCATTACTGGGGATCGAATTTCATGGTCGCATTAATGACCATGCACATGATCCAGGTATTTCTGTTCGGCGCGTATAAATATCCGCGCGAAATGACCTGGCTCAGCGGCGTGTTTCTGCTTCTGTTGACTCTGGGGCTGGCGTTCACCGGCCAGGTCATGCGCTTCGACCAGGACGCCTATTGGGGGCTGGGCATCGGCGCATCCATCACCGGCCGCGTTCCCCTGATTGGCGCGCAACTGGTGCATCTGTTATTGGCGGGGCCGATCATAGCGGGCGAAACTCTTTCGCGGTTCTTTTCGTTGCACGTGTTCATCATTCCGGGTTTACTTATCGCGCTTATTAGCGTGCACCTCAGGCTCGTTTTGACCAAGGGGATTAACGAATATCCGGTCCCCGGCAAGCTGGTGCACAAGGCCAGTTACGACACCTATTACGAAGAGGTTTTGAAGAAGGACGGTGTGCCGTTTGTGCCGTTTGCGATCGGCAAGGACCTGATCTTCGCGGCGATTGTGGTTGTAGGGATACTGGGATGCGCGGCTATTTTGGGGCCAAAGGGTCCGACTGGACCGCCAAATCCGACGATCATCCAGACTAATCCACGTCCTGATTTCTATTTCCTTTCTATTTTTGCCGCGCTGGCGCTGCTGCCGGATTGGATGGAGGTGCTGATCCTTTTTGTCGCGCCGGTACTGATGATCGGGTTCCTGCTCATCCTGCCTTTCGTATCGGGAACGGGAGAGAAGAGTCCGCTGCGCAGGCCAGTTGCTGTGCTGAGCGTAGTGCTGATTGTGCTGGTGCTGGGCACATTGACCTATATGGGTGAAACGTCGCCCTGGTCGCCGAAGATGTCGGCGTGGAGCGGCACCACTGTACCGGTCGAATTCCTGAAGGGCCGCTCTCCGCTGGAGATTCACGGCGCATTAGTATTGCAGGATAAGCAGTGCCGCAATTGTCATGCATTGGGCGGACAAGGCGGAGAGCGGGGTCCCGCATTGGACGCGGTAGCCACCAGGCTGACACACGATGAGTTAGTGCGCCAAGTGATTCAGGGCGGTGGCAACATGCCCGCCTATGGTGAGAAGCTAAGTCCTGCGGAAGTGGAGGCAGTGGTGGCGTTCATGGACACGCTGAGGCCGGATTGGGCGGCGAGGGCGCATAACTCGGCGCGGCCCGAAGACCAAAAATCGCTGCCCGCGGGTGGGGATCGGAATGCGAACAAAGCATTGCTAGTCAATCCTGGCATCACGCGAGCATCGCTGCATTAGGACGTGAACACGATTGGCAGTGCGGCGCTCGGCTCCTGGAACATCGACGTCCCAGTTCTCGCGCTGCTTGTCATAACGGCGCTGATCTATCTCCGCGGTTGGCTGCGCGGGCAGAGATTCGTGCGGGACGAGCAGGACGGCTCGCGGCTGGCAGCTTTCCTAAGTGGTCTTGCGGTCCTGTTCATCGCGCTCGATTCGCCGCTCGATGCCTTTGACACGCTCTATCTTTCGGCGCACATGACGCAGCATCTGCTGCTGATGATGGTGGCGCCGCCGCTACTGTTAATCGGCCGGCCCATGCTGCCGCTGCTGAGGGGTCTGCCGAAATGGTTCGTGAAGGAAGGGCTGGGTCCATTCCTGGCGTGGCCGGCGCTGCGGCGTGTCCTTAGCTTCCTGGTATTCCCGCCCTTCGCTTGGTTGGTCTACGTAGCGAGTACGATTCTGTGGCATCTCCCCAAGTTCTACGAGTTGGTGCTCCAATCGCCGTTCTGGCATGGCGCGCAACACGCTTGCTTTTTCTGGACGGCCATTCTGTTCTGGTGGCCCGTGATCCAGCCCGCGCCCGGCCGTGCGGCTTGGCCTCGATGGACCATGATTCCGTACTTGCTATTCGCTGACGTGGCCAATACGGCACTCTCGGCATTTTTCGTCTTCTCCGGAGACGTCCTGTACCCGAACTACGAAACGCTTCAAGGCCATGTGGCGGCCGCACGGGACCAGGCGTTCGCAGGCGTGATCATGTGGGTGCCAGGGTCGATCGCATACTTGGTTCCGGCAATTGTCATGGCGCTCAGCATCTTCAACTCGGGGCGGCTCGCGAGACGGCGCCTCATCAAGCCTGCGCGCGTTCGATCGCGACTGAAACTGCCTTTGCCGATGCTCCGGCGAGTGGCGCAAACTGTAATGCTAGGCGCGGCTGTGGTGGTCATGGCCGACGGATTCTTCGGCACACAGGTGGCGCCGCTCAACAAAGCGGGCGTATGGCCATGGATTTATTGGCGCGGCCTCTCCGTTCTGGCTCTGTTGGCTGTGGGCAATTTGTTCTGCATGGCCTGCCCGTTCACGCTGGCGCGGGACGTGGCGCGAAAAATTGTTCCGCCGAGATTCCGCTGGCCACAACGACTCCGGAACAAATGGACGGCCGTGGCGCTTCTGGCGCTCTATTTGTGGACCTACGAGGCATTTTCTCTCTGGAACAGCCCCTGGCTCACGGCCTGGGTGATCGCCGGTTATTTCGGCACCGCTTTGTTGGTCGACGGATTCTTCCGGGGCGCCAGCTTCTGCAAATATGTGTGCCCCATCGGCCAGTTCCATTTCATCAGCTCGCTGGTATCGCCGGGCGAAATCGGAGTACGGAAGAAAGAAGTTTGCCAAACGTGCCGCACATACGATTGCATTCGCGGGAACGCCCATGCTCGCGGCTGCGAGTTGTACTTGTTCCAGCCCAAGAAAACAGGCAACCTGGACTGCACGTTCTGTCTCGATTGCGTGAAGGCCTGCCCGCACGATAACGTCGCGTATCTGCCCGTGATTCCAGCCAGCACTTTAGTTAGCGACCCCTACCGTTCTTCGCTAGGAAGGCTCTCCAAACGTAACGATCTGGCCGCACTCGTGCTGGTCATGGTCTTCGGAGCATTCGTTAACGCAGCCGGCATGGTGGGTCCCGTGAGCATGTGGGAACACGGCTGGCAGGCCCGCCTGGGGCTGCACACGCTGCCGTGGATTGTGGCGGGCTTGGTATTTGGCGGCGTGATCGCTGCGCCGGCTTTGGCGGTAATGCTGTGCGGAGGATTGAACCGCCTGATAGGGCTTATGGCGGAAACGGTACGGCGCTTTATACTGGCGCTGGCGCCGATCGGGTTTGCGATGTGGTGCGCTCACTTGGTCTACCACTTGAGCACTCCATTCGGCGTCCCGGTATGGATGACGGATCTACAGATTCTGGTGCTCGACTCGGGGCTGCTGCTTACCCTCTACGTGTGCTGGCGGGTGGCACAACAGAACGCGACGAAGCTCCGACGGGAGTTGGCGATCGTGGCGCCCTGGGCCGCGCTCTCCTGCGTGCTGTACGGCGTGGGCATCTGGATTCTTTTGCAGCCTATGCAGATGCGCGGCATGAGTTGAGGCGCTTCCTTTACCTTCTGGCGATTGCCTGTTGCCTTGGGGCGCACGGCGGCGTTTTGTTGCTGCATGAACGAGCCGGAGCTTACCTGATCAGCCTTTTCAGCGCGGATGCGCCATTGCGGGCAGGCTCGCAGGATTTCACCGTTCTCGTACAGACGGCAGCAGACGGCAACATCGTGTCCGACTGTCGTGTGGAGCTATCGTTCCGGCGCGCCAACACCGCCCAGGTGCGAATAGACGCCCAGGTTGGCCAATCGGCGAACAAGTTGCTCTACGCAGCCCCGGCGCAACTGGGAGCGGGAGTTTGGCAATTTACGATCTCGGTTCAACCATCGGGAGGAGCCTTTGCAGAGGCTCACGGGACGGTTACAATTCTCCCCGAGCAGCCTCCCATTGCCGCGTATTGGCCTTACTTTGCTGTGCCACCGATAGCCGTGCTGCTGTTCACCCTCAATCGCTGGCTGAAGCGGCGGTCGAAATCCACTAGCAGGAAGATATTCATGGGTTAGTCCGCCCGGGCCCTTGACGGCTTCTTTCATTTCCATGCTTAACTTAGCTGAGCGGCATCTGCGTTCAAATCCCGCAACAACCGCTTAAAGGCGATCCGGTACGCGTCGTGATCTTTCCAGCCACGAAAATCTCCGACGTGCGTCTTCTGCCGAAGGTGAGCGGCCCAGGCGAACGTCGGTTTTCATCAGTGCATCGTCGAGACGTACAGGGAATAGCACAATCCGGTTCTCCCGTCGTTCCCGTTCCAATGCCGCTTCCATTTCGTCCTCGACCCAATGACTGGCGATAGAGCACTGGCTTAGAATCAACAGCAGCTTGTCGTAGACGCGGATAGATTCGTCAATGCGACTCCGAAATTTGTCGCCTATCCTGAGGCCTTCGGAAGCAAACCAGCGCCGAACTCCCTTGCCTTGCATGTCGGAGTGGAGCCGGTCGGCGAAGTGCCGGTCTTTCTCCGAGTAGCTGATGAAGCATGAATAGAATTGAAATCGTCTCCATCGCCGCAGCGAGAGATGGGATGCTTCGAACGAAAGGCTCAGGGATACGGCACCGAACAGAAACGAGTCGGGAATCTTCCCCTTTGACAGGTAGATCGTCTCGATGTCCAGCGAAGACCTTCCACGATGACGAACGCTCTCCAAGCGGTTAGTGAAACCTTACCTTGTCTCCGTCGCGCCTCGTATGCGGTGAAGATAGGGCAGCGAGGGGGCGTGCAACGGCAAACGGCTCAGCGAGCTTTCCATTCTGGAGCCATCGCCAATAGAGCATCTTTCGCTCCCATGCATTCATAAACGGGGTAATCCCGTCTGAGCCGAGTCAAGTTCATGTATGCAAGCAGTTGAAAGACTTCTTCATTATTGCGGACATAGACACCATATCGAAGCCCATCAGTGACGATTAGCCGATGACATCCAGTTTTACCACTCGCGTAAGACATAGCCTGCGACTTCGCGGTAAGGCAGGAGTTGGCCATCTTTTTAGCCTCGACCACAACTCGAAGAGATCGATTATCTCGCGGAAGGTCATCGAATAGCGCAAGATCAACATGATTCCATTCAACAGCCATCCGCTGCGGCGTCCAGCCCAAGGCACGCAATAAAGGAACTACAAGGTAGGCCACCGTTTCATGTTCGGACGGCATGCTTGAGCGCTTGTACCATTTTGCGATTCGGATGAGTTCGTCAATCTCGTTAAGTAGGTTCCTAATCGATGAGCTTGCAACGCCATGATCAAAAAGAAATTCTGATATCTCCTCAATAGAGATCTCCTTTGTCTGGTGTAACATCGGCAACTCCACAACGGGCCGGGAGAGCGCATCCGATGTAACGGCAACGGATGAAAGCCATTCCTTGACGGGACCTTCGTCCAGCCTTTGCGTTGTATCACCTAGTTTAAGGGCATAAGAATCAAAAACTTTTGGCGAATCAAGATGATTCCAGAGCCATCGAACTCGACGGACATGCTGCAAATCCCACCCATCTATGTCGCCAAACCCCTCATGCCATTCGTAGACACCAACAACTTGCCCTACGGCGAGTACTTTATTTGTGCCAATTCGCAATACAACAATATCGCCGTCACTCATCTCAGCAAAGCGCTGCAAATCTGTAATCTTCTTGGGGGACCACCCATCAATTCGGAGAAGCGGTGCGCAATCTGGCCACGAGCCGGCGTAACCAGGCCCATTGAGGATCACATCCCATCTGATGCAAAGCTCAGCGTGATTGCGATCCAGATCGCCCGCTGCCTGTTGCCATATGCTATCAGTCATATTCATGAGAACCTTTTGTAACTAGTTCGGTTAGAACCGAGTTAGCTCGGCCTCTCGCCTGCCCCAAGACGCGATATCCGTTCCTGATGGGGCTCGGCGATACGCGCTAGTGCGCGAATGTTCTCCCCGTCCGCCTCGACAGCTCTGAGGAGAGCGTCGATCCTACGGTCCACTTTCTGCATTTCCTCACTGTGCCTGGTGACCGTCTCGTATAACCGGTCCAGATTGGCATGAAGAGATTCCTGACTCTTCATCAGGAAGTCCATTCGCGCTTCGAAGTCCGGCACTCTAGATCACCTCTGGAGTTTGCACTCCATTTTTCATTTTGCATCCTGCGCGTCACCATCCGTTCCGCTCGCGCAGCCCGTTGATGTGTGCGAGGTGGTGGCGGCAGTGCCAAGCGTAGAGAGCCAGGTTTTGGTCCAGGCGCATTTCGCCGCGTTCGGGGTGCCGAAACGTCTTGGAGAAGTCCGTCTCACTGAAAGAGCGAATGAGCAGGACCCAGCGGCGGTGTAACCCGTCGAGCAGTTGCAGCGAGAGGTCGATAGGAGCGGTACGGGCGTCGGCCAGATCCGCCCAGAGCGCTTCGGCATATGGCTTGATGGTGGGGTTGTTCTCGGTGAGGGCGAGGCGAAACCTCGTGTAGCTATTCAGGTGGCTGTCGGCGAAATGATGCACCACCTGGCGAATGGTCCAGCCGCCATCGCGGTACGGAGTGTCTAACTGAGCGTCGGTCAAGCCGGACACTGCGGCGCGCAGACGGCTGGGTAGTACCTCGATTTCAAGCAGCCAATCCTCCCGGTCCTTCGCAGAGATGGACGCGGCAGAGCGGAACTTGCCGACCGGATAACGAAGATCCTGTTCCATAGTCCCCTTAGGGTAGCGGAACGCTCGGCGAATTAACAAGAATCAATAGGTTACACGGAAATTACCAAACGAACCTCCCATAACAGTAGGGCGTCTTACTGTCTGTGGTGCGGCATAGATTGCGCGAGTTGTTCCACGGCCTGTTCCGGGATGATCAACCCAACGTGAACCGTGGACCCATTGACCGAAACGTTCATGGTGTTCAGGGCGTTACTGAGAATCGCTGCCTTCGGGCTCTGGTCCGACTGGGTTTGCACCATTCCCGCGCCGAAGTGAATTACGTCGCTGAGCGAGTTGGCATCCTGGGGCGAACGCGCGATGGCATCGAAGGAGAGGGATACCTGGTCGCCTAACTCCACGCCGCCGCTCGATGCGAGTATCGACTGCAGCACTTGGCCCCGCTGGGCTTGCTGGGGGTTCGGCGCCATTTTGGCAAAAAGATCGGCCCCGGGGACGATGGAGACGAACCAGATGGCGTTGGTGGCTCCCACTTTTTGGATCTGACTGAGGAGTGTGGGGTCCAAGCTGGTCGGGGCGGCGCGGTTGGAGATGATTTGCATCACGGTCGGGCTGTCGCCGGCAACCAAAATGTCAGACGTGAGGAAGGCTACCGCGCCCTGAACCGTCTGCCCGTTATGAGTCTTCCCGTTCCTGAACAGGATCATATCGACGCCCTGGAAATTCTGGATCGTATCGCCCATATTTTGAGCAACCGCCTCCAGCGCCGATTGATCGAACAAAGCTCGGACGATGACCGCGTTCCGAGGGGCCGGCTTGTCGCCGCTACTCACGGCGATCAAACTTTGAACGTCCTGCCGGGGATCGAAGCCGGTCTCTTGAACGAAATTCTGGAAATTTACATCGCTGTTCGTGGCTTCGTTGAAATGCGTAAGGACGAATTGCCCGAAAGGCGACATACGGGCGTCCGCCACGTTCGCGCCGAAAACGACGCGCGTGCCAGCAGGGGCGAGATTCAGCAGGGGAAGATCGACATCGGCCAGCAGGGAAAGCGATCCGGCTAAAAGTAGGGCGGAGAGAGGGAAAAAGCGGTGCATACAAGCTCCTTCGACCAGACTACGTTAGCCGGCACCCGGAAGTTCCCCACATCCGGGAAGAAGTTATTCTGTCCGCTTCCGCAGATGACGCAGCACCGCAACGTGGAGAAGCCAAGCGGCGATGCAACTGAAGGCAGTGCACACCGGTATAGCCAACTGCGGGGCTATACGTGGCGTGCCGTTGAAAAGAAGGATGAATCCCGCACTAAGGCCAATGGAGCCGGTCAGCCCGGCGGTCCTGTAGAGGGCCGAACAAGCAGCCCCCAGTGGGAGTAATGAGAAGCCGATGCAGGCAAGGCCGATTTGTGTGGGGTGATTGCTCCAAAGCCCGTACGCTGCGATCGCTACCGCGCCCAGGCCGGCGATGCCGGGCACGATGCGACCGGGCCGGACCAATTCCCAAATACAGCCCGCAACGCCAGCCGCCAGAAGAGTGAATGCCGCATTCGGCAGGAGCGTAACACGATCCATGGTGGAACAGCGCAAAAGGGGATTACGAGTGGCGCAGGAATCCGCCGACGAGGGAATCGATATTGCGGGCGGGCTGCATGGGTAGTTCGAACCAGAAGGTGGCTCCGGGTGCGGGTGAATTGTTGCAGGTACCGATTTGCCCGCCCATAATTTCGACGATCTGCTTGCTAACGGTAAGTCCGAGACCGGTACCGCCAAAGCGGCGGCGATTGGTTCCGTCTGCCTGAAAAAACGCCTCGAAAATTCGCTCCCGCACCGCTTCGGCGACTCCGATTCCGGTATCGATCACTTCAAAGCGGAGGAGCTTGCGATCGGTAGTCGGTTGGATGCGCACCTGAACGCTGCCGGCGGACGTGAACTTAATGGCATTTGAGATGAGATTGGTCAACACCTGCCGGACACGCACGGAATCTCCGTTTATTAATGGCGGGACCGCCTCGCTTACTTCTGAGGTCAGCGTAAGATTCTTGGCCTTGGCGCGCAGAGCTTGCATTTTGACGACCATGTTGACGCTGTCACGCACGTCAAACGGTTCTTCTTCAAGCAACATGCGGCCCGCCTCGATTTGAGACATGTCGAGGATATCGTTGATGATGGTCAGAAGGTCCTCCGCGCATTGGCTGACCGCCTGCGCGTACTCGCGCTGATCGAGGGTCAGGTCGGTCGATTGGAGAAGATTGATCATGCCCATAATGCCGTTCATGGGCGTTCGCAATTCGTGCGAAGTGTTGGCGAGGAACTGTTCTTTGAGTTGAGTCGCCTCGCGGGCCAACTGTAGGGCCGTACTTAACTCCTCGTTTTTCAATTGCAACTGGCGCGAGGACTCTTCCAGCCGTTGCTGCGCCAGTTTGCGGTCGGTGATGTCGCGGCCGATGCCTTGAATCGCCACCGGCTGGCCGCGCCGATAGAGGATACGCGTGCTGACTTCCAGAAAGCGCTTGTTGCCGAACTTTGACAACATAGGGAGTTCGTAATGTTGGGCGGCGCTGCCGCCCAGATGCGCGCGAATGCTGTCCTGATTCTGCTGGCGGGCCTCCGGGGCAATGAGTTTGTCGAAATTTTGCCGGAGAACCTCCGTCCGTGAATAGCCGGTAAGATATTCGGCGGCGCGATTGATGGCGATGATCTTGCCTTTTAAATCGTTGAGGAAAATGACATCGTTGGCGTTCTCAAACAGTTCGCGGTATCGTTCCTCGCTGGCCCTCAGCGCTTCCTCGGCCATGTGCCGGGCAGTCTCATCCTGGATCAAGACGGCGCGAACATCGCGGCCATCGAGATCGAGGCTGAACGAGACCATGCTTACCACCAGTTCCTGTTTCCGGGCATCATGATGCACAAACGGCCCAATTGAGTTCACGGGTTCCCGCAGCTCCGCCATAACCTGCAATCGTTGGCGGAGAGCTTCGGGTGCAAACAGGTCGACCAGCGTCATCGTTTCGAGTTTGGACTGCGGATGCCCGTAGAGTGCTAGGGCGCTGCCGTTGGCATACAGGATTCGCAGGGAGTCGGGGTCGTACACAATCGCAGGCATCGGGTTATCCAGGAAGACCCGCCGATGCTGGGCCAGCCGCCCTTCCAAATACTCGACCTTAGCTTCCAGCTCCGCCACGCGGCTGCGAAGTTCTTCGTCAGTAGCCATTAACGTCCCAAGTAAATTATCTTGGATCAAGCCCTCCTGATCCAAACTATCCTAAATTACCAGCCGGCGCCGGTGTATTCAGAATTTGACACTATTTAAACGCAGCCGTCATTGAAAGCAACGCGCCCCAGTACTAAAGGCGAACGGCCTCCAGGACTTCTACGCAGAATTGAACCTGTGAAGACCGCTGTATTTATTCGGTTGTAATCTTGCGCCTGTAGGCTTTTCAATGGCTGCATATAAGCCAAGAATTTGAGCGTTACCAAGAGGATTGCGAAACAAGGAGTTTATGCAAAAATCGATCTCGTTTCTGGCGGTTGCATCACTACTGGGGAGTCTGATGACTTCCCCGGTCGTTGCCGATGAAAGCGGTGGGGCGACAGCCACGCCTATCAAACACATCGTCATCATCTTCGGAGAAAATATTTCCTTCGATCATTATTTCGGAACCTACCCGAATGCCACCAATCCGGTGGGAGAACCAGGCTTCCGGGCCGCGGATAATACGCCGACGGTGAACGGTTTGGCGGGTGCGCTAATGACCTCCAACCCAAATTTCGTGAACTCCGGTGTCAATGGCGCGGGCGCAACAAACCCATTTAGGCTGGACCGGAGCCAAGCTTGGACAGCCGACCAAAATCACTCCGACTTGCCGGAGCAGGAAGCGATAGACCACGGCCTGATGGATACGTTCCCATTCAGTGTCGGAACCGCTGGACCGCCCCCGTCGGGCGGCGGTGTTTTCTCGACTACCGGTTTGGACCTCGGCTACTATGACGGCAATACCGTAACAGGCCTCTGGAACTATGCCCAACATTATGCCCTGGCCGATAACGCCTACGGCTCGACATACGGCCCATCTTCGCCCGGCGCAATCAACCTGATCTCGGGACAAACGAATGGGATTTTACCTGCCAACATTTTGAACGGACAAAGCAACAGCTATGAAGTGGCGGACGGGAATGGCCAATACACCCTGGTCGGCGATGCGGATCCTATAGGCGACGTCTGTTCCGCGCCGACCCGCAATCAAGTGCAGATGTCGGGCAAGAATATTGGCGACCTGCTGAATGCCGCCGGTGTGACGTGGGGATGGTTTGAGGGTGGTTTCAACCTTTCCACCGTTAATCCGAACGGCACTACTGGCTGCTCCCGAAGCACTGCTTCTCCGTTCATAGCGGGGCTGACCTCGGCCGACTACGTCCCCCACCACTCAGCGTTCCAGTATTATGCCTCGACAGCGAACCCGACGCACGCTCGTCCGACTTCCGTCGCTTCAATTGGCCATGCGGGCGATGCCGGCAATCACAATTACGACACCGCCGATTTCTTCACCGCCGTATCAAACGGCAATTTTCCGGCAGTGAGTTTTCTAAAGGCTCCGTCCATTGACGATGCGCATCCGGGTAATTCGGATCCGCTCGACGAGCAGAAGTTTGTGGTAGACACCGTCAATTTCTTGCAGGAGCGGCCGGAATGGAGCAGCACGCTGGTTGTCATTTTCTACGACGATTCGGACGGATGGTACGATCACCAATTGGCGCCGGTAGTTAGCCAATCCGTCTCGGCAGCAGACGCTTTAAGCGCTCCGGGAGCCTGCGGCTCGGCCGCAAACGCATGGCCTGGCGTCTCGGGACCCAATGCGCAGGGACGTTGCGGTTACGGACCGCGGATCCCCATGCAGGTGATTTCGCCATGGGCGAAGGTGAACTTCGTCGATCACTCGATCCACGATCATACCTCAATCATTCACTTCATTGAAGACAACTGGCTGAGCGGTACCCGCATTGGTCAAGGATCGTTCGATGCCACATCGAACTCCATCGCCACGATGCTCAACTTCAATGCACCTCCCAGCGACTGCAAGCTACTTCTGGACGACTCGACGGGCATGCCGGTCCGCAGCTTGCAGCCGTTCGGATGCGGGATCGGATTTACCCCATTCGCCAGTCTGATTCGCTAGCGCAAGATTGAAGATTAGAATCGTGAAGGGGACCGGGTTCCGCCCCGGCCCTCTTTGCTGCGGTTCGTTTCACTTCCCGAGGTATCCACCATTACTCGACGCGATCTTTTAATCCAGGCCGGAGTATTTCCCATTTCGGCCGCTATACTTCCCCAGCACCCACGAGTGCCGGTCGTTTTCCGTCCAACTCTCGACCCCAACAAACTGGCCCCGTTCGTCGATCCGCTGCCCATTCCACCCGTGGCGAAGCCGATTGGGACCCGGGCCGTTCCAGGAAACCGCTCACGCGAGGTTCCGTATTACCGCATTACGATGCGCCAGATTGATGTGCAGCTACATCGGGATCTGAAGCCGACACCTTGCTGGTCATACGGTTCGAGTGTGCCCGGCCCAACGTTTGAGACCCGCAGCGGGGAAGGCCTGACGGTCGAATGGGCGAATGAACTTCCGTCCGAGCACTTTCTGCCGATTGATCATACGCTAGCCGGCGCGGAATCGAACCTGCCCCAGGTGCGTACGGTCGTGCACGTACATGGTGCGATCACGCCGCCGGAAAGCGACGGCTATCCGGAAAACTGGTATCCGCCTGGGCGATCGCTCGTTTGTCACTATCCGAACGAGCAGGAAGCCGCCATGCTCTGGTATCACGACCACGCGATGGGCATTAATCGCCTGAACATTTATGCCGGACTGGCCGGCACATTCTTCGTTCGGGACGCCACCGAAGACAAACTGAATCTGCCGAAAGGTAAATATGAACTGCCGCTGATTCTGTTTGACCGTTTCCTGACGCCCGATGGAGAACTGTACTATCCGACTTCGAATGCGCGCCAGAGGCCCTGGGTCCCGGAGGTGTTCGGGAATGCCTTTTTGGTGAATGGTAAGCTGCTCCCGTATTTCGATGTGGAGCCGAGGCGGTACCGATTTCGGGTGCTCAACGCGGCCAACGGCCGTTTCTACCATCTGTCGTTAGATAACGGGATGCTGTTTACGCAGATCGGCACGGACCAGGGCCTGCTTGGCGCGCCTTCACCGGCAAAGAGACTAACGCTCGCGCCAGGCGAACGCGCCGACTTGGTGATCGATTTCGCCGGCCACTCCGGGGAACGGATTGTGGTGAATAATGACGTGTTGCCGATGATGCAGTTCCGGGTGGGAAAGGGAAAGGTCGAAGATAACTCCGCCGTGCCGGCAGTGCTTCGCCCGATCAAAGGCATTCCAGAGTCCGCAGCAACCAAGAACCGCGAACTGACTCTGGATGAGGTGGACGACCTGACCGGGCAGTCCTACACGATGCTGCTGAATAATACCCATTGGGCCATGCCGGTGACTGAGAAACCCGCGCTCAATTCCGTGGAGATCTGGTCTTTTGTCAATCTGACCGACGACGTGCATCCCATCCATTTGCATACCGTTCGTTTTCAGATTCTCGACCGCAGGAGCTTCAATCTGGCGCAGTATCTGGTCCATCGGAAACTGGTGTTGACGGGAGATCCGATGCCGCCCGGGCCGGAGGAACGCGGTTGGAAAGACACGGTGCGCGCAACTCCAGGCGTTGTGACGCGTATCATAGTGCGCTTTGAGGGGTACACGGGCCGATACGTGTGGCATTGCCACATCCTGGAGCATGAAGACAACGAGATGATGCGGCCCTATGAGATCGTGCCGCGGGGGTAGTTTATAACTCTTTCGGAATTGTACTAAAGCTTTTGGGCACGGCGGCCGATTTGGCATTTAGGTAATCGGCCATGCTTATCAAACACTCATTTTCTAGAGTCCTACAAACTTCAGTTTTCGCCGTTCTGATCACTTGTTCGTTCGCACGCTTGGGCCTCGCCCAGGTGCGTGTTGACGAATCGGAGGCGAAGAAAAACATCATTACCAAAGTTGAGCCGGAATTTCCGGCTATTGCCAAACAGATGAACCTGTCCGGACGCGTGGAAGTCGATATACACGTGGACGAGGCCGGAAAGGTGGAGAAGGTGGATGCCGTGAGCGGAAATCCGATTCTGGCGGGTGCGGCGACCAATGCCGCGAAGCACTGGAAGTTTCAGCCATTTGAAGCTGATGGCAAACCAACCAAGGTTGTGGTGCGGGTCGCATTTAGTTTTATCCGCTAGAGCTTTAATTACGCCCGAGCTGCGAGAAAACAGGGGAATGAGAATGACGATCGGCAAAAAACTCATGGGGGGCAGCATCAGCATGCTGGCCCTTACGCTGGTACTGAGCGTGGCTTCTTTGCAAACAACAGAGTCGCTCGGCAATGAATTGTCGACGACAGCCGCGAAAACGGCCAGACACCTGGAACTGGCCACCGCCGCGGCGCTAGACGCGTCGAGCATGTTGAGCGCGGAGCGAGGGCTGCTGCTCAGGTTGGCGCTGGGCGATCAGGCGTCGGCATCGACCATGCACCAGGAGTTTGAGTCGCGCGCACGCAGCGTGGACAAGAACGTGTCGGAGGTGCAGCAGGACAATGCCAGCGAAGAGGTGCGGACGTCGACTTCGCAAATGCAGGACGCGCTGCGGGCATGGCTGGCAGCCGATGCCGATATGTGGCAGTTGTGCAGTAAACAGGACTATCAGGGCGCATTCAAAACCTTCGATGACAAGGTCGCGCCCCGGGCAAAGCAGATGCAGGCTTCGGCCGATCAAATCGTTGCGGTAGAACAGAACGTGCTCGATCAGGCCAAGCAGAGGGCGATCGATCTGCCGACCCGGAGCCGGTGGACCGCGATTTCACTGATGGCCTTGTCGCTGGTTATCGGCGCCCTGGTTATCTGGGTGGGGCGCGCCACTTCCGCGAGCCTGAAGGAAATCGCATCTGGCATGGCGAACACGGCCGATCAAGTTATTCAGGCATCGCAGCAGATTTCATCGATTAGCCAACATCTGGCGCAGGGTGCAAGCGATCAGGCGGCGTCCCTCGAGGAAACCTCCGCGTCTAGCGTGGAGATCAGTTCCATGACAAAGCGCAACGCGGAACATGCGCAAAACGCTACGACCGCGGTGGCGCGAGTGGATACGCAGGTCGAACGCGCAAATCAGACATTGGAGCAGATGATTTCGAGCATGCACAGCATCACCACTTCAAGCAAGAAAGTGGCGCAGATCATCACGGTAATTGAGCAGATTGCATCGCAAACGAACCTGTTGGCCTTGAATGCGGCCGTGGAGGCAGCGCGAGCCGGTGAAGCGGGACTTGGTTTTGCGGTGGTGGCGGATGAGGTCAGGACTCTGGCGCAGCGTTGTTCGGAAGCGGCACGGAATACCGGCGCATTGATCGCGGAGGCGGTTTCCAGCTCGAACGACGGTAGTAGCAAACTGAACGACGTGGCGGCGGTGATTTCCGCAATCACAGAAAGTGCCGCGCAAGTGCGGCAGGTAGTGTCGGCGGTCAGCACGGCCAGCCAGGAACAGGCGCGCGGCATCAGCCAAGTCTCGGACGGTCTGGCACGGATGGAACGTGTCACGCAGCAAACCGCGTCAAGCGCACAACAGGGCGCGGCGGCGAGCAAGCAAATGGACTCGCAGGCGCGGGCATTGCGTCAGGTAGTGAAGCATCTGAACGCGATGGTGGACGAGCGAGGGCAGGACGGAGAACACATGGCCGAGTCACGCCAGACCCGGCGC
Source organism: Bryobacteraceae bacterium (assembly GCA_036272835.1). Taxonomy (GTDB): domain Bacteria; phylum Acidobacteriota; class Terriglobia; order Bryobacterales; family Bryobacteraceae; genus Bog-105. Next base: position 158,535 of record DATAXY010000006.1, read on the forward strand.
CCAGCATTCGCCTGAAGTCCTGCGGCCCTACCGGAGGTGCGGGGTCTTTAAAATCCCAACAAGATTATTGAAATTGTCTGTCCAGAGGCGTAGGCCAGGCCGCGAATCGATGGGCTCGGAGTGCAACTGGATAGCGGGATTGTCGAGGATCTCCGGGTTGTTGGTGACCAATACCCAGTCGGCCGCAAGGATCATATTGTCGTCGTCGCTATGGTTGTGGACGACAATGGCGCGATAGCCGAGTGTTCGGGCCAAGTCCCGCACAACCGGCGCTAAGTCGAGATAGTCGTTTGAAACGTGAAAGGCCATCGCGCCGCCCGCCTTCAGATGCTTCTGATAAAGGCGGGCGGCTTCGATGGTCAGGAGATGAACCGGAATCGCGTCCCCAGAGAAAGCGTCAATCGCTAAGACGTCGAACGGAGCCGAATGATCCTGTTCCAGGCTGAGACGGCCATCGCCGATAACGATTTGGACTTTAGCCTGAGTCTCCCGCAGATACGTGAACAGCGACCGTGCTGCTTCGACCACTTGGGGGTTGATCTCGTAAAAGCGAAAAGTATCGCCCACTTGGCCGTATGCCGCGATGGTACCTACGCCTAATCCAATAATGCCGACGCGCTTGGGACTGGGAAAGCATTCGCGCAACAGGATGCCGATGCCAGATTCCGGCCCGTAGTAGGTCGTCGGGCGAAAACGCATCGGCGGGAGCAGGAATTGTGCGCCGTGCTCAATGGCGCCGTGGAAAAGGGTCCGCGTCTGCTGTGGGCCAGCTCGGGGCGATTGCACGACACGCAATGCGCCGTAAAAACTCCTTTGCATATAAAGCGTGTCCTTGCGGTATTGCGTGACATTGGCCTGAAATACGAAAAGCATCGTTGCAGTCACGCCGAGCCACAGTATACGTAGCATCCAAGTTGCGGGCCCGCCGGTATCCAGCGGCTTCCACGTGAGTAAGAGCGCCAGCACGGAGGTGAGGATGAGGGCAACGGGAAGCTCATAAATTCCCGTGAATACGCGCGGCGCGGCGATTCCCACAAAAATCGCGCCGGCCGCCCCGCCCGCCGAGATGGCGACGTAGAAAGAGGTCAGGTGCTCTTGGTCAGGCCGCAAACGGTGCAGTTCGCCGTGACAAAACATACAGCAGGCAAACAGCGCTAGGAGGAAGGCAGGCAGGGCGATTTGAAGGACCTCGACAAAACGAATGTCGTATAAGGTGTAGGCCATTACGCCGAGCGCCATGGCGAGCAGCCGGAGAAACAGCGATCGATTGTAGAAACGCGCTGAATCGAAGGTAAGAACAAATGTCAGCAGGTAGGTGGCCAGCGGAAGCACCCAGAGCAAAGGAACGGCCGCCACATTTTCTGAAATATGATTGGTGATCGAAAGCAGCAGCATGGAACCGCAGGCCGCGAGCGCGAACCAGACCAGAACGCTGCTCCAGGCAGGCTTTTGGGCCAAGACCGGAGCAGGTTCCGCAATTTTGGCCAGGTAGGGATTGCGCCAAGCGACCACACCACAAAGCAGAACGAACAAGCCGTAGCCCCACGACCAATACTTGCTTTGGACATTCAGGTCGAGCGAAGGCTCAACAAGGAAGGGATAACTCAAAAGGGCTGCGAGCGATGCCACGTTTGAGAGCGCGAACAGCCGGTATGGATTCTTGGCGCCATCGTGTGAGGCCCAACTCTGCAGCAGCGGGCTGGTTGCGGAGAGAGTGAGAAAAGGCAATCCAACGCTGGCGCCAAGAAGGGCAAGCAGTGGCCATGTGGGATGGGCCAGCGGCCCCGGTTGCCAACTCGCGCGCGGTCCTAAAGGAAGCGCGGTCAACGATAGGGCCAACAACACGCCGTGAACCAGGGCCTGACGGACAGGATGCATCCGGGCGAGAAGACGAGCGTAGATGTAGCCCAGTAATAGCACGGCTTGGAAGAAGACCAGGCACACGGACCATACCGCCGCCGAACCGCCGAACCAGGGAAGAATTTTCTTGGCAATCAGCGGTTCGACGGAGAACAGGAGGAAGGCGCTGAGAAAGACAGTCGCGCCCAGAATGGCTTTGCTCTTGAACAATAAACAAGCAGTGTATCGGATGGCGTGGCGGGCGGTCGCGAACGCTTCCCAAAAGTAACTTCTTGCGTCGCCAGCAGTTCCCATTCAACACCTCTTTTCAATACGCGTTGAATACGGCAGAAATTTTCCCAGAAGCTTGGCACTTATTCGTTAACCCGGTATGTTCCTAGTTGACGGAGCGTATAAAGTGAACTGTGTAAACGGCCATCGAAAGGATCACACTAGGGAGACCGGATGGCAATTGACCTCAAACTCATCGACAAGTTGCTGGCTGACTACAAGAAGCCAGAAGACATCATAGGCGAAGAGGGACT
>DATAXY010000007.1:0-49563 GCA_036272835.1 Bryobacteraceae bacterium
CGCTGCGCAAATCGCCCAAACGGGCGAACTGCTTGACAAGTTCGGCGCGGCGGGATTCGAGTTCTGGCAAAGAATCGGGCATTTGGTTGGAAGCCTCCAGTCCTAGCGTACTATCTACGCACGGGCACGAGGGCCAAAAAAAGAAAGTGCCCAGATCGCCACTTTCAAGTCGCACACCCAGTAAAGATGATGCGATTGCAGATAAAGTAAATACGCTGATAGAATCTGAACGGGTCGACTGGCTACCGCCAATCGGCTAGACAAGCCTCGCCATGTCCGCCGGTTTGCGCGAGCGGGAACACGAATTCCTCGATCGAAACAGGAAGGAGAGCTTCGTTGAAGAATACAGCTTTATTGTTCTGCGCGTTTTCCACATGCTTGGCAGTGGGCTTAGCGGCGACAAATTCAAACGTCACGCCGGCGACTCAAGAGGGTTGGAACAAGAAGGCGGCGGCCAGTTACCTGGATAATCGGGAGGGCTGGTGGCTAACGTGGCCAAAGGCGCAGCGCGATCATGGCACTGCTTGCGTTTCCTGCCATACGGCTGTACCGTACGCGCTGGCGAGGCCGGTCTTAAGAGGATCGTTGGGGGAGAAATCCCTGTCGGCATCGGAGCAGGGCATGCTGGCAAACATCACGAAGCGTGTCTCCCTGTGGAATGAGATGGAACCGTTTTACAACGACGCCAAGTCAGGTCCAGGCAAGTCGGTGGAATCGCGAAACGCAGAGTCGGTTCTCAACGCGGTGATCCTGGCCCAGTACGACGCATCCCAAGGGAAATCGAGCGACGTAGCAAAGAAAGCGTTTGACAATATGTGGGCTCTCCAATCGAAGACGAGCGGTCCTGTGGGGGCCTGGGTATGGCAGAACTTCCATCTAGCGCCGTGGGAGGGTGATCAATCGGAATACTGGGGTGCGACCATGGCCGCTTTGGCGACCGCTATCGAGCCCGATCATTACAGCGCCGATCCAAAGATTCAAGAGAACCTTACTTTGCTACGCCACTACCTGGTGCAGAATTTCGATTCTCAGCCCGTATACAACAAAGTGATGCTGCTGTGGACATCGACCAAGCTGCCCGGGCTGCTCACTCCGGAGAAGCGGGCTGCTTTGGAAGACACTCTGTATGGGATGCAGCAGGCAGACGGGGGTTGGAGCATGACGCCCATGGGTCCATGGAAGCGCAAGGATAATACGCCCGAGGAAACCAAGAGTGATGGTCTTGCAACGGGATTGACAGTGTTTGCGCTGGAAGAGGCAGGCGTGGCGCGCAGCCAGGAACAAGTGAAGAAGGGCCTGGAATGGCTGTTGAAGAATCAGGATCCAGCGGACGGATCCTGGGTGGCGTATTCGGTGAATAAGAAGCGCGATCCGGCGAGCGATGCGGGCCGCTTCATGTCTGACTCCGCGACAAGCTTTGCGGTCCTGGCGTTGGAAACGGAGCCTTAACTTTCCTGCCGATCTATTAAACGACGAGTGGCTGGAGACCAACGGCATTGGTGGGTTCGCATCGGCCACGATATCGGGTTTGAATTCGCGCCGGTATCACGGTTTGTTGGTAGCGGCGCTGGATATCCCCGTGCGGCGCGCGGTTCTGCTCTCGAAAATGGAGGAGACGCTAGTCGCGAACGGCGAGCGCTTTGAGCTCAGCACGAATCAGTACGCAGGGGCTCTGCACCCGACAGGCTATCGCTATCTCGGTAGCTACGAGACGGTTCCGTGCCCCACTTTCCGGTTTCAAACGGACCTCGTTACGCTTGAAAAGCGCGTGTTTCTTGTGCACGGCGAGAATACGGTCGTCCTTTCCTACGAATTAGGCAATGAGCCTGGCGCAGGCGGCGAATATTCTCTGGAATTGCGGCCGCTGTTAGCATTTCGCGATTATCACGCGACGACGCACGCCAATCCCGCATTCCGTCGAGAATTCGAAGAAGACGAGGAAGGGGTGATACGGCTTCGCCCGTACCCGGACCTTCCGGATTTCTACATTTCACATAACGGATGTTTTGCAGAAGCGACAGGCAACTGGTATTACAACTTCGAGTACGTTCGGGAACAAGAGCGCGGCTTCTTCGATTGTGAAGATCTCTTTCAACCATTCGTGATCCGGTGCCGGTTGAAGCCTGGCCAAACAGTCCACATGGTGGCCTCGACGCGAAGGCGAACAGCGAGCGAGGCGGAATCGCTGTATCAAGCGGAACTCGAGCGCAGGTCCGGGATGGCCGCCGTTTTAACGAAGGATGCCGATCAATTTATTGTTCGGCGAGGCAACGGGCATACGGTGATCGCCGGCTACCACTGGTTCACCGATTGGGGCCGCGACACAATGATTTCGCTTCCGGGCCTGACGTTGTGTACAGGCCGTTATGAAATCGCCCGGGAGATTCTTCAGACCTTCGCCGCCAACGCAAGCCAAGGGATGATTCCGAATCGGTTCGGTGACGCGTCCGGCGCGCCCGAGTGGAACACGGTGGACGGGGCGCTATGGATGTTCGAGGCGGCCCGGTGCTACCTGGAGGAGAGGGGCGATTGGGAGTTCGTCAAAGAAAAACTTTATCCCGTGTTGCAGGACATGGTTGCGTGGCATAGGCGGGGTACGCGCTACGGCATCCACATGACCACCGACGGATTACTAAGTGCAGGAGACGGATTGACGTGGATGGACGCTCGGGTCGATGGCCGGGCCGTGACGCCGCGCGACGGGAAGGCTGTCGAGATTCAGGCCCTCTGGTTCAACGCACTCTCGACTCTGCATAGCTTCGCGGAGCGATGGGGAGAAAACGAATACGCGGCAGAGTTGGCAACTTTGTTAGCTCTCACGAGGAAATCGTTTTTCGACCAGTTTTGGAACGAAAAAGCGGGTTGCTTATTCGATGTCGTGCGGAATGGGAGGCCTGATGCTTCGATCCGCCCGAACCAAATTTTTGCGGTCAGCTTGGCGTACCCGTTGGTGGAAGGCGCCGCCGCTAAACAGATAGTTGGAGTAGTGCGGAGAGACTTGTTGACGCCGCGGGGCTTGCGCACTCTCTCGCCTGGCGACGCCGCGTACCGGGGGCGGTATGGCGGCGACAGCTTTTCGCGGGATAGCGCATATCACCAAGGGACAGTCTGGCCGTGGCTGGCCGGTCCGTTCTGGGCAGCCTGGCTAAAGGTGCATAGCTATTCGGCAGAGAGCAAGGCGACGGCTACGCGATGGCTGGAAGACTTCGCTCCGCATCTGCACGAAGCGGGCATAGGACAGGTCTCAGAGGTTTTCAGCGGCGATGCGCCACATGAGCCGGGCGGCTGCATTGCACAGGCCTGGTCGGTGGCGGAGTTGTTGCGGCTGAGCCGGTTACTCGAAAAATAAGCGGACTACTTTTTTGTTTCGGGTTCCTGCACCTCGAGAATTCGCACCAGATCAGCGGTGTGATCATATTGACTCAGCTTGCGCGGCGAACTTATTTGGTTCTGATATCTGGCGATCACCTCGTAATCCTTATTGAAACTCAGATCGGCGAAATTATACCTGCCGTCTTTCTTGGTAATGAAGGTCAGCTTATCTTTGGTGGAATCGTCAGTGAGCGTGACTAAAGCGCCCCCCATAGGCTGGCCTGCCTCATCGGTAACCGTTCCGCGCAAGGTGCGGGAGGTAGGAGCTTTGTCCTTCTTAGGAGGTTTGTAGCCGCCGAAGGTGGGATTGCTATGAGCGTCGGGAGGCTGGTACGCGAATAGTAAAGCGGTGAGTGCCGATCCAAAAATAACGACCGTCAAAAGACGTCGAAACATGCGAAAACCTCTATGCAGCGATACTGGATGGGCTGAGCCCTGTTAGGTATCGTACCAGGAGCAAGTACGCGAGTTTAGGGAATCGAAAATCGCTCGCGGTTCGTCTAAGGCGAGAGGTGCCCGTGCGGACTTTGCTATCAATCGTCTTGGTTAGCAGCGCCGGACTGGGCGCGAAAGCGCAGGCGCCGCATGAGGCATTGGACTCATCCGCGATGCAGAAATACGAAGCACGCGCAACAATTGTAAGCGGGCAAGTAACGCGAACAAGAGACGAACAGCCGTGGGCTTTGAGCGCCGGGGAACGCGTGCCGGTACGCCAAACAATAAAGACGGGGCGAGACGGCTACGCGCATTTCGAGGTCGCGGGCGGGAGTTACTTTGATATTTACAGTAACTCGCACGTGGTATTCCGCCAAAATGCGGCGAGCGCGGGCGATTTGCTGGACGTGATATCGGGCCGTGTACGCATACATCTCAAGCCTGGATATGGGCAGCCATACCAGCGCGTATTTACGCCGGCTGCGACGATATCCACGTTCGAGCAGGAACCGGCCACGATTGCGGTGGCAATCGACGAGGATCAAACGGTCCGCATCGACGTAGTGGAAGGAGAGGTGCGCATTCAACACGCCTTGCTGCCACGAGGCGAGGCAGTGATGGTGAAAGCGGACGATGCGATATTGGTGCGGCCGGATGAGCCAATCTCGCGGAGGATGGATCGTGGCTCTTTATACCGCTACACGCTCAGGTCGCTAAAGGAGGCTTGGGACTCGATCATTCCGGGACATTCCGGCAATCAGTTTCGAAGCCCGTTGTTGAGCATGGGCATCGCGCTGGAACCGTCCAGGTGGCTGGTGCACTGCCGGCGCTTACAATGAAGCGAATGCGGAAATTCGATCGATGGTGGCCCGTGTTCTTTGTGGCTCTCACGGCGTCAGTCCGGCCGGCCTTTGCACAAGTTCCGCCACCGGCGGGTTTGGAGACGCCGTGGGATGCGCGGCAGATGCTGTCGGATCTCGATAAAGACAACGAGCAGTTGAAGCCGCTGCTGGACGAGATGAATCCCCAGGCATGGTACGACCAGAAGGGAGCATCCAGCACCTATATCGTTCAATGGCACACCGCGCAGACGGAAGTGAACGACGTCATCGCCGTGGCAAAGGTGCTGGGGCAAAATCCGCAGAATCTATCTCAAGCATTGGACCTTTACTTTCGCCTGGAGGCGCTGGATGTTACGTCGCGTTCGGTGGAAGAGGGCGCGCATAAGTACGGAGCAAGAGGGCCGGCGGACCAATTAAGCGAATTGATCGCCCGCAATTTCAACAGCCGTGAACATTTCCGGAATTATTTGCGTGAACTGGCGCAGACGAAGGAGGCGAGTTTTAAAGTGGCGGACGAGGAAGCGCAGCGATGCCGCGGTATGATCAGCAGAGAGCCACCTCCGAAACCGGCGAAGAAAGCGAAGAGTAATTGATGGACGCGACTACATTTGCCTGTTCGATCTGCGGCGAAAGCTCGACCCAAATTTGCGTGTATTGCACGCAGGACGCCTGTAGCAATCATTTATGCGAACGCTGCCATCGCTGTAGCGACTGCTGTGCATGCGAAATGAAGCTGGATGAAACGGAGCGTCCAGCGAAGAATGTCTATGGGTACGGCCACCACAATGGGCATGGCCATCTGATAGGGACGACATTCCCGCCGGACGCATTGAATTAGCTTTCGTCGCTTTTCATTCGGCGCGCAAGGCTTCGATTGGATCCACACGGGCGGCGCGCCGCGCAGGAAAGTAACTGGCGGCGAGCGCAATCCCAAGAAGCAGAATACAACTGGAGGCGAAGGTCTCGGGGTCGAACGGGCTGACGCCGAACAGTATCGATTGCATGAAGCGGGTCAAAGCAAATGCTCCCGCGAGACCGGCGACGATGCCGATCAGGGTCAAGACCGATCCTTGGCGCATGATGAAGCCGGCGACATTCTTCGGTTCGGCCCCGAGGGCAACTCGAATTCCGATTTCCCGAGTGCGCAGACTGACGGAGTAGGCGAGCACGCTGTAGAGGCCGACGGCGGCGAGAACAAGCGCGATGGCGGCGAAGTTTACGAGCACGATCATAATGAAGCGGCTCGGAGCGATCCATTCGCGAAAGATGCCGTCCATGCTATCCACTTCAGAAACGGGTTGGTTCTTATCGATAGCCCAGACTTGCTGCTTTACGGGATTGGCGAGGGCCAGAGGATCGGAAGCGGTGCGCGCGGCGAGCGACATTCTCTGCATTTGGTTTGACGGCAGGTAAATTTCAGTGTGCGGCGCGCTTTCCGGACCGAATTGATGCTCGTCGCTGACGACGCCTACCACTGTGAAGTTGACTTCGTGCCCATGTTCGCCGCCAAACACGAACACCTTTCCAAGCGGGTTCTGGTTGGGCCAATTCGCGCGCGCGAAGGCGTCGTTGACCAGCGCCACATTGGGTTCGGCGGCCACTACGTCGTCGCGGGTCAAGTCGCGGCCACGAAGCAGGCGCAGGCCGACCGTTCCGAGATAACCCTCAGTGATCCGCGACCAATCAGCCAACGCCGGCCGCTGTGGATCGACCGGTTTGCCCGGCAGTCGATATGACGATTCGCTGATGCTTCGCATGGGCAGCGCGGTGCTGAGGCTGGCGGAGAGAACTCCCGGCAGACTTTGGACCCGTTCCAGCAGGCGAGCGTTGAAGGATTCAATTTGCCGCGGATTTTTGTAGCGCGAATCCGGAAGCGAGATGCTCATCGTGAGCAGATGGTCCGGGCGGAAGCCGAGGTCGAGGCTCATGATGGAGGCTAGGCTACGAAGCATCAGACCGGCCCCGGCGAGTAGGACGAGGGAAAGCGCGATTTCGACGATGACCAAGGCAGAGCGGAAGTGGTGGGACGATCCGCCGACCGAACGAGCGCCGCGATTCAGAGCCTGGTTTACGCTTTGACCGAGTGCATGAAAGCTGGGGGCGAGGCCAAAAAGGATTCCGGCAAGCAATGCGGTCCCGAGGGTGACGGCGAGCACTAACGGGTCCATTCGCAACTCGTGAAAGCCATGCTGATCGGCAGGCGCGAGATAGGAGACGAGGCGAAGCGCGCCGAACGCCAGCAGCAAGCCCACTGCGCCGCCAAGCAAACTGAGGACGAGGCTTTCGCAAAGGTTCTGGCGAACAATGCGCCAGCGGCTGGCGCCCAGGGCCACGCGCACAGCCATCTCTTTTTCGCGTGCCACGGCCTTGGTCAGCAGCAGATTGGCCACGTTCGCACAGGCGATTAACAGCACAAAACAGACGGCGGCCTGCAGTACATAAAGACTGCGGCGAATATCGGGGTCGACGTCCTCGCCGATGGTTGGAAAAACGTTGATGCCGAAGCCAGTATTCCGCTCCGGGAACGCCTTGCGCAAACGATCGCCAATGACGTTCATTTCGGCGCGCGCCTGGGGGAGGGTTACTCCGGGCTTGAGACGCCCAAAAACCATCAAGTCCATGCCGTCTTCCTCGCCTGCGGCCGGATGGATGTCCAGCGGGACCCACATCTTGGGCCTGTTCTGGTCGAGGCCCTGGCTCCCGGAGGGTAACTCGAATGAGGATGGCAGAATACCCACGATTTGATACTCGACACCCGTGGCACTGATGGTCTTGCCGAGAATATTGGGGTCGCTTTGAAAGCGGCTGCGCCAAAAGTCGTTGCTGAGGATGGCGACATGGCTCTTGCCGGTTTCCATTTCGCCGGCGGTAAAGTTGCGGCCGAGGCGGGGGCGAATACCCAGCAGGGGAAAGTAATCCGCGGTGGCAGCAGCTCCCTGAATATGTTCCGGCTCATGATTGCCGCCTTCGCCGGTAGAAGTCAGATCGAACCCCTCGCTTTGATACGCGGCCATCCCCGCAAACGAGCGGCTTTGTTTCTTCCATTCCAAATAGTTCGTCAGCCGGACGGCCAAGCGTTCGGATATGAAGGCCAGGAGGGCGGGATTGCGCTCATAGATCGACATGATGCGGTTCGGCTGCACCATGGACTGGAAGGGGCGGGAGTTGAGTAGCACCGCGTTAATTGTGCTGAAGATGGCGGTATTCGCCCCGATGCCGAGCGCCAGGGCGAAGATGGCTGCGCAGGTGAACCCGGTGTTTTTACGAAGCTGACGTACGGCGAAGACGAGATCCTTACGCAAGGAAGAGAAGCCTTTCGGTCCTCCAGGATACCAATGGCAGTTTCAGGACTTGCAGGACGCGATAATGAAGGTAGTGCGCCGAGTCCTTCTGTTATCCATACCGTTGCTTTGCATGGGTGGGACGGGCAAATGGGAATTGCGCGACCCGCTGACCAACCCTGGATTCGTGCACTTTTATAACAATGAATTCGATGCGGCAATCGCCGATTTCGAGAAGGAAGTCCAGGCGCGGCCAAACGATTGCGAGGCATATAATCACCTGGCCCAGGGGATTCTCTATCGGGAACTCTTCCGGAACGGGGCGCTCGAGAGCCAGTTAGTAAGCGGCAACAATCCGTTTCTACGGCGCCCGAAAATGGATATCTCGCCAGAGAATAAGGAACGGTTCAACAAAAGCATCAACACGGCGATCCGGCTGAGCGAAGAGGAATTGAAACGTGACCCGAACGATTTGCACGGGCTCTATTGCGGCGCGGTCGCACATGGCTTCCGCGCGAATTATCTGTTTTTGGTCGAAAAATCATGGGTCGAATCGCTCAAAGAGGCAGGAGCGGGGCGGAAACTGGAGCAGAAAGCCGTCGCATTGGACCCGAACTTCATCGACGCTCGGTTAGGGCTGGGGGTGCACGACTACATCGTGGGTAGTCTTCCCTTTTATATGCGCGCGTTTGGCTTCGTGGCGGGGGTACATGGCGATAAAGAGGGCGGCATACGGGAGATTCAAGAAGTTCGGGCGCACGGCATCCTCAGCAAATATGACGCGGAGATCCTGCTGGCAGTGATTTACCGGCGCGAACGGAAGTTACAATTGGCTATTCCGCTATTGAAAGAAGCGGCAGAACAGTTTCCGCGCAATTATCTGTTCCGATTTGAAGAGGTGCAAATGTATAGCGATTTGGGCGATAAGCGGGACGCGCTCGCCGTTATTTCGGAACTGGAGCACCTGCAGCGCGCCGGTGCTCCCGAATATCGCGATATCCCACCGGAAAAAATCGAGTACATGAAGGATAACTTGTTGTTCTGGTACAACGACTTCGATCCGGCTCTGAACGGTCTGAAGCAGGTGACTCGCAATGCGCAGGATCTTGACCTGAACACGGCGGTGCTCGCTTGGCTGCGACTGGGTCAGATCTATGATCTAAAGGGCGACCGTGAGGATGCGGTGGGCGCCTACCGTGAGGCCGTGCGGACGGCGCCGCGGTCCCAAGCAGCGGCAGAAGCAAGGGGTTACATGGCTCATCCCTACAAAAGAGCCAGAAATTCTGGATAATTTGCGCAAAGCAAGATACAGTGGGTGAGAAATGGGCACGATTTCGGCCGTATCGTTTGAGAACGGAAAGCTAAAGCTCTATCGGGAGCTATGTGATCAATTAGAGGGGCTGCTTGGCGATGAGCAGAATTTCGTGGCGAATGCCGCGAATACCGCCGCCTTGTTGTTTCAAATGTTGCCGGACGTAAACTGGGTAGGTTTTTACCTGGCCGAAGACGACAGCCTGGTGCTGGGACCTTTTCAGGGGAAACCGGCGTGTTCGCGGATTCAAATCGGCAAGGGCGTCTGCGGCGCCGCGGCCGAACGGCAGGAAACCGTAATCGTCGCGAACGTAAGAGAGTTCGAAGGCCACATTGAGTGCGATCCGGCGTCGGCGTCGGAGATCGTGGTCCCGCTTCTGAACTGGGGCCGATTGATCGGCGTGCTGGATATCGACAGTCCCAGCTTGAATCGATTCGACGATGACGATCAAGAGGGATTGGAACGCTTGGCCTCGCTGTTCCTGGCGAAGCAACGGACGGACGATCTACCCAGCTTTAATGAAGAAGAGTTGATGTATTCCTAGCCCGGTAAAGCCGCCGCGCATCGCGGCAGTAACGGCGAAAGCAAAAAGATTTTGCGGAGCTAAGTGCTTGAGGAAGCGGGGCATCTTGATTGTGCCGGGCCACGTCCTATTCTAGAAGCGCCGCGCCGGTGGTCTAGCTTGAAATCGATGAACAAGCTGGATCTAACGCTACGGCTCGCACGCGAATCGCATCGCTCTCGGGGCAAGGCGGCCGATGTTGTAGACAACCTTGTCTACGAGCTGTTGAAAGACTTGAAGCGGCCGGAAGCTGAGACCGGAAAGCCCAAGTCCGTGCCGAAGCGCAGTGGCGGCGGGAGAAGCGGCACGTGAGGCAATGCAGACGCAATAAGCGACTGCTGGACTTGGTAGGGCGGTGTTTGCAGGAGGGGTCCGCCATCGAGATCGACGGGGTCGGGCGGTTCCGCCTCGACGAGCAAAGGCAAATACACTTTGAACCAAACGGCCGGCCGCGCGTGTTCCTGGCCTATGCCGAGGAGGACCGGTCGCGGGTGCGCGATATTTACGACGCATTACATGCGGCGGATTTTGAACCTTGGATGGATGAGCGAAGTTTGCTGCCGGGCCAGAATTGGCCGCGATCGATTGAACATGCTATAGAGGCGACGGATTTTTTTCTGGCTTGCTTCTCGCGGCGGTCTTCGAGCAAACGCGGTTACTTCCAAAGCGAGTTGCGTTTCGCGCTCGATCTGGCCAACAAGGTGCCCTTGGACGATATATTCCTGGTGCCCGTGCGTCTGGAGGTCTGCGCCGTCCCGAGGCATATCGCGCGTAAGACACAATATGTAGATCTGTTCCCCGATTGGAATCAGGGCATGGACCAGTTGGTTCGGACGATGCGCGAGCAGGAGAGGCAAAGGCGGGAGCAGCTCTCGTAGAGCCAGACCGAACCGCTGCTCCTAATCAATCGTGGATTATGGGTAACCCTGAAGCCTGGGCTCCCCTTGCTTCCACGGCGGTGGAAGAGCAAATCCATTACGATTCGGCATTTTTACCTTCGGCAGGCTCTGGGCGTCCATGACTTCGTCTTCTTTGATGACGCCGTTTTTATAAAGCAGGAAGGCGGTTAGCGAGTACACTTCATTGGGGCTGAGCGATCCCTCTCTCCCCAAAGGCATGCCGCGATGGATGTAATCCCAAATCGTCGTCGCGAAGGGTGAGTGAACCGCAATGGCGTTTGAGTCGTTCACACAAGGGGCGAGACAGGGCGTGTGAGAGGCCGGGTGAGGGACTTTCCTACTAATTAACGTGGGAGCGGGGCCCTCGGATCCTGTCGCCCCATGGCATCCCGAGCACCCCTTTCGAATATAGAGCATCGCACCTTCCTTGGCAGTCCCCTGCCCGGGCGGGAGTTCCTTTCCCGTCGGGCTGATTGAGATGTCCCAGGCGCGGATTTCTTCGGCTGTCGGGGTCCTCCCAAGACCGTAAGTGGGCGACTGTGTCCAGCCAGTTTGGCAGATCACCAGGACGGTCGAAACAAGGAGAAGTCTAGGCAAGGGCATTGTGAACACTCCCGTCGCTAGCGACCTTCCACGGTTGAACAACGTTGTCGGCGCCTCGAATTCGGAGCTTGCTGTTCAAGGGTTGGTTCCAGTATTTCGCGACGTCGGCTTGCGTCGGTTGAATCGTGCCCAGTTCGTCCGTGCACCGCGACATGAGCGTGCACTCTTTGCCGTCCCAGGTCCAGTGGAAGCCGAATCGCGTATGCGCCATTGGATGAGCCGGAGATCGCAACTCCGCACGCTTCCAGTTCTCGCCGCCGTCGGTGGACACCTCGACGCCGCGGATAGCGCCTCCTCCGGACCACGCCAATCCGGTAATTTCGTAGAACCCAGGCCCTAATAGACGCTGCCCGCCGGAAGGAAAGGTGATGACGGACTTCGGTCCGATCTGGTGAGTCAACGCGGCCACTCGCTGGTCGGGACTGATGTGCCCGTAGTCGTCATAGGTCATGTAATACTGGTCCACAACCTTGATGCGCCTCAGATATTTAATCTGATAAATGCCTTCGAAGCCAGGAACCATCAGCCGCAAGGGGAAGCCTTGCTGCGGACGAATCGGCTCGCCGTTCATCGCATAGCATACGATGCAGTCGTCCATCGCCTTCGCGAGCGGGATGCTCGACGCACCCTTCACTTCTTCCGCGCCTTCGGCGACGATCCAGGATGCCGCGCTCTGCACGCCGGCCTGGTTGAGCAGTAGGGACAGTGGCACGCCGGTCCATTCGGCGCAACTGGTCAATCCGTGCGTCTGCTGAACGGTTTTCTGCGAGGCCCTCGCATGGTTTCCCAGGCACTCGATGAAGTGGATGCGGGAAACGTATGGAAGACGCTTCAACTCCTCCATGGTGAAAATCAGCGGCCGGTCCACCATTCCGTGGATCATGAGACGATGCTCCCGCGGGTCGATGTCGGGCACAAAGGAGCCACGATGTGTCGCCACATAGTGAAGCGAAGAGGGAGTAATGATCCCGACCGAATCCTGAAGCGGAGTCAAGACGTGAAACGTGAGCCCGAATTCATCGGGCGACTGTCTTTCGGCTACGGGCACGCGTATCGAGGTCACATAATGAGAGCGCTCGCCATAGGCGATCAACTCCTCGATTTTTTTGGGAGGCGTCTCTTGTGTCTGGCCCTTCGCAAGTCGAACGCCCCCCGCCGCTAGACCGGCCAACGACGCGCCACCTTTTAGGAATCCCCTTCGATTAGGCTTTTTCGAGTTCATGGGTTTCTTTCTGAAGATTGAAGCTTGCCGGATCAGTTTTTGGCCTTCCGGTGCAAAAAAGTATACACCCATTTGACCCCAAGAATCTCCTGTCCAGAAACCTGAGCCGCGCCGAACCGCCCTTTCGGTGGCCAGTCAGGGACGCGCTTACGCCGTAGCGGGCCGATTTCGGCGGCGCCGGGGCCCGGAGGAGCGCCTACGAACATGTCGATTGAAATGCGGCGGTTCGCGGGTTGGTTCAGTTCCGGCACAATCGACACGGCAGGTAAGCTACGTGTGGAGACACACACTGCCAACTGAATCCATAACCTCGATCTTTCGCCGGTTCTCGCCTTGCACAGTGTTGCTGTTGTTAGGGACGGTTCGCGCGGCTGAAAAACCCCGCCCCATTCCAATCGGGTTAGATGCATACCGCTTCTGGGACCGCTGGGCGGAGCAGCGGATCGGGATGCGTGCCTACATGACCAGCACGTACGACCGCCGCGGTGGAAATGAGGGTGCCGATGCATCCCATTTCCTCTATCAACTTTCTGACACCTTTAACGTGGCGCTCGATCTGGAGGGGTCCGGTCTGCTCTTATTCAGCCGTTATAACCATTGGCACGGCAGCCCTTGGCATTATGTGGTGGATGGAACCGATCACATCGTACAGGAGACCAGCACACGCGATCCGTTGCATCCCGCGCCCGATTCCATTTTTCTGCCGAACGGTCCGTTTCCCAGCCCGCTGAATTGGACATGGGCCACCACGAAGGGAGCCGACCTCGTTTGGACACCAATTCCGTTTGAACGCAGCTTTCGCATGGCTTATAGCCGGACGCACTATGGAACCGGCTACTTTATCTATGACCGGTTTGTGCCTGGGACGCCGCTCTCCCACCCGATTCGGAGTTGGGACGAGAGCACCTTCCCCGCTCAGGATGTGCTTGATCTGATTTCCAGATCCGGTACTGCCATTGCCCCAAAGACCGGCTGCAAATTAGTGTCCGGAGCAATCGACTTACCGGCCCGCGGCGCGATTACAATAGCCAGTCTGAAAGGCAAAGCTGCTGTTCGCGCTCTCGAATTCTCCATCCCTCGCGCCGAGGCTCTCGACTTTGAAAACATCCATCTTCGCATCACGTGGGACGGTAGAACGATTCCATCCGTGGATGCTCCAATCGCTCTCTTTTACGGGTCCGGCACACTCTATAACCGGGAAAATCGCGAGTATCTGGTGAAATCCTTTCCGGTTAATATCCGGTTTACCAGCGGCCGGGTCTATCTCGATTGTTATCTCCCGATGCCGTTCTTCAAGTCCGCGCGGATTGAGTTGACCGGAGGCGATCACGCGATCAACGGTATCGAGTGGAGAGTCCGCTATATGCGTTTGAGTGAACCTGCAAACCAGCTTTCTTATTTCCACGCGACTTATAAAGACTTTCCTCATCCGACGCCGGGCGAGGATCTTGTGCTTCTTGATACACGAGGGACGGAAGGCCAAGCCGACTGGTCGGGACAACTTGCCGGTACTTCTTTCATCTTTTCGCACGACGCGGACCTTCGGACATTAGAGGGCGATCCCCGTTTCTTCTTCGATGACAGCCTGACGCCGCAAGCGCAAGGCACCGGTACAGAAGAATGGGGCGGTGGTGGCGATTATTGGGGCGGACTCAACATGACTCTGCCCTTTGTGGGCCATCCCGTCGGAGCGCGGTCCCCACAATCGGCTGTAAACAGTGAGGACAAGATTGAATCGGCCTATCGCTTCCTGCTTGCGGATCTGATGCCGTTCGGAAAGAATGCCGTCATTCGCCTTGAGCACGGCGGCACCGACGAATCGACCGAGCACTATGAGACGGTCACCTACTGGTATGGCCTTCCATCGCCTTCTCTCGTCCAAACGGACGTGCTTCAAATCGGGGATATAGCCAGCGAGACGAGACACGGCTATTCGTCGCCCCAGGCCTCCGCTCCGTACACAATCACGTCGCGTTATGAATGGGGCGTCGATACCCTGAACGGCAAAGAGATTTATCCGGCCCAGACCGACCGCGGCCGCACTACGAAAGGCGCCTCCGAGTTCCAGCTTCGGCTGCGTCCGGACAATTTTGGAGTGTTGCTCCGGCGAAAACTCGACTATTCGTTCCCGAACCAAAGGGCGGAAGTGTATGTCGCTAATCAATCGAAATCCGACTGGCGCTTTGCAGGAATTTGGTATCTCGCCGGATCAAATACCTGCGTCTACTCGAATCCAAAAGAAGAACTCGGTGCCACACAACACATTGTGGAGACATGGAACCGGCGGTTTCGAGACGATGAATTTCTGATTTCGCGCGATCTTACGCGAGGCCAAAAAACAATTTGGGTGAGGGTGAAATTTACACCGGTAGACCGCCCACTGTATCCTGGTTACCCGTCTGGCGAACAAGCGTGGAGTGAGATCAGATACACCACTTACTGCTTTGAGTTACCGAAAGTACAATGACCCGCTAATGAATAGGTGCGATACCCTTACCTCGGCCTGAAGAGAATACTCGCGATTTCGCCAGGTAAATACGCCGCTTCATCTTCCCGCGTAAACGGCAACAAATTTGCTATCGCTCGTTCCAGGAGCGGCTGGTTTGCAATTCTACTTCACTTTCACTGCAGCAATGCTGCTCGCGGTAAGTGGTCTGGTTTCTGAAGCCGGCGTGTCTCCTCTCCGCAAACTCCGGAGCGAAGCAACTCCGATTGAATGGGATCCACATTATCTTTTCGGTGAGCCGGATAGATCGGTGGTGAACGCTCCACGAGATAAGCACTTACAAAAAGGACGTTAACTTATGGCAGCCCCTCCGAAAAAACTCTATGACGAAAATAGTGTCGCTAAACTGACCTGCTACGTCAGCATCGACCTTGGCTCGCAAGCGCAGGCTAGTCCAACGACAGGAATCTTCATTCCTGACGGCTACAACGCCGGCGACGAGGTAGACATGATCCTCTGGCTGATGGGGCACCACGATAATTCGGCGTATCCGCCAAGCCTCTCCATTGACGATTATTGGTTCAAGTACACGCACTTCAGATTTCGCGAGTTCGTAAACTCGGGTCAGAAGAACGTGATTCTTGCCGCCCCGAGTTTGGGCCCGGGCTCGCAGTCCGGCAGTTTGATTAATCGAGGGGGCCTTGCCGCATACATAGACCAGGTGCTGGCAGCGCTCCAGGCGTATGGCCCTTTCACCTCGCTGCCGACTTTGGGCCAACTTGTCATCGCCTGTCACTCAGGCGGTGGGGCGCCGATGCGTGAGATTGCGACCACAACTCAGCAGTACTCCCCGAACCTTCGCGAACTCTGGGGCTTCGATTGCCTTTACGGAGGTAGCGACGATTCGGTATGGACCAACTGGGCAAAAGGGAATGCTTATAAGAGGCTGCGAGTTCGCTACGGCAGCGGAGGGACTGCCAACATGTCTCTCAGCTTAAAGAGAATGGCGTCGAAGCTGGCAAACGTCAATGTGGATGGTTCAACTGGAACCGAACACAACAAAGTACCCGTTACTTATTGGTACGAATTTATGCGAAAGGCGACATTCTTTCTGGATAAATAAGTTTGTCAGGCGCGTCCATTACGGGACGATCTTAAGCGTGGCCGAGCGAACAAGTCCTTCATAAGCCGCTGAAATCTGAACCGATGTCTCGGCGCTGACTGGTCGAGTCGCGACCTGAAACACCGCTTTGTCGCGTCCTCGCAAGGTAGTGACCTCGGCGGGGATTTTAACGATGGCTGGATTGCCGCTCTTGAGGTCGATTGCTATGTCTCGAGAGGCCGGCCGGCGTAGGTTAAGAGTAACTGTAGCTGGCGAACCTCCTCTCACCTTCGCCGCGTTGACATTGATTGAGTCGAATAGTGAAAACAGGACAAGCGTGTTCGATGCTTCGTACCCTTTGGCTGTAACTTGGAGCCGAACTGTGAGGCCGTCGCTAGAAACGTGATGAGTATTGACCGGGAATTTCACGAGTTCGCCCCCCGCCGGGATAGTAACGCTTGACGGTGCGGTTACTACGTCGCGGCGATCGGTCGTAACCGAGAAATTCAAGTCTCGGGGTGCGGGTCTGCTTATCCCTATTGCAGCGGCGGAGGTCGTATCGCCCAGCGTCGTCTGTGGCAGAAGCGCCATGACGATCGGCGGCTTAACTTGCTCAGCCAATTTGGGGGAATGCGAGAAAGGACGGTAAAGCGGATCGCCGATGTTGATGATGTTCCATTTTAGGAGACGCTCACTGCGGAGGAACGCATCGCCGGCATTGGCGCCCTGAAATAGATATAAGAATGCCTGATCCGGATGAGGCAGGTTCTCAAGATACGGTTCTGTCGTCGCTCCGGCCGTTATGGTAATTCCATGGGCGAGCGCGTTCGCCGACCAGTTGGGGCCGCCCGTCGGGCTCATGGCGGATGCACTGTCGAGGTGAATCCCAATGGCGCCCGGATTCCAGCTAAAGGCGTCGTTATAGTGATTGAGCGCGTACCAGCCGGCGTAGAGCGCGGCGTGGTCGCAACGTAGCGGGGCAGGAGGCGTTCCAAACTCTTCGCCATGACCGTCCTCGATGACTGTGAAACCTGCTCGTCGCGTGAATTCGGCGGCACGATGGATTTCCCAGTCCCCGGCGCCGTAGCCAATATCCGCAACGCCCGACAGGTCTCCCTTATTGCGATCGAAGCAGCCGATACCCGTGAGGCCCTTGGCTTCGGCATAGAGCGCCTTATCGACCAATCCCTTAGCCAGCGCGATGTTGGGCGCGTCAAGACGCCACACGGAATAAATCGTTCGGGCGTTTGGTTGACGGCGGTAATCGGCGAACGGAACGTATGGTTGATATACCTCGCCTTCCCTTTGTGCTAAGCCAAAGTACGGTTGAACGTCCGATTGCGTGGCCGTCCGTTCCGGCAAATACTCGTCCCAGATGTCGGCGACGAATTGGTCGAGGGCATTCGTCTTCGATCCCATGTCCAGAAGAAACGGCGTGTGATAGGAAAGGACAATGTAGAGAATCGTATCTTTGCCGACACGGTTGAGACATTTTTGGATAGACTTCTTCACGCTTGAATCGAATTCCTGCCGGTTAATCTGGTCGGGCGAGGAGCTATCGATTTTGCAGAGATGGCTCTCCGGAATCGAACGCTTCGACATGTAATATTGCGCGACTTGCTTCGATTCGCGCACATCCGCGTTGTACACGACCAGAACGCGGTCGTTGAGTGGGGCCTGGGCTCGCAAAGGTGGTGCGGCAAACCAGACGGCACATGCGACTGCGAAGACTGAGCGTGAAAGGTTAGAGCAATAGAGGCGGCAGGGCGTGTAATGCATCGACCTAACTACTTCGTGAGCCTGCCGCGGCGCGTCGTCTTTGCTGGCGCCAACGATAAGCGGGAGGGCGTAGGCCCGATACCATCATACTCGGCAGCATGCCGTTGTTGCATAAGGCGCGTTGATAGACTGTTGCGGGATAAGAATATGGCAAAGCTTCTGGGAAAAAACGTACTTGTAACTGGCGCGTCATCGGGAATTGGAGAGGCGATCGCGATCCGCTTTGGCCAAGAAGGCGCCAACGTTGCTGTCAACTATTTTTCGAACGCGAAGAACGCCGAAGCGGTGAAAGAGAAGGTGGAGAGTGCCGGGGCTCATCTAGCCGGAAGCAAACCTCGCGCAGTGGTGGTGGGTGGTGACGTTTCGGATGAAGCGCAAGTCAAGAAAGTCTTCCGCGAGACCATCGACGCATTCGGCTCGCTAGACATCCTGATCAACAACGCAGGTATTCAAATGCCGACCCCTAGTCATGAGATCAAAACCGCTGACTTTGATCGCGTGATTGGCGTGAATCTGCGGGGCGCATTCTTATGTGCTCGTGAAGCGATCCAGCACTTCCTTGCTCGAGGTAAGGGCGGAGTTATTGTGAACAATTCGAGTGTTCATGAGATCATCCCAAAGCCAAAGTATCTGCCTTACTCGATCAGCAAAGGTGGATTGGGAAATCTGACAAAAACGCTCGCCCTTGAATATGCAGATCGCGGAATTCGGGTCAATTCAGTGGCGCCCGGAGCAACTGTTTCACCCATCAACCGCGCCTGGATCGATGACCCCAAGGCCCGCGCTGAAGTGGAAAGCCACATCCCCATGGGCCGCGCCGGGACATCGGAAGAAATGGCGGCAGCATTCCTGTTCCTCGCCTCAGATGAGGCATCGTACATCACCGGCCAAACTCTTTATGTGTGCGGTGGTTTAACTCTTTACCCGGAATTCAGGGTCGCTTGGTCTTCGGGCGAATAGCGATTCGCGATTTGTTCGGCGCCGCCAGCATTTCAGCCACAGTCTTCGCCAACCAGTCCTGATACTCCTGGGGGGTCCATCCGCGTTCACGCACAAGCATTCGGTACAGATCGCGGCTGGTAAGGGCCCATAACAGATCCCGCGCGTGCTGAACGTCCAGACCAGGTCGCAGTTGGTTGGCCGCGACGAGTCCCTCAATCAAGTGCTTCTGCATCTCATAGCGCCGGCACTCGCGTTCTTCGTCTTGGCGTGCCAGGGCCGGGGCAAGCGCGCCCGCCCCGCGCAGTAAGTCCCGTACGGAACTCTCCGATTCATAGATCCGCCGGGCAATGCGTGGCGCGTATTGCAACCGTTCGACAGGCCGCTGCTCCGCCAAGACCTCGCGTACCGCCTGCTGGTATTCCTCGCCAAAGCGGGCCGCATCCAGGATCTCCGCCACCACGCCAGTCTTGGACCGGAAATTCGCATAGACCGTGGGAACGGCTACCTCGGCTTCCTGGGCGATGGCTTCCATGGTCATCCCCGAATAACCTTTTTCTTCCAATAACTTCCGCGCGGCCGTCACAATTCTCCCGCGAGTCTCACTGGCCTGCCGTTGGCGGGTAGTGGACAGGTAGATCCGCTTTTTTGCTTCGCTCATATTGACTAAAGCCTAACTTATTGGATATAGATAGTTATATCCAATAGTTCTTCTTCTTACCAGGCTGTGACGGGACAAGAACAAACCAACATCGCAGTTGTCCGAACTCTCTATGAAGCCAGCGGCGATCGAGTCGCCGTGCGCTGGACCATGGATGCGGTTCATAGCGGCCCGCTTGGCGGATTGCCCGCTACGAGTAGGCAATCCGCACAGGGAGGTGCGAAGCAATGACAATATACAATTTCGTTCTGTTTATCCACATTCTGGCTGTGCTCGGTCTTGCGATAGCCGTGGCCTTCCACTGGACCATGCATAACAAGGCGATTTCCGCACGCGAGAGCGAGGAAACGCTTCGCTGGATTCGGGCTACCGCGCGGCTTCCTCTGCTTCTATTACTGTCGCTGGTAACCGTCTTGGTATCGGGCATCTATATGGCCTCGCGCATCCACGCTTTCGGCCGGGGTTGGATCAGTGCGTCGTTTTTATCGATCTTGCTAATAGCCGTGGTTAGCATCTCGGGAGCGCTGGCAACACGTGCCTTGCAGCGTTATGCGCAAGAGGAGAAAATCGACGAAATCCGGCGGAATCTGGTGCGCCCTTTGTTGGTCATTCCGGTACGTCTGCAGTTCGCGCTGTTGCTGACCATCATTTTCCTGATGGTTGCACGCACGAACTTAAGCATGTCGCTTGAGATTGTAGGTGTAGGAACCGTCATCGGTCTACTTTGGAGCGCGTTCGCGTGGCGGACCCACCGCTATTGAAAGAGGCGTAACAATCATGCGTCTATTTATTTTGGGAGCGACCGGTGGCATCGGCCAACATCTATTGCGGATCGGCCTCGAGCACGGCCATGAAATCAGCGCCTTTGTGAGGTCGCCGAACAAAATTTCTCAAAGCTCGCCAAGTCTTAAAGTCGTCCCAGGCGACGTCTTCAACGCCGCTCAATTGACCCAGTGCCTCGCCAGACACGATTGTGTTCTGTCCGCGTTCGGTCCCACTACCATCCGAAGCACAACTATGCGCCGCGACTTTGGCCGCACTCTGGCGCACTGCCTGCGAAACAGTAAGGTCTCACGAGCCCAGGTCGTCTCGGCCGCATTTCTGTTTTCGGAGACGGGAGTCTTGGGCTACGTTCTCACCCGCACGCTGTTTCGCCAGATGGTTCCCGACATGGCCGGTATGGAGAAAGAGATCATGCAAGCAGATATGGATTGGACCATCGTCCGGCCACCCCGGCTCACGAACGGACCCGCCACGCATGCCTATCGCGTTGCCGACGGTCGTCTACCGAAGGACGGAACGGTGATCTCGCGCGCGGATGTGGCCGAATTTATGATCGCAGAAGCGGAACATCCAAGGCATACTCGGCAAATCGTTGGCGTCGCTCGTTAGAGTTCACAATCGCGTCACGCACGGTGGAAACGTTCCAGGCCGAAGCCCTTTAGGTAGGCCGGTTTCGGCTTGCAAAACCAACGTCTTAGCCCATCTTTCAAGGCCCTTCCGCATGGTATCCTGGATCAACGTGAGTGCCGGAAGCAAACGGTGAGCGCGTGTCGCCTCCCGCTTAGAAGCGCAAAGGGCGCGCTTGACACCGCGGGCGTTTTGCGAGAGACACTCAGAAGATACCCGTGACGCTTGAAGAAATCCTGCAGAACAAAAGCGCGGTCGCCTTGTTGATCGACCACACGTTGCTGAAACCGGAAGCTACCCAACTGGAGATCCATCGCCTTTGCGACGACGCGCGCACGAACAATTTCGCCTCGGTTTGCGTCAATCCTCATTGGGTGCAATCTGCTGTCAAACGTCTACGCGAGTCTGACGTCCGGGTGTGCACAGTGGTTGGTTTTCCCCTGGGCGCGAACGATGCGCGGACAAAACTCGCCGAAGCCAACGTTGCCCTGGTACAAGGCGCTGAAGAACTCGATATGGTCCAGAACATTGGGGCGCTGCGTTCCGGCGACTTCCATCTGGTACACAAAGAAATCGCCGACTTAGCCGATGTCGCGCATAGCCGTGGCGCAATCCTCAAGGTGATTCTCGAAACCTGCTTGCTCAGCGATGCGGAAAAAAGGACCGCCTGCCAACTCGCGGTACAGGCCAAGGCGGACTTCGTCAAAACGTCGACCGGGTTTTCTAAATCGGGCGCAACCGTCGCCGACGTAAAACTGATGCGCGAAACGGTGGGCCCGGATATGGGCGTCAAGGCGTCGGGAGGTATCCGCACTTTCGAGACGCTCCGCGAAATGGTGCTTGCCGGGGCCAATCGCATTGGCACCAGTTCCGGCATCTCCATCCTGTACGAGATGGAGCAAGCACTGCCGTCGCCGGCTTCCGAGACAGGCGCCTATTGATGGCTCCTCCGCGTAAAACCCAGGTGCGTTTCCGCGAACGCGCCGAACTGCTGGATTTTCTCCTGGAAGTCAGCAGCGCTACGGCAGAGACTCTGGATCTCGACGTCCTGCTGGCAAATGTTGCCGACATCATTAAGGAAGTCATCCCGCACGATCTGTTTGCGATTCTCCTGTACAACGAGCGGATAGGCGGCCTGAAGATGCGCTATTCGATCGGTCATCGTGACGAGGTCGCACGGAATCTCGTCATTCAGATGGGTGAAGGAATTACTGGGGCGTCGGCAGCCAGCCGTCAACCGATTCTCGCCGGCGATGTGCGAGCGGACCCGCGTTATTTGAGCGCGCTCGATGCGGTGCGCGCTGAACTGACCGCGCCCATGTTGGTCAGAGGCAAGCTGGTGGGCGTCATTGATCTGCAGTCGACGCGCCTCAACGCGTTCTCCGAGCAAGATCGAGCGCTGCTTACTCTGATAGCGACACGCGTTGCGTTTTCGATTGATAATGCGCGGTTATACCGGCGCGTTGAGCGGCAGGGCAGGCTAATGCGCGTCCTCGCTCATCTCTCGCAGGAATTCAGTTCCATTCTCGATTTGGACGAATTGCTGACCAAGATCGCCGTTACCGTGCGCGCACTGATTAATTTCGAAGCTTTCAGTATCTTTCTGTTGGAGCCGAATGAAGGGATTTTGCGCCAGCGCTTCAGCCAGCGTTACGACGATCGCGCCGGGGTGGATCACGTCGAAATGGGTGCGGGCATCGTCGGCGCGGCGGCGGCTTCCCGTGAATCCATCCGTGTCGGCGACACTCTGAACGATCCTCGTTACATAGCAGTCGGCCAGGACACGCGGTCGGAAGTATCGGTGCCTCTCATTCTGCGGGACCGCGTCGTTGGTGTTATGGATCTGGAAAGCACGCGCCTGAACTTCTTCACGGAGGATCATCTGCGCGCGTTGACTCTGCTCGCGCCGCAGATCGCCAGTTCCGTGGAGAATGCGCGCCTGTATCAGGAACTCGCCCAGCGCGAACAGCGGATGGAGCAGGATCTAAAAGCCGCTTTCAAGCTGCAATCGGTTTTGCTGCCGCGCAATGCTCCGGACATCATCGGGCTTAACATGGCAGTGAAGTCTCGTCCGGCTCGCGAAATCAGCGGCGACCTCTATGATTTTTTCGAGCTTCGGGACGACTATACGCTGATTGCCTTCGGCGATGTCAGCGGTAAAGGAGCAGCCGCGGCCCTTTACGGCGCACTGGTCTCCGGATTGTTGCGCACCCTCGCTCCGCGCCGCCGCAGTCCGGCCCAATTAATGAAGGATCTGAATGAGGCGCTGCTTGAGCGTAAGGTCGACGCGCAGTATGTCACGCTTCTGTTGCTCTTGTGGGATGCTCGCACGCGCACGTTTGCCATGGCCGGCTCCGGCGTGCTACCTCCGATGGTTTGCCGCAAAGGAAAGATCGTCGAAACTCGCCTCGAAGGCGTGCCGCTCGGAATGCTGGAAGACCAGGATTACGAGCAGGTCCAGTTTGCCGCGGAGCCGGATGATTATATCCTGCTTTACTCCGATGGCATAGAAGATCAGTTACATGAAAACGCCGAGTATGGGCGGGATCGTCTCATCCACATTCTTACCTCGCAATGCGGGCAGACACCCTGCGATGTCGTTCAGGTAATTTTTGAAGACATCGACGCATTTCGCGGCGCAACGCCACTAACTGACGATCAAACGATTATTGCCATGAAAGTGGAATAAACCGCCCGGTATTCATGTCTCTATCCAGCGAATTCTTTTATCGTGACAATGCATTGGTGTGCGAGCGCGTCGACGTGGCATCGCTCGCCCGCGTATACGGAACGCCTTGTTATGTTTATGCGAAGCGGGGAATCACCAGCCGGTATCAGGCCTACAAGCACGCTTTCGCAGGCTCCTGGAGCGAGGTTTGCTATGCCGTAAAAGCGAATTCGAATCTGACTGTGCTGAGAACGCTGGTGGACGAAGGCGCCTGGTTCGATATCGTCTCCGGCGGCGAACTGTTTCGCGTACTGGCGGCGGGCGGAGACCCGGCGAAGGTTGTCTTTTCCGGTGTGGGAAAGACCCCCGACGAAATCCGCTTTGCGATTGAGAAAGGTATTCACCGCTTCAACTGCGAATCGGAAGCCGAGATCAAACTCATCTCCGGTATTGCTCGCGCCGCGGGCCGCGAAGTCTCGATTGCCGTTCGCGTCAACCCTGATGTCGACGCGTCCACCCATCCTTACATTTCGACCGGTTTGCGCGAACATAAATTCGGGATCGATATCGCGCTTGCTGAAGCCGTCTATGCGCGTGCCGCGATGTTGCCTGGCGTGGTATCAGACGGGGTCAGTTGCCATATTGGTTCGCAACTGCTGGATGTGGAGCCGTTACTCGAAGCGGCCGGCAAAATGTGCTCTCTGGTGCAGCGCCTCCGGGGCCGGGGATTGCCGATCGAATTTCTCGATCTGGGAGGAGGTCTCGGCGTGCCTTATGGCGCTAATGATCATCCCGCCGCCATTCCGGCCTACATTGAACGGCTGCGCAGAGTGGTTGAACCTCTCGATCTCACCATCATGCTGGAACCGGGCCGCTCCATTGTTGCCGAAGCCGGCATCCTGCTCACCACTGTTCTGCTCGTAAAGGAGAACGGCAATAAGCGTTTCGTCATCGTCGATGCCGCCATGAACGATCTGATTCGGCCGGCCTTATATCAGGCCTATCATGAGATCGTTCCGGTATTGCGGGAACCAGTTGGCGAGCACATGGTGGCCGACGTGGTTGGCCCGGTCTGCGAGACTGGAGACTTCTTCGCCCGTGACCGCGATCTGCCCAGCGTGGCTCCAGGTGATGTGCTTGCTATCTGCACCGCCGGAGCCTATGGTTTCGCTCAGTCGTCCAACTACAACTCGCGCCCGCGAGCCTGCGAACTCCTTATCGATGCAAGCGACGTACACTTGGCGCGCCGCCGGGAGACGTACAAGGATCTGATTCGCGGCGAAAACGTAACTTTGGTGCATGAATCTCTCCGGTAAGAAAATCGCCGTCTTTGTCGACAAGCTTTATCAGGAGATGGAGGTCTGGTACCCATAAGTGCTAAGTTAAGAGGGAAATTATTGCTGGTCTGCCCGTCATTTGCGGCAAATCTGGAATCCGTTATCTTCTGGACGTCTCCGAAGACCGGCATCGATGAGCGCGTCCGCGATAATACACTCATTGACAACCCACAAGAGGTCGCACCACCGAAGCGCGTTTCTCGGTAGCAATCTTCAGTGATAAGTGAGCTAGGCACCCCATGCTTGCCCGTAAACGCGCAGCCAATTCTCTCCTAAGAACTTGCGTACATCGGCATCCGGCCAACCCTTTCGTTTCAGCGCGGCCACGAGGTTCGGTAAATCCGTTATCCGGCTGAAGCCACGAACGTAGTTCAGCGGCCCTTGCTTGCTCGCCATCTCTGGAGGAGTGAGTTCGGAGTGGCTGGGATCTACATACATATCGTCTCCCTGCGAGAAGTCCGTGCCGAGACCAACGTGATCGATCCCGACCCGGGTTCGGATGTAATCGCACTGCGTAGCCATGGCATCCACGCCAACGATAGGGGTTGTGACGATCGCCGCGTCTTTGCGGCTACGTGCAAATCCATCGTTGAGCGCGAACACTCCAATCACTCCTCCTGTGTTCGCAATAGCGTCGATCACCCGGTCACTTATATTGCGTGGATTGTCGTTGAGCGAAGCAACACCCGTGTGCGAACAGATGACAGGAACGCCATTTGATATAGCAGCCGCGTCCAGAGCCGTCTGTTCTCCCGCGTGGCATGTGTCGACGAGAATACGCAGCTTATGCAGTTGTTCGATAAGCAGGCGGCCATAACGCGAGAGCGGCGTTCGCGGGGCAAGGCAACCACCGCCAAAGAGGTTCGGTGTGTTGAAAGAGATGCCGCATATCCGCAAACCCAATTCGTAATGCGCCCGGAGTTCGCTATGCGGTGGGTTGGTCATCCACGGATTGTTGTACCCGGGTTCGCCAGCTACCGGATCTGCGGACTGCCATCCGATCACGGTCGCTATCTTGCCTGGCTTCTTGGCAACATGGAAGTCGGCAACGGTACGCGCCAAGACAAGGTCATTTGGGAAGGAATCGATGGCTTCTAGGGTTATTGTCTCGTATCTCAGCGCGTCAGACGTCAGGCCAACCTGGTTGTAATTGAGGCCGCATACACCAGCTCTTTTCAGATCGGCGATGGTGTCTGCATTGAACGCGACGTTGTTGGTGCCGTCTACGATCATCCAGTCGCTCGGGATTGCAGTTCCCGTCTCCGCAGCGGCGAGCGCGGACGAGCAAGTCGACCAAATCGCGGCGGCCACGCCAGTCTTTAGCATTGTTCTTCTGTTCATCATTACCAATGTCCCGATTGCTCTCTTGTCACAGCACCACTGTGGTCCCAGCGTATCATCGCTGGCGGGGGCATATCCTGTCTTATATTGCCCATGAAGCCCCTCATTTGGCAGAATCCGCCAAAATCTAGTCATGGATAGCAAAGACCGCGGGATCATCAATGCTCTGATGAGAAACGGACGCATCAGCAATCAGGACCTGGCGGAGCAGGTCCACCTCTCACCATCGCCTTGCCTGCGGAGAGTGCGCCAGCTTGAAGAATCGGGAATCATCCGCGGCTATACGGCAATCGTGGATGAGGAAGCCGTTGGCCTCCCCGTCACCGCGTTCATCCGCGTGCGCCTTCAGGTGCACGAAAAGGCTCAGTTCACAGCCTTCGAAAAAGCGGTCAGCAAGATAGATGCCGTGGTGGATTGCTATCTCATCGCAGGTGGTACGGACTATTTGCTGCGCGTCATCGTGGGCAGCCTGAAGGAGTATGAAGCCCTCATGACGGAGAAGATTCACGCGATCCCGGGCATCTCCACCGTCGACACAAGCTTCGCGCTCAGCCGGACAAAGCGGTCCACCATACTTCCCTTGAAAGATGAGCTGTGAAGGCTCACGCGCGTCATTTTGGACGAAGACTGAATCTGGTTGGGAAGGCTAAGAACTGGATGATCGCGTCGCACCCGGATTAGTAACGATAAGTCGGCCAGCATGCAGGGATTTCCTCAGCGTGAATCTTCAACAATTGCCAACAGGCCAATGCACTCGTCGATCATTGGCCTTGGACTGGCTCACGTGGTTTGTGGGGCAACCCAGAAGCCGCCGTCCATGAATCGGACCCCAACTTCCGAGATTTCGGTCGAGCCAAAGGGCTTATCTTAGCGCTTATGGGTCTGGTACCCCTACTACCGGCTGCAGGAGGAGGGTGCCGAGGCAACCTTTGTGGGCGGCAAAGCCGGCGAAACCTATACCAGTAAGCTCGCTATCCCGTGGTCGCTGAAACCTCGTATGACTCTGTTTCCGCGGACGATTTCGATGGAGTTGTGCTTCCCGGCGGATTCGCACCCGATTACATCCGTCGGCATGCCAAGGCTACTCAACTGGTCAAGGAAATAGGCGATCGCGGCAAACTGGTCGCGGCGATTTGCCACGGTCCCTGGGTCCTTTGCTTCTCGCATGGAATATTAAAAGGCCGGCGAGCCACGTCGTTTTACGCCATTAAGGACGACGTTGTGAACGCCGGCGCGCATTGGGAAGATTCCGAAGTGGTGGTCGACGCCAATCTGGTCACATCGCGCAAACCCGACGATCTTCCGGCGTTTTGCCGGGAAATTATTCGCGTCTTATCAGACCAGCAGTAGTCTCTCGTAAAAGCCGAACAATTTTAAAGAATTTTCGTTGTTGACAGGCTTGCCGCTCGGTGCTACTTTTCTAGCAGGATGCTAAATCAACAGCAAAAGCTCAGCCGGCGGGAGCGTCAGATTATGGACGTTCTCTACCGGTTGGGCCGGGCCACGGCGGCCGAGATTCAGCAATCCATTCCCGACCCGCCCAGCTACTCCGCCGTCCGCGCCATGCTTCGTGTGCTCGAAGAAAAGAAGCACATCCGTCACGAAGAGAAGGATTTGCGCTACGTCTTCGTTCCCATTGTCCCGCGCGACAAAGCCCGGCGCTCCGCCATCCGTCACTTACTGGATACATTCTTTGAAGGATCTCCCGAACAGGCCGTCGCTACTTTGCTGGACGTCTCCAGCCGCTCGCTTTCGGCCGAGGATTACGACCGGCTCGCCGCGCTCATTGAAAAAGCGCGGCAGGAGGGTCGTTGATGCATTCCACCATTGCCAGTCTTTTCTTGCGCTCCGCCGTCATTCTTGCTGCGGCGGAATTGCTGCGGCGATTCCCGCGCCAGACGGCTTCGTACCGGCATCGGCTACTCATCTTCGCCTTTGTCTGTTTGGCCATGTGGCCATTGTTAGCGGGCTTGGTTCCCGAGTTGCAAATACCGGTCTGGCCGCAATGGAACATGGGCTATCGGGTCACCGTGGAACAGACTAACTTCCGGCTCGCATCCGCCGGTCCTGCCCGTCCGCCACTGAACTGGCCCTTGATCCTATGGCTGAGCGGCGTCTGTCTGGCGTTTGCGCCTACTCTGATTGGTTATCGCAATGTGCTGCGCTTGACTCGTGGCGCCAAACGCGTTATTGACCCAGTCTGGACCGATCTTCTTGAAAATCTCTGCCGGGAGAACCACGTTGCTCCGGTGCCAGAATTGCTGATGGCGTCCGCGCCCGTCATGCCGCTCACGTTCGGTCTGCGCCGCCGCCGAATACTGATACCCTCCAATTGCGGCGATTGGACCGCGCTGCGCCGTCGCGCCGTTCTGTTGCACGAACTCGGGCATTTGCAGCGCCGCGATCTGGCCTCCCAATTCTTTGCAAATATCGTCGCCGCATTATGGTGGTTTCAACCGCTGGTTTGGATGGCGCGTTGGAACCTTCGTCGTGAAAGTGAGCGAGCCTGTGATGCGCTAGTGCTCGAATCGGGCCTCCGCGCATCCGATTATGCTGCTGAACTTCTGGCAATTGCCCATGGCTTTCGTCAAGGGCAAGTCTGGACCTCGCCCGCAATTGCGATGGCTCGGCGCTGCGAACTCGAAGGACGTCTCACGGCCATTCTCGATCCCCAACCGCAACGGGCTGTGCGCACGTCTGTCGTCGTATCGCTCGTTCTTTTGGCTGCTACCGCCGTTGCCGCTTCGGCCGTTACCATCCTTTCCCCATCGGATGTACAAACCTCAGGAGGTTCTCATATGAAACGCACTTTGTTGTCCGGACTGCTGGCGTCTGCCGGCTTATCCGCCGCGACCATCGCCGGTTCCCTGTTCGACCCCGGCGGCGCCGCGATTCCCAACGCCACGGCCGTGATTATCAACCCAGATACTTCGGCCCGGCAGGAGACCAGTACCACGACCGACGGCACCTTCTCCTTTGAAAGCGTTCCCGCCGGCCAATATATCCTTCGGATTGACAAGCCGGGCTTCGCGACGCTCTATCGCGAGTTCAACGTGCAGGCCGACTCCGATGTAAAGCGCGGATTAGTTCTACCGCTTGCTCCTGCGCAAAATCAA
This sequence comes from Bryobacteraceae bacterium, assembly GCA_036272835.1. GTDB lineage: Bacteria > Acidobacteriota > Terriglobia > Bryobacterales > Bryobacteraceae > Bog-105. Next base: position 29,328 of record DATAXY010000007.1, read on the forward strand.
ATGAATCAACAAGTCGATGCAGGCGCGCGCGCCGCCACTTCTCAGCCGGCCAATCCGAAAGATATAAGAATCAGCCCAAAGGTTGCGGAGGCAAATTTAATTCAAAAAGTTCAGCCTGTTTATCCCACTTCCGCCAAGCAAGCTCATATTCAGGGACAGGTCGATCTGCAATTAGTAATCTCGACCGAAGGCGTACCGGTCGACATTAGCGTCGTCTCCTCCCCCAGCGACGATCTGACCCAGTCCGCTCTCGATGCGGTCGGCCAATGGCGTTACCGGCCGACTCTTCTGAATGGAGCCCCTATCGAAGTTGTGACGGACGTGATGATCAACTACACCCTATCGAATTAAGCGCGGGAGGAGAGCGGTATACCGGCGGCCGCAAGCGTATGAACGTTGCGACACAATTTAGACGCGGCGGCCAATATGTCCTTCGCATCGTCAGGCATTGCGCGCTGCCGCTATGTTTCTTCTCGTTGGCGGCATGCATTGTCCGTTCGCATGACGGGACATTCCGCGTACTTCCGGAGAGCCCGGCCTATTTATTGAAATCCCCCGATGCCCGAAAAACGCGGTTCACCAACGTACTTAAGGCCTATAACGGCTTTGAACCCGCGCACCGCTGGATCGATCTGCGGCCATTAATGGAACTGCGTATCGAAAACGCCTATTACGAAAAAGGAGCCTCCCGGAGGGGGCTTGCCGGTTACTTGGGAACCGAGGTTGCGCACTACGAGATCACGGCTTATGGATTGCGTCTGCTTTCCATCCATCCGATGAAGGATCGGCCTGAAGACCAGTTGCCCGTGCAGCGACTGATCCGGGAATCGGCATTGGCGTTTCAGTGCTACCGCTTCTATTACGAACTTGTCTTTGCCCGCGGTGGCGACTCTCACGGCTCCGCTCTTCTTGGCGCGAATTCGATGGAGGAACTGAATACGCTTTCCCGGCAACTCGACCAAGCGGAAACGGTTTGCAGTGCGGCATCCCCACACTGTACCGTCTTTCCCGAGGCCTGTTCGGTGTCAGTGGAGATGCGGATTGTTGTGAACGGCAAACCGCAAACGGTCTTTTGGGGAAGCCTTCTCGCGAGCATCGCGGCTCATCCCCACCACCTTGAAATGAGGCGCCTCTATGCCGGGCGGCTGCGGCCGGTTAAGATAAACGTTCGCGATCCCGGGGCTTTTCGACTGCCTCTTCTGCCCGGGGACGAGATTACTTGGAATTAGCGTTATCTGAGCTAAACACCCCACGAACTAACGGCTTGCGCGGCGGCGGTGCAGCAGTGTGCTGCATCGTCTTGTCGGCTTTGGTATGGGCGGCCGCCTGGTATTCCCATCAGTACCGGCTAAGTGGTATACTCCGCCGAGACCTCCCATGCGAAAGACATATTCGTGCTTAACCGCTTTCTGCCTGATTGCCGCCGTTTTCTCCCTTACTGCGTGCGCCGTTTCGCCGCATGAACCGTCGGAAAAGTACGTGCTGGTAACCACCAATACCAAAGTTCCCTATTGGCAGAACGCATTCGCGGGCCTGAGCCGCGCCACTGCCGAAATGAAGGTCAAAGGCGAGATGGCCGGCCCGGACACCTACGACCCCAAAGCGGAACATACTGAATTTCAGCGCATCGTTGCGCAAAAGCCCGCCGGCATCCTCGTGTCTGCTGCTGACGCCGCCATCATGACCCCTGACATCGATGCCGCTCTGAATGCCGGCATCCCGGTCATCACTATCGATTCCGACGCTCCACAGAGCAAACGCCTGCTCTTTGTCGGCACCGATAATTACCATGCCGGCACGCTCGGCGGTAAGTTAGTTGCGAAACTCCTCAACGGCAAAGGGAATCTTGTCGTCTTCACCATGCCCGAACAGCCAAACCTGAAGGACCGCCTTCACGGATATGAAGATGCCCTTGCCGAAACACCTGGCATCAAGATCTCACAGGTGGTCGACATCAAGGGCGAGCCGACCGTGGCCTTTGACACCACCGAAAGTCTGCTGAACGGCAAGAATAAGATCGATGGCTTTGTTTGCCTCGAAGCGATCGCCTGCCCGGAAGTGGGCGACATGGTCAACCGCAAACACCTTGGCGGCCAGGTTGTGATAGTCGCGATGGATACCGATCCCCGCACGATTGACTGGATACAAAAAGGTGTTATCTCCGCAACCATCGCTCAGAAGCCCTATACGATGGCCTATTTCGGAACCAAGCTGATAGCAGACATTCACCTTCACCCGCCCTCACCGTTGGCCAACACCTGGACCGAAAGCCCCGTTGCCCCGTTGCCAACTTTCGTCGATACCGGCACGTTTATCATCGACAAGACCAACGTCGATTCGTATCTGCAACAGACCAAATCGACCGCCGGCAGCCATTAGCGCGTTGGGGCATTTGCGGAGCCGCGCGCCAGCAGAGCGGTCCCTGAAACTCAAGCCCCCGTCAGCCAGGCATACTGCTCCGCCGTCAGCGGCACTACCGAGAGGCGTCCCTGCTTAACCAGCGGAGAATCGGCAAAAAGCTTATGAGCCTTGATGTCGGCGAGCGTATGGGGATGCGCAATGGCTTGACCGGCCCGAATCACGACTTTCGGAACCTTTGGGTCGGAAGCATCGACGCTGACTACGGTGGCCGATCCAACAGCTTGCCGCTCGTCGCCGGTGTGATAGATCACTAACTTTTCGCCGGCCTTCATCTCCCGCAGATGTTTCACGGCAGCCGGGTTGGTTACGCCATCCCAGACGGTTTCGTGATCGCGCTGGAGGTCGGCAAACGAATACGCATTGGGCTCGGATTTGAGCAGAAACGGCATGGGTCGATAGTACATCGAAATCCATTTGGCCGGAAAGGCATGGTCCGGCTGTATCACTGGGGCCTTGTCAAATAGGACTGTACGCGCAGGGTAACCTCTAAAACTTGGAGATACAAGAAGTACCGCTATCGCGCGAGGTCGAACGGCCGGCCTAAAGTCTGCAACGTAGGCACCCGGTCGCTCATAGTACGCGATACAATGAACGGCATTGAGGCAAGCTCGATCCGGCGCGCCTGGTCCGCATTCATCGATCGACCATTGTTAATGTTGATCGCATCGCTAGGCTGGAATCGTGGTTTCATGGCGATCACCTGGTGCTTCTGAAAGACGGCTCAAAACTTATCCTGAGCCGTAGATACCGGGAGAGAATCGGATCGATTTTTGGGTGGGAGATGTAGACGTCGCCGTCACACAGAAGCGGGCGCTCGTCACAGAACGAGCGAATTAGTCCCAAAGCTACGTCGCTGGGTACGAATACGTGGCATCTTAGAAAAACCAATTCGTGTTGTGGGAAGGGGTACATGATGCAGTCCAACAGATTTCGCGGCGCCCTCGCTACCCTTGTAGCTTTGGCGGCGCTCATTTTACCGGCGGAGGCGCAACTTGCGTCTTCAACCTCACTGGTCGGCACCGTAACAGATAGTTCTGGCGGAGTCGTCGTGGGGGCCAACGTAACGGCGGTCAACAATGCGACCCAGGTTTCGTATAAAGGGGTCACAAACAACTCGGGAATTTATAATATTCTCTACGTTCCGGTCGGCACCTACACGGTTACCGTCGAGGCGCCAGGCTTTCAAAAGGCCGTGCACAGCAGCGTCATTGTCGAAGCCAACCAGGCGGTACGCACGGACTTCACGATGTCGGTGGGGCAAGTTTCGAGCGAAATTGTGGTCTCGAGCACGCCTCCGCCCTTTCCTACGGACGACGCGACAATAACCGAAACCATCGGTACGACGCAGGTCAACAACCTGCCGGTTAACGGCCTGGACCCATTGAAACTAGCCATTACGACGCCCGGGGTCACTCTCTCCAGTGACAGTCCGCAAGGCAATCCGCCCGGCGAGCGCTTTTTTGGCGCTGGGACGCGCGACATTCAAAATGACGTCACCTTGGACGGCGTAACTCTCATGAACGGGCTGTTCATGACTGTCAACTTCCGGCCCGATCCGTCGTCGGTGCAAGAGGTTAACGTCCAGAGCGGAACCTACTCGGCCGAATACGGTAATTACTTAGGCGTGCATGTGAATGAAGTTACTAAGTCGGGCGGAAATCAACTGCACGGCTCCTTTAGCGAATTTCTGGGCAACACCATCCTCAACGCGAATACCTACGACTTCAGTACGAAACCCATTGCAAAGGCTCCTTTCCATTTGAACCAGTTCAATACAGAGCTGGACGGGCCGGTTGTAATCCCGCATCTGTACGACGGCCGGAACAAGACGTTTTTTATGTTTGATTACCAGGGGTTGCGCCAGAACACCACTCCTAGTAACACCTACACCGTCATGACGCCCCTCATGCGCAACGGTAACTTTACAGAAATTCCCGCTAAGCTCACCGACACATACAATCCGGGCGCGATCACGGGTAACATCATTGCGCCAAGCGCTCTTTCGCCGGTTTCTCAGGCCTTTCTCCAGGTAGTTCCAGCGCCTAATGTTAGGAGCGCTGCTACCGCCAGCGGATATGCGACGACTAACAATTATGTGACGCCTGTTCCCAGCATCAATAACCTGGATCAGTACATCGGCCGAATTGATGAAAATATCAGCAGCAAGACGAGGCTATTTTTCCGCTACGCGTACGAATCCGCTTCGCCCCTGGTCGGCGCGGCCTTCCCGAACGATGCCACAGTTAGCCCCAATCACAACAGTAACTTCGTCGTCGATTACACACAAGTTATTTCGCCCAATCTAATCAACGACCTTCACGTGGGCCGAAACGACTTTCACGTCTCCACCGTAAGCCCGTATTACACCAATAAGTCGTTGGATGCGCTGGCACAAAGCCTGGATAGCCTAATCCCCGGCTTCGCCTATTTACCGGCAGATCCAGGCATCCCATTAATGTCGATCTCCGGGATCACGGGAGCGGGAAACGGCGGCACAAATTGGTTCCAGGGCGACACGACTTGGTCGATAGATGAAAATCTGAGTTGGACCCACGGCGCCCACAATATTGTGGCTGGATTTGACCTGTCTCATTTCCATACAACGCGATTGGCAGCCAATGACCCACAGGGCTATTTCGATTTCACCGGAGCGGTTTCAGGTAATGCCGCGGCGGATTTCATGTTGGGCATGCCGCTTACCGATACGACGATCACGCCGGAAGTAGAGGGTTCCGGAGCGCAATGGCGCGATGGTTTCTATGTGCAAGATAAATGGGACGTCACGCGCAAACTTACTCTGAATGTGGGACTCCGGTACGAATATTACACGGTTCCGGTAAGTCCGACGGGCTATGCGAACGTACTGAATCCCGCGGGGACGCAACTGATCCCGACCACCATTCCGACTGCGAATTTCCCGCTGGTTCAGCCTTTTCGCCGGGCTTGGGGCCCTCGCTTTGGATTCGCATACCGGTTGACCAACGCCTGGGTATTTCGTGGCGGGTTTGGCATTTACTACAACCCCGATCAGACAAATGTTTACACGTTACTGGCAACCAATCCCCCAGAGGGCAGTACGTTTACTTACAACACATCTGCCACGACCCCGCTCAGCTTCGACAATCCCACTCCGTCTTCGGCGGCCGCGCCGAAGCCCCCGCCAAACATCGTGACCTTGCCTCCCTTCTTCCCGCCGGCAGCCATGAATCAGTGGAGCTTCGACGTAGAGCGCACTCTATGGGCAGATGCCGGTCTCGATGTGCAATATATCGGTAACCACACGGACCATCTCGACACCAGTTGGTATAACAATACCCCGCTGCCAGGGCCTAATGCTATCCAAGCGAGCAGGCCCAACCAACTCTGGGGTGTTATCCGAACTCTCGACAACCAGGCTTGGTCCAACTATGACGCCTTGAATGTCGTTCTGACCCAACGATTCCACAGCGGCTTGAATTTCTCGCTCGCATATACCTGGTCTCACGCTTTGGATGTGGCCACCAGCGCCAACGAAGGCGGCCAACCTGCCAATCCTTACGACTTCCAGGCCGATTACGGCAACGCCCTTTGGAATATTCCGCAACGATTCGTCGCGAACTTCTCGTACCAGTTGCCGTTTTTCAAAAAAACAACTAACGGTCTCGTCCGCAATGCGGCGGCGGGTTGGATCTTATCCGGAATTTTTGCGACGCAAAGCGGTATGCCCTTTAATGTCGTTACCAGCGGCGATTCGGCAAATACTGGCCGCTCCGGCCAGGAGCGGCCGAACTTAGTATCTGCGCCCAGCGAATCTTGCGGCTCGCAGTTGGTTGCTTGCATCAATGCCGCCGCCTTTGCGGCCCCGGCGCCATATACATACGGCAATGCCGGCCGTGATATTCTCTCGGGCCCCGGCTTGACGAATTTAGATGCTTCGCTTAGTAAGAACTTCCGCTTCGGCGAACGCGTAACATTCCAGTTCCGGGCCGAGGCGTTCAATGCTCTCAATCACCCGAATTTCGCGAATCCCAGCGCCACTTTCGGCACCGTGAGCTTTGGCAATATCACGACATTAAATGTGAACGCGCCGATGCGGCAATTCCAGTTCGCCGGACGTTTGTTCTTCTAACATTCGATAAAATGGTTCGGCACCCACGCCCTTTGCGGTTTGAATCGTGTGATGATTTGGAGGTCACGTGATTAGTTCTATAAAACAGGCTTTTGAGCGGCGCATTGGGGCTCCTAGCCGCCGCGAACTGTTTCGGCGAGGATCTATGCTCCTGGCGGCCTCCGCAGTTGGAGGCGCATCCGCTTCGGCGGCCCGATCGCCCACCACCGCCGGCAGGATGCAGCTTGACGCGGATATCTACAAATCAATCGGAGTTCGCCCCCTGATCAACTGCCGCGGAACCTATACGGTGATTAGCGGATCGCTGGAACTGCCGGAAGTGAGAGCGGCGGAACTTGCCGCTTCGCAGCAATACGTGCAACTCGATGAGTTGACAGAGGGTATTGGCCGGCGCTTGGCTGACTTAACCGGTGCCGAATGGGGAATGGTCTCCAGCGGCTGTGCGGCGGCTATTGCACACGCCACCGCCGGATGCGTCACAGGTGGTAATCCGGACTTGCTCACGCGTATTCCGGATTTGAGCGGATTTCCCAAGGACGAAGTTATCATTCCGAAGCAGTCTCGTAATGAATATGACCAGGCTGTCCGTTCCGTGGGCGTCCGGATCGTCGAGGTGGGAACTGCCGCCGAATTCGAAGCCGCCTTGGGGCCGAGAGTAGCGATGGTGTACATCCTGACCAGCCCCAGACTGGAGAGCGGCCCACTCACCTACGACGACATTTACTCGCTCGCGAAGAAGAACGTCCCGGTCTTTGCCGACGCGGCAGCGGAGATGCTATCGATTCCCAATGTTCACTTGCAGCGTGGCGCCACGTTGGTCGGCTACAGCGGCGGAAAATGTCTGCGAGGACCGCAGTCGGCTGGTTTGCTGCTCGGCCGCAAAGATCTTATTCGAGCTGCATGGGTGTGTAGTGCGCCGCATCATGGCCACGGCCGGACCATGAAAGTCGGCAAAGAAGAAGCCATGGGGATGCTCGCGGCTGTCGAGATGTGGACGCAACGCGACCACCAGAAGGAGGATGCGATGTGGACCTCCTGGATGCAGGACATTGCGAATCGCGTTACCAAAGTCGACGGTGTTCAAGCTACAATTCGCCAACCCGTCGGTCTCGATAATCACAGTCCGGGGCTTTCGATCACTTGGTCACCGGCCAAGCTGGGGATCACCGGCGAGGCGGTCTCCAATATCCTCTGGGACCAGGACCCGCGCATTGCCGTAAATGCCGGCGGGCGCCGTAACGGAGGTTCCTCTGACGAGACGGGCATTTCCATCACCGCCTATATGATGCGCCCGGACGACGTGAAGCCTGTGGCCGACAAAATCCATGAGATTCTATCCGCAAACCGCCCCGCATGGCAGCCGGAGACCCCGAACCCGCCCGCCGGCGATGTCACAGGCCGCTGGGACGTGCATATCGAGTTCGCCGCAGGCAGCGCAGACCACATCTTTTTTGTCCAGCAGAAAGACAACCGGGTTGTCGGCACTCATCAAGGAAATTTCGTCGATCGCGATCTTGCCGGAACCATTTCCGGAGATAACCTGCGCATCACGAGTTCCATCGGCGAAATCCATGGCGCCGCGCTTACGTATCATTTCACGGGAACGCTGAATGGCGACACCATGTCCGGTGCGCTCAACATGGGCGAATACTTGGAGGCTAAATGGACCGCCCAACGGCACATGTTTGGCAGGAGCCGAAACGCCGCCGGATGAAATAGCAGCTCAGTTATGAGAAGCAATACACGCAGAGAAGCGCAAAACAAGCCATTCCAAATGTGAGAAACGCGACGTAATCTCCGACGTGTCCGCTATGCAGCCGATGAAGAAGCCGCAGCGGCTTCCAGAGTGCACTCGACAGTTGCCGCCCGCGTGCACTGAACAGGTGGACTAGGGCAATGACAATAGCGCCCAACAGCGCTAGTAGTCCAGGGAGCATTTCCGGAGCTTCCGGCGCGGCTGGTGCGACCGTGCGCAGATATTGAGAGTCGAGTACGCTGGCGGCGTATGCACGGCTGTTTTCAAATTGCGTTGCCGCCGCGATCGCAGCCTGCTTAAGATCCGGCACGAAACCAACAAGCAGCCCGCCCACGACTAGCACACAGGCCGGAATAAACATGGTGGCCGGCGTATATTGATGGCGCCCTTCGGTTTCCGGCTTCTCTTCGTGTTTCGGGGCGTTTTCCTCGCGTTCGACCGGCCCCCAACCGAAGAAGATCCGGCCTCCGGCTCGAAGAGCGGCGGCGGCCGTCACTCCATCGGCGAAAATGAAAATCCAGCGAAGCCAATCGAAGCCGGCGGACTTCGCGGAAGCGCTCATCAGATCGTGCCCCGCAGCCAATCCGGAAAACGGGAACCCCGTCAAGCCCACCGCACCGGCGAAAAACACGGCGGCGGTCGCTGGCTCGCGGCGCGCCTTACCATACAGATCATGTTCGTCTACGGATTGAAAGCGGTGCAGCAGAATGCCCGCAGCAAGAAAAAGGCCCCCTTTCACCATTCCGTGCGCGAGCGCATAGATGGCCGCGCCCGCCAGACCTGCCGGCGCAAAAAGAGCGACGCCCGTCATGATCAGCCCAACATGGCTGATCGTCGAGAATGCAAGCAACCGTTTCACGTTGCGTTGCAGATAGCACATAAAAGCGCCCGTGAGGGCAGTGGCGACTCCGATGCTCACGAAGAGTGTTGTCAATCCGGGCAGGTGTGCGTGCAGGACAGGATTGAACGTTGCCCAATAAATTCGCGCAAGCGCAAACAGGCCCAGGTCCACCATCACACCTGAGAACAGCACACAGACCGGGCTGGGAGCGACGGCGTGGGCATCGGCGAGCCAGAAATGAAAAGGAACAATCGCCGTCTTCACCAGATATCCGCAAATTACGAAGACAAACGCAATCAGCACAAGCGTATCGACACGTCCGGAGCTGAGGGCGCGCCCCATTTGTGCCATATTCAAAGCGCCCGTGCGCGCATACAACAGGCCGATGCCAGTCAGTACAAAATAAGCTGCAATCGTATTCGTCACGGCGAAATTCAACGTGCCCTGTAAGCTGCCGGGGTCGGCTGTTTTGTAACCGCAGAGCGCAAACGCAGCGGCGCTCATCAGCTCGAAAAAGACGAACATATTGAACATGTCGCCCGTTAGCGAAAAGCCGGACATGGCAGCCAGGAAAGCCAACAACAAAGCGTGAAAATGATTGCCGGCGGTGTCGAAAAATTCGGATGAAAACAGTAATGCCGCCAGCGTCAGAACTGCCGCAAAACCCGCCAGGCCGGCGCCAAAGGGATCAATCGTAAATGAAATGCCCAGCGCCACTCCATCCCGGATGCGCCAGTTGCCGAACCAGTAAACGATATCGTGTGTGGCCGATCCCTTCAGCAGGTAGATGTCAATCGCCAGGCTCGTGAGTGTCGCGCCCACCGCGATGAGCTGCGAAAAACGCTGCGAAATGATTTTGGTTAGCGCGGCGAGCGCCGCGGCAAAGAGGAGCGGCAGCGCGACAGGAGCAACTGGCAGCATTCACGTTATCCCGAGATCTTCGTGAGGCGATCCGGATTGAGCGTGCCGTGGCGCTTATGAACCTGGACAGCGAGACCCAGCAGCAGAGCCGTTACCGCAACCTCAACGACGATATCGGTCAGCATCAGCGCTTGCACAACCGGATCTACGGCGCGGCTATTTGCCGGAATATCCACAAATACCGGCGCAACTCCGCCCACTCTATATCCGATTGCCAGTAACAGGACATAACTGGAGGATTGGATAACTCCGACGCACATAATTAGGTGGATCAGATTTCGGCTGCTGGTGACGCCGTACAGACCTACAAGGAAGAGCCACGCGGCAACTGCATAGGGCAGATAATTCACTGTTCCTTCTCTTCTACTAATTCCTCGAGGTAAGCGAGGAGCGCGAGCGACAATCCCCCACCGACTTCGAGACCTACGCCAACATCGATGAAGGGGACCATCCCGCCCGAAGTAAGGGTGCCGCTCCGGCCCAGCGGCAGAAGGTTCTCTAAAAACATTCCTCCCAGACCCAGGGACACCAGGCCCATCAAAATGTAAGTAGCGGCGCCGGCTGCTTCCGACACTTCTGCAAGACGCATCGACAGCACACGCCGGAACTCGGCATATTCAGAGCAAAGATACACAAGCACCGGAGCCGAAGCAAGAATCACACCACCCTGGAAGCCTCCTCCAGGGCTTACCTGGCCATGAACGACAATGTAGAGTCCGAAAAGCATAGCCGGTGCAACTAGTAACAACGCAGTCACCCGAACGGCGTCGCTGGCAGGGGGCACGGTTCGCCCGGGCGCCTTGTCTTCGTGATGTCCGGCAGGCTCATCCGACTGCCGCCTCATGAGAACAAGAACTCCCATCACCGACGTGAAGAGAATGAACTCTTCTCCCAAAGTGTCAAAGGCGCGAACGTCGAAGTTGACCGCGCTAACCGCGTCGGTGATGTGCCGCTCGGGAACGGTGATGGCGTTGACCAGATCGCCATACTGGCTATGGACGAACCCGAGAGGAGGCAGCGGGCGATAAGCAAGGAAGAAGACCCAGGCGAGAGCGGCCGCGGAGATAAGAATGAAGACCCGCCGCACCTTTCTCGTCATGATTTTGGCCCTTGTTTCTTTACTCGCGCCAGGGCCAACAGAATCATCAGCGGCAGCGCTAACGCTCCTATGGCGATTTGGGACAGAGCAACGTCCGGCGCTCGAAATACCAAAAACATGATCCCAAGCAGAAGGCCGTAGAAGCTGACCACAATCGCCTGGGAGGTAGGATCGCGCGTGAATACGACCGAGGTCCCGGCAGCCGCTACAAACAGCAGAATCGCATTTCCGAGAATCGATTCGCTCATTCCTCTAGTTCCGTAAAGGGTATGCGTTCTTCAGCGCCAAGCTGCAGTTGCTGTTTTCGCCGTATGCGAGCGGCGCGGGCAGTCGCGTGCGACAGCACCGGATTCGAAACCAGTAGCAGGATGGCGATCAGAATAGCCTTCATACTCGCCTGCGAAAATCCGTTATCCACGACCACCGCGGCGGCAATCGCCACCGATCCGACGAGCGAACCGGGCGCGAGATAGTGAATCCGATCGAACACGTCGCCGCTAAGCAGGACGCCTACAGACGTGAACACAAACCCGAGCACTCCGATCGTCAGCAAAACGCACGCGGCAATTTCTCGTGGGTTCATAGCCAGCGTTCGAGGAATCGTGCGAAAACGAGTCCCGCCCCGAAATTGAGGAGGGCCAGCGACAATGCGAGATCGACGAATCCGAAGCGGCGGTAGGATTCACAGATCGCAAGCAGGACAAAGACACTCATCGAACTGCCGGCTTGAAGAGCAACTAGCCGTCCGGCCGTATCGCCGCGCACGCACCGGATAAACGGTCCAACCATACAAACCAGCAACGCAATGGCTGCTACTGTCCACATGTTCGAATTACTCCTCCGCTTTGCCAACTAGCATTTGAACCGGCGCATCGCCGAGCCTGTGAATAAGCATTTGGGACTTCTCTCGATCGATGTCGAGCACGATCGTAGTTGGTGATGTGCTCACAAACAGAACCGCGAGCGCCCGCTTGGCAGACGCCCGGCAATCGTTCCCTGTCACTCTGAATCTGACCAGCTCGAAGACGGATTGCGAAGGTTTTCTGACCAAATGCCGGCCAAGAACTTTTGCCAGGGTCAATAAATCTCGCGCAATGACTGCGGGAAGACGCGCAGCCTGCGCGAGCCAGCGAAGCCGCGGCTCAAAACACAAAGGTACGGACCGAAGCGAAGCCTTTAGACATATCATGGTCAATCCCGACGCTATCGCGCCCGCGATCAGTTCGCTCCCAGTAAGTTGAGAGACAAAAAGAAGCCAGAGTAACAGAAGACAAAGCCACACACTCGCGGCGCTAAACAACGGCTTCAACGTTCATAAGACGTTGAAGCCTGCCAATCAATTTCTCACTTTTACGGACCTCAGGTTCTCAAACGAGTTCACGCACCTTTTCGCCGACAATCGATTTAATGATGTCGCCCCGCTCGGGTGTGCCGCGCGCGAGCGCCTCCGCAAAGTGAGCCGCCTGACTGGGCTTGATTTTCGCGGGCAGAGGCGGCATGTTTGGATCCACCACGCACTCCACAACCACCGGTCCCACCGTAGTCAAAGCCTGGTCGATGACACTACCGGCGTCCTTGGGGTTATCGATCGTGAATCCGGTCGCACCGCACGCGCGCGCGAACATGGCAAAATCGATCGGATCAAATTCGCAGACATACTCCGGGTTTCCAAGGAATACCATCTGTTCCCACTTGATCTGGCCGAGCGTATTGTTCTTGATAATAAATACCTTGATGGGCAGTTTATATTTGACCGCTGTCGAGAGTTCCGCCATCAACATTGAGAATCCGCCGTCCCCTACAAAGGCAACCACTTCACGGTCCGGGTAAGCAACCTGTGCGGCAATCGCGTAAGGCAGCCCGCACGCCATGGTAGCCAGCGTCCCCGAACAGGTGTGCATTTGGCCCTGTTTAGCGGGAATCTGGCGCGCCCACCAAGTGGTATTTGTGCCGGAATCTGAGCAGACGATCGCATTCCCACGCAGCCGTTTGCCCAGCTCCCATGCGGGGACCTGTGGTTTCATTGGCATGTCCGGCGAAGTCCCTCTGGTTTCCATCAATTCGTTCCAGCTCCGCATCGCCTTCTGAGCTTTCTCAAGGAAAGAGGTGTCCTTCTTCTTCAGCAACGGTAGCAGGTACTCGAGCGTCTGCTTGCAATCGCCCACCAGCCCCACCTCTACCGGATAACGGAGCGCGATTTTGCCGGGATCGATATCGATCTGAACGCATTTCGCCTGACCGGGCTTCGGATAGAACTCGATATACGGGAATGCCGAACCAATGATGAAGAGCGTATCGCACTCGTTGATTGCATCTTCCGATGGCGCCGTTCCCAGCAGACCCAAGCCACCGGTCGTGTAGGGGCTGTGATCGGGGACGCACGCTTTACCTAGCAGCGCTTTGATAATCGGCGCGCCCAGCCGCGCGGCCACTTCCTCCAACTGATGCCCGGCATCCAGGGCGCCACGGCCCGCGAGGATAACAATCTTCTTACCCTCGTTCAGCACGTCCGCCGCCGCCCGCAGATCGGGATCGGCGGGAAGCCGCGCGGACCGCGCGTATACATTCGAAACGTGGTGCGGTTTATTCCGCTTCGAACGTTCGTCCCCTTTGACCGGTTCGTCCTGAATATCGACGGGAATTGTTATGTGCGAAACGCCCTGCTTCGTCAGGGCTAACCGGCAGGCAAGTTCGGCCACGTTCTCCATGTGCGCCGCTCCCATAACGCGCTGGTTGTAAACGCAGACGTCCATAAACAGCTTGTCCAATTCCACATCCTGCTGCGTGCTCGTGCCGATCAGGTCGTGGAATTGCATTCCTGTGATTGCAAGCACAGGCTGGCCGTCCATCTTCGCGTCGTACAGTCCATTCAGGAGATGAACTCCGCCCGGACCTGAAGTTGCCAGACAGCAGCCAATCTTGCCTGTGAACTTGGCGTATCCACAAGCCATGAATGCGGCTGCCTCTTCATGGCGGACGTGGATGAATCTGATTGCGTCCTGCCGTTTTCGAAGGGCTTCGATGACGCCATTAATCCCGTCCCCGGGGATACCGAATATTGTGTCTACTCCCCAAGCGTGGATTGTCTCGACCAACACATCCGATGCATTGCGACTTGCCATTTCTTTCCTCCTTAGTTTTCGTTCGGCCGCTAGGCCCGGCTCCGGAACCGCTCATAAAGGTAGGCTCCACCCAGCAAAAGTCCTCCCATTGCGGCGGCCACGCTCGCGGGCACCGGAGCCGTCTTCTCGACTTCGCCATACCGGCGTTCGGCGTCGGATACGGAGATTCCGTTATCGCCGTACTCGTATGCGAGTTGCAGCGCCTGGGCCACGTGGAGCGCCTTGCGCGGCGTGTCCTGCTGTATCTGTTCCCGGCAACTGAATCCGTCGGCGAGGATCAGGGTGTCCTTCGATGCCTGCCGCACCGCCGGAAGAAGCCCCCGTTCTCCACAAAGAATGGAGACATCATAATGCTCCTTCTCGTAACCAAACGCGCCGGCCATTCCACAGCAGCCGGAATCCAGCACTTCGGCCTCAAGATTCATCGCCTTCAGCAGTTCCGTCTCATTTTGGAAGTGCAGAACCGACTTGTGATGACAGTGGCCGTGCACAAGCGCCTTCCGCTGCAATCGAGGCGGCTTATAATCGGGAACCCGGCTCATCAGAAACTCGCTCAACAAGAACGTCTGCCCGCTAAGCCGGTTCGCATCCTGGTTGCCATGAAAAAGGTTAGTCAACTCGTCTCGAAAAACGGAAACACAACTCGGCTCCAGGCCAACCACAGGTATTCCAGCCTGTATCGCCGGTCTCAAAGAATCCAGAATCCGATCCAGCCAAACACGCGCAACATCAAGAAAGCCGTAATCATAGAGCGGCCTTCCGCAACAGAGCTTCTGCCGTGGAACTCTAACGCAGAAGCCCGCCTTCTCCAGCACTTCTACCGCGGCTTGCGCGACCTTGGGCGTGAAATAGTTGTTGAACGTGTCCGGCCACAGGATTACTTCCGGCTTGCCTTCATTCCGTGGTTTCCGATTTCGGAACCATTCCTTAAACGTGCGGGGAGCAAAGCGGGGAATGTGGCGTTGCTGCACGTATCCGGCCGCCGCCTTGGCGATGTTGCTGAGGCCGGGTGTTTGCGTAAAGAAGTTGGCGAGCGCGGGATCCTTTGAAGCCAACTCGGCCCACAACGCAATGAAGCCGGACGCGTAGGCACTGCGTGGCCGAAGGCGTCCTTCATAATAGTGCGATAAAAACTCGCTCTTGTAGGTCGCCACATCTACGTTCACCGGGCAATCGCCCTTGCAGCCCTTGCACGAAAGACATAGATCCAGCGCTTCCTTAACTGCCTCGCTCTTCCAGCCGCCGGTCAGCGGGTTTCCCTGCATCATCTCGAACAACAAGTGCGCTCTGCCCCGCGTCGAGTGCATCTCTTCGCGCGTAACCATGTAACTTGGACACATGGTCCCGCCGCTTTCCCGCCGGCATTTTCCGACTCCAACGCAGCGAAGAGTCGATTTGGCAAAGCTAAATCCGTCGCCTTCGTATTTGAAATGTGTATGTGGCTGTGGCGGGTTATAAGTCGGCCCCAGCCGAAGATTCTCGTCGATCTTATACGGCAGAACCACCTTGCCCGGATTCATCTTCCAATCCGGATCCCAAATCGATTTGAATTCCTGGAACGCATGCACCAGCTCCGGGCCGAACATTCGGTCCAGAAACTCCGCGCGCGCCTGTCCATCGCCATGTTCGCCCGAAAGTGAACCGTTGTATGACAGAACAAGCTGCACCGCGTCCTCCATAAAGGACCGGTAGCCTTTCACGCCCTGCTCGGTTCGCAGATCGAAAGGGATACGGCAGTGAATGCAGCCCTGCCCGAAATGTCCATACACGGAGGGATTATCAAGCTCATGCCGCGTGAACAGTTGCTTTAGGTCTCGAAGGTACGGCCCTACCTTCTCAGGAGGCACGGCCGAATCCTCCCAGCCGGGCCACGTGTCATGCTCTCCCGGGACAAACGCGGTCGCCCCCAGTCCCGATTCCCGAATCTCCCAAACGACATGTTCTTCGTGCGGATCGTCAAACAACTTCATCGCCGGCGGAACCCGGCTCCTTTTCAGGTCCGCCATCAGCGCCTTTGCTTTCGACTCGGCCTCTTCGCGTGTTTCGCCGCCGAACTCAACCAGCAGCCATCCATTGCCCTCCGGTAGGAGCTTAAGATCCTGTATCTCCAGATGCTTTGCCCGCATGAACGAAACAAGCCGATCGTCAAGCCCTTCCAGCCCAATCGGCCCATGCGGAAGAATGTCCGGCACGTGATCGCCGGCTTGAAACACGTCCGGATAACCCAGCACCAACAGAGCCTGTTCCTTAGGCTGGTGTACCAGATTGCCTGTTATTTCCAGCCACGTGACACATGTGCTTTCGGTTCCAACCAGCGCCCGCGCTACATGAAATCCCTTCTCAGGCAGCAGTTCGTCCAGATTGTAGCCGGATACGCGCCGCGGAATGTTGGGGTATCGCGCGCGAATCAAGTCCGCATACTTATCGCGTAGGTCCCGAAGCGCACGATAAATCTCACCCCGCCTGCTTTGTTCGGAAACGATTCGCGATAATTCCTCCTCGCTAGTGCGGCCAACATTCATCCTCAGCCCGTCGTAAGTCACAATTTCGAGTTCGTGGATGTTATCGGCGGTCCGGCCGGCCATTTGCGCGTGAATGCCGCACGAATTATTTCCAACCATGCCGCCCAGTGTGCAATGGTTGTGCGTCGCAGGATCTGGACCAAAGGTGAGGCCTTGCTGCCGGGCCTGTTTTCGTAGCGTGTCCAGCACGCACCCGGGTTGGACAGTTGCAAGCTTGTTTTTCGCGTCAATCTTGAGGACGTGGTGCATGTATTTTGATGTGTCGAACACCACGGCAACGTTGCAGCACTGTCCCGCCAGGCTGGTACCGCCTCCACGATTGAGAATGGGGGCTCCGAATTTTCGGCATACTGCGATCCCGGCAACAACATCCTCCTTGTCGCGCGGGATTACCACCCCTATCGGCACTTGGCGGTAATTCGAACCATCCGTCGCATACAGAGCGCGGTTCCCATCGTCGAATCGAACTTCACCGGACACGTTCTTGCGCAATGCACGCGCCAGCTCTTCTACATCACCGTTCCACCCATGCTGGGATGGCGTCAACTCCCGCGGGTAGCTGCCATGATCCGTGGATAACTTGTCACGCTGAGTTAAGTTGATGAGCATCGGCGATCTACCGACTGGATACCCGCTGAAACCGCAGCGTTACCCTGTCGGCATTACGGACAGATCGAAGTATCGGTCCGCGAACTCTAGCGCCCGCGCTCCTTGTCGTTCAGAATCCGCAGGAAGGACTCGGCTTCAACATACCCTGGCCTCAGCGCTAAGGCGCGATTGAAGTCGGCTCGCGCCTTCACAAAATCTGGTTTGTAGTGCAAATGGTAAACCCCCAGAAATAAGTGAGCTCTGGCGTCCAGCGGTCTCACACGCACAATCTGTTCTGCCACTTCGGTCGCCTCGTCGAACATCTCCAGTTGGTGATATTCTGCCGCCAAAAAATCGAGCCGCGAATCGTCGTTTGGATCCGCCGCGATCTCTTCCTTTAGGATTTCGATATACCACCGGTTCTTGCGCCGCCGTGCCTCGCGGTCGTGGGAGAAATTGTGATTGAGGCGAATGTCCGTCATATGCAGCCGCCCGCCTCCAGACACTATCGAAGCATTGATAGTTTCATGGACACGGCCCCGATACCGGTAGTCCGGCCGGTTGGGAAACAGGCGGACCACGTAATCGACAGTTGGTTTTTCAGAATCCGACCAGTGATTGTGGCGTTCCAGGTAATACGCTGCGTTTTCATCCCGTGCGATCAACGTTTCGATCATGGGTACACTCGGCGCAGGCAAGGTCTCGTCCGCGTCAAGCATCAACACCCAGCGGCCCTTCGCAGAGTCGATGGCGTGATTGCGGGCGGCCGAAAAATCCACGGTCGTGAAATCGAACGGGATCACGTTCGCGCCATATTGGGATGCGATAGCCGGCGTGGCGTCCGTCGAACCCGTATCGACCGCGATCACTTCGCTTACTAGCCCACGCACCGAATCGAGACACCGTGGCAGGTTGTCCTCTTCGTTCTTAACTATCAGGCAGAGACTCAGCACATTCGGCATAGGGGGCTCGCTCTTCTGATAGTAAGCGCGTCGCCTTCACCCCAACTTCTCCCAGTTGCTCCGCGGTCCGCGCATTTCTGCGAGGCGGATCTGGCGACCTCCGATGAGCGAGAGAGCGCGTCAATTTCTGCAAGCATCTTAGTAGCCAGGCTTTGGCGGAATCGTGGAAAGCACCGTGTACGGAGTGATGAAGAGCTGTGCTTGTCTACACTTCTCCCCCGCAGCTTTATTCCTGACGAAGTGCGACCAGTGGATCAATTCGTGCCGCCCGAACCGATGGAAGCAGGGCCGCTGTGAGCGACACTGCGATCATCAGGCACGTAGCGAGAGCGAACAGCAATGGATTTTCGACAGGCACGTTAAAGACGAGACCACGGATCAAGCGCACCGCCACCACCGTGATAATGCAGCCGACGAGAACACCGGACAGGCTCCAGTAGAGCGCATGCTTTAGCATTAGGCCGGCAATTTGGGCGGGAGTCGCACCCACGCCATCCGGACGCCTATTTCCTTAGTGCGTTGGGTAATTAAGAAGGAAATCAGTCCATAGAGCCCAGTGGCGGCGAGAATCAAGCCTACAAGAGAAAAGAAGCCGAGTAAGAGCGTGATGAATCGTGGACGCTCGGAAAGAGTGGCAAGACGTGCCCGCATCGTGTCGATTGCAACGGGTACTGTGGGATCCAGCGCGGCAGTGACACTCCGTATCCAATTGGCTACCGCTGCGGCGCTTGCCGAACTTCGCACAATGACAAAAGCTTCGCCGTCATACCAATGGATCGAGCGACCGGCGAGCGCTTCGTCACGTCCCTCATTAGCATCGGTCACCTGCTTGCTGACTATGTAGTATTCAGCATATGATGACTGAACCAAGCCATTGTTCTTCACGTCAGCCGCTACACCCACCACGGTAAGCAATGTGTCCGAGCCGAGGCGAATACCCCGGCCAATGGCATTCTGCCTTCCGAAAAGTTGGTGAGCCCAGGTTTGATTGATGACAATCGGATTGTCCTTGCCGATTTCGTCCCGCCGATTGAACGGTCGCCCTTTGAGAATCGGAATGCCCAGCGCAGCAAAATAATCGGGGCTAACGGAACGCCAGGCCACAATGCCGCTAAGGGTAGGACCGCCTGCAGGCTCACCTAAGGCGCGAAAGGTACGAGCGGGACGTGTGTGTATGAAGCCGATGGGCGGCGCCGTGTCACTGATAGCAACAGCGTTAACGCCCGGTAAATCTCGGAGGCGTGCGGACAAAGTTTCGAAGAACTGTTGGCGGCTGACGGTGTTGGAATAACGCGGCGGACCGACGGCGATTTCGGCGGTAGTGACGTGGTCGACGGCTATTCCGGGCGCCGCACTTTGCAGCTTGGCCAAGCTCTCGATTAGAAGCCCGGCGACGCAGAGAAGAACGAGTGAGATCGCGACCTGGGCCACTGTGAGTACCAGCCGAAAGAGCGATTTGGAACGACCGGCGACTCTGCCGCCAGTGGTAAGAACTTCCGGTTCAGGTTGCTCTAACGCCGTGAACCAAGCAAATCCCGCAGCGAGGAGAAGCGAGAGAAAAATTAGAACCAGCAGAACGCGGCTGTCAAGCGAAGCTTCGTGGATCCGGGGTATACCGACGGGCGCGATGCTTTTGAAGACCTGTATAAGAGCCCAGGAGAGACCCGCCCCAAGACTCGCACCCGAACCGGTCAGCAAGAGCGACTCGGCGAAATTCTGCTGAAATAGGCGGTGCCGCTGCGCTCCAAGCGCAGCACTAGAGTTTCTACATTTTCCTATGGAAATGTTTTGATGCATCTGGCCTGATAGCGGGCGGCGCCAGCCCGCTATCAAGTCGGTCATTGCTAATTTATGTTGACCGACCGACCTAATAATGGCATTCTATTCCTGAGCCCA
>DATAXY010000008.1:0-70925 GCA_036272835.1 Bryobacteraceae bacterium
AGTCCCTCTTCGCCTATGATGTCTTCTGGCTTCTTGTAGTCAGCCAGCAACTTGTCGATGAGTTTGAGGTCAATTGCCATCCGGTCTCCCTAGTGTGATCCTTTCGATGGCCGTTTACACAGTTCACTTTATACGCTCCGTAAACCGGCCGACGCTAACAGCTACTGCGGCGACACCGGCCCGAAGGCAGCATTGGTTCCGGGGCTTTAGCTAGAACCCTAACCGTATGTGACGCCCGGTTGGTGTGCCAAAATCCAGCACGACCAATCGTACTTACAAATAATATGGTCCGGAGAAAACCGTCTTGGAGGGTTCCCCGTCAGGAAGCCCGCGAGTATCAGCGTCGCTCCCGGCCGGGCTATGCGGCGCAGGTCGTCAAACATAGCGTCAATGGCTGCGGCGGAGATATTAGCAACCACAATATCCGCCCATTCCGAGCGGATCGCGTTCGCCGATCCAACAAAGGCTGCTGTTCCCGCGATCTCCTGAGTCTCCTGGACGGCCACTGGATCCAAATCGCACGAAACAATCGGGCCTGCTCCCAGCTCCCGTGCCACCCGTGACAAAATGCCGGAACCACATCCGATATCTGCTACCGAATCGCCCGAAGTCACGTAGCGCTCTAACGCTTCGACACAAAGTTGCGTCGATTCATGCCTACCGGTGCCGAATGCCCGGCGGCAATCCATCACCAGACGGATACGGCCCGCCGGAGTGGGCGCGTCGCTGAGCCAGGGAGGCGCTACAAAGAAACGCTCTCCAAGTAATACCGGGTCCCAATTTTCCCGCGACATTTGCGCCCAATCGGCGGCTGGCTCGTCGCGGCGGTCCACGACCATATCGTGATAACGAGCTACCAACTCCTCGATATCAACGCCGGAAGCAAAAAACGCGCGTAGACCTTCCGGCTCCTCCAGAATTCCCGCCGAACCTTGTTCCCAGATTTCGGCGATAAGATGGTCCGCCTCGGCAGGCGGGCAGCGGAACAGTATAGATCGCAAGGACCAGTCTACCGATTGCTACAGTGTTCGATACAGGAGAACGAGTGACATCTTTACGCCCTTATCTCTTATCGCTACTGCGCATAGTCGCCGGATTTACGTTTGGGCTTCACGGAGTGGCGCTGCTATTTGGCCTGTTCGGCGGCGCGGATGACCACGGAGCCAGGGCTGTTGCTTTCACGCTGCTCTGGTTCGCGGGTGTCCTCGAATTGATCGGAGGATTCCTGATGGTGATCGGGCTCTTCACCCGGTTTACCGCTCTCGTATTGAGCGGCCAAATGGCCTTCGCATATGTCACAGTACATTCACCGCGGGGACCGTTTCCCATCCACAACGGAGGTGAACTGGCGGTGCTCTACTGTTTCATTTTTCTCTATCTATCCGTCGCGGGTCCTGGACCCATCAGCATCGATCGGGCCGTCCGCCGGGTCCTATGATAGTCGGGTGAGGGTGAAGGTTGGGGTAATCCGCGTTTGGATGGAAGCCGGAGTCGTTGTATTACCTGCTGATGGTCCCTGTGTATGGGGCGTTTCGACATGCCTCGCTGGCCGGACGTCTTCGCGCTCGTTCTGAACCTTTATACGATGCACTTTCTTCTCTTGCCCTACTATACGGGCCTCGTGGCGCACGCCGCCAATGGGGCTTTCCGCTCTGCCCACATAGGAATCCTGTCCGATGAGATCCGCCTATCGCAAGTTCTCCGGTCTCCATTCGTCAGAACCGGTATTATTTCGCCCGTAATATACACTGCTTCGTGGACCACCTATGCATTGGGAGCGCTTATTCCCATCTTGCTGGCGCTTCGAATTTCGTATTTTTCCGGGAAAGCGCGTCACAACTAGGCTCAGTTCAGCGTCACAGGAAAAAGATGTCTACACCGCGGAACGCCACGATGTTGGCGTGGCCTCAGCTTCAAGGCCGTGTTGTCGGAGACGGCTATCGGCTGATTCGATTCCTGGATGGTTCGGAGACGTCAGGTCGGTTTGAGGGGAAAACCGATGGCTCCGAAAATGCCAATGTTATGGTTCAGCTCTTCTCGTTAACCCCTCGACAGGGGCGTGAACGCTTGGAACTCTGGCGCAGCCTGCAGCTTCTGAACGAGCCCGAAATTCTCAAGGTTCTTGCAAGCGGAACAGCCGACTGGCCCGACTTGCATTTTGACTATCTCGTGACGGAACTCCCGGATGAGAGTTTGGCTGGAGTCTTGCACGACCGAGTGCTCGATGATGACGAGGCCCGGCAGGTAGTCAAAAGCGTAGCCGCTGCGCTGGTCGTAATGCATGACCACCAATTCGTGCATGCGTCGGTGCAACCGTCCAACATCTATTCTGTGGGCGACAACATCAAACTGTCGGTGGCGACCGTGCAGCGCCCGGGTGCCTCGGACATCCTGGCCGAACCATCGGCCTACCAGGCGCCGGAAGTCTCATCGTTTGCGTTCTCGTCCGCTTCCGATATCTGGTCGCTCGGAGTCACGTTGTTCCAGTCGCTCACCCAACAATTGCCGGGTGACGACGCAATGGAACGAGCCGCCGAACTTTCCGCGCCGTTCCCGGAAATTCTGAAGCATTCGTTGGACCCGATCTCCGCCAAACGCTGGTCAGCCCGATGGATACTGAAATCTTTGGGCACGCCGGTTACCGAGCCAACGCCGAGCCTTGACGCAACACCACCCCAGTCTTCACGCATCGATCTTGGCCGTCCGAAGGGGCGATCGAATTCAGTATTCGCGATCGCAGCGATCATCTTGTTCCTGGCCTTCCTATGGCTACTGTTCTCACATAAAAAGCAGCCGCAGCATCCTGTCGTCGGCCCCAGCCGGCCCGCTGCTCCAGTTGCAACGCCGGCGCCCACCCCCGTGAGGCCAACGCCGCCACCCGCCGTAGTGTCGACGCCTCCTGCGGGCTCTGCCGCAACCGGTCCTGTGAATTGGAGGGTGATCGCCTTTACCTATAACCGGGAGACCGACGCCACGCATAAAGCCGCCGCGGTGAATCGGACTCATCCCGATTTGCACGCGGAGGTTTTCTCGCCCCAATCCGGTCGCTTTCTGGTATCCGTTGGCGGCTGGATGCCCATGGATACGGCGAAGCGCCTTCGGCAACAAGCCATTTCCGACGGCCTGCCGCCGGATACGTACGCTCAGAATTTCCGCCGCTAGCGGCGATTCGTTCGGCATAATTCGTTACCTGACACGGTAGAATCGTTCCACCTGGATGACTGTCTCCGCATTGCACGCTCTGACGCGCCCGAGTCTTCCCGCTCCGGTTGGCGAGTTGGCTCGGCGGCAATGGGATGTAGTTATCGTTGGGGCAGGGCACAACGGCTTGACTTGCGCAGCGTATTTGGCACGCGCGGGCAAACAGGTGTTGGTCCTGGAGTCGCGCAATCGCCTCGGCGGCGCTTGCACTTTGGATGAGCACTGGCCGGGCGTCTTTCTGTCACCATGCGCGTATCTCGTGGGCTTGCTGCATCCGCTGGTTATCGAGGAGCTAAATTTACCCGAGAGAGGATTCGCCTGGACGCCGGCCTCGAGTGGCATGTTCGTCCCGTTCGAAGATGGCTCCAGCATTCAACTCTATGACGACGACGATCAATGCGAGGCCGAAGTGCGGCGCTTCTCTCCACGTGATATTGAGGGCTGGCGCGCGTATGGCGACGTGATCCGCCGCTTACGCGACGCTTTGCGCCCTCCCGGCGGAAGCAGTACTGGGCAGGATTCATGGGTCGGAGACGCTCCTACGCCCGAGCAGATCGATGATCGTCTGAACGGCGACCAAGAAGCGCGAAGTCTCCTTTACGAATGGTCCATGGCTGAATTCGTGGACCGTTACTTCACCGACGAGCGCCTGCAAATGGCCTATCTGGGCCAAGGCGTCATTGGGACCAATGCCAGCCCGTTTGATCCGGGTACCGCATCCATTCGCTTTCATCATGCTTCCGGACGTCTCGGTGGACTTCCAGGGGCTTGGGGTTATGTAAAGGGCGGCATGGGAATGGTCTCGTTTTATCTGCTGGAAGCGGCGAGGGCGGCCGGCGCTACCATTGCTGCCGGGCTTCCGGTGGCGCAGATCGTTCCCGGCGATGGCGTGGTGCTCGAATCGGACGAACGCATCCAATCCCGCGTGGTCATCGCCAACGCCGATCCGGTCACCACGCTGCGCCTCTTAGGCACTGCCGCAGATCCCGATTGGCGTGCGCGCGTCGAATCGATTCCCATCGAAGGCTGTACTTTAAAACTCAACGTTTGGCTGAGGGAGTTGCCCAATTTCCGGGCGCGCCCCGGCACAGATCAACCGCATCATTATGGTCAGGTGAACACGCCACTTACCAAGCCGGAGTGGCGCGATAGCTACACTGCCGCGCGCGCCGGACGGCTGCCGGAGCGGCTCTGGACCGAACTCTATTTCCAGAGCGCCCACGATGAAACTGTCTGCCCGCGCGGCACACACACCATGAGCGTCTTTTCGCAATACGTGCCCTATCGCTTCGCAAACGGTACCTGGGACGACCACCGCGGCTCCGCCAAACAACTGGCCTACGACGCGCTCGCCCGTTTTTGCAGCAACATTCCGGATGCCGTAATTGACGCTGAGGTTTTAGGCCCCAGCGATATCGAGCGCGAAGTAGGACTGACAGGCGGGCACATCTTCCAAGGTGAGTGCCTGCCATCCTACATGTGGAGCCGCCGCCTTAGCTCACGAACGCCGATGTCCGGCGTGTACCTCTGCGGTGCTGGAACGCATCCCGGTGGCAGTGTAATCGCGATCAATGGGCGGAACGCCGCCATGGCCGTGCTCGCGGATTCCTAATTCGGGTACTTCGATGGCTGTCACCGAATTACCCGAATTGTGGGCCTACGCAATTCCCACTCCCCAATCGAGAGTTTTAACCCCCGCCCGCGACTAGTTCTTAGAACTAGCAATGCGTCGAGCACTCCTCTGTCTGCTGTTGCCGCTGATCAATCAGGCTTTGATGGCCCAATCAAGTCCCTACCGCATCGACACCATCGCCGGGGGCGTAGCGGATGGCGATGGTGGGCCCGCAACGTCCGCCCTTCTGCTCGAAACGCAAGGCCTTGCGCTCGACAGCCAGAACCGTCTCTATATCGCGGATGTCAATGACAATCGCGTGCGCCGGATCGATGCGGACGGCACTATCGAAACCGTCGCCGGCAATGGAATCGTGGGATTTAGCGGTGATGGCGGCTTGGCCACTAGCGCTCGACTACGAAACCCATATGGTCTGGCGATCGACGCCCAAGACAACCTCTATATCTCCGATCTTGGAAACGCCCGCGTGCGCAAAGTTACTCCATCGGGTTGGATTAGCACCTACGTGGGCGGCGGCATGGTGCAGCCCGGATTGGCCAACGATGGCGGGGCGGGCTCCGATTACATTCTCGGTGCCCCACGCGATCTCGTTGTCGACAAGCACAACAACCTTTTTGTCTCCGACTTCTCCCGCAATCAGGTATATGAAATCTCTCCCTCTGGGATCTTGACCACCGCTGCGGGAACCGGCTCGCCGGGCTATACCGGCGATTATGGAGCCGCGCAACTGGCCACGCTCAATGCCCCTGCGGGTCTCACCTTTGACTTCAACGGAAACCTGCTGATTTGCGATAGCGGCAACAAAGTAGTTCGGCGCATTTTGGGAGATATGATAGAGACTTATCTCCCCACCGGCACTCTGGCCTCCGGCCTCGCCCTCTCCGCGCCAACGGCCATTGCCTTTCAACCCGGCGATTTCATTCTAATTTCCGATCCCGGCGCCGGTGCGCTGTATTCGGTTTCTGCCTTGAGCAACAATATTCAGGTCCTCCCCTATGCCGAGGGCGTCACCGTGGATGCCAAATCGAATGTCTATCTTTCGGAGCAAGGTTTCGTCTCGGCGATCGCTCCCTCCCAGGCAACCACTACCTTGGCGGGGACCAATGAAGTGGGCTTCCTGGGAGAAAATGTGGCCGCTACGGCAGCCCGTCTCAATCAACCCTCGGGCGTTGCCGCCGACAGCCTGGGTAACATCTATATCGCCGATTCGGGAACCAATCGCATACGCCGTATCGATAGCGGCGGCGCCATCACCACCTTCGCGGGTACTGGCGCGGCGGGGTATGCGGGAGACGGGGGCGCGGCGATTTCGGCAGAGCTGAATGGTCCCTCTTCCGTCGCATTCGATGCGGCAGGAGATTTGCTCGTTGCCGACACAGGAAACAACGCAATACGGGCAATCTCGCCTGCCGGCATCATCTCGACCGCCGTCCAATCCGCCGATTTGAATCAGCCCGAATTCGCACTGGCATCCGGAGGGAATATCTACGTCTCGAACAGCGGAGCGCACACCGTTCTGATGGTTGACGCGCAAGGAGCCGTTCACCCGTTGGCCGGGACCGGAACGGCTGGAAGCAGCGGAGATGGCGGCCTCGCCACCGCGGCAACGCTCGAATCTCCACGGGGACTTGCAATCGACAACGCCGGCAACCTATACATTGCCGACGAAGGCGCGGGCGTGGTCCGCATGGTAACGCCCGCAGGCGTGATCTCTACGGTCACCAACGCTGGGAACGGCCCTTGGATCTCTCCATCCGGCCTGGCTTTTTCTTCCGATGGCTCATTGTTGGTGGCCGATTCCGGAACCCACGACATCCGCACCTTGCATAGCGGCGGAACAGTAAGCGTACTCGCCGGAACCGGGAGTGCCGGCTTTAGCGGCGATACCTATCTAGGAACGTCCGCCCAATTAGATACGCCAAAATCGGTGTTCGCGACCAGCGGCGGCGCGATTTTGATTGCCGACACAGCGAACAATCGTATTCGGGAACTAAGCCTGTCGCCCGCCGTCACTCCCACGAATACGCCCATGGTGAAAGTCGTCAATGCGGCGTCGGGCGCTCCGGGACCGCTCGCGCCAGGAGAGATCGTCGAATTGCTCGGTACATTCGAACTCGGTCCTCAATCGGCGAGCGCTGCAGCCAACGCGGCCGAACTGCCCCTCTATCTTGGCGATACGCAAGTAGACATCAATGGATTGCCAGTGCCTCTGTTGATGGTCCAGAGCGGCCAGATCAACATGCAGATCCCTTATGGCACCGCCGGTTCCCAGTCGGCGCTGCTACAGGTTTTCTATCAAGGCGCGCTCATCGTGACTGAGGCGCTACGCTTGGGAGCTTCTCACCCGGGACTATATACCTACGGCTCACGCACCCAGGCGATGGCTTTGATGCATAACGGCGCCTATAACCAACAGTCAAATCCGGTCGCACCGGGCTCAACAATCACCGTCTATGTCACCGGTGACGGCTTGACGAATGGGAGCAACCAAAGCGGTCTAGCGCGCACATCTGTGACGACGCCTGTCCTGCCGGTAAGCGTCACGATCGATTCTAAACCCGCCACGTTCATTTCTGCCACCGAAGCGGTAGGCACAGAAGACTTGCTGCAGGTCGAATTTACTCTTCCAAGTAACTTGACCGCCGGAAGCCACGCCGTACGCGTGCAAGTGGGGTCGATGGCTACTCAACCGGGCGTGTTACTTTGGGTCAGCTTACCACCCGGCGCACTGAGTAAGCGGCCAAACATATTGAGTTACGAAAGGAATCATGATCCCGCTCCTGTTATCTATAGCGCTGGCTTTATCGCCCGTGGCAATAAAGGTGACGGCGCCACCGGTGCAAGATCCTTCCTCGGTTCTAGTCTTAGTCAATGATGCCTATCTCCCCGAAACCGGCACTAACGGAGTCGGCGCGAGCATCTTTGTCGGTGAACATTACGCGGAAATGCGTAACATTCCCGCAAGTAATATCTTGCATCTAAACATTCCCTACGCGGGCTGGCAGAGTGACGGCCAATGGCACGGTATGGAGTACGATGCGAATCAATTTCTCTCCTATGCCGATTACCTGACTTACATTCAAAACCCAGTTAACAAATACTTAGAAGAGAATGGGCTGTCCGGCACAATTCTATACATTGTAACCACCTATGGCATTCCCGTAATGCTGGGGGACACGGTTTGGCGGGAATCGATTGACTCACTCCTATCGATTATGAACTCAGGTGTGGCGCCGGAGGCGGGTTGGTTGCCAAATCTTTATCAGGACCCCACTGCGACAGGTTCTCCTGCGCATTTCGCGCAGTGGATTAACCCCAACGGATACAAAATGTACCTGGTGACGAGATTAGACGGCCCTAACGCCACTATTGCCGCGTCCTTAGTCGACAAAGCCATTCTGGCGGAGGAGA
Organism: Bryobacteraceae bacterium; assembly: GCA_036272835.1. GTDB lineage: Bacteria > Acidobacteriota > Terriglobia > Bryobacterales > Bryobacteraceae > Bog-105. Next base: position 8,246 of record DATAXY010000008.1, read on the forward strand.
CGCTAACTCCGAGTTCCGGAATTGGATATTTTGATTTTGTCGGTTATCCCGCATCGAATACCAGTTACTATCCGCTCGATCAAACGATGCTGAACGCGTATAGTACCGCCGTCGATTTCGGAATACCCGCCGTTTTGAACGACCAGTCGCATACCGGCCATCCTATTGAAGCTGGCCCGAATCCCGCTTGGGTATGGGGATGGTACATCCCTTCAATAACCAATACATATTCCACACCAGTTACCGGGGCTGTGGGCTCTCAGGCCACATCATATACCTGCAACAGCCTTAGAGACGGAGGACTTCCCGGAGATAGCAATTGGTGCGCCTATTTCCTCTTAAATGGCTTCACCGCCACTTGGGGAGCCACGGGAGAACCATACACAATTGGCATTGCCACTGGCGATTCCCTCTTTGGCCACTTATGGCGCGGTTACAATTTCGCGGAATCTTCTTATCTTGCTAATCCGTTTAATAACTGGATGATGGTATTTATTGGCGATCCGCTGTATTCGCCAAGGCGTTTTAGTATCATCAGGCGCTCACCGCTCCGGCCGGAGCGCTGAACTGTTATACCCAACCCGCGAATCGCCCAATACGCTACTTGTTACGGCTCACGGGCAATGGCCCAAATGCCTGGCAGACCGGCATCATCTGCACATAGTTGATGTTGACATGCGCCGGCCGTGTGGCTACCCAATTCACGGCGTCCGCGATGTCTTCCGCCGTCAGCGGTTCCGTCCCTTCGTAGACAGATTGTGCGCGCTGCCGATCGCCTTTGAACCGCACTTCAGAAAATTCGGTGCCGCCGCACATGCCAGGAGCAACATCGGTCACCCTAACGTTGGTGCCCAGCAGGTCGGCGCGCAAATTATAACTGAACTGGTGCACAAAGGCCTTTGTCCCCCCATAAACATGGCCGCCAGGATACGGAAATTCCCCCGCAATGGAGCCTAGGTTTACAATGTGTCCCCGGTTGCGTTCTATCATCCCCGGCAATACAAAGCGGGTGCAGTACATCAGCCCCTTGATATTGGTGTCCACCATGGTGTCCCAATCGTCGAGGTTCGCTCTTTGCGCCGGGTCCAAGCCCAGCGCCAGCCCGGCATTGTTCACGAGTATGTCTATATTTGCCCAATCTCCGGACAATCTCGAAATCGCATGCTCCACTTCCTTGCGATTGCGGACATCGAATTGCAGCGGCAGAAAGGCGTCGCCGAGGTCCTTCTTCATACTCTGCAGCCGGTCCTCTCTGCGGCCTGTTCCAATAATGCGTGCGCCATCTTTGGCAAATCGGTGCGCAATAGCGGCCCCGAATCCAGCGGTTGCTCCGGTAACAAGAACGGTCATGTCTTTACTGTAGTTCGGCGGGAACGCGCGAGTCGCCTGGTACCTCTATGATGATGAGTTTCTGAAATGGTGTAATCGCGCACAATCGGCACTCACCGTCTCGTGCGCAAAGGGGCTCGTTTGAAACGATTGTTGTCTTTCTGCTTCGTCTGCCTTTTGGCTGGTATTGCCATCGCTCAGACGCCATCGCGCGATGACGCGAATCGCATCCCGGTAAAGCGTGTGGTCCTTTATAAGAATGGTGTCGGCTTTTTTGAGCATGTCGGCACGGTTCACGGAAATCAAACGGTGAGCATCGCGTTCACATCAGGCCAGCTCAACGACGTGTTAAAATCGCTGACCGTCCTCGACCTGAATGGCGGTCATATCGCTGGCGTCTCCTATGGCAGTTCGGAGCCGGCGGCACGCCAACTCGATCAACTGCACCTGCCGGTAGGAGACAAGCCGTCGCTGTCCGACTTTCTCGGCGATCTCCGCGGCGCTCGGCTCGAGGTACGCAGCGGGACAACCGTAATCACCGGCCGCCTGCTCAGTATCGAGCGCAAGACGCGCGTGGCGGGGGGAACCACGCTTGAAGTCGATTATCTTGCACTGATCACCGATACCGGCGAACTGCGGACCACCGAACTCTCGCCCGCATATTCCGTCCGCTTGCTCGATCGCGATCTCGCCTCGAAGGTCAACCGCTATTTGGATATCGAATCGGCCGCTCGAGACGCAGATATACGCCGCATGGTCGTCTCAGCCGAAGGCACGGGAGCGCGCTCGCTCTACTTGAGCTACATCAGCGAAGTGCCGGTGTGGAAATCGACTTATCGCATCGTGCTCGATGCCAAGTCGGGAACGAATGCCTTGCTGCAAGGCTGGGCCATCGTTGATAACACTGTGGGAGAAGACTGGAACAACGTCGAACTCTCGCTGGTCGCCGGAGCCCCGCAGTCGTTCATCCAGAATCTCTCCCAGCCCTATTACTCACACCGGCCCGTAGTGCCGATTCCCGAAACCGTAAGCAATACGCCACAGACCTTCGAGGCCACGCTGATCCCGGGTAGCGCGCAATTGAGCGGCATCGTGACCGATGTTTCGGGGGCTGCGGTTCCCAATGCCACGGTCCAAGCGTTTGAGAGCAACGCCATGATCGGCCAAGCCACGACCAACGCTGTCGGAATTTATGAATTCCCGAGACTGCCCGACGGCACGGTGCGGTTGGAGATCCAGGCGCCCGGCTTTCGTCGCAGCGTGATCAATGGTGTCGCGATCGGCAATGGGAAGCGGTTGCAGCAAGACGCCCGCCTCGAAATCGGAGCCCTGAGCCAATCCGTGGAAGTTTCGGCCCCTGCACCAGCCATGCAATCCGAGAGCGCGGCAGTCAACGGCCGATTAGGGAATGCCAGCGTGCTCGGCAGCGGAGCGAGGTTAGGCGCTGGGCATGGAAGCGGATACGGCTCTGGTTCCGGAGGCGGTATGGGAGGCGGTTCTTATCGCATTGAAGATGCGCGTAACCAGTCAATCGCCGCCGCCCAGTCGCAGGAACTCGGCGACTTATTCGAATACAAATTGAAAGATCCCATCACTATTCTTAAGAATCGATCCGCGCTCGTTCCCATCGCGCAATCACCCATCGTCGCCGAAAAGGTATCGATCTGGAGCGAACAGGCTGGATTGCTGCGTCCGGAACGCGCGCTGTGGCTGACGAACTCCACCGGGCTCACACTCGATGGTGGAAGCATCAGCGTGCTGGAGGATGAAACTTTCGCCGGCGAGGGCGTCTTCGAACCCATCCGCCCGGGTGAACGCCGCCTGGTCTCTTATGCGACTGATCTTGCAGTTATCGCGAGTTCGACGATTGGTTCAGAACGCGATCAAGTGTCGCGTGTGGTCCTCGACCACGGAATAATGACGCAACACAGCGAAATTCGCGAGAAGAAGACCTATACGTTTCGCAATTCCGACTCCTCGCCCCGCACGCTGATCTTGGAGCATCCGGTTCGGCGTGGGTACGAACTGCGAGGCAATACGCGGCCTGAGGAGACCACCGCCGACAACTACCGTTTCCGGTTGAACGTGGGCGCAAAGCAGACGGCAGCTTTGGTCGTTGAAGAAGCCCACGCCGAACCGGCCGTCTATGCTGTGAGCGACATCAACAGTGCTCGGTTGGAGATCTTCCTCAAACAGCGTTCCATCGATCCTGCGATTGAGGCCGCGCTCCGCAAAGTTCTGGCTCGAAAAAGCGCCATCGACACTCTGAACGAGCGGAAATCAACGGCTGACGGCGAGACGCAAACAATTTTTGACGATCAGCAGCGCCTACGGGAGAACATGAAAGCCCTGAAAGGCACGCCTGAGGAAAAGGCGCTGGTGCAGCGCTACACGGCGCAGCTCGACCGCCAGGAGACCCGGCTGGGCGAGCTCCAGAAACAGTCGAGCCAACTCGAAACGCAGATCGACGAAGCCGAAGCCGGGCTGACGGCGTTCATACAGCAACTCTCCTTCGACGAGAAACTCTAGCCTGTTCATGCCGAAACGCGACAGAACTGCCACGAGCGGGCGAGCGTTGGTCCGGAGGCGCGCTAATTTCTGCCACCGCCACGTTCTATAATCTGGACAGTGTTAGTATGAGCGTCCCGATTCGTGTCCTTGTAGCCAAACCAGGCCTCGATGGACACGACCGCGGCGCAAAGATCATTGCAAGAGCTTTGCGCGACGCTGGTATGGAAGTCATCTACACAGGTCTCCGGCAGACGCCGGAAATGATCGTGAACGCAGCTCTGCAGGAGGACGTCCAGGTTATCGGACTTTCTATCCTGTCCGGCGCGCACAACGCAATTGTGCCGCGCATATTAGAATTGCTGCGCGAGAAGGAGATGACGGACGTGCTCGTCGTCGTGGGTGGTATCATTCCCGGCGAGGACGCGGAAGCTCTCAAGCGGGCGGGCGTTGCCGGGGTTTTCCAGCCAGGCTCGTCGCTTGAGGACATCGTCGCCTTCATCCGCGCTTCAGTAAAACAAGTAGCCTGAGCTTTGGTCTCGGCAGATGAGGAGCCCGTCTGGCAACGATTCGTTTAGAAACGGCGCGCAGCGGCCTACAGAAAAGGAATTTCATGCAAGACAGACTGAACATTGCGGTGTTCGTCGATTACGACAATATTGAGATTGGCGTAATGTCCACGCTGCGCCGGGACTTCGATGTCTCACTCGCGCTCAGTGCGCTCAAAGAGCGCGGAGACATTGTCGCCAAGTTCGCCTACGCCAATTGGGGCCGCCGCGAAGGCGCCACCCGTCAGATGGCTGAAAATGCTGTGCAGATGGTGCAGCGCATCCCGTCTCCGCGAGGCGATAAAAACGGAGCCGATATCAATCTCGCGCTCGATGCGCTGGAGATGGCGTTCACCCACGCGCATGTCAATGCGTTCGCGGTGGTCAGCGGCGACAGCGATTTTATCCCGCTCGTCAACAAGCTGAAGGAATACGGCAAGACCGTTTTTGTCCTAGGCGGAAAGGCATTCACCAGCACGATCCTCCAGCAGAATTGTCACGAATTCGTGAGCTACGAATCGCTGCTCGAAGATGGCGACCGCATTGTTCCCCAGCCGATGCCGGAGCGCAAGGATCTACGCAACACAGGCGAACGTCCGCCGCGCGAGGAGCGAAGGGATCGGAAGGAACGTGGCCAGCGCCCCGCGCCTCTCGATTTGGGTCAGGCCATGCCGCTCGTCGAGCGTGCGCTTCAAGTTCTGGAGCGCCGCGCCGTACAGCCCCAGCTCGGACTGCTGAAGAGCACTATGCTGCAACTCGACCCCGCCTTCAGCGAACGCGCTTATGGCGCCGGCAGCTTTTCCGATTTCGTGGAGAAACTCAAAAAAGCCGAGTTCATCAACGTCAGCGGATCGGGCGGCCGCTATATCATTGAACGCCGCGGAGGACATTCGTCCGAGAAGGCCACACCCAAGCCGGAAGAGGCATTGCCGCTCCTTCGCGATGTCCTGGAAACGCATCGCATGGAACTGGAAAATGGAGCCGGCGCCGACGAACTGGAACAGTGGGTACAACAGGAGAACCCCGATTTCAGTTTGCAGCGCTACGGCTTCCAGCGTTTCGCCGAATTCCTGAACTATGCGCAGGATAAGACCGTTGTGCGCACCGAGCCAGACGAAGAACGTGGGTTGATCGTATACCTCGGGGCCGAGTTTTATCCGCCGGCCTTACCGCCGCCTCCGCCTGAGCCGGCCATCGAAGAGGAAGAATACGAGCCGCAGCCGATCGTCGAAGGCCAACCGACCATCTTCGAGCCGAATCCACCTCCTGCCAAGCCTAAAAAGGCAGCGCCGCGCAAGCGTGCAGCCGCCGGAGCCGGCACGCGCCGTCCGCGTAAGCGAAAGCCCGAATAGAGGTCTGGCCTTGGAGCTTACCGCCCTGTCCGCAGATCAATCAGAACGACGGCTGAATTCTCGCGGAGCCGGTCGAATACGATCTGCTTACCGTCCGGCGTGATGTCGAACGTACGCATGGCGGCCCGATCGTTGAGCCGGGTCAAGCGCCGCGTCTTCATGGTTGTCAAGTCCAGCAGCCAGAAATCTTGCCAGGGAGTCGAGCCGTCACCCTGCATGTAGACCAGGCCCTTGCCATTCGGGAGAAACCGAAGCCGCTCACCGTCGCGGCGTGTGCGGATCTGTGGCAACTTGACCGAACTCCCGTCCGGCCGCACGGCCATAAGGGGCGTCAAGGTGAATACGTTCGGGCCGGAATAGGCAATGATCGATCCATCGGGCGACCACACTGGGTCGCGCCCCACATCGCCCGTGAGTCGAATCGGTGCGCCGCCCGCAGCCGGAATCTTGAACAGGCCTTCACCCTTGCTATCTTTTCCACCGGTCACAATCCAGTTACCGTCAGGGGACCAATCGGGAGAGCCCTCGACGTTTAGCTCTGCGGCGAGGGCATTCGATTCGGCGCCGTCCGCTGTAATCACGCGCAGCCTGCTTTTTCCCATTTCGCGAACAACGATAACGACGTGCCGCCCGTCCGGCGAAACGGCTGGGGCCTGGAGTAGTCCGCCCTGCGCACTATGCCATACACCGGTTGTCTTGCCGTCCTCAAATCGCCACAATCCATCGCCGGTGCCTTGCGATGACAGATAATAAAGCGCCGTTCCTCGAAAGCGGGGGGCCAATGCTCGCGAGGATGGTAGCGCGAACCGCTTTGCATCCCTCTCCCCGGCGACAGAAGAGTTGAGAATGGGGACAGTCCACAGCCCGACTCTCGGGTTGGCTACGGTCGCAGCCAGCCGGCGTCCGTCGGCGGAGACGGACAGTGATGTGTACTTTTCCAACCCAAACGTGATGCGACGGGAAGACCTGCGCGCCAAATCGAAGGCCCAGATCCATGGCCCAGAACCGTCGCTGTCGTATGCGACGTACAACATTGTCCGGCGTCCTAGCGGAGTGGGATCCCGCATGCCGGCACTTTTTTGTGTGAGGCGTTCGGGATTGCCGCCTGAAGCGCGAATGCGCCAGAGGTCCATCTCGTCGCTAGCCGGCGTGCCGTGGACAAAGTAAATCCACTCGCCATCGGCTCCCCATGCAAGGTAATGGTTGTGCCTGTCCGGGCTGTCACCAAATATTCGGCGTGCGTTGGCTCCGTCGCGATCCGCCACATATATTGGATCGCCAGAATCGAGGGTGTGATACGCCAGCCGGCTTCCATCGGGGGACCACACTGGAGCCACAACCTTGCTTCCAAGGAATACACGAGGCGCGCCGCCTAGCAGCGGCAACATCCGAACTTTCCGGCTCTCTGTTCCAGCGAGCCAGATCTCAGAGCCATCGTGCGAAAATCCCACGCTGCGCAAGGGCGCGCGTTGGTCTTCGGATCCGGGCGTGAGGTCGATCGCGTTACCTGCGCCTACCTGGATCAGCCAAGGGTGAAAAGGCCCGTCCCGATCCGATAAGAACGCAACGAATTTTCCATCGGGTGAAATGGAAGCGTCCAATTCCGCTCCCTCATAGTCCGTCAGACGTGTGAATGTCGCGTTGGCCAGCGGATTTTCGACGGGGCCGCCGCTCTGTTTGCCGATCCAAATTACCGCAGCTACCGATACCAGAGCCGACGCTACCACGATCCATGGCCAGCGTGGCTTCCGCCGTGCCGCGTGTACAGGTTCGATTGGACGCGATTCCGTTTTCCGGCGCGCCGCATGTCGCAGATCGACGACCAGGTCGCGCGCCGTTTGGTAGCGCTCGGAAGGGTCCTTTTCTAGCGTTTTCTCGACAATGGCCCGCAAACTCGAGGGCAGATCTCCCCCGAGTGCCTCGGGCTCGGCATCAACAATGGCCGTCAGAAGATCAAGATCGGTTTCGCCACGGAACGGCCGGCGGCCAGTCAGGGTTTCGTATAGGACTACACCGAACGAGAAGATGTCGCTGCGGGCATCGCTTGCAACGCCCCGAGCCTGCTCTGGCGAGAGATACTCGATTGTGCCGATGACATTGCCAGGCCGCGTCCCACAGTCGCTGGGTGTCGTGACGGCGTCCGATACCCGCACTTCCGCTGGCTTCGCCAATCCAAAATCCCCCAGTTTGCCATAGCCGTTTCTCGCCACTAATATATTGGCGGGCTTGATATCGCGGTGGAGAATGCCCGCCCCGTGCGCGGCAGCCAAGCCATCAGCCACACCTGAGAGCAGCTCGATGATTTGGCGCCAGGTCCGCTTTTCAGCCTTCGCCCAATCGTTCAGTGTCCCGCCATCGACAAACTCGGTCACCAGATATTGGCGGCCCTCGTGCTCCCCGGCATCGTGAACTGTGAGAATGTGCGGATGGTTGAGCGAAGACGCCAGCTGCGCTTCACGCTGAAAACGCCGGCCGGCGGTCGGGTCAGCTAGCTTGTCGGAGATCAATTTAACAGCCACTGGCCGGTTGAGCCTGGTATCCAGAGCGCGAAATACCACGCCCATGCCCCCCGCCCCCAGCCGTCCTTCAATCACGTAGGGTCCGATATGCGAGCCGGGGACGACGGGAGTATCCGGGGACTCATGATGCAAGTCCTCCGCGCTCGCGGCATCGATAAACAGAGGGGGCAACGACGTTCCCTCATGCGCCAGCAGCGACTCCACCTCAAGCCGCAGTTCCGCCTCGGCGTTTACCAGGACTTCGGGGTCCACGCGTGCGGCATGATAGAGTTCCTCGATTTGATGCAGGCGTGCGGGAGTCATCGCTGGCTGGCCGATCCCAATAGTATTACGTGCGGTGCGTAGCGTCAGTCCAGGAGTGCTATTTTCTGTACGTATTGTGGAATCGAACGATGCATCTCGCTCGGCCGACGTAACCAGATGGCTCAAAGCCTGGACGAACGGTGATCCGGCAGCGCTGGACCGCCTGATGCCCGTGGTCTATGAGGAACTGCGCCGTATGGCGCGCCGCCACATTCGCAATGAGCGGGCTGGCCACACACTACAAACTACAGCTCTGGTCAATGAAGCGTATCTGCGTCTGGTGGACGTCAGGAATGTGGATTGGCAACACCGGGCCCAGTTCTTCGCCATATCCTCTCAGATGATGCGGCGCATTTTGGTGGATGCAGCCCGCGCTCGGGGCTCCCAAAAGCGCGGCGGCGGTGCCGAACATTTGAATATGGATGATGTAGTTCCAGTTTCGCCGGATTCCGAGGAGTCCATTGTGGCACTCGACTTAGCATTGGATGCCTTTGCGAAGGTTGCACCTCGCCAGGCAAAGGTTCTCGAAATGCGTTACTTCGGGGGGCTGAGTGACGAAGAAATCAGCGCGGTGCTCAAGACCTCCACTCGTACCGTTGAGCGTGATTTTCAGTTCGCAAAAACGTGGCTCATGCGTGAGCTCAGCAACGCGCGATAGGCAGATATTCACCAAAACATCGCCGACCGCTCCCATCGATAATCCCTATGAAGATCTCGGAATCGCCATTCACGATTTCTTTACCGACCTGGGCATTGCAGCCTGAACATCGATACTTTATTTTTCATCCCTTCGGGCAAGCAACTCGCTACCAAAGTTCTTACGGCGCGAATTTGGCCATTTGCTCACTCACCTTGATGAGTTCCGCGTCGAGGGACTTAGATAGGTTCTCATAGCCACTTTGTCTATCGCTGATTTCTGTGGCAAGGTTCTGTAAATTCGCACCTAACTTGAGAATTGTTGTTGCGACCGTGTACACGTCGAGCCATGGGTAGTAAGACAGAGGCGAACTTGCGGCAAATGGTACATATGAGTAGAAATCTGCCATCAAGGTCTGGCCGTATCCCGTCAACACTGATGCGCGGGACTGGACGTCAATGACAATGTCAGCAATACCAATTTGGTATTTCGTCAACTGCCCATACAAATCCACCATAGCGTTAACGTAAGCATCAGCAGCATCGCCGTACCCACCCATTGTTCCATCTGCCAACTTGACAGTGGTCAACTGTTTTTTCACATACTCTAAATTCGATTGAGTGTCCTTCGTAGGGCCTAATGCCACCATCGTATAGGCGAGGGTTTTTACATTCGACGGAGCCTTCATTTTTCCAAGAGCCACCTCGTAGGATTGTCGATACTGTTCCAAACGCGCATCGCGCGAAAGGCTTCGAGCGTCGGGAAATCTCCGGTTGAACTCCTTGCGTGCATCTTCGATCGCCTTGTTGTAGTGGTCCTCCACCTTCTCGAGCGCCTTTGGAAGCGCCATAGATGCTAAAACCGAAAAACCCATCAGACCCGCCTGCTCTAGTACCGGGCGGTCTTTGAAAAATCTGGAAATTACTCCGTCCTGGTCAGCCGGATAGTCAGCTATATCGATAACCGGTGGCATCCGTGCAGAACCCGTTCCAGAATTGGGCGGGGGCGATTTGGGGGAAATCGTTTCAACGTCATAAAGGTATGCCTGTGTGACCATAGCTTTATTGCCCGTTTCGATCGTAAACATCTTAGGCTTTTTTACACCACGAGCTTCGGCGCTTGCCTTAATTTGGCTCAGTACTAAACTATCGGACTCCGAAATGTTACTTAGCCGAGGTGACATCGCCACATTTTTGGGGCGTTTAACGTGGTCTTGGATCGCGTATCCGACCCGCTTAGACTGTCCCACATCAATCTTGCCTCCAGCAGTGGGGATTTTCTGTCCATTCCCTAGTTTTGCCGCTTCCATGTCAACTTGAACGCCGAGTCTGTTCAAGGCCATCTGAGTCTCCGCTCGAGTTTTCGGACCAACCGCTTGCGCATGAACAGACTTATTGCCGCTCATAGTAAGAGGATTACCGTTTAGGAGCTCATTCTGGACTGCAGGAACTATAAGTAACTGGTGTCCTTGCTTACGGAGTTGCGTAAGTTCAGCTTCCAGTACATGGTCTCCTCGGACCACGTTAATAATGGTGTTTGTATCAAGCCAAATTGGGTCGCCCATGAGATATTCCTTTTCTCTGACTAGCAGCGCATCGAGTCAAAACCGCAAGTTCCGCTAGCTTCAGAGGCCAGCTTTCATAGGAGTAGGCGGGAACGGCAATCACAACCCGCCAACCTTTTCAAAGAATCTTCAAAAAAAGTTTGGCTTACAATATGCTTGACTAACGGCCGCTAGCTACCCAGCGTAGGCGCGGGAGCACCCAGAGGCATTTCTTCTTCTTCGGCGGTTCTCCCAGAATGCTATTTGCGCGGAAACCGTGACCTAAGCGCTCTCTACGATTGCTGGTCTCGTAAAAGCACTATCGGCGGAATTGATTATGCGTGCGTCCAGCTAACTTCCGCATAGCTCCAGGGCCGCTCATTATTCGGAACTTGCCTGGCGCTAACGACTTATCAGGTCATGATCTGGCGGGTTCCACCACGATACTTGTCCTGCTCAACAAAATGCGGCCTGCGCCCTCTGGTCTTCCAAAATGAAGGATCAGCAGCGCGATTCCCATAATCACTTCGAAAGAGATGCGCATTAGCCAATATCTCGGAGCGGGTCTAGCCCGGTCTAGCCCGGGTTAGCCCAAAAGCCGTCTCGTTTAGCATAGACATAAGTACCGATGAATGTCTTAGCGCCAGAGAGCGCCAACGAGGAAGAGACCGCCGCTGTCCTGAAGACCTCCACCCGTACCCGCTGAGCGGGATTTCAGTTCGCAGAAACCTGGTTCATGCCCAAGCTCAGCAACGCGCGCTAAGCAGCAACGTTTCTGAGCAGCATCAGGCAACGCTCCGACTCCAAACTTTCTTCGAAGTCCCTGACGGATCTTCTTTCCCGTTTCCGCCTTCTGATGTTAAAGCCAAAGATCGAAAAGATTCAGTGGTTGAAACAAATCGGCTTTCCCTGACGAAGGCGGACAGTAGAAAGGCGCGATTTACATGGCTATGAGATGGACGATTAAGGAAGTCAATTATGATTCAGTCCTGACGCCTGCACACCAAGGGCATCCGGCGAAATTAACGCTCAGGCTGAAAGTTAACCTTTTCCATCGAGCCCCCTCGCGTCAAGAGGAAGCCGTGCCGCGTGGTCCAGACCATCACGGGTTCCCTGGTATGAGCGTGAATGATGTCCACACTGGACGGGTAAAAGATGGTGACGGCATTCGTTTTGAATGCCGCAGTACGACACTAAGGGCGACTGCGGCAAAGGCGTTTTTCTGGCGCGCCCATGGCACCCCTATTCACGGGTCATTTATCATTTATATCGATTTGCGAAATGGGAGCTCAGATTCGCCCCGAGGGTTGGAACAACTGAAACAACACGGCCGCGAATGGAAATACGGCTTCGTTTGCCGAGTATGGCTCCCGCGGACCCGGCGCAAATTCCGCAGCCCGTCTCAAATGGGCTCACGAACTCACACCGGATCAAGGGAAGCAATTTCTGCCCAACGTATTCCTGCGCGGAGACGACAATTGGCGTCCCGCTGCTGGGGGATAACTACAAATCTTCTCTCTTTGCCGCCGTCTCAACGTCTGGCATCGGCGATTCACCGGGAGCCCCGGGGGTCAGCTCACTCGTTCCCGCGCCTGCTCCAGCCCCACTCTCGACGCCGGAGGTGTCCACGCCGCGGGCGCCCACTGACATTAACTCGTCACCCGCGATGGTGTCCTTGATGCTCAGGCCAGCCCGCTCTCGCCGCCGCCGGATCTCGGCCTTCTGCGCCTCTGTATACTTCGGGTTGTTCTCGAAATCGCCTTCCGCATCGACGGGAAGTTCGTTTAGTTTTAGATCGATCATTGAATCTCCTCCACAGAGGTTGGATCGATCTCGTAATCATCTAGAACGCCCGTATTGTTCCTAGCGCGAGAGCTTGCTGTCCAAACTGAGAGTTACTGAGCCGCGCCCTTGACTGAACCGCTTGCGGCCCGTGCGGCCTCCAAAGCTGCTTCGTAGTTGGGGTGGTCTCCGACTTCCTTCACATACTCGAGGTATACGATCTTGTTGCTCGCGTCCACGACGAAAATGGCCCGGCTCTCAATTCGTAATTCCTTGATGAGCGTGCCATAGTGCTCTCCGAAAGATCCGGTACGGTGATCCGAAAGCATGACGACGTGATTTACGCCGAAGCTCCCGCACCAACGTTTCTGTGCAAAGGGCAGGTCCATGCTGACCGTGTAAATCTTGATATTTGGTAACTTCTGCGCCTCGTCCTCGAACCGTTTCGTCTGCGCATCGCAAACGGGGGTATCGAGAGAAGGAACGACGCTGAAAATTCTAACGCCGTTGCCGGTCTTGGCGAGTGTGGTTGGTTGCAGGCTACCATCCACGACTTCGAAATCGGGAGCGATGTCGCCTACTTTGAGGTCGGGTCCGATCAGGGTCATCGGATTGCCTCGTAACGTGGTAGCGCCGGGTCGTTCAATCGTGTTTGCCATCGGCATCAGTGTAGCAATTGTAAAGCGCCCATGGGCCGCTGTAGCCCCTGATTGACGGAAGTCACGATGGGCCAACCTAACGGCGGATGGCCAGGAATTGACGCCTCAGCCGGCCGAGGCCGACGTGATTGTGGTGAACACCTGCAGCTTTATCGATCCGGCAAAGCAGGAGTCGGCACCATCCTGGATAGGGGCAAATACGATCTGACGAATTGAATTCAGTAACAGAACCATTGGACCGGAATCTCGGTGGCAGAGGTTTCCTGGCGTGAGATGGTTTTCGGGTTTTGTTTTGTTTCTTTCCGCCACAATTTATTCCATTGCCGATCCCGTTCAAGTATCGGTTGGGCCCGCCGGGATTGCTCCAGGGTTTACCTTGGAATTCGGCAACTCGAGTTGCCAAGATTCGGGAGTAACGTCTGCCAGTTGCAGCATCTCCTTCCAATTGACGCCCAGTAGTTTTCAGGGCGGGGGCAGTGTAAGCGCCACGGCAGGTTTCGGTTCGCTTTCCGGGCAGGGTTCTGGCGGCGGGGAAGCGGCCACCCCTGGACCGATTATTTATAACACGTCGTTTAGCGACTACCTGGTGGTAACGGGTGGAACAGGAAGCGGTACTCTGACGGCCCATTATCAGCTCGACGCCGATGGTGGTCAACCCCTGAATCCAGCTACCAATGCTGACGTGCCGACGAACAGCCCGGAGTTTTCCTTCCTGGAAGGATCCACGGCAGAGAATTTATATCCTCATTTGACCGACGGGAATTCCGGTTTTTCAAATGAGCCATTTAGCATAAGTTCGCCCTTCCAGTTCGGGACACAAGTGACCTTCGGGGCGGATACACAGGCCCTGATCGACAATTACATCTATACCGAGGGTCTTTTTGCCGAGGCTCAGTGCGGCTCCAGCGTTCAGCTTATAGGCTTTACCGTATTAGATGCTTCAGGCAACGTGATCCCCGGTGCGGAAGTTACTCCGGAGAACGTGGTGGGCCTCGATTTCTTCACGCCGGAGCCATTCTCGGCTTCACTTGTACTGTTAGGTCTGGTTGCGCTCGTCTGGCCGATCGTCCGGTATCGCCGGGTCTGCGAGTGATCTCTCCGTCCCTATTCGGCGGTACGGTCGGCCGCGAGACTGATATCCTAGTGGAAGTGGCATTGAGCCGCACGCTCTGGAAACCCTCGTACATTGAAAATCGGATTTGTAAGTCTCGGCTGCCCGAAGAACCTGGTTGACACGGAAGTCATGATGGGCCAACTGACGGCGGATGGACACGAGTTGACGCCGCAGCCGTCAGAAGCCGATGTAATCGTCGTGAACACGTGCAGCTTCATCGATCCTGCCAAGCAGGAGTCCGTCGACACCATCCTCGAAATGGCCGAGTATAAGAAGACCGGAAAAGCGCAGCGTTTGGTGGTGGCTGGGTGTCTGGTCGAACGCTATCGCGACGACATCCGGCAGAACATACCGGAAGTGGATGCCGTGCTCGGCACCAATGAACTGGCCAAGATCACGGCGCTTTGTGAAGGTCTCGAGCCTAAAGAACTTGCGCCCGAGCCTTACCTCTATCACGACCTGACCGCGCGTGTGTTTACGACGCCGCGGCACTCGGCGTACATCAAGATCGCGGAGGGGTGCGATCATCCCTGCTCGTTCTGCATAATCCCCCAGTTCCGGGGTAAGTTTCGTAGCCGCCGCTTCGAGAGCGTCATCAACGAAGCCACCCGCATGTTTGCAATGGGCGTGCTCGAGATCAACTTAATTGGCCAAGACACGACCGTTTATGGTGAAGACCTCGGCTTGAAGAACGGTTTGGCCGAATTGCTGGCGCGGCTGGCCACAATTCCCACTGAGTCACAAAAATGGGTTCGATTCCTCTATGCATACCCGAACAAGGTGACACAGAATCTCCTGGATACCATCGCGGAGCACGATGCGCTGGTAAAGTACATCGATATGCCGCTGCAACATGCGAGCGCTGCTGTCCTGAAACGCATGAAGCGTGGGGCAAACGGCGAGATTTTTCTGAAGCTGCTGGAGCGCATTCGCGCGACGATCCCAGGGATTGCGATTCGAACCAGTATGATCGTCGGTTTTCCCGGCGAAACGGATCAGGACTTCGAGCAGCTCTGCCAATTTGTGCAAGAGGCGCAATTTGACCGGCTAGGCGTATTTTCGTATAGCGACGAAGAGACCAGCCAAAGTTATGCGCTCGATGGCAAAGTGGACGCGCGGACCATCTATAATCGCAAGCGCAAGCTGATGTCCCTGCAACGCAGCATTTCGCGTGCGCGCAATCGGCATTTGGTTGGACAGGAACTCCCGGTTCTGGTAGAAGGCCCGTCATCGGAGACGGACTTGTTATGGCAAGGGCGGCTTAGCACCCAGGCTCCGGAGATTGACGGCGTTTGTTATATCAATGATTTCGGACCGGTGGAACCAACGCCAGGCGAAATGCGTAGAATCCGAATTACGGAAGCGCACGACTACGATCTGGTGGGCGCACTGGTCGACCGGCCCGCGTCGTCTCGAAGCGCGTTTCCAATCCTTTCTCAACAACCCCATGCGTTGTCCCATCTGTAAAAAGGAAGTGGCGTGGGACGGTCCCAACATGCCGTTCTGCAGCGATCGCTGCCGTCTGATCGATCTCGGTAATTGGGCCACGGAGAAGTATACGATTCCGGGTGGCCGGCCCAGCGATCTCGAAGAGGAGTCAGACTACCTGCCCGATCCCGAGACCGACCCCTTGCGCCGTGAAGATGATTGAGCCCGAGCAGTGAAAGCGGAAGCTGAAGGTTCGGCCGCGATGGCGATCGCCACGTGGTTCGGCTGCGGTTATTTCCCGTGGGGGCCGGGCACGATTGGTTCGTTGGCAGGACTCCTGATTTACGCTGGACTTCACTTCTGGCTGGGAGCGGCGCGATGGACACTGGTGCTGCTGATAGCGGCGCTGACGCCTCTTGGTATATGGGCGGCGACTCGTGCAGCCCGAATCGTCCAGAAGAAAGATCCCGGCTTGGTGGTAGTCGATGAAGTCCTGGGCGAGTGGGTTACGCTGCTGGGCGCCACAACCTTTAATGTGCGCAGCATGATTGCCGCATTCATCTTATTTCGTATTTTCGATATTTGGAAGCCTTGGCCTGTGCGCCAGTTTGAGACACTACCGGAAGGGGTGGGAATTGTCGCAGATGATTTGGCAGCCGGAATTTACGGGGCGCTTATCTTGTATATAGGCGGAGTCTTGCGACTGTATTAACCTATGCCCATGAAAAAAGAGGCCCTCGAACGGCCCACAATTGAAACTTTGGAGCCTTTTGCGGCGATCCCCGGCGGCGATCTCCACATCCGAGGGCGTCATTTTGCGGCCGCCGGACACCCGTCCGTTTCGATCGGGGTCAATCCGGTGCAGTCCATCGTTGCCGGAGATTCCTACATCATCGCGCGGGTCCCCGATTCCATCCAGTCGAAGGCTTTGCTGTTGAAAAGCGGGGAATTTATGAGCAAGCCCGTCGAAACGCACATTGGTGTGCAGATTGCCGACAGTCTGCATCCGGTCGGAAATCCGGCGGTGGATAGCGAGGGCAACATATATAGCACCTTCAGCGGGTCGCGCGGTCAGAAGTCGCCGGTATCGATATATAAGATCGACACCAGCAACAATTCGAAGCCGTTTGTGACGGATTTGATGAACCCGACCGGTCTGGCCTTCGACCGTGAAGGGATACTGTACGCGTCCAGCCGGTATGACGGCATCGTATACCAGATCGCGCCGTCCGGGAATATGTCGGTCTACGTCGAGGGCATGGGCGTGGCGACGGGGATAGCGTTCGATCACGAACAAAATCTATACGTCGGCGACCGCAGCGGCACCATTTTCAAGATCAGCCGGTCCCGTCAGATTTATGTTTTCGCAACCCTGGAACCCTCGATTGCCGCGTACCACCTCGCGTTTGGGCCTGACGGGGATTTATTCGTCACCGGCCCCACGACTTCCAGCTTCGATTCCGTTCACATCGTTTCCAAAACAGGCGAAGTGGGAACGTTCTATCGCGGCTTGGGCCGGCCCCAAGGTCTGGCGTTTGATCGTTCCGGCAATTTGTATGTGGCCGCTTCGCTACGCGGCCGGCGCGGGATCATTCGGTTCGACCGGAATGCCAACGCCGAACAGTTCGTATCGGGCCCTGGTATTGTCGGTCTTGCGTTCGCGCCCGACGGAGTGCTGATGCTCGCTACGCACAACGCGCTCTTTCGCGTAGAGGCGGGCGTCGCGGGTCTCAGCTTAGTCTAAAGTACCCCTTCCATGGCAAATGCCGAGATCATTGCGATCGGCAGTGAACTGCTGACGCCTCAGCGGATGGATACTAACTCGCTCGCGATTACTGAGCAGTTGAATGCAATTGGCGTAGAGGTGCATCGCAAACAGGTGATCGGCGACGATCGCGCACGGCTGACGGAGGCCATCCGGGATGCGCTGAGCCGCGTCGATATCGTGCTCTTGAGCGGCGGCCTGGGGCCGACAGAAGACGATGTGACGCGCGATGCGGCGGCGGCCGCGCTGCGACGCTCGCTGGTCCATTCGCCGGAGCAGGAAACCATCCTCCAGGCGCGCTTTGATCGGCTCCGTAGAAAGATGGCTCCGAATAATCGCCGCCAAACATACCTGGTGGACGGCGCCGAGGCACTCCCCAACAGCAATGGGACGGCCCCCGGGCAATTCATCCGCATCGGCGAGAAGGTGCTGATTCTGCTTCCCGGGCCGCCGCGCGAGCTGAAGCCGATGGTTACGAATGAAGTGATCCCGCGACTGAAACTACTGCTGCCCGGGGAAGCGATCAAAGTTCGGAGTTTTCGGATTGCGGGCATGGGCGAGTCGGATCTCGATGCGTTAATTGCGCCTGTCTATACGCGTTATGAGAATCCCGCGACCACCGTGCTTTCGGGCGTAGGAGATCTGTGGGTGTATCTGCGGGCGCGCTGCGAAACCGAAGCGGAGGCCGATGCTCTTCTCAAGGAAGTCGGCGATCCGATTGCGGAGCTGCTGGGCGATCGCGTATACACGACCGATGCTGAGCAGCCCCTCGAAGACGTAGTCGGCAACCTGCTGCGGCGACATCAAGCGACCGTTGCCACGGCCGAGAGTTGCACCGGCGGGCTGATTGCCACGCGGCTAACCGAGCAACCCGGCAGCTCGGATTTCTTTCTGGGTGGCTTTGTGACGTATAGCGATGAACAGAAAGCCAACTTGCTCGGCGTCCCGCGAGATCTCTTGACGCAATGTGGCGCCGTCAGCGAGCCGGTTGCCGCCGCTATGGCAGAAGGCGCGCGGTCGCGGATTGGAGCAACGTATGCACTCTCCACGACGGGCTTTTCAGGACCCACGGGCGGGACGGAGCAGAACCCGGTTGGAACGGTGTATATCGGTTTGGCGGGACCAACGGTTACAACTGTGAAGCGCCTGCACTTCGGCAGCGACCGCTACCGCCATCGTCTGCTTTCGACACAGACGGCTTTGGATATTCTGCGGCGTCAGTTGCGTTAGTTATGCGCTCAGGAGACGCTGACAGTGCGCGGCGCCGATTCCTCAACGGAATTGGACAGCCGCCATACGCCTTTGCGCCACGCAACAAGCGCGACCGCGAAGACGCCCAGAAACGCGAGCATGCTGAATGCCCCACCCACGTAGACGATGAGCGGAATGAAGCGAAGCTCAACCCGGCTGGGTCCGCGAGGGACCAGGATGCCACGAAGGGCGCCGTCCACACGAACGATCTTTGCCGGATTCCGGTTCACGGTAGCACGCCAACCGGGGTAATACATCTCGCTCAATACCAGCAATCCTTCTCCTCCGGAGCGGACGTCCATCACCAGCCGGTCTGGCTCATACGCGCGGAATTGAACTGAGTCACTTGCGCTTGCACTGGGATCGAGCCCCCTTGGCAACGGCGCTTCAATGACAGCCTCCTGACGGAGGTTCAGGCCCGGGTCGTCGAGGTGTTTGAAGACGGCATCGTGCGAGGGTTCGGCCACGTTTTGGTGGACGATCCAGGCGCGTGGAAAGGCATTCGGGTTCACATAGACCTTCCAGCGATCATCCTGATAGACGGCGCCGGGATCGGGAGTCGATGCGGGTCTGATCAGGTACCGGACGTTTAAGAGATCTTCCCTCATCCCTAAGCGCGCGAAGTTAGTGAGTTGGGTTGCACCGCCGCCCCAGACAGTCTGCACGCCGTAGATGTCGCCGATGTTGGGCTCAACCGGGACGCGGACATGCGTTCGGTAGAGCCCCGGCTGGGCTTTGATGAACCGGGACGGCGGGCCCAGGCTCACCATCTGTTCCAATTCACCGTGCGTAAGGTTTAGCTGCGTTTTGTCCGCCGCGAGCCAGTTGAACGATTCCAGGTCAAAAAGGACGAACGACGCTAGAATTACGCGAAACCAGGGCCCGGCAGGTCGATGAATCATATACGCCAAACATCCGCAAGACGCGAGAATCAGGAGCAATGAGAAGGCGTTCCAAATACTGATGGAGACTTGGGCAAATAAGCCGGGGACGAGCAATGCCGCGCCGCAGGCGATCGCTATCCACTGGAGTATGCGTTTGGCGGGCGCCCAGGCGTTCGCGAGACTGCTTTTATCCAGCGAGGCATCCAAGCCGAATGCGGCGAGGACAGCCAACGCAAAGGAAACCAAGTAGAGAAACCGGCTGGGAGAACGCGCGACCCATAGGAATGGGACGACAGAATACAGGACGCCGTTGAGGGCTGAAAACTCACCGAGCGAATAAGCGAATGACACGATCGCAAGTCCTGCCAGGTACCGAATCCATAGGTTGCTCCAGCGCTTCCAGACGGCCAGGATGGCGAGCAAAAATGGCAGCGCGCCGATATAATACGCCCACGTTTCGCCACCCCCGAAGTTCCCCCCAAAGGCCATCGGGAAAAGGCCAGTGAGGATGCTCTGGGGCCACATGCCGGGATTCATGCGGTGGTACGGTATCTTTTGGCTGGAGGGGAAGGACCCGCCATCGATGAATCGCAAGGTGAGCTTGCTATATTCGTAGGCCGGCAAAAGTTGAACCGCGCCGGCGGCGAACGACACGAAGAGAAAAACTGCCAAGATCCAACCGACTCTCTTCCAATGCGCATCCTTTAAGGGCCGGCACGCGGCGCAAAACAGGGCTGCTGTGACGATGACAATCCCCTGCAACATGCAAAACTGCAGACCGCCAATCAGGACGGACATTGCCAGGCACAATCCGCTGAGCGCGGCCTCGATCAACGCGCTACTTCGCGAAGGCGCACGCAAAGCGCGCAGGAGAAAGAGGAATATCGCGGGTAGCCAGATGCAGCTTTCGACATAAGGCGGCCACATCATTCTGGCCAGCAGACCGCCCATTGAGAAAGCGCAAGCGCCGATAAACGAGGCGAAGCGGCTACAGCGGAGTTCCCGCAGGAGCGCAAACATGAAGTAGGCGCATAACAGGTGGGTTAGCGCGAGCACCACGTGGTAGAGTCGCGGCGAGATCAAGCCGTCGCGCGTGAACGGGAAAAGGGCGAAAAACAGTTGAAGAGGGAAGAAATTCGAGGGCAATATTTCGCCATAAAAGGGCCGGCCGGCGAAAGCGTATGGATCCCATAGCGGCAGATGGCCCTGGCGAACGGAGTGCACCCAAAAATGGAGCCAGCCATACGTCAGGTTCACGCCCTCCGACCCGAGGATCGTCGTGAACTGGTTGGTGAGTAGAGTCTTCCAGTGGAAGAGCACAACTGCGACGGCGAGCCAGACTAGGTACTTCGCGGTCGAGCGGCTCATTGAGAATTCACCAGTGCCTCGAATTCAATTTACTTTAGGGCGTATGTCAGGCCGGTGATCAATTGGAACGAATTTTTCTTGAACGTGGGTGGAGGATCGTTCAAGAAGGAATCGATCACGCCAATGCTGAAGTTAAGCCGCTTGTAGAGCGGAATGCCCAGACTGGCGTTGCCGTTTGCAGAATACGCGTTCGAATTGGTCCAAGCCGGCGTGATGGCGAGACCCTGCTGGAAGACGATCGCCTTGGCGAACTTGCGGGTATAGATTTCGGAAAAGGTCGATCCAAAAAGGTTTTGGCCCGGGCCTTTTAGGAAGGACTGCTCGATATAGGTGACGCTGCCCTTCAAATCGAGTTCTTCATTCGCGCTCTTCTCCGCGACGACTCCGATCCCTCCGCCGTACTGCTGTTGCAGATTCAGCCCTTGCGAGAAGTTATGATCGTAAGCCAACTCCCCGAAGCCGTACAGGCGTGGAGAGAAGAATTCATCACGCTCTGCATCGACATGGTAAATGGACGTTTTCACGGTCGGGGTACCCGTTTGGCTGACCTTCCCGTAAGAGGCGCTAAAGTTGACGTCAGTACGATTGAGCGGATCTAACCAATTTACAGTGGGAATGGCGCGGAGCAGGTTGACCGCTCCGGTAAACGTTTCACTGTTTTGAGTAGCCTCGACGAGGCTGGCTCCAGCGGTGACGCCGCCCGTCCAATCTTGGAAAAAATTTGGATTTTCCAACGCCTGTTGGAAAGACGGTTCCTCCACAACATGGGCCGTATCTCCAACTGGGATGGTTTGCGGTGCTTGGCCTTGCGGCGTTACCTGAATGTTCTTGCCGGCGACGGCGACGGTTCCCTGCGGGACTGAAGTAGCGGCTGTGCTTTTCTTGAGAACCTCACTCTTACGAAGGACCGCATACTTATCGGATGTATGGAGTTCCTGAATCTTGCTCCAGTCGACCGTAACCTCGCCGGCTAGATCGCTTTTGAATTTGACAGACGAACTGTCCGCACTTTCCAGGTGGCCGATCAGTTTTTCGCCATCGGTCAGGATGAGGATGTCGGGTTGGGGTTTAGGCGTTTGCCCGATGGCCGTTTGCGCTAGCAGGAGGCCGATAACAGATAGAGGGTAGAGGCGGCAAATCGGTACGATGTACGGCATCGTACCGATCATAGCTGGAAGGATCTCCGAGGAGCGAGTTACCGGCGCCCGCCGCCGCCGTGGCCACCGCCGCCGTGGCCGCCGCCGCCCCGCATTCCACCACCGAAGCCACCACCGCGGCCTCCGGCGAAGCCACCACCGCGCATTCCGCCGCTGAAACCGCCACGGTAAGCGCCAGCGCCAGTATATCCGCCACGGTAAGCGCCAGTATATCCGCCACGAAATCCCGCGCTATAGCTGCGGTTGTACGCGCCACCGTAGTTGCCCCGGTAGCCATAAGCCCCATAACCGTTCCGGCCTCCATAGCCATAGCCGCCCCGGTAGCCGTAGCCCCCGCGGTAGCCGTAGCCATAACCCCGATAGTAGCCATAGGGGTAACCCCATCCGATCCCTCCATAGAAGCCACCATAAAGGTATGGGTTATATCCCCAATCGTAGTAGGACGAGCAATAGTAAGGATTGTAGTAAGGGTCGCAATACGGATAATAGCTGGATGCAGGCAAGCCATAGCCGTAGCCAAAATATCCCGGGCTGCCGATGCCGACGAAGACACCAGCTTTCGCTTGGGGTCCCGAGCCCAGCAGCAGGAACGACAGAGCAACGAGACCGATGTAATAAGGTAACCGCCTCATACTTAATAGACGTTGAGGAGGGCGTCAGAATTTACATATCGTAAAGAAAATTAATCAGTGCGGGGCTAGAGCAGGCGAGAGCCAAAGCTCTCATAGCTTCACGCCATTTGCTTCCATATCTCTGGTGAGCACTGTTTTAGGCAGTTCACCTTCGCCGCAGAGCATGAAGGAACCAAAATCCTTATACCACCTGCCAGGCGGAGCTTCTGGCTCAGAAGCTCTCCAGGTTTCCAGTCGTTGAAGATCGGAAATCGTGATTTTGCGCTCAAGAACGCGCTGTTTTAAATGAGCGAATACGGCGGGAGGAAGATCGGAAAATCGTATCCTAGGCAACGGATTCCGGCCCAAATATGGCCCGCATCAGGTCATCGCCGTTCTTCTGCTGTGCGTCAGCGTCAGAGTTCATAAATCGATCGTAGCTTTCGGCCACCGTACGTTCGGCCTCTTGTTGCGCCTTGACGCCACGTTTCACAAGAAATACGACGGCTTCAGGGAACGACCAATGTTGCTCGACGGCAATTCTGTTCGCTACCTCGGCCAATGGTCCGGGGAGCGTCACTGTTGCTTCTGTTGGCATTTGCGGAGCAGATTTTGTGCCCATCCTCATATTCTGATTGTCCGACAGCCGCGTTCCGGTGTCATTCAGAAAGGCGCCTAAGCCTCTGATCGGACTGAGAAAACTTTTCTTGGCATTTTTGAAGCGGTGGTCGGGGTCAGATTTGTCTTATAGGTCCAGGCGGGCCCACCCTGCTAGGGCCGCAGGTTGGCCGCCAGCGAACACAATGCGACGGGTCTTGGGGAACGGCACGCCATCGCGGATCGCCTTGCCGAAGGCAGGCATGGCGCGTAGGATCTTCTTGTAGGCGTCTTCTCCGGTTCCCAAAAAGCCGACTTTCGCTAAAAACCCGCTACCCCAACCGAGACAGAGAAGGCAACTTTTTCCCGATTCCCGCGCCGAGGCCAATTCCTGCTTCAGGCGCTCGACACACTGAGCCAAGGCGCCCAGTCCGGGCGTTTCCGCGTATTTTTCGTGCAAATCAATTTGGGCGGCCGCAAATTCATTGGCCGCCTCCAGAAACATCGGCATGTTGGGGGTCGAACGCCAGCCAAGTGCGCGGCTGAGTTCCGGATTCTCAAAGAACGTACGTTCATCCCAAGTCCCCGCGAAGCCAGTCCCCGGAATCGCCATTTCAGCGAATACGGGAGTGGAATCGGCAATGCGCTGGGGGGTTACATTACCCCGCCCGGCGACTTTCCACGTCAGTTGCGGCTTGCCGGGCTGGCGCGTGTCGAGGGATGCGACCCTGGTCACGAATACTCGAAACGCGGTAGACGGCACTGTCTGGCTGTCCGCGAGAGCAACCACTTTCACCTGGGTTGCCCCGGAACTGGTTTCCGACGGTTCGGCCAGCCGGCGGGGAACGCGGTCGCCTTCGATGCCCGCCGCTACCTTTTCGAGGGTCGCGGAAGACCAGCGTGAAAAAACGAACCCAGTGCGCAACGCGCCCTTCACTGCCGAACCAGGCAAATAAGCGCCACTCGTATTGGCGGCGAAAGTGGGAATGAAAAGCGAGTCGGGAGGGGCCGAATTCCAGATCGCGGTGGTATCGGGCGTTTCGAACGGGATACGCCGCTGGGAAAAGTTCTGCGCGAAACCACCCCAGGATGCAAAATCGAGCTTGGTTGCCTTGCGAAGTTGGGCCAGATAGGGTTCAAGGCGCGGACCGCGGGACAGGAGCTTAAAGATCCTACCCTGATCCAAGACATTCACCTGATCCTTCCACACCATGTAATCGATTGGCGATAATTCGCGGCCATCCCCCACAAGTAGAGGCGTCAGAGCCGTAAGCTTATATGTCAAAGGACCCCTCCTCGCCGGGCACGTCCGGTTGCGGATCGCCACCGGCTTCCGGGATCGGTTCGGTCACCGGCTGAATGTCGGGTTCAGGCTCCTTGACGGGAGGAGGCTCGACAGGAGGTTCAATCGGAGGCTCCGTTGGCTCCGGGAGCTCTTCCGGAGGCGGTTCTGGGATCACCTCGGGTTCCCGGATCGGTTCCATTGGCGCCTCAGGGACGGGCTCTGGAACGGACGGTGGCGGCTCCTCTTCGGGCGCGCGGGCTTCAACATTGGCGACCTCGGTTGTTACGGGCGGTTCCTCAATGCGAGGTTCCGGCTTCAGTTCGAGTACCGGGAGAGCAATTGCCAACGCGAGGCCGGAGCGATACACGGGATGTGCAAAACCGTCAGGCGCAACGTCGACCGCGGCGCCGATTAGATCGGAAGTCGCGGACAAGACCGACCCCTCGGCGATCAATCTAGCCTGTTTCTTCACCGCACCTGAGACTCCAGGACTTTCGACGCGCCCGCCGCGTACCGTGACCTCATAAAAACCGCCGCTCCAATCCACGCTGTCCGATGGGGCAGGCGAGTAAAGCGACAGCAACCAATAGAGGCGCGCCGCGCCATCCCCCGCGCCGTTTCGTCCCGCCTTCAGCTTGGGCATCAGTAATTGCGGCCAGGCGCCGAACTGAAATTCGGGCTCGGCTGTTTGACCCCAACCGCTGCTGCGCCGAGCCCCAAAGCCCGTGTCGGCCAAAAGCCGGAAGGCTGCCTCAATACAGTCGGTCCAGGCACTCGCGGCCGCTTCGTTTCGAAAGCGCACAGCCGTCCATAGCCCGGCACCGGCTTCAAACTCCACACAGGCCATACGCGCGGCTTGCTCCGACCGGCCGGTCACCCGATCAACCGCCGCCCGGCTGCGTTGGACGATACGAAATGGGCTGGAACTGGGGCGATCCCTCCGGAGCAGACAGCCGCTCTCGGCATCGGGCGCCCATTGGTCTGCGAGTATATTCTGTCCGGTGAGCAGAGACTCCAAAACGCTTACCGGAACAAACCGCGCGGCTCGCCAGCGAACCTTGGTCAGAAACACCGGGCTAGGCGCGGTTACCGAGGAAGACGGCGGAGGCCAAAGGCTGGCTGGCGGGATCGCAAACAACGTGTCCGCTTGAAACGGGAACAGCGAACTGAGGACGATGGCGGGCGTTTCGCTGCGGGCCGTCGCATCCAGCCACTCTTCCATAAGGCCCAGTTGCCGCATGGCCAGAGTCACGGCGGAATAAAGCCGATCGCTCCGGTAAAGCGTGTCCACGCGGTCCTGTGCGCCATCGCCCGGGCCGAA
The DNA here is from genome assembly GCA_036272835.1 of Bryobacteraceae bacterium. Lineage (GTDB taxonomy): Bacteria > Acidobacteriota > Terriglobia > Bryobacterales > Bryobacteraceae > Bog-105. The sequence goes on from DATAXY010000008.1 coordinate 34,207, forward strand.
GCGCCAAGGGCCCAGCGGACGCAACCGAATCAATAACCCTTGGGACATCCGTCAGGCGAGCTTTCCCGCGAAATCGCCGGCGGTTGCGAGCTGCTGCAGGGTGGCGAGATCCGCGCCCTCAATCAGCGCCGTTTCCCCGGCACCCTTAGCGTAGTAATCCTTGCTGCGCCATGTGAGTTTCAATCCTCCCAGAGCAACACGGCCACTGCCACGGCTGCCGCCCCCGCCCAGCGCATCGTCTTCCATTAGGCGCAAGGCCTCGGCAACGCGCGCCAGAAGGGGTTTATCTTCTTCACATAGCACGTCCATCACCATGCGGAAACGGAACTTCGCGCCGGCAGGCACGCGTTCGAGTGTACGGGGATTGGCTTGGGAGGTGATGCGGTCGACGGCGTTTTCGCTCTTGACTTCAGTCAGCTCATCGTCGAGATTTTCTCGCATCTGCGGAGTAATGCTATCGACAATCAGCGGCGCGTCATAGACGGTCAGGCGGGCGGGCGTCGCGCTGGAGGATTCCACGGCGTCGCCCGAAACGCGCTCGACACGGCCGGGATTGCGCCCGAACAAGACACAAATGTCGTCGTCCGGCCGATCACTCTGGTGGATGCGCACTTCCTGGCCCTTACGCTTCGAAAGATAGACGAGCTCGCTGGGCACGGCCAAGCCGAGCGCCTGTTCCAGGAGAGATCGCAGACGTCCGCGCAGCGAACTGCCGGGAATATAGGGAATGCCGAAGGCGTCCTTGACGACCGGGTTATCGGCGCCGCCGATTTCGAGCGAGCCTTTCCCGGCGCCGATGTGCAGGCCGGTCTGACAGTGGATCTCGCCCTCGAGAACCAATTTCCCGAGGAAGGCCAGCTCCGTTGTTGCCGTGTGAGAACTCATATAATCCTGTCCTATTCGTTGTAAGCAATGATGGCTTCAAACAGATCGCGAAACCGTTCATAGCCGCGTGTGTCGTTCTTGCGCGTGACCTGCAGCAGCAATCGCTCCAGCGCATCCAGGCTGCGAAGCGAGTGGCGCGCAATGGTGTAGGCAAGGCGCGCCCGGACCATCACGAACTCGTGCTGCCGTTCGCTTTCCGGGGCGCGAGTGGCGCGGCGGACGGCGTTGTAGAGGCGGCGCAGTTGGCTCTTAGTGCCCGAATCCATATCACGCATGCGGCTCACGACAACATGCGCCTGGTTGTCGAGGTAGAGGCTATCGGCAATCAGCTTGTCGATTTCGATCTCCGGTGGGCCCTCTGGGCGTCGATCGCCCCGCGGTCCGCCGCGATCACCCGGCCGGTCACCGCCACGATCACCGCGCGGTCCGCCGCGTTCGCCGCCGCCCGGACCGCGGCCACCACCTGGGGGACCGCCACCGGGACCACCACCCGGACGATTCTCGCGGGGCGGACGATCTCCGCGGCGCTCTTCCGTTTTCTTCTCTTCGGTTTCAGCCATGTCTCAAGTCCTTCGATCAGTGAATACTTTTCCGCCGGCGCAGCAAACCGCGAATCACTCGCCCGCGGCCATACGCGCCCATTCCAAGCCAACGCGCGCGGAGGGCCGCAGCTTGAAGCCCGCTGTCTTGCGCCCTACCAGATTTGCGATTAGCGAATTGCGCAAATTCAAGAAATCCTTCGCCCCACGCACAGGAGCGCGGCTTACCGGTATGATCCTGGAAAGGCGCATGTAGGTTCGCCAAGGTTTGTCTACGCGAATGGCCTTATTGCGCCGCGTAGCGCGGGCAGAGAACGCCTCCCGGTAGACCGAAGCCAGATCGTGGATATATTCCGCTTCGAAACCGTAGACGTGGACCATGCGGACCAGCCCGCTCTTCAATTCCTCTGCATCGGCAAGGCGCTTCCATTCGAGCGTGCGGCCAAAAAGATAAAACGTTCCGGCTTCGACGGCCTTAGCAGCTCGTAATTGAACGCCAGCCTCTTCGAATACAGGGACCGGCGCAGCGTCGAGATCAGGCGCAATGGCCAGAGCCATGGTCAGCGTCTTGCCTTCCATGCCGGTGAAGTTCTGTAGATTGGCCTCAACGAACTTTTCAAAGAGCCGTTCAATCTCGCTCGCCAGGAGCACCAACGCATCCCAGGCTCCGAGCACCGCGAAATCGTCGCCGCCGCGGGCTAGAATCGTAACCTTACGCCAGAAGTCCGGCAGCGTACAGAGCAGTGAAAGTTCGCCGGCAAAGAATTCTTTAAATAACATCGAGAGGTGGATGTGCTCCTCCACCGTCGCGGCGCGGCGCAAACGAACGTCGAAATGATCTATGTCCCCGCGGAGAATAGCCCACGCGGGCGAGCCGTCGGCCCGGGAAGCTAGTTCCGTCAAGCACGCCGGTTTCATACCGTTTTCATCGAGGGCGAAGCGCCGGGGGAACAGGATTCCATCATCGTCCAGGCCCGATTGATCTTTGAGCGGCCACTGGTATCGGCCTTCGTCCCACAGCAGATGCGCTGGATTCTCGCTGGACCAGCCGACCTTTGACGCGCCCGGCAAGCGCTCCGCGAGCGACGCAAAGTACCCCATATCGGTGATATCGTCATCGCCGGCAAAGGGAGCGAAGACGGCTGTGGCATGGAATGAGTCTGAGAGCGGTGCGACAGCCTTGGCAAGCAGCGCATCGTCCAGCCGCTTGCGGGCGATGGGCCAGGAGCCCAGATTTTCAGTGCTCGACCAGACCAGGCGCAATGTGTGGCCGGAGAGCGTGGCAATGGCTTCGGCCGCTTTGGTCAGGAATTCGTTGGCGAACGGAATCGTCTCGTCCGCCAGGACCAAAAGGAACTGTTCGGCGCTGCTGGAACCAAGGAGCATGCGGGACAGTTTCAGTTCAGCCAACAGAGCGCGCGGCAAAACCTCCGAGATGAGACTCAGCCATCCGCAACGGCCAATCAGGTCGGCCGCTCCGGCGGAGTGCTCCCGAGACTGTTGAATGGAGTGCGTCCCGAGGAACTCTTCCGTTCCGAGCAGTTGAGCTTGCAAAAAGACTTGCAGCGACATGGCAATAGGTCGTGGCGACCCGCAAACAGCGGGCAATAGCGCGTTTAGCGAGAACGGCTTCAGGTTACCACAAGCGCCGGTGGGCGGTGGTTGGGATGGGTGTGAGACATAAAAACGATGCGATCGAGTTGCTTTGCGAATTTTTAAGTCAGGCCTCTAGCCGATAACGCCCGATTGTGCGGCTCGCACAGCCAGGTCATTTGCACACAGGTCCAAGATCCCGGTCACTTTCTCCGCGGCGCCCTTTGGGTCGATGTCAGGCATCAGGCCCAGTTCGGAGCAGATCCGCTGCAAGCGCTCCAATGAATCCTTGTTGCGGCCGGAAACGGATTTTGGAGCCTTGAGGCACAACTCGATAAGCGCCTCGTCGGTCATGGAGCTTGCACCCATCATCGCGTGGAGGCGCGAAAGCAACTCTTTCACCTCAACGGCGCGCTTCACCAATTTCTCTATACGATCGCTTAAAAGATAATTTGGGAAGACACTGGCGTAGTTGCGGATGCGTTTCGCCTTGTCGTAGACCTTGAAAACTTCGTCAGCCTTGACATTCTCGCCGAAGTAGATTTTTTCGAATTCGCGCTCGATGCGCGGCCAGCGGGCACACTCGGCGACCATGCAGACCAGGACCGAAATGGCGCCTGCGACGTCATGTTCAGTGACCGGTCCGGTGGTTTGAGAGAAGTCGGCGAGCCGGGCTGCATCTTGCAGGTTCGCCAGGGCATACGTGCGTCCTCTCATCCCGGCTCCGGAATCTTTGTTTGGCAAGAAGGTGCCGAGCGAGCGATGATCGCTGCCTACGCCGGGCAGCACGTCCACGGTCTCGCTGCCGTTCTTTTTTAAGAGGGTCAGATATTCATCCTGGCTGTCGTCGCGCAGAATATAGATTTTGTCGCGTCCGCGGAAAGCAAACAGATATCCGTTCTTGCTGTCGACGAACAACGTGATAATGCCGAGTTCCGCCGAAGAGCGCAGCGACAGCTTCACCCCCAGCTCCAAAATGCGTTGCTTCGGCCCCGTATTGAGCAGGATGCTTCTACGAATCCAATCGACCGCCCGGGTGAAGCCGCGAACGGAACTTAGATCGAGCTGTGTGACGTCTGCCATAGGCCCCTCCCATAGCACCTTACACTTTCAGTGCCAAATCGAACCGGCGGCTCGGCGTGGTGGCTCCCACAGTCGGGTCCAGTCTTCAAGTACTTTTTAGGGGGGCTAATATTACTTAAGCAATTAGGCAGTAGGCCACTTACTCCCCTCGTATAAGCTCATACTTACTCACATTGCCGCGCCGCGGGACCGATAAGACGGCTGATGGACGAAACGCCGGGCTACGCCATTCGCAACCAGACTCGCGATCTGTTAGTCGCAAACCGAGTCCGCGTAGCGGGCCTAAGCCATGAGCGCCGGAAGGGACTAAGTGGCGTCGCGGAAATGCCCGAAGATAGCGGTCTGTGGATCATACCGTGCGAGGCGATCCATACATTTGGCATGAAAATGCGTATCGACGTTGTCTTTCTCGATCGCGAGTTCCGTGTGCGTCACACCAGAGCGGCGCTCGCCCCGAACCGCATTGCGGTTTGCCTTCGTGCCTACTCGGTTCTGGAACTGGCGCCCGGTTCAATTGAACGGTCGGGAACGCGTGTTGGCGACCATTTCGAATGCGCCCTGATGCTTGCAGAAGGCGGCGGTGAGTAACCAATGCAGACGCTACCGGTTGAACTAAAAGTGCTGTTGATTGTCTACGTATCGGCATGCGCGGTCTATGATCTCCGTTTCCGGCGCATCCCGAATTGGCTGAATATCGCTGGGCTGTCGATGGGCTTCATCCTCAACGGTCTACTTCTGCATTGGACCGGGTTACTCGATTCCGGATGCGGATTGATGCTGGCGGTGATCGTGTATCTCCCGCTTTACTTGCTCAGCGCATTCGGCGCTGGCGACGTCAAATTGATGGCTGCGATTGGAGCGATCGCCGGCCCGCGCGACTGGTTCTACATCTTTCTCGCGACCTGCTTGGCAGGTGGTGTTCTCGGTTTCTGTGTTGCCGTGGCTAAGAGACGCCTGAATGAGACTCTGCTGAATACGTCATCCTTGGCTGCGAGCCTCTTACACTTCCGGGCGCCGCAGGTAGCTACACCGTCGCTCAGTTTGGGCGATCCCAACGCGTTGAAACTGCCGCACGGCTTCAGTATTGCTGTGGGCGCGATCGGTTTTCTCCTGATGGAAAAGACCATTCTGAACGGGTGATGTCCGCAGCGCCCATACTCGAACGTGCGTCACGGCAAAAAGCTCCACGTGTCCCCGTGCTGCTCCGATTCCTCCCGTCGCTAACCGATTTCGCCTTCCTTCTTCCGGCAGTTTGTCTGTTCGTCGTCCTGAAAGGAACCGCGACCCTGTTGGGCGACGCGGGTACAGGTCTGCATATTCGCACCGGTGAATGGATCTGGGCGCACCGTCAAGTGCCGTGGCGCGATCCCTTCTCGTTCACCATGCCGGGACGGCCTTGGTTCGCCTGGGAGTGGGGTTGGGATGTCCTGATCAGCGCCATTCATCACCACTGGTCGCTCGCGGGCGTCGTCTGGGTGCACATTGCGCTGTTAGGCGTTATTGCCGTGGTGCTTTTCCGGCAGGTGCGGAGGCGGGCCGGTAACGACGTGTTCGCGTTCGCTTTGACAGTTCTGGCCCTCGAAGTGTCAAGCCTGCACTGGCTGGCAAGACCTCACCTCGTCTCCTGGCTATTCGTACTCGCAACGATTGGGATAATCGGCGCCTGGGAGCGCGGCAACCGCTGGGTGCTCTGGTCGATTCCGCCGCTGGTCGCGCTGTGGACGAATCTGCATGGGTCCTTCTTTATTGCGCCTTTGACGCTCGGGTTATATGCCGCCGGCTATCTGATACGGGAGTTATTGGCAGACGACAAGATTCCGCTATTGCGCAGATTGAAGACGGCCGGCGAGTGCTTCGCATGCGCCGTGGCCTGCCTGGCAGCGAGCCTTTTGAATCCCTACGGGCTGGAATTGCACCGGCATGTGCTCAGTTATCTTCGCGACGCCAAACAACTCGATGTAATCAACGAATTCCAGTCGCTCGACTTTCACCACCCGCCGGCCTTGTACTTTGAAATCCTGCTGTTGCTGGGTGTGCTGGCCGCCTTATCTAGCATCCGCCGGAATCGGTGGGGCGAAGCCTTAGTGATTGTCGTGTGGGCGCACTTCGCCCTGCATGCTTCACGCAACATTCCCATCTACGCCTTCTTCGTAGCGGGTCCGATCGCTTCGCTGCTGCGGCAAGCGCCCGCCGAGCTGCTCGACGCGCCCTTCGCTCCCTGGTGGCGGTCTCTGGTACGCCGCGTCTTTTCGTTTGGAAGTGACTTTCACGACCTGGAGCGTGTAGAGCGCATCCCGATTCTTCCGGTCTTGGCGATGGCGGCCATCGGCCTGCTCCTTCGTAGCAGTGCTCCTCTGCCCAAGTTCCGGCCCGAGTTCAGCCGCACGGTCTTCCCAGCCGCGGCCATCGCCGTCTTCGACCGTCATCCGGTACACCGAATTCTGACCGGCGATCAGTGGGGCGACTACCTGGTCTATCGCCGCTATCCGGAAAAGGTTTTCATCGATGACCGAACCGATTTCTACGGAGCGGCGTTCGACCGCGAATGGGTAACTCTCTTAAATGGCCGGTACGACTGGAGGGAAATGTTCCGGCGGTTCCATTTTGACGCAGTTCTGCTGAAAACCGGCGATCCCTTGGCTTCTGTTCTAAAAGAATCGGGTGAGTGGACGCCAGTCTATGACGATGGGATGGCGATTATTTTCCTCCCTGGGCCAAAAAACTTCTAAAGTATACGCTCATGGCACCGATAACGCTTTTGTACCCCCTCAGGACATTTTGAAAGAAAGGAGAAGTTGAACTCTATGGTCAAGTCGTTTGTGAAACGTTTTTGGCAGGACGAGCAGGGGCAGGATCTGGTGGAATACTCGTTGCTGCTCGCTTTCATCGCTCTAGCCGCGGTAGGCGTGCTATCGACCGTTAAATCCAGCATCAGCACCATCTGGAATTCGATCAACTCGTCTCTAACTGCGGCCACGAGCTAAGGTTTTCTTGCGGCTCTGCCGCGCTTCTATCGATCTGGAGACGTTTGCCGCGGCAGTGCGGCGAACGTCTTTTTTTTTGAATTGATCAATCTTATGAACCGTCGTCTAGCATCTGTTTTTGTATTTGCCATTCTCGTAGCCACAGTGGCTAGCTTCCTGTTGTATCGTCTGCTGGTAGGCCACCTCTCGGGACGGCAACGGCCCCAGCAGCCGAACGTAAGCTTCGTGGTGGCGACTCACGATCTGCCGATCGGCACTCTGATTCAGAAGGACGATGTGCGGGTTGTGACGACGGGTGAGGGCGCGCTGCCGGCCGGTGTGATTACCGCCCTGCAAGACGCGATCGGGCGTGGGGTGATTGCGCAGGTCTATTCGGGAGAGCCGCTGGTAGAACCGCGCCTGGCGGCCGCCGGCGGAGGAGCGGGTTTGGCCGGCACTATTCCCGTCGGTATGCGCGCGGTCGCGCTCCGTGTGGATCAAGTGATCGGAGTGGCTGGGTTCGTTGTTCCGGGCATGCGCGTCGACGTTCTCATAGCGGGAAACGATTCCGGCGGCCGTCCTCAGGACACGCTCTCACGGACGATTCTCCAGAACATCGAAGTGCTTTCGGCCGGCCAGAAGACCGAACACACCCCGGATGGCAAACCCTCCGACGCCCAGGTGGTCAACCTCCTGGTGAAGCCCGACGAAGCCGAAATCTTGAGCCTTGCCGCGACCGAGGCCAAAGTGCAGTTGGTATTGCGCAACCCGCTCGACACGCAGAGAACAGTGACTCCCGGCACATCGCTCGGGCAGTTGCTGGAACCGAATACTCCTGGGATTTCGCCGGTACGCCGGTTCTCGGCGCCTACAAAGTTTCCTGCTCCGAAGCTGCGCACGACAGTTGTTGAGGTATACCACGGAGGCAAAAAGACCGAAGAGACATTTATGGCCGCTTCGGTGGCCGGAGGGAGTTGATGACCGGCGTTTACGGTGGCGGAGCGAGTGGAATAGCGAAGTGCCTTTTCGGCGTGCTTTTACTGTTGCCACCTGCCGCGGCCGGCGTTACGCCCCAGCAGTTTCACGTTTCAGTCAATAAATCGATGGTTCTCGAGTATCCGAGCGGCGTCCGGCGCGTTTCTGTGGCCAACGGCGATTTTGCCGAAGCAATCGCGGTCAGTCCCCACGAAATCATGATCAACGGCAAAACGGCAGGCACGACCAGCCTGCTCGTATGGGACGGCGACGGCCACCGCATGCTCTACGATCTCGAAATCGATCCGGACCGGACACGGATCGATCTGGTGAATCGTGAGTTACGCGAAGAGTTACCCGGGCAGCCGGTAAGCATCGACCTCAACGGACCAACGGTTTTCTTGCGAGGCGAAGTGGCCGATCCGGTTGCCGCCGACCGCGCCGTGGCGATTGCGTCCGTTCTTGGCAAAGTCGTCAACCTATTGAATGTCGTAATCCCGCCGAGCCCGCCGCAGGTGCTGCTGAAGGTCCGGTTTGCGAACGTGGACCGGTCGGTCGCGAGCCAATTTGGAGTCAACCTCTTCACAGGAAACAGCTCGAAGACAATCGGGGCCTCAACCACCGGGCAGTTCGGGACATCTCCTTCGTACAACCTGGGGCAGGGAGGCGGCTCGGTGGTGACCGATGCCCTGAACATCTTATTGTTCCGTCAGGACATCGATTTGGGAGCGGTCATCCAGGCGCTCGAGTCCAAACAGCTTGCGGAGACTCTGGCCGAGCCGAATTTATTGACCCAAAGCGGTCATCCGGCTAGCTTCCTCGCTGGCGGCCAGTTCCCCTATCCCACGCTACAGGGCGGCGGCTCCGGCCTCGGCCAGGTGACCATTCAGTTTCGCGACTTCGGCATACGGCTGAATTTCTGTCCTACTGTGACACTCCAAGGAACCATCCAGCTCGAAGTGGAGCCCGAAGTGAGTTCGCTCGACCCGGCCAATGGGCTTACGGTGAATGGCTTTACGGTCCCGGGACTCGACATGCGCCGAGTTCAGACGCAGGTTGAGTTGGCGAGCGGCCAATCGCTCGTGATCGCGGGTCTCTTGGACAACAGTGTGACAGAGAGCCTTAGCCGGATACCCGGGCTGGGGGACATTCCGCTGCTGGGCAAGTTATTCCAATCGCGCTCTGTTCAGAAGAATCACACGGAATTGCTGGTGATTGTCACGCCCGAGATTGTGCGCCCCATTAACCCGAGCGAGAAGCTGCCCGCGGTCTCGATCCCGCTTCCCCTCTTGCCTACTAGTAAGGGTTTCGCGACAGCCGGGCCAGCCGCCGCGCCGGGGCAAACCTTGGTGTTGCCGCATCCCAACACCGTTCCTATAGAAGTTTTGAAACCCGTAATCACCAAATCGGAGAAGGACGCCGGTGCGCCCCCGGCGCTGCCGTCGTTCAAGCCCTAGACCCTATGGCCTCGATACAGATCTTCGCAGTTATCGCCGACTCGGGCCTCCGGGACGAACTGATGCCGGTCCTGTCTCGCGAATGCCCGGCTTGCCTGATCGATTGGCAAGACCCGTCCGAGTGGGAGATGTTACTGCTCAAGGTGGCCGAATCCAATGGGAGCGTCGTCCTTCTGGAGGTTGCCGCGGTCGAGAGCCGTTTGGCCGACGCAATGCGAGAGATCCGCGGCGCCAATTCAAAGGTGCGCGTGATCGCATTACATCCGAGCGCAGACCCAGGCTATATCCTCAAAGCCATGCGCGCCGGCGCGCACGAGTTTGCCCATGCTCCCTGGAGCGAGCACCTGAAATCGACCATTGACCGCGTGTCCGTGCCCGGCGATTTCGAAGACCGCCATATCCGGCACGGCAAGGTCATCGGCTTCTTATCTGCGAAAGGCGGGTGTGGCGCGACGACCCTGGCCTGCCATGTGGCCGCCTCGCTGCATGAACAGACCGCCAAGCGCGTTCTTCTGGCCGACTTAGACCTGGTGACCGGCATGGCAGGCTTCATCATGAAGACGCGGAGCGAGTACTCGATCCTCGATGCGGTCGAGAACCTGGGGCGTCTCGATGAGAGTTTATGGAAAGCTCTGGTGGTCGAGACCAAGCCCGGGTTGCATGTTATTCCCGCGCCCGCCTTGTTTTCGCACGATCAATATCCGGGTGGCGAAGAACTGCGTCAGTTGGTCCGCTTCATGCGCGCCCATTATGACTGGGTGGTGCTCGATCTGGGCCGAAGCCTCAACACGATCGTCTCCGAACTCTATGAAGAGATCGACCAGATCCTGCTGATATCCGTGCTCGAAGTGACGGCGCTACACGGTCTCAAGATCATCATCCGCCGGCTTACCGACTGCAGCCAAAACCTGGACCGATTGCTGCTGGTAATCAACCGTGCGCCGAAGACTATGGAGATGTCGCGCGACGAACTGGCGCGCATTTTGGGCCGCCCGCTGTACGCCACGCTGCCCAACGACTATCCGAGCCTATACCAGTCGTATTCGAACGGCAACCTTCTGGCGCCTAACAATCGGCTCGCGGTCGAGTTGTCTGGGCTGGCAGCAAAAATCGCCGATCTGCGGCCGCGCAAAGCACCTAAGAAGTTCTCGCTCTTTGGTTGACGGCTGTAGGAAAGGAACAACCCAAGCATGACCCATCCCAATCCTCTAGACCCCGCGGCGAAGCTCCTGATCGCCAATCCGAAAGTCGAGTTGCAATCGCGGCAGTACCAGGAAATCAAATCGGCCATTCACAAGAGCCTGTTGGACCGGTTGAACCTGGAGGCGATGACCTCCCTTCCGCCCGATCGGGTGCGGCAGGAGATTCGGCCGGCGGTGGCTTCGCTGGTCAACGAGGAAAAGACACCACTTAGCTTGATTGAGAAAGAACGGCTGATTGAGGAGGTTCTCGACGAAGTTTTTGGTCTGGGTCCGCTCGAGCCGCTGATCCGCGATAAGACGGTTTCCGACATTCTGGTCACGACGCCCTACATGGTATATGTCGAGCGGCGCGGCAAACTGGAACGTACTGAAGTCAAGTTCAAAGACGATGCTCACCTGACGCGCATAATCGAACGCATTGTCTCCCGCGTGGGACGGCGCATCGACGAGTCTTCGCCGATGGTGGATGCGCGGCTCCCGGACGGATCGCGCGTCAATGCGGTGATCCCGCCGCTTGCGGTCGATGGTCCCCTCCTCTCGATACGCCGGTTCGGCGGCGCGCCGCTACAAGCCGTCGATCTCACGCGCAATCTCTCGCTCACCGAGGGGATGCTGGAGCTGGTCAAGGCCTGCGTAAAGGCGCGTTTGAACATCATCATCGCCGGCGGCACCGGTGCGGGCAAAACGACCTTCCTGAACATGCTCTCCGGTTTCATCCCGTCCAATGAGCGCATCGTGACCATTGAAGACGCGGCCGAACTGCAGCTTCGCCAGCCACACGTGGCGCGCCTTGAAACGAGGCCGCCCAACATCGAGGGAAAGGGAGCCGTTTACCAGCGCCAGCTTCTGATCAACACACTTCGCATGCGGCCCGACCGGATCATTGTGGGCGAGGTGCGCGGCGAGGAAGCGCTCGACATGCTGCAAGCCATGAATACCGGTCACGACGGTTCGCTGACGACGATTCACGCCAATAGCCCGCGCGACGCTATCAGCCGGCTCGAAGTAATGATCAGCATGGCGAGTAGCAATCTCGGCGTACGCGCCATTCGCCAGCAGGTGGCCTCGGCGGTCGATCTGTTTATCCAGATTTCGCGCCTGAGCGATGGCACCCGCAAGATCACATATTTGACCGAGTGCGTGGGAATGGAAGGCGAGCAGGTAACGACGCAGGACATTTTCCTGTTCGAACGTACCGGACTGAACGTGGAAGGCCGCGTTACCGGACGTTTCCGTGCGACGGGCGTGCGGCCCAAGTTCTATGAAAAGCTGCGGGCGGCGGGAATCGAGTTTCCCATGACCGTTTTCCAGACGTCGGTCGAAGTTCGCTGAAGGAGATGCGTTGATGTTGCTGTTTATCTCTCTCTTCGTGGTGAACCTGATTGCGGTCCTGGTGGCTGTCGGCCTGGGTTTCGCGGTCTTGCGCACTCGGGAAAACAGCCGGCTTCAGGCGATGCTGCGCAACGCGGATCCGGTGATTGCCGAGCGGAGCGCAGAGCTGCTGCGGCCAGCGACGGTAGAGAATACCTTGACGCGAATGCTGCGTTCGTTGGGGCTTACGCAGCGCATAGACCTCTTTTTGGATCAGGCGGGGTTTGGCTGGACCAGCGGCAAATTGATCGTGGCCTCGATCGGCGCGGGTCTGCTCGGCGCTATGATCGGCGATCACCTGCCTTTGCCCGGCTATCACCTGATCGGCAGCGCCGTCCTCTTCTGCCTGCTTGGGTTGATGCCCTGGCTCGTGGTTCGCCACAAACGCGCCAAACGGATTGCCGCCTTTGAGGAGCAGTTTCCGGAGGCGCTCGATTTCCTGGCCCGATCGCTGCGCGCCGGGCATGCGTTTTCCGTAGGCCTGGAAATGCTCGTTCTCGATTCCCCGGATCCGCTCGCGAGCGTTTTCCGCCGCACGATGAACGACCTTCACCTCGGCTCGCCGATGAGCGTGGCCTTTTCGAAAATGGCCGATCTGATTCCAATCCTCGACGTGCGATTCTTCATCGCGTCGGTGCTGCTCCAGCAGGATACGGGAGGAAATTTGAGTGAGATTCTGTCGAAGCTGTCGTTCATCATCCGGGAGCGCTTCCGGTTGAAAGGTCAGGTAAAGGCCGCGAGCGCGCATGGCCGCATCACTGGGATGGTGCTGGTTTTCATGCCCGTCTCGGTTGGGGTGCTGATGTTTCTGTCTACGCCCTCCTATTTCATGGTTCTGATAAACGAACATATTGGCCGCATGATGCTCGCTTTCGGTGTGATCGCTCAAGTGGTCGGCTATTTCTGCATCCAGAAGATCGTAACCATCAAAGTCTAGTCCATTGAGTCTACTTCCATGCCTCTGATCATTGCCCTTAGCTTTTTCATTGTGTTATTAGCCGGCATCACCGTTTTCGGATACCGCTATTATGCGCAGCCGGTTCGACTGCTCGAACGCTTAGGAACGGTTTCCGGACTCAGCCATCGTCCCGCCTCAAAGGCAGCGAAGCCGCGTAAATCGCTGTCCCGTTTCCTTGCCTTGTTGGGCGGTATGGCCCCGGCCTCCAAGCAAGAAGCCAGCTTGCTCAAGCGCGAATTGGGCGCGGCGGGCTTCCGTTCGGCATCGGCGGTAGCGATTTTCTCCGGTCTTCGCATCGCCAGTTGCGTGGTTGGGCTCGGAGCCGGTTTCTTGTGCCGCACTCTATCGCCGATCCCGGCGCTGCATCTGTTGATTCCGATCGGTGGTATCGCTTTCGGCTATGTCCTTCCCGGTTTCGGGCTGGGGCGCCTGATCAGCCGGAGGCGGGACCAGGTTCGGCTGGGCTTAGCCGATGCCCTCGATCTTCTCGTTGTGTGTTGCGAGGCCGGCTGCGGTCTGGACCAGGCGATCCTTAATGTCAGCCGCGAATTCGCGACCGTACACCGCGCCTTGAGCGAAGAGTTTGCCCTGATCAACATGGAAATTCTGGCCGGGTCGAGCCGGTCCGCAGCGCTGCGCAACTTCGCTGCGCGCACCGGCGAGGAAGAGGTGCGCAAGCTGGCGGCGATTCTAATTCAAACGGACCGTTTCGGCACGAGCATTGCGGATGCTTTGCGCACGCAGGCCGATTACATGCGCATCCGCCGGAGGCAGGTGGCCGAGGAGAAAGCAGGCAAAGTTGGAGTGAAGCTCGTGTTCCCGATTTTCTTTTTCTGCATGCCGGCTTTGGTGATTCTAGTAGCTGGCCCGGGAATGATCGAGATTATGAAGAGCTTTCTCGGTCCAGGGCATGGATTAAATTAAGGCTGTTCTTTTGAAATTTTCCCTCAATCTTCTTGTTGTTCTGCCGATAAGCAAGCAAAGGAGAAATACCATGGATAGTTCGATTTTGCAGGTTGTCATTTGGGTGGCTGCGGGATCGGCGCTCTTTCTTTATCTGAAGCGCCGCCGGAACCGCAAGAGCAATCCGTAAGGGTGTTCGAAGATGGGCGAAGCGCATCGATTCGCCGGTAAGCCCTGCGTGCGCTCGCGAGGGCGTTTCGGCTCGAACGAGCGCGGCGCCATGCTGATTCCGTTGTCGCTTACATTTATGGCGGTCCTGCTCATTGCGGGACTTGCTATGGACGCGGGTTACATGGAATATCAACGGCGTTTGTTGCAGAACGCGACAGACGCTGCGTCGCTGGGTGCATTGGTTGAAAAGGAGCGCGGTAAGACGGACTGGGCGCAGGCCGGTATAGCCGATGCCGCGCTCAACGGCTTCACCAACGGGTCGAACTCGGTGGTGGTCACGATCCAGAATCCGCCAGTCGCCGGCATCTATAACGGAATCACGACTGCGATCCAGGCGGGCATTTCAAAGACGGCGCCTACCTTCTTCATGCCGCTGGTGAACATCCGAACCGTGAACTTGAGTACGGCCGCTGTGAGCCAACCCGGACAGCAGACCACCTACTGCATGTACGCCCTCAACACGGTCAATTCCCGAACCTGGCAGATGAGCGGAACAGCCAATATTGGTTGCGGGCTCATGATCAATTCCAGTTCCAGTTCTGCCATGAATCTGGATGGAGGGTCGAAGCTCACGGCGAGCACCATACAGATCGTCGGCGGGTACACGAACTCTGGCACCCTCAGCCCGACTCCGAAAACAGGAGTCAGTGCTGTTAGCGATCCACTAGCGAGCATCTCCCAACCGTCCTTCAGCTCCTGCACTTACAACAACGTGCAAATTAATTCGGGAACAGGAGCGAAAACACTGTCGCCTGGGACCTACTGCGGTGGAATTACCGTTAGCGCCCAAAACGCCACCTTTAGTTCCGGCCTTTATATTGTGGCCGGCGGGATCAATTGGAATGGGGGTTCGACCGTTACCGGTTCCGGCGTGACGTTCTTCTTCACCAAGGGCGGGGGATCGAATTATGGGCAGGTGACCATCAGCGGCCAGGTGAACGTAAACTTGACCGCTCCAACCAGCTCGGCGAATGGAGGCATTCCCGGCATCCTCATGTTCGGCGACCGCAATTGGGTGAGTACCAGTCAGAATGTCAATATCAACGGAGCGAGTTTCGCTACGTTGGAAGGCATTTTGTACTTCCCTTACACCGGGTTGATCATTACGGGACAGACCAGTGCCAGCGGTAACTACTTGGGCATTGTCGCAGATAACATCACGGTTAATGGTGGCGCTACGTTGAGTGCTCCCGCGCCCAACTATGCGGCTCTCTCGGGAGGCTCGCCGTTTAAAGCAGGCGTGACGCTGGCCCAATGAACCGAATGCCGGACCGTTCGAGCGAGCGCGGTAACGCGGTGGTCGAGACCGCTCTCTTTATGCCGCTCTTAATCCTGGTATTTCTGGGAACCGCCGATTACGGGCGCGTATTTACTCAAGCGATTATCGTTGCAAACGCCGCATTCGCCGGAGCGGAATACGGCTCGCGTACTGGGCAATGGTCGAATACGACTGGAATGGTAACGGCCGCGACGAACGAATCAGGCGGGTTAGCGAGCTTTGCGGCAACAGCTAGCAATTACTGCACCTGCTCGCCCGGTGGAGCGCACGTCCTTTGCACCAGTAGCTGCACCGGCTATGGCACGCCCATCGAATACGTACAGGTCACGGCAACTGCGACTTTCAAGACGATCGTGAATTATCCGCTTCTACCGCACATCGTTCCTCTTTCGGTTACATCCGTCATTCGGGTGCAATAGGTATGCCCCCCGCGAGGCCAAGCCGTTCATCACAACGGGGTAATGCGATTGTTGAAACGGGATTAGTGTTTCCCATCGTGTTCGCCTTCCTGTTTGGAGTGGTCCAATACTCGCTTGTCCTGTTTACTTACAACACAACCACATTCGGTGCACGCGCCGGAGCCCGCTACGCCATCGTAAATGGTTCCACTAGTTCCAGCCCGGCCACCGCTGCCACGGTACAAAACGCGGTTCTCGCGTCCATGCCCAGCGTACCCACAAATTCCATAACAGTAACTACTACTTGGAGCCCAAACAATAAGCCGGGTAGCACCGTGACCGTGAAGGTAGCAGTAACCGTGACTCCAATTATCAAGTACGTGATGAAGAATTCTTTGACCTTTTCGAGCACCTCTAAAATGACTATTCTGCAGTAGCGGAACTTGCCACGTAGTTAGTAATCTCCTGTCCGTTTTCCTCGGGAAACATCGGAAATCGGATGGCATCCTACGTCCGTTAGAGAAAGCCTTATGGATACGGAACAAGGATCTACATTTCTGAAGCCGCGGAATGGCGGCGCGTGCAAACTCGCCGCTGGTCTGGGTTGGTTCAGCATCGGTCTGGGCGCCGCGGAGTTGATAGCGCCCGACAGAGTTGCACAACTTGCCGGTCTGCCCGTCAACAATAAAAGGGAATCGATATTGCGGGCCTATGGCTGGCGCGAAATTGCGGCGGGCATTGGAATCCTGACAGAATCCCGGCCTGCAGGTTGGCTTTGGGCGCGAGTTGCCGGCGATGCGGTTGACCTGGCCTCGCTCGGATCGTGCTTTGCCGCTAAAGACGCGAATCGGGCGAAAGTGACGGCTTCCACGTTGGCAGTGGCGGGCGTGACAGCGCTCGACCTAATTTGTGCTCGGCAATTGAGCCGGAACGGCCATCCAAACGGTATTGCCGCGCGCAGAACCGTGCATATAACTCACTCCGTGATTGTCGATCACTCGCCGGAAGAATCGTACGGCGTCTGGCGGGATGTTACTAACCTGTCGAAGTTTGTACGTCACGTGGAAAGCGTGCAAGCAATCGGTGACCGGCGGTCCCATTGGAAAGCGAGGGGTCCCGGCGGGAGAACGATCGAGTGGGATTCCGAAGTTGTAGAAGATCAACCCAATCGGAGAATCGCATGGCGTGCCCTTGGGTCGATTGAGCGATCCGGATCGATCGAATTCAGCCGCGCTATTGGCGGCCGCGGAACTGTCGTCCGTATCGATATGCAAATCGCGCCACCCGGCGGTCGCTTGGCCGCTGAGGCCCTGAAACGGCTGAGGGCGATTCCGGCCCAGTACATCGGCGACGCGCTCCGGGCCTTCAAAGCGTATATGGAAACGGGCGAGGTGGTGCAGTCCGATGCCAGTATCGGCTTTGGCATGCATCCGGGGCGCCCACCCGCACCGGAGGAACTCGCTGCCGCGCATTACGCTTCAGCCATTTAAAGAATTTTCTAAAATCGCACCATTTGGAAAGGATTTCTCTTTATGCGAGCGAACTGTTGGATAGGCACTCATGACGTCCGTGTGGAGCAGGTGCCCGATCCCACGATTTTGAACCGGCAAGACGTCATAGTGAAGATCACTTCTAGCGCGATATGCGGATCCGACCTTCACCTCTATAACGGCTATGTGCCGAGTATGGAGAGCGGCGACATTCTCGGCCATGAGTTTATGGGCGAAGTCGTCGAAGTAGCCCCGGGAGTCCAAAAATTGAAGAAGGGCGACCGGGTAGTCGTTCCGTTTCCCATCGCCTGTGGAAGATGCTTTGCCTGCCAGCACGGCCTGTTCTCGCTCTGCGAAAATTCGAATCCGAACGCGGGTCTCGCGGAGAAGATGTGGGGCCACGCGCCGTCCGGTGTCTTTGGGTACTCACATCTGTTGGGCGGCTATGCGGGCGGTCAAGCCGAGTACGCCCGGGTCCCGTTTGCGGATGTCGGACCCATCAAAATACCCGAGGGATTGGCCGATGAGCAGGTCCTTTTTCTTTCCGACATCTTTCCGACGGGCTATATGGGAGCCGAAATGTGCAACATCCAGCCAGGCGATACCATCGCTGTCTGGGGCTGCGGACCGGTGGGACAATTCGCCATCAAGAGCGCCTACCTGTTGGGGGCGGAACGTGTGATCGGCATCGATCGCTTTCCGGAACGGCTACGCCTGGCGCGCGAGAAGGCGGGCGCAGAGACGCTGAACTACGAAGAAGTGAGCGTCCTTGAAGCGCTCAAGGATATGACCGGCGGCCGTGGTCCGGACGCTTGCATCGATGCGGTAGGTATGGAGGCACATACGCCTGGGCTTATAGGCGCATATGACAAGGCCAAGCAGGCTATGCGTCTCGAGATGGACCGTCCCATCGCATTGCGCGAGGCGATCCTGGCCTGCCGTAACGGCGGAACTGTGTCCATCATTGGTGTATACGGAGGATTAATAGACAAGTTCCCGATCGGTTCTCTAATGAATCGCTCGCTCACCATCCGGACCGGACAATGCCATGTCCAGCGTTACCTTCAGCCGTTGCTCCAACGTATCCAAAATGGAGAGATTGATCCGGCTTTCGTCATCACCCATCGCCTGCCGCTCGAAGAAGCCCCACACGGCTACGCGATGTTCAAAGAGAAGCAGGATAACTGCATCAAGATCGTGTTGAAACCGCACTGATCGCAGCGCGGCTTGCGGCGTCAATCCCGCGAAGAAAGCTTCATGCGATCGAGAATTAAAAATAGCGGTACGGCGACCACGGCATTCAGCGCCCCATGCACCATGGTTGTCTGTGGATCGAACGGCACAATCTGCCCCAGAAGCGCCCTCTGCATGATCCAGTAGAAGAAAGCATGAAAGAAGTAGAAGAAAAAGCAGAGCAGCAGGCGGATAAACGAATTCTCAACGTCAAAGCGCATGCTTACCGAGGCCGCAAAATAGCCAACCAAGGTCTTTGTGATCCCGTACATGCCAATAGGCAAATTTGTGGGAGATAGTGAATCTTCCGCTAATCCCACAAATGCACCAAAGAAGAGCGCTGCAATCTGGCTGCGGCGCATTAAACCGAAATAAACGGTCAGCAGCAGCGGCAGTTCCAGCCATTCCGTCGCGGGAATCAGCCGGGGCAAATAGAATTTGCCAATAATGGCAATCACCGTCAGTAGGGCAAGTGCGGCGACTTGGAACCGGCTGAACCAACTCTGACGGATGGGACGGTTTAGAATCTGGTCGCTAGTCTCGTTCATCACTGCGGCGCTGAGGTTGACGTGTGTCCGGAGGTTGTAGTGGAACCCGATGTGGAGGTTGAAGTCGTGGACTTGTGGCGGGGAGCTCCCAATGGCAGAACGGGGCCTGGAGTTTGGACTGCCGGCCTAGCAGTTGAGGTCGCCGAGGACTGCGGAGGACGCACTTTGGCCGGGTTGCCATTGTTACGGGCTCCCAAAATAGCGGGGGCCGCAGCTTTTTCCGGTGGGGCCGCCGGCGCTGTGATTCCCGGGTGCGCGGCGGATTGCGGGCTCTGGGTGGAGGTGGAAGCGGCCCCCGCCTTGGGCGCTTTCAAATTGAAGTTTGGAAGGTTGGAGCCATACCCTCCGAACTTGTGATCCTCCACCTCACCGATTGCGGCGTATTTTTGGACGAGCTTATCGGCGTCGGTCTGGGGCTGCGTGGCCGTCGTTACCTGGCCGTCGCGCTCTGGGGGCGGGGGCGGCAGCAACTTCTCCGGTGTGTCCTCCACAGGTGCGTCCGGGATCTCCTGATGAACGCCTTCGAGCACCACCAGGACCTGCTCAACACCTCCCGGCGCGCCGCTCAAATCGAGTTTCACATCCTTCATGCCCTGGCCTGGCGCGGCTGAGGTTACCGTGCCCACGGGAAAGCCTCGCGGGAAGACGCGATCTTCACCGGAAGTGTAAAACCATTCGCCGATGTCCACTTTATCCTCGTTCTGGACTTGTGTCACCCGGCACTTCCCGGAGCCGCAGTCGAGAATCCCATGGACGTGCGACTTCTGCGATTCGACTCCCACTTCAAAGGTGGGGTCGGTGACGAGAAGAACCTGAGAAACCAGCGGATACACCGCCGTCACCTTCCCGACGATCCCTTCCGGCGTTACGACGGCCATGCCTTTCTCAATATGACTGGTGGAGCCCCGATCAATGAAGACCGCCTTTGCGGTGGCGACGGTGCTGTTGCCGATGACGCGAGCGGCTACGGTTTTCGACGGCGATTGCGCTTGGAACACGCTTAGAGCCCGGGCGTGCTCGGCCGTGGCGAGTTGGTTGCGGTAGTAGATATTCTCCATTCGCAGACGATCGTTATCGGCGTGCAGCTTACGGTTCTCATCCCGAACGTCTAGCAGGATGAAATAGTCTTCAAGGAAGCCGATTGTGTTACGGCGGATGGCTTCGACGATGCCTGCCATAGGAGTTACCGCGCTAACCGCCCAAACCCGCACCAGGCGTTCGTCCTGGTTATTGGTCTTCACTTGATAGGCCAAGCCGACCAGTTGTGCCAGCAACACAACCACGAGGATCGTAAGGTTCCGAAACCGGTTAAGAAGGGCGTCCATGAATGGTTCTGCGTTCGCTCTACTTCCTACTGTAGCGGCGTGCGAAGGCTGGTACCAGTGAATTTGCTATTCGATGGCGACCCGGCGCAGAAGTTTGAAATCGGTGAGCATTTTACCCGTCCCCAGTACCACCGACGCGAGCGGATCTTCGGCGATAGACACTGGAAGGCCGGTTTCTTCCCGAATCCGCCGGTCGAGATTCTTGATCAGGGCTCCTCCACCGGTCAGAACGATGCCGCGATCGCTGATATCGGCGCTGAGTTCGGGCGGGGTACGCTCCAGCGCCACGCGGATGGCATTCATTATGGTGGCAATGCACTCGGAGAGCGCCTCGCGGATTTCGCTATCTTCGATCGTGATGGTCTTGGGCACACCTTCAATCAGGTTCCGCCCTTTAATTTCCATGGTCAGCGGCCGATCCAGCGGATACGCCGAGCCCAGTTGTATCTTGATCTGCTCACCGGTGCGTTCGCCGATCAGCAGGTTGTATTTGCGCTTCAAGTAGGACATGATGGCGTCGTCCATCTCGTTTCCGGCTACCCGTACGGAGCGCGAGTAGACGATACCGGAAAGAGAAATGACGGCTACGTCGGTTGTCCCGCCGCCGATGTCTACCACCATGTTGCCGGATGGTTCCGTGACCGGCAGGCCGGCGCCGATTGCGGCCACCATAGCCTGCTCCACCAGATGCACCTCGCTTGCTTTGGCGCGGTAGGCGGAATCGATTACGGCCCGCTTCTCAACTTGCGTGATTTCACTGGGAACGCCGATGACAATGCGCGGATGCACCAGCATTTTTCGCCCGTGCGCCTTCTGAATAAAGTAGTTCAGCATGCGCTCAGTGACCTTGAAATCGGCGATGACGCCGTCTTTCATGGGCCGAATGGCGACAATGTTGCCGGGCGTGCGGCCCAGCATCTCTTTGGCCTCCTTGCCGACGGCTTCTACCTCGCCGTTGTTCTTGTTAATCGCGACTATAGACGGTTCATTGACGACGATGCCCTTGCCCTTTGCATAAACAAGCGTGTTAGCGGTTCCGAGATCAATGGCAAGATCTGACGAAATAAGACTGAAGACTGACCTAAAATTCATGAGGTAAAACAGGCAGGAATTGCTTCGGGAAGCCCATTTGAGAGAGTAACATATGTAAGTAAGCACTCTGAATTTTTGCTGGGCAGTCAAAAGCTTTTTGTTTTCAGATCATTACATAAGCCAGACAATCAGCCGCCGGCGCTGGATGGGTGTTGCGGCCACCGCCGGTTTCACGGCTGCTTGCGGGCGCCGAAAGGCCACCGGCTATCCGGGGTTTGCTCTGGTCGCGACGGCCGGGACGTCCAGCGTGGCGGCGGTCGACTTGATGTCGTTCCGAGTGACGAAGACTATTCCTCTCCGCGCGGCGCCGGCTGGGATTGTGGCCGTCGACGACCGCAGTTATATCCTGACGCCGGAGAACGGATCGGTCCACATCATCGACTCGCGGCTGGAACTGATTGCGTCGGCGCGGGTAAGCGATGGCGTCTTGAGCGTGAAGCTGACTTCGGACGGCGAACGGCTCCTGGCCCTCACGCTGCGGGAACTGATCGTCATCGATTCGACATCGCTTCGGGTGTTGCAACGGCTCCGCCTGAGGGCCCGACCCTTCGATTGGGATGTGTGGAGAAGCGACCGGGTGGCCATTTCGTTCATGACGGAAGGAACTGTCGAATTGATCGATTTGGGAACGGGCCCGCGCCGCCACGTCCGGATGCCGGGTGAGACAGGCGCCGTGCGATTCCGGGCGGACGGGCAGGTGCTGTTGGTGGCGAATTGGCACGACCGCTCGTTGACCGCGATAGATGTAGCGACTCTCCAGACCATAGCCGACCTCCCGCTCGCCATGCGCCCGGAAAATCTGTGCTTCTGGGGAACGGGCCAGCTCTTCATTAGCGGCGCCGGTATGGACGGAATCGCCATCGTGTACCCGTATCACACACTGCAAGTGGACCAAACATTGTTGGCGGGCCACGAACCCGGTGTGATGGCAAGTAGCGAAGCCCCGGCGTACCTGTTCACCGCCAGCCGTGCGGGATCGAGCGTTTGTATCGTCAGCATCGATAACCGGAAAGCGATCGGTTACGTGGAGGTTGGCGAAGAGCCGCGCTTCATCACGGTCACTCCCGACAACCAGTACGCGCTGATTCTGAACCGGCTCTCGGGCGATATGGCCGTGATTCGCATCCCTTCCATCCGGGCAAACCGATTTAAAACGGGCGCCGCCTTATTCGATATGGTTCCGGTGGGTGAGGAACCCGTTGCGGCTGCAATTGTGCGCACATGATTGGGTAATCAGGTCACAAATGTTCTAGTGAGGGCATCCACTAATGCATGCCGAAGAAACCGCCAGAGCCTTCAAGTTCTAAAAATGCTGCTACAAGCGGGGAACCAATCTTCTCACAACCGCAACCCTCGCCCGATCCCACTGGCTTTAAGAACCCGGTAACCGATCAAAAGGAGCGCGAACTCAATACTCTTGAACTGGTCCCCGAGCCCGTAGGTAACGCGGTCGAACCGATCTTAACTCTTCAACAGGTCTATGGGAGCGCCGGCGCGACTAAAGTACAGGCTATTCAGCAGGCTGGACAGATTGTTTTCCACACCGTGGGCGACACCGGCAGCGTAGCCGGACCGGCGACGCAGTCGTTGGTTGCGGACAAGATGGTGACGGACTTCGCGGAAGCGAACACGGCAGACGTCCCGTCATTCCTCTTTCATCTCGGAGACGTGGTCTACTATTTCGGCGAGGCTACCTACTACTACGACCAATTCTACGAGCCGTATCGCGACTATCCGGCGCCCATAATTGCGATTCCCGGTAACCACGATGGCGTTGTTTATTCCGGGGATCCGGAGCCGACGCTCGATGCGTTCTTGCGGAACTTCTGTACCCTTAGCCCCATGCAATCGCCTGATTCGGGAGGGTTGTTGCGCACAACGATGATTCAACCGGGCGTCTACTTTACGTTGGAGGCGCCATTTGTCAGGGTTCTTGGCCTTTATAGCAATGTACTCGAGGATCCCGGCGTAATCTCTGGTGAGAACGGCTCAAATACCATACTCGATCAACGACAAATTACGTTTCTAAGTACCGCGCTCGCACGTACCAAGACGGACAACTTCACCGGAGCGATTATCATCGCCGTGCATCATCCACCTTTCACCGGCGCAACGGAACACGGGGGCAGCCCATTAATGCTACAAGACATCGATAGCGCTTGCCAGACGGCGGGGGTTTGGCCTCATGCGGTGCTCTCCGGCCATGCGCACAATTATCAACGCTACACCCGAACCGTGAACGGCTACCAGATCCCTTTCGTTGTTGCAGGGTGTGGCGGTCACTCACCTCTTTCCAAAATGCGCGGAACGTATCGCACGCCATATAAAATCGACAACACTTTGACGCTTGAAAGCTATGACGACACCGATTACGGATATCTCCGCATTGTTGTCAATGCCCAGACCATGACTGTTGAATTTCATCCGGAGAGCGACGGCGGGGTTACCAAGACGCCGGATGACGATGTAACGATTACTCTTGCTAGCCGTACTGTAAGTTAGCGCCTGAGTAACTGGGCAATATATTGAGGAACTCGCGCAGGACGGCGGCGGCACCAAGCGCGCCCTTTGCGCTTCTAATTAATGGCTGCTGTCATGTCCGCTTTCGCAGAAAGAAGCATAGGCTGAAAGTCTACCCAAAAGAATTCAAGAATAGCAGCCACAAATGCCCTGGACACGTGGGCCGCGTCCAACATCTCACCGAGTTCCGAAACCCAGAAGGTGTCTGCGCTCCCGCCCTGCTTTAGTACTTGACCGAGGCCGTTAAGGACGGGCATTATCAGCGACAACTCGTATTCCTGTAGGCTAAGATGTTTTGGCAGAAACCCCATTATTTGTATCGCTCGAAACTCGTCTGCCCGGCGTTTGTCTTTTGCAAACGCCTTGATAGCGGTCTGGATAATTAAGTCGCGTGCCAACTCGATATCGTCCATTGTTATGGCCCCGGCGCGGTAGGCTTCTTTGAGAGCCAGGCAGCCAATCATCGCGAGAGATCCGATTACCAGAGCGGCTGTCCGGCACTCAATTGCGAATTTCGTAGGGGCATCGTTTCTGCGAGCAATACGTAATACGTTCTCGGCAAACCCAAACATCAAATCCGGCATGTGTTGAGCGGCGACCGCGGCAATTGCCGACGGCATTACGACTCGCGGGTTCTTATAGGGAACGGCGTTCCGGGCCGTTAGCCACGCAAACATATATGATTCTCTCGTTTAACAGATTATCGGCCAGGATGACGCGGGCATGAGCGCTGAATCGCACCTCGTTTACCGGCGATCTGAGAGGTTCTCGGGAACTGTTCCCGGCGACATTACGACCGACAGCCATGGCCGATAAGAATCTTGACGAGGATCGCACGCCGCCGATGCGAGATGATGAGATAAGCATTATGACGAACAAGCCATTCCACCTGATGACCCCGGCAGAGCGGACCGCGGCCCGGATTGCTGAGAATCGGGCCATCTCGGAAAAGATTTCTGAAAAGATCGGTGAAGGTAAGACCCAGCGCCCTCCTGTCCAGTCGACCGGCGACTTTATTCGCGCGACGCCGGCGGAACGCGCGAAACTCGGAAGCGTGATTCGCAAAGTGCAGTCCTGATGGCGGCCGCCGCATCAATCCCGTTTGGTTAAATGATTTGGAGATGCATTCATTCGGCAAGCGTGTCGTAAAGACCTGCTTAGTTTTCCTAACCGTACTGCCGGTCGCCGCGCAGGAACCTGCTGTCGATTCGTCGAAGCCGCGCGCCCAAACCAACTCGATCAGCCATGCCGCGCTCGCAGGCTCAAAGCAGGACCCTGCGGCAGTCGAGCGCGGCGGTAAGACGTTCGCCACCTACTGCGCCGGCTGTCATGGTGTAGGGGCCAAGGGTGGTCCGGGCGCACCCGACCTTATCCGCTCTGTCCTGGTTCTGGATGACGAAAAGGGCATTCTCATCAGCCCGGTTATCCGGGAAGGGCGGCCTGATAAGGGCATGCCCAGACTCGGTCTGACGGAGGGCCAGATTTCGGACGTCGTCGCCTGGCTTCATGTCCGCACGTACGAGGCAGATCACCGCAATACGTATCAATTTCAGAATGTGGTAACAGGGGATGCGCGCAAAGGCGAGGTTTACTTTAAGTCCACCTGCGCCGGCTGCCATTCCGTAGAGAAGGATCTCGCCGGCATTGGCAAGAAGTATGACGCGCTCTCGCTGCAATCGCGCTGGCTTCAACCGGAAAATAGCCGCCATCGCAAGCGCAATGTCACCGTCACCTTGCCTTCCGGCCAAACCTTCACGGGCACCCTCGATTACATCGATGACTTCCACGTTCTGCTTCGCGATGCAAAGGGCGAGTTTCACTCCTTCACGCGTCATGGAAGCACGCCTACAGTTTCGATCAGCGATCCTTTGCAGGCTCATACGGATCTCCTGAGCAAGTATACGGACTCCGACATTCATAACCTCACCGCTTACCTGGTAACTATTAAATGAAGTCCCTTTCCGACCCGCGGACAACGGCCACCAACCGGCCTGTGCGCTTCGTTCTTTCTCTACTGGCGGGGTCAATGCTGATGACCGCGCAGGGGCTTAATCCCAGCGTGCTCTTGAAACAGCCGGCCACGATGTGGCCGACGTTCAACGGCGATTACTCTGGCCGCCGTTACAGCCCCCTTACACAAATCAATTCGACTAATGTCCATGCGCTTTCTCTCGCCTGGTCCACGCGGCTTACCGCCGAAGGTCCCGGCAATATCACCGTCAAATCCACTCCTCTGCAGGTCAATGGCGTTCTCTACCTCACTTCGCCGAACAATGTCTGGGCCCTCGATGTCCGCACTGGCCGCCAACTTTGGCATTATCAATATCCGCCCAATACAGGCAGCACGATAGGTAACCGCGGCGTCGGTATGTATGAGAACTGGCTTTTCTTCGAATCACCCGACAGTCACCTCCTGAGCCTCGACGCCTCCACCGGCAAACTACGCTGGAAGGTGGAAATCGCGGATCCGAAACTCGACTACACGTCCACAGCGGCTCCCGTCATCGTTGGTAATCACGTCCTGGTTGGCATCGGTGGCGACCATCTCGACAATCCTGGATTCCTGGAATCCCGCGACCCGGAGACTGGCGCTCTTCAGTGGAAATGGAATACGACACCGCGCAAGGGTGAACCGGGCATGGACACGTGGCCCGATGAATATGCCGCGGCTCATGGAACCGGGCAAACTTGGATGCCCGGCACTTACGATCCTGAGCTCAATCTTTACTACATCGGCACGGGCAACCCTAATCCGGTCATGGCCGAAAAGAGCCGTAAAGGCGACAATCTCTATACCTGCTCCATCGTCGCCCTCAATCCCGACACCGGGAAAATGGTCTGGTATTATCAGGTTTCGCCGCACGATGTACACGATTGGGACGCGGTCGAAACGCCAGTTCTGATTGATGGCGAATTCGAAGGCGAACCCCGCAAACTGCTCGCCCAAGCCAGCCGCAACGGATACTACTTTCTCCTCGACCGGACGAACGGCAAGCATCTGGTCACCCAGCCCTTCATCAATACGCTGAATTGGGCGAAAGGTTTCAACTCGGCCGGTGCGCCTGTAGCAGATCCCGCTAAGTATCCGACTACCGACGGAGTCCTGGTCTCGCCGCCATCCGGAGGGGCGACAAATTGGGCCCCCCCGAGTTTCGACCCGGAAACCGGACTCCTCTACGTCGGCACCAACCGCGCCTACAGTATGTTTTATTTGACCGATACCGACGCACGGCCCGAAGGCTGGGGGGGACTCGACCGAGTAGCGGGCGGCGAAGGCGGAGCGCTGGTGGCGATCGATTACAAAACCGGCAAAGCCGCATGGCGTCACCAATGGCTCAGCGGCAACGGAATCGTGTCATCGCTCTCAACTGCCGGCAAGTTGCTCTTCACCAGTAACGGGAGCAACGTGATTGCCTTCGACCCCGCCAACGGCAAAATTCTCTGGCACTCCGGTTTGACGGCGTCACCGACCGCCGCGTTCATAACCTACATGGTGGACGGGCAACAATATCTATTGGTGGCTGCCGGCGATACTCTTTTCACCTTCACTGTAAATTCCCCGGTGGCGGACTAAGCCCCAGCACCGCAGAACGTTCAAACAGAAATCGAGTTTCACGTTTTTGCGGTAGCACTAGAATAAAAGAGTGCTGACCGACCTGGTACAAATCCAACGCCTGGGTGAGAAGCAGCGTGATGAGAACCTCCGTTTTCGCGCATGGATGAAGCGCCATAACTTCGTCGAGCGCCGTTTCAAGGCAATCGCGCAGGGCGTTGAGGAAGCGATCGATTGCACCGGGTGCGCGAATTGCTGCCGGGTGGCCACGACTCAGATTAATGAACGCGATGCGGAACATCTGGCTAAGCATCTCGGGATGCGGCTGGCCGATTTTCTGCGCGATTATACCGTCGTGGTTCCCGGCGAAGGATTGATCCTGAAACGGAACGAGGATGGTTGCGTGTTCCTCGATGGGAACTTGTGCTCGGTGTACGAGGCACGGCCAGGAACTTGTTCCACGTTTCCGCACCTGGTGAAAGGCAGCGGTTCCCTGCTGAGCCGCATGTGGCATATGCCGGATCGTGCGGTGTACTGCCCGATTGTGTACAACACGTTGGAACAATTCAAGCACGAGACTGGCTTTAAAAAATGAATTTGGTGCTGGGTATTCTGGCGATCATGTTACTGTCGGCAGTGGCTTTCGCCGCGTATCAGTGGGCCGAAGCAAACCGGTGGAGGCAGACTTCGAGCGAGGCGCAGCGCCAATGCGAAGTGCAGCGCCGGGAACTTGAAGAAGCGCGGGTGGCGAGCGTCCGTCAACAAGCGGAGATCGCGAAGAGCGGCGAAGTGGCGGCTGTACAACTGCAACTATTGACACGGACGCAACAGCAACTCGATGAGAAGTTCCGTTCGCTTGCCTCCGACGCGCTGCAGAACAACAGCCAACTGTTCCTGGATCGCAGCCGCGAACAATTGGCGCATCTGGTGCA
Source organism: Bryobacteraceae bacterium (assembly GCA_036272835.1). Classification (GTDB taxonomy): domain Bacteria; phylum Acidobacteriota; class Terriglobia; order Bryobacterales; family Bryobacteraceae; genus Bog-105. The sequence continues at coordinate 62,737 of DATAXY010000008.1, forward strand.
GCCAGTGAATCAGACGCTGCAACGATTCGAAGAACAGATGCAGGCGATTGAACGGACTCGCGCCGGCGCGTATTCAAGCATCACGTCGCAGGTGCAGGCGCTTACGGAGCTACAGGAGCGCGTCCGCTTGTCGACGGAACAGTTGAAAACCGCGCTGCGGTCGCCGAGCCAGCGAGGTCGCTGGGGAGAAATTCAATTGCGTCGCGTGGTGGAGTTGGCCGGAATGGTGGAGTACTGCGATTTCGACGAACAGAAGACGCTCTTCGGCGAAACGGCGCAGCGGCCCGACTTGGTCGTTAAGCTGCCGAATCAATGCCGCATAGTGGTTGATGCCAAAGTATCGCTGGACGCGTATCTGCGGGCAGCGGAGGCGGAACGAGATGACGACCGGGCCAAACTTCTGAAGGAGCATGCGCGCCAGGTCCGCACACATGTTAAGTCACTAGGTGAGAAAGCCTACTGGCAGCAGTTGGACGCTTCGCCCGAGTTCGTAGTGGCGTTCTTGCCTTTGGAGTCGCTGTTCAGCGCGGCCCTGGAGCACGATCCTGAGCTGCTCGATTTCGGAGTGCGGCAGCGGGTCATGATTGCGACGCCGACCAGCTTAATTAGCCTATTGCTGGTTGTGGCACATGGCTGGCGGCGTCAGGCATTAGCCGAGAACGTCGAAAAGATTCGGGATACGGGGTTGGAGTTGTATCGCCGCGTGCTGACCATGAGCGAGCACTTCGCGAAACTTGGTGATGCGATTGAGAGGACTTCGGAGGCTTATAACGCGACGGTGGGGTCGCTTGAAAAGAACGTGCTGACAGCGGCGCGGAAGTTGCGCGAGCTCGGCCCGGCATCGGCGCCTGAGCTGGAAGAGCCCAGTCCGGTTGAGAACGTGCGGAGAAAAATGGATTCGGCTAAGTGGGGTGTGGCCAGCTAGAACGTGGGCCTCTTCAAACAATTCACTCCTCTCGCAGCAGCTTCAGGATTCAATCGACAGCGCGCGTTGCATATAAAGACGAAACGCACGAGTATTCAGGCGCCATGGCAGAACGGAATCGCCGAGCGGTGGATCGGAAGCTGCCGGCGAGAACTTCTCGACCATTCCTGGATGTCGCGGCATGAACCTACAAGCGCTGCACTCTCCTGTAGGGAGGCCTATAGTGCGCGGGCCACAACTGGCACGATCATTGCGGCGTTCAACACCAGTTCTGAATCTTCCGGCCACACCGACGCGCAAACTTTTCAAATCGCTTCGCATTTTCGGGCCGCGAGAAGCCCAGGAAATTTCCCCAGGAATCTCCTGGAATGTTGCAAGGATAACGGACAAAAGCTCGCCAGCGGTGCCTGCAGCCATATTCCACGATAGGGTGCCATAGCGAGACGATCACATGATAGCCCCGTGCCACCAACAGGTCGCCAACGTCCGAAGCAACATATCCCAACGACCGAGTCTTGCGATCTTCAAATTCGCTCATCACTACTGTTACTGGCCACGCAGATGATAGACCGCGAAGCGCGAAAAGATCCAATCCTTCGATATCGGTCTTCAGAAAATCAATCCGCGTAACGCCATGCTGGGCTAGGGCTACATCCAACGTCGTAACCGCGATTTTTCCACTTTCTCGGTGCGAGGGATGAAAATGGTGCAGTGAGCTAATGCCGCTGGAGAGAGGACTGCTATAGAGAGGCTGGGCCTCGCCGACTGTATCTGAAATGGCACGTTTATCGAGTGTCAGGCCCGCAAGACGTTCCAGCCGCGTTTCCAGGACCGCGCAGTTTTGCGCGTCGGGCTCGAAAGCCAGCACCTTCCAGCCGCGGCGCAGGAAAGGCTCGCTGGCGCCGCCGAAATGAGCGCCGACATCCACCATCTGACCAGGCCGATCGAATATGCTTCCGATCAGGGCGATCTCGTCGGGATTCCCCGAAACAATCTCTCGAGCCCATATGCGCCAGGACGGCGGAACCAAGCGGCGCGCGATTTTGAAGAATGCCTCACGCATTTTTACCCGATTTTGGGGATGATATTCGCCGCATGAAAGTCTGTCATCCGCTCTTGAAGGCCAGAGATCGGAGCTATGATTGAGATGACCATCCGGATTATGAATTGCCTCTCATCGCCCTCCTTCCCGAAGGCCATAGGGAACGGGGCATGACTAAGAATTTCCGGGTCCTTGCCGTTCGCGGCTCTTTCCTCCTATTTAACCTAGTTCCCGCATTATGACACTTTGCCGCGCTTCGACCGTCCAAGCCACGGGTTGGCGTGGGCCTAAATGCGCGTTCGCGCAGGGGTGGGATAGGTGAACCAACTTAAGCATCTGGCAGGCCTGTGGCACATGGCTAGTGGCATCGGAGTGGGAACGGCACTCCATTGCCTGGCGCAGCGCGCTAGAGGCCATGACTACATGACCGCGACACTGCAAGGCGCGGCTCTCAAGATTCCCGTCAACGCGAGCCACTTCGACTATTTCCGGGACGCCGTCGCCAAATTGAAACAACTTGTCGATGCCGTCGAAGGGGATGAAGTCAGGACGATAGTGGACGTCGGCGCCAATTTAGGCCACTTCGCCGCGCTGGCACTCGCTCGCTGGCCGAATGCGAAGGTTTTCGCTTTCGAGCCCGCCCCCGCCATGGCCCGCCAAATCGAAGAGGCGCTGGGAAGCCGCGTCACTGTGGTGCGCGAGGCACTGTGCGACACCGATGGCGCGATCCGTGATTTCTTCATCAACGATCATTCGCACGCGACCAATAGCCTGCTGAAGGAAAGCGTAGAACGGTTCAACCCCGACACACGCAACGTGGCCGTGCGCACCGCCACCCTGGACGGCTTTTGCGCACGTTACGGACTGGAGCGCATCGACGTGCTAAAGGTAGATATTCAGGGCGCGGAATCAGCCTTCCTGCGCGGAGCACGCCGCATGATCCGCAACACCGGTTGCGCGCTGGTGGAAGCCTCGTTCCTCGATCCTAATCCGGTGATTGTCTCTCAAACACTGGATGCGGCGTTCGCGCGGCGGCGGGTTATTAACCTGGTGCTGTCGGGTGCCGACATCGCCTACGACCGGCCGCGGAGTCTGTGGTGGCCGGTCCTATGAATGCTTTAGAATTGGTGCGCGATATTGAAGAGCGCGGCTGGACGATGGAGTCGCCTGCAGGACTCACCGGCTATTCCGGTCGCAAGATTCTCAATCTGCTGCAGCATCTGGTGCAGTCGTGCCGCGGCGAAAATTGCTATGCGGAAGTGGGGGTGTTCCAGGGCTTGACCCTGTTGTCGGTGGCGGCCGCCAATCCCGTGCTAGCCTGTTTCGGCATCGACAATTTCAGTTTCGGTGACGGCGCCGGCAACCGCCGTAAAGTGGAAACCGCCTGCGACAGCTATGGTCTAATGAATGCCCATCTCGTCGTGCAGGGCTATGAAGAGGCAATGGCGCAACTGGCCGCGCTGACCGGCGGCAGGAAGATCGCTGTCTATTTTGTCGATGGCCCGCACGATTATCGCAGCCAGTTGATGTGCCTACTGCTGGCGCGTCCTCACCTAGCGCCCGGCGTGGTGATCGTGATCGATGACTGCAACTATCCCCAAGTGCGTCAGGCCAATCGCGACTTCCTCGTCACCCATCCCGATTACGCACTGGCGTTCCAGGCTTATACCCCGCGCCATCCCAACAATATGGATGCACAAGGAATGGCGGCGGCTAGCGCGGGCTGGTGGAACGGCATCAACCTGATCGTTCACGACCCGGATCGTCTTCTGGTACGCCGCTATCCGCCGCTGACCGAGGCAGCGTCCGCTTTCCAACGCGAGGAACATTGGCTGCATTCCACCGCGATGCGCGCGTTAGCGCGGCCCCTGTTTGCCTTCTGTGAGGCGCTGACCCATCCGCACATGCTGCGCAATCTGGCGGGCACGACACGGCTTCTATGGCGCGCGCTGCACACCACTCCGAGTCCACCACACAGGACGATGAACACTTACAGCGAAAATCTTCCGGCCATCGATTTTGCCGATCTGCGCTAGCCCACTCGCCATTTATGCCCGTCCGCTAGCGGCATCCGAACCGTCCCCGTGGGCGAAGCGATAATGCCGAGCGCGGCGAGGATCCCGTAAGATGTGTGTAATGATCGATCGACAACGCACTAATTCCCGGATCAAATACCCGATGCCCGACTCCCAGACCATGGTTGGTTGGGATGCCAGATATGCACATCCTCCCTCCAAACAATTGTGACGCGCCTCATGTTGCCTGAGAGGTTAAGTTGCATTTCCAATCAGATCAAATGTTCGGGACGAACACCATGGCCGGTCTATATATCGAGAAATGACCAGAAAGGCTTTATACTCTAAGATTGAAATTACATAACACAGCAAGAATTAATTTAATTGATATAGGCTCCGTTGGTGGACTTGAATACCCTTGGTCAAAATATAAATCCATCGTAGGCACAACGCTTTCATTCGAACCGAATGGTGAACAATTTAGCCACGAGAACGTGATACATAGTAATATCGCAATCTGGGACCGCGATGGCGAAGCTGATTTTTCCATTTACGGCGAGGATGGAATAGGCTCTTCGCTTCTTGTGCCAAACCTGGTCTGGGTTAAAGAAAACTACGATTGGCTAAAAACCCAAGGCAATCGGCAGCTTGCGGCGACGTTCGTTGAGCGTGCTCAGTTGCGGGATAGAGTTAAGCGTCAAATCCGAAAGTTGGATACTGTGCTTACGGAACTATCTCCTGATCGTCCGCGATTTCATTTCCTAAAGAGTGATACTCAAAGCGGGGAATGGTTTGTTCTCGATGGTGCGCGAAGATACCTCGCCCGGGAATGTCTAGGCATCGAATTAGAGTGTTTTCGCTATCCGCTGTATGAGGGACTAAAACTGGAAGGTGAAGTCTTTGAATACCTTGGCGAGCTTGGCTTCAAACGTTGGGGCTGGACCGGATACCAAGCCTCATTTGCATCACAAGCTGATTATCTGTTTTTGAGAACTCCGAGTACGGAAGAGGAGGGGATAATAATTAACACGATAATGCGGGTTTATGGGACGGATGGCCCTAACTCTATAATCAAGAAAAAGACGCCCTTCGACCGAATTCTTGGACGCTTAAAACGCAAGCTCGCCCGGCACAGCGGGGCTTGGTCTCACCAAATCTGACAGCAAAAAGATCTCTGTGAAGGGCAGAGGCCGATTCCACCTACCGTGCACACAGAAAGCTTCCAAGCGACATACGCGGCAGGATTTCAAGCTTGCCTCCATCCGTCGCATTCACCAGTCTGCGGCCGCCGACTGTGAAAATATTATAAGCCATCCTATAAGAGACCTCGCTTTCCAAAAGGTCCGGGAGTTGCCATGGAACATTAGCGAAGTAGTTAGGATCAAAATGATTCGGGTCCTTGTCACCGCCCTGCACAACGAGTCCTCCAGGTCCCCTGGTCTCGAAATAATGGTCGCAACCAATGAGGGCCACATCGGTAAACCCCATATGGTATGCCAACTGCATGGCTGCATATGTCACCGTATGACCTTCGTAGAAAGACATCGAACAGTCACGCGCGAAGCGACGATGCAAACCTGTCGGATGAATGAATACGCGATTGATGGCGCGCCTGACTATGCCCAGTCCCACGCTACTTAGAAATAGCGGAATTTCGGTTTCGTTATAAAAGCTAGCTGCCTGTTGGATTACAAAGGCATTCACCGCCACAATACAAGACGGCCGGAAGCTCGTACGCTGAAACAGCAAATGGATTTTGTTGAGTCCGAAACAATACGTTCTCTTTAAAAGATCGAAATCGGCGCGATTGAGTGAAGGTCCGTTGCAAAGGATAATTGCTTTCTCGCCCGCGTGGCTGTCTTTGAGTGCGCGCAACTTTTTTCGCGAACGCCACGATTCGAGTCTCAGATCCCAGCGCAAGCGGCTAAGTATTTCATGGCAGCCGATCCGATAAGGATTGATCGTTGCCTTTCTCTGCAAAAGGGGGGCAATAGGAAGAACAGGGGGCAATTGTTTTTGCATTTTATCAAACATTTCGTTTCACGGCCAATCTTTGAGCCGTGGCGAAATGTCAATTTGCTACGATCGTGCTACGAGATCACCATGTTTAGGCTTATGCAATATTGAGGAGCCTTGCGGCAACAACCACCATCGAATTCTGTCGCGGCAACTCAAGGAACAATATTTTTCCCGAGATGACGAGATGCAAGGGCCAAACCAGCATGAGCCAACCACCCTATGCCCTCGTTGCCCTCCTTCCCATGAAGGCACACAGCGAACGGGTCAAGTCCAAGAACTTCCGGTTATTTGCAGGAAAGCCTCTTTATCGATGGATTCTTGATACGCTTTTGTCGCTACCAGAAATAGATCTCGTAGTGATGAATACTGATGCCAGAGACCTGCTGCGGGAATCAGGCCTCGAAAGCGGCGGCCGGATTCTGCTTCGCGATCGCGCGCTGGCGCTTTGCGGCGATCATGTCAGCATGAATCTCATTCTGGCCGATGACATCGCAGAGGTGGCCGCTGACACATATCTCATGACACACACGACAAATCCCCTACTGCGCGCTGCCACTATTCGCGACGCGCTGGCGACATTCACACGAGCAAGGGTTGATTTGCGCGCGGACTCGCTTTTTACGGTCAAGAAACATCTGACCCGTTTTTATCGTGCTGACGGCTCGTCCGTAAATCACAATCCGAAAAACCTAGTAAGGACACAGGATCTGGAGCCGTGGTTTGAAGAAAATTCGAACCTTTATATTTTCACGACCGACAGCTTTGCAGCGACCCACGCTCGTATCGGTGAGAAGCCACTGCTGCTTGAGACCTCAAAAATAGAGTCCTGCGACATCGACGACAGCGAAGATTGGGATATCGCCGAGTCGATCGCCTTGCGTCGGACATTCCTGTGACAAAAGACCCGTTGCGTGTTCTCGTAAGCTGTCCGCCAATGCTCCAGCTGCTGGATGAATTCGAGCCAGCGTTCCGCGCGGCGGGGATTTCCGTCGTGCGTGCTGCCACGACGCAAACTTTGAGCGAGGATGAACTCATCACGCTCCTGCCGGACTTCGATGGTTGGATCATCGGGGATGATCCAGCATCGGCCGCGGTGCTCAACGCCGCTTGCGCGGGCCGGCTGCGAGCTGCGGTCAAATGGGGCGTCGGGATCGACAATGTGGATTTCGCAGCTGCCCGCGCGCTCGGCCTGAACATCGTGCATACTCCCGGCGTCTTCGGGCGCGAGGTTGCCGATCTGGTGATGGGGTATGTCGTGGCGCTGGCGCGCGAGACTATGCTCATCGATAGGGGCGTACGCGACATGTGCTGGCCGAAGCCCACCGGGATCTCGCTGGCGGGACGGACCGCGGCCATTGTCGGCTTCGGAGACATTGGGCACCAAACGGCCAAGCGCCTGCTCGCCAGCGAGATACACGTCATCGTTTACGACCCCGTCTTCCGGCCAGAGCCGGCCCTCACGGTCGATACTGCGCCGTGGCCGCATCGCATCGGTGAGGCCGATTTCCTTATCTTCGCCTGCCCGCTCAATGACAGCACGAGTGGCATGTTTTCGTACAGCCTGCTCGGCGCACTAAAGCCCGGCGTACGCGTGGTTAATGTGGGACGCGGGCCGGTGATCGTCCAGGATGCGCTTTTGGAGGGGCTTGAGTGCGCGATCGTCCATTCCGCAGCACTTGATGTGTTTGAAACGGAGCCCTTGCCGGCCGGCTCCGCGCTTCGTAACTATCCGCGCTGCATCTTCGGCTCGCACAATGCCTCCAATACGGCCGATGCGGTGCGGCGCGTAAGCCGACTCGCTATGGATTTTCTTTTCGCGCAATTGGGAATTGACCAAAGCGAGCGGGATAAAAGGTGTTGCTAGCGGAACGCGACTTTCGTTTCTTCCTAATCCTCCGCGATGACATGTTCGGCTATGTCCTGCATCCAATTGACCTTGCCACCAACAAGGTGATGGCAGCGGCCGGCGGCCGGGCGGCGCGAAGTGCGTGATCTCGTGAATCGTTACACGATCTTGCCTCTCAGCGCGGTGATTGGGCGGCAATCGAAAAATCCCCCGGCTTAATGTTAGGCCCGGAATAAAAGGACAGCAGTTTTCACGGTTTTGACGTCAGCGGCAATCCCGATTTCGAAGTCGGGACACACGACGGTATTGACGCCGGGGAGGGAAGCGCGTGGGGAGACTGGT
>DATAXY010000009.1:0-10928 GCA_036272835.1 Bryobacteraceae bacterium
TCCGGGCTTCGCCCTCCGCCGCCGGCCAGTTCCCCAGAATCCCAAGTTAATGTCGCTGGACCATAGTGGCGGCAGATGTCGCTGACACACGGTAGGGAATTATGATTGTCGCTGACGGAATTTAGTTATTGACGCCGGACATAGGCCCGGACCTTATCGAGTCTTCGCCTAGCTGACAAACCGCTGGCTCATCCTGATGGGCCTGGTAGCGGGTGTAGAGATCGAGGCCCTTCAAGATGTGTACGGTGTGGCTGTTCCTGGATTCGTTAGCCTCCGTTCGGGGTTGAACCAGGAAGTGGGCCTCCTGGCAACGGAGGGCGCGTTCGGAGAGCCAGGTGTGGCGAACCATCTTTCTTTCCGCGCACAACGGCTGAAGAGCACCTGTGCGCTTTTTGGGCGACCAGTTCTTGTTCGACGGCGTCGGCTGGCTTTTCGGCGGCCATGAAGCGCTCGAGCAGGTCGTCGAATTCGGTTTGATCTTCATTTGGGAGGACTCGGAAGCGGCCGCAGAGTCCATGCTTCGTCCGGTTTTGCGAGACGGTTTCACGGCCCTCGGCGCTGGTCGGGCCGGTGCTCTTTTCCGAGTTGAAGCTTTCTTGAACCGCGCACAACGGCTGAGAAGCGCCTGTGCGCGGCTTGGCTTTGAGCTTGCGTTTTGAGATTGACCTGGTTGGTTTGGTGGTCCTTTGGCAGCGTTAGTTTGGTTCGATTTTCGATGTGATGATCCGATAGGACGTGCGGAGGCTCGCGGCAAAAGGCAGGTAAGTAGTTGTGGGGAAGGAGGATAGCGATTTGGAAACTTTTGTCACGGCCCCGCAGGGCGGGTGCCGCCTCCGCCAGAGTGAGCGATGAAAACGCTCCGCGCTCAGCTGTGCGGCGGACGCGAGGTAAAAACGGGCTTGGAGGACTCAATGCCGACTTGGGACAACGCTGCCCCAATCTAGGAGTAGCGCGTTTCTCGCCCAAGTGGCAGGCTTGCGACGATCGCAGTTGAAAAAGGGACATATCCGTACGTATACGAACCCACGAGCGCATCGACGATTGAGGACTCCTGGCGAACAACTGGCAAAAAGATCACTTGGCCAACAGGCCGGTGATGCATCAATGACAAGTCCTGAGGCAATCCGCATGCTCCGACCCTGATTGCCGGCGTTAAACGGAGCGCGGCTCGCGTTCCTGCGCACCTTGTGTTCGACACTCTCGTCGTCTTGGTCCAGAGATCAAGGAAACAAAAATCAGGAATCGCAGAATTCTCCTTGACATCGACGGGCCATCCACTACCATATGGTTGTGGGTAATTTGGATACAATATTTGCGGCTCTGTCTGATCCAACCCGTCGGGCGATGATCGAACGACTCTCACATGGGCCTGCCTCTGTGCATGGATTGACGGAACCGTTTGCACTCTCGCAGCAGATGATTTCAAAGCATATTGCCTACCTCGTGCGGGCGCGGATTGTGATCAAGACGAAGCGTGGACGAGAGAGTGTGTGCACGCTTAGGCCAGAGGCGATCAAGACAGTCAGCGACTGGGCTATGAACTATCGCCGATTCTGGAAAGAGAGTTTCGACAAGTTGAATGTGGTTGTGAACCAAATGAAAAAGGAGATCAAAGATGGCAACAAGCACGGTTAACGATACAGAGCGGATGGTTGTGACCAGAGTTTTCGATGCCCCACGCGAACTGGTTTGGAAGGCGTGGACAGACCCGAAATACGTGATGCAGTGGTGGGGGCCGAAGGGTTTTACTGCGCCCTTTTGCAAGATGGACTTTCGCGTGGGAGGGAAGTTTCTCTGCTGCATGAGAGCGCCGGATGGGCAGGAGTTCTGGAATGGTGGTGAATACCACGAGATTGTTCTTCACGAGAAGATCGTTTCCTCCATGTACTTTTCCGACTCGGAAGGAAACAAGGTTGAACCTGCGCACTATGGAATAGAACATCAGGCTATAGAGGATGCGCACGACGTGATTACTTTTGAGGATTTGGGAAACGGCCAAACGAAACTCACCTTCATTGGAAATGAAACCATGGAGAACGCAACAAATAGCGGTCAAGTAGAGGGCTGGCATCAGATACTCGATAAAATTGCTGCAGTTGTCGCGGGGCTGGTGCAGGCGAACTAAGAAGTCGAGGTTTTGAAGAGTCATGCGCGAGATATAGCCAAGTGCGGCAGCGAAGGCTTAGTTGAAACAGCCTTCCGGTCCCGTGGCTGTACCGTCGCCGACGATTCCCTGTGGTTCCCGAGCGCGTTCGGCAACTGAGTTCAATCAACGAGTCGCGCGTTAGACGTCAAGTTGACGGCGGGCATTCCATGTGTCGGATTTCGTAAAGTGGGACCAGCCCGACGTCTCTCATGCCAACACTCAGCATTTTCTTCGGAATCGTCATCCGAATGTATTATGACGATCATCCGCCGCCGCATCTGTCACGTTGGCATTGCCAGAATCCGTGGTGCGTCATGCGCGATGCCGGCGCGCCGCACGCTGCTGTCGGTCCCGTCGAAGCGCTTCGAGCCGAGTAATCAGGCAGCGAAGTGCGATGTAACACGGCATAACTCTCATTACAGCTAGTGGCGGATTCTTAGAAAAGTGAGATTTCGTTCGTCGTATTCAGAATGTGGGCAAACGTAAAGCGCAGGCTTGTCGAGGCCTATCGCGGATAGCCCGGATGCGGTGTCGAAATATGCGGTCTCGACGAGCAGGCTGAGTCTGCTCCTGCTCGTCTTGGCGTCGTTTAGCGATTGGCACAGGTTAGAACTCGGTGCCTCCGGTGACGGATGTGGATTCGAGTGGATTGATGGGGAGGGTGGCGGTCAGTCTCCAGAAGCCAGCCCAGCCTCCGGATGGGCTGAAACCGGCGGTTACCGCGATGCTGTCGTTTCCAATGCAGAAGATGTCGATGAAGCCGGGTGCGCGTGAGACGGCGGTGATGGGCGTGCCGGGTGTGACGACTCCGGGGAGGATGTTTGTCCAGGCGGACCATCCGGCGAGTGAGGGGTCCCAGTGCGCGGATTGCACGAGGCCCTGGGTATCGACGACGAAGATGTCCAGGAAGTCTGGTCGGGCGCTAACGACTCCGATCTCCGCACCGGCGGGCGCGACGAGATTGCCGATCTGCCACCAGCCACGCCAGCCATTCGTTGGGTCAAAGGCTGCGGTGAGGATACGACCGATGATGTCGGTGATGAAGAGGTCGATGAGTCCGTCGGAGCGGGAGACTGCGGCGATCGGCTGGCCTGGCTTGCTGGTGGCGGGCATGGGCGACGCCCAGGCAGTCCAGCCGCCGGGGCTGGTGGGATCCCAGTGGGACCATTTGACAGTTCCAGCAGCGTCGGTGGCGAAGATGTCTAAATTGTCCAGAGCGCGGGAGACGGCGCTGATGCGGCCCCCGGGAGTGCTGAGCAGGTTTCCGATCCGCCACCAGCCTTTCCATGCAGCATTGCTGGGATCGGCTGCAGCGCTCCAGATACTGCCGTCGGGGTTGGCGATGAAGGCGTCGAGAAATTCTGGGCGGCGAGAGACGATGGCAATGGAAGCACCGACAACGGTCTTGCCGGTAGTGACGGGTGAAAAGCCGTGCCAGCCTGGCCAGCCCTCGTTGGTTGCGAAGCTCTGGTCCCATTGCGCCGAATAGACGCCGCCGTCGGTGCCGATCACGACCAGGTCGATTGAGCCGTCGTGGCGCGCGGTTGCTGCCATTACTGATCCGGGAGCGGACTTGCCTTTGACGACCTGATACCAGCCTTCCCAGCCTTCTTTCGTATTGGGCCGCCAGGTCGCCTGGAGGATGGTGCCGGGCTGCGAGACGATGAAGGCATCGAGGCGATTGCTGGTGCAGGAAATGGCGCAGATGTGTTTGTTGGCTGGGGCGATTTCCTGATAGAGAGGGTGATGTTCCCAGTTCTGCCACCACTCGCGATGATCGGACCAGGTGGTATCGGTGGGCGGCATGGCGCCATTGGCGGCGACACGGGTGTTGACCTGGTTGTGGATGCGGCCTTTGAGGGTTTTGATATCGGCGATAACCGCGTCCAAGATTGAACCTGGGACACGGCCCAGAGTGATCATGGTTGGCGGAATGGGACGGCCTTCGAGGAAACACTCGAGCCGCGCGACGGCGGTGCGAATGATGGAGATTTCATCGGCGGCCTCTTCGCCGATTCCGGGGCCGGGCAGCTGGGGGTTGATGACGTCTGCCGCGCACATATAACCGTAGGCCATGCGTTGCGGACGAAGGCCGGATAAACGGTGAAGGAGTCGTGGATATCCACGCGGGGCTGGATGAACGTGGCGGTGACGTTGTTGCCCCAGGTGCCGACGCGATTGCTGTCGGCATAGGCGATCTCGTTGATGGTGAGGTCCATCAGCGATCGCATGGCGATATCGAGGAGCTTGGCATTCTTGAGCTCGGGACGGCGGCCAGTGTCGCGAACGGCGGCCTGAACGCCGTAGATTTGTGTGGCGCCGAGTTGTGCTGCGACCTCGGTGGGTAGAGTGGCGCGGATTCCGCCGTCGACATAGAGGTCATCATGGATAGGAACGGCGCCAAAGACAACGGGGATGCTTGCGGAGGCGAGCATGCCGGTGAGTAGCGTGGTCCTGATCTGAGTCGCAGCCGCTTCGGTGTCGTAAGCCGGGGTCAGGCCATCGCGCTCGGTCATCTCTCCGCTCTCGGTGACGAATCGCAGACTGCCGGATGCGAGGCCGACAGTCGCCATGCGCAGGCGGTTGCCATTGGCAGCCCAGGCGGCAACGGCGGCCTGATTGAGCTGGGTGCGGACGCGGGCTTCGAGTGGATTCAGGTTGAAGATGGAGACTTCGGTCTTGATGATGTTGAGCGCTTTGTCCAGAGTGTCAACCGTTGCACCGAGCAATATGCCCATGGCCTGACCTGCGATGGGAAGAAAGCCTGCGATACGGATGACGGTCGCGGGATCGATTCCTGAAAAGTCCGTGACACCCGTGACGACGGGAGGGCCGAAAGCACCATTCTCAATGTCGGTTGCCATGGTCTGCAGCGAGACGATGTCGTTCACGCTTGCTGAGGTAGGCGGATCGGAGAGCAGAGCGGTTGCGGCGCTGAGGATGGTGGGCTCGATGTCCGGATCCATCGTCCAGCCCTCGCGGCCGTACATGTCGCCGTTTCCGAGCAGGCTGAGCCACGCGGCTTCGAGGCCGGGAATTCCGGAGGGGCCCTCGGCGACCTTGAGGGCGCTGACCGAGCCAACGGAGGTCGAGCAGACGATGTTGGGAACGGTGTTGCGGTCATTGAGGTAACGGACGACGCCGACTTCGAAGTCTCCCTTGGAACCACCGCCGCTCAGGACAAGCGCAATGAAGGACATGACACGACTCCTCTTTCAGAAGATGGTGAGAATCCCGGCTGCCGGTGAGCCAGACCTTTGGAGGGGAGGAACCGGATCAGTGCTTTGCCGCTGGCTGAGGAGCCGCTGCATGATGCGGGGCACATGGTTACCCGACGCGATCAGTGGTGATCCATAGTACCAAAGGCGAACGATTTGTTGATTTTCTGCAAACGTACATAAATTTCCGTTTCGTGAGGTGTCCCCGGTATAGTCGGCCCAGTTCAACCGCCTTTCGATCTTTGCACACCGGGACCTTTCGCGAAGAGCGGACCGAACTGAGCGAAACTGTAAATGTTAGTCTCTCTATCATCGAAATCGGGTTCATCATCTACTAGACTTGGATGACTCGGATGAGACCTAAGTAAAGGGCTTCAACTTGAAAGGAGCGCGATGCCAGACGAGCACTGGGCAACGTTTTCGATCTATGATCACCGCACAGAGCTTTACCGCCGGGCACTTCTTTTGTTCGATCGCGTTCTTGTGCCGATTCCTAAGCAGCCCGTTGGAAGGCTCTCTCAGCAGGAGATCGATCAGCTATCCGCCGAAGTCGATTTTCTGTCAAAGAATGATGCCGCCGTCCGCTTCGACTGGGATCAAGGCGAGTTTCAGAGCTGGCAGGAATCGGTAACGAACGAGATCCTCGCGACAACACTCAGCCGAGACAAGCAATATGCAACCAGGCTACAGGTCGCGCAGGGATACGCGCACCTAATCCCACCGGGCGTGGACAGCGTGACCGCCGTTCCCGTTTACCATGATCCCCAGACCTTCGATTCGAGCATTGAACAATTGAAAAAAGACGTTTCTGAAGCACCCATGCTCGAAATCGTGCTCCCTCGCCTGCCTGTTCCCGCGTTAGATACGCCGCTCTCCTCGATCGTTGAATTCAGGAAACAGGATGTGTATCGTGACTCTCTTTATCGTATTCGAAAGTGGCAAACTAAAATATTGCCCGAGATTTTGAATGAACCCGAAAAGCGCGACCACATTTTGCGCGCTGCAGCAACCGATTTCGATCGGTGGATAACACAGTACTCCGAAGCCATGGGGGATGCGGAATTCGCGAAAGTGAAAACGGTCGTTATATCCGTGTTGGCAGTGGGCGCAACCCTTGCCACATGGACGCCCCATTTAGTTGCTGGCATTTCCGCTCTTTCGTCTCCGCTGTTTTCATTGCGCGAACTCCGCAAGCCATGTTGGAAGATCGTTGCAGAAAAAGAGTGTGCTCCCGCAGCGATCATTTATGCATCGAAACGCATTTGAGTCCTTCGAACCGAGAGGATTCTCGGGACGAAAGGGGGAGTCCGCTCAAGTGAACCGCGGGCTTATCCGGAAGAGATGTCTCCGATTGGTCCTGAGAAACGCTACCGTTCTGAAATCCACTTGGCCGGTAAGTCGGCTACTATGAGATTGGCAGAAAACGCGTTTCTCGTCAGTGTGGCACCATTCTGAGAAGCTATCTGTAGAACGAAGTCCATGACGGCAAAGCATTCGACTTTTGGCCCTTTGTCCTGCGTTCTGGGTCTCGCGCACCCTCAAGAGCGTGTAATCGGCTGTGAGCCAATTTCTGCCGTCTATTGTTTGAGGCTGTATTCCTCAACTCAGCTAACTCTGTCCAAATCTGACGAAACATTTTCCTGGTGAAGGCACGTACCTTGGATTTTGCCCAACCGTTCAACCACATAAGGAAGGAAGGGCATGGACATGGAAACGATCAGGAGAGTTTTTTATCGGCATTGCTCGTTGAGGTACTCGTCTGTATAGTGGCATTCGCGGCCGGGATGAGGATCGCATGAAGCGAAGGGATTTTGTACGGCTTGGATGGGCCACCATGATCGCGACCGGGGCAGGCGAGCTGCGGCCCGCGTTTGGGGAGTCGCTAGGTCTCCAGCAAGTTCCGGGGCTGCCACAGCATCTGATGGTGCCGTTGGAACCGAAGGCCACCGAGCGTGCGGCGGATTTCACCCTGCAAATCGCACCCATGATGGTCGAGCTGGCGCCGCAGGTTGTAATCAGTACAATCGGCTACAACAATAAAAGTCCCCGGTCCTCTCCTACGGATGCGCGAGGGCCAGCCCGTCACCGTCGATGTTGTGAACGACACAGACGTTCCGGAGTACGTGCATTGGCATGGCCTGTTCGTTCCGTCGGAAGTAGATGGGGCGGGGGAAGAAGGCACCCCCCGGTCCCGCCCCACGGCAGGCGGCGCTATCAATTCGTGGCCAAGCCGGCGGGTTCGCGATGGTACCACTCGCACACCGCAGCCATGATGGATCTGCATCGGGGCGCCTACACCGGCCAGTTCGGTTTTTTCATGATCGATTCCGTGAATGACCCTGGACTCTACGACCAAGAAGTCTTTCTAGCGCTGCGTGAATGGGAATATTTTCTGTCTACCATGGATCAGGACGAGATGGCGGCGGATCCCAACGACCCGATGCCCGAAAGACCCGCCACTCCAGACCTGCGTCCGAACGGACTCGAAGTCAGCGCCCCTCTTTATTCGATCAACGATAAAATACTCGGAGTGGGGGATCCCCTTCGCGTGAAGCCGGGTCAGCGCCTCCTGATGCACCTGCTCAACGCAAGCGCTGCCCAAATTCATCGCGTAGCTTTGCCCGGCCACAAGTTTCAGGTGATCGCTACCGACGGCAATCCCGTACCGGCGCCTCAGCCGGTCGATGTGATTGAGATCGCCCCGGGCGAGCGCGTGGATGCGATCGTGGAGATGAATCAGCCAGGCGTCTGGATTTTAGGGGAGCTCCGCGGTGTCGCGCGGCAATCCGGCATGGGCATCGTGGTGGAGTACGCCAACCAACAGCAGCACGCACGATGGACTCCGCCTCCGAAGTCGCGCTGGGACTACACAATCTTTGGCACGACCGCGCCGCATCGTGGGCCGGACCAGACCATCGACATGGTCTTTGAAAAAGTGCCCGGCGGACCCAATGGAATCAATCACTGGCTCGTCAACGGCAAAGAATATCCGCATGAACGGGAATTCTTGTTCCGACAGGGAGGCCGCTACCGGCTG
Organism: Bryobacteraceae bacterium; assembly: GCA_036272835.1. Lineage (GTDB taxonomy): Bacteria > Acidobacteriota > Terriglobia > Bryobacterales > Bryobacteraceae > Bog-105. The sequence goes on from DATAXY010000009.1 coordinate 8,402, forward strand.
GTGTTTCACAATCGCAGTGACGATTCTCACCCTCTGCATATCCACCGGCACCTGTTCGAGCTCGTCGAACTCAACGGCAAGCCGACTGCCGGCATCAAGAAAGACACGGTGATCGTTCCCGCATTTGGACGCGCCACGGTGGATCTGGTCGCCGACCAGCCGGGCCTGACGCTGTTTCACTGCCATATCCAGCAGCATATGGACTTTGGTTTCATGGCGCTGTTTCGCTACGCCTGAGCACCACATCGCGTGCAAATCGAGCGATGCGGCGATTCTGCTAACACGCTTGTGCGCTCGTTCCGCGGCACAGTTTGAATCAGCAGTGTGGTGCATCGACTACGGCCTCGCTTACGGCAGGCCTCTCTCACGGGTCCAGGTACCGCCAAACACATTCCGTGGCGAGCGTTTCCTTGCGGTGCCCAGATTCTCCAGCATCTATGGCGGTTTTTCGCACGTTCGACATACACACGAAATATTGAAAGGATAGAATTCCCCTCGGCAGGCGTTTCAAAAATCCGAACGGGAGGAAACTGCATGAAGACGATCCAAGGAAGGTTCCGAGCGGCTGTACTCATAGCTTCGGTGCTGGCATTTGCAGTTGGTGTATCGGCGCAGAATCAAAACTCACAGAATCAAAACTCCAACGGCAACGGCAGTCCAAATTCCAAGGACAATACGTGGCCTTACGCAAGGACGGGTCGCTCAGCGCCTGTGCTCGCGGTGGTTGGCGACGTCGCCTGCCAGCCAGGCGAGACGGAGCCGAGTGGTGAGAAGGGGAGTGAAAACTGCGTTGGGGACACCGCTCAGAATCTGTACGCGTCCCAGGCGGCCACTGCGAAGCAGATTGAGAATATGAAACCTGACCTCGTCGCGCTCGTCGGAGATGAGCAATACCAGGTAGGCCAATATTCGGACTTTGAGAACTCGTACGAATTGACCTATGGCGCTTTCAAAATGATCACGCGGCCGGCGCCTGGCAATCACGAATTTATACCGAGCACGGCGCGATCGGCGTTGCCGGCTACGGCTATTTCTCCTACTTCAACGGTGTCCAGCACAATGCCGATGGAACCATGATGACGGCTACGATCGCCAACAACCCTGACACCGGCGGTATCTTCACGCAACCCGTGCCGTATTCGGATGGACAGGCGGGGCACTTCGAGCACTCGGGCGGGCTCGGAAACACAGTACCAGCCGGGGGCCCAGTCGGGGTCGGGGATGGCTGGTATTCCTATAATCTGGGCGCGTGGCACCTTATCTCGCTCAATATAGAGTGCGAGACACAGCCGGGCGGCTGCACCGGCTCCTGGTTTGCTTCCGAACTCCAATGGCTGAAAAACGATCTCGCCGCCAATCATTCCGCGTGCACACTCGTCTACTGGCACCAGCCCACGTTCAGCGCGGCCAACAGCATCGCCGTACCTGAAGGCCGACCGCTCAGGCCTTTTGGCAACTGCTCTACGAGTACGGAGCCGACCTAGTGCTGAACGGACACGACCACCTCTATGCGCGCTACCGCCCGCTTGACCCTTCCGGGAATTACGATCCAAAGAAGGGCATACGGGAATTCATCGTGGGCACCGGCGGCGAGACACTCGATGCGGTCGTCACAACCGACACAACAACCGCCGATCCTAGCGGCAACCCGAACTTCAACGCAGAGAATCTCGAGGCGGCAACCGGGGAATTCTGGGGTGTGATGGGCCTGACGCTCAATCAGAACGGCTACGCGTGGGATTTCGAGTCGGCATTGAAGGATCCTGCACAGACAACCGGCCCGTCTTCTTACAGCGACAAAGGCGTCGGCACGTGCCACGGCCCCGTCAACAGGTGGTAGCGACTGGATCGTCTTCGCCACGTTAGGCTTGACCTTGCTTTAGTACGCATTCCCCCTTCACGAGAAATCGCGAAGGGGAACTTCTCTTGCTTTGGCTCTCAGTTCCTGCTCGCGGCCTTTCCTCATCCGCGCATCTGCGCCCCACGATAGTCATTTTTCTTACTCGTATGGGGAACATAGCCTCTGCCACTATCAGCGCGGTGAGGGACAAGACAACTGACAGCGTTGGTGCTCCAGTCAGCGGGATGGCCAAAGGCTTAGCGTCTCAGCACCGGAATCTGAGACCATACCAGGGCAAGAATCCCCACCGCAGCGCTCCCCTAAGACTTAGCAGTAATGGCAGAAACCATAACAACTAGCGCACAGCGCTCATCTTGAATGAATGACAAATTGCTAATTCACTCTGTCGAGCGACATGATCAGTGCGGAAATCGGCTTGCGACGCTAATTGGAGATTCACCTGTCCGTAAAGCGCCCATGTCTCCGACGTACGGCGCGCATTCAATCAGCGCAATGCAGACTTTCGTGACCAACTTGGGCTAACCACAATACTGTTCACTTAACGATCCTGATCCGCTTGGCAAAATCGACACGGCGGGTGCGCGGATGCTTACGTGGCCGCAGCGGGTAATTACTCATCTTTCGCTTCACGCCGCGCGGGTTGACCCGATTCCGGCTCGAAACGAC
>DATAXY010000010.1:0-51770 GCA_036272835.1 Bryobacteraceae bacterium
GCCTCGTCGGCGTGCCGCATCCAGGGTTCCCACAGGTCCTTCACCTCCTCGGTGATAAAACCATCGGCGAAGCTGCGTTGAAGGCGGCGCGCGGCGATCACGCTTCCCGCTCCTTCGACTCGTCCCGGTCCAGCCGCAATACATACTGGTTGAGTTCGCTGATCGCCTCCAGGGTTTCCTTTGCCTGGCGATAACGCTCCAGAGCTTTGCGCACCTGGGGAACCTGCTCCGGCAGCAAACTCAACTGACGGTTCTTCGCTCCGGGGTAGTTCACATTGAGAACCCACTGAGGATGCCCCTCACCGCGCGCGCATTTGGTACAACCACCGTTGTGAAAAGTAGTGCGCTCGAGCAGGGAGCCGCGCAGGACATCACCGCAACCGGCGAGGGTAGCGGCAAGTTTATCCCGTTTCTGCGCCATACCTTTTCGTGTCATCTTTATGGAGGATACAACAAAGAAGCGAATGTCGTCAATACATTCCTGCATAAAAATGTTTGGGGTCCGGGACGACAACCCACTCGCCGTCAGAGCCGCCAGGCCAGTTCGTTTCCGCCATTCCGTATGACCGTGCACCGGCCTCCGTCGAGGCGCTATGAAAACAAATCAGTTAGTTCCTGAATTTTGCGCCGGAAAGTAACCAAGACTTTCGGTTTCGAGGAACACTTCCGCTATGGTGAAACTGGAGGGATTGTCGCCGGCGCCCAGATGCATTTGGGCAATGCCTGGATTATGCTGCATTCCGAGCGGGCTGGCAGCGGAACTCCAGCGCGGTTGGGATCCGCAACGCAGAGCTTGACCATATTCGTCGAGGATGTCGGCGCACACTTCGAAAGAGCAAAATCGGCCGGAGCCGAAATTGTCGAGGATCTTCACGAGACCGTCTATGGCGAGCGTCAGTACGGAGCTGTGGACCTCGACGGTCACCACTGGCTCTTCTCCCGCCACGCTCGGGATTTGAGCCCGGAGGAATGGGGCGCCAGCGTTTCCCAAACGACCACCAGTCGTCTCGCACTTCTGCCGCGCCCGCGCCTGTGCTATCTCGAAATTCCCGCACTCGATCTGATGCAGTCGCTTACGTTCTACGAAAGAGTCTTCGGCTGGAATATTCGGCATCGCGATAGCGCACATCCGAGCTTCGATGACGCCGCCGGAGACGTGAGCGGCGCCTGGGTCACTGGCCGGCAAATCGCGCGCGAACCAGGCTTGCTGCCCTACATTTGGGTGGCCAGCATTGACGCCACGCTGACTCAGGTTACAATTCACGGCGGCGCCGTCGTCGACCCACCTCGCCCGGACGCGCCGGACAGTACCAGTTGGATCGCGACGTTCCGCGACCCCGCGGGAAATATGATCGGCCTTTATCAGGAGAGCCCACGTTAAAATCCGTTGCCCCTCAAATCGCTGTCAATCTCAAGACATCGCCCCGCTTCACATCAACCCTGCTCTCAAACGTGATGTTCAACCGGCCCTCGCTCCTATCCGCCCGCGCCCGCAACTTTTCGTTGTTCAAACTGACCGAGAACACATTGCCGCTCCGCCCCTCCGGCAGTTGAAGAGCGAACGTTCGCAATGGTACTTGCCCCCACCGCACTGCCAAAGCCACTATCACCTGGGAGGGCTGGACCAGTTGCGCGAACACCCCCCAGCCCTCTGCTGCCACAAAGGAAGCTTCGAAAATCGGTTCCTTCGTCCGCGGGGCAAACCCGATGTGCTGTTTGGGCCCATGGTACTCAAATCCGCACATAGTCAGAAACGTTCCGTAACTGGCCATGGCTCGCGCGTAATGATCGCTGCATTCAATCTCATTCCAAGGATTGCGCCGCGATGCGTGATAACGGTCATGAATCGCGCGCGTCACCGCGAGGCCCTGTTCCACCATCCCCTCGGCGACCATATGCGAGGCGACCTGATGCTCAAAGCCGGTCATGCATTCGTCGAAATACTCCGCACTCCAGAATGTAGGCGCATGAAAAGGGTTCGGTAGGTCGCGTGGATTTGTAGCCATGATCAATCCGCCTTCACCCGGCAGCGCATACCAGCGGCCCAACGGAAACGCCTTCCGGAACGGCCCGACATCCGGAGTAAAGTTGTATTTCCACAGCGACCCCAATGCGCTCAGCGTTTTGGTCCGGTCCAGCACCCGCCCCAATCCCACCTGCCACGCCCAGCTTTGACCAAGCACCTGGTCGATTTCACAAGTGCCGTACGACCCGATTACATCCGGTTTCTCCGGATCTGGCTTTTGCACAAAATACTCGCCATTGAATAAGTTGTCCCCGATATACTTACTGCCGCGATCTGCAAGCTGCCGGCACTGCCCCGCAAACTCCGCATCGTTCACATAACTCCACACATGGGTACACGTGCCCGCACAGCAGCCCACGCCCTCCCATCCGTAAAACCGGCCTGTGCCGAATCGATAACAGGTTGTCGTTGCAAGAATCGAGACATTCGCCAGCGTACGTTCCAGAAACCAGTTCGGTAAGTTCCCCCTATACCAGGTATCGCGCCACAGACGAGTGTCGGTTTGTAACCGGCCGAAGTGTTCACTCACATATTTCGCGACGGCGTAAGCATCCGCAAATCTCGTGGCATAATGACGGCCGGTTTCGGCGCCCTCTATGCCTTTCAGTTGAAGATTTTTGAAGTGCCAGGTGATCACGAACGTAACAGTCCGCGCGCCTTTAGCCGGAATGTTCATCGCATACTTTAGCGCCCCTACCAACTGATCCGGTGAACTGTTCAGCGCCTCCAATTTGTCGGTCGGCTTAGAAGTTGTCGCAAAAATGCCATCGGGATCGATCTCCGAACGCTTCGCTGAGAATTTCGATACTTCTTGATTCGCCGAGAATACCGATACTTCTTGCGCTGTCGCGAACACTCCAATTCCCATGCTTCCGTGGTCGTGTTGCGGGCTAGCGCCTACAGCCGGGTTCATCCCGCACTCGAGGAATGTTAGAGATGACTCCTGATAAAAGCTGTTAGTCCGAACCACCGGGAGCGCGGTATACATGGCAACCGCATTCTGCATCCATCCGGCCAAAGTGACTTCGACAGGTGCTCCGCCATCGTTAGTCACCGTGTAAGTCAGCAATGTCGCAGGAAGGGAAGAGTCGTCGGTATTGAGCGGGATGAAAGGCGAGTAAGCTTCTAAACGCACGCTGACCGGCGCATCCGGATCGCTGTATTGGACAAGCCCGATCGGGTATTGGCCCTGAAAAGTGGTATTCTTCCATCCCCGGTGGTCGAGTGGCCGAACCACGCTTCCGCCTGCAGTCTTGATTTGTAGCGAAAAGCCCTGGCGGACCGGCGAGACCGGCTTCGGCGGGTGAATGTAATTTTCCCCACTTGTGCCCGCTCCTAGGATTCCCGGGCGCTCCTGGTTCATGATGTCCCAAAGCCACAGCTTTCCATCGCCGCCCAGGTAAAGCAGACCCGCACAAAGGCCGCCCACGGGCATACCGATCATTTCCAGATCCTTACCGCTATAAACCGTCGGCTGGCCTCGAGCGTAGAGCGATCGGACCCAATCGGGTGAGAGTTTCTTATCCGGCGGAACCAGGCGCTCGAAGTCGGCTGCCTCGAAAGGACCGGCCACGGCCTTTTGGCCTATCAACGTGACCGCGCCCGCACTGCCCAGCATCTGTATGAACTGGCGCCGGTCTACGGGCGCCGGTCGGCACCCGCAATTAGGCGATGAACAATCACTGTCGGCATCCTCATTCACAAACTGATTGTAATCTTCTGTTACGTCCGTAACCGCGCCCATTTCGGGCACGTCCAAGCCGCTTACGGGAAAGCAGACCTATGCAACGACGCGACCTTCTCCTCTCCGCACTCGTTTTCATACCAGCGTCCCGGCTCGTGCGCGCTCAGCAGAGCGTCCCTCCATCACCCGGGCAGGTCCAGCCACAGGGCTCGCCGGCTCCGCCGACGTTCTCCACCGACGTCAAAGTGGTGAACGTCTTTGCCACAGTCCGCGATAAAGACGGCCATATCGTGACGAATCTCACCAAGGACGACTTCACTCTTCTTGAAGACGGCCGTCCGCAGACCATCCGCTACTTCGCCCAGCAATCGAACCTTCCCTTGACGATCGGCCTCCTGGTGGACACCAGCGGAAGCGAACGCCGCATGCTCTCAACGGAGCGGCAAGCCAGTTACACATTTCTGGAACAGGTATTGCGCCCCGAAAAGGACAAGGCCTTCCTGATCCACTTCGATCGCGAGGTCGAACTGCTCCAGGACGTGACCCCCTCCCGCGAGCGGCTTGAAAAGGCTCTCGATCTGCTCGATACACCACAATTCGCCAACGCAAACAATGGCCCCAACAACGGCGGGGGCGGCAACGGCGGTGGCTGGCCCGGCGGCGGAGGTGGTGGTGGTTGGGGTGGTCGTGGTGGCGGCGGACGCCATGGCGGTGGCGCTGGTCACCGGGGCGGGGGGACCACTTTCTACGACGCGATCTATTTGGCCTCTGATCAAGTCATGTCGGCACAATCCGGCCGCAAAGCTCTCATCATGCTCACAGACGGTGAGGACAATGGCAGTAAGGTCTCGCTCGAAGAATCCATATCGTCCGCCAACCGAGCCAGCACGATGGCTTACGCCGTTCGCATCGCCGACGAGGAACAGTCCGCCTTCAATCCCGGCTTTGGCGGCCCGGGTATGGGCCGTCATGGTGGCTATGGCGGCCGTGGCGGCGGTATGGAGCGTCCCGACGGCAAGAAGATCCTGAAGCAGATTGCCAAAGAGACCGGCGGAGGCTATTTCGAAGTTTCCAAGAAAAAGACGGTCAGCGATATCTATTCTTCCATTGAAGAAGAACTCCGCAACCAGTACAGCATCGGGTACACCTCCGGCAACACAACGGGCGATAACAATTTCCGAAAGATCGAACTAACGGTCGACAAAAAGAATCTCATTGTTCAAGCCCGTAACGGTTATTATCCTCGCATCAGCAACGCGAGTTAATCCCGCTTCGAAACCACACTAACCCGCCGCACGACTGCTAGAAGCTTTGTGTATGTTATACGAGCGGAATTTGAAGTAACATTCAACATTCCCGTTGATCCAAACATCGTAACGACCATGCACAAGCGCCGTTAATAGCTTCAGGGTGCTGAGCAGTCAATTGCGAGGTGTGCTTTCGCAGGACATGCCGCAGTAATCGATTTTTGCCATATCTTACTGAACTTTTTACCGTTGTATTTGTTCTAGGTTCGCTGGAGGTTGCGTGAACATTGTCGAGGTGGAGGCCCGGCTAACGGAACTGTGGGAAAGACCGAAGACTCTCCGGGGCTGGTTTGCCACAGTCGACCACAAAGAGCTGGGTATCCGCTATCTGGTCACCGCGTTTACCTTCCTGCTAATCGGCGGCGTTGAAGCGCTTCTCTTGCGCATTCAGCTTGCGCACCCCAACAATGCATTCCTCTCTCCGGAAGTGTATGACGAAATCTTCTCGATGCATGGCATAACCATGATCTTCTGGTACGCGGCGCCAATTTTATCCGGATTTGCTGTGTACCTGGTCCCACTCATGATCGGGGCGCGGGATATGGCATTTCCGCGCCTGAATGCCTTTACTTACTGGGCATATCTCATTTCGGGAATATTCCTCTATATTGGTCCTTTCATGGGTCAGGCCCCACATGCCGGTTGGTTTTCGTATATGCCTTATACGAACTCCACTTATTCCCCCTCGCTGGGAATGGATTTCTACGCGCTCGCGCTCATCCTTCTGACTATCTCAACCACTGGCGGCGCCATAAACTTTATTGTCACTATATTGAGGCTGCGCGCACCGGGCATGTCTATCAGCCGCATGCCGCTGTTCTTATATAGTACTTTGACCGTTTCGTTCGTTACCTTGTTTTCACTTCCCGCTCTGACGACGGCATGCGTGTTCATGGAACTGGATAGACGCTGGGGAACACACTTTTTTCAAATCAGTGGCGGCGGAGATCCGGTTTTGTGGCAGCAACTCTTTTGGTTTTTCGGCCACCCCTGGGTTTACATCATTTTCCTTCCGGCTACTGGAATGATTTCGCTCATCGTACCTGTATTTTCCCGCCGTCCCATCGTCGGCTACCCCTATGTTGCGATCGCGACTATCCTTACCGGCTTAGTAGGCTTCAGCGTGTGGCTGCATCATATGTTCACTGTCGGATTATCGGACATGGCGATGAGCTTCTTCAGCGCCGGCAGTATGACCATCTCTATCTTCACCATTGTGCAAGTATTTGCATGGGTCGCCACGGTTTGGAAGGGTCGTCCCGTCGCGACCGCCTCCATGCACTATGCGCTCGGCGCTATTGCTATGTTGGTGATCGGCGGCTTAAGCGGCGTATTCACAGGTATTATTCCGGTGGATTGGCAAGCACACAACACTTACTATGTCGTCGCTCACATTCACTATGTTCTGATCGGGGCGAACTTATTTCCTGTATTCGCCGCTTTCTATTACTGGCTTCCCAAGATTACTGGGAGAATGCTTAACGAAGAGCTTGGTAAGTGGAGTTTCTGGGTGATGTTTATCGGCTTCAACGTGGGATTCTTTCCTATGCACATCCTGGGATTACTTGGAATGCCACGCCGTATCTACACTTATGAGGCGGGACTTGGACTTCAGCCGCTCAACTTGCTGCTGACGATCGGCGCTTTTACTCTCGGCGTCGGAATTCTACTCAGCATCATCAACCTGCTTATGAGTATAAAGGTCGGTGAGATCGCCGGCAGGAACCCGTGGAACTCCGACGGCCTTGAATGGGAGACTACTTCGCCGCCAAAAGCCTACGCGACCGTTCATCTTCCTACCGTCGCTACTCGGCATCCGCTCTGGGACGATTACGCGGAGGAGTCCGATCCTGACGGCGACCGCATTCTGGATCGGGGCCGGTTGACGCTGACCACGAGTTGGCTCGACGCTGAGCCCCGCGCAATCGCAACGATTCAAAAGGACACGCTCGCTCCGCTCGTGTTGTCCCTCGTGATGTTTGTATTCTTTGCCGCGTTTATTTTTCACTGGATGTGGGTCGGTCTCGCCGCGTTCGTCGTGTCGTTCGCGGTGGGCTTCTATTGGATGTGGACGCGCCCCGGGCAGGCCGGAATATGAGTTCCGTTCCTCAGACAGCCCGCCCTGGAGCCTCGATTCGCGACTTGCCTCTCGATGAGCTCCGCGGCATCTATGCCATGTGGTGCGTTATTGCGACCGAAGGGTCGCTGTTCGTCTGCCTGTTCTGCGCTTACTTCTATCTCGGCAATGGCAAGCAGCGATGGGCCGACAACAATCCCCCAGGCATGACGTACCCCTGGATCATGCTCGCAGTGATGCTGTTCAGCGCGTTCATTCTGCGTTGGGGCGAAGGCCAAGTTAAACGCCAACGATACGCCGCCGGCAGAGTGGCTCTGCTGTTCACGATTCTCTTCGGCCTGGGCTTCATCGCTCTCCAGTACTTCTCTTATCGCTCGCAACTGCAGACGCTTGCACCCGACAGCAACTCCTACGGATCCATCTTTTACGCCATCAGCGGACTCCATGTCGCGCACGTTGTGGTGGGCATCTTTCTTCTCGCCTACGCGTTGGTGCTGCCCCGCTATGCACCCGCGCGCGAGTCCCCCTTTCGCCCGTATCAAACCGTCGCGCTGTATTGGTATTTCGTCAACTTTCTGTGGATTGGCGTCTTCATCGTCATGTATGCAATTCCCAATTTAATTGTCCATGGCTAACGAAACGACAACTCGCCCCCATGAGGTTTCTCCCAGTAAACTGTGGTTCGGTTTCACAGGAACCGCTTGTGCGTGGGTCGGACTGGCAGTAGGAGACGTACTGATTACCTGGTGGGCCTGCTTGCAGGAAGGCCAGCAGCCTGGAAATTCCAAGGTACGTCCAGACATTGCTTGGGTGTATTTCGCAGCGACGCTCATTCTGCTTGGGCTCGCTGTCTTCGCTGGAACAACGTCCTACGCGAACTGGAAAAGCCTATCTCGCGATTCCCGTCTCCGGGATGCCGAAGCGCGTGGCCGCCAGGAATTCATGGCCCTGCTTGGCGTTTTCGTAAGCGTCACCCTCGGCTGTGGCCTTGTTTGGCTGACCATCCCGTTGATGATGATCAACCTTTGCGTGAGGACTCGATGAAGGCGCCGCTGACGGTCGAAGCGTTCCTTCTTCTCGCTGCGTTTACGACTCTGGCAGGCTGCACCGGGGGCAAAGTAACAAAATCATACGATGTAGCCGTCGACGGCAATCCGAACCGCGGCAAGCAGGTCATTGAACAGTACGGTTGTGGAGCCTGTCACACCATTCCGGGCGTTCCTGCGGCACGTGGCGTGGTTGGGCCGCCACTCACGTCTCTCGCACAAAGAACAATGCTCGCCGGCGAGCTGCCTAACTCTCCCGCCAATCTCGTCCGGTGGATCGAAAACCCGTCGGCAATCGAACCGAAAACCGCCATGCCGACTCTTGGTCTCACGGATTCGCAGGCCCGCGATGTCGCAGCCTATCTGTACACTTTGCGCTGAATCGAAAGGATTGAGATGGATCGAGTGAACATAGCGAAGGCAGTCCTCGGCGGTGTTGGCACTGCCGCAATGGTGATTGCGCTCCATGCCGGTTTGCCCCTATTAGCCGCGCAAAATGGCGGCAAAACCGCAAGCGGCGGAACGATGGACGTGCCGGGTGCCCTTCCCGGTATTCATGCCGTTGCCCCCTTGGCCGACGGCCAGTGGACCACTCCCGCCGGCGATTACGGCAATCTTCGCTTCAGCCCGCTCAGCCAGATCGACACCAAGAACGTGCAAAACCTACACGTAGTCTCGACCATGTCAACGGGCATACCTCATGGACACGAAGGCCAGCCGCTGGTCGTGAATAACACGTTGTATGTAGTCACGCCCTATCCCAACAATTTAATCGCTCTTGACCTCACTAAGCCTGGCTTCCCTCAAAAGTGGATCTATCGCCCCAACCCCAACAGCCAGTCTGTCGGCGTCGCGTGCTGCGACATCGTGAATCGCGGAGCCAGTTATGCCGATGGCAAGATCATCTATAACCTTCTCGACGCCCATACGGTCGCAGTCGACGCCACCAGCGGCCATGAGGTATGGAGAACGGAGGTAGGCGACATCAAGTACGGCGAAACGACCACCATGGCCCCGCTCGTGGTCAAGAACGTCGTCCTGGTGGGCGATTCCGGCGGCGAACTCGGTGTTAGAGGCAAACTAACCGCTCTTGACGTAGACACTGGCAAAATTCTATGGCGCGCCTTCAGCACCGGCTCGGATGCCGATGTCCTCATCGGGCCAAATTTCAAGCCCTTTTATCCGAAAGATCGCGGCAAAGATCTCGGCGTAACCAGTTGGACTCCGGGTCAATGGAAACTGGGCGGCGGCACCATCTGGGGCTGGGTCTCATACGACCCAACTCTTGATCTTATTTATTACGGAACGGGAAACCCCGGCGTCTGGAGCCCCGACATGCGCCCCGGCGATAATAAGTGGTCCATCACCATCTGGGCGCGGAATCCCGAGACCGGCCAAGCCAAGTGGGCCTACCAAGTCGTCCCTCACGATGCCTGGGATTACGACGAGATCATGGAAAACGTCCTGATCGACATGCCCTGGCATGGGCAGACGCGGAAACTGCTGCTCCATCCGGGCCGCACCGGCTTCATGTTCGTGCTCGATCGCGAGACCGGCGAAGTGCTTTCCGCCGAAAAATACGAGCCCGCCAATTGGGCCAACAGCTATAACCTGAAGACCGGCCTGCCGGACATCGATCCCGACAAACGCACCCATATCGGCCACTACACAACGGACATCTGCCCGTCCTCAACCGGCGCCAAAGATTACATACCTTCGTCGTTCGATCCCCGAACCGGCTACCTCTATATTCCGGCGCATAACACCTGCATGGATTATAAAGGTTCCAAAGTCAATTACATCGCGGGTACTCCATATTTGGGTGCGAGCGTGCGCATGTATCCCGGCCCCGGTGGGTACCAGGGCGAACTGGTGGCCTGGGATGTGGCTAACGCAAAGAAGGTGTGGACCGTCAAAGACCCGGATTTGCCAGTCTACTGCGGCGTTCTCAGCACCGGCGGTGACGTTGTGTTCTACGGGACCATGGAGGGCTGGTTTCGCGCAGTCGACGCCCACTCCGGGAAAATCCTCTGGCAGTTTAAGACTGCATCGGGCATTGTCGGCGACCCGATGACCTTCCTGGGGCCGGACGGCAAGCAGTACGTCGCCATTTATTCCGGCGTTGGAGGCTGGATGGGCGCAACCGCGCTGCCCGCGATCTCCAATGACGATCCGTACGCCGCGCTCGGCGTGGTGGGCGCTATGAAAGATATTAAGGCCAAAACGCAACCGGGAGACCTCCTCTATGTTTTCGGCCTCTAGACTCTTGTTTTCATGCACGCTGGCCGCCGGTACCCTCGCGCCCGCTGCCCCTATTTCGCTTCGCGTGTGCGCCGATCCCAATAACTTGCCCTACTCCAATGCGCAAAAGCAGGGCTTCGAAAATGAAATGGCCGCGATGATCGGCAAGGATATTGGCGCTCACGTCTCGTACTTTTGGTACCCGCAGCGCGGCGCATTTTTTAGGAAAACGCTCGGCAGCGGCGCTTGCAATGTCGTAATGGGCGTCCCGGAGGGGCTTGATGAGACAACGACCACGCGCCCCTACTACCGATCCAGCTACGTCTTCGTCTCGCGCCATGATCGCGATCTGCGCATCCACTCGTTTGATGATCCACGGCTTCGTCGTTTACGTGTTGGTGTGCATGTCCTCGGCGACGCCGACCGTAGCTCGCCTCCGGTCGAGGCGCTCCTCAGTCGCGGGCTCGCACACAACCTCGTGGGCTACAACATTTTCGGCAATTTGGCGGAAGCCAATCCGCCCTCCGATCTGATACGCGCCGTCTCTAACAAACAGGTGGATGTTGCGATCGCTTGGGGCCCACTCGCCGGTTACTTCTCCCGGGACTCCGCCACGCCTCTCGACATCACGCCAATCGCCGCCGACCCATCCAACCCGACTCTCCCGCTCTCGTTCGATATCGCCATCGGAGTTCGCCCAGGTAATTACCAATTGAGGGATCGCCTGAACGAAGAACTCTCACGCCGTGCACCGGAGATCCACGACTTGCTCCGCGCCTACGGCATTCCGCAAATGGATCTGTCCGCCCCAGCGGCGGGAGGTACTAAATGATGCGCGCCTTCATCTTCATTATTGCGACTGCGTTCCTTTTGGCTTCGTACGCTTGTCAAACTGAGCCGCAACAAGCCGCCGCAAGCACACAGCCCCCGGTGCCCACGACGATTGGGCCAGTCCCGGGTCCTCCTGTTAGCTGGGCATATCGCACGAATCCTTTAACCGGCGATATGGCCGCGCTTCAGGAAGGCCGCCGCCTCTTCGATTGGTACAACTGCTCTGGCTGTCACGGAGGTCATGCCGGCGGTGGCATGGGCCCCAGCCTCCGCGACCCGGTTTGGATCTACGGCGATCAGGACGCGCAGATCTTCGACTCTATCGCCGAAGGCCGCGCGAACGGAATGCCCGCCTGGGGAACTAAGATTCCAGAGCATCAGATTTGGGAGCTGGTGGCCTACATCAAGTCATTGCGCACTCCGCAGGAGCCCGACCCGCCAGTGGAACCCGCAAACGAGACCATTCCGCCTCCTCCAACCGTCATCCCGGCGCCGCCCATCGCCAATCCGGCTCCGCAACCGCATCAGTAAGGACACCATGCGTCGTCTCTCGATGATCAGTTCGCCATTGCTTCTTCTGACCGGATGCGGCCCCGCGCAATCGACCTTCAATCCGCATGGCCCCGCCGCGAACCGCATCGCAACGCTCTCTTGGTTCATGACCATCCTCTTTTTGGTGATTACTTTCGTCATGTGGGTGCTCATAGTCTGGGCGGTCAAGCGGCGGCGTGGCACGCTGGCCGAACATGCGCCCGTCGATGCGGGAGGCGGCCAGGGATGGATCGGCATCGGTGGCCTCGTCGTGCCTTTAATCGTCCTCAGCGTAATTTTCATTTGGGGGCTCAAGCTTCTCGCGGATTTTCCCATTCACGGGCCGCACAACCAGCCCGGCAAACCCAACATCCTCATAACCGGCCACCAATGGTGGTGGGAAGTTCAATATCTGAACGACAGTCCGGATAAAGAATTCACAACTGCCAATGAGATCCACCTTCCGGTCGGCCGTCCCATCAACATCGAATTCCAATCCGCCGATGTCATTCACTCTTTCTGGGTCCCGGCTCTGCATGGAAAGGTAGACCTCATACCGGGCCACACCAACTTCATGCGTATTGAGGCTTCCGAACCCGGAAACTACGCCGGCCAATGCGCCGAGTACTGTGGCGAGCAGCATGCCCACATGCGCCTGCTCGTGGTCGCCCAGGAGCCCAATGACTATGAAAAATGGATCGATCATCAGCTTCAATCTGGTTCCGAGCCGAAATCGCCCGATGCCATCGCCGGCAAGCAACTCTTCCTAACAGGACCTTGTTCTATGTGCCACCAGGTGCGTGGTACGGAAGCAGGCGGTAGCGTGGCCCCTGACCTCACGCACATCGCCAGCCGCCACTTCATTGCGGCCAACTCGTATCCGAATAACCAGGCCTATCTCGAAGCCTGGATCACGCACGCACAATCTCTAAAGCAAGGCGCCGAAATGCCCGATCTGACCGAGTTCACCGGCGGCCAGCTCAGAGATCTGGTCGCTTATTTGCGCCAGTTGAACTGAAGCAGAACGGCTACACGTTTCCCAGGCGCTTGCGCTGACGGCCCAGGGACTCAATGGGATTGAACGAGACGAAACAGACCAAGGTCCTCCCCAACTCAATAAGTCGCTCGCCCCCCGCTAACGTCATAGCACTGCCCGGTCACAAACGAACAATCTGGGCTGCTCAAAAAGTGAACCACCGCCGCAACCTCTTCCGGTTTCGCGGTGCGCCCCATCGGTATCCGCGCGGTCATATATTGCACCTGATCCGGCGTGAGTTGATCGAGAATCTTCGTCTGAACCACGGCCGGTGCAACGGCGTTCACGCAGATTCCCTCGAGCGCCACTTCTTTGCCAATCGATTTCGTCAAGCCGATGACCGCCGCTTTGGTGGCGGAATAGGCCGACATGCGCGGATTGCCCTCCTTGCCGGCGATTGAAGCGATATTCACAATGCGTCCGTACTGGCGTGTGCGCATATGCGGGAGTACGGCACGGCAGAAGTTAAACACGCCTGTCATATTGATCGCAATAATTTTTTGCCAATCGTCGTCGGTCTGCTCCCAGATCGGCGCCGCGCGTCCCGCGATGCCCGCGTTGTTGACCACGATATCGATGCGCCCGCTACGCATCAGCACTTGCTCGACCGTGCCTTCCACCGAACCCCGTTTGGTAATGTCGGTCTGAAGCGCATAGGCCGTATCGCCAATCGATGCTGCGACTTCCTCTGCGCCGCCACGATCCAGATCCGCGATGACGATCGCCGCGCCCGCACGGGCCAAGCGCCGCGCGATGGCTTCGCCGATGCCCGTGGCCGCACCGGTAACGATGGCGGTTTGCCCGCTTAAATCAAAGAATCTATTTTCCATGCCTATTCCGCACGCAGCGTCTTCTTGAGCCACGCTACCATCTCCGGCTTCCAATGCTGCATTTCGGGAGTCGTCCAGTTAGACATGCCGTGGCCGCCGCCCTTGATGGTGATGATCTCGCAAGGCGTTCCCACCTTCCGGATGGCCGCGCAAAACTCCGTCGTTTGACCGTAGGTCACCTGGTCGTCTTTCGTACCATGAATGCAGAGAAACGGTGGCATACCCTTGCGAACCGCGAAAAGTGGCGAGATGGCGTGCAGCTTTGCCAACCCGGCCTTGTCCAACTGGTCTACACCAAAAAAGTGGATGCCGGCTCCGTTCGCCGCGTGGCGGCTAATGCTCTGCATATTAAAAAGCTCGGGATGGGAGACGCGCAACTCAGAAAGCTGGCCGTAGTCGGAGGGGCCGTAGAAATCGACCACCGCGTCTACACGCGTCGCCGAGGCTTGATGAGTGCCGGCGTAGTTTACCAGAAAGCCGCCCGCGGATTCGCCAATCAGGGCCAGTTTCTTGGGATTGACGTGGTACTCGCGGGCGTGACCCTTGACCCAAAAGATAGCGGCGTCGACGTCCGCAATAGCTTGGGGGAAATGATATTTCGGAGCGAGCCGGTAATCGATACTGAACCAGGCAAAGCCCGCGTTCGCCAACACGTCGAACAACGGGCGGACATTAGTGCTGCGGCTGCCCCCGTCGAACCCGCCGCCATGGACGAGAATCGCCGCGGGAAACGGCCCCGGACCATCGGGGATATAAAGGTCTAAATACAGCGCCTTGCCCCCCGGATGCGCGTACTCAATGCCGGTTAGGCTGGTCGGAGCAGCCTGAAGAGCGCAAACCGCAGCGCAACTCAAAAGGAAAGCGATCTTGGACATGAAACGGGATTGTATCAGGCGAGGGCGCCAATCCCCACGATCACCGGCCCGGCTGGAATAACGCGAAAGCAGCGCCCTGTGGGTCCGCGACGATCGACCAACGTCCAACACCTTCGACTGTCATCGGAGGCACATAAATCGTGGCGCCGGCATCTTTCGCTTGAGCGGTTGATGCGTCGGAATCCTGTACCAGAAAATAGATCATCCAATGCGGCGGCGTGTTTGGGTTGAAATGTTCTGCTGGCGGGATTCCACCGATGAAATCGTTGCCATTCTTAACATGAAGGTAGTTACCATCCTTGCCTGGCTCCACGTGCCAATCGAACACCTGCCCATAAAACTCGGCGGCACGCTTCGGTTCAGGCGTCATGAGATCGGCCCAGCAGACCGTGCCTGGTACACCCTGGATGCCGGCACCAGGATGCGTCTTCGGCTGCCAAATCGAGAACGTAGCGCCCGTGGGATCCTGAAGCACCGCCATCCGGCCGAAGTCCATCACGTCGAACGGCGAGGCCATGACTTTGCCCCCAGCGGATCCGGCCTTCGCGGCAGTCTGGTCCGCGTCTGTAACAGCTACGTAAAGCATCCAATGCGGCGGCACGCCCTGAGACAACATGTCCGCTTTGAGAGCGTAACACCCGCCGACGTTCCGCCCGTCGAGGTTGAACATTGTGTAAACCTCGTCCGGACCCATGGGCGAATCCTCCGCGGTCCAACCGAGGAGCGATCCATAGAATTTTTTAGCGCCAGTTTGATCGGTTGTACCGAGTTCGAACCAGCAGAAAGAGCCCGGAGGATGGGATTCGACGATTGACATATCCGGGCTAGTATAAGCGAAAAGCTGGAGTGAGGGGAAGATAGTGGAAACGCCAGCGTGAGCCAGAGAGTTTTTCCCGTCTCCGCCAACTACCTCCGCAGCGGTATGTTTTGGAACGCAGTCGCATCCTCCGTTCTCTTGCTCACATTGGCTTCGGGCGCGGTCGCGCAGCGGCCTGGTGATGGCGAACTGACTCAGGCCTATAAAGCGCTCGCGGCCAAAGATTACGACACCGCTATTGACCTGTTTCATAAAGGCCTTACAGAAGAGCCAGAAAACGCTGGCGCGCACAAGGACTTGGCCTATACGCTGCTCAAAACAGGTGACAATGTCGAGGCGCGCGACGAATTCGCCGCCGCCATGCGTTTGAACGCGGCCGATGAAACCGCAGCGCTGGAGTACGCCTTCCTTTGTTACGAAACCAAGATGCCGGTCGAAGCGCGCCGCACCTTCGATCGTCTGCGCAAACGCGGTACTGCCGCCACCCGCGCTACCGCCGAACAAGCATTTCAAAATATTGATGGGCCTCTTGCCGCCGGCATCACACGCTGGCAGCAGGCATTAGCGGAAGCGCCGAATCCGTTGGCCCTCTCAACCTTTACCGCCCATCTGGAACTCGCTCGTCTCGCCGAACAGCGCGACAATCTGGAACTTGCCGCCTCCCAGTTTGAAATCTGCCGCCAGATCAAACCCGAACAGGCCGAATTCCTCCTAAATCTTGCGCGTGTCTGGCGGCAATTGAATCGGGTCGAAGATGCTCGTGCTGCGAATCTTGCCGCCTCTCGGAGCACCGACGCCCGCACTGCCGAACGCGCTCTCGATCAGGAACCCTCCCGCTATCCCTATCCTTACGAGTTCGTGAATGCCATCCGCCTAGATCCCCGGAACATCGCTCTCCGGCGTGAGTTAGCTTATCTTTACCTCGCCATGAATCGTCAGCCGGACGCCGTCGCACAGTTCCAGCAGATCATCGCGATCAATCCGAAAGATCCGCAAGCGACTGCCCAATTGGCCGCCATATTGGGCTTCAAGAACCGTCACGAGCCCGCTCCTATTCAGAACAGCGCAGCTCCGAACAACGCGGCCGTCGATCCCAAGACCATGGGATTGAAGAGCCTGGCGGCCGGCTACGTGAAAGATGCAATTCGCTATCTGCGGCAGGCCCACGAAGCGGATCCAGACGATGCGCTCGTGATGTTGAAGTTGGGTTGGGCCTACAACATGGCCAAACAGGACAGCGACGCAATCCAATGGTTCAATCGGGCCCGCGAGTCGGATGATCTCTCCATTGCCGCCGAGGCGAGTAAGGCCTATCACAACCTCGAAAGCGGCGGGCAGCCGTTGCTCACTATGTGGGCCTTGCCGATATACTCTTCCCGCTGGAACGATGTGTTTACCTACGGCCAGATCAAGCGTGTCGTGCCTTTGCCATGGCGGAAGGCCAACCGGACCTTCTCGCTCTACCTCTCCATGCGCTTTATCGGCGATGTACGGGGAGGAGCGGCCGAGGGCGGCGGCATCGCGCCCCAATATCTGTCTGAGAGTTCTGTCATCGTTGGTGCGGGTATCGCCTCGCGTACCTGGCATCACCTCACTGCTTGGGCCGAAGCGGGCGAATCGATGAACTATCTGCCATCGCGCACCGATGAAGGCATCGCGATTCCGGATTATCGCGGCGGCCTCAATTTCGCGAAGGGATTCGGCCATATCCTCGGAGCCAACAGCAGCGGGTTGTTCTACGAAACTACTGGCGATGCCGTCTACATCAGCCGTTACCAAAAAGATTGGCTCTTCTACACGCAAAATCGTTCTGGCCGAACGTTTCATCTCGGAGAGCGAACCTATGCCCAGCTACTCTTCAACGTGAACTACACGCACGACAGCAAAAACCAATACTGGGCTAACACTCTCGAAATTGGACCAGGGCTTCGCCTGCGATTGCCGTGGATGCCGCCAAACGTATACTTCGTTACGGATTTCCTCCGCGGCGTCTACACCAACAATCAGTTCAATCCAAGGCACCCAAATTACGACGACATTCGTGTGGGCCTCTGGTACGCCCGATCCAAGTGAGCGGCGCTCCATCCACATGCGACTAAGACCAATCCCCCGCCTGATTGCCGCCGTCTGCTTCGCGGCATCTGCCTACGCCCAGGTCTCCACCTTCCGCACGATCGCTGCAGATGCCGGGCCTTGGACGAAAATCCTCGGCTCCGTCGGGATCGTACTGGCCGCTTCCAACAATGCGCCCATCGTAGTCGCCGGTGCCAATGCACCCGCCAGCGCAGCCTTATTGGCCGCTGACCACATTCTTATCCTCGAAGGTTTTTCTCCGCTCGCTCATGCGCTCGGTTTCAGCCAGAACACCGCTTCGGTTTCTTTTCGCCGCATTATCGATTCGCGTGTTCCGTCCATGGAAATCATCTGGGAGCAATCGGTTTCTCAACCCAGCGTTGCTGTTCCCGCCGATTACCGCATCTTTGCTCACGAAAAACGGAGAAATGCACCTGTGCTTGCCGGCCGGCAAACCGCCCATGGAGCCGTCCTCTGGCTAGCCACATCACCCGGTCCTACCGGTATCGAACGCTATCCTTACATCCTCCAAGCCCTCGTCGATCTCGGCTTGCCGCTGCCGGCACGCTCCAACGGTTTGTGGGCATTCTTCGATTCCGGTTATCGGCTTCAGGCCGATGTCGATTACCTCGCGCGTCGTTGGCGCAAATCCGGAATCAGTGTCCTGCACGTAGCCGGGTGGCACAACATGGAACCGGATACAGCCCGTGACGAGTATCTAGCCAGCCTGATCGAGGCATGTCACCGCAACGCAATTCTGGTGTACGCCTGGCTGGAGTTGCCACACGTCAGCGAGAAATTCTGGGCAGATCATCCGGAATGGCGCGAAAAAACAGCGATTGGCCAGGACGCCGAGCTCGATTGGCGAAAGCTGATGAACCTCCAAAACCCAGATTGCCGCCGCGCCGTTGCCGCCGAAGTAAATCGATTGCTCGACCGCTTCGATTGGGATGGCGTCAACATGGCCGAACTCTATTTCGAATCGCTCGAAGGCGCGTCGAATCCTGCCCGCTTTACGCCCATGGACGACGATGTCCGGCGCGATTTTCAAAAGATCGCCGGCTTCGATCCCAAGTCCCTCTTCGATCCCGCATCCCCCCAGTCGGCATCCAAGAATCCGGCCGGTTTGCGCCGGTTTCTTGATTACCGTGCCGCGCTCGCTTCTAAGATGCAGTCGGACTGGCTCCAGGTACTCGACCACGCGCGCTCGCAAAAACCTTATCTCGATGTTGTGTTGACCCATGTCGACGACCGATTTGAGCCTGAGGTTCGCGATGCTCTGGGCGCCGATGTGGCCCGAAGTTTGCCGATCGTCGAGGCCCACCACAGCACGCTCCTGGTGGAGGATCCGGCCACGATCTGGAATCTCGGTGCATCGCGCTATGCCAAAATGGCTGCTGAATATCGTGAGTTGACGTCCGATCAAAGCCATCTTGCCATCGACATCAATGTCGTGGAACGCTACCAGGACGTCTATCCCACGAAGAAGCAGACTGGAACCGAGTTGTTCGAATCCATACACCAAGCCGCGTCTTCTTTCAGTCGCGTCGCCCTGTATTTCGAAAATTCCTTGGAGAAGCAGGATCTTCAGCTTCTCCCGGTCGCGGCCAGCACCGCGCAAATCAGTCAGCCGAGCCCCGACGAACTCGAAGTAAACTCTCCCAGCACGACACGAGTCGATTGGCAGGGCCTCGTCGAGATCGATGGCAAGCAATGGCCGATCCAGAATGCTAAAACGGTGCTGGTTCCGGCAGGCAAGCACTATTTACGCCCCGGCATAGCGCCGCCCGCGGTGACGCTTGCCGACTTCAACGGCCAGATCCGGTCCGCCGCCGTATCCGCGCAGGGCGTCGATCTCTCCTATACCAGCGCCAGCCGTGCCATTGTCACGCTGGGATCGCCAGTCTCGTCGATTGAAGTGGATGGCTCGGTTTATTGGACTGCGGTCAAGGGCGATCCTCAGACCGCCATTCTACTTCCCGCAGGTCAGCACCTGGTAACCTTCACGCGGTAACATCCCCTTGCCTACGGCAGCCAAAGGGGTGTAAACTTGTCCTCGGTAAGCGAGGACAACAATATGAGTAAGCCCTCGGATCTGGTTCAAGGCACCCTCGACCTGCTCCTCCTCAAGATTCTGGCTCTTGAGCCGCTTCACGGCTGGGCAGTCAGTCAACGGCTAAAGCAAGTCTCCGGTGAGGTGCTCCAGGTTAGCGATGGCTCGTTGTATCCGGCATTGCACAAGCTGGAGAACGAAGGCTGGATTACTGCTGAGTGGAAGACGAGCGAGCTTGGACGCAGAGCTAAGTTTTACTCGCTAACGCGCCTTGGTCGTAGGCAACTGGCAACGGAATCGGCGAACTGGGATCGGCTATCCAGCGCCATCAGCCACGTCCTCAAGTTGCAGGAATCCTAATCATGCGTCTCGAGCAATTGCTTCATACACTTGCGCGTCGACTGGGCTCCCTATTCCGGCGTAAACGTCTCGAACACGATCTTGACGACGAACTCCAGTTTCACATCGAGATGCGGTTCGCGCAGGAAATTGCCGCTGGCGAAACGCCAGAGAACGCCCGCTACACCGCCTTGCGCGCAATGGAAGGTCTGGAACAACAAAAGGAACGGTGTCGCGACATGGGGAAAATGTTTATCGTCGACGATTTGTGCCGTAATCTTCAATATGCCATTCGGGCCTTGAAGCATAGCCCTGGATTCGCCGCTGTCACGGTTGTCACGCTAGCGCTCGGAATAGGTGCCAACACCGCCATCTTCTCGCTCGTAGACACAGTCATGCTCAAGCTCCTTCCTGTGAAGACCCCGGAGCAATTGTATTTAATTGGACACAATCCTGAACGTTTGAGTATGTCCTGGAATTATCCCGACTATTGCGCCATGCGCGACCACAATACGGTGTTCACGGGCATCGCGGGCTATAGTCTGGGACTGGAACCGATCGGGGTTCAAACCGGCAACGCCACCGGCTCGGCTGCCAAGCTTTCCTACGGCATATTTGTCTCGGGAAACTACTTTGAAGTATTGGGTGTCTCGCCGGTTATAGGCCACGTCTTCAACACCTCCGACGACCGCGCCCCCGGAACGTCGCCGTATGTGGTTCTAAGTTACTCATACTGGCAGTCGCATTTCAACCGCGACCGTCAGGTCATCGGACGCAAGCTGAGCCTTAATGGCTATCCCTTTACCGTCATCGGTGTCGCTCCACCCGGGTTCACTGGTGCGGATGTCGCCTTGAAACCTGATCTGTTCATCCCCATTATGATGCGCAGCGAGGTGAGGCATGAATCGTTCACGAATTGGAATAACCGTCACGCTTGGTGGATGACTGCGCTCGGGCGGCTTAAGCCAGGTGCTGGCATCAAGCAAGCCGAAGGCCAGTTACTTGCAATCTGTAAGGACGACGAATCGGCAGAACGCCGCAGCCTGCCGAACCCCAAAATGGCCCGGCCGGCGGATCAGATCGTTCTTGAACAGGCGGCGCGCGGGTTCTCGTACTTGGCGGACCAGCTCAAAAAGCCCCTCCTGATCCTATTCGTCATCGTTGCGCTGGTTCTTTTGATCGCATGTGCCAATGTTGCAAATCTCATGCTTGCGCGTGGAGCAACCAGACAACGCGAAATCGCCGTGCGTCTGGCAGTCGGAGCGAGTCGTTCGCGCGTCATCTCGCAATTGCTGACCGAGAGTATGTTGATCGCTTTTCTCGGCGGCATCAGTGGATCCGCCGTAGCGTTCATCGGAATCCGGGGCCTGCTGCGCTTCATGCCTCAAATAGGCTACAATGTCGCCACGATTAACGCGACGCTCGACTGGCGCGCGCTCGGATTCACGCTAACGGCCTGTGTTTTGACCGGCCTCCTCTTTGGTATCGCGCCAGCTTGGCAATCCACCCGGCCTGATCTTGTGCCCGCTTTGAAGGAGGATTTGCCCGGCTCTTCGGGAGCGCGCCGTTTCACCCTGCGAAAGGGCCTCGTGATTTTGCAGGTGGGTTTGTCCCTTCCGTTGCTGGTAGGAGCCGGTCTGTTTGTGCGGACGCTTGGCAACCTCCGTGAAGTCGATACAGGCTTCGCTCCTCAAAACGTTTTCATAGCTTCCGTCGACCCCACAACTTTTGGTTATAAAGGCCAGCGGACGCTTGAATTTTATAACCGGCTGTGTGCGGGAGTGAGCATCTTGCCGGGAGTTCGTTCCGCAAGCCTCGCCTTAATTACCCCTCTCACCGGTTCCAGTTGGGACGGCAGCGTCAGCATTGAGGGTTACTCCTGGAAAGCGGGAGAGCGAGACAACATCTTTTTTAATGCTGTCGGGCCGCGCTATTTCGAAACGCTAGGCACACCTATTTTGCTGGGCCGCGACTTCACAGATTTGGACAATCCAGCGACTGCTATCGAATTGCCCAACGATCTTATACCCGGAATGAAGCTTCCGGATCCGCCGGGCCGCCATGTTGCAATCGTGAACGAGACATTTGTCCGGCGCTTTTTCGGGAATCGCAGCGCCATAGGTATGCACGTTTCGATGGGTGGCCCTTTCCGGACCAATAACCCCTACGAGATCGTCGGCGTCGTCAAGGATGCGCGCTACTTCACGATGCGCGATGCCACTGAACCAATGATGTTTCTTCCCGTGTGGCGTCGTTTCGCAGCACAAACAGAGCTTCTGATCCGCGCTTCCGGCCCAGCTCCACAATTGGCAGCCGAACTGCGGCGCGAAATCCACCAGCTCAATCCTGTGATTCCCCTGCTGAACATGCGCACATTGGAACACGACGTGGATGAAAGCATCCTAGTTGAGCGGTTGGTAGCAACGCTCTCCGGATTCTTTGGAGTGCTTGCTCTGCTTCTGTCGGCTGTTGGTCTCTATGGTGTCGTTGCTTACACGGTGACCCGGCGTACACGCGAGATCGGCATTCGCATCGCAATCGGGGCCGAGCGCAGGTCTGTCCTGTGGCTAATCTTCAAAGACGTTATCATGATGGTCTTCATCGGCGCCGCAATCGGTGCGGTGGCCGCATTTTTTGCCACTCGTGCGATTGCCGGCATGCTATATGGCGTAGCCGCGAAAGATCCGATCAGCATCATTACAACCGGACTTTGTCTCGTGATAGCGGCGATTCTGGCGAGCTTTCTTCCCGCACGGCGTGCTGCCAAAATCGAACCGATTGAGGCCCTCCGTTATGAGTGAGCGTATCGGGCCGACGCGCCGATAACGCGTTCTGCGGTCGTCGCCACGCCGCCAGCCGCGACAAATTGCTCCACCATTTCGCGCTCCTTTGCGGCATCCAGTCCGCGAATGACGTCGGTTACCAATTCCACCTGAGCGCCCGTTGCCAGCAGCACCGTTGCCGCACACGACACACACACCTCCGTCGCAACACCGTAAAGGACGTAGCGGTCCGCTCCCAAAAACTTCAGCAGCGGCCGCAGATTCGGATTCGTAAAGCAATCGATATTTTGCTTTTCCACCACGTACTGAGGAACGCTTTGGAAACTGGAGTCGTCCTCATCCGTAGTCACAACTTGCGCCTTCGGCAACTGCGTCATCGCCGTTTTCTGCTGGCCGTTCGTATCCAAAACACAGTGCGGAGGCCAAGTCTCGAACTCGGGATCGTCTTCGGAATGCGCGTCCGCGGTCGACACGATAGGAATGCCGTGGCTTGCGGCGTATCTAGTCAGTTCGCCCAGCCGCGGAACAATCGCCTCCGCGCCTGGAACATAAAGCGCTCCAGCCGGATACAAAAAGTCGAGTTGCGTATCGACGTCGAAGAAAACTGTCTTCACCGCTTCAATCACCTGCCTTGAATCACCTGGCGAGTTGGAATTCGCCACGCAAGTCTTCCGCCAGCGTGTTCAGACGCTTGCTGATATCCACCCGATAAGGCACGGATTCTTCCAATGAGCGCAATTCGCTGGGAAGCGCATCGATGACTGACATGGCATAAGACCGTATGCTGGTCGCTGACGGCAGCGGCTCCAGCAATTCGCCCTTCATGATAATTGGCCGCACCAGCGGTTCGCCGGTGAACTCTTTATTGCACTCGTTGTAGAGCGATATTACATCGCGATCGGGATATCGATAAACCTGCTTTGCCGCCGGCAGCGTGCTCTTTTCCTCGCTGTACTTGGCCGTGTAATGCAGAGACTCGCCAATCTGCAACTCAACCAACTTATAGATCGCCGCCACCGATGGCGCGTCGCCCGATGTTGCAAGCTGTGTACCAACGCCGAACGCATCGATCGGCGCACCCGACCCTACCAAGTCCGCGATGCGATACTCGTCCAGGTCGTTGCTTGCGAAAATCTTCGCTTCCTTCAGACCTCCCGCATCCAGAATGCGTCGCACTTCGCGGGACAATGCTCCTAAATCACCGCTATCCAGCCGCACACCCCATACCGGTGGTCCCAACTTTGTCGTAAGTCGAGCGCCTTCCAAGGTATCGTAGGTGTCTACCAGAAATACAGTACTCTCGCCCAGCAATGTCTGCAACGCCCGGAACGATTCTTCTTCGGTCGGAAAGGCCATGGTCCAAGAATGGGCCGCAGTCCCGAATACCGGAACGCCGAAGCGCATCCCAGTCTCCGTATTGCTGGTGCCGGAACATCCGGCCAGATAGGCTGCTCGCCCAGCCAATACGCCCGCTCCAGGTGAATGCGCGCGCCTGCTACCGAACTCCACCACCATCCGGTCTTCCGCTGCCGCCACCATGCGCGCCGCCTTTGACGCGATGGTGGTTTGGAACGCCATCGTGGAGAGCAAATACGTCTCGGCGAGTTGCGCCTCCACCAGCGGGGCCCGCACAATCAATAGCGGCTCGCCCGGAAACACGGGGGTTCCTTCTGGCAATGCGAACAGATCGCCGGTGAATCGCAGATCTCTCAGAAAATCGAAGAATTCCGGCGGCGTGTTCTGGAACTGTTTCAGCGAACGCAGGTAATCCAGTTCGTCGGCTTCAAAGCGCAGATCAAGCAGATATTCCACCGCCTGCTGCAACCCCGCTGCCACCAAAAGATTCCGGTTGCGCGGTAGTCGCCGCACAGACAGCTCAAACGTGGCGACATCCGCTGTCTTACCGGCTAGAAAATAGCCTGCCGCCATCGTGATTTCATACAGGTCCGTGTTAAGCGCCGACACTTAGCCTCCGCTGTTCATTCGGTAGTTTTACTTCTTGCCCGTGGCTTGCCTGATATCGCTGCCTGCTCTCAGGATATCGTCTACCGTTTTTGCGTCTAGCTGGTATAGCGCCGGTTCGCCCTCCCGCTGCGCGATGTAGCCGTCCGCAACCTTGGCGAACTCCACTTTTTCTATGCGCTTGCCGTCGTTTGAAACCACTGTTAGCATGAATTCGGGCGTCGTGAAGCCCGTGTCCACAAACTTTGTCGCGGACAGGTCGCGCAGCTTGTCGATGAACGCCTGAATCGAAGCCGGATCGATGGTTTTCCCACTCAACTTCCAGTCCTGTCCCGACTTCACATAGGACTTATCGCTCGCGCCCTGCTGCAGTTCCACCTTCGTGGGATCGACGAATCCGAAGTCAAATAGCTTCTTATTCCGGAAATCGTCCAGCGGCTTCGCCACTTCTGTTCCCAGGTCGTTTGAAACTTTGTAGATGCCTTTCACCACGCTGCTCTTCACGTAATAGTTGTCTTTGTTCTTCTTAACTTCCAGTGTTTCGACGCCGGATGGGTCCGTCACCTTGGCGGTTCCAGCCAACGTTCCCGCTGCGAACGCCGCATCTGCCTTCTTTTGGTCATCAGCCGTCCCGGTCAGATCCATCTTGGCGTCGCCTAATTTCCGCACCAGGTCTTCCACCTGGAAACTATCCGCCCGATACGGTTTCGGCTTCAGAATCACCCAGTCGTTCAGGTTATTTTTCCCGAAATCAATCGCGCCCTTGCTTGAGTCGAGTTCCACGCCCGTCAATTTGTTTGAATCGAAAGTCAGCAAACGCTTGTCGCGCAAATCGTTCAATGACTTGTCGAATGAACTTTTCACAGATGACGAAACGGCATAAACTTTCGGGTTCGAATTGTACTCCGCATATACCAGCGATCCAGCCGGCAGGTCGTCCCCAAAAGTCAGCGTTTGGGTCTTGCCGTTCTTGTCGATCAGTTTCACTACCAGGCTGGGGCTGGTTAATCCAAACTGGCCCGGATTATTCGTCTTGTCTTCGACAACGCTATCGGCAGTAATCGGGCTCAGCGATGAAACGATTCCGCTGACCGTATCCTGATCGGCCGGGAGCGCTTCCGGCGTGGTGATGGTCCACTTCCCGCTCTCCCGCTGCAAAGTGACCGGTGGCGCACCCTTCTTCGCCAGCTCAATTTCCGCAACCTGCGTGCTCGGGATATCGGCTATCTTCGGGGCCGATGGCGTCGTGCTCGCCGGTTGCCCCGATTCCGGGTGCCGCTTGGCATACCACACACCACCGCTCAGAGCGGCCAATACGACCGCCGCTATCACTAGATTCCGCGGCTTCATACTCTATCTCCGCCGTAAGAAGATCGATGTGCCGGTAACGATAATCATCAAGGGAATCGCAATCAGCACGATATAGAAGAAGGTGTTCATCTGTGCTTGTGTCGCGTTCAGCCGCCGGTCCTCCGCTTCTTTCGGGCGTATCGAGATTAGATCTTCATCTGATGACAGCCAGTTCACGGCGTTGAGCGCCAGGTCCCGGTTCGACTGGAACCCGATCGTTCCGTTATCCAGAAATCCCGACGATCCAATCACCACAAACCGCCCAGGGTTCTTCGGATCGCCAGTGTTATAAGTGCCCGCCGCGCCCAGAACAAAAGGGCCCTTCAGATTGGAAGGATCGCTCGGGTTTACCGCGTTGTTGTTCAGTTTCGTCGTGGCAATCGCATTTCCGGTGGTCGAAAACAGTTTGTCCACAGTGGCCTTGCCCGTGCTCTTGACTTCCAACGATCGCGAAAGCGGGAAACCGGTCGCCGCGCCCTTCAAATCGGACACAATCGGCTGCGATTCATAATTCGTTACCAGCGGCACTTCGGGGCCAAACCCGAACAACTGACCCACCGGATTCTCTTCCAACACCAGATCGTTCTGCGGCGTAACGCCCCAGCCTGTGAGCAACGTATCCAACCCCTGGTTCTGTGCGACATGCAGCCGCGAGAAGTCCAAGGGAGGATCAAGCAGGAACATCGCCCGTCCGCCGCCTTCGACGTAGTTCTTAATGGCCGTTACTTCGGTGGGCAAGTAATCGTCCTGTGGACCCGCCACCACCAGCACTGTGCAATCCTTCGGCACTTCCGTCTGCGTCAACAGCGAGATCGATTGCGACTTGTAATTGTCGCGCTCCAGCAAAGTCTTCAAGTGCGAAAGGCCGGAGTCGCCTGTCTCGTCCAATTGGTGCTCATGGCTACCCGTTATAAAACAGACCGTGCGCGTGCCCTTCAGATCTTTGAGAAACGCCCCGGTGATCCCTTCTTCGGTTACCGCTTTGGCTTCTTCCCGCCGGTCGCCGATCTGCACATAGGCAGTCCCTGGAAACCGCACGCCAAATGCTCGCGCCTCGGCCGGGTTCTTCGCCAGATCTACATAGTCGATATGAACCTTCGCCGATAGATTCTTATACCGGTCCAGCATTGGCTTCGCGCTATCGAACCCGCTCGCCCGGTCTATATAGACGATGGTCGCGTTGGTTTTCAGTCCGTCGACCACCTTCTTCGTTTCGTTCGACAACGTGTAGCGCTTATTGCTCGTGGTATCGAAGCTCTTGTTGTAGCGATTGGCCAGCCAGTTCACCATAACCAACGCGGCTAGCACGATGATCGTATACAAACCGGCCGTCGCGCCGAATCGCGCCTGTCGTCCGGCAACGGTGCTCTGGCGTACTATTTTTGTCTTTTGCTCCTCGGCCATTATGCCCTCCACCGCAGGGACTCGAGCGACCGAGCCGTCAAAAACAACCCAAAGAAAATCATAGTTACGTAGAAGATCAAATCCTTGCTATCGATCACTCCGCGCGAAAAGCTATCGAAGTGGCTGTTGATCGAAATGTACGAAAGCACTTGCGAACTCGCCGAGTTTCCGAAGGAAGTCGTCCAGTTCAGCACGAACAGCAACAGGCAGAACGCGAATGTGATGGCGCCCGCCACAATCTGGTTTTTCGTCAGCGTTGAAATAAACGCTCCGAAACCCAGCAGGCATGCGCCTTGCAGAACCAACCCGAAGAAGCCGGTTACTACCGGGCGCCAGTCCGGCTGCCCGTAAATGAATAGGAACGCGAAGTTGGCCATCAGGATCACCAGCAGCGCGCAATACATCAACACCGCCGCCAGCCACTTCCCGATGACGATCTCCCAATCGTGCACCGGCGAAGTCGCCAGCAGTTCGATGGTGCCCTGCCGCTTCTCTTCCGCGAACAGCCGCATGGAGATCAACGGAATCAGAAACAGCCCGATCACCGCCACATTGGAAAGTACCGGCGCAATCACCTGCTCGTTGATGTTCATTGGAAAGCTCTGTCCGCTCATGGCGCTTTCCAACCCGCTCTTCAAGAAGAACGCGGAAATGTAGAATGTGAAGAAACCGCTTAGCACCGCAAAGATGGCCAGCAACACCCATGCAATCGGCGAAACGAAGTAACTATACAGTTCCCGCTGGCAAATTGTCCAAATGCTCCTCACTGCACACCCCCCGTTTTCGATCCGGTCAGTTCCAGGAAGACCTCTTCCAGGCTGAAGGTTACAGACTTCAGTTCATACAGGTTCCAGCCGGCCTGCACCAGCGCTCGCGCCACGTCGGCGCGCGGACTCTGTCCGGCCAGATTCTCTACTTCGAACGTATAAAGCTCGCCGGTTGTTTCGCGATCCAGCACCTTGCTAACGCCCGGAACCTGTTCCAAACGCTGCCTAACGGCATCCGCGCCAGCCTCGCCGCCCGTGCTCACCTGCACCTGGATCGCGGACGTCCCGCCCATCCTGTTCTTCAGGTTCTGCACAGAGTCCGTCGCCACCAGCTTGCCCCGGTTAATAATGATCACGTCCTTGCATACCGCTTCCACTTCGGAAAGGATATGCGTGCTCAGGATGATAGTGTGATCGCCCGACAAGCCCTGAATCAATTCGCGAGTCTCGATGATCTGCTTCGGATCGAGGCCCGATGTGGGCTCATCCAAAATCAGTACATCGGGATTGTGAATGATCGCCTGCGCTAGGCCCACTCGCTGCCGGTAACCTTTGGACAACTTGGAAATTAATTTGTCCTTAACATCGGCGACGGCGCATCGCTCCATCACTTCATCGGAGCGCCGCTTCAAATCGGCCCCGCTCATGCCCTTCAACTTGCCGACGAAAATTAGATAGTCGCGAATACTCATTTCCGGGTAGACAGGAGGCATTTCCGGCAAGTACCCGATGTGCTTTTTCACTTCATGCGGCTTATCGAAGACGTCATATCCGGCAACTGTGGCCTTGCCTTCGGTTGGCGGCATGAAGCACGTCAAAACGCGCATGGTGGTGGTCTTGCCTGCGCCGTTCGGGCCCAGAAATCCGACGATGTCGCCCTTTTCTACGCTAAACGAGATGCGATCCACCGCGACATGACTGGCATATCGCTTAGATAGACCTTCAACCTGTATCATCTTTTTTGTAAACTCAACTCTGTGTAAAACAAGTCAATTTGGAGAGTCTTGTGCCAAGAGCAACCCGCTTCGCTTCCAGCGTTGAGGCACGGAGGCTAGGGCGCTGGGCATCTACCCGATTCTCTAGAATACTAAAGCGGCTCTCCCATTGAGACGAAACAATCGTCCGATGGTTACGGCGCCTCACGTCAAACTGAAGCCCATAATTTGCAACCCCGAATCAACAAAGATCACGTTTCCGGTCACGCCCCGGCCTAAGTCGCTCGCCAAAAATACTGCCGTATCAGCCACTTCCGCCGGATCCGTGTTGTGGCGAAGGGGAGCGATCGCCGCCACCTGATCGAGGATCTTCGAAAAATCTTTGATGCCTCGGGCGGAAGTGGTTTTGATTGGTCCGGCTGAAATGGCATTCACGCGAATCTTCGACTGGCCCAGATCCGCAGCCAAGTACCGCACCGACGCCTCTAGTGCAGCCTTTGCCACGCCCATGACATTATAGTTCTGCACTACTCGTGAAGAGCCCAGATAGGTTAGTGTGGTGATCGATCCGCCTGCCGTCATCAGCGGCGCAACTGCGCGCGAAACCGCCACCAACGAATATGCGCTCACTTCCTGCGCTAGCAAATAACCATCCCGGCTGGTCTCTACAAACGGCCTGCTCAAGTCTTCCCGGTTTGCGAACGCAATGCTGTGAACCACCGCATCCATGCTGGCCGACACGGCTTTCAGTTCCTCCGTCAGAGCCTCCAATTCCTCCGGCTTCGTTACGTCACAGTTCAACACCTTTGCCGCATGCAACTCAGCGCCAAACTCCTCAACGGTCTCCCGCTGCCGCTCGCCTTGATACGTGAGAACCAGCTTAGCGCCTTCGCGCACAAATGCCTGCGCGATGGCGTACGCGATACTCCACTTATTGGCGACCCCGAGCACCAGCGCAGTCTTACCGCCGAGTAACTGAGACATGAACCCCGTATTGTATCGTGCTGGACCACTTGGAGTCCTTGATCGCGATCGAGTTTACCCCTTGATCTTCCACACTACGGCGTCCGTAAACTCCTCCGTCGAAGCCGATCCGCCCACGTCGCCCGTCAGGGATTTGCCCTCCTGGTACACGTCCTCGACCGCGCCTTGCAGCTTCTTCGCCGCCTCGTTCTCGCCCAGGTGAATCAGCATCATCGCGGCCGACAACATCAGCGCCGTCGGATTCGCTTTGCCTTGCCCCGCAATGTCCGGGGCGCTCCCATGCACCGCTTCAAACACCGCATGCGTTTCGCCCATGTTCGCGCCGGGTACAATTCCCAGGCCGCCTACCAGTCCAGCAGCCAGATCCGACACGATATCTCCATATAAGTTCGGCAGCAGCAAAATATCGAACGTCTCCGGGCGCATGACCAACTGCATCGAGGCGTTATCGACAATCAGTTCTTTATATTGAATCTCCGGATACTTCGCCGCCGTTTCGCGGCAGCACCGCAGGAACAGGCCGTCGGCGAGCTTCATAATATTCGCTTTGTGAATCGCCGCAACCTGCTTGCGCCCGTTCTTCCGTGCGTATTCAAACGCATACTCGGCGATACGGACCGAGGCCGTGCGCGTGATGACTTTTAAGCTGGTCACCACGTCCTTCACGATCTCGTGTTCGAGTCCGGAATAAAGGTCTTCCGTGTTTTCGCGGAAGATCACCATATCGATGTTTACATCCTGAAACCGCGTCTTGATGCCGGGCAGCGTCTTCACCGGCCGCACGTTCGCGAACAGGTCCAGGGTCTTGCGCAGCGCAACGTTCACGCTTTGAAATCCGGCCGCTACGGGCGTGGTCACCGGTCCTTTCAAGCCCACGCGCGTCTCATTCAACGAATCTATTAGATATTTGGGTAGCGTCTTGCCCGCTTCGAGAATGATGGCCTCGTTTAGTTCTGCACGCCGCCAGCAAATATCCACGCCGGTCGCATCCACGGCGCGCACAGCGGCTTGGGCGACCTCTGGACCAATGCCGTCTCCCGGAATCAACGTACAGTAATGAGGCACTTTTTAATTCTAATGACGAGGTCCTGCAAAAATGAGGTATGCCTCGCATCGAACGCGCTCTGTTGAGCGTCACGGACAAGACCGGCATCGTGCATTTCGCCAGGACGCTGCACCAGATGGGAGTCGAACTCATCTCGACAGGCGGCACAGCCAAAATTCTTACTGCTGAAGGGATCCCCGTGCGTGAAGTATCTGAGGTCACCGGTTTTCCCGAAATGCTCGACGGCCGAGTCAAGACTCTTCATCCGCGCATCGCTGCCGGCATTCTCGCGATTCGCGCCAATCCCGAACACATGAACGCTCTGAAGGAACACAACATTCACGCCATCCAGATGGTCGTCGTGAACCTCTATCAATTTGAAAAATTCGCAAGCCAACCCGGCGTAACTCGCGAGCAACTGATCGAGAACATCGACATCGGCGGTCCCACCATGATCCGCGCAGCCGCGAAGAATTTCCAGGATGTCGCGGTCGTTGTCTCCCCCGTGCAATATGAATCGATTCTGAGCGAGCTTGAAGGCAACGCCGGCGCTCTCGGTCTCGCCACCCATTGGGAGCTTGCGCAGCAGGCCTTTTCTCACACCGCCGCCTACGATCACGCCGTTTCGACACGCCTTCTGCAAATCGATGCTGAAGGCCAAGACATTCCGCAGGAGGTGCTGCCTGGCACTCTCCGAATTGCTGCCGCGCGTACCGCCACGCTTCGTTATGGCGAGAACCCTCACCAGCATGCCGCGCTCTACAGCTTCTGTGAAGGTGGCATCGCGAGCGCCGAACAACTGCACGGCAAGGAACTCTCATACAACAATCTGGTCGATCTCGATGCCGCTTGGCTTCTCGCCTGCGAATTCAGCCATCCGGCTTCCATCATCGTGAAACACACCAACCCCTGCGGATGCGCCGAGCAGCCTACGCTTGCGGAAGCCTATCGCAAAGCGCTCGAAGCCGATCCTATATCCGCCTTCGGAGGCGTGCTCGCTTTCAATCGCGAACTTGATGCCGAGACAGCCCACGAAGTCGCCGGCATTTTCACTGAGGCCATCGCCGCTCCTTCGTTCTCAGAAGGCGCGCTCTCCATCCTGACTGCTAAAAAGAATCTTCGGCTGGTCAAAGTGTCTCCCTTGCAGAAAGACGAACTCGTGCTGCGGTCCATCAGCGGCGGCATTTTGGCTCAAACGGCTGACACGGAGACAATCGATCCCGGCAAGCTTAAAGTGACGACAGAACGCGCTCCGACTCCCGAAGAAATGCGCGCGCTCTTGTTCGGCTGGACAGTCTGTAAGCACGTGAAATCGAATGCAGTCGTTTATGCACGCGCCGGACAAATTGTCAGCACTGGCGCAGGCCAGATGAGCCGCGTGGATAGCGTGAAGTTCGGAGCTCTTAAAGCCATCCTGCCGCTAGCCGGGACCGTTCTCGCTTCGGATGCATTCTTCCCATTCCCTGATGGGATCGACGAAGCGGCCAAGCACGGCATTACGGCCGTCATTCAACCTGGAGGATCGGTCCGTGACCACGAAGTGATCGCCGCCGCCAACCGTCTCGGCCTCGCCATGGTCTTCACCGGCATCCGCCATTTCCGGCATTAGCATCTTCCGTGTCTTTTGGATGGCCATCGCGAGGTTCAATAGACATCGAGATCGCTGCCGGACACGACGGGATACGGATACACTCGCCTCATCTCCTTCAACAACGCGGCGGCATCGGGCGCTCCCGGCGAGAATAACTGGTGATTGAGCACCAACAACTTCGGGTGAGCCTTTTTCGCCAGCCCTGCCAGTTCGTCCGTCGAAGTGTGAAACTGGCTGAGATACTTGATCCAACCCGCGCCCTTCTGTCCGGCGCCCGCCAGCGTGTACACTTCATGCACCAGAACATCGCAGCCATTACAGGCCTGAATCAGGGCGGGGCTCGGCGAGCAATCGCCCGATAAAACGATTACTCTGTCCGGCGTTTGAATCCGGTATCCATACGCCTGTGCCCAGGAGCCATGATGGACGGGAATTGCCGTAATGGTAAGCGCGCCATCGCGATAGACGAAACCCGGATCGATCTCGTGAACAATCGCACGGTATCCGGTATCATTACCGTGCTCCAGGCCATGTGTGCGGATGTCAATATCGGCGTTCCAGGCGGCTTCGATGTCATTCACCATCGCTTGGGTACCTTTAGGACCCCAGACTTCCAGAGGCTGTGTGCGTCCGAGGACCCACGGACTAAAAATCAAGTCGGGCAGGCCCAACGTGTGGTCAGAATGCAGATGAGTGATAAAAACTCGCCGCAACTGGGCTGCGCGGAGCGCCGGAATGTTATGCAGTTCGGCGGCAGCCTCCGCACGCCGCACTACACCGGCGCCGGCATCGAAGAGATAGGCATTGTCGTTGTAGACTACAGCACTGGCCGGCCCGAAACGTTGCGGATCGGCTCGCGGCGTGCCCGTTCCCAGCAACACCAATTGAGTCGCGGCGAACAATGGATAAGCCGGCAGGATCATTGCACAGAGGCGAAGCATGCGAACAAGGTAGCAAAGAGCATACTCTATGTTTGTGAAGAGCTTTCGCAAAGAGTTCTGGTTTGAACTGCCGTCGCGGCGCGGGTTTGTCAACATCACGGATCAAGTGGAACGCTGCCTTCGGGAAAGCGGAGTTTCCGAAGGACTCGCGCTCGTCAATGCCATGCACATCACGGCTTCCGTATTCATCAACGACGATGAATCCGGACTACATCATGATTATGAGAAATGGCTGGAGGGCCTGGCGCCGCACGAGCCAGTGACGCAATACCAACACAACCGGACGGGCGAAGATAACGCCGACGCTCACCTGAAACGGCAGGTGATGGGGCGTGAAGTAGTCGTGGCGATCACGGCCGGAAAACTCGATTTCGGACCATGGGAACAGATATTCTATGGAGAATTCGACGGGAGGCGCCGCAAGCGCGTGCTCGTAAAGATCATCGGCGAATAAAACCACCGAAACAGCGTATCGTGTTGTTGTGATGGGAGACGCTCGCCAGCTCTGGATCACGCGTCTGCTACTTGAGCGCGGTCTGGGCGTGGTGTGTCTGATCGCCTTTCTCGTCGCACTCAATCAGTTCCGGCCGCTGCTGGGAGAGCGCGGACTGCTGCCGGTCCCGCTCTATATCAAGCGGGTTCCCTTCCATGAAACGCCCAGCCTGTTCTATTGGTTCCCGAACGACACAGCTTTCGCGGTCTGTGCCTGGATCGGCATTTTACTTTCGGTGCTGGTAATTTCCGGCATCGCGTCTCGCTACTCTACCTGGCTCTCGATTGCGATTTGGGCAGCCATCTACATTCTTTATCTGTCGTTTGTCAATGCAGGCCAGGTGTTTTATGCATTTGGTTGGGAATCCATTCTGCTTGAAGGGTGCTTCTACGCCATGTTTCTAGGCAGCGCGCGCGTAGCGCCGAACCAGATTCCCATCTGGCTGTTCCGATGGTTGCTGTTCCGCATCATGCTCGGAGCCGGCTTAATCAAGTGGCGCGGCGACCCTTGTTGGCGCAATCTCACCTGCCTGAACTACTATTACGAAACCCAGCCCATGCCCAACCCGCTCAGTTGGGCGTTCCACTGGCAACCGGAATGGATGCACAAAGCCGGCGTCGCTTTCAATCATTTCGTTGAGTTGATTGTGCCGTTCGGCTACTTCGCACCCCAGCCAATTCGGGGCATCGCCGGAGTGCTGACGATCATATTTCAACTCTTCATCATGATGAGCGGCAATCTCTCGTGGCTGAATCTGCTGACTCTCATCCTCGCCTTCTCAACACTCGACGGAAAATTCATTCCATCGGCCATGCACCTGGTTCCCGTTAACTTAAGGAACTCCTCGCGGGCATTCGATATCGCCGGCTACTCCATTGGGGCAGCAATCGCGGTGCTTAGCATCCAACCGATTCTGAACATGATCTCGCCGGGCCAGGTGATGAACACAAGCTACAATCCCCTGCACCTTGCCGGGACTTATGGCGCATTCGGCAGCATCACGCGGCCGCGCTATGAAGTAATTGTCGAAGGAACCTCCGACAAAGTCATCCTACCCAACACGCGGTGGCTCGAGTATCAATTCAAAGGCAAGCCTGGCGACGTCGACTATCGCCCGCCACAGATCGCGCCCTATCATTTGCGGCTCGATTGGCTGATGTGGTTTGCTGCGCTGGGAACGTATCGCGATCAGCCTTGGTTTGTTAATTTCCTGGCGAAGCTTCTGCAGAACGACCGCGCGGTACTGAGTCTGCTGCGTGTGAATCCATTTCCGAACCAGCCGCCCCACTATGTTCGCGCTCAATTATACGAATATCACTTCACCACGCCGGAAGAGCATCGCCGCACGGGCGCGTGGTGGACGCGCACATTGACCGGGCCTTACTTCCCGATCGTGTCCATGAGCAATCCGGCCTTCCACCAATTGTTAGAAGATCAAGGCTGGCTCAAAGAGTAAGTGCGGTCCTATAACTTCCCTGCGGGTTCCGGCGCCGGCCAAACTTCCACAATTTCGGCCGTCTCTGCCTGCCGCTGCCTACCTGGGTTCAGCCGGTCGAGATAGAGATAAATGACCGGCGTAATATAGAGCGTCAATATCTGCGAAACCACCAGGCCGCCGACTACCGCAATGCCCAATGGCCTGCGCGCTTCGCCACCGGGACCGGCTCCGATTGCAATCGGCAAAGTTCCCAACAGCGCCGCCATGGTCGTCATCATAATGGGCCGGAACCGCTTCATGCAGCCCTCAAAGATGGCGTCGTGCGGCGAGCGCCCGTGTTGCCGTTCCGCCTCGAGCGCGAAATCGATCATCATGATCGCGTTTTTCTTCACAATTCCGATGAGTAGAATGATCCCGACAAAGGAATAGAGATTCAGGTCTTGATGGAAGAGCAAGAGCGTGATGAGCGCGCCCAAACCGGCCGCCGGCAAACCCGACAGAATCGTGATTGGATGAATAAAGCTCTCATACAAAATGCCAAGCACCAGATAGATCACCAGGACCGCGATGATTAGGAGAATGGTAAGGCCCTTTAGCGAGCTTTGGAAGGCTTGCGCCGTGCCTTGGTACGTGAAGCTGATGGTATCGGGCAGTCCCAACTTTCGCGAGATCCCGTCGATCGCGTTTGTCGCTTCGCTCAA
Organism: Bryobacteraceae bacterium; assembly: GCA_036272835.1. Taxonomy (GTDB): domain Bacteria; phylum Acidobacteriota; class Terriglobia; order Bryobacterales; family Bryobacteraceae; genus Bog-105. Next base: position 36,161 of record DATAXY010000010.1, read on the forward strand.
CGCCACACCCGGCCGCGTGTTGAATTGATAATTCACAGCGGGTAGTTGACCGATATGATTTACGCTCAAAGGGGCGACCGTCTGCTCGAATTTCGTCACAGCCGCCAGCGGAACTATCTTGTTGTTCGTGGAGTGCAGATAGAGCTGCGACAACTCGGCCGGATCGCGCTGATCCTGCGGCAGCACTTCCAGATCGACGTCGTATTCGTTTGTCGCGGCATTGATCGTGGCAATTCGGCGGTTGCCGTAGGCATCATAAAGTGTATTGGCGATCGCATCCGGCGTGACCCCAAGTGCAAGAGCGCGGTCGCGATCGATCACTACGTTCACGCGAGGGCTGCTCAGGCGCAGATCGCTAAACACATCGGTAATCTGCGGCAAGGAACGCAGCGCCATCTCCACTTTCGGCGCCCAGTGATATAGCTCCTCCGTATCGGCGTCCTGCAGCGCGACCGAGTACTGGCTTCGGCCTTCCTGTTGGCCGATTGTAATGAGCGGAGGAATCTGCAGGAAGCCAATAATACCTGGGATATTCATGATCTGCATCATCAATTGGCCCAGAATGGCCTGCCCCGGAGGCCGCTTGCCTTGCTTGAAGGTGATGAACATGAAGCCCTGATTCTGCTGGGCGAATCCCCCCACGCCGGCGCCCACATGTTCCACCCATGGATTCTTTTGAATAAGGTCGGAGACCTGCTTCTGAAGCGTGGCCATCTGATCGAAGGAAACGTCCTGCGCCGCTTCCGTGCCGCCGAACGCCATACCGGTATCGACAGTGGGCATGAATCCCTTCGGCATGACGATAAAGAGATAGATCGTCAAAACGGTGAGCCCAATACTCACCATCAGAGTGGACAGCCTCCACCGAAGGACCATTTCTAGCGTGCGCCGGTAGAAGTTATTGATAGCGTCGAACCCAGCCTCAGACCAGCGATAGAAACGATTGTGATGCCCGGTCTCCTCCTTCAACCAGCGGCTGCAAAGCATGGGCGTAAGACTCAATGAAATAAAACCGGAGATCAACACGGCCACTGCGATCGTCACCGAGAATTCGCGCAGAAGCCGTCCGATAATTCCGCCCATAAAGAGGACGGGAATAAAGACCGCTACCAGGGAGATGGTCATGGAGACAATGGTGAACGCCACTTCGCGTCCGCCTTCGAGCGCCGCCTGCATCCGCGGCTTGCCCATTTCCATATGCCGGACGATGTTTTCAAGCATCACGATCGCGTCGTCGACGACGAATCCGACCGACAACGTTATCGCCATCATCGAGAGCATGTCCACAGTGAAACCCAACAGCTTCATTGCGGCGAATGTTCCCAGAATTGACAGCGGCACCGCCAGGCTCGGAATTACTGTTGCCGAAAAGTTCCGCAGGAAAACAAAGATCACGAGGATTACTAGAGCGATTGTGATCAGCAATGTGAATTTGACGTCTGCGATGGAATCGCGAATGTTTTGCGAGGCATCGAAGGTCGCGTTGAGCGAGACGCCGGCCGGCATGGTTTTTCGCAAAGACGGTAGTACAGCCTTGACCGCGTCCACCACTTCCACGGTATTGGAACCGGGTTGCTTTTGAACGGCCAGCACCTGCGATACTTTGCCGTCGATCCAAAACACCGTCTTTGGTGTTGAAACGCTATCGATCACATTGGCGACATCATCCAATCGCACGGGATTGCCATTGCGGTATGCCACGATCAAGGGGCGGAACTGCGCCGCGTCGTTCAATTGGCTGTTCGATTGGACGGTGTATGACTTGTGATTGCCGTCCAGCGTGCCTGCGGGCATATCTAAACTGCCCGTCGATACGGCGGCCCGGATATCCTCCAGCCCAATTTGCCGCGACGCCAGTTTCTGCGGATCGGCTTGAATGCGTACCGCATACTGCTTCTCTCCGAAGATCCGCACCTGAGCCACGCCGCTTACCATCGAAATGCGCCGCCCGATCAGCGTTTCGGCATATTGGTCCAGTTGCGACGGGCTCATGGTTTGGGACTGCAACGTCATGTAGAGCACCGGCTGCTCGGCCGGATTCACTTTGGAATAGGAGGGCGGCGACGGCATATTGGGTGGCAGCGCACCGCCAGCGCGTGCAATGGCTGCCTGGACATCCTGCGCCGCCGCATCAATATTGCGGCTTAGATTGAACTGCAGAGTGATGCTGGTGGTGCCCAGACTGCTCGTGGACGACATACTGTCGATGCCCGCAATGGTCGAGAATTCCTTTTCGAGCGGAGTCGCCACGGACGATGCCATCGTGTCGGGATTCGCGCCTGGCAGAGAGGCCTGCACCTGAATGGTGGGGTATTCCACGGTCGGCAGAGCGCTGACGGGCAGACTTTCGTAACTCAAAACGCCGAACCCCAGAATGCCCGACATGACCAGGCAGGTGGTGACGGCGCGCCGTATGAACAGATCGGTGATTGCCATGCGGTCCTTCTCTCTCTATGCTCCTGGCGTTCCGGGTGTGGCAACCTCTGAAACGGTTGGGAGGGCCGCCATCACATGCACCTTGGCCCCAGGCATCAGCCGCATCTGACCTTCGGAAATTACCATCTCTCCCGGCTGGAGCCCGGTGCTCACCACGGCCAGTTCATCGCCGTTCTCTTTGAACGTGCGTTCCACATGCACCGGCCGCATGGCCACCGTGGAGTTAGCCGGATTCATCACCCAAACGTAGCCGCCGTCCGGTCCGGTCTGCACAGTGCGGTTCGGCACCACAACCCTATCCGGCTCAATATTCAACTGCGCGTGCACGTCCACAAACTGCCCCGGCCACAGCATACGGTCCGAATTATTGAACTTCGCCTTTAATTTGATCGTTCCCGTGGTCGTATCCACAGTATTGTCGATGAAGTCGAGCCGCCCATCAGCGGACTTGCCGTTCACGACGGCGGTCACCAGCAACGGATGCATCGCATCGTACTTACGCACTTCGGGAAGCAATTGTTCCGGAACTGAGAAATCGACATAGATAGGCGAGTCCTCCAGGATGGTCACCATAGCGTTCGTGTCGTTGTCCTTGACCAGGTTTCCGGGTTGCAGGTTGATGGCACCCGCGCGGCCCGTTATGGGAGCCACGATCCCGGTGTAGGTCAGTTGCAGGCGGGTCTCGGCAATTTTCGCGCGATCGGCGACAACCGCTGCCGCCTCGCTATCCACTGCGGCACGATCGGCATCTAGCGCCGCCTGGTCGGACTCAGAAGTCGCCACCAATTGCTCCGTCTGCTCTGTGGAAAAAATGCCGTCCTTGGCAAGCGACACGGCCCGGTCCGCTTGCGCTTTCGCGCTTTTCAACATCGCGGCATCCTTTTCGACGTTGGCTTTCGATTGGGCTTCCAGGGCGGCGTCCCGAGCCAGTTCAGCTTCCTGTTCGGTTAGTTGCCGGTTATATGTTTCCGGGTCGATTTCAAATAGTAACTGGCCCTTCTGAACCTCTTGTCCCTGTGCGAAGTGCACCGCGAGGATCTGTCCCGCCACTTGGGACTTGACGTCGACCGAGGTGAGCGCCTCAACATTCCCAATGGCCGAAACGACCAGGGGCACATTGGAGGACACTGCGGCCACCGCGCGAACTGCAACCGGCGGAAAAGCGGGCATGCCCTGCTTCGCCTGCTTGGAACCGCAGGCGGTGAGAAAAACGAAGACGATAAGAGTCGACAGGGTCAATAAGTAACGCACAGGGTCTACCATCCTCCAGGATCACATACACTCGAAAAAGTGCCTACACGCCCGGATTGAAATACAATCCGCGCTTATTCAATCTCCGGACTTGGCCTTCCCCGGCTCGTCCAGGAACCGGTAACCGACGCCGCGTACCGTCTGCAAGTGCCGCGGTCGCGTGGGATCGTCCTCGATATATCGCCGCAACCGAACGATAAAATTGTCGATCGGCCTGGTATCGGTATTCTCCTGCAATCCCCACACTTCCTCCAGCATTCTTTTGCGCGAGACCGGCTTGCCCTTATGCCGGATCAGGTAACGCAGCACGTTGGCTTCCATTACCGTAAGAGGGAATACGCGATTGCGGACGATTAGTTCCAGGCGATCGAAATCCACGCCCTTGTCCATTTGATCGCCAAATGTGAAGGTGTCCGAAGACGGCGCCGCCGGAACGGATTCATTTGCTGGCTCGCTCCTTGGCTCATTGCCCGAACCCGGCGCAGCCCGTAGCCATTCGCGCCGGCGCAGCAGCCCTCGCATCCTCGCAATCAGAATCGATAATTCGAATGGCTTGGAAAGGTAGTCGTCCGCCCCGGCTGCGAACCCCCGCAACACATCGTCGGGGTGCCCGCGCGCCGTCAACATAAGCGTAGGGATGAAATAGCCCGCTTGGCGCATCTCCGACATCACCATAAAGCCGTCTTTGCCGGGCAGCATCACGTCCAAAACCACCACATCGAAATCAGCATCCCGGTGCAGCAGTTCCAGGGCTTCCTCCCCGGTTTCCGCGATCTCGACGCGATAACCGTCTGCCTCAAGGTTGAAACGCAACCCGTCCGCCAGATGCTGCTCGTCTTCCACCACCAAAACCCGGCTCATTTCAAAACAGGAAGCTGGAGAACGAACGTGCTTCCTTGGCCCAGCCCCTCGCTTTCCGCCCATGCCCTGCCACCGTGGCGTATCGCGACAGATCGGACGATGAAGAGACCTAATCCCGTCCCTTTCACCCTCGGCGCAGAGGGTCCCGAAACCCGATAGAAGCGTTTGAAGATTCGCTTCAGCTCACTTTTCGGAATGCCGGGGCCATGATCCTTCACGCGCACCGCCACATAGTTCCCATTGACTTTGGCCGTTTCGACGAGCACGTGCACGTCGTTGCCCGAATATTTCACAGCGTTATCGATCAGATTCGAAACCGCCGCGCGAATCTCATCGGCATCCCCCAAAATTCTCACCGGCGCTCCCGGACGATATTCAATTGCCCCGTTCCGCATACCGTTCAAGGCGCGGGCGCGGCCCACACACTCCTCTATCAACGGCGCCACCTCTACGGGCAACCTGTTCAGCGGCCGCAACGCCGAACCAACGCGTCCCGTCCTCAGGACCTGTTCAATGGTGGCGAGCAGACGGTCGCTGTCGGCCAACATGATGTTGTAAAACTGTTTGCGCTTGCTCTCCTCAACGTTGCGCGTTTGTAGGGTTTCAAGATACAGCCGTATAGAGGCGACGGGCGTCTTCAACTCATGCGTCACCGCATTGATAAAGGCGTCGTGCTTCTCATTACGCCGGATTTCCCGCACCAGAAAAATGGTATTCAGCACAACTCCGGCGATAATCGTCGCGATCAGCAGCGCGCCAAAGAACAGCAAAATCCCAGTACGCCAGTTGAGCACCACCCAACCGATGTACAACAGCAGCGTAACCAGGATTAGGCCGGCGCCCAGCGATATGAAGAACGCGACGGACTTTTGCCGGCCCGCGACAACCATACTTATAGCTTAAGTGCTCCCGGCCTACCAGCCGAGCACACTCGCGAATACCAAAGGCGCAACAATGGAGGCATCAGATTCGATCACATATTTCGGCGTGTGAATGCCCAGTTTTTCCCACGTGATTTTCTCATTCGGTATTGCGCCGGAATACGATCCATAGCTCGTCGTCGAATCGCTGATCTGGCAGAAATAGCCCCATAAAGGCGTATCTTCCCGTTCCAGATCCTGACGCAACATCGGCACCACGCAGATGGGGAAGTCGCCCGCAATGCCGCCGCCGATCTGAAAGAAGCCAATGGAGTTCTCTTGCGAGGTCTTGGTGTACCAAGCGGCCAGGGACATCATATATTCGATTCCGGTACGTACGGTGTGGACGTTTTTCACATCGCCTGAAATGCAATGCCCGGCATACATGTTGCCTAGCGTCGAATCCTCCCACCCCGGCACAAACATCGGCAGATTACGTTCCATCGCGGCATACAGCCAGCTATTCTTCACGTCGATTTGAAAGCTCTTCTGCAAGTCTGGCGATTGCAGAACCTGAAAGAAAAACTGGTGCGGAAAGTACCGTTCACCCTCCTGATCCGCGGCCATCCATCGCCGCAGGATAACGCCTTCGATGCGCCGCATCGCCTCTTCTTCTGGTATGCACGTATCGGTCACGCGGTTCATGTGCTTATCGAGAAGCGCTTGCTCATCCTGGGGCGTGAGGTCGCGCCAATGAGGCACGCGCTCATAGAAATCGTGCGCCACCAGGTTAAAGACGTCCTCTTCAAGGTTGGCTCCGGTGCAACAAATCCCGTGGACTTTGTCCTGGCGAATCATTTCCGCCAGTGAGACGCCAAGTTCGGCTGTGCTCATCGCGCCAGCCAACGTCACAAACATCTTTCCGCCTTTTTCCAGGTGGGCGATGTAGGCGTCTGAGGCCTCTACCAGCGCTGCCGCGTTGAAGTGGCGAAAGTGATGCCGTACAAAGGTCGAAATCGGTCCGTTATTCATGCCATTTCTAACGGTAGCAACAGTGCGGAAGGAGCCAGGAGCCAGCAGCCAGCAGCCAGAAGCGGCGTTCGAGATCCGCAGTTGAAAATTCGAAGCCATAGTAAGCCGGATCGAACGGTTTCCGGTCGTGTTTGGCGGCAACGTAGAGCTTGGCGGCGATAGCAAGATCGTCCTTTTCCTTCTGCTCGCGTTCTTTTTGGAGCTGTTTGACTTCGGCGATGAGTTTTTCGCGTAAGCGGTGCAGGCGCATCTCCTGAAGATTGAGATTGCAGAGTTGCCGCTCATAAGCGAGATAGGTCCGCATGTGGAGCGACGCGCTGCGCGAGCGGGGTCGAGGTCGGAGACTTCGGCGGCGCGTAGATGGCTTCTTCGAGACCCGGGATGCGGTCGAGGCGCCAGGTTCGGATTGTAATGGTTCGGAAGCTGGTACGGCTTTGGGCTTCAGGGGCCTGGGTGTCATGGTATACAACCGTTTTCGCGCGAGGGGGCACGGGGCGGCCCGAGAAATCGGCGCTAACCTATTGGATAGATTAAGAAAGAAATTTGTGGGATCGCGGTGAACGTCGGTTAATCGAGTTCCAGCGGAACGTAAATCAGATGGCTGTCCCGCTCGATGAGCAAAACTGCCGCCGCTCCGGACTTCATGGATTCCAGTTCCTGGCGCAATTGAGCAACATTGGCAACGACATCGTGATTGACCTGGTAAATCACATCGCCTGTTTCGAGCGGCGGCCCTGAGTAGGGCGTATTTGCTTTGCGCGCCGCGACCACTACGCCTTGAGGGCGGCGAAGGTCGGGTAGCAACTGCAAGATGGTCTTGTTAATGTCGATACCAACGATGCCCAATTCGGGAACGACGTTTTTCACCGGGTCGACCAAATCTGCGAGTGAATCCAGATCGTGGGTCTTCTCGGCGGTCTCGACAGGTATGTCCATCTTCTGCTCTCCGCGCTGTACGAGGAGAACGACTCTCTTACCGGGCGCATCGCGATAGACATTCACCGTCAGTTGCCGCTCGCTTTCAAGGTGTCTCCCATCGATTGCCAGAATGATATCGTCTCGCTGAATGCCAGCGTCCGCTGCCGGCCCGTCGGGTTCCAGATCGGAAACAATAACGCCATGATCCGTTTCGAGACCCAAACCTTCCGCCATTTGCGGTGTGATTGTTTGGCCAATCAACCCGAGCTGGGCCCGATGAACATGGCCTTGCGCCTTCAACTGCGTATAAACCTGCTTCGCAACGTTGCTTGGAATAGAAAACCCGATTCCTTCGCTACCGCCGGACTGCGTCAGGATGAATGTGTTTATGCCGACAACATGGCCGTCCGCATCGACCAATGGCCCACCGCTATTGCCCGGATTGATGGGCGCATCCGTTTGGATATAGGCCATCGCGTCATCCGGTTTCAACTGACGTGAAACCGCGCTCACCACGCCGAGGCTTACAGAATTATCCAGTCCCAGCGGATTCCCTAAAGCCAGCACCAATTGGCCCTGCTTTAGCGCGTTCGAATCGCCAAATTCAAGGAAGGGCAGATCTTTTTGGTCGATCTTGATGACTGCCAGATCGGTCTCGCGGTCTATGCCGACCAGCGTCGCCGGAAGCGAGCGGTTTAGGCCATGGTAGCCGCGTTCGGTCAAGTCCGCGGCCGTCCGCATATTTAGCTGAACGCGCAACGTGTGGGCGCCTTTCACGACATGGGAGTTGGTCAGAATATAGCCGTCCGGGCTCAAAATGATACCCGATCCACTGCTGTTCTGGGCAGTCAGTAGTTCGCCGTCGTTCTGGGAATCGTCGTTTGCGACGTAGCTGCGAGCGAAAATTTGAACCACCGCCCGGCCGGACCGGGACGAGATCTCTTCGAACGACGTGCTCAGTTGCCGGAGCACATCCGTCTTTTGCAGATTCGGCGTCACTGGCGCACGTTGAGCAGCGCCGGGGGCAACCGCCAGAACCAGCGATAGGGGCAACGTCCAGATAGCCCGGTTCATCGTCATGAATACAGCCTTAGCTCCTTACACAAGTTCTGATGCGCGGTGCCGGAATTAGTGTGCGCCGCAGATGCCACACCCAAGATTCTTTACAAATAGCGCGGATAGGTCCGGTCGTCTTTGTACACTCGCAGTTTGCAGGTACGCATCCGAATTACCCGCCCGGCGGTCATGGATCGGCGTTCGGAGCCCGAATCCGCGAACGCGCCGCCGAACTCGAACCTAAGCGGGCCAACTCGGTCGAGGGCGCTCGGCGCATCGTCGCTGGTGACGCTCGGGATTCTGGTCAGCCGCATTACCGGCTTCATCCGTGACCGGGTTTTCGCCCACTTTTTTGGCATTTCAGTTGTCGCTGACGTTTTTCGGGCCGCCCTGCGGATACCGAACCTACTTAACAATCTCTTTGGAGAAGGCGTTCTCTCGGCGTCGTTTGTCACCGTCTACGCGAAACTTCGCGCGCTTAAAGAGGGTAAAGAGGCGGAGCATCTGGCCGAGGCGATTTTCGGTATTTTGACCTTGCTTTGTGCCGCCATGGTGCTCACCGGCGTTTTGCTGACGCCGATACTTATCGATTTCATCGCGCCGGGATTTCGGGGCGCTGAGCGCGAACTCACCATCCGCGTGGTGCGGGTTCTATTTCCTGGTTCGGGATTCCTGGTGATGAGCGCCTGGTGCCTGGGTATCCTGAACAGCCACCGTAAGTTCCTGCTGTCGTATCTAGCGCCGGTAGCGTGGAGCGCGACGATGATTGTGGCGCTCGAAGTATTTGGGGGCCACGGAACACTACCCCAATTGGCAATTCAACTCGCTTGGGCGGCAGTACTCGGCGCGGCGCTGCAGTTCCTCGTCCAACTGCCCAAAGTGCTCGAAATTCTACCCGCCTTGCGACCGTCGTTGGATACCTCGTCAGTCCACGTACGCACCGTCATCCGGAACTTCGGGCCGATTTTCCTCAGCCGGGGCGTGGTCCAGATCAGCGCTTACGTTGACCAGATGATCGGCAGCTATCTGCCGCACGGCGCGATCGCAGCGCTCTCGTACGCACAGACCATTGCCGTGCTACCGGTAAGCCTGTTCAGTATGTCCGTCTCGGCCGCCGAATTGCCCACGCTGTCGAGCGCGATCGGCAATCAGGAAGAAGTCGCAACCTTCCTGCGGCGGCGGCTCACCGCGGGACTGCGGCGGATCGCCTACTTCGTGATTCCCTCAGCGGCGGCATTCCTGATTTTGGGTGATGTGCTGGCTGCCGGCATTTATCAAACCGGGCAATTCGTGCATAGTAATGCTGTGTACGTCTGGGGTGTCCTGGCGGGTTCTTCGGTTGGGCTGCTGGCGACATCGTTGGGACGCCTGTACTCTTCCGCTTTCTACGCTTTGCTGGATACTAAGACGCCGCTCCGCTATGCCATTGTGCGGATTGCATTAACCACAGTGCTGGGGGCGATCTGCGCTTTGCTTCTGCCGGGTTGGGTGGGGATCGATCCGCGTTGGGGCGTTGCCGGCTTGACGGCGTCGGCGGGCATTGCGGGCTGGATCGAATTCCTCCTGTTACGGCGCGGTTTGAGCCGCCGCATCGGGGCGACGCCACTACCAGCCCGTTTCACCTCCAAACTATGGTTGACGGCATTAATCGGAGCGGCCCTTGGGTATTCGATCAAACGAGCCCTAGGCGCGTTCGGAGCAAATCATCCGGTTTCGCTGGCGGTGGCGGTGTGCACGGTGTATGGCGCAGTGTATGTAGGAGGGACGTGGCTGTTGGGAGTGGATGAGGCACGGGGGGCAGTTCGCTCCGTTCTTCGCCGGCGGTGATCTCTTTTTTGAAGTGGTTACAAGAAGCCGTTAAAGCTGTTACACAACGCGTTTTGGGCGCATCGCTTTGGAATGCGATAGGTTATTAGGGGCAAGATTCCACGTTTAGACCTATGCATCAGGTTGAAGTCCCATCATCTGTGGTCCAGGAGCAACAGGAAGTCGAACTCATTCTTGAGAAGTTCGCCCGGTCGCCCAGGCTCACAAAGTTATTGGCCTACATTTGCAAGAACTACTTTGACGGCACGGCCGACCGGCTGAGCGAGTTGACGATTGCGGTCGAAGTTTTCGATCGCTCTCTTGACTTTGATCGCAGCCAGGATGCCATTGCCCGCGTGGAAGCTCACCGGCTGCGCAAGAAGCTGAAGGAGTTCTACGAGACCGAGGGCAAAGATCACCCGGTCCAGATCTTGCTCCAGCCTGGCAGTTACGTCCCGCTGTTTCATCATGTGGGAGCGGTTACGAACGGACCCGCGGCGGATTTGACCGTGGACGAGACTTCCGAGGAACACGCCCTGGATGAGCCCTCGGAGGCGAAGCCTGTGCCGCTGGAGCAGGTGTCGCGGCCGCTATTCGATACAGGGTTCAGCCTGCGGCGCGGGCAGCCGCGCATTTGGTTGTATTTAACGGCGGCTTTCGTTGCCCTGATCGCCATTGCCGCGTACGCCTTGTTCCGGGGGCGACCGAAACCAGCGGCCCCTTCGACCGCTCCGGCCGCAAAAGCTTTATCCATTTTATTTTCACCGGTTAACGGACTCGGCCCACAAGATACGGTTCGAATCCTATGTGGGTACGACGGGCCGCCGCACATCGGACCGTTGGGAGAGAAATGGGGCCGGGATCGATATTTCGAGGGCGGTCGCCCCGAACCGAGCACCCATTCTTTTACGGCACGTAGCTCCGATCCGTTCCTGTTTGAGCGCATGCGGACCGGAGAGTTTGACTATGGGATTCCCCTTAAACCGGGAGTCTATGAACTTCATCTGTATTTCATCGAAACCGGGTACGGAGACGAAATGGGCGGCGGCGAGAACAGTCGCACTTTTCTAATCCGGTTGAATGACCGGGTGTTATTCGGATCATTTGATATTTTCAGCGACGCCATGGGCGCGCGCATTGCCGATGAACGTGTTATTCGCGACGTCGAGCCGGGCAAGGATGGCAAACTGCGGCTTAGCTTCGAAAGTCAACGAGGCCAACCGATCATCAGCGCGATCGAGGTGGTCCCGGGAATGCGGCACAAACAACTTCCTATTCGTATTGTCACGCAAACGGGCTCATTCACCGATCATTTGGGACAGATCTGGTCACCCGATAACTACTATGAGGGGGGCGACATGTCGATGCGGAGATCCCCCGTTTCGGGAACGCCCGATCCGGGGCTTTACGCAAGCGAACGCTATGGTAATTTCACCTATGCGATCCCGGTCGACCCGCGCGGAACATATAGTTTAACTTTGCACATGGCTGAGACTTATTTTGGGCCGAATGTCTCTGGCCAAGGCGGCCCGGGGAGCCGGGTGTTCAATGTGATGGCGAACGGCGTGCTGCTCATCAAGGATTTGGATATCAGCACGGAGGTGGGAAGCCTACACGCATTGACCGAAACGTTTCACGGTTTGAAGCCCACCGCGCAGGGGAAATTGGTCCTGTGGTTCAATCCGGTCGTAAACTACGCCTCGGTTTTCGCACTGGAAGTCCTCGATGAATCAAAATAGCCCGCGTTAAGAATGGTTCTAGGCTGATATAAGGATAGTTGACTATCCCGCCTGTTTCTCCGATTGATCGAACAGCATCTGCAAGGTTTTCTCGGTCCGGATATGGTCGGCTATCCGCGGCAGCGTTCCGTCTTTATCGAGCCTCGCCCGCGTCAACGCTACCGCTTCCCGTTCCTGCCGTGCAATTCGCTGAACTTCCCGGTCCACTTCATCCTTGGTGGCGTGGATTCCCTCGCGATCCGAAATCTTCTCGAGCAGTAACGACGCCTTCACGTTGCGCAAGGCCTTCTCGCGCTGGTTCTCCTTGACCTTCTTCCAGTCGAGTTTGATTGTATTCGGATCGACGCCCTTGCCGGCTAAATCCCGCAATTGCGCACGCACTTGATTTTCGATTTGCCGGTCGACATACGCTTCGGGAATCGGAAACGAATGCGTATCCACCAGCTTATCGATTAGCTGTTCCTTGGCCTTCTGCTGCGCCGCGAACTGCTTTTCGTGGAATATCGCCTTCTTCACCGCATCGCGCAACTCGGTAAGGGTCTGATAATCCCCCAAGTCGCGCGCAAATTCGTCGTCCAGAGCAGGAAGCTCTTTCCTGCGGATTACCGTCGGGATCAACTGGAAGCGCACCGTTTTTCCAGCCAATTTTTCCTGCCCATACTCTTCCGGATAATGAACGTCGAACTCTTTCACTTCCTCGGGCATTGTTCCGATCAGGTTCTCGGTAAACTCGGGCAGAGTATCTCCACCGCCCACCACCACCTGCAGTCCATCCTGGTCTATCGGTTCGGCCAACCCGGACACCGACTTCAGATGCACCAGCACATCATCGCCGGTTTCAATCGGCCGTGGATCCAGATTGACGTAATCGGCCTTGGACTCGCGCATTGCTTCAAGGCGTTTGTCGATGTCTTCGTCGCTCACTACCGGCTCTTCGTAGTTAACCGGCAACCCGCGATACTCGCCCAGCTCGAATACGGGCGCAACCTCAAAATCGGCTTTGAATTTGATTGGCTCGCCCGGCTCAAACTTCAAATCCGTGATGTCCGGTTGGCCGACAATCTTCAATTCATCTTTCTCGATGCGATCCCGGAACGCTTTGGGTAACAATACGTCCAGCACTTCGCTTCGAATCTCGCTCTCAAAGCGCGATTGGATCAAACTTGTAGGCGCCTTGCCGGGACGAAACCCGGGTATCCGCGCGCGCTGCTTGATGGACTGAGTCACCCGCTCTTTGGCCTGCTCGACTTCCTCCACCGGAATCTCGATCTCGAGAGAACGCTTGCAATCTTCTACTGTTGACACTGACTTACCGTTATCCTTCGAAAAAGCGTCAGGTCGCTTCGGACCTTCCCGCCGCATAATATTCTTGTTCAAGCGTCATCCGATCGATATTGACGCTCATCGCTTCCAATTTCATTTTCGCCACTTGCCGGTCGATCTCCGGCGGGACCGAATATACAAGTCTATCGAGGGCCCGTCCGTGCTTCACCAGATGCTCCACGCTCAACGCTTGATTGGCAAGGGCAATATCCATCGCCGGCGCCGGATGGCCTTCGCCCACAGCCAGGTTGATGGGGCGTCCCTCACCCAGTACGTAGATCCGCCGCCCGTCGCGAAGAGCGTACTCCTCGACGTGCTCCTTCGGCTGCCTCCGGGCGGAAGACATTTGGCCGAGCGTCTCCAAATCTATCTCGACGTTACCGCGGCCGGCGTTGCAAAGGATCGCACCGTTCTTGAACTTTTCGAAATGCTCACGTGCGATCGCATTTTTAGTCCCGGTGGCTGTGATGAAAACGTCGCCGGCCCGGGCGGCTTCTCCCATCGACATGACACGGGGACCATCCATCAATGCCTCCAGCGCACGGATGGGGTTCACTTCCGTGACGATTACCTTCGCGCCCAAGCCTTGTGCCCGTAATGCAATCCCGCGTCCGCAACGCCCATAGCCCGCTACCACGACATTCATGCCAGCAAGCAGTAAGTTGGTCGAACGGAGGATGCCGTCCAGCGTGCTTTGCCCCGTGCCGTACCGGTTATCGAACAGATCGCTTGTGACCGACTCGTTCACGGCAATTACCGGATAGCGCAACGCTCCTTCTTTGGCCATCGCCCGAAGCTTCTGAACCGAAATCGATGCACCCTCGGTTCCACCAAATGCCTCCTCGGCTGCATCCGGCCGGGCATGCAGCCGAGCTGACAGTTCGCCACCCTCATCGAGCACCACGTGCGGCCGGCCTTCGACCGATACCGTTAGATGGGAGCAGAAGGCCGCTCGCACCGCGCCCCGGATTGCATAGACTGAGATGCCGTAGTCCTTAACCAGGCAAGCGGCGGCGTCATCCTGGACGGTTAAAGGATCGGCCGCGCACACGACCACTTGTGCTCCGCCGTCTCGCAGCGTAACCGCCAAATTCGCCGTCTCCGATGTGACATGGAGACAAACCGCAATCCGAATATTCTTGAACTGCTGCGTCGTAATGAAGTGCTTCCGGACCGACTGCAGCACGGGCATGGTCTGGAAAGCCCATTCCATGCGCCGCTTGCCCATGTCGGCCAGAGCAAGATCTTTTATTTCGCAGGGTATGGACGCCGTGAGGTTGGGGGGCATGGCTCAAGCCTTCGTGCGTCCTTCCATCGCAGCCGTTAGACCGCGGTGGCCAATTGCGCGCCGGCCCGCAAGTCTTCGGCTTTATCGGTCGCTTCCCAGCTAAAGGTCTCTTCGGTGCGGCCAAAGTGCCCAAAAGCGGCGGTTTTACGGTAAATGGGGCGCCGCAGCCTCAGATGTTGAATCATCCCGGCCGGCGTCAAGGAAAAATTCTCCCTAACCAACTCGGCCAGACGCTGGTCTTCCACGATGCCGGTACCGAACGTGTTCACCATCACCGAAACCGGTTCGGCAACCCCGATTGCATAAGCGAGTTGCACTTCCGCCTTGCTAGCTAGCCCCGCCGATACCAGATTCTTCGCTACATAGCGAGCCATGTAGCAGGCCGAGCGGTCCACTTTGGTCGGGTCCTTGCCCGAAAAAGCGCCGCCGCCGTGGGGCGCCGCGCCGCCGTAGGTGTCGACGATGATCTTGCGTCCGGTCAAACCCGTATCGCCATCGGGGCCGCCGATCACGAATTTGCCGGTCGGGTTCACGTGCCAGATGGTTTCATCGCTGATCCAGGCCGCCGGCAAAGTCCTACGGATATAGGGCTCGACGATCGCGCGCACGTCGTCCGACGAAAGATCGGGATCGATATGCTGGGTGGAAAGAACGATCTGTGTCGCCGCGACCGGCCGGCCGTCGGCATAACGGATCGTCACTTGACTCTTGGCATCGGGGCCAAGCTTCGCCGCGTCGCCGTCGCCCGCGTGGCGCGCCTTGGCAAGCGTTTCGAGAATTTTGTGCGAATAATAGAGCGGCGCGGGCATCAGCTCCGGCGTTTCACGGCAGGCGTAGCCAAACATAATGCCTTGGTCGCCGGCGCCTTCGTCTTTATTGCCGGCCGCATCGACGCCTTGCGCGATATCGACGGACTGTCCATGCAGCAGAATTTCGAATTTGCAATGCTCCCAGTGGAATCCATCCTGCTCATAGCCGATCGCCTTGATCGCCTTGCGCGCCGTATGCTCGATCACATCCGGGGAAAGAGTAGCGCCGCG
>DATAXY010000011.1:0-1512 GCA_036272835.1 Bryobacteraceae bacterium
TCTAATCCTGCTCGCCGAGCGTTTGGGCATAGGTCTTGCCGTAAGGATAAAAGAGCTCTTTGCGGCCTTCTTTCCACGCGGCCTTCATTTCCGGAGTTGTGATGTCCCAGTCTGGGCGGCACTTTTGCGTGAGGGTGCGGAGATCATGGCGGAGATCGTCAAGCGTGGGGCGGCCAAAGAACCAGTAGCCGTTGTAGATCTTATATACGATGAGGCCCGGTTCGAGCACGATGACGTGGGGAATCATCGGATCGTGATCCGGATCGGTATATTCGGCGATGTCGAGATCCTTTTGAACCATGCGTCCGGCATCGGAAAGGAACGGCCAGTGAGCACCAACGCCGGTACGGTACTCGTTGGTAAGAGTGATATTGTCGGTGCTGATGGTGACGAGGCGGCAGTATCCAACCTCCATCTCACGGTGAAGCTGGACGAGGAGCTCCGACTGCCGGCGGTCCTTGGGACAAAAGCCTCCACGGCTGAGTACGAGAACCATGGGATGCTGCCCCTGCAGCTCCGAGAGCTTGCGGCGTTTGGCGGTGTGGTCAGTGAGTTCGTAGTTGGGAAAGAGCGCGCCGGGAACGATATCGGATCGCATGTTAGAAGCTCCTTTTCGATTGGTTGCGTGCGGTGGACGCGGTCTGCCTAAGTGATGCCGGGCGGACTCTGTCCGGTTCGGGATTACCTCCGGGATCGGCCGTCTGTCCAATTCCGTGCACCAAAGTACAATTCCGGACACTCGTCCATCAGCCGAATTCGTTTTTTCGCGCGAAAACACCGTAATTCATCCTCTTCCCTCCGAGCCGGTTTGGTCTAAGAATTGCCACGCACTATGACCGACTCTGTGTCAGGGACTGGCCAGTGCGAATGCTCAAGTCCGCACATCAACATGTCCAACATATCCATCGGAGAAAGCGAGGACAACTGCATGAATGGAGATTTTGCGGCCAGCCGATCGGGGAAAAGAAATGCCATCCTTGCCATCGCAACAGGCGGCCTGATTGCCGGGGCCATCGACCTTACGCAAGCCTGCATTTTATTTGGCGCGAGTATCCCGCTGGCGATTGCCGCAGGCCTGTTGGGACCGCAGGCTTTTCATGGGGGTAAAGGGACCTATCTTCTAGGTGTCCTCCTGCACTTCTTTATTGCATGCTCGGCAGCGGCGATTTACTACGCGGCAAGCCGCAAGCTGAAATTCCTGACGGAATACGCGCTGATCTGCGGCTTGTTCTTTGGGATGGCTGTGGATCTCTTCATGCGCCTTGTCGTATTGCCGCTCTCCGCGCTTCACGCCAGCGGTCCTTACTCGCATCACGACCTGGTTCTAGGGCTGCTGGTACACATGGTGACAATCGGGCTGCCCATTTCCTACGGTGTGCGGTGGTTCGCGAAATAGGAATCGGCCCAAGTCGCTGAGCGGCCTGGCAAGGTCCGGGCGGTCCAAATTTCGATCTCCGGGATTGCGGGCGCGTGACCTGCCGCGGAGAAATCGTTCGTGGTTGGAGTTTGTAG
>DATAXY010000012.1:0-39738 GCA_036272835.1 Bryobacteraceae bacterium
TCTTCAAACCGCTTCCTCAGCTCTTCCACATCGTCGAAGTTGCTGCCGTGCGTTACTCGCGTCATTGCTTCGGCCTCCCGCCTCTGTTGACGCTACCAACTTCCGACGCCTTTAGTCACGCACGCTTGCCGGAACCTCACCTTGTTTTGCAAGTCATTGTGTTCTGGCTGACAGCGATCTCTCAATCCGTTCAGTCAGTTCCAAAAGCGTGAGTCCTAGGGCGCGACCAATATGCCTCAACTCGACAATGTCTAAACGCCGCTCTCCCCGCTCCACTTTACTGACGAACGATTGTGTTTCACCTAGGAGTCTGTCCGAGAAATCGGGAGATCGCAATCATTTTTGTGGCGCTACGAAACAAGATGTTCCCATAATGTTTTATGGCAAGAGCTACCGACCGTACTATCCGGATGAGGAACTTTTGTTGCCACCAAGCTTGCGCGAATGGCTGCCTGAAAATCATCTGGCGTATTTCGTGAGCGACGTGGTGGACCACCTGGATCTGTCGGCCATGGATGCGGTTTATGGAAACGAGAAGCGCGGCCAACCACCGTACGATCCCCGCATGATGACCAAAGTGCTGGTATACGGTTACTGCATAGGGATCTTCAGTTCACGCCGGATCGAGAGGGCGCTGGTGGAAGACATCGCGTTCCGGATTCTGGCGGCGGGCAATCAGCCTAACTTCCGAACAATCTCCGATTTCCGTAAGCTCCATCTAAAGATGCTGGCGGGGCTGTTCGAGCAGGTGCTGAAGATCGCTTTGGAGGCAGGGGCGCTGAAGCTGGGACGGGTGGTGGTGGACGGCACCAAGATCCAGGCCAATGCGAGCAAGCACAAGGCGATGAGTTACGACCGGATGCGGGAAAAGGAGAAACAGATCCGGGCCGAAGTAAAGCAGTTACTGGAACAGGCCAAGGCCACCGACTCGGACGAAGATGCGCGATACGGCCAAGACCGGCGGGGCGACGAACTACCGGAAGAGTTGCAGCGGAGAGAGAGCCGGCTAAAGAAGATACGGGAAGCCAAACGGGCGTTGGAAGCACGGGCGCGTGAGCAAGCAGTGGCGGAAGGAGACGACCCCAAGACCGCCGCACCGAAACAGAAGGATCAATACAACTTCACCGATCCGGAATCGCGGATCATGAAAGGCGCCGACGGCTTTGTGCAGGCTTACAACGCGCAAGCGGTGGTGGAACCGGCGCTGCAGTTAATTGTGGGTCAAGCCGTGACGGACGCTCCTAACGACAAGCAACAACTAATACCGATGCTGCAGATCGTGGAACAGCAGAGCGGGCAGCGGCCGCAAGCGGTGTTGGCTGACAGTGGTTATTGCTCGGAGAAAAACCTGGAGCAACTGGATGCGGACGAGAAGCCTCAGCGGCGCATCCATGGCTATATCGCCACAGAACGGCAGAAGCATCAGCAATACCGGAAACCGTGTCCGCGCGGCCCCTTACCGGGCAACGCGACACGCGTTACCGCATGAAGCGCAAACTGCAGACCAAAGCCGGAAGAGCCATCTACGCCGCGCGCAAGACGATTGTGGAACCAGTCTTCGGCCAGATCAAGCACGCTCGCGGATTTCGACAATTCCTGCTACGCGGTATCGATAACGTACGGGCCGAATGGTCGCTGGTGTGCCGGACGCACAATATCTTGAAGCTCTATCGCCTCTGCACCGAGTAGATCAGAAGAAAATCGCCAGGCAGCCAGCCGAAAAACCTCCGTTCGCGCGCTTCAGCGATTCCTCCTTCTCATCCAACGCACTGTGGCAAGTTTCCTGAATCCTCAGAACAGACTGAATCATCTTTTATCTTGCCCACCTCTATCCGATCGCGATAGCTAAAAATCATTCTCGGACGGACTCCTAGGCGCAGCGCTAGCTGCTCCTGGGTCAGACCAGCTTCCTCTCTGGCCGCCTGCAGAACGCGTAGCACCACTCTGTATTCCTCAGAATGGAGAGTCTTGTTCAATGTCGCCTATCCACAAGGGCTAGCAGCAACTCTATAGTCGAAATTGGAATAGTCCAAAATGGACTATTCCGGGTCAATGCACGATGGCAACCGTTGGAATCATTCCGATACAAGTGACCAACTTTGGCCCCCGCTCCTGCGGGATGATGACGTGTGTCGCAACTTTCTAGTCGTACCCCAGCTCAGTACGTAACAAATCACACTCGAAGCCCTAGATGACTTTGGCAACTGATCGTCGGTTCTCGCGTCCGAGAGTGAGCGGCTTTTTTTGAAAGGCGCAGATTTTTAGGGTCTGCTGTCGTTTCCCGACATAGGGAACAAGTGCTTAACAGCCCATTGAATAATTCACCCTCTGCTTCATCTCCGCACCGAAAAATGGAAAAATGTGCAATTTGAATGTGACGCACATTGCCCCTTTAAAGGTACACATGTGCCGCAGGATATCTCACACAAAGCAAACGGGATAGAAGAGCAAAATCCCTAAAGTGCGTCTGCGCTTTATGTTCCACTACCGCACTTTACCTAAAAGACGCCACGTCAGGACTATAGAGGAGAATGCTCATCAGCGTCGCAAGCCTACATTCTTTGGAGAAAAAGTGATTTGCAGCCCAACCGAGAGATCCGTTTTGGGGCCGCCTAAAACCGGAATGAAGTATCGCTCAAATTGTATGGATGGTGATGCGATGACGCCGGGCCGTAACTGCCACTGGCCAGCGACGGAAATATCGCTCTGCGTCCCGCCGCCAGGTAAGAACATGTTACCGGTCTTGGTTTGCCGAAAGGAGGCGACGATCTTATTTTGAGCCGACCACCAGTAAGTCGACGAAACCTCGTATGCCCGCGCATCTCGTCCGACCCAACTCCCTAGCAGGTAGCCGTTGTTCGTATAAGCGTCGCGATATTGATTGTTCCAATAGAAGAACAGTCCGCCTTCGTCGCCTCGATATAGCCATGTCGAGTAGGTCTCGAACCGCAGATCCATCCGGCGTAATCCGGGCAGTTGGGAGAAATAGATGCCAGGCGCCCACGCCGACCGTCGGGGGCTATCTAAAGGATTCGGCTCGTCATCCGCCAATGAGTCGGAATAAATCGACACCAGGCGCCTGAGGCCCGGTAGCCGCCAAAGGAAATCGAATCCACTGCGCCGGTCGCCAGGATCATTCGCAGAGCCATAGGCCGTGCTGCCCGTACTCGAGGTTCCGAAGAAGCTTCGCAAGACGCTCCCAGTGGTTAGCGGATGGCCGACGCCGCCAAATATCGCGCTGCGCGTGAAACCGACCTCCAGATTCTCAGTTAACTGGAAAGTAATCTTCTCGGCATTGATAAGTGGCCGCGGCGGATACGAGTGCCCCGACAATTCCCCAACGATCATTCGAGTTCGGATATGACCGAGAAGTCGAAAAGGGCCGGGCAGGACGAAGGGCGTTTGCTGAGCGATCCGCAGCGCGTAAAACGGTTCGGCATTATTGCTGAACGCAAATGCGCTGTCTTCGCCGGGCCCCCACCACATACTTTGCTTTCCAAACGTGACATTGAAATCTCCGAGGTGCACACCTATATACATCTCCAGCGGATCGAACTTGCTTGTCGACGCGACTCTTGCGGCAGGCTGAGCCGGAACGCCATCGAGCGTGCCCAGGAGGTTTTGCAGGCCCTGATCATAGGAAGGGCTGCCGCCTGCCTCCTGATACTCTCCGCGAAAGTAAGCAGAGAAGCGGCCCAACGTTCCGGAGGCGGAAAAGCCGGCGACCGCGTTAGTGCCGGACGCATAAGGCCGCCCATAGTTGTTCACAATCGTCTGGCCGAAGTGGTAACTATCGCGCAGCGGCGATCCGGATATTTGCAGAAGTTTCGTATAGACGGATTCGATTCGGCCCTGCGGCTGTCCGTCAGGTTCATCGGAAAATTCGCGCTTCAGCCCGGAGATCAAGGTCTGTGCGTCGCCATTGGCCGCTCCTTCAGCGATCTTGGTTGTATGGCGCGAGGCGATATCCTCGGCTTCTTCTACGAGACTAAGACACTCTGAGCGGGTCCAAGGCGCAGCAAGGCCCTCCTCATCCGGCACGTAACCCATAGCTGCTAGTCTCTTCAACGCCGGGTAAATCCAGCTATCAAGCGGAACGTAGACTGGTCCAGTGATAGTCGTGCCCCGGTCGCGTTCAGACGCGACAAGCGGCACAAGGCTCACGGAAATAAGAGTGAATCGAAGAGCCAGTCGAGTCAAATGACGCCAACGTACTCTCGCCGTCAGTCCACCAATTAAGCCGTGGTAGTGACACATACTATACGTCGAAAGCAGAGAAGGCTTTAATACCTCAAGTATGTATGGCTGGCAACTGACGGGGTTGTCCGCAAATTGTAAAGAACCTGCAAAACCGCAGGCTGAATGGTTCTGCGGGTCAAAGTTACTGCTTTTTTACAACCTGGCGACAGCTAACACCTTACGAGCGGTTAGCATCAAGGCGAGCAGGTTCTAAAACCGATGAAGCAGAAAACATTAGAACAAGACACGAGCCGGCGGGGACTCATCATGGGCGCACTGTACGGCATTCCCCTTATGATTGCCGGTACAGTAGTGGCGTCTGTAGGTAATTACCTCTTCGGCCGCCAAACGACTGAGACCGATACTTGGACGGACGCGGGAGATGTTTCCGATATCCGAAAAGGAGTACCTTCCCAAGTCCGATTCGAACGAGCAGTTGTAGATGGGTGGGAGACTCGCAACGAGGAGTCCTCGGCCTGGGTGATCCTTGACAACCGGCGAAACATCACGGCATTCTCACCGCTATGCACCCATCTTGGATGCGCTTATCGATGGCAGTCGGAAAGGAAACTGTTCACTTGCCCCTGTCATGGTTCGGAGTTCAACGTTCGAGGCGATGTGATCGCGGGGCCTGCCAGTCGCCCGCTAGATCGTTATTCGACTAAAGTCGAGGGCAATCGACTTTGGCTAGGCCCGTTGAAAGACTCAGGAGGCGTTTAGTTCGATGCGCGCTCTCGTGTCAAAGACCGCGGTCTGGATTGAACATCGTACCGGGTTGCAATCGGCGATCTCCGGCTTCTTGTTGGAAGATATTCCCGCCTCGGCTGGGTGGCCGGAAGTTTTTGGCAGTGTCGCGTTATTCCTGTTTCTCATTCAATGCCTGACAGGTATTCTGCTTGCGCTGAACTACGCGCCTACTCCGGGGGAAGCATATAACAGCGTCGCGTACATCATGCGGCAAGTCGCCGGGGGACGCATGGTTCATGGGCTGCACCATTGGGGCGCGAGTTTGATGATTATCGTCGTGTTCACGCACATGGCTCAGGTTTTCGTATTCGGCGCCTTCAAGAAGCCTCGCGAGGCTACATGGATTGCCGGAGTAACCCTGCTTCTGTTGACTCTCGGTTTCGGCCTGACAGGTTATCTTCTACCTTGGGACAACAAAGCCTATTGGGGAACGGTGGTCACGACGAAGATTGTGGCGAGCCTTCCCTTTATCGGCCCGATGCTTACACGTTTTTTGGGCGCAGCAAACGGCGTCGACGCGCTAACGTTTTCGAGATTTTACACGCTACATACGCTTTTATTACCCGCGATGACAGCCGGATTGGTCGCCATTCACGTCTATTTGGTGCGCCGCCATGGTATTACGCCCGCTCAGGTCAGCACCGAAGAAAAGCAGAAGTTCTATCCGAAGCAGCTGTTTCGAGATTTGTTCGCAGTATTTATTGCATTCTTATGCCTGTACTTTGCGGCTAGTTTCTTGGAAGTTCCGCTGGACCGCATGGCGGATCCAACTGACACTAACTACGTGCCAAGACCGGAATGGTACTTTTTATTTCTATTTCAATTGTTAAAGCTGTTTCCGGGGCGACTGGAACTGATTGGAACATTAATTCTTCCATCGATGGCAGTCTTAGCACTTATTCTGCTTCCGTTCTTACGTAGAGCACATACAACCATTCTTAAAGGGCGGTTTCAATCGGCGTGCGTCGTCGCGCTTGCGTTCTCAATCTGGTTCGGATTGACGAGCGCCGCGGGATGGACTCCAGCGCATCCGAAAGGAAGTGTCGCCGTCTCAAGCCAAGCGGCAGAATGGGCGCGGCTTTCGCCTGAAGTGATTGCCGGCTCGGGGTATTTTCGCTCGGCTCATTGTGATTCCTGCCACGATCTGATCGTTGGAACGCCTAAGCCCGGACCTACTTTGGGTTTAACACCAATTCGCCATCCGAGGGATTGGATGTTTCAACATTTTAGCGATCAATCGCAAGCTGGTTCAGGTGGTGGTGAATCATTCTCCCTGCCTATGCCCCAACAGAATGCTCTTCTGATATTCGTCGCGAGCGTAAAACCGAAATCCCTTCAAACGCTCGCCGAGGTATCTCCGGAATTTAGTAATGGCGCGCAGGTGTTCGTGACGAACGCTTGCGCCAGCTGTCACAAGGTGAACGGAATAGGAGGAGATACCGGCCCCTCTCTCAACGGTTTGGGAAATCGCCGAAGCGAGAGTTGGGTTCGAGCGCACTTTGGGGCGCCCAGTAAGCTGTCGCCAGGCTCTATCATGCCGCCGTACCACTTATCCCAGAACGACGAGCGGGATCTTATTGGATATCTGTTTTCGCTTTCGCAATGATAGAGATCTTTAGAAACAAGAGACATCTCGTAAATTGTAAAACCGTTGTAAAAACCACAATGCCGCAGCGCCCAGGACTGGAAATATTTACCCCGCAACGTGAGAATGGTCTGCATACAGTGACGTGCTCTCCACAGGACTTTTGGAAATATGCAAGGGCCGTTTCGGCCGTTCTGGTGTCGCTAAGTCTCTGCCTGAACGTTTTAGCGCAACAGGTCTCATCCGTTCCGTCAGCCAACCAGACGAGACCGGCACAGGCAAGTCCGCTACCTGGCGATCAGTCAGGCCAGTATAGGCCGTGCACGCCCGCCGATTACGGCGATCCGACAGCCGATTGCGTTCCGCCGTCCAGACAACAGCTTGGCTACTCTCCTTACTCCGACTTCAGCGAATTCGATTCTTCCTCCGGTTTGCCACAGGAAGGACGGCTGCCTCCAACAGAATTTCTTTCCGAACCTTCTGGCGGAATGCGTAGCAATCCAAATTTGAATCAGCCCATTTATAACCAGAAGGAGCCTCCAACGGAATTTCAGCGGTACGTGGCAAACTCCGTCGGCAGAATGCTTCCAATTTTCGGCGCCAACCTTTTTGAACACGTTCCCGCTACGTTCGCTCCGCTTGACCGTGCTCCGGTAAGCGTCGAATATGCAATTGCACCTGGAGACGCACTGCAGATAACGGCGTGGGGAAGGCTCAACTTCTCTCGGCAACTGACCGTTGCGCGAACTGGTCAAGTGATCTTGCCGGACGCGGGGCCGATTTCGGTTGAGGGAATGAACTATTCTCAGGCCGCATCCGTCATAAAGGCCCGGTTGTCCCACCTTTATAAGGACTTCGACGTAAGCGTTACACTGTCTCGACTTCATTCAATTCAGATTTTCGTGGTCGGGGAAGCACGCCGGCCCGGCAGTTATACCGTGAGTTCTCTCAGTACGCTGGTGAACGCGGTTTTCGCATCGGGTGGTCCCTCTTCGCGTGGGTCTATGAGAAATATCCAATTGAAGCGGGGTGCCCAGACCATAAAACACTTCGATCTTTATCAACTGCTCGTAAATGGTAGTAAATCAGAGGACGCCCAACTAGTTCCCGGAGACGTCATTTTCATTCCTCCCGCAGGACCCCGCGTTGCTATTTCAGGAAGCGTTGGACGTCCAGCGATTTACGAGATTGAGCCCGGCACTACTCTTGAGGGAGCTTTAGAAATGGCTGATGGGCTTTCACCATTGGCCTCGATGACGAGCGCCACGGTAGAACGTGTCACCGATGGCTCGGCTCTCAAGGTACTTCATGTCTCAATGAATTCAGAGGGCCTTCGGACTGAGTTGAACAATGGAGATATTGTCCGGCTGTTGCCGGTTGTGCCGCGCTTTCAGAATGCTGTCACGCTGCGCGGAAATGTCGCCAATCCTGGCAAGTTTCCCTGGCGGCAAGGCATGAGACTTAGCGACCTTATTCCCGACAAAGAATCTCTCTTGACGCGAGATTATTGGAGGGCGCACAATGCCCTGGGGAGCGCGGAGGAACCCCTTGACACGGACAATTCAGAGGCTCAGGACCAGGCGTCACAATCGAATGCGAACAACCAAACATCAATCCATCCGCAGACGCCAAACGCCGGAACCTTGAAGAACAGCGCCCTCCGAGCCGGATTTCACGATCAACAGCAATACACGCAAGCCGATACGTCGCTTGGCGCGGCGATGGGGCCCGACAATGTTCCACCGTTACGGACGTTCAACCCGCGCTATACCGTTCAGCCCGCGGTTCCTGAAATCAATTGGCAATATGCTGTGATCGATCGGACGGATAAGGATACGCTAACCACTCGCACCATCGCGTTCAATCTCGGCAAACTTGTCCTGTCTCATGATCCAACGCAAGACCTTAAGCTTCTTCCCGGCGACGTGGTGACGATTTTTTCTAAAGCAGACTTTTCCGTGCCGCGTTCTCAGCAGCGCACACAAGTAAGAATCGAAGGTGAGGTTGCCATGGCCGGGCTCTATACGGTCTCACCGGGTGAATCGCTCAGGCAGGTGCTCGTTCGTGCAGGCGGCCTCGCTCCCAACGCATACATATATGGCACGCAACTTACTCGGGAGTCTACGCGCCGCGAGCAACAGAAGAGATACGATGAGTTTCTCGATCAATTAGAGCGGCAAGTCGATGAGGCTGCCTCAAACCTATCCAGTCGAGTTACTTCACCTCAGGAGGCGGCGACGGCACAGACTTCGCTCGCCAGCCAGCGCTCACTGATTGGAAGTTTGAGGAAAGTCGCTATGAATGGCCGAATTGTGCTGAACATTACGCCAGAAGATCGAGGAATCAATGCCTTTCCCGACTTGCCGCTCGAGAATGGCGATCGCTTATTTGTTCCAAGCCGGCCATCCACGGTGAACGTGATCGGCGCCGTTTATGAGCAGGCCTCTTTTGTCTATGAACAGGACTATCGCACTGGTGACTACCTTAAGAAAGCGGGGGGGCCGTCCCGCTCGGCGGACCGGAGTCGCATGTTCATCGTTCGGGCAGACGGATCTGTCATCAGCCATCAAGTAGGCTCCGTATTGTTCGCGAAGAGCTTCGATTCACTGCGGATGTTTCCGGGCGACACGCTAATTGTTCCGACTTATATCAACCGAACGACGTTTGTGCGCGGCCTGCTCGATTGGTCGCAAATATTGAGTAACTTCGGCCTTGGCGCCGCAGCTATAAACGTTTTGCGTTAGGGGAAGCAAGTGGCTACAAGGCTGAATACTGAAAGCTTCACTGACGAAGAGTTGCCGAGCGAACTTTCATTCACTCAGCTACTGCACACCCTATCCGGTCAAAAGCGGATCATTTTGTGGACAGTATTGGTTTCGGCGATTGCCTCAGCCGCTATAGCTTTTCTGATTCCTGCGGAATACACATCTGAAGCCGTGATTCTGACCCCGCAGAAGGCTGAGCCGTCTTTATCGGAGATGGCACAACTCGCCGGGGCTGGACCCGGAGTCGCTGGCTTAAGCCTGCTATCGGGTTTCGGTCTTCGCAATCCTTCGGATTTATATGTCGGCATTCTGAAAAGCCGGACTATAGCGGACGCGCTGATCGCCCGATTCCATTTAAAGCAAGTCTATAACGACAAGTATCTTCAACAAGCGCGTAAGCACCTTGCTCGGAGGACCACGATAAAGGCCGGGAAAGATACTCTTATACATATCGAAGTCGATGACGGGGACCCAAAGCGAGCTGCTGGAATAGCCAACGCATACGTTGCGGAGCTTTCGAATCGGAATTCGACGGTAGCGTTGACAGAAGCATCTCAGAGGCGTTTGTTTTTTGAGGGCCAGGTTGCCAAAGAAAAGCAGCTGCTGGCCGCAGCCGAAGTAGCGCTGCGCGATACCGAGCAGGTCACCGGCCTGGTTGTGCCCACGGGCCAGGCGGAAGCCCTGGTCAGATCGGCAGCTCAGTTAAAGGCGGAGATCCTGGGTAGAGAGGCACAACTCGCGGGTTTACGTACTTATGTTACCGACGATAATCCACGACTTCAGATGGTGGAGCGCGAGCTTGCCGCGCTTCGTTCCGAACTCGCCAACATGGAACGCGGTGAACATATTGAAGGGACACCCGAAGTACCGGTCGGGAAACTTCCACAAGCCGGACTGGAATATCTTCGAAAATACCGAGACGTCAAGTATCACGAAAGCCTTTACGAAGCTCTGGCAAAGCAATACGAAGCAGCGCGGCTAGATGAGGCAAAGGCCTCGCCCATGATACAGGTAATTGACAATGCCGTTATTCCGGAGAAAAAGAGCTGGCCTCCCCGGCTTCTTATTATATTGATAAGCTGCGCGCTGGCAGCGTTGGGTTCCAGCCTTTGGATCGTCGCTAACAGCCAGAACACGCCGCAAGCGAACACGTGAGTTACGCAATGTCCTCTCGCCGCCTGCTGATTGAAAATATCGCGTCGCTCACCATATTGCAGGGGCTTAACTATGCGGCGCCTTTGATTACTTTGCCTTATCTTGTTCGTGTTTTACAACCTTCGCACTTTGGACTCTTGTCATTTGCACAGGGAATAGTTCTCTACTTCGATTTCTTTACAGACTTTGGATTCAACTTTAGCCAGACCAGAGCCGTTGCCGCATGTCGCCACACACCCGAATCCGTTTCACGAATATTCTGGTCGACTATCTATGCCAAAGCTTTGTTGATGGGTACCAGCGCCGTTGCCCTTACCCTGCTTGTCGCGTTTACGCCGAAACTGCGCGAAACACCGGCGTTATACGCTGTCAACTTCCTGTACGTTATCGGTACGACATTCTTTCCTGTCTGGTTCTTTCAAGGTCTTGAGCGAATGAAACTAGCCGCGGCACTTTTCGGGGTGGCGCGGCTATTGACCGTTCCGGGGCTCCTTCTATTTGTCAGGCATTCTGATGATTACGTGATTGCGGGCGCCATCCAGGCAAGCGTCGAAGTAACGGCCGGTATTCTTGCGTGGCCGATCATATTGAAAGGCATGGGGCTGACATGGCGCCCGCCTTCGGCTCCCGAAATCGTGGATACCCTAAAACGGGCATGGCCGCTATTTCTCTCAGCGTCCGCCCTTCAATTATCCAGTTCGAGTACCGTTGTCATTCTTGGCTTTGTGGCAGGCAAGGTTGAGGTGGGTTATTTCAGTGCGGCGGACAAGTTGATCAAAGCGTCGATAGCGGCGCTGAACCCGCTAGGGCAGGCATTGTACCCCCACATCACTGCGGCGAAGCTGCGGTCATCCGTTTCAGCGTTGCACCTGATTCGCAAATCATTCTTCGTAATCGGTGTGTTGTCGGTATGCATATCCGCAATGACTGCCATATGGGCCCGGCCCGCGTGCAACGTGATCCTGGGTAAGTCGTTCGAGCATTCGATCGCTGTCCTTCAATATCTGTCACCGCTACCTCTGCTATTCGGTTTGAGCAATGTCTTTGGAACGCAAACCATGCTTGTGTTTGACATGGATGCGCTCTTCTCGAAGATCATGTTGCTCAGCGCAATCGTTGCTCTTCCGGTTACAGTTTTCCTGAGCGCTTCGCACGGAGCGGTAGGAGCGGCCGCCGCCTCCGTCATAACAGCCACGTTCATGCTAGCGGCCATGTTGATCGCTCTACACGAGAAGGGGATGCACATTTGGAAAAGTCCCAAACCCCACTCGGCGCTTCTTATGGAAACGTCGCGTGTGCGACCGGAGTGAAGAATGCCCCGTCCCGTATATCTGAGCGAGCCTTTAAACCGCGTGGTCAAGATTACTGCGGTCCTGATTCTCCTCACGAGCTCGTTTGATATCTTCCTGATCGCAGAGGCGGGAGGGAACTATCGCTTCTGCCAAATTGTTACGCCAGTGCTGGTCGTCCTTGCGGTCGTGAAGGCGTTTCGGAGCGCAAGAATTCCGGTCTTGGGCGCTTTGCCCTTATCCATCTGGTTTATCTTTCAAATCATATTCATTCCAGCGACCGACTTTTGGCCAAAGAGTGTCGGGTATTGTCTTTGGCTATTGCTCAATTTTGGGCTGGTGTTCTCTTTCGTCCAGTTGTTTAGCGCCGATAGACGATCACTGATATCGATTCTGCGATGGTACGCATATTCGTTCGCAGCACTGGCGGCCTTCGGCGTCGCCCAATTCGTTCTTCCTGTGCTAGGTTTCGGCGGGCCCTTCATAACGCAGTGGTGGATTCCCGGCGCTTTGGCAAGAGTCAATGGTCTTAGCTACGAACCTTCCTATTTCGCGACATATCTACTGACTGGATTTGTTTTTACAGGCTCACTACTGAAAAATCGCTCGTCATTGCTTCCAACGATCAGTTTGCGTGCCATTTATTTGCTAACCGGCCTGGGGATAGTGCTTTCATCAAGCCGGATAGGGATCGCATTCTTGTTCATCGATGTTCTCCTGGCCCAATTCAGGCCGTGGCCTTCATTCCTCTCCGATGCTCTTAGGCTTAGGTTCGCGCTAAACAAAGTGCGCGCCTTAATTCCGTCGTTATTGTCGATCACCGCTATTAGTATCTTCGCTGTTACTGCTTTATTCGCACTAGAGAATAACCCGGCTGTCGCGCTGATGTTTCTAAACGGAACCGGCATTTCCGATACGGCGGCTCACTCAGTAATTCAACGCGAAAATGCCTTCGAAGAGACGGTCGATGTGTTCTTGGAACACCCGCTCATCGGGCGAAGCTTAGGCGGCGTCTCAACGGCGATCGCAGATCGTCAGGGCGAGAGGATTCAGTCTTTTGAAGCTTCGAAAGACTATGAGGGAATGAGCGTATTTGCAGAAGCTTTGGCCGCTAGTGGGGTCATCGGCATCATTCCATTTGTTTGGTTCCTGATCGCGACGGTTTGGAAGCCACTGCGGCTGGCGCGGATCGCTTCGCCTTTCTATTCAGGGCTTCTTTGTGCGTTGGTACGATCACTGATTTTCGCTTGGGCGGTTTTACAGTTTAATCAAAACATGCTGCGCCCTTACTTATGGACACACATCGCGATACTTGCGAGCGTGTACGCGGCCGCTATTCAGTCTGTTAAGGCGCCCGCGGAACTGTGTAGCTCACGACAGGCCGTTTGAAACCGTAGCTGCAAAACCTGAGCGAGCACACTACAGATGTTGTCCTGATATTTGCGCAGAGTAAAGCGATTGTTCCATTCGGCCCTGGCGTTCTTTACAATCGCTCCCAATAGTGCCGGATCCATTTGCAAGACTGAAAGAATGCGACGTGCGAGTGCATCCGCGTTAGAAGCGTCTGCCAGGAATCCTGTTTGGCCGTCTTTCAGAACCTCAGGGATGCCGCCCGCCGGAAAGGCGACCACAGGAACTCCCGCACTGTATGCTTCGAGAATGACTCTGGTGGTCGCTTCCAGGGCGCTGGAGGGAACAACCAGCAAATCAAGATCGGAGTATATTTGGGCGATGTCATTCTGCCAGTCAACGAACTCGATTGGAAGCCCGGCGCTCCAGGCGATCACCTTACTGTAATAGCTATTGTTAGTAAACATTGGAGCACCGATGACCTTGAAGCGGCACAGCGGAGCGTGGGCGAGAACTATTCGCGCCGCCTTCACGAATTCTAATTGGCCTTTCTCCACTTCCACGCGGCCGACGACGCCTATATTTCGTATCTGGCGTGATGATCGGAAGTCGCCTGTAGCCATTCTTTTGACGCCATTGTAGAAAACACGCAGCCGCTCCGGTTCAACGTACTCCCTGAGCGGGTCCGCTGCATGCTCGCAACAAGCGATCACATGAGCGCTTGCAAGCTCAAGTGCCACACCCGTCAATGTGATTACCGAGTGCTGTAGCAGCCGATTATGACAATGGAATACCAGCGGGATGCCCATTCTCCAGGCGACCCACGCCGCGGGTGGAACCAGTCTAGGCCCATTTACGTAGATCAGGTCTGTATCGTTAGTTTCCACCAAGTTTGTGATTGCTTCGACTACATTGGGAAGTTCGTACGCGTACTTCAAATGTTGCGCTAATGTTTTCTTCTGGCTTTTATAGCGTCCAAATGCAAAGGTGTGCGTGCGGTAGCCGAGCCTCCGAAGGATCGTAGTGAACGGCCCTTCTCCCGGTATCGCCACCGACGGGTGCCATCCTCGTTCTGAAAACGCAGGGAGTATGTCAATGAGACTCCGTTGGCCACCGCCTAAATTCGAGAACTGGTCAAGGCACAGAATATTTGCCGGCACCTCGCTGATATCGAGAGATTTGAAAAGGTGATTCATCTTCGTGGCCCAATCGCGAAATCAAACTCCCGGTTGCCTGGGTTCGAGTGTGGTGGAGGTGAACAAGATTTTTGAAATCTCGCGCTGAAAGGTCTCCTTGGAAAACCGAGTCGCATACGACTGGAGGTCCGCCGGCGCCAGATGCTTCTCCTGACGCTCAAATTGTTCTAACGCAGCTTGGAGGTTGCGCTCGCCAGGTTCGGAGTAGAAAAAGCCGCCACACGGATTTGATAACGGAACACTTTCGAGAACGCCGCCCTTTCCCAAGGCCACAACTGCTTTGCCGCTCGCCAGCGCTTCGACGGGGACGATACCGAAGTCCTCTTCGCCCGTGAGAATTACTGCGCAGCAGCGCGCGTATAAATGGCGAAGCTCGGAGTCGGAGACTCTTCCGCAGAACTCGACTGTCGGTCCGGAAATACCTCTCAGGCGAGAGTACTCAGGGCCACCGCCGGCAATCTTCAGACGCCGCCCTGTCCTGGTGAAGCTACGAACCGCGTCGTCGACTCGCTTATAAGCGACCAATTCGGAAACAATCAGAAAATAGTCATCAGGATCAGCTGAATAGAAACCTTCAACAGCTACCGGAGGATAAACAATTTCGGAAGACCGGCGGTAGGCCCTCCAGATTCGGTTCTGTACGTTTCGGCTGTTGGCGACAAACTGATCGACGTGGTTCGCAGACGCGACATCCCACAGGCGCAGGTAATTTGCCAGGGGAGCCATCAAGGCGCGTTTCAGTTTTGACCGGGTCCAGTCGTGCAAGTACGCCGGATACAGGTCCCACAGATAACGCATGGGAGTGTGGCAGTAGCAAACATGGCGGGTCTGCGACGAGGTCAATACACCCTTCGCCGGGCCGGACTCGCTACTGACGACCAGATCGTAATCGCGCAAATCGAAGTGTTCCAGCGCAATCGGAGTCAGAGGCAGGCAGGACCGGTAATGGCGCTGGAACGGGTTAAGAAACGACGTAATGATTTTGTGAGAGCGAAGAAATGGAGAAACTCGATCAGGATCATAGAAGAGCGTGAAGATATCTGGCCGAGGCAGAATGCGACAAAGTTCTTCGACGACTTTCTCGCCGCCACGCATTCCGAGCAACCAGTAGTGGACAATCGCGCACCGCATTTGGGAGTCTCGCTCGCTTAATTCCTCACCACGCGTCCTTGCCCGCAAGCACGCGGGGCAGGGTGACAAACAGAATTCTCAAGTAAAGTGAAACGGACCATTTTCTGACTAGGAAGAGATCCAAGCGCCGACGCTGCGCATAACTTAGGCGGCTGCGCCCGGTGATCTGCCACAGTCCGCTAAGTCCAGGTTTTGCCGCTGTAATTCGAATCGCGTCAGTGCCATAATAAGTGTCGAGTTCCTGGCGAGTCAGCGGTCTGGGGCCAACGAGAGCCATCTCACCCCGAACAACCTGCCAAAGTTGAGGTAGTTCATCGACAGAGTAGCGGCGGCAAAATGCGGCAAACCGGCTGGTTACCGCCACATTTTTTACAGCGGGAGGAAGCAATGGGGCTTCGGTGGGAGATAACCGATGGATGAACAGCGATCGTCTCTCGGAATTACTGTTCCACATCGTCCGCAGTTTCAGAACCCAGAGGGAGCGGCCGCTGTGTCCTACTCGCAGATGTGCAACCAGGGGCGAACGCCTGGAGATCGCGACAATAGCGATGGACGCGATCGTCAAGATCGGAAGCACCAGGAGCAGCAATGCGCCCGCAATAATCCGCTCGCCAATACCGACAGCCCAGATAGTGGCTCGACCGGCCCGTACGGGTAGAGTCTCGAAGGCGATAGAACCCAAATCGACTGATGCCACACACCGAAGGTAGAGCAGCAAGAAAAGGGGCGTGTTGGAACCGTGTAAAAGTGTTGTAATCGCACAGAGAGCGGCTTTGGAGCCCTATCAGCCGGGTTTGTCGGAACGTTGTAAAACTTCCGTAAAAGACACCGTCAATGGAATTTAGCCTCACGAAATGAATGGAAGAATAGTTAAAATGTAAACTACGATGCAAACCATACTTGTCATCGACGATGATGAGAACTTGCGCGACACAATTGGCGTGTTGCTCGAGAGGGAGAATTTCGTCCCAATTCTTGCGGCCGACGGCAAGACCGGATTTGATAAGGCTCTAACGCTAAAACCGCAGCTTTTATTAGTGGATTTGAGACTGCCTGGAATGACCGGCGCCGAGGTTTGTAAGCAGCTCCGGGCTGATCGAATTCAGACGCCGATCATTGTATTGAGTGCAGTTGGTGAAGAGATTGACAAGGTGCTGCTGCTCGAGATGGGCGCCGACGATTACATTGTCAAGCCCTTCGGTATGCGCGAATTATTAGCACGGATTCGGGCTCTGCTACGCCGGACGGGCGCCGATACGAAAGTTCTTCATTTTGGAGACGTTGAGATCGACGTCGACCGCAGGAATACGAAGCGTGGGAGCCAGGAAATAAAGCTCACGCCCGCGGAGTACAACTTATTGCTCTATTTTGTGCATAACCCGGACCGCGCGCTAACTCGCGATGTGATTCTGAATTCGGTTTGGGGATACGAATCGTATCCGAACAGCCGCACGGTAGACGCGCACGTGGTTCGTCTGCGTCAAAAGCTGGAGCCCGACCCGAATGTACCTCGACACTTCCTCACTGTGCACGGAGTTGGGTATCGCTTTTTGCCCTAGAGGGGTGACCAGGCCGCAATGGCATTCATTCTCATCGTTGACGACAGCGACGACATAGCTCCGCTCGAGATTGCTTTAGGTTCGAACGGCGGTCCGGGGGTGATGGTGTTGAAAGACGGCCGGCGGGCATTGAAACTCCTTGAAACTGATCCCCCAGACTTAGCGGCTGTTATTACGGATCTGCATTTACCATTCGTAGACGGTTTTGATTTGGTCGCCGCGATACGCGCTAACAGCCGTTTCGAGCGATTGCCCATAATTGTGATCAGCGGAGACAACGATCCGCAAGTTCGCCGCCGTGTTCGCGCGTTCGGAGCGGATGCCTTCTTCGCGAAGCCGTACTCACCTGCCGAAGTGCGCGAAGTATTGGAAGGTCTACTGTATGCGCCATAAGCTTCCGCTTTTTTTCTTTGTCCTTGCCTTCAGAGTGTGCGCGCAAAATGACGGCGGGTCTACAGCGGTCATGAAGCAGGTCCTCGAACGGCTAGATGCCCTGGAGAGAGAAAATAAAGAAATGATTCAGGAGATTCGCTCGCTGCGTCAGGAACTGGCTGAGTCCCGTTCTGCTCCCGCGGTAGCTCCGAACGCCGGCGAGAGCCAGCCTTCGGTGGACGAGCGACTTTCCGTCGAGGAGCACCGCACGGCGGAGCAGGCACAAACTAAAGTCGAAGCCGCTCACAAATTCCCTATTCAGTTGGATGGAATGCTTCTGTTTAACGCCTTTGGCAACAGCTCCCGCAGCGCAGCGGAATACTCCGACAACTACAACTTATTGACGGGACCAAGCGCATTCGGGGCGACCGTTCGGCAGACCTTGCTCGGCCTGGATTTTCAAGGCCCGCATTTGCCAGGAGACGGGACTATCAATGGCTTTGTGTCGATGGACTTTTATGGCGGCACGTCCGACCCGGAATATACTCGGTTTCGGATTCGCCGGGCGGGCGTCTCGTTTGACTGGAAGAATCGAAGCTTCTTTGTTGGTCAGGATAAGCCGCTGATTTCGCCCTATCAGCCGGACTCCCTTGCGGAAGTTGGAATTCCGCCGCTTGCCGGCGCCGGCAATCTCTGGCTGTGGCTGCCTCAGGCGCGGTACGAAGAGAGATTCCACCTGGGAACCGGTACTGGCTTTACGGCCCAAATGGCACTGATGCAAACCGGAGAAAGTTACGCCGCCGTACCACCGTCGCTGGCTTACACGTTAGAGCAAGCGCGCCCGGCGCTCGAAGGCCGATTTGCCTTTTGGCACAAGTTCGACGACACAAGGCGATTTGAGATTGCTCCCGGTTTCCACGTAAGTTCAACACATGTGGCAGGAAGTTCAGTGGGTTCACATATAGGATCTTTGGATTGGCTTATTATTCCAGCGTCTCATCTCCAACTTAGCGGCATCATATTCAGCGGGCAAAACGTCGCGAATCTGGGGGCATTGGGCAACGGGTTTGCGATTACTCCGAGCGGCGACCCTCGACCTGTCCATAGCACTGGGGGCTGGGCTCAACTTGCCGTTCCAATAACTAGTCGATTGACTTTTAACGTCTTTAGCGGCGTGGAGGATGACCATAACTCGTACCTCAGCGCTGTAAGTACGGTTCACAACTGGACATACGCTTCCAACTTTATGTATCATTTGGGTCCGAATGTCATAGTTAGTCTGGAAGCTCTGCAAATGCGGACTCGGACAGTTTCCGGGGTTGATGCGCTTCAAAATCACTATGATCTGGCGATCGGTTATCTCTTCTAAAGGCTTCTGTAGGGCCTCAGTCTTGCTGATAGCAGTGATGCTGTCGGAGCCGCTTCTTGCAGGTACGGTAACTGGCAGCATTCGATTGATTCAATCCAGCGACTCTGGCCACAAGAAAAAAGACGATCTGTCTGGCGTCGTAGTTTGGCTCACATCTACCGAGCTTCCCCCGCCCGCCACCACGCTAAGGCATGCAAAGATGTTACAGAAGGACAAGAGATTCTCCCCGCATATTCTCGCCATTCAGACGGGAACCGGCGTCGAGTTTCCGAATCTCGATCCCATCTTTCACAACGCCTTCTCGAACTATTATGGCCAGGTTTTTGACGTAGCGCTATATCCTCCCGGCACGTCCCGGACGGTTCGGTTTGAGAGGCCTGGAATCGTCAGAGTGTTTTGTAATATCCATCCTTCGATGTCGGCAATTATAGTTGTGGTCAATTCAAGCTACTTTACAACTACAGATCGAGACGGTCGCTACTCGATTCCCAATGTGAGGCCAGGGAAATATCAAGTGCACTTCTTTAGCGAACGTGCTACGGAGGAAACACTTGCAAAGCTCACCCAGAATATAGTGGTTGGAGAGGACATGGAGCCTTTGGCCCTTGTATCGATTTCAGAGACTGGTTACTTGCCGGTGGCTCACAAGAATAAGTATGGCCGGGATTATCCCGTCGAGGATGACCGGTCCGGAATATATTCTCCGCAAATGCGATGAAAATCTTTCCATTTAAAGCGAATACACTCCTCTGGCGCATTCTCGTATCAACGTCGCTGGCGGTCACCTTAGTTTTCGCTCTCACAGGCTGGATGGTAGAACGGTACGCGGCGACTGTGAGCGAGCATAGCCTCGAAGAAGAAATCCGGACCAGCCTGCAGGCGTACGAATCGCTTTGGCGCACCAAGGTCCACAACCTGGCCGAGATCAGCCGCATTATAAGTTCTATGTCCGACGTAAGGGCCGCGTTCATGACAAGGGACCAGGCAACGATTCGAGACACAGCCGAACAATTGTGGAAGGAAGTTTCCGATGAAGATGTCAACTTTCTTGTGTTAGATCCGGCAGGGAGCACCATTGCCTCGTTGGGGGGGCGCTCCGAATTTTCAGTAAACCCTGTTTTGATGCACGAGGCCCGGCTGCAGTTTCCCAAACAGGTCTATGGGTATATGACATGCGGAACCCATCTCTACTACGTGGTCCTGACCCCCGTGTATGTTCAAGCGCAGAATGAGCCAGCACTGCTCAACGTTTTGCTCATCGCCCTCAACATAGACAATAAGTTGGCGGATGAACTGAAGAAGTCGACCCATGGTAGTGACTTCGCATTTGTCGCGTTTAACGTAGTGATGGCAGGCACAGAGTCTGGCATCAAGGTATCAGACCTACAGCCGGGAACGAAGACACGAGAAGGTGTTCGCAGGACCAAGTTAAATGGCGAAGATCGTCTTATGCTCGGCGCCGATCTAAGGGATACAACGGGAAGGCTGATCGGAGAACTCTTTGTTATTCGATCGCTTGCCAAACCTCGCGCAACTTTAGTGGGATTGCAACGAAACGTGGCTGTGTTATGGACGGCTGGTATCATAGTCGCGCTCGCATTGACCTACGCTTTATCGAAGCGTGTACTGGAGCCAGTAAGAACGCTGGATCGCGCAGCGGGAGAAGTGAGCCGGCGCAATTACGACTACCGTGTCCCGGTCGAAACCGACGATGAGCTGGGCCGCTTGGCTACGACCTTCAACCAGATGTGCGACTCAATTCAGAAGGCGCGAGAGGACTTGGTCAGGCAGGAACAGATCTCGACGATCAGCCGTCTTTCGAGTTCCCTTGTTCATGATTTGCGGAACCCTCTGGCGGCGATCTATGGCGGAGCTGAGATGCTGGTGGATGCGGAGCTTTCCCCCGAGCAACAACATAGATTGGCGGCGAATATATATAGTTCCTCGAGGAGGATTCAGGGACTGCTCCAGGAATTGCTGGATGTTTCAACGGCAAGGGATAGGCAGCTTGAAACCTGCAAGCTGATTGAGATCGTGGCCTTTGCGCGAGAGGAGCTTGCACGAAGCGCGGAGCTCCGGGCAGTCTCGATCACATCCGAGATACCCGAAGATCTTGAGGTTGTTGTATCCAGGGATCGCCTGGAGCGCGTTTTTGTGAACCTGATTAGCAACGCAATAGATGCCATGCCGGACGGCGGAAGCGTGCGAATCAGCAGCCATCTCAAACCCGACAGTGTATTAGTTCTAGTAGAAGATACAGGCTTCGGAATTCCAGACGAAGCGTGGCCTAACCTGTTTCGGCCATTCGCTAGCTTCGGCAAGAGGAACGGCCTGGGACTGGGGCTGGCTCTGTCGAGGCAATCGCTTATAGACAACGGGGGAGATCTATGGGCGGAAAAGAAGACGACTCCAGGAGCCCGATTCGTGATGCGGCTGCCTATAACATCTGACGGACCCGCAACACCGAACTATCCTTCGCAGAAAGTTGCGATGGGCTAACTCATTTGAATGATTCCTGCTCCGCGCTTTACGAAAGTTTCACACCCTGATAACCACGCCTAGGTAGCTGACACTCTAGACTTCTTGAGTAAGCGCGTGTCGAGCGCGTTTCAGTTACTCAAATGAATAGTCGATTTCTTTGCACCATTTCTCTGCTGTTAATGGCAACGGGGCGCACGGCCATGGCTGGCGTCCCCAATTCATCCGTAGATCTAGCAAATGTTTTGGGTATCTCGTTTCCCAGCGATTCACGATCCACTGTTGTGTTGAATAGGGACGGAAAGCAGTACCTCATCGACGTTTCCAAGAAGACAATAGAGGAGCTTCACGCGCAGGCTCCGGCATCTGAAAAAGCCAGTCCAAGGGCAGCGATGCTGTTCTCCAAGAACTGTGCGACCTGTCACGGGAGCGACGGCAAAGGGAACAAGTCCATAGGAACGCCTGACTTCACCGACTTGGCCTTTCAGAAGAGCACGAGTACGAGCGCCATGCATGCGGCCGTTCAAAACGGGAAGGGAGGGATTATGCCGGCTTGGTCAGGCAAGCTAACCGATGACGAGATATCAGGTCTGGTTACATATATTCGCTCGCTTGGCACGACCGGCCCTCCTGCAAACAATAATGCGTCCGGAGCGGCGGGAGCCGCAAAGCCCAAGCCGAATATTTACAAGCCGGGCGATGACGTCCTGGTAAGTTTGCCTACAGGTAAGCCAACTGATCGCCACGGCGTCTACGTAAACTTTGCCCATAGGTTTCCTTACCAGCCCGCTTTCACTGGGCCTAACGAAGGCGCAACTCTGTTGGGATTGGATAACTTCGCTATCCCGTCGTTCGGCCTTAGATATGGATTGACTGATAGTCTGTCGGTAAGTGTCTTTCGCGCGCCATCCTTAATAAATCGGCCAATTCAGCTAATGGCTGGTTACAACATCCTGGAAGAGCAAAAAGGAAACCCCTTGAACCTGATGGTTCGTGTCTCCATCGAAGGGCAAGACAACTTCCGGAAGAACTACACGGAGAACATCGAAGGCATTCTATCCCGTAGCATCACGGCGCGAGCACAATTCTATCTTGTGCCCACCATCTCCTTCAATGATCGCCGCTTGGAACAGCCGCCAGGCTTTCGATCGGACCAGATTCCGAATGTGCCGGGAGTCAATGCGTTTTCTTTGGGCGCCGGCTTGGCCGTTGATATCCGGCCAACGGTGGCCCTACTGGCGGAGATTATTCCGACGTTGTTCAATGCTGACGAACTTGGTATTCACCGCCCGGCGTTCTCGTTTGGAATCCAAAAGAAAATTTGGCGGCATGCATTCACGTTAGGCCTCACAACTAGCCCCGGAACGACTGTTTCCCAGCGCGCCGGCACCCGTGCGCAATTCCTAAACGAGCCAAGCGCCGACACGTTTGGAGGTTTGTTCCTTGGATTCGATCTGACGAGGCAGATCCGATGAGAACGAGGGGTGCCAGCCGCTTTACATTTTATTTACAGCTTTCAAACACTCCCGTTCTGGATCGGTTTCCATACTGGAGATGTGTTGGACGCACTCCACTGTCCGGGTCGACGCGAACGAAGATAGATGCCTGAATCAGGCGAAGTGCACTCATGAAAAAGAAGGTTCTATTTTTCTTTCCTGCTTTCTCGAGCCAGGAGGCAACCGCACCCTTGGCAATTTTGGCTCTTGCTACACCTCTGGAGCGGGCAGGCTACGAAGTTCGGATTATTGACTCCACCATCACCCCGAACTTCCAACAGAAAGTGATCAATGAACTCGACGATTCGCTTTGTCTGGCCGTCTCCCTCGTCACTGGCCCAATGATTCGAGAGACGGCGCTAATTGCGAAGGCCGCGAAGGCGAGATATCCTGACAAACCGGTGATACTCGGTGGTTGGCATCCCTCGCTTCTGCCCGATCAGACTCTAGCCTGCCCTGATGTGGATGCCATCGTCATCGGGCAAGGCGAGGAGGCGCTGGTGGAGATGGTCAGGCACATTGAGGCGGGCGAATCCTTTAAAGGTATCCCAGGAGTA
Organism: Bryobacteraceae bacterium; assembly: GCA_036272835.1. GTDB lineage: Bacteria > Acidobacteriota > Terriglobia > Bryobacterales > Bryobacteraceae > Bog-105. The sequence continues at coordinate 23,289 of DATAXY010000012.1, forward strand.
GCTTATAAGGAGGGTGGAAGACTCGCCTTCAACGCTCCGCGCCCGCTCCGCCCGATACGCGAACTCCCGCCCAAGGCATATCATTTAGCCGATTTCGATGCGTATGCGCGTGTTTGCGGGCGCCGTTGGGCAATGTACACTTCAAGTCTCGCCTGCCCGTACAATTGTGCGTACTGCACGAACGACGGCCTATATGGCCGCAAGTGGAACGCCCTAGACCCAGTCCAAGTCGTCGAAGAAGTCACCGATCTCGTATCCCGTTATCATCTCCAATTACTGTGGGTGGTCGATGATAACTTTTTGGTAGACCGCGATCGGGCTGTCAAGATCGCTGAAGGGCTGGTCAGAAGCGGTGTCAAGTTTGATTGGAGCATTCAGGCTTCAACTAATCTAGTTACTCGACTTACGATAGAAGAACTGAAACTGCTGCGGCGGGCCGGCCTGTCCCAGGTTTCGCAAGGGGCGGATTCCGGTTCGCAGAAGATCCTTCATCTTATGAATAAGGATTTTCAAAAGCTGGACACAATCTATCTGGCTGCCGACATGCTGACCCAGGCCGGCATTCGCCCGTCGTTCAATATGATTTTTGGTTTTCCCGGAGAGACAGAGGTAGAGCGGCGTGAATCCATCAGCCTGATCATGAATATCTGCCGCCGCTATCCGCAGGCGGAATTCTGGACGAATATCTTTACTCCTTATCCCGGTTCTCCAATAATGAAAAAGGCGTTTGAATTGGGCATTCAGGTGCCAACGACGCTTGAGGGCTGGGCGGATTTCTTTCCACGTTACACAACGTTACCATGGCTAAAAGGCGCTCAGCATCAGCGTGTGCAACGGATGCGCGAGTACCTGCGCATAGCGTTTAATCGGATTCCCATCGGAGTCCAGCAGAAGCACCCCATAAATCGGCTAGTTCACCGTACCATTAGTTTGCCAGCGCGCTGGCGCTTAGATCACAGTATCTATGCTGCTCCGGTTGAACTGTGGCTGAAGAACAAAGCCAACAAGATCTTTCCACCTTTGAAACCTAAAGTTGATGCGCAGCAACTCTCGAGCGAGGTGATTTCATGCTAGCTCCAACGAGCGGGCCAAATCAGCGCAGCCGAAAAGTGGTGCTCTTCTCCCCTCCGTATCAAGGGAAGGTCTTTGGTCCTCCTCTTGGGTTACTAAGTCTAGCGGCCTCCATTCGCGAGGAAGGCTTTACGCCTGTGATCGTCGATGGCGCCACGGCTTCGAATTTCCTGGACGTCATTTCCAAGGAAGTTACCGATGCCTTCGCTTTTGGCATCTCCGTGCTGACTGGGCCGATGATTCGCGATGCTATCGCTGCCAGTCGTGTTGTTCGGAGGGTGCGCCCAGAACTGCCGATCATCTATGGTGGGTGGCACCCCACGCTCCTCAGTGCCCAGACTCTGCAGGAGAGTTTTGTCGACATTATCGTACGTCACCAGGGAGAGAAGACACTTACTGAAATTCTCAAACGGCAATCGACCGGAGGCACTCTTGACTTGGTGACAGGCTGCTGGTTCAAACGCGATGGCAATATCATCGTGAATGGAGACCGTCCCTCCTCTCCTCTCAGCAGCCTGCCATCGCCCGCATACGATCTGGTGGATTTTGAATCGTACGCGCGCGTCACCGGCGGCCGAAAGTTCCCCTATGCCACCAGCATCGGCTGCCCGTACGCCTGTAATTACTGCACTGACATGGTGTTCTATAACCGCCGCTTCAATCCGCAGACAGGTTCGAGCGTGGTCGGCGAGATTGTCCACCTGGTGAAGACGTACAAGCTAGACGAGATCGCTCTGGTTGATTCCAATTTTCTGGTGGATACGCGACGTGCGACAGCACTGGCTCGCGGCTTTCTTGACAGTGGAATCCATTTTCGCTGGACGTTTCAGGCGTCGACAGACCTTCTGTGCCGGCTCAGCAATGAGGAAGTCGAGCTACTCGCCCAAAGTGGAGTAAGTCATATCGGGTTTGGGACAGAGTCTGCCTCGCCGGAAGTTCTGCGCAAGATGCACAAGGCACATCAGAAGGTTGAAGATATGTTCGAAGCGGCCCGCAAGTGTCGCGACGCTGGGATCCGAGTTACTTACAACCTGATCTTTGGCTATCCGGGAGAAGAGGAGCGCGATCGCCGGGAAACTTTGCGAGTGATGGGCGAAATCGCGGCGCAGTTTGACAATGTGACGTTCTCTCCAAACCTGTTCACGCCTTATCCTGGAATTCCAATTTGGCCCGAACTAATTGAGAAAGGTTTGCGCGAACCGCAATCCCTTGAAGAATGGGCTTCAGTCGGATTGGGGCAGGCCGAACTGCCCTGGTTGAACCAGAAGGCGAGCGCGGAACTTTCGCGCAGCATATCGTACTTCATGCTGGCGAACACGTTATCGAAGATTATTAGCAGGTCACGCTCGGGTCTCGGCCGGCGGGCGACGCGCCTTTTGCAGAAGCCATTGCACTGGCGGTTGAAGCATCATGCGTTCAGCCTACCCGTTGAACTTTGGGCGTCGATGGCTCAACATTGGCTTGTTGTCCGCCGCTCACTACTCACCGGAGACCCAGTGGGACGGCAGTTGAAAGAGGTTCAGTAACTCGTCTCGGCGGATATATGGACGTACTGCTCACACATAGCAACCACGTTTTCTCCGACGAAAAGCAGCGTCTAAAAATGCAGCCGTATCCGCCCCTGCAGACTTTGCTTGCGGCCGCCGTACTTCGTGAGAGTAACCTAACCGTCAGCGTTTGCGATGTTGCTCTCGATTCGCCGGCGGAGGCGTTGATGAGTGCGATTCGAGAGGCGGCGCCTTGCCTTGTGGTGGTTTGCGAAGACGACTTTAATTTCCTGACCAAGATGTGCTTGTCCCGGAACAGAGCACTGGCTTTATGGACGGCAGGCCTGGCGCGCGCGTATGGCTGTCCAGCCGCGGTGCATGGATCCGATGCGACTGACCGGATTGAGGAGTATCTTGATGCCGGTTTCAGTTATGTGTTGATTGGAGAGGTTGAAGACACTCTCCGGGAACTCGCCACAGGAACACCACCGGAGCAAGTGGGCGGATTAGCATATCGCGACGCGACGACCGGCAAGACACGCCGCACACCTCCTCGTATGCTTCGTACGGAGCTTGATGCGCTTCCGATGCCGGCGTGGGACCTGATCAACCTCGATCGCTACCGCGAACTATGGTTCGCGCATCATGGATATTTCTCCTTAAATATGGTGTCGAGCCGTGGTTGCCCGTTTCACTGCAATTGGTGTGCGAAGCCAATTTGGGGCAACAGTTATCACGTCCGATCCGCCGTGTCCGTTGCCGAGGAAATGCTGTATCTCAAAACGCGGTATGCACCTGACCACATTTGGTTCGCGGATGACATCTTCGCGCTGTCGGCCCGCTGGACCGAGGAGTTCGCTGACGCGGTCGAACAGATGCGTGCGAGCATTCCGTTTAAGATGCAATCGCGCTGCGATCTGATGACGCGCCAAACCGTCTCAGGACTAAAGCGCGCAGGTTGTTCCGAAGTTTGGATGGGCGCTGAGTCCGGGTCCCAGCGCATTCTGGATGCCATGGAGAAAGGATCCAAGACTCATCAGATCTACCAGGCGTGCGACAATTTGCGCCGGTACGACATTCGAACGGGCCTGTTTGTCCAGTTCGGATATCCAGGTGAAACATGGGAGGACATCGAATGTACCATTCGCATGCTGCGCGCGGCAAAACCCGACGACGTGGGTATATCAGTCACTTACCCTCTCCCGGGTACTAAACTCCACCAGTTAGTATCTTCGGAACTAGGCAAAAAAACAAACTGGACGGAAAGCGGTGACCTTTCCATGATGTTCAAGAGTAAGTTTTCAACAGAGCTGTATCGCGCTCTCGCTCGCGCCATTCATGTCGAGGTGCGAAATCCGCGAAGTACCTCGCTCATCGCAAGCGCATGGGCCGAAGTGGAGGCGTTAAAAGCCGGCGCCGCGAGTGTGTTGGAGGCGGCCTCATGAAACTCCTACTCACGCACGCGTACTTTCTATTTGAAGATCCCAAAGAACAACAGATCATGAAGCCCTATGCGCCGCTGGGGCTTCTATATCTCTCTTCTTATCTGCGTAAGCAAGGTTTTGCTGTAGATATCTATGACTCTACCTTTGGATCCAAGCGCGAACTCTTTGAGCTTCTCCGCGGTGGCGTCCCTGCAACCATCGGGATCTATGCCAATCTAATGACCCGGCTGAACGCACTTGAGATTATCAAGTGCGCGCACGAAGCGGGCTGGAACGTGGTCGTTGGCGGCCCCGAACCAGCAAATTATCCCGAGCAATACCTCGATAGCGGAGCCGATCTCGTTATCGTCGGCGAGGGAGAGCTCGCGCTTGAAAACCTGCTGTTATCTTCGTTCGATCGCAACGCATGGCCGGAAATTGGTGGTTTAATTTTTCGCGGCGATGACGGCCAGATTGTTCGTACGGCGTCTACTCCTCTGATCAAAGACCTTGATGCACAGCCTTGGCCAGACCGCGAGCGCATTGATATGCACAAGTATCTTGAAACATGGCGCACCTTTCACGGCAAGGGCTCAGTTTCGCTGATTACCGCTCGGGGGTGCCCGTATCGATGTAATTGGTGCAGCCACTCTGTTTATGGAACCACACATCGCCGGCGCTCGCCGCGATCTGTGGTTAGTGAGATCGAATGGATTCTCGATCGCTATAATCCGGAACTATTGTGGCTGGCAGACGACGTCTTCACTATCCACCATGGCTGGCTGTTCGAGTTCGCGGCAGAGATGCGCCGTAAGGGGCTCGCGGTGCCTTTTGAATGTATTACTCGCGCGGACCGGGTGAACGAGGCAGTAGCAGAAACTCTCGCGGAACTTCGTTGTTTCCGTGTCTGGATCGGCTCCGAAAGCGGGTCGCAAAGAATTCTGAACGCAATGCAGCGGGGCGTTACGACTCAGCAAGTTCGCTCTGCCGTTCACCTATGTAAATCTCGCGGTATTCAAACCGGTATGTTCCTCATGTGGGGCTATGACGGAGAAGAAATCGAAGACATTGAGCAAACCGTAGCGCATGCCAAAGCATGCAAACCTGATGTTTGCTTCACGACGGTCTCATATCCGATCAAAGGAACGCCTTACTACGATCGCGTATCCTCACGTTTGGTCACGCTAGGCGACTGGGGCAAATCGACAGATCGCGACATTCGCATCAAGGGGCGGCATTCTCGTCGGTTCTATCAACACGCCGACGATCTTCTGAGGAGCGAACTTATGACCACGCCGGACCCTGCAAGAGCAATTGCCGCCCGAACAGGCTTGCAGATGACGCGCGACGAAGTTGAGGCTTAACCCGTGGCTACCAACGCTTACCAAGAGGCCCTGTTTGACACCATCGCTTCCCGATACGATGCGATCTGGTCCGATACGCCCGTCGGGAGGGCGCAGCGGTCCGCAGTCTGGCGCAGGATTGATCCTCTGTTTCAAAAGGGAGACTTTGTGCTCGATCTCGGCTGCGGAACCGGTGTCGACGCTCTTCACTTTGAATCCCGCGGAGTATCGATGTACGGGATTGATAGTTCCGCGCGAATGGTCGAATTAGCGCGGAAGCGTGGCGTCAAGGCCGATTGTTGCCAGATCGAGCGCCTGCAGTATTTTGAACTCTGCCTGGACGGTGTGATCTCGAACTTCGGCGCTCTGAACTGTGTATCGTCGCTCGCCCCCATTGCCAATTCGCTAGGTCGCATGGTCCGGCCAGGAGGCCATCTCGCCCTTTGCTTCATCAGTTCCGTGTGCCTTTGGGAGGCTGTCTTCTATCTAGCCCGCGGGGATCCCGGTAAGGCCTTTCGCCGTTTGCGCGGCCACGTCACTTCATCAATGGGCATGGGTGTGTATTATCCTTCTGGCGAGGAAATTGTGTCCGCGTTCCAAAGTTGGTTTCGTCTGCTGGATGTTTGTGGAATCGGTATCTGCATTCCGCCTTCGTACGTAACATCATTGAATGATCGGCATGTTGAATGGCTATCTGCTCTCGACCGGCGGTTGGCGCATAAGCCTGTGCTTCGCTCGCTGGCAGATCATCGTCTCTACATCTTCAAACACATATGACCGCTGAGAATCCAGCACGGCAAAAGTTTCTCGAAGACTACCGCCACATCCGGCATGCGGAGGGTCGAGGTTCGGACCTGAGTGATTACTATCGTGCTCTGCCCTGGTGCGATTCTAGCGATCCCAATGCCGCCATGTGGGCGATGCGCGCGAAGACATATTCTTACTTTGTAAAGAATGTACTGGAACCCTTGGAGGCTTCTGGAAACAGACCGCTTGATGTGCTTGACGCAGGGGCCGGTAATTGCTGGTTGTCCCATAGGTTGTCCACGCGTGACCATCGGCCGGTTGCAGTGGATATCTTTGACGACAAGCGCGATGGTTTGCAAGCTGCCCGTCATTACCCGAATGCTTTTCCGGTCATCGAGAGCGACTTCGACCATCTCCCATTTCCATCTGCCAGCTTCGACCTTGCGATCTTCAACGCGTCGTTTCACTATTCAGTGAACTACATTGAGACGCTCTGTGAGGTTAAACGCTGCTTGCGGGCCTCAGGTCTCTTCGTGATTCTTGACACGCCAGTCTACCGGCTGAGAGAGCATGGAAACCGGATGGTGGAGGAAAAACACGCCGCCTTTCTGCAACGTTACGGTTTCCCATCGGACGCGCTGCCTAGCATGGAATTCCTCGACTTTCCCATGTTGAAGATGCTCCACAACAGTCTCCAAATCAAGTGGCAGATCTTGAAACCATGGTATGGCTGGCGCTGGCATCTGCGTCCGATAAATGCCTTTCTCCGAAGGCGCAGGCCCCCGTCGAAGTTCTGGATTCTCGTCGGGAGGTTTCAAGGCCGGTGATCATCCTGCTCCATCCGCGTTCAACCAAGCCAAAGAACAGACGTTTCCCTTTGGCCGTCCTGTCCTTGGCGGCCGTACTCAACGGAAAAGAAGATTACGCCATAGTAGATGGCAACGCGGATGCGCAACCACAGTTGACGCTCGACCGCCTTGGGCAAAGAGGCGATATCACATTACTCGCGGTATCTGTCATGCCGGGACCACAAATGGTTGCGGCGATTCCACTTTGCCGGGAATTTCGCCTGAAGTATCCTTCAATCCCTATCGTCTGGGGTGGATATTTCGCTTCGCTTTACACCGATGCCGCGCTGAACGCGCGTTATGTCGATTTCGTGGTTCGTGGCCAAGGCGAAGAAACTTTCCTGGAATTGATTGACGCTCTCCGCACGACGCGAAAGTACGCCGGCATTAAGGGCCTATCTTACAAAGATGATTTCGGCCTTCATGTTCACAATGCAGAAAGGCCGCTACGTTCTCCAAACGATTTCCCCTGGCTTCCCTATGATGATCTTCCCAATGCGCCGAACTACATCCTGCCGACGTTCCTGGGGCGGCGCACAGTGGTCCATCAGGCTAGTATCGGCTGCCCATTCCGCTGCACTTTTTGCGGCGTTGTCCCGATCTATCAAGGCCGTCAACGTACGGAGGACCCCGAACGTACTGCCGCCGTTCTAGGCCATTTGAAACGAAAGTACAATGTCGATTCCGTTCAGTTCTATGACAATAATTTCTTCCTGAATGAGAGCCACTCCGCCGCTTTGGCGAAATGTCTTGAGCCCTTGAACCTCAAATGGTGGTGCGAGGGCCGCATCGATACCGTTTTGCGTTACTCAGACGAGACCTTCCGGCTTCTTAAGAAAGCCGGCGCGACCATGATTTTCTTTGGCGCCGAATCAGGCTCCGATTGGGTGCTGCAGCAGATGAACAAGAAGGTAACAACCGACCAGACGATGAAGTTGGCCGCTCGCATTCGGCAATTCGGAATTGTGCCGGAATTCTCATTTGTGGTCGGCAATCCTAAGGATCCGGAACGCGATACACGCGAGACGATCAAGTTCATTCGTCGCATCAAACGTGCTAACCCGGACGCCGAGATCATCGTGCAGCACTACATTCCCACCCCGCATCCCGACGGCATGTATGGCGAGGTTGAGGCTAACATTCAATTCCCGCGCACGCCTGAGGAGTGGGCCACGGAACGCTGGTACAACTTCACAACTCGCCATGATCCAAACGTAGCGTGGCTGCCGCAAAAAATAAAGCGGCGCATTGACAATTTTGACTTAGTAATAAATTCCCGCTGGCCCACTATTCAAGATATTTATCTACCCCGCTGGGGCCGGGCGATGCTTCAATGCTTTAGTAGTTGGCGTTATCGCTTGGGAGTTTATGCATACCCGTACGAACTCAAGTGGGCTCAACACTTTGTTTCGTTGCGAAAACCCAGACTGGAGAGCATTTAGTGCGCGTTTCGGCCCTCGAAGGGCATCGGATCTGGGCAGCTTCGTACGACGCCGGGGATAATCCCGTTCTAGCGTTAGAGCGCAGAAGCATGGAGAGCCTCCTAGGCTTCATCATGCCATCAAACGTGATAGATGTCGGTTGTGGCAGCGGCCGCTGGTTGGTCCACTTCCAAAAAGGCGGCGCTCATGTCTTCGGGATAGATCTCTGCGAAGAAATGCTGGTCAGAGCAAAGAAGCATCGTACTCTATGCGGCAGGCTCGCTTTGGGAGACGCGGAATATCTTCCTATTCGATCGGACTCGGCGGATCTCGTCCTGTGTTCGATGGCTTTGGGATATTTTCGGAACATTAATGAAGTACTACACGAGTTCGCCCGCGTAGCCGCACCCGGCGGCTATATCGCCATCAGCGACTTACATCCTGCTTCCATAGCGGCCGGTTGGACTCGTTCCTTCAAAGCGAGGGGTGCGTTGTATGAGATTGACCATATCGCGCATTCAGTGGCCGAAATAGACAACGCGGCCCATTGCGCCGGGCTGCGCAACTTGTTCAGGCAAAGCGCCTATTTTGGCCAGCCCGAGTTGGCAATCTTCCAACATAAGAGCAAAGCGAAGTTGTTTCCTGAAATATGCGAAACACCCGCCTTGTACCTGCATACCTGGAAGAAGCCGTGTTGATCACTGGCGCGCGAGTCACGGTTAATGCCAACGAAGCAGTCAAACTAAATCTGTGGCTATATAGCGGTCGAATCTCTTTCACTCGAATCCGGCAAGCGGAGGACACGATCTTCGATCTGGACGGATGTCTCATCTTGCCGGGACTCATTAATGCTCATGACCACCTTGAAATGAATCTGTTTCCAAGACTGGGGAATGGTCCTTACGAGAATGCCGCTCGCTGGGCGGAAGATATCTATCATCCCTGCCGTCCGCCGATTAAAGACCATTTGGCCGTTCCAAAGTACATCCGGTTGACGTGGGGCGCCATTAAGAACCTGCTGTCCGGAGTCACTACCGTGGCGCACCATAATCCGCTTCATCCCAGTCTTTTCGATTACGATCTGCCCATCCGTGTCTTAAAGCGATTTAATTGGGCGCACTCGCTGAAATTCTCTCCGGATTGGCTCTCCACATTCCGGGATACTCCACAAAAGTGCCCATTCATTATGCATGTGGCTGAAGGTACGGATCAATCATCTCGCAGCGAGTTATATGTCTTGGATGAGGCGGGGGCGCTCACTGAATCGACGGTGTTGGTTCACGGCGTTGCTATTGAGCCTTCGGACCTCACATTACTATCAAAGAGCGGCGCCGCATTAGTTTGGTGTCCCAGTTCAAATGTTTTTACGCTCGGCCGCAGCCTAACGAAAAGCGTCTTAGACTCGGGCGTTCCGATCGCGCTCGGCACCGACTCGGCGATGACTGCGGCCGGAGATATGCTTGATGAACTTGCATTGGCAAGCCGGAGCGTCGCGCCAGAACGTCTCCTCGCAATGGTGACGTCGGAAGCCGCGAGGATTCTCAAAATGCCCTCTGGTTTCGGGCGAATTTGTCACGGCGGCCCAGCGGATTTGCTGGTGATCGAGGACAACGGCGAATCCCCGGCTCGCTCTCTGCTCACAAAGTGTCCGCAATTGGTCATTGTGAAGGGACGGTTGGTCCTGGTGGCAGCGCCGTTTGTTGCGCATCGCCCATCGTTCTCTCTAAATTGTCTTTTTCCGTTGAATGTCGAAGGGCGCGGCCTCTATTGGATTGATTTTGACGTCCAACCCCTAATCGACGAGACAAAGAAAGTACTCAACGGCGATTTGCGTTTGGCGGGAAGGGCGGTTGCGGCATGACTGGAAAGGTAGAGTCTCTTCCCATCCTGATTCTCTATCCGCACGCGCGCTGCAACTGCCGGTGCATCATGTGTGATATCTGGAAGAGCACTAGCGCAGCGGAACTTACGGCGGAGGCACTTGAGTCCCACATACAAGATATCGAGCGACTCTCAGTCCGATGGGTGGTCTTTTCCGGGGGAGAGCCGCTAATGCACTCGGACCTCTTTCGCTTATCGGAGCTGTTACGGGCACGCAATATACGCGTTAGCATACTTAGCACCGGGCTACTTTTAAGAAGAAACGCGAATAACATTGTTCGACATATAGATGACGTCATAGTCTCTCTGGACGGGCCCGAGCAAGTGCATGATCGGATCCGGCGGACCGCCGGAGCCTTTTCGGCGCTTAGAGAGGGCGTCAGTGAGATTCATCGTCTCGACCCCGCGTTCCCGATCTCAGCCCGATGCACAGTCCAGCGAGCGAATGTTTCGTATTTGTGTGAAACTGCCCGAGCAGCAAGACAATTGGGCCTTATCTCGATCTCGTACCTTGCGGCAGATCTTACGTCGGAGGCCTTCAACCGCCCAAGTCCGTGGAGCGAAGCGCATCATGCCGCAGTGGCCCTGCGACCGGAAGACATCTTGCATCTCCAGAGTGAGATGCGCCAACTCTCGAGCGAATGGGCGGGTACCGGCTTCGTTCTGGAAAGCGCGTACAAGCTCGACCGTATCATCCGGCACTTCCGCGCTCACTTGGGGTTATGCGAGCCGGAAGCTCCGCGCTGCAATGCTCCATGGGTTTCGGCCGTCGTCGACGCTGAAGGCTTCGTCCGTCCCTGCTTCTTTCATCCGGTTATCGGGTCCTTGAAGACACACACTTTGTACCAGGTTCTGAACGGGTTTGAAGCCCAGCAGTTTCGCAGTTCGTTACGGGTGGAGTCGAACCCTATTTGCCGTCGCTGTGTATGTTCATTAAATGTAATACCCGGCAAAACTCGCCGTTGGGTGGAATCTGGATGCAAGCGATCGCAAGATACCTACGTGCCTCACGAAACATTTACAGAACCATGACCAGTGTTGTCCTTTATAACAGCATTCTATATGGTGACACTTATTCATACCTATGCCGGAAGTACTTTCTCTTGATCCCGTTGTCAACGATCCGTTACTCACAAGAACTCCGCTCGAATGTGATGCCACTTTCTTCCCATATGGTTTTCCAGTAAGGATCCGTTCGAATTCCTGGACAACGATAGAAGCCACGGGCAGAAGTTGGGGTACCTATCGTAAACACTACGATCATCAGGAACTGGACATTCGGCTTCTCCTGTCGGAGAGCTCAAGCCCCAGTTGTACGGCAGAGCCCACATTTCGGTCGCAGGGCCATCTCCTGACTATCGTTGTGGATGGCGAGAATTTTGCGTGCCTTGACTTGGAGGCGGGCTTCGCGTTCGGATGGGCGACAGAGGCAACGGCGCGAAATCAAGAATATTTTCGGCAATGTCTTTTGGACGTAATGATTTACCCATTGCTTGAGATCCGCCATTTGATTACTCTTCATGCGGCATGCGTCCAATATCGCGGAAAGGGTATTCTTCTCGCAGGCACCTCCGGAGCGGGAAAGTCCTCTCTTTCATATGCGTGCGCCCGGAGCGGCTGGACGTTTGTGTCGGACGACGCAAGCGCGTTTTTAAGAGATGCGCCGCGTCCGATGATCATCGGCCATCCACAGAAGTTTCGGTTTCGTGAGCCCGTCGGCAGTCTCTTTCCGGAATTCCTCGGCCTGAAGAGTACTCTTCGCGCATACGGCAAACCGACGATTGAAGTGCGTACCGACAGTCTCGACAACATTCAGCGCGCCGACGAGAGCGCCATCGATGCGATCGTTTTTCTAAATCGTGCCGGTTTCGACGGAAAAAAACCGGCTTTAATTCCGGTATCGCCGGAAGATGCGTGGCAGAGGCTCAGTTATTCGGTTTGGGCGGTTCAGCTACCGGCATTTGACCAGCGCCTCGCTGCTCTCGAACGTCTGCTGGACATCCCGATCTATGAACTTCACTATGCGAATTTCGATCCCGCGATTGAGTTACTGCGGAAATTCGTCGACAATAGGATGTAAGAAAGTGGGTTCATCCGGAATAGGCTCGACCGCGGGCTGCGGAATTGCCGGCGCGCTTGCCTCCGAAAACCCGCCCAATCATATTGTTGCCGTCTTGGAGGCGCTGCAATTTAGCACGCCGTCCACACATCGTCTCGATCACTTGGTCGAGAAGGAATGGCTGCAACTCCTGGATTGGTGCGACACTCGTCAGTTGACGCTGTCGTTGCCAAACTGCTGTGGCCCGTCGCTGCCGGCCGATGTCCGCGCGAACATTTTAGAAAAGTCAAAGCGGTATGCGATTCGGTTTGAACGCCTGAAAAGCAACCTGTTCGAGATTACCGGAGCCCTTCACGCTGCACAGTTGGATTTCGTCCTTCTGAAGGGCCTCAGTCATGCCCCCGTTATGACGCCGAATGCGCTTCTTCGTGCTCAGGGCGACATCGATTTGTGGCTGAGAGGGCCGAATGTCTACAAAGCACAAGAGGTTCTGCAAACGTTAGGTTACGCTTTCGCGGCCGGCTCACGATCCCGCCATCTGGGACCCATGGCGCGCCCGAATAATTGGAGATGGCGAGGCGACCTGTTCGACCCGGAGATGCCAATATCCATAGAACTGCATTACGAACTCTGGAGTTCGGAGGCCGAGTGTATCGAAGTCCCGCAACTGGAGCAATTCTGGGCACGAAAAATCGTCAGAGACTTTGACGGACATAAGATCCATGTACTTTGCGACCAGGATCTGCTTGGTTTTGCCGCGCTACACCTGCTGCTGCACTTGGTGCACGGCGATCTGCCCTTGCAACGCGCCTGGGAGATTGCTCGGTTCCTCGATATCCATACCGCCGACGAGCGGTTCTGGGAGACGTGGCGCATCACTCACTGTGCCGAACTCAGGCGTCTCGAAACATCAATCTACTACTTGGTAAGCCGATGGTTTAGTTGCCGCCTTCCCCAATCTGTGAGCGATTACGCGGTTAATATGACCAATGGTCTGCGGTACTGGCTGGATAAGTTTTACCTGTCTCCGCTGAGCGGACAATGGAGGCCCAACAAGCGCGAAGTATGGTTGCATCTCGCATTAATCAATAATCGCAGAAATAAGTTCAAAGTCTTATTTCGGCGTTTATTCCCTAGAACGCTGCCTCAGACGCAACAAGGCGTAACATCGCCGGCGCTCCTGGTTCGCCACCTTCAATTGATTACGTCTCGATTGGCAAGGCACGTCTCGACATTAATCCCTACAATCTTCGATGGAGTGCGATTACTGGTGCTGCGCAGGTTGTAAGTCGTCTTTGGCCGCTGAGATCTCTCCTGTATAAGTGAAGGTATCATTTCTAACAACGAAGCGATAGATGCCGCAAGGATGAATAGGCCGGGGGAGGTTTGCATCATCTACCATCGCAAGGTGCCGCAATGCAACCCGGATGACTCCCATATGAGTGATGACAGCCGTCGCATGGCTGGGCGAGCAGCTTGCAATGTGTCGCAACGCTGCGGCAGTCCGCTCTTGAAAGGCGAGGAAGCCTTCGCCGCCTGGCGCAATCACGTCACTTGACGATTCGAAACTTTTGGCGTCTGATACAACTTCGCTCCTCTTAAGATCAGACCAACGTCTGCCCTCCCACTCGCCAAACGCAATTTCGCGCAGTTCCGGCATCACTATCATCGGTATCCTCGAGCCATCCGTCAGATACTCCGCGGTCTGAATAGCCCGAAGCAGATCGCTCACATAAAGTTGCCGAATATTATAGTGGCGCAGGAAGCCGACAACAGCGCCCGCTTCACATCGACCGACGGCGTTGAGAGGCGGGTCCGCGTGGCCGCACAAAGTGCCGGCCATATCCGTGGTTCCATGCCGGATTAGAAGGAGCTCCGGACCATCACTCATAAAGAATGGAGTAACTAATAAAATTGTACCTGCGAGCCGATTGGGTCTAGATGGTGTTCACCGACTGTTACTTGTTGATTGCGGCTGTTGCCATGGAGACTTATGACAGCATAACCTTTAGGACGGCCGCATAATTGGTCTTGGGTGATAAATACTTGGCAGTCCGGCTGTGCCTCTCGTAAACATCGAACTGCTTGAGATAATGAGGGTTGCACACATTCCGTAAACTGCTTCGGTCGAGGTTGGACGGGCTCTCCGTCGTGCTCCCGATGCTCTAGTTGTTGCTGAAAAGCCGCGCTGCTTTGCTGTTGGAGAACCTTGCGCTTCGCTATCAGATCTGAGTTCTTCAACAATCGGCGAAGAAACGCCTCCCATTGAACAATTCAGATCGCCTGCTATGGAATGGGCTTTCTAGCGTATGGACGGAGTGGCGCTCCCGCCCTGGTGATCGTAAAGCCTGACACGATCATTGCCTGGCACCGCAGAGCTTTTCGGATGTTCTGGACCTGGAAAGTCCGGCGAGGCAGGTCCGGGCGTATCGGCAGAGATTCGTGCACTGATCCGCGACTTCTTTGTCAGAGACCTTGACGCCCTTGGGATAGGTGCGGGTATCCAGTTCGGAATGGACCTGGAGTCCGGTCGTGGTGCGAGTGGCGGCAATCAGGCTCACAATAACCTCGAAAGTGATCAGGGGCTTGCCAGGCCAGCTCTGGGTGATGCGCCCCATGGACCGCCACCAGCGGCGAATGCTTTCAACCGCGACCTCGGCGGTGTCATGGTCCACGCGCACACTCACCCAACCGGTGTTGAGTTCGATATCGCATATCCCGTAGGGGTTCGCTCGACCGAGTTCCGGGATCGGAAGTCGTGGATCGGCACCTTTTCCGGATCGCCCTTCGGGCGCAGTTCCGCGCCGCCGTTCTTGAAATCTCCAACTAATTCCTTCTTTTTCGTATCCACGGAGATGACTGTTCGTGGTCGCCGAGCTACCGCTTCACCTTACCGTTGAGGTATTCAAACTGGGCATTCCGGTCGGGGTGGCTCGCGCCTTCGCTGGTCTTGCGGTTGGCTTGCAAGCGCCGCAAGTGCAGACGCCTTGAATGGTCCGGCTACCGAAATACCGCGTAGCGGTTTACTCCTAAAGAAGTAATCAGAAGGACCGACTAATGCGAAGGAAGTGGCCGGAGCCCTTGTTCTTTCGAGCCGCGACCGAGCCGTCCTTCTGATTATTCTAGGTACTTAGAGGGAGTCGAGCCACGCCATCAGTTCCGGATTTTCTTTCCAGCGTGGTGGCTTTCCAGGCCTGGCCGCAGGATCAATCTTTTCCAGAGCTTTCCGTTTAGTCTCGATGTTCGCCCGGGCATAGTGATTGGTTGTGTCCAGACTGGCGTGGCCAAGCCAATCGCGAATTATTGTCACATCAACACCGGCGGCTAAGAGGCTGACCGCAGTAGAATGGCGAAACGTGTGCGGAGAGATATGCTTGCCAACCAGCGAAGGTTTATTCCTGGCTGCAGCCTCCACATAGTGTTTCAGTTTGAAGCGAGCGCCAGCAGCTCCCAGGGGGCGGCCATATCGATTAACAAAGACAGATTCGTCTTCACCCCGTGGTTGTTTCTTCAGAAGGGCCTTCACGAGCGCCACGGTTTCGGGCCAGAGAGGGCAGATTCTCTCCTTGCGGCCTTTGCCGAATAGTCTGATATGAAAGCGGTGATTCGAGGCGGAGAGCCCGGGGGGTGATATTCAAGGCTTCTTGAATGCGAGCGCCGGTGTTGTGTGACGTTTGGGCTTGTTCGAGGGAGAGAAGCCGTCCCGCTTGTTCCGGATTGTGAGGCGGTAAACATGATCCGGAAAGGGAAGGCTCGACGGGTGAACAGGACGAGTACGCGAGGCCAGATTCGGTCATCCACAAATGATCCCGGCGATCACCTACAGGGACTTTCACAGGGACTACGCTTCAAAAGTGAGCGCAATCCTTAGCAATGCAGAACACGAGAACCTTCCGTAAACGGTTCAGCCATCTGCCCTTTCTAGCGATGGTTATCAAAGGAGAGAAACGGATAGATCGGCACCTCTGAAGAGCGTGCTCGCGAACTTCCCGCGCCCATCCAGATGTGCGACGCGCTTTCGCGCAACGCGCCCAAAGGTGTCGAAACCCTGCTGGCGAACTGCCTCTCCCACGGCAGACGGCAGTGCGTAGAAGTGGCGGAGAACTTTCCGGAAGAATGCCGCTATGTGTTGGAAACGCTGCGCGGCGTTTATCACAACGACGCGTTGG
>DATAXY010000013.1:0-45385 GCA_036272835.1 Bryobacteraceae bacterium
TCTTCAAACCGCTTCCTCAGCTCTTCCACATCGTCGAAGTTGCTGCCGTGCGTTACTCGCGTCATTGCTTCGGCCTCCCGCCTCTGTTGACGCTACCAACTTCCGACGCCTTTAGTCACGCACGCTTGCCGGAACCTCACAGTGCTTCGCGGTCGAATGGCGGCACATCGACTGTGCCGTTTACGAGTGGCACGCCTTGGGTCACTACCGGTCCTTGCTCGGTCAGGTATAAGCTCAGACACGCAGGCAGGAACCAGAGATTGCGCGTTACTCCTGCGCTTCGAAGCGTCTCGGCCAGGTAGGGGAACCCTCCCACCGTGGGCCGGCCGGCCATGGCGCGCTGCAGGGCGGCCTGTAAATTATCGATCGCGCTGCTCATTGGGCTGCTCCTTCTATACACGCTTTCAAAGCAGCGAGTTCTTCCGTCCATCTGCCGCATGCCGGCTTCGAATGCTTCTGCCGGAACTAGAGTGGCCCTCCCTCGGGGAGTGTCCATCTCCCAACGCCCGCTCTCCATCTTTCGGATGGTCTTAACATTGTGGATCGCCCATCGCGGCATGCTTCCGGGATCTGCGATGAAGTCGTAGCTTTCGGCTGCGGGCCGGCCGATCTCGACACTTTTTGTAACAGACATAGTCATCGTTTTATCTCCTTTAAGTTGTCGGAACTTTCTTTAGCTTGTTGGCCGCGACGAGTTTCTTGAGAATCGCGACCAGAGCCGCCCTGTCCTTCGTCGAAAGATGGGAAAAGAACTCTTCGTCATTCCGGTCTGCGAGCGTGGCCAGTTTGGGTACGAGCGCACGGCCTGCGGCGGTGAGTTTCACGTCTTGAAATCGGCGGTCTTCGCTGGCCTCTGTGCGGCTCACGAGGTCTTTGCGAAGCAACCGGTCGACGAGTTTAGACACCGCCCCGCGGGTCAGTCCGCTGAAAGCTGCGAGCTTACTGGGCGAGGTCTCTCCGACTTCAAAGAGCACCCGGAGCATTACCCATTCAGCAACAGTCACACCAGTATTCGCGAGTTTACGAGCAAAGCTATGCGATACGTGATTGGAAACAAACCTGAGCCAGAAGCCGGCATGGCTTTCGAGGCTGCTCGCGATCTGACAGGATTGTGTCTTCACACTTAAATAATAGTTTCCTAGGCATCTATTGTCAAGGAAATTTATTTGCGCAACTCGCGTGAGTTTCCAGACCCGTTAAGAACCAAATAGCGAGAGCGGCCTGATGCTGAAATTGGGGAAGTTGCCGGCCTCAGCACCTTGCCCCTTGCCGTTTGTACAGTTCGCGGATGCGAAGCGCCGCATTAAATTCCAGCGTTCGCTACCCCGGATGATGGCGATGTTCACCGGGCCACCCCCGCTATCGCTTTCTCACCGTGTGGAACAACGACATCGTGCGCCGCGGCGGAAGTCGCAGGGATGAGCCATCGGAAGATAAATGTCGCTGCACCCGCTCCGAGAAGTTGAGCGACTATGAACGCGGGCGCATCACTCGGCGCAATGCCCGCGAAGGTGTTGGTCAAAGAGCGAGCCAGTGTAACAGCAGGATTGGCGAACGACGTGGAGGCCGTGAACCAGTAGGCCCCGGTAATATACGCCGCGACCGCATAGGCGACAGACGATGATCGAAGACGACTACATCCCCAAATCACGCTCAGCAGTCCGAAGGTGGCGACAAACTCGCTAAAGGCCTGCGCAAATCCGGACCGTGGATGCTGAGACACCGAGTACAACGGCAGATGAAACATCACGTGCGCGCAAGCAACTCCAACCATCGCGCCTGCAATTTGGGCCACTATGTATCCGGGGACTTCTTTCCATGGCAAGCCGCCGAGTGCGGCGTCCGCAAACGTAACTGCAGGATTAAAGTGGGCGCCGGAGATGGGACCAAATGTCAGAATCAAAGCGGCGAGCGTCGCACCGGTTGCAATTGTGTTCGCGAGGAGGGCGATTGCCACGTTGCCCTGGGCGAGGCGATCACCCATAATGCCTGAGCCCACGATCGCCGCGAGTAGCAGAGCGGTGCCGATAGCTTCGGAGCAGAGCTTACGCATGCCTCCCTTTCAGAGCCGCTCAGCTCTGCCCGTGACACGGACAACTTCCGCCACAACAGACTGCTGCAGGTTTGCTTGCGCGAATAAACGCACTTAGGATTTTATCCTTTACGAGCACTGCCACTTCATCAGCAGCAATACCAGCCGCTGTTAAGAAAGAGCGCGCATCCTCAACGTTGTAAACACGCGTTGGCTCAATTTCAATGGCCTCAAACCCCGCCTGCGCGAGTTTATTCCGATATTCGTTCTCTTCAAGCGCTCCCGCCACACAACCAATCCACAGTTCCATGCTGCGGCGGATTTCGGCCGGCACTTGGCCTCGAACGACGACATCCGAAACAGCGAACCGGCCGCGCGGCTTCAATACGCGGAAAGCTTCTGAAAGCACTCGATCCTTGTCGCCGGAAAGATTGATCACGCAGTTAGAAATGACGACGTCCACAAAGTTGTCCGGCAGTGGAATGTTCTCGATCTCGCCCTTCAGGAACTCAACGTTCTCGATGCCGGCCTTGCGCTGATTCTCCCGCGCTAAGGCCAACATGTCATCGGTCATGTCAAGGCCGTACGCTCTTCCCTTCGGCCCCACACGCCTAGCGGACAAAATCACATCAATGCCACCGCCCGAACCGAGATCCAATACGATTTCGCCGGGATTCAGTTGCGCCAAAGCCGTCGGATTCCCACATCCCAGCGAAGCTTTCAGCGCTTGGTCCGGGATCTGTTGCGTTTGACTTTCGTCGTACAGATTGGAAGTGATCGGATCGCACCCTGGGGCCGCGGAGCCCCCACAGCAGGAATTGGTTGTACAACAGTCTGCCGGCAGTCCTTCTCCCGTTATGACGCGGCGCGCGGCCTCGCCGTATTTCTCCTTTACAGCGTCCTTAAGGTCCAACTTTCTTCTCCTTTTCAGCGGTTATGCGCGTTTGCTGACCAACTCTATGGGGCGATCATTTGCACAGTTGAGCGATCGCGCTCGGCTCAACTGCCTTATTGCGGGTACAACATTCGGCATAGAGAAAGCCGAGCAGTTCCTGCAGGGCATCGGCGTTGGCCGAGTACCAAAGATATGTGCTTTCCCGGCGTACATTCACCAGTTCCTCGTTTTTCAACTTGTCAAGATGATGAGAGAGGGTGGAGGCGGGAATATCGAGTTCCGAACCGATGTCGCTGGCGACCATGCCCTCCGGATGAGCGGCCAGTAGAAGGCGCATGATGCGAAGACGAGGCTCTGTCCCCATGGCGGAGAACATATCCGCAAACCGCGTCACATCCGGTTCATTTTTCGACTTCGGCATCAGTCGCATTCCTCCTGGTCCAAAGAATCCAGGTAACACAGCACACAGCCAGCCGGAACCTGCGTTTTGAGATCCGCCAACACAGCTTCCCTAAGTACGGAATCGCCGCTAGCGAAACCACGGCCGGCTGGAAGTCGATCGGCGAACAGCGCCATTCTTCCATACTTCTATAATTGTCGCAGCATAGGCCAAAGTCAACCCCCTGCGCAAAAATGACCATATCGGGCTTTCGTTTTAACTATTGTCGGGCGCTACCTTGTCGAGATCTAACTTGAACGGATGCCGAAGACCATACATGCCATAAGCCGAATAGGATTACTCGCGTCTGACAGCCCAGCGTAGACCGTCGTCTCCGTAGGCATCTCAACTCTTGGGGACTGAAACATTGTGTCGATCGCCGTTGGATACTAGGGGCGGCTCCCTCCGGGATGGCCTAAGTACGCTCGACATAGTGGACAGAAGTTCGTCTGGATTGATCGGTTTGGAAAGATATGCATCCATTCCGGCTTCGATACAAGCATCTCGGTCCTGTTTCATAGCGCCCGCCGTGAGAGCGACGATGGGAACGTGCATGCCCGTTGTCATTTCCTGCTGGCGGATCTGACGCGTAGCCTCTATCCCATCCATCTCCGGCATGTGAACATCCATCAGTATCACGTCAAAGATATGTTCCGTGGAAACCTCGACGGCTTTCTTCCCGTTGTCTACCGCCGTAACGGAGTGTCCGTATCTCTCTAGTTGGCGAGTCGCTAAACGTCTGTTTACGCTGTTGTCCTCGGCAATTAAGATATGAAGGCGGTCTTCCGGACTCACCGGCGCCACTTCCCCGATAGGTTTCTTAACGCCCCTGGCCGGTTGGAACTTAGCCGTGAAATGAAAGATGCTGCCCCGCTTTACGGCGCTCTCCAGCCACATTTCACCACCCATGAGTCTCGCAAGCTTCCTGCTGATAGCCAATCCAAGACCCGTACCCCCGAAAATTCTGCTCGTTGTGTCCTCCGCCTGCTCAAACTCCCGGAATACCAACGAATGCTTCTCGGGAGGAATGCCGATGCCGGTATCCTCAACCGAAAACACAGCAGAAAATTGCCCGTCCGACCAGCCGTTGCATCGAGCAGAGACCTTCACCGACCCGTATTCAGTGAACTTTATCGCGTTACCAACAAGGTTCAGGATGATTTGGCGCAGCCTCAATGCATCTCCCGAAATCAAATCCGGAACATCGTTCTCAACTGCCAGCGTGAGTTCCAGTCCTTTCTGGCGGGCATTATTTCCCATTAAGCGCAGGCAATCCGTCAGACACTCGCGTATGGAAAAATCGGAGACTTGCAGTTCCATTTTGCCTGCTTCAATCTTCGATAAATCCAGAACGTCATTCAGCAGTAACTGTAGCGACTTGCCGCACGCAATAATCGTGTCGAGATATTCTTTCTGATCGGGGCTCGTGTTCTCAGTGACGGCTAAATTGGCCGCCATCAGGACACCGCTCAAGGGCGTCCTGATCTCATGACTTATGTTCGCCAGGAACGCGCTCTTGGCGCGGTTAGCAGCTTCCGCCGCTTCTTTCATTCTCCTCATTTCGGCTTCTGCCGCCAGCCGCTCGTGAATGTCTAAATAAATCCCAAAGCAGCCGGAAATGCTTCCCTCGATGGCGAGCGGTACCCCGTAAGCCTCCACGGCGACAAGCCTTCCATCTTTCCGCATTCGGCGAGTTGTTCTAAATACGATCTGACCGGCATCGAGTATCTTGAAGTGCTGCTCGGCTTCTTCGGCTAACTCAGGAGGCACGATGCACCTATCAACTGACCGTCCGATCACTTCGGCCGCATCGAACAGAAAGAGCCGTTCGAATGCCGGATTGCACATCACGATTCTTCTTTGGGAATCCATCACAGCAATCGCCAGCGGGTTGTTCTCTACCAAGGCGCTAAGGTGTGTCGTTTTCTCTTCGAGCATTCTTACGGTGCGCTTCAGCTCCGTGATTTCAATGATCGTGCCCTCGACGGCGCCGTCTTGGCCGTCTTCTAACAGGCTGGCATTTACTAGCGCCCAAATTTCGCGTTCGTCCTTACGCCTAAGGCAGACTTCGGAGCTCGTGCTTTTATTCGTTCCGCTGACTAACGCGGCGATGGCCGGCAACAATTTGACGCCATCGCTACGCTCCCAATTCAAGAGTTCGTCCCGCCCCGAATAACCCAGTATTTGCGCGCACGCGTCGTTGCAATCCAATAGCTGCCCGTCCAATTTCATCCGATACACACCCGCCAGATTTCTCTCAAACAGATGCCGATAACGGTGCTCGAGCGCAGCCTCACTCTCCAGACGTCTGCGGATCATCTGCGTCTGTTCCCGAATTTTTCGTCGCAAGATAGCAAGCCACAAAACGATCGCCAGGATTACCGTGCAGAGGCTGGCGACTATCCAGACTGCGCGCTGAAACGTAAGCCGGGATGGCCGGGACAAAACTTGAATATCCGCCCGCGTCCGCAACAAGAGCCGAATGGCTCCCGGGCCTCCCTTGTCATCCGTTCCTGTCGTGCATATGCCCTCCAGCCGCAGACGGCTTCCGCGATTGATAGACTGCAGCGAATCCAACGCTCCCGGATCTTCTAATAAGGCTTGAATGATGGCTCCGCGACTCTCGACAATCAGGATTTGCTCGTCGGGGGTCACTATCCGATTCAGTAATTCCGCATCGATTTGAACCAAATCCCCATCGCGCTTGCCGTCGAGCAACTGATCGATTTTGACTCGGCTCGGTACCGGTGGCGCCGAGTGCCCCGCAACCCGGAAGACAGCTTGCTCGAGCATCGGTGCATAGTCGCCAATTAATGGAAAGCCTACCGCGTCGACAACATCCCCCACGCTGAGGGAGATCTTCTGGCTGGATTCCACACGCGTAGCCCCGCCCGATCCCTGAATGTACACATATTTACCCAAGCGCTGCAAACTGACGATCCCATGAATGCGGACCCGGTGCCCGGCTGTCCCGACAACTCTGAACCGCAACACACTGCTCATCGATTGAACGGGAATCGCGAACGGATCGGCGAGTCCCGGCTCAATTGCGTGAATATCGTCCAGCGAAGGAATAAAAAGGTTGACCCCGCGGACTTGGTTTTTCTCATTGAATAGAGCTCCACAGACGCCTCGAACCCGCACTTCCGCATCCACCAGATCATCTGGAAGCGGCATGTGAAAATCGGGCACGAAACCGATTACCCGGCCTCCATCCATCGCGATTTCCAGGCGAAGCACGCCCCGAATCGTCTTGGCGGATCGAATGACCCCCTCTATTTCCACCCAAGTGCTATCTTCTTTGGTTGAGGCCAGTCGCCCGAATTCCGACCTTACGGGCGGCGGCATCGGAGCAGATCCCACCACTTTCCATCGTGGATTGACGATGTCTGGCGCGAAGTCGCTCTGCGCGGTGGCGCCTTCCAATTCAAGAACGTCTCCAACCCTCACCGCCGGCTGGCCAACCGCATGTCCGACCCAGTTCCCGCCAGTCCGGTCCTGAACGAACATATTGGTGTCAAGATCGACGCCTGGAATAGCCTTCATACTGGCGGGCGCAACGTAATGGAACGTCACAACCGCGCGGACCCGAACCGGGTATCCTTGCTGGGCCTGCTGGGGAGAGAGTGCGCGAATCTGCCTGATGGTCGTGAGCGTCCGTAACGGTCCCGACTTTGCCAATGGGCATAGAGCAGACAGTGAGAGCGCAATCGCCAAAGACGCAAATACGCCGCACTTTTTGCCTGCCGCACTCGTTAAGAACAGATACACAAAAAATAGGACCGACAGAGATCGGACACTGCATATCTATCGGCTTATTGCCTCCAAACGTTTAGGCAGGTGTACAGAATGAGCGGCTCCGCTGAGCCGCGCAGAGGGTCAGTGATGTCTTAGGCCTCTGCCATTTCGCCATATAAGTCTATCGGAACTGCTGCGGGGACGAGGTCTGGCTGGCGCGCGGCCACCCGCCGGTCGGCGCTGTTTGGCTCTTACTCGGCTGGGCCGGCCCCGACTGGCTTTGAGATGTCTGGCCTTGAGACGGCGAATTCGACGGAGTGCTCAGCGCCGGCTGGCCTGAATCGGTGTCGATAGTATTAACTGGCGAGCCCGAATCCTCGTTCACCATCACCCTCCGGCCTTTAGAGCTGGAACTAGGGGCCGATTCCGAAACCGGCAGTTGCGGCTCTGGTTCACTCGAATAATTCGGATTGGCCCTCCGAACGAGGGTGGGCCCGGCCTGTTCGCTCCCGCCCTTGCCGCCGGCCATATACACGCGGCGGTAATGAATGTCGGCATCATGAAACCGGATCCGCGCCTCCTGCGACAACCCAACCTCTACGCTTCCCGGAGAGGCCGTCATGCCGTCCGGAACATAAAAATACAGTGCATAGCGCTGCCGCAGCCGCGCCAAAGTATTCTCGAGCGAGGACGCATCGTCGACAGACATCACATCGCCACCGGAATCGCGGGCAATCGTGTCGGTGCCGGCTGTATGCGAAGGGTCGGCGCCATATCCACCCGGTCTGCCAAGAATAACAGGGCCGCCACCGCCAGGCCAACCGCCGCCCGTTCCGGGCCAATTGCTTCCGGGAGTTCCCCACGTCCCATGCGGCACGCCTCCTCCACCGGGACTCCCAGGCAATTCATATGGCGCTCGCAGAAAGCTGAGCATCGCATTCGCCCGATCCAGCGCGGCTTCCACGCGCGGTTCGTCTTCACTGTCTTGCGTCTCGTCATCGGTCAGGATGACGATGGCCCTGCGCGCCTCAGGCCGGGCATTCTTCTGGACGTATGAGGCGGCCTGAATCATGGCTCGCGTGATGAACGTTCCGCCGTTGAACCCTTCCGACCGCAATAGGCGATGCAACGCAGAGGTGACTTCGCTATGGCTGGAACGAAACGGCAGACGCACCCGGGCATACGTGTCGAAGACCATAATAGCCACGCGGTCTTTGGGGGTGAGCACGTTCAGGGCCTCCTGCGCCGCGTTCGCGATGCGTTCGACGTGCGGCTCCATGCTGCCGCTCACGTCGAGCAGTAACAGAACGTCCAGCGGCATGTTATCGCTGGCGAAATTGCGAATCGGCACGAGGCGGCCATTCAGCCGGAGAACGAAATCTTCCAGTTGCATGCCAGTGATCGCACGGCCCGAGGAATCGAGAACCTGCGCATCGACGCGTGTCATGGCGACATCGCTCTTGAAGACGGTTGGCGTGTCCGAAGGCGCGTTTTGGGCCGAAGCCGTTTGGGCGGGCGCGCTCTGAGCGGGAGATTGTCCAGCGGCGAAGGCCAAAACAGGAGCCAAAAAGACTAACGGCAGGGCAAAACGCATTGCTTTAGCTCCAACTCATTAAAGCTTCATTAATGACGTGCCCCCACACCAGTGCGTTTCCGGCGAGATACCGGCCAAAATATCGGCGAACCCCGTAGTCTTTCTCAATTGCTCATATTTCAGAATCCATGCCCGTCCGTCATCTCTCAGCCCTTCGGCTGACCTGGTTCCCGGTTTGGCTTTTCTCTTTACTGCCGTGCGTGCTCGCCACTCAGCCCGCAGACACCGTAGCGACCCTGTCTTTGCCGGTAGACCAGACCCATGTCAACCAACCCGTCACGTTAACCGCGAACGCCGTGGCAGGATCGACCGGAGTCACAGAGGGATCGATAGAATTCCTCGACGGCAAACGGAGTCTCGGCCGTGTGGCGATCCTTGTGATCGCCATCCAGACCGGCCAGAGCCTAACTGAACTTCTGAACGATCCGGCAAGCCCCGGTTAATTCAACGCGCAGCCAGCCATTGCGCTCTCCGGCGCCGCCTACGTGGTCGCAAGTGACGATTTGAAGCACGATGGTTCGTTGGGTCTCGTCGTCGGTACCGACGGCGGCAGGTCGTTGTGTTTCAGAACGACCCCACGCAACCTGGGCAGCTCCCTGCGTCGCAGACGTTCCTGACAGCGTCCGATATTTTTCTCGGACAGGCGATTCTCTCCGACATGAACGGCGACGGTCTGCTCGACGTGATTCTCGATAGCGGCGGCGCCACGATTTATCTGCAAGGCCCAACCGTTTCCGTGGAATTCACGTCATTGTCCCCGTACGGCCCCAGCCGGCATCCCGGAGACCAGAACTACCTAGGCTCCGTCTCGAATTCGCAGTCTACGGGTGGCAGTCTTGCACCGGCCACGTGGCGATACGGACCGACGCGTCTCTGGCGTGAGAGCGAGAGGCAGAAATTTTTGCACCGCCCCGGAAAGATTTGCTGCAAGTTGATTGGACGCTTCACCGCACAGGAAGTTGCATCTTCCATATCTGGAAATTGCTGATTCCGCTGAGCTTTCGACCATAAAACAGCCGCGGAAAAGCCACCTACGTGGCCGTTTTTCAACAACTTAGTCATCAATGGCCCAAAACATGCCTAAATAGAGCACGTCGATGTTTCAACCTACTATTCCCGGATTCGGGAGCCATAGAACCAAAAGACGTAGGGGGAACAAACTAATTCTAGGAGCGATCAAAGCCAAATGACCAACGAAGACTACGGCAAAGCATATCAAAAGGGGTTCAATCTTACCGTGCGGTTTCTGGTGTCGCGGGGATTGTCGTATGACGCCGCGCTCGATACGGCTCAGGCAGCCTGGGCGAAAGGTTGGGAGCGCCGCGAGCAGCTTCGCGATCCCAGCCTCGTTTTGACTTGGACCAATAGTATTGCTCTGAATATCCACAGAACATTTTTGCGCCGTGAGCCGCAAACGCAAGCACTACCCGAATTGCAGGCGCCACCCCGGATGAATGTCGCTGCAATAGACGTCAAACGAATACTCAACGAGTGTAAGCCGAACGATCGGATTGTGCTCGAAGGCCATTACATTGAAGGCTACAAAGTGCAGGAGATCGCCCAACAACATGGTTGGTCGGAAACTGCGGTTAGGATTCGCCTGCTGAGGGCGCGCCGGAGCGTGGAACGGCGGCTTAGCCGGCCGAAGCACACGCGTCTGCGCACGCTGGCTGAGAAAACTCGTCGAGCGCTGGCTACGGCCCTTGATGTACCCGCTCTTGAAGCCAAAGTCGCGTAAGCAGCGCTTGGCGGGGAAAAACACTCTCACTTACGTTGGCACTGGGAGGCCGGATGTTTTCGGACTTCCAGTGCTTTAGTGCGTTAAGGGCGCGGTAGGAACAAACACAATTTTCCCGGGTGAATTCGCAAGCTCATCGACAGACAAAAACACGAGGCGCACGATCTTCGTCAGCTTCGGATAATTGATCCGATCCCACGTATCGTGATCCGTGTGATAATCCGGGTGCAAGCCGGTCTGAAACTCAACCTGCGGGATGTGGAGCGCGGCAAACCAGAAGTGATCGCTACGGGACCAGAGTGAGTCCGGGTCGACGACGTCCATTTTGTAATCCAGCTTCAGTCCGACGCGATTGTTTTCCCGATCGATGACTTTGCGAAGACCTGGATTGTAGCGGGTGCCGAGCACATTGACCATATTCACGTTGCCATCAGGAGGGACCGGCCAGTTTGCGTCGTTTTCATTCCGGCCGATCATATCCATATTGATGTTGGCGACCGTTTGATCCAAAGGAATGATGGGGTGGGTGGTGTAGTAGTACGAGCCGAGGAAGATCCGCTCCTCACCATCGTAGGCGATGAAGAGAATGCTGCGTTTGGGATGGAGTTTGCCTTGTGAAAACGCCCTGGCGGTCTCGAGGAGCCCAGCGACACCCGAGGCGTTATCGTCTGCGCCATGGTAGATATGCCCATTGATAACACCCATGTGATCATGATGCGCGGTGACGATGATCGCTTGGGATTTGAGGGTTGGATCCGAGCCCTCGATGAGCGCGACCACGTTGCGCCCCTCATGTTTCTCAAGGCCGGTGAAGTTTTTCGACAGACATGCTGAACTCGAGGGAATTGCAATGGACTGCGGACGCAGCGTGCGGTCGATGGATTCCTGCAGTTCGTCTGTGGTCTTTCCACTGGGAGCGAGAAGCTGATCGGCAACCTCTCGCGAAATGGTGAAGGTGGGGATGTCCCACATTGGCCCCGCGAGTGCAAAACTAGGGCCGCCGCTGGCCCGGGGAGAGCTCGCGGGAGTCCGCTTGACCGGACGGCGAACGCGGTCCTGCACGAGCAACAAACCGGCAGCGCCAAGTTTACGCAGTTCCTCCAGTTTTTCCCAATAGAACGCGTGGTAAGTATCCCAGGTGCCTGCAAATTTCGAGTTGGCATCGTTCGCTTGCGGCTCACGTCCAAGAACCAGAGCAACTTTGCCCTTGACGTCGATATTCGCGAAGTCGTTATAGCCATACTCTGGAGCGTCGATTCCGTACCCGGCAAACGCGATTTCTCCACACGCCGATGCAGCATGCAAGCTCTGCCGGGACCAATGAAAATCGCGGCCAAAAACGTACGTATGCCCGGCGCCGGCGATCTTCGCCGTCAAAGTTGTGTGTTCGCGGTCCACATTGGCGGTGTCAATCTCCATCCTCTGGAAATATGTCCCGTCATCGCCGGCCGGCTTGAGCCCCAAGCGCATAAATTGCGTTGCGATGTAGTCCGTAGCGATGTGATCCTCTTCGCTTCCGGAATTGCGGCCCTTTAAATCGTCGGAAGCGAGAAAGGCGATATCGGCTTTGAGATCGGCCGAGTCGATAAAGGCGGTAGCCTGCCGAATATCCTTCGCGGTCACGCCCTGCGAGACAAAGATCGCGGCAAGGGCCGCGATGAATGTGCCGCGATGACAGAGTTTTTTGATGAGATTCATACGAAGTATAGGGGACCTTCCTCGGCCCCCCCCGGTTCAGAATAGCCTCTCGCTAAAACAGATACTTCAATCCGAACTGAATCAAGCGGGAATTCACGCTTGTCGACGTAATGGTTCCAAAGGTAGAACTGGTGACAGTCGTCGAAGGGTTACTAAATTGAGCCGTATTGAAGGCATTATAGAATTCCGCCCGGAATTGCAGCGTATTTGTTTCCGAGGGTCCCGGCACTTTGAATGACCGCATGATAGACATATCGAGATTGCTCACGCCAGGGCCGAGAACTGCACCGTGCCCCATGTCGCCCCAGCCGTAGCCGTTGCCAATCGCATTGGGCAAGCAAGTAACTGCGTTGGTATTGAAGTAATTGTTAATCTTCGATTCCACCCGTCCCGGCGTCACGATATCGGAGTAGGTGTAGCCAGGGCATATCTGAGCATTGCCACTGGTCGAATAGATAGTGCCGGAGTTTGCGCTGGTCAGAGTCAACGGCGTACCGCTTTGGAGTGTAACCACGCCCGAAGCGCTCCAGCCGCTCAATATCGGGTGGGAAAACCCTTTGATGTTGTATGGGATGTCCCATACCATGTTTGCGACAAGGCGTTGAGGTGTCGCGAAATCGGCCGGTCCGTAATTGTAGTACAGGTTGTACGCATCGCCCGTGATGCTTCCTTTACCGGGGAAGGTTCCGTTACCGGAAGCGTTTGTCAGATCTTTGCTATAGGTATAGGACACACCGTATTGAAGACCGTGGACCATACGTTTTTGCAGGCTGACTTGGAGAGAGTTGTAGTTGGACACCGCAATTTCCGCAGCTTGTGTAATCGTGCTCATGCCGAGAAAACGGCGGCGCTCCTGGATGTTCGATGCGGTGATCGTTGGGCCGGTAAACGAACTCGCTCCCGGCGCATTCGGGTTGACGGTAAGCGTGGGTTGATTGATGTTGCGCGTAACTTCAATTCGCGTTCCGTCCGTGCCGACATATCCGACCTGCAGCATGGTCGAATTATTGATGGCGTATTGGATATTGGTCGTGTACTGCTGCACCATCGGAGCTTGAAAGGTAGGGGAAGGCAGGTTCAATGTTAGGGTCGAGTTCTGGGTGCGCGGAACCCAGTTCGGATACGAACTCAGTGCCGAGGGCGCGCCTGGGGTCCATGGGTTTTGGAAGGTGGCCTGCGCCGCGAGGGTCCCCGAGTTCGTCTGTGAAATCTCAAAGGGCTCATCGAGGATGAACTGATAGGAATCGCTGATAGACGTGCGGCCGTAATAGATTCCATAGCCGCCCCGCAACACAAGCTTGCCTTTGAATTTCGGAACCTGCCAACTATAACCAAGGCGTGGTCCGAGGTTGTTCCAGGCGATTGGGTTGCCGGCAAATGTTTTGTTACCGTTCACGAACACTCCCGCAGGCGGCGTGCCTTGGTAATTGCTGGGCACCACAAAGCCTGAATAGCTCTGACCGCTTGCGGGGAAGACGTTTGAGGCGAGCTGCGGCCAAAAGTCGGCGAAGCGTCCCTGGCTGTCGGAAACTTGTCCGTAGATGTCCCACCGCAGCCCGGCGTTGATAGTGAATGATGGAGCGACGTGGATATCGTCTTGGAAATAGCCGTCGTAGTCATTGACCTTGAAGTTCCGCTGGCTATTGCCGCAGAGACTCTCCGCGCTGGAAATGTTGCTATAAGCAGTGCCGTTTTGCGCCGCGCTTAAGCCCAGTAGGAAATCGGGAAAACTCGAAAAGGAAACATTTCCGCGAGTTACTTCCGGATCGGCAAACGGCAGGTCCGTAACCTCCGCGTCACCGCCCATGCGAATGTTGTGGGCGCCATGTACCCAGGAGATCTGATCGCCAGCCTGATAGGCTTTGGTATCCGCCCACTGCCCATCGTTGAAAGTGCCACCGACAGTGAACGATCCGGTGATGGACATGATTGGTGCATAGGGCATTCCGTCACAGCTCGATTTAATGCCGACCGACTCGCTGGTAACGGGGTATTGGCTCGCGACATTGCCGTAAATGCGGTGATAACCGAGATTGGCTTGGTTAATGAGCGTCGGGCTGATCGTGTAGATATCGTGAAGTGAGATGTTAGCATTCTCGAACAGGGAATCCTGCGCAGCGCCGGGAAGATCTGTCGTGCTGAATGCGGCGACTTGCGTATCGCGCGACCAGAAGTACTTCGCCGAAATACGATTCCGGGCTGACGAGAGGTAATCCAAATTGCCGATCGCCTGATCCTCATGGAAGGTGGAAGGCACGCTGAAGGACGAGAAGCCTCCCGTATTCACGTTGGACGGATTTTGCACAGTTTGTGGGGAAGGAATGAGGTAACTTCCATCAGGCAATTTGTAATTCAAAAGTGCAAGGGCAACAGGGTTGATGTTGGATCCGTCGGGGGCGATGGCAGTTCCTCCGCGAAATCCGGTTTGGCCTGCAAATTCGGCCCCCAGCGCCTGAGCAGTTCGACCATTGGCAGAATTAGAAAGCAGAGGCATCTGGAAGCTTTGCAGCGAATTGGACCCTTGACCATTCTTCTGCTCTGTGCCCTGATACGAGATGAAGAAAAACAACTTGTCCTTGAGAATCGGGCCGCCCAGTGTTCCTCCGTATTGATTCTGATTCAATACGGGCCTAGGCTGGCCCACCAGATTCAGGAAGTAATTATTTGCATTCAAATCAGTGTTGCGCAGGAACTCGAATGCGTCGCCATGGAACGCGTTGGTGCCCGACTTGGTGATGACATCGACGTTGGCGCCGGCGCCTCGGCCATAGGTCGCGTCGTATTGGCTGGTTTGGATGCGGAACTCTTCAATCGCGTCGGGATTCGGTATGGAAATTCCGGCTTCGGCATAAACACCGCCGGTGCCTTGTTCCTGAAGATTGGAAGCGTCTTCGCCGTCAATTTGATAGCTGTTGTCGGCGACGCGGGTTCCGTTGACGTTGACATCTACCGTCGCACGTCCCAGCGATCCGGCGTTGGGCAACTGGCTGGCAATACCGGGACTGAGCTGAAGGATCTGCGTGTAATTGCGGTTGGTGAGCGGCAGACCGGTAACCGTGGTATGGTTCGCTGTCGATCCATTCGAGGCGTTTTCTGTTTGTAAGATATCCGCGCCGGCTTCCACCGTCACGGCCTGTTGTGAGGCGTTGATGGACAATTGCAGATTTACAGTGGTGGTGGTACCCGCCGGAACATTGATAGGACTTTTAGTCGCGGGCGCGAATCCTGTCGCATTGACGGTCACTGAATAGTTGCCGGGCGGCAACAGCGGAGCAGCATAGTGGCCGACGGAGCTGGCCGGGACTGTGGACGTCTGACCGGTGCCGATATTTCGAATGGTCACCTGCGCGTTCGGAACCATGGCTCCGGACGGATCGGACAAATTACCGACAATCTCACCGGAGGTTGCGTCCTGCGCCTGACATGGCAGTACGAAGACGATGAGAGTCGATACCAACAGGCTTGCGAGCAAGCATATGGAATATCTGACGACGTGCGATCGAAGCATTACTTCTCCTTGAGACGGCCGGCTAAAGGAGGACAGGGATCAGCGGCGGCCTTGTTGAATCGGGGTAGCATCAGTTTTGCAAAATATTGCAAGCTTTGCAATAGGTTGGGGCAAAAATCAGAGCTGCGGGGTAGAATTGGTATCTAAAATTAATAAAAACAGGGTAGTAATTTGCAACAACTTGCAATTGCGCTAGCCGCGGATGAACGACTGGATGCGAACGCTACTGAAAGATCAGTTTGGCGGTAAGAGGAGATGCACCGAAAATCGCGATTAAGGCCGGACCGGACGAATCAGTCTTTCGGAAGCATGCTTTCGCAGCGGCTTACGACCTGCCGCATGCGTTCGGCACAGGGATCGAGTTCGCTGGGCTGGTCGTAGTGGCGACAGAAATTTAGCCAATCGCCAAGGCGGAGGTACTGTAGGAGCAGCCCGCTCTTGGGCGCCTGTTTCAGGCGGCACAGGTCGAAGAACGTCAGCACATGCGCGAGTTCCGACTCCTGCATCGATTTGTACATAGCAGATGAGGATTCGTATCCCAGCGGCGTAAAGTCGTCGACCGGAATCAAGGGGCCGCCAATGTTCAGGCAACGCAAGGCGGCCTCGTCGCCCGCCAACATACGTGCCAACATGAGCGCCTCATATTCCGAATTGGGATTGTGATGGACGGAGACGAATGCGCCTCGCCCTTCCGGGCGATATTCGTGGTTGTCCCAAGGCTGGCCCGGTTGCAGGTTGTGGCCCCCAAATCGAAAATAGAGGTCGAAATCCGCGCGGCAGCGCTTGCCCCAGACATCGAAAAACCGGTGGACATTGAAGCGAATCGGCGCCCGTTGGGGACGGAAGGGGCGCCAACCGCCTTGCGCAACCCAGACCGCAATCACGTGCGAGCATTTGACATCGTGCTTGGCGGCTACTTTTCTAATCAGGCCGCCAAGCCGATTGTAGATAGCGACAATCGCCCGCTGTTCTTCGGGACAGCGTAGCCCAATTTGAATCTTTTGGACGGGATCGAGGGGGTGCGATTTCCAGGATTGATCGTTCCTGGTCAGGATCACCTCTTCGAAAGCTGGTCCTACGAGAAGTTCCACGACCTCCGTATCGGCCGAAGTTTCAGCGAATTTAATGTTTTTCGGTCGATGTGTGGCCTTTCAAGACGATTCACTGGGCCAGACGGAGCGGCTGGCTCGGGGGATGGTATAACGGGCGAAATGAACCGAATCGCGTTAGGCCTCATCTTGCTGTCTTCCACGCTTTCCGCTCAGGACTGGGCGCGCCAACGACTCGAGAAATCGCCACGGCACGGAGAGTGGGTGGCGATCCCCCACGACGGCCGGAAGGTCGAAACTTTCGTAGTCTATCCCGAGCGCGCGGACAAGGCCCCGGTAATCCTGGTGATCCACGAAATCTTCGGGATGACGGATTGGGTTCAGGAGGTAGCCGACGAATTCGCAGCGGCCGGTTACATTGCGGTCGCTCCCGACTTGCTATCCGGTATGGCGCCTAACGGCGGCCGTACGACCGGTTTTTCCGCCGAAGGGGTTCGCGAGGCCATCTCAAAATTGGACCCGGCTCAAATCACCGCAGATTTGAACGCCGTGGCGAATTATGGGTTGAAGCTGCCGTCCGCCAATGGCAAATTGTTCGTCGTGGGATTCTGCTGGGGTGGTGGGCAATCCTTTCGCTTTGCCACGAACCGGCCGGATCTTTCCGCAGCCTTCGTCTTTTATGGTGTGCCGCCGCCGTCCGACGCGATGAAACGCATCAAAGCCCCCGTATACGGGTTCTATGCCGGGACAGACGGGCGCATCGGCCAAACGGTGCCTGGAACGACGGCTGATATGAAAGCTGCGGACAAGGTCTATGAGCCCGTGACTTATGACGGTGCCGGTCATGGATTCATGCGCCTGGGTGAAGCGCCGGACGCATCGGAGGCGAACAAGAAGGCTCGCGATGAATCCTGGGAACGGCTGAAAACTTTGATGAAGAACGCATTGTAATTCAGTGCTCCGTTTGCGAGGCGAATCGTCGCCGCTTGGGTGATTCAGGCGCCCTGCTCCACATTTCCTAAACTCCTCGACAATACCTGGCGCGAGCAGCCGGCCCTTGCGCCCCTTCTACTCGTTTTTCAGCAATCTCGCCAATTGTCGCAGTGCATTGCCGCGGTGACTGACGGACAACCGCTCCTCTGGAGTCAGTTCTGCGAAAGTGCGATTCAGCGGGGCAAAGAAGAACAGAGGGTCGTAACCGAAGCCGCCAGTGCCGCGCGGTGAATCGACGATCCAGCCGCCCACTGAGCCTTCGACCGTGTGGAGCAGTCGCCCCGACTGCGCTACTGACAGAACACAAACGTAGCCTGCGCTTCGGTCTTCGCGCCCCGCGAGATTAGTCAAGAGTAGTGCGTTGTTCGATCCGTCCGTCGCGCCCTCTCCGGAATAGCGGGCTGAATACACGCCAGGTGCGCCATCCAAAGATTTCACAACGATGCCTGAATCGTCCGCAAGCACTGATTGTTCCGAATACCGAGAATAGTAAAGCGCCTTGCTCGCCGCGTTTTCCTCAAACGTCTCACCATTTTCCTCCGGCGGTTGTATCTGGCGCAGACCCGGCAATGGCGCTAGGGAAATTCCCGCCAGACCCAACGCGAAATCCGCCAACTTGCCTGGGTTGGTTGTACAAACGTAAATGCGCGGAGTCACGGGCGCTCTTTGAGCACGGTCTCCTGCAAGGCCTTTAACTCCTCGATACCGGCGCTCGCCAAGGCGATCAGTTCGGCCAATTGATCGCCCTCAAACGGAGTTTGCTCGGCCGTGGCCTGAAGTTCCACGAATTTTCCCGCACCTGTCATGACTACGTTCATATCAACCTCCGCTCGGGAATCCTCTTCGTAGTTCAGGTCGAGCATTGGCGAACCGCCGACGATCCCAACGCTGATAGCCGCTACGGAATCGATTAGAGGGAGTTTCGGGAGAGCTTTGTAGCGCACTAGAGTGTGCAAGGCGATGGCGAGCGCGACATACGATCCGGTGATGGCCGCCGTACGGGTACCGCCGTCGGCCTGAAGCACGTCGCAATCGACAATGATGCTGCGCTCGCCGAGCGCGTGTAAATCGACTACGGACCGCAATGATCGCCCGATCAATCTTTGAATCTCGTGAGTACGGCCTGAAGGCCTTCCCTTAGTCACTTCGCGGGGTGTTCGGGTCGCCGTAGCTCGCGGCAACATGGAGTACTCAGCAGTTACCCAGCCCTTGCCCGTGTTGCGCAGAAAGGGAGGTACGCTATCTTCTACCGTCGCGGCGCAGAGGACGCGCGTGTGACCCGCCTCGATGAGTACTGAGCCTTCCGCCGTCATCAGGTAATCCGCCGTGATACGGGTTGGGCGTAATCGATTCCAGGGGCGTCCGTCGATTCTGGTCGTCATTCGCCGATGTCTCCTAAGTAAACACCCGGCACCCCCCGCACGGAGGTTTGGCGATTTCCTGTTAGTGTTGACCAAGCACGGCTCGGCTCCCGGGCTAAGCACATCATGCCTGAATACTTTATAGCGTGGCTCCGTGCGCGAAAGACGCAAAGAACAGAATTGCCAACAGAATTAGACCGATGAAGATCAGGATTAGACAGGGTATTGCCCCTTGCCGTCGCGCTGCTGCAGCCTTGCCACCGCCGGACCTTTTCTTGATTTTTGCTGATGCCAAACTGAAAAAAACTCTCCTCGCCCTACGGTCGCGCGAAGGCCGCTACTTCTTAAACAAGCTGTCGAAGGCGGCGCGCGCGTCACTGGCGCTGCGTGGGGCAGAGCCGTTTTCGTATACACGCGGGGGCCCGGCCATACCGCTCGCCGGGGCATCGCGCGCCACTGTTACGCGCGCCGAGAACAGCTCGCACTCGTTCGCTTGATCCTTTACCGGTATCCGTGCGGGAATCGGCTTCAGACACTGAAACCGGGTCGATGGCTCAAAGTGTGCGCACTGCTTACAGCAATGTAATGCCGCACCGCACTTTGGGCAAGCGCCCTTAAAATCCGTTCCAGCAGGCAGCGCCACCGCGCAGCTAAAGCATCTCGCCGCCACTACGTTTTGTACCAGGCGAGGAAGCTTCGGCCCCGTTACATCGAGAGGCGGCTTAGGACCTTGCTGTTTCGGCCGGTCGCCACGGTGTGGGACGGAGCTTCGCTCCGAATCCTGATAGCCGTTTTGCCGGTATTTGCGATCTCCGTCCATAGTCGTTGATCGGCTCCTTGGAAAAACTAATCGTAAACGGGGAAACTACTTGGTTGGGAGGCAAATGCTATTCCCGTTCACTGATGGGTATACGCCGGGTGCAGTCGTGATTCCCAAAACTGTGGTTCCCAAACTGACAGGTAGATTAAAAGGCGCTTGGAAATGCCTTCTCGGGATCTTGGTTGATCGGAAAAGCATCCCAGCCGAACCCGATCTGCACCTAGTTGATATTTACCACGCTTTCAATCGCGGCGCTAGTGTTCAATGTCAGATTTTTCAATACTTAAGAGCGATCCTAATCCGACACCCATTTGAGAAGCGAATTACATGGCCGCGTCAACCGATTTTCAAAATGGTCAGGGCTGATTCGAACCGAGTAGCCGATACGCCCGGTTTGTTGGACGGTAAATTCGCTTGCGAAGACGACGGCGTCGCCATGCTCATCCACAGCGGCCAACGGCAGAGTATAGGTACCCTGCAATTGCCCGTTCACCCCTACCCTGCCGATGACAGCTTCAACACGGACTTCGCTTGGTTTCAATCCCGCCAGATCGACGACGGCACGCATCGGAACAGATGAACCGCTCATGATCTGGTCGCCCGGGCCGTCCCCCACTTCGACGAACTTTACCCGGTCCCACGCCTCCGCGATCCGCAAATCCCAAACAGTTTTCTTGCGGGCCTCCTCGAAATTGCTTTCAGAGATCCTTACCCAAAGTCCATGTGCCGGCTGATAGAGTTCGGAATTGTATTCGGCGATCATCCGCCCGGAACTAAAACGCGGCGTGATGTTCGCAATCGCGGTCTTCATTCGCCGCACCCATTCGATGGGGACATCCTCTCCGGTTTCCTGGTAAAACAGCGGAACGATTTCATTCTCGAGCGTGGAGTAGATCGTACTCGCGTGCAGGTCGTCCTGATCTTCCGAGTAGGGCACGCGGTCTCCGATCGCCCACCCGCCTGAAATCTCATACGCTTCATCGAACCAACCGTCTAAAACGCTAAGGTTGAGAACGCCGTTCATCGACGCTTTCATGCCGCTGGTGCCACAGGCTTCTTCACCGCGCCGAGGATTGTTCAGCCACAGGTCCACACCTTGAACCATCTCTCGCGCTACGAGGATGCCATAGTCCTCGACAAAAATCAGGCGTTTCGAAAGCTCTGGATCGCGCGATAGCGTGACGATTTCCCGGATGAGAGTCTTGCCCGGATGATCCTTGGGGTGCGCTTTGCCCGCGATTACGATCTGCACGGGCATCTTCGGATTATTCAGCAGCTTTTTGAGGCGATTGACATCGCGCAGAATTAAGGTAGCACGCTTATAAGTTGCAAAGCGCCGCGCGAAGCCGATGGTGAAGGCATCGGGATCCAAAACTTCTGAGAGCCGCCGCACTTCCGCCGAGGACGCCTTCCGGGCCATCGCCGCCGAGACGGAACGTTCCCGCACAAATGCGACCATCCGCCGTTTCCGTTTGCGGTGCATTTCCCACAGTTCCTGGCTCGGAATTTCATTCACGAGGTCCCACATTTTGGCGTCTTCGATCCGCTCGCGCCAATCGGGTTGTAAGTACTGATCGTAGGTCGTGGCCAAGTCGCCATTGATCCAAGTAGGCGCATGGACGCCGTTGGTGATCGATGTAATCGGAACTTCCTCCACCGGCAGGCGCGGCCAGAGATCCTGAAACATTTCGCGGGAAACGGATCGGTGCAGCACGCTGACCGCGTTGCGGAACGCCGACGTCTTCAATGCCAGCACTGCCATGGAGTACCGTTCCGTGGGATCCTGAAGATTCTTGCGCCCAAGCGTCAGCAACTTCTCGAACGGGAAGCCAGCCTGTTCACAATAAACAGCGAAATAGTCGTAGACCAGGCTGGAATCGAACAGGTCGATGCCGGCCGGCACCGACGTATGCGTGGTGAACACGTTGTTCACGCGGGTAGCTTCCAAAGCCTGATCAAAGGCCAGATTCTCTTCCTTCATGAGCACGCGAATGCGCTCAATAGCTAGGAAAGCGGAATGCCCTTCGTTCATGTGATATGCGGTCGGCTTTACGCCCAGCTTTTTCAGCGCGCGCAATCCGCCGATACCTAAAACGATCTCTTGGCGGATCCGTTTGTGCGTGTCGCCGCCATAAAGCTGATCGGTGATTTCGCGGTGCTCCGCCGACCTGTTCTGAGCGATATTGGTATCGAGAAGATACAGCTTCACCCGGCCCGCATCCAGATGCCAAACCTTGATAAACACTTCGCCGGTGGGCAGTTCAACACTGACCACCACTTCGTGGCCATTTTCGTCCTCGCACGGACGGACCGGCAGAGTGTAAAAATCGTTCAGCGGAGTGCGCTCTTGCTGCCATCCGTCCGGATTCAAGGACTGCTGCAGATAACCGCGTTGATATAAAAGGCCGACTCCGGAAAGCGGAATATCCGAGTCGCTAGCGGCCTTGAGATGGTCGCCCGACAGAACGCCCAAGCCCCCGGAGTAGATCTGCATGCAATCGAGCAGTCCATACTCCATGGAAAAGTACGCGATATTCATTGCGCCATCGGCGATTGGTGCGGTGTGCAAGTAATTATCGTGGCGTTCACAAGCCCGGCGGTACATTGCGAGATACCGCGGGTCCGCGGCCGCTTTGTCCAGCGTTGCCTGTGAGATGCGGCCCAGCATAAGAACTGGGTTGTGATTGGACTCTTTCCACACCGTTGGCTCCAGCCGCCGGAATACCGAGCGAATGGCGTGATCCCAACTCCAGACCAGATTATAGGCGAGTTCTGAGAGACGATTAATCGAAGCGGGCAACGCCGGCCGGACTAGGAATTCTTTCAGGGGCTGAACACGATACGGCATTCGAAAAGCGTGGACATTTCAAAGTACCAGAGTGGCGGTGACGTAAATTCCATTAGACCGCCCGAGTCCGCCCCGTGTCGCCGGATCTGGCCCACCCGGTTCCGCTGCCGCGGCCCTTTCGCCTGGCTGCGGCTGCACTCCCCAGCGTGCTCTAGAAGGAGTAGCCTAGACCCACTAAGGGCACGAAGCGCGCCGTGAGCCCGTTGTTGTCGAATCGGACGAGCACATTGAAGTCGGCGACAAGATTATCGATTACTCGAACTTTATATCCGAATGAGCCGCTGTATTGACCAAAGGAAACCGATCCAGCACTTACTAAACCGGTTGCGGATCCCTTCGTGGGAACAGCCAAGCCCGCGGGATCGCCGTTAATTCCTGTAGGTAATAGCTGATTCGCGATTGTCTGTGTTGTCGTATTTGGTATGCCATGGATCCAGCCAATTTCATTGCCCAGGATATCCGCGACCAAGGTGGAACGCTTGGATATCGACAGTTCCGCTCCCACTGCCCACGTGAAAACATCCGGCAGATAACCCTTTGTAGAAGTGAAAGGGGCAGCGAAATAATCGATGCCGGATGTACTCTGCGGCGAAGGTTGAAGTTGCCCGCCCAAAATACTCTTACCGCCAAATTCCCAACCGACATCAAAATGCGGAGAGAAGACGATATTGTGAGCCAACGGCTTGCTGTAAAACGACACTGCGGCAAACGGCTTAAATGTAGTTGTTCCGACGCCGAGGTAGTTCTGCGCATCGCCGGTGGGAAACCGAATATCTCCGCCAACCGCCACTATCAGGTTAGGCCTCCGCACAACTGTGCCTTTGACGCGGAGCAAGAGATCGCCGAATCCCGTCTTGGCCATCGCCGATTGACCGACTTGAGGTTCCATCAGCGTGTAGTATCCGGGTGTGAAGGTATCGACGCACCAGCATGTGGAGCCGTTCGTGCCTTCTCCGTTTCCAGCATAGATAGTGCCGGCATAGGTCCGGGCGCTCACTGCGGAGTGAATGGTCGGAAGACCGAGCGATATGTCCAGTGCGTCCGTTACTCCGTATGTTATGAACGCAATGTCTTGCGATAGACGTACGTCCATGCCAACGGAAAACGTGGCAGGGACCGTAGAAAGCCGGGTGCCTGACAAAAAGACGTTCGACGAATCCCCACCGGGATATAAAATGCTCAACCCATTGAGCGACGTTCCATTGAATTTCGTGAAGTGAAAATCCTGGTGCGAAAATCCGATGTAGAACTTTCCTTTGCCTATTGTTTCGGCGCGTTCCGTAAAGATTGGCCCGAGAGTGCTACTAACTGGTAATTCAGCACCGGTTGCGGGATCGACCCTCGTAATTA
This sequence comes from Bryobacteraceae bacterium, assembly GCA_036272835.1. Classification (GTDB taxonomy): domain Bacteria; phylum Acidobacteriota; class Terriglobia; order Bryobacterales; family Bryobacteraceae; genus Bog-105. The sequence continues at coordinate 24,064 of DATAXY010000013.1, forward strand.
CACCGGATGCCGGTGAGGACAAAGGGATAATGGAAAGTGCTGTCGCTATGCTTGCGTTTAACGCATTGCTTAATTGGACGAAATTCTTGGAGACTGTGTAATTCGGCGCGAGAAATATCTGGCCGGCGGTCGAATTGGTTAACTCCGCAGCGTTTTTCGTCTCCGAGTAGATGCTTGGGAACGTTTTGCTGAGTGTGAACGTCGATCCACTTAGATCGGTCACAGTCAGGTTCTGAGTGGCAGAATACATGAGAACTTGATTAACATTCGGCGCAGTAGATTGGGCGCCGGCAAAGGCAGGCAAGAGAGTAGCGGAAACGGCAGCTAATAACGTCTTCGTCACAAAACAGCTCCTTGAAGGCGGTTCCTTCGGGCAACCGTTTGCAATTTTGCGGCCACACTTTTCGTGTTAATTGAGTAAGTGAAATAATCACTCAAGCGCGACGACATCGGAAAGCTGCCTAGGAGCCAAGTGGGTCAAGAATGGCCCAGGCATCTCCAACTTTCTGAAGCCGGACTTTGACTCGCTTGCGCTTCTCACTCGGGGATTGTCCACGTATGGTGGTTGAGATTAGTAAATCGCAGACCACTGAAGCGGAGTCGCCACTTACTTCAATTTGCTCAACCGGCTTCAACGACATTAGAAAAGTCGCTCCGGGGAGCCGCATCGCGTCGGTGTACTGGGCCGGCACGCCGGCCCAGATCCTCCTAACTTCTTTCGGCTGCTTGTGTTGAAAGGCCGCATTGAACTGCGCTAAGGCGGAGTCAACGCCGAAACTTACCGTTTCACCGGCCCCAGACGCCTGATTGTGGTCGACAATAGGAGGTCGCGGCTTTGCGGCGGCCGCTTGCGCTTGTATCGTGGAGATAGCCAACTCCGCTTCGTGCCGGTGATCGCTGTTTGGAAATTGTTGAAGGTATTGCCGAATAGCGCGCTCGCTTCCTTTATCTACATTCATCCAGGCCAGATCCGCTATTCGATTATTCGCCTCCGCAACGTGCCGTCCATTCGGATAACGGCTTACGTAACTGGATAACGATTGTTGGTCGCTCGTGTTGACATGGGACCAATCCAGATCGTCGATCAACATTTGCGCGTCCTGCAAATGCGGAGTCCCAGGGTATTTGGCGAGAAACGATCTGAGTTGCGAGGCATCGTGCGAAGCATAGGCTTTTTGCCACTCTTGTTCGGCCAATTGCTCAGGAGACGGAGGCTTGTTCGGTGGAACTTGGGGAGTCGGAGCCGGCGCTTTTTCTTTCCCGCTTGCCGTTTCCTTGGGGCTTGTCACCTTAGGCGGTGGAACAGGGTTTAAACTAACCAGGATTCTTTGTGTCCGATCCTTCTCAATGGATACAGTACTAACAGTACTCGGGAGAAATCCGTTCTTCTCGACGTCAAAGGAATGCCGGTCCGCCGAAAGCTGAATTGAGAACATGCCATGGCCGTCGGTTCGTCCTCTCGCCGTTCCATCGACGAAAACGAGCGCGCTCGCCTGGCCGGTCTGAAGCTGAAGCCTCCCCAATCCCTTTGGAGCCACCGTCGGCGGAGGCGGCGGTATTGGTTGAAAGACCAAATCGAAGACATACCGTCCCTGCGCATCATGGATGGATACACTTCTTTGGATGGTTTGATAACCATGTAGCGTCGCACTTAGCCGATAGTTGCCTGCCTTCATCCCGAAGGAGCAGGCGGGCGTGGTGCAGCTCCGCGAACCAAAGGTTACAGTCGCGTTTGGAGGATCGGTTCGCACCTCAACCGGAACCAACGTCGTCGATCTCAGAATTAATAGCCCGATGCCCGCAACCAAAAGTAGGCCCAAGCAAACCGCCGCTAGAGCGGTTCTGGTTTTTCGAACACGGGTATGCGCAAGCTGGACGTTTTCGTCAACCCGATTTGCAAGTGAGACAAAGTCGGAATCGTTCGGATACGAGGCTCGAATCTCGTTCGCCTCGCGTTGGACTTGGCGGAGAGGTTGGGTACGAATCCTTCGCCTGGCGGCGTTCTGCACGAGAGCTCGAAGCCGGATCGCCGCCAACTCCTTCTCTTCCCGGCGGTGCTGCAGGTTGATTTCATTCTCTAATCGAGCTCGCAAATCCGTCCATGCGGGAGAACTCCCGAATTGCACGACCGCCCGCTTCACTAGCGAAAGAGCTTCTTCAAACCTGGATTCTTCGCAGAGCTGGTGCGCTTCGCGCAAGAGATTGTCGTGTGTTTCCCGCTTTTGTACCGTGCGCGCCTGCTCGAGCAGACCGGCAAGCGCCGGCATAGCTCCTTCGGCGCCCTCTATTAAGGACACTGCTTTCGCGACCTCGCCGGATCGTAAGTGCTCCTCCGCCTCAACCCGCACCGCTTCGAGCCGTCGAGCACGATTCCGATCGCGAAGCTCGCGCTCAATTTGTTTGTGGAGATCGGCCAATCGAGCATCGGTGGGTGAGGAAGCGAGTGAGTCTTTCAGAACTACCAGGGCCGATTCATACTCTCCGCCTTGCGCTAATAGACGGGCGCGATCGATAGACCTATCGATCGCCTCCTGTTTCTGAGCCTCCGCCTTCAAATTGACAAGCTGCTGATGAAGCGCCAGCAACTTCGGTTCTCCAGGATGCTGGATTACGCCATCCACCAGAATGTTTAGCGCGCCATTAATGTCTTTTTCATCCCGGAGGCGTTCGGCACGGGAGACGACTTGCTCAATATCGTAACGAGAGGCTATCCGGCGTCGAAGCGAGATTACAGATCCCTCTAGAGCGAGGCTGTTCGAGGCGCCATCTAAGACCTTTAGAGCGGGAAGAAACTGCCCGGATTCGGCTAGTGAGGATGCCGTCCCAAGGAGCTTGCTTAAAGCTTCCTTGCGTTGCTTCTCCTGCAGAATGAGATCGTGCTCAGCGCGAATACTCTGCGACGCCGGATAACGTTGAAATGCAGATTGCGCAAGGCTCCCGGCTAGGTCAAGATCACCGGCCTTCCTGGCGGCGGAGATTTCAGCAGCGCATCGCGAAATTTCGCTCTCTAGCTCTCGACTCCGTATGCTCTCCTCCACGATTTTCCTGAGACGCTGTACTTCGGGGTCCGAGTAGTCTTTGGGAATGCCCTCTAGAACTTGCGCAGCGGAGAAGGGGTCCTCCCTTTCGAGCAGAGCCTGCGCCTCGCGGATTCGTTGATTTGCAAATTGTTGCTGCTTACGCGCGGAGATTTGCTTCTCTATATCGCTCTTTGCTTCTGTAAGGGGCTCGCGATTACCGAGTGTTGCGATCGCCGAAGAGATTTCATCGAGTGCCGCTTCGAGGCTTCCGCCCGCAGCCAAGCGCGTGGCCGCTGAAACCGCTTGCGCCACACTTTGCTCCAACTGAAATGCCTTCCTCGTCGCTTCCATTGCCTCACGGCAGCGCCGCAATCGTTGGTCTCCCGAATACTTGGTCGTGCGCTGATCCAGCAAGCCGAAAGCCTCATCGAAACGCCGGGCGCGCGCAAGACTCTCCGCTTCAGAAATGACCCGGGAAATTTCTTTCGAATCCTCCTGCTGCCGAAGGCGGCCATAAGCCACCCCGAGCAGACTCGATATTTCGGCTTCCTCCGGGAATTCAAGAGTCGCTCGTTGCAAAACTTCCTGGGCAGCGCCAGGCCGGTCCTCATCGATCAGTCCTTGCGCCTCAAGCAGAATATTTCTCGCCGCGGCAACTCTTCGAAGCTTCTCAAGCCCCTGTTCCGCTGAGCGGCGCAACGGCGCCAGCGCCGGCGAATCGTCATAGGCGGCCACGAACGCGCTGATCCTATCCTGTGCTTGTGCAAACGCCTTTCGCGCCAGCAGCCGCTTGACGTCAGATACGGCTTGTTCCAAGGCATCGGCTCTGGCGCGTTCCGCCTTTGTGTATTCGGTCGATTGCAATAGATCCCGGAGGCTGCTGGCATTCGGATGCACTCTCATTGCGTACCGAAGCTTATCGATTGCTTCGTCGAAACTGCCCCTGGATATCAGCTCCTGAGCGTCACTCGAAATCGCCTCAACCGCTCGGGCCTCCAAGCGAATGCGCTGCTCTTCAGCCGCGTAGTTGAACAGTGTCGAGAGTTCCTTGGATTCCGGGAACTTTAACAGCAGCCTTGAAAGCAGAGCCTCCGCTTCACCAAATCGCTGCTCCTTCAGAAACGCTTTCACGTCATCTGTGCCACTCTGTAACTCCCGGACTCGGATCCGGTTCTCCTGATCTGCGCGCGCATCCTTCAGAATGCGCTGGACCTCGGTTGAATCGGGAAAGCTCTGCTGAAGATCAACTAATAATTCGATCGCCGTATCGATGCTTTCAAGAAGCATCAACCTCTTCGCCCGGCTTAAGCCCTCGCGCAACTGGTTCTCCCGCTCGCGCGCTTCCACTTTTCGGCGCAGGTTCTCCAACAGTTCGTTCGCGCTCTCATGGTCGGGAGAAGCCGATATCGCCTCTTCGACGCTCTTCCTAGCCGCAGTCAAATCGCCGGCGGCCATCGCATTCTGAGCTTCCTTGACGTGCCGGTCGGCTTGCTGGCGCCGTTCCCAGGCATCCTGCGCTTCCTTGATTAGCTGCCGGATGTACTCGTTCGATTTATCAAGCTTTAGAGCCGACTCGAACTTTTGAATTGCCTGATCGTAGCTGTGCACCCGCAGGAACTGGCGGCCTGTTTCAACCAGAGCCTCCACGCGCGGCCGTACAGTTTTCTCCTTGATCAACTGCTGGACGTGCTCCCGCAACTCCCGCACGGACTTGGAGCCGGGTTCAATCTCAAGAGCTTCGCGGATCAAGGATTGTGCTTGGGGAAGCTCGTTTTTTTCGATCAAGGAACGCGACCGCGAAACAAGATCCTCGACCTGCTCCTTTCGAAGATCGACCCCGATTGGCTCTAAGTCGAAGAGGGTATCTTCGAGGCTCTGATAACGGCCGTCACGATCCTTCGCCAGCAAACGGGAGATCACCATTTCCAGAGCTTCCGGGCATTCCGGCAGAAGCGTGCGAATCGGCTCCGGAGTTTTGTTCACGATGTTGAACATCAAACTGGCCATCTCTTGCGCGCTGAACGGATGAACTCCCGTCAAGAGCTTATAGCTAGTCACGCCCAGCGCGAAGATATCGGTCAGGGGATCGGAGGCTTCCCCATGAAACTGCTCCGGAGCCATGTAAGGGAAGGTGCCAATCAGAGATCCCTGCGGAGTGATTCTAGCGGCGGTCGCCTGATTCAGGAGGGCGATGCCGAAATCCATAATCTTCACCGTACCGTCGCTTGACAGCATCACATTCGCCGGCTTGACGTCACGATGGACGATGCCGCGCGAGTGTGCATGGTGCAGTCCGGAGACCATTTGCCGCATCACGTCCACCTTTTGGGGCAGGCTCATGGGCTGGTGACTTGAAATGATGCGCTCGAGGTCTTGACCTTCAAGCAATTCCATCACCAAGTACGGCACACCTTCGTGTTCCCCGAAATCGTAAATAACGACGATGTTGCGGTGCCGAAGCTTTCCTGTGGCGCCAGCTTCGTTTCGGAAGCGGACGAGGAGGTCGGGGTCCCCGGTCGCGACCAAAATTTTGATAGCGACCGATCGACCGACAATTGGGTCGTGAGCCCGGTACACTTGGCCGAAACCACCCCGCCCGAGTTCAGCTTGCAGTTCGTATCTGCCGATGCGGCCAATCATTATAGGAACGTGAGATCCGCGTCAGCGCAACGGACCTGCAGTCACAATTATTCTCCACCCGGGGTTTATTGGCCATAGCCCCGGGGGAGCGCTTGCGTTAGGGACGCCCTGTGAAGGAGCCGCGATAATGGTTTTCGGAGGTTTCTACTGGCGTATCTCTCCTTTCGAAGTGTCGGCTATCGCGTGGATGGGCGGACCATTCTCGACGATTTCAGCCTGGAAGTCGAATGCGGAGAAACCGTGGCGTTGCTCGGTCGAAGCGGGTCGGGTAAGACCACCGCGCTGCGGCTGATCAATCGCATGCTCGATCCGACTTCGGGAGACATTTGGATCGATGGGCGGCGCGCCAGCGAATTCGATCCTATAGATCTGCGCCGGCGCATTGGCTATGTGATTCAGGAATTTGGTTTGTTGCCGCACTGGACGATCGAACAGAACGTGGCGTTAGTGCCGCGCTTGCTCGGCTGGCCGGAGGATAAGCGAGTACAACGAGCCAGGGAGTTACTGGAACAAGTCGGTCTGGAGCCGAATCAGTTTGGCGCCCGTTTGCCAAGGCAGCTTTCCGGAGGGCAGCGTCAGCGTGCAGCGGTTGCGCGAGCCCTTGCGGCCGAACCGCCGCTGCTGCTGTTCGATGAACCGTTTGGCGCGCTGGACCCGCTCACACGGCGTGAAATGCAGCAGCAGTTCCTCGCTTTGCGCGAGCGCTACCATGTGGCAGCCGTATTTGTTACCCACGACATTGCGGAGGCCTTGGCGCTGGCAAACCGAATTGCTGTGCTCGATCGAGGCCGGCTGGAAACGGTGCTCACACCAGCCGAATTTTTCCACGCGCAAACGCCTGTCGCGCGTTCGTTTCTCGAAACCTTGCCTCATTTTCCGGAATCGGATTGAAGTGCGGATTCATCTTGTTCTGCTGTTCCTGGTAGTCCGCCTTGTCGCGGAAGGAGAAGATGTCTCGTTGCCCGATCCGGAACAGCTTAAGCAGCGCGCCATCGCCAGCGACAAACAGATGGAGAAGATGCTGGAACGCTACGAGTGCCTTGTGAATTCGCAATTGGATGAGTTGAATGCAAATGGCGGGGTAAAGAAACGTAGATCCGAGCGGCGCGAGCAATTCTTCGTTAATGGACAAATGATTGAACATACGTTGGCTCGCGATGGCGTGGAGCTAACGGGTAGCGAGGCGAAGAAGGAGCAGCAACGCGTCGACAAGCAAGTAAAGAAGTACAGCGATCTCAAACAAGTCCGGAAGGCTGAGGCGCAAGACGAAAAGCAGGCTGAGATGTTCATCCGCGCGCAGCGCTTTCAAGACGGCCGGCGCGAACTCCGCAATGGCAGAAGTACCGTCGTCTACAATCTATCGGGCGATCCCGATTTTCATCCGCGGAGCATCGAAGAGCGCGTCGCTCAGGCCGCCGCTGGACGCATCTGGATTGATGAACAAACGGGGATGCCTGTGGAATTCCAAATTCATTTGGATCATGACGTGAAAATCGGCGGAGGCCTATTGGCCAATTTGCACAAAGGGTTCTGGATTCATACGGTGCAGGAGCGCGAGCCCGATGGCGTTTGGATTACCAAAGTGGTGGAAGGCCGCGGAGACGCACGCGCGGCGCTATTTCTTCACCCGCGATTTCAATTCAAAGAAGTCACCCAGGGGTGCCACTTATTCAATGTGGAGACCCAAGAGTCCATTGGAAGTCCCCATTAGGTTCCCTTTGAGTGCATGGAGCCGAACAAGTTTTGGATCGTTTACCCTGGCACCCGGGCAGTGACTGTTATTACCATCGAGGGCACAGCCGAGGTGCGCATGGGCGAGCCCGTGAAGTTCCATGGCGTTCGTGTGCAAATCGAGTCGGTATTCCCGTCTTAAATACTCACCCGTTCAGCATGGCCATGGCTTGCGCGGGATAGCGTTCGCCAGCCACGGCCTCCGATGGAACTGCCTTCGCCAGTTTGGTTAGATCCTCAGCACTTAACTTTACATTCAGCGCACCCACTGCTTCTTGTAACCGGTCCCGCCGCCGCGCGCCTGCGAGCGCGATGACATCATTGCCCTGCGCCAATACCCACGCGATCGCAAGCTGCGCCACGCTACAGCCCTTTTCTTTGGCAATGACTCCCATACGGTCGCGTAGCGCCAGGTTCTTACCTAAATTGTCTTTCGAAAATCGCGGGGAATGCGCACGGAAATCGCTTGGCGCAAGACTCGTTGGCAGACTGTCGCTCAGCAATCCTCGGGATAAAACGCCGTAGGCGACCAGCGCGATTCCCAGCTCGCGGATAGTGGGTAAAAGCTCCGATTCGACCTCGCGTGTAATGACGGAATATTCGTACTGCAGCGCGGCCACAGGATGCACGGCATGCGCCTTACGAATGGTTGCGGCCGACGCCTCCGACAATCCTAGATGGCGCACATAGCCGGCCTGGATCATCTCCGCGATGGCGCCAACCGTGTCCTCAATCGGCACCATACGATCCACGCGGGCCGGCTGATAGAGATCGATGTAGTCCGTGCCCAATCGCTTCAATGTGTAGGCCAAGAAATTCTTGACTGCGGCTGGCCGCGCATCGTAACCGACCCAGTCGCCTTTGGGCGACCGGAGCGCGCCAAACTTCACTCCAATCAGGACTTCATCGCGTGGAATTTCCTTGAGCGCACGGCCAATCAGCATTTCGTTATGGCCCATGCCATAGAAATCGCCCGTGTCCAGATAGTTGATGCCGCTATCAACCGCCGCTCGTATGGTGGCCACGCTTTCCGCCTCATCCGCCGGACCATACATGCCAGACATGCCCATGCAGCCAAGGCTAAGTGCCGAGATCACCGGGCCATTACTTCCCAATTTGCGCATTTCGATCGACATACTTCAATTAGACCCCGTTTGCTTCTTGTTCTTGACAGCGGGCTTTCGCGGAGCGCAGGGAACCGCATGCACCCACTGGAGAGGACTTACCGCTACGCCGTTGGCATAGATCGTCCAATGCAGATGCGGCCCGGTTGCGCGGCCGGTCGCGCCCGCGTAGCCGATAACATCCCCGCGTCCGACCACGTCCCCCTCTTTCACCGCGAATTTCGACATATGCAAGTAGATGGATTCCAAGCCCTGGCCGTGATCGATCGCCACAGTGCCCCCGCGCAGATTGTAGGGTTCAACGATTTTGACCACTCCCGCGGCAATCGCATGAATGGGCGTTCCCGCGGCAGCGCGTTGATCGAGTCCCGCATGATATTCGCCGGTAGGTTTTCCATTGTAGTAACGCGCAACGCCGAATAGCGATGTTATACAGCCATGCACAGGGATATCCAAAGGCTCAGCCCAATGGCGCTTAGGTGTCACCTCCTTGCGAAACGCGTTCACTGTGTCTTGCTCACCCGGCGACGGCTTCAGTTCCGATATGGCGGGGGCAATCGCAATATTTTGCTTCGGGTAATGCGCGTCCAATACCGTTAGGTGTGAACTGTGAATGACCGCGCCGCTTTTATCGAGAAACTCCAACGTGTACGCACCCGGCTTTTCAAGCACCGGAATCGGCATCAACCCTAAAGACAGACCATCCGGCTGAGGGAACAGTGTGATTGTCCGCCCATCGAGACGAGCCTCCGTAGCGTCATTGCCTGCCCGTACTTCCAATGTCTGTCCCTGACGCGGAGCGGCAGGTGTAAAGGTGAACGTCTGCGCACCGAGAGACATCGCGAGACACAAAACCAACCATCGCATCTGCCCAGGATAACGTCCGCTATGCTTGGACCGAGTCTACAGATCCTTTGGACCCGATTGTTATTCGCAGTCTTCTCAACGATGTCGCGCAACTCACCGGCGAACATCTCGTCCTGGTGGGCGTCTCGTCGCTTTTCGCGATTGTCATCGGCGTAGGAGTCGGAATTCTCGGCACGCGCAATGCGAACGTGCGCCGAATCTCGCTCAGCACGGCAAGTGTTCTGCAGACCATCCCAAGTCTCGCGTTGTTCGGCTTTCTGCTGCCTATTCCGATTATTGGTGGAATCGGCCAACGCACCGCGATCATTAGCTTGGTCCTCTACGCACTACTCCCCATTTTGCGGAATACGATTGTTGGGATCGCCGGAGTAGACGCGCCCGTTCGTGAGGCCGCGATCGCCATGGGAATGACCAACGGCCAACTGCTACGCCTGGTGGAACTGCCCTTGGCCGCGCCCACCATCATTGCGGGCATCCGAACCGCAGTAGTGACTACCATCGGCACTGCGGTCATCGCGGCGGCGATTGGTGGCGGCGGACTAGGTGTATTAATTTTTCGCGGCGTAGCGTCTGTAGATACATTGCAGATTTTAGCCGGAGCCATCCCGGCCGCTGCACTGGCGCTGATCGCCGACGGTGCGATGGCGTGGCTTGAAAGGAGAATCGCCAGAACATGAAATTCGCTATCGCGGTGCTCCTGGGTGTTCTCCTGTGGTCGTGCGGCGGAAAGAATGAAATCACAGTCGGTTCCAAGAACTTCACGGAGCAGATTATTCTCGGCGAAATGGCCGCCCAGCAGATTGAGCGTAAGCTGCATCTGCCGGTTCGCCGCCAGTTGGACCTCGGCGGCACGCTCCTGACCCAGCAGGCGATTGTGCGTGGGGACATCGATCTTTACCCCGAATACACCGGCACGGCCGCCAGCGCCGTATTGAAAGAAGCAATACCGTCAGATCCTGGTCTGGCTTATACGGAGGTCAAAGCTGCCTACCTGGCGCGTTTCCACCTGGTCTGGCTCCCTCCGCTGGGCTTTAATGACACATTTGCGATGGTAGTTCGCAAGCAGGATGCGAAGGGGCTGCCGAAGCCCGATCTCTCCGCCGCGGTCAGCCGGCCGTGGCGCCTCGGCGTTGGCTACGAATTCCTTACCCGGCCTGACGGATTGCAGAGACTCGGCAGAGTCTATGGTCTACATTGGCAGGGCACTCCGCAGACGATGGATTTGGGCCTGTTGTATCAAGCTCTAGCCGAGCACAAGGTGGACATGGCTGCGGGTAATTCGACTGATGGCCTGCTGGACCCATCAAAATTTCAGGTCTTGGCCGACGATAAGCATGCATTTCCGCCGTACAATGCTTGCTTCGTCGTACGCCAAGCTCTGCTCGATCAACGTCCGGAGGTCGCCACCGCCCTTACCATCCTGTCCGATCATATTGACGAGAAGACTATGCGCGATCTCAATCGCCAGGTTGACGTGGAGCATCAACCTGTCGTTCTAGTTGTCAGGAACTTTCTCGCCAAACAACCATAGCTTCTCGATGCGGCCGTTATAATCGAATGTGATTCAATCCAACTCACTTCCGCTGTCACAAGGCCTCCCGATCGCCGCTTCCAGCTAGATGCTCAACAAGCTTGTTCTCGAAAACCTGAAGTATCGCTGGGTCCGCACGTTTCTTAGCGCGCTGGTGGTTGGCGTGCAGGTAATGATGATCTTGACGCTGATCGGCCTCAGCCGAGGGCTCTTGCAAGAGTCGGCAAAACGCGCCAAGGCCATCGGCGCCGATATCTTTCTTCGCAAGGACACCAATGCGATCTCATTTTCGCAGGGGCAGATCCCCGCTGGGTTTATCCCCTTGGTTCAAAAGCAGCCGCATATAAGTGCCGTGCTGGGAATGTATTCCGTTTCGGTGCAGCCGCTGATATCTATGAACGGGATTGACTATGACGAACTCAAAAAATTCAACGGGGGTCTGCAATTCCTCAAGGGCGGGCCTTTTAAAACCCCAGACGACATCATCGTCGACGACTATTACGCGCGGCAGTATCATCTCACGATTGGCGATACAGTAACGTTTGTTAATCATAAATGGCACGTTTGCGGTATCGTCAACAACGGCCAGTTAGGTCACCTCATCGTTCCGATAAGGACTTTGCAAAGTCTAACGGGTAGTCTGGAGCCGCCGCGCTTCACCCAAGTCGCAGTAAAGGTGACAAATCCCGCTGAGACTAATCAAGTTGTCGGCGAACTGAACACGGTTTTGAAGGGCAACTTGATTGCAATGTCGGCGGAGGCGCTGGAATCGCAATATTCGGTCAACAACATTCCGGCCTTGCGCATCTTTATCGACGTCATCACCGGACTGTCCGTTTTCGTAGGCTTTCTAATCGTGTTCCTGTCGATGTACACGGCCGTGGTGGAACGCACCCGTGAAATTGGCATTCTGAAGGCCCTCGGCGCAAAGCCAATTAGAATTCTGGACCTTCTCGTACGGGAAGCTATTCTTCTCGCCCTTGCAGGTTGGATTTTCGGAATCCTGCTCTCCTTTGCTGCCAAGGCCTTGATCGTGGGCTTGGTACCGGCCTCTCTGCCGGTGGTTACGACTCCCGATTGGTGGCCGAAAGCAGCAGCCATTGCGATTATTGGCGCATTACTTGGGGCTATCTATCCGGGTTTGAAAGCGGCCCGCCAAGACGCAATTGAGGCTCTCGCTTATGAGTGAGATCATCCGGGTTCGCGGTCTCAAGAAGACCTACCATGTGGGCGATGTAGACATCCACGCGCTCCGCGGAGTCGATCTCGAGGTAGAGGCGGGGGCGTTCTTGTCAATCATAGGGCCCTCGGGTTCCGGAAAGTCGACCCTCTTTAATGTTCTTGGCGCGCTGACGCCGCCAACCGAGGGTGAGGTCTGGATTGATGGAACCAATCTGCACGATTTAACCGAATCGCAACGAACCGAACTGCGCCAACACAAGATCGGCTTCGTTTTTCAGAAATACAATCTGCTTCCCACGTTGAACGCGCGTGACAACATCGAAATGGCGCGGTTCTTGGGCGGCTCGCGAAGACCGCTCGACAATTTCAACACGATGTTCGATTTGCTTGGTATTAGTAAGCGGCTCAATCACAAGCCGCGAGCTCTCTCCGGTGGCGAACAACAGCGTGTCGCCATTGCCCGGGCGCTTGTCAACCAACCTGCCATCATTCTCGCCGATGAGCCGACGGGAAACCTCGATACGGAGAATTCGACAGCCGTCCTGGGCCTGCTGCGCGACTTAAACCGCAACCATCGACAAACCATCCTGATGATCACGCACAACCCCGAAGCCGCCGCCTATGCCGACCGCACTCTCTCGATGCGCGATGGCAGAATTTTGGGCTAGCTACCGCTCCAGCCAGATCTTCTTATCGACAAAATCGAGCGTCACGGCGGTCCCGTTCAACAGCCCTGTGCCCACTGTGGCGTCAAACTGGCCTTCCGGTGTATGTGTTGTGGCGTCGGAGGTCGCAAAGTAGAGGGGCGCGTTCTGCAACAGTTGCAAACTTCCGAAACCCTCCGTTTCGGCATTGCCTCGTACCAGCTTCACGCCGCCCCAAAAAGGGAAATCTTCTTTCTGGCGAGCCTTGCTCTGCTTCTGTAAGCCAAGCTTCTTAACCGATTCGGGATAGATCATCATCGTTCCGGTAAACAAGGTATCGATTTGCGCTTGAATCGGCTGCCCATTCACCGAGAAACCCGGAGTGACAATCGTTGCCGGGCCGTAATTGCCGAAATGCTTGATTACCAGATCGGCGCTATTCGCAGGAACCGATTGAGGAGTGGTCAAAGGCTCCGAAACGCGTAACACGCGATTGCGAAAATCAAGCTGCACAATCCGATTCCTAAACGAGCCAAAAGTAAGCGCGCCATCCCCCGGCAGCGGGGCAGTTTTTCGCCTTGTCAGGCTTCCGTTGCTATCGGAGTCATTCAGGTTCAAAACGAGGAAGGGAAAGTCGCCCATGGGCAGGTCGCCCAGTTTAGCCTCGGGCGCAACCGTCTGTTGGATCTCTTCAATCGGCTTGCCATCGGCCCCCGCCATCGGCTTTACTTCCAGGTTCATCAAGGCGGCGACTCTCGAGTCTAGATATGCATTCGGCCCGCTCGTATCGATGAGGAGCCGCAGGGTCTTGACTTCACCGGTCGCCGAACCGACCGTCATGTCCACGCAAGGAATGCCGGAGCAATCGAACAAATGCACTTCATGGAACGGCGGGGCGGCAGTTGCTGGAATCGGAGCGATCCCAAGGGCAATCGCCAAGAGGCACAACCGATGCTTCCCGTTTGCCGGCACGCTACTCTTCCACGTCGCCCTCGAGCATCCTCATAGCTCGAGCCAGGCTTCGCTGCATCCGATTAAAGGACGACGCAAGCACGGAAATTTCATCTCGTCCTGTTATGGGTAGATCCTCCGTATCGAGTTTGCCTTGGCTGATCTCATCGGCCATATGCGAAAGCTTCCCTACCGGCCGGATGACTGTCATCACCAGCACCGCGTCAAGAATCAGGATCGTAATTACTGCCAGCAGAATCATGTAAATAACGAATGTCCTGAGCGCGCGATCGGCTATTTCGAGCGGGACCGACTCGGGCACCGACACAATTTGCGCACCGACAATTTCGTTCGGCTTCCAACCAAAACCGTTATCCGGTCCGTACTGGCGAATCATCGCTGCGGGCGCTATCGCCGACGTGCTGTGGCATTGAAGACAAGCCGGATCCTTGATTTGAATCGGGCGGGCCAGATACAGCGATCTCCCGTTGGGTGTATTTCGTTCCCCTCTGAATGTCTTCAGGTTAGGATCGTTGCGGAACGCGTTCACCACGTCCGTCTCCCAATCGGTCGCCCGGTCGCGCGGATTCGTCGGGTTGAGCGTGGCTTCTTTGTAGGCATAGTCGGGATAGCGCTTGCGCAGATAGTTAAAGATCTCGGTCGCCGCGTACGCCGGAACGGTTTGAGGCAGAAAAACGGAGTCCCGCACTTGATCCTTGCTCAGCAGAGGTTGAATCTGGTCGGCAGTATACGTTCGCGTGGAGAGCGTCGTCTCCATCATCAAGTTGGCCTGCGCCAGCACCTCGTTCTTTGCGTTCGTGCTTAGGAATTGGTACGCCAACCAAATGGCCACACTGAGACCCAAGCCCAGAACGGCGATAAAAATCAAGTTAAAGCGCGCCAGCAGCTTCATAGTTTTGGGAAAACCTCGCAAACGTACGAATAGGGAATGAAAATCCCTTTCATTGTATGTGAAGGCTAATGCGTCATGGCGTAGACCACGTAATCGACTCCTATACGAATGCCTAGCGCCGAAAAGTGTTCGGGGTACTCGGGCTCATCCGCCCATTCCCAGGAATCGCCAACATCGGAATTAAAGCAGATAGCGACGACCAGGCGGTTCTTCTCGTCGTAGATGCCGCGCCAATGCTCATCGACCCCCCCGTTTCGGTAGGGCAGGCCGGAGTGCAGCGACCATTCGCCCGAGACTTGATACCGGTCGTCCAGATCGTACACCGTGTGGAAGATGGGGTCGGCGTTATCTATCTCGACGATCGGACGGTCGGGGAATACGCGCTTCATGCTGATCATAAAATTCTCCCATTCGCGCGTCCCCCAGAAATCGTCGCACATCAGAAAGCCGCCACGCGCCAGATAATCGCGGAGTTTAGCGGCCTGCTGATCAGTCAAATTCCACTGACCCGTCTGCACCGCATAAAGCCAGGGCCAGTTATACACGTCGGAACCGTCGTTCAAGTTAACCGGCTGTTCTATCGGCCTGACATCGATCCGCGTCAGGCGCGCCAATGCTTCGGAAAAATGACGATCGGCGCGTGGATAATCGTTCGTCCAACTGGTATAACCTTTAGTCCAGTCGCCGCCGCCCCTGCCCCAGCGCCTGTTGTAGTAGCCGCCGCCGCGAACGGAAGGATACATCAGTCGCGCGAACACCCATTCACCGGGACGCTGCCATCCCGGCGGTTTTTGAAAATCGACGTATTCGTCGCCTGGGTACTCCCGGAAAGGGCGGGGCAAAGGCTTCTCAACCGCGTAGAGGCTCCCCAGCAGGGCGGTTGCCCCGCAACAGCCCCAAAAGAGTTTTCCGAACATCGAACGAACGCTACAGCCCCGCGCGCGATCTTTGGACGGCGCATTTGACACCGCGCCCGTTTTGCGCGAGTTGCGTAGAAGTGACACCGCCTGCTGCGAGGATAACACCCGCCTGCTACTTTGAAGCTGTGGAACTCGAGAAGACGATCCTGCGCAAAGTGGGCGAGGCCATCGGCCGCTTTCGCATGATACGGGACGGCGACCGAGTGGCGGTCGGCCTCTCCGGAGGCAAGGACTCGCTTACTTTGCTGCACGCCCTGGTACTGCTGCGCAAACGCGCGCCCATCGATTTCACCGTGTGCGCGTTTACGATTGAACAGGGCAAGTTTCTCGCACCGATCGGCCCCGTCGGCGCGTTTATCCAAGACCAGGGCATCGATTGGACGTACGTCCAGGACGGGCCATCCTTACGCTTGCTCACCGATCAGCCGGAGCATGGGTGCGACGTCTGCAGCCGCTTCCGGCGCCGCGCTGTCTACGCCATAGCGCGCCAATTAGGCGCAAACGTGATTGCCTTTGGCCACACAGCGGACGATTTCTGCGAATCGTTTTTACGCAATACGATGTTCAACGGGCGGATGAGCGCGCTACCGCCTATAACCTGGTCGAGCCGGCGCGACTTCCGCCTGATTCGCCCGCTAGTTTATGTCACGGAGGATTTGACACGCGCATATGCAGCCAGTCTGGGCGCGCCGATTGTCCCATGCGGCTGCTCTCAGAAAACGGGAACGGTACGCCGGGGGCTGCGCGAGATCTTCAACGACCTCGAAAAGGACCATCCTTTCATAAAGGAAACGCTGTTGACCGCAATGGGCAACATCGAAACCGGCCGTTTGCTGGATACGAGATTTCTCGACCTGGAAGCCGAATCGCAAGAAGCCGGATTCTTCCCTGAAGAGGAGTTGGTTCGCGTTCGCACGAATTAGCGCATAATAGCGCATAATAACGAAGTACTATTTAGCTCGGTAGCCGCGCGCTCGTTAACTGGAGCGTCCGCGTGGCGCTGCCGGGCGAGGGCGCTGATAAACTGAGAATCTCCCTGCTCCCATGCATGCCGAATTGATCATCGTCAACGGGCCGCTCGCCGGAACGCGCTTCTCCCTCGAAAAGGGTGATGTCCTGGCCGGGCGCGCCCCGAATTCCCACATCGTGCTAGCGGATACCGAGGTGGGTTGGCGCCACTGCCAAATCCGGCGGCAGGGGGATCGGTTTCTTGTAATTGACCTGCGAACGTCTGCTGGGACCTATGTCAATGGCATGCGTTCGGCCGAGCGCTGGCTTGAGGATCGCGACCAGATAGGCATCGGCCGGACAATTCTGATGTTCCGCTCCGGGGAAGCGGCTGCCGAAGAATCCCCAATTGCGACGGCGGTCGATACCAAACCCGTTCTCTTGGCCGCCTGCTCGCTCGTCTTTCTTTTCCGGGCCTTAGCCGCCAGTGTTGGCGAGGCCCAAAGCAATCTGCTGCAGGCTCAGATCCTCCGGCTGGTGGGCGATCTGGTTCCGGCCAAAGAGGGCCTACTGCTGTTGGGCTCAAGCTGCGAGGATTTGGTTGAGCAAGCGAAAGCTCGCCAGTCTGCAACGGGCACGGATTTCGAATCCGCACTTATCCGCGTCTGTCAGGAAGGCGCCATGCAGGACGCGGAACTGGGTATTGTCAGCGTTCCTTTGTACCTCTCCGGAATCCTGGGCGGAGTGCTTTGCGTACGTGTGGAAGACCGCGAATTGCCTCAGTTAACCGCGCATCTCGAAACTCTCACCGCGGTGGCTTCGCTGGCCTCAATCGGCTTTGAAGCCAACCATGAAGTAGAGACATTGAAAGCGGAGAATGCGCTGCTGCAGGAGCAGATCGCCAGCAACACTGGCATCGTCGGCAACAGTCCGATCGTTCGCCGGTTGCTTGCCCTGGTGGACCGCGTCGCGCCGCGAGATACGACGGTTCTTGTCATGGGCGAAAGTGGAACAGGCAAGGAACTGATCGCCCGCGCCTTACATGAGAAGAGCGCCCGGCGCGAGCGCCCGTTTATTGCTGTAAACTGCGCCGCGCTTAGTGAGTCGTTGTTCGAAAGCGAATTGTTCGGCCATGAAAAGGGTGCTTTCACCGGAGCCATTTCTTTGAAGCGCGGCCGCTTTGAACTAGCACAGGGCGGCACTATTTTCCTCGACGAAGTCGGCGAGTTGGCGCAGCCCCTGCAGGCCAAGCTTCTCCGCGTCTTGCAGCAGCGCGAATTTGAACGAGTGGGCGGCACCCAAGCCCATCCACTGGATATTCGCGTGATCGCCGCGACCAATCGGGATCTGGCCGAAGACGTTCGGGAAGGCAAGTTCCGCGAAGATCTGTATCACCGGTTGAACGTTGTCACGCTTGAGTCGCCCCCGTTGCGCGATCGCAAGGACGACATCCCGCTGCTGGCGCAATACTTTCTCCAGCGTTCCGCTGATCGCTGCAAGCGCCAGGTCCACGGGCTTTCGCCCGAAGCCGAAGAAATGATCTTGCAATATTCCTGGCCTGGCAATGTGCGCGAACTCGAAAACGCAATGGAACGCGCCGTGGTGCTCGGTGTGTCCGAATGGGTGCTTCCGGAAGACTTACCCGAAAGCCTACTTGAATCGGCGCCGCGGGACGCCAGCGCGAAGTACCACTTATCGGTGGGGCAGGCGAAACGCGAGGCGATTATCGATGCCTACGCCCAAGGCAATGGCGATTACAAGCAGGCGGCGCGATTGCTCGGCCTGCATCCCAATTACCTCTTGCGCCTAGTAAGAAATCTGGGGCTGCGAGAGGAAATCACGCGCGTTCAGGGCTCTTTGACCAGCCGTTAATTCAGTTACAACTCCCGATCTGTTACAAGAAGATGAAGCATTTTTCCCTTTACAGCGGGCCCCAATCCCTGATCTAATTTTCTAAGAGCCAGCACAAGCACACGTTTGCAAGTGGGTGGTCTTTTGCGTTTAGAGCTGTGGGCTCTTTAAGGGGAAATCTATGAGACTCAGTACGTCCTTGAGGACGGCATTACTGTATGCCGCCCTGGTTTGTCTTGCCCTGCCCGGCGGCAGGTTATTCGCTCAATCCGACGTAGGTTCCATTGTCGGTTTCGTGCGCGATCCATCCGGCGCAGTTGTGCCGCAAGCTAAAATTACCGCCACTAATGAAGGCACCAACGAGGTACGTACCGCTACCTATGTTCGTGTCAACTGAAAAGTTGATACGCGTGCCGTTTTTTTGGCGAATCTCCGAGAGCGGAGGGCGGCTTACTCCTTATTTGATCGTCAGCGCGGAGTGGCGGAATGGTCAAGGCCGGCGTAGCCGCACGAAGTGTTTAGCCTTGACCATTCCGCCACGGAGCGCTACCCCGCGAGAAAGGAGTAAGCCGCCCTCCTGCTAGGACGAGGAGCGCCTCGGGACGCGATCTGTTTTGCGAACGGAAGCCGCGTAAGTGGCGACGCCCTGGTTGGCGAGCATGGTCTGTTCCCCGTTTTTCAAGGCCGCAATGGGCGGCAGTTGCTCGTTGGCGTAGATCCGATCGAGCGAAGGTACGGCTCTGGTGCGCACACCGGAGCCGTAATTAGCCGGCCGCGGCTGTCCTTTCCCAAGCCCGCCCTTCTTCTTTTGCCCGGTGGCGCGGACGCGCAAGCGGCTGAGCTTGGCTTCGACCGTCTTGGGCTGAGCGTAGCGGTAGGGCTCATTGTTCTTCAGCATGTGCCAGGCGATAGTGACCAGTTTGCGCGCGGTGGCCACGACGGCGACGTTGCGGTTCTTGCGCTGGGCAAGGCGGCGGAAGAAAACGCCCAACGGTCCGGGATGGCGGCCCACTTGTTGGGCGGCTTGCACCAGCATCCAGCGGGCATGGCTGGCGCCTTGTTTGGTGATGCGGCCGTGATAACAGTGATCGCCGGATTGGCGCGTGGAGGGAACCAGGCCCAGATAGGCGGCCGCGCGATCGGCATCGGGAAAGCGGCTCACATCTCCCAGCGCGGCGGCAATGGTCTGCGCCACCGTGACGTCCACGCCGGGCAGCGTCATCAACAGCTTCACATCCGGCTGCTCGTAAGCGGCTTCGGCTAAGTGCCGATCCATGGCGGCGAGTTCTTCCTCGACTTGCCCGAGCAGACGCAACTGGCGTCCGAGCGCCGTGGCGCCTTCCTCATCGAGTGCAAGCGACTTCAACCAGGCGCGGCCGCGTTGACTGAACAAGTCCTCCACCGGCACATGAATCAAGCGCTGATGCAGGATGGAGTGAATGCGGTTTTTGAGGCGCGTGCGGTCGGCGCTGAGGTTAGCGCGTTCGGTGGACTGCTGGCGCATGCGGCGCGTCTCCTCGTGCGGACACCATACCCGGGGCAGGTAATCGCAGCGCAGGAGTTGGGCCAGGACAAGGGCGTCGACGCGGTCGGTTTTGATTTTGGCTTCGGCGATGGCGCGGGTGCGCAGCGGATTGGAGACTACGACCTCCCGGCAAAGCGGTTGGAGAATGTGGGCGATCGCCCAGCAGTTGGTGGTGGCTTCGAGCGCAACGGCATAATCGCGCAGATGCCGGCGCGCGAAGGCTTCCAGCGTTTCGCGATCGGTGGCGAGGCGCTGGCGGAGCTGGACTTGGCCGGCTTCGTTCAGCAGCACCGCTTCGATTTCTTTCTTGTGCACATCGAGTGCGGCAAAGAGCATAATAGAAGAACCTCCTGGTGCGGGAGAGCAGAGCTTATCGACTTACTCGTGGGCAAAACGGTAACTACCTATGCGAGCTCAAAGCTCAACCGGGTGGACCAGAGGGGCGGCCACTTACGACGGCGGGTTCGAAACCCATAGCTATACCCGGCCGGCCCCAAGGTGTTTGGCCCTGCTCTTCCGGCTTGGTTACACTGCGTTCTTCACACCTCGTCCCAAGCCCGGTCGATACGAGTAGATCGCAGCTGCCCCCGCTTGTCCAGTTCTGCCAAAACCGGATTCACCGAGATCCGCCGCTCCCTGCTTTCAATCATGCCCGGTATGACCAATATGGGAACATGTGGCTGACGGGGAGCAGCGGGTCGCTGCCGGCGCAGAATCTGATGCCAAATTCTCAGAGCGCGTACAGCACAGCGAATAACAACCGGTTGGCGGCGGCGAGCTACGATGCGGCAGGGAACCAGCTATCGTACAGCACGTATGCGATGACCTACGATGCGGAGAACCGGCAGACGCAGGTGTACGACAATGCCAGCGGGTCGACGTTCACCTATGGTTATGACGGGGTGGGAACGCGCGTTTCCAAAACGGTGGCAGGGGTGACGACGCAGTATGTGCATGACGCGTTTGGGAACCTGGCGGCGGAGTACAGCACGGCGGGGCCGCAGGACGTACAGTGCAAGACGTGTTATTTGAGCTGGGATCAGTTGGGCTCGACGCGTTTGGTGACGGACAGTTCTGCCAACGTGATAGCGCGGCACGATTTTCTACCGTTTGGGCAAGAGATACCCGGCGGAGATGCCGGGCGCACGTCGCAATGGGACGCCGATGACAGCGTGAACCAGAAGTTCACCGGCCAGGAACACGATGTGGAGACGGCGCTGGATTTCTTCCAGGCGCGCTATCACGCCAATCAGCAGGGCCGGTTCATGAGCGTGGATCCTGGCCAGGCGGGCGCGGATCCGAGCAATCCGCAGAGTTGGAATGGGTATGCTTTAGGCCATCCACTGATACTTGTGGATCCAAGCGGCATGGACTCCGTAACAACACCCACATTTACGGCTACTGGCACTTGCGGGATAGAATGCCTCAACGATTCAGGTTATCCGGCGTGTATAGCCTTTGGAACCGAGGGTTGT
>DATAXY010000014.1:0-45293 GCA_036272835.1 Bryobacteraceae bacterium
ACAACTTCTGCTCCGCCACGAAGATCCCAACGAGTGGATCAAACTCCGCGAGATGTACATGGAAGAATTCCAGCCGAAAACCGCGTTCATGGAGAAGTTAGTCGAAGACGCCGTCAAGGCAAAGTGGCTGCTCCAGCGCAATCAGCACCATCTCTACGTCGTCCAGGTCGATTTGAACCCCGATCCCCGGATGTGGAGCGACGAAGATCATCATCAAATCGCTTTATTCACGCGCTATCAGACCGCTGCCGAACGCACCTATAACCGGGCATTGGCCCAATTGCAGAGTTATCAGCGAGCGCGCGAAAGAGCGCAGCAAAAGGAGCTGCAAACGAGCCAGGAAGCGAAGGCGCCCAAGGCTCCCAAGAAGGAAGTTATCGAAGAGCCGGTGATCTTGGAGCAGTGGGTGGAAGTCAGGCGGATCGATAACAAGGTGGTTACAGAATTCTATCCGCCGAACGACGAGATGGAACAGATGATTGCAGAATCTGACCCGAAACCAACGCTGGTGTATCGCCGATTATTCTTCCCCGACGGCGTTCCGGCTCAATATCAATGGACCCGACCGCGAAAAGGGCAAGCGACCAACGGTGGCCTGGCGATTCAGCGCATGACACTCGAAACGTGGCTGGGTTTACGAGAAAAAGAACGCAAATCGGGCCTTGCCGAGAGCACCGGGGAACTGACATTACGAGATTGGAAGGAGCGCGAGCCGCTGGATAGCTAACATGGAATACGAACAGCGGGGACGCGACACATGGCCTATCAGGCGATCAATTTTCAGCAGAAATTCGGCTTATTCCCGGAGCAGTGGGCTCCTAAAGTCGTTTCTGAAATGAATGATTATCAGTTCAAGGTTGTGAAACTCCAAGGCGACTTTATTTGGCACAACCATCGGGACACCGATGAGGCATTTCTCGTCATCGACGGCGATCTTCGGATCGATTTTCGCGATGGCGCTGTCCACATCGGGCCGGGCGAGATGTTCGTGGTTCCTAAAGGACTCGAACATAAGCCCTACGCGGAAAACGAGGTTAAGCTATTGCTGATTGAACCACGCGGAGTGCTCAATACCGGCCAGGAAGGCGGCGAACGGACCGCCCAAAACGATGTTTGGATCTAAACATTCCGTGAGAACCCGAGGAAGGCGCCACCGCGCCAGTTCGCTTTGATTTAAAGTGAAGATGGCAGGAAAAATGGCTCAGGTCCAACCAAGTTCTCAAATTTATGATGTTGTAATCGTCGGCTCTGGCGCTGGCGGCGGAGTGGCAGCCACGGTGCTGACCGATGCCGGGGCGAAAATCTGCATGCTCGAAGCCGGCGACATGTTCGACTACCGGAAGCAATCGGATATGTTCGACTGGCCCTACAATGCCCCGCATCGGGCAGCCGGGTCGAAGGAAAAGCCATTTGGGTATTTCGATGCGACGCTGGGAGGCGGCTGGCAAGTACCGGGCGAGCCGTATACCAACGCTCCGGGTAGCGATTGGTGGTGGTGGCGGGCGCGCATGCTGGGGGGACGCACCAATCACTATGGGCGCATTTCATTGCGCATGGGGCCATTTGATTTCAAACCCTACAGCCGCGATGGTAAAGGTTTCGATTGGCCCATCACCTACGACGATCTCGCACCCTATTACGACAAGGCCGAAGCGTTCATTGGCGTTTTCGGTAGTAAAGAGGGTCTCGAAAATACTCCCGACAGCGACGTCTTTCAACCGCCTCCAGCGCCGCGCGGCTACGAAAAGATCATCAAAGCTGCCTGCGACAAGCTGAACATCCCCTGCATCCCCTCGCGCATGGCGATGCTGACCCGCCCCCTGAATGGACGCCCTGCTTGCCACTATTGCGCGCAGTGCGGCCGCTCCTGCGGCGTGAACGCCAACTTCAATTCACCGGGAGTGCATATCTTTCCCGCTCTGAAAACCGGCCGGCTGGAACTGCGCACAAATGCGATGGTCCGCGAAGTGCTGGTCGGCCCGGATGGCCTCGCCACTGGCGTTTCCTATATTGATCGAAAGACGCGCAAGGAAGTCAGCGTCAAAGCCAGAATCGTCGTGTTGGCCGCCAGTTGCTGCGAAACAGCGCGCATCCTGCTCAATTCGAAGAATGGCCAGTTCCCCAACGGTGTAGCGAACTCCTCGGGCCTGGTGGGCAAATACATCATGGATACGGTGGGCTCTGCGGTTGGAGGCTTCCTGCCCGTCCTCCAGGATCTTCCGCCGTTCAATGAAGACGGCATCGGCGGCATGCATCTCTACATGCCATGGTGGAACTATGCGCAGCAGAAAGCCAACACAATGCCTTTCGCGCGCGGCTATCACATCGAGTTTGGAGGCGGCCGCAGGCAGCCCGGCCTCGGTGAACTCGGCCATTCGGAGCGCTTTCTTGGCGGCGGCTATGGACCGGAATTGAAGACCAATCTACGGAAAATCTTCGGCTGCGAAATCGGCCTTTCCGGTCGCGGCGAGATGATTCCCAACGAAAACAGCTACTGTGAAATCGATCCGGTGGTCGTGGACCAGTGGGGCATCCCCGTTCTCCGTTTCCATTTCAAATGGAGCCAGGATGAGATCCTGCAAGCTCGGCACATGCAGGAGACATTCCAGGAGATCATCGAGAAGGCTGGCGGCGTAGTCACTTTCAAATCCGGCGAAGAGGAGAATTGGGGCATTGCGCCAGGCGGAAAAATCATTCACGAAGTGGGCGCCACGCGCATGGGAAGCGATCCCAAGAACTCGGTGCTGAACCAATACTGCCAGGCGTGGGATTGCAAGAACCTCTTTGTGACGGATGCGGCGCCGTTTGTGAGTAACGCCGACAAGAATCCGACATTAACCATCAGCGCGCTCGGTTGGAGGACGTCGGAGTACATTGCCGAGCAGGTGAAGAAACGGAACGTGAAGGTATAGGATCATGGCCAAGAAAAACGAAGAACCGGAGTTGACGCGACGCGGCGTATTGCAGGTATTTGGGGCCACGCCCGCGCTGGCTGCCCTGACCGGGGGAGTTGCGGTTGCCCAGGAAGAGCATACGCATACACAACATGCGTCGGCAGGCGCGGCGAAAGGCCCATACCAGCGCCAGTCTTTCAACGATCACCAATGGCGTACCGTCGAGGTGTTGTGCAATCTGATTTTGCCGGCCGATGATCGAAGCGGCAGTGCCACCGATGCCGGAGTGCCGGAATTCTTGGACGATTGGATTGCTTTCCGCAAGGCGCAGGACGGCAACGCCGACCTGGAAGCTCAAATTTTTGGCGGCTTGATGTGGCTCGACGAGCAATCTCTCGCTTCGAGCGGCCGGCCATTCGTCGACGCGCCCTCAGAGCAACATAAACAGATTTTGGATCGCATCGCGTACCCGGACCGCGCCACGCCTGAGGACCATCGCTGGGTTATTTTCTTTAACCGCTTCCGGGACCTGACGGTGGGCGGTTTCTATTCCAGCAAGATGGGCGTCAAGGATCTTCCCTACTTGGGAAACACCATCGTGACGAACTGGATCGGCTGCCCGCCCAATGTTTGGGCCATCATTGAAGAACGCATGAAGAGCGGTTACAAAGGCGTCACCATTCAGGACGTTAAGCCTTGGGGCGCCTGACCTTGGATCATTTCTTTTTGTGAATGTAGATCTGTCCGTTAAACGATGTGAATTGATATTCCGGTCCGCCGCCGTTGATCGTTCCATACAGCCCGCGATCAAAGCGCAGATGATAGGTTCCACCCTGCTGCCGTCCTGATTCGGTGGGTACGGACTGACTTCTAGCGCCGAGTTTTACATCGAAGTCGCTATAGATTTCGCCGTTGTCCGTCTTCATGCGGACGTTGGCTTTCACACTATCGGGAAGAGTGACATCGATATCGCCGTTCATCGTGCTGAACGACATTGGTTTCGATGGATCGACTTGATCGAGACTCACATGCACCGCCCCATTCAACGAATGTGCAACTACCGAACCGGAGACATCCTTGAGTGTGATCTTGCCGTTGAGGTCGTCCGCGTCGATCTCGCCATCGACATGCTCCACGTAGATATCACCATTGTTCAAACACTTGAGCTGAAGGGAAGATCGCTGCGGGACAGTAAGCACCAGGTCTGAGGGCCTGTTCCAAGCGGCAGTCTTGATGGTGATTACATTGTCTTCTTCGACCACGTCTAGCCCGGCGTTACCGGGAAGGTCCAGCCTCTTCATTCCAGCGGCGCCCGGAGGACGCGACTCATGCGATTCACCGCCCGAACGTGACCGGGCCTCCACCAGTACGTCCTTTACATTCCCACCGTGCACGATAATGCCGCCCTCTATGAGGTGAACCCGTATATGAGCCGGGCGCGAAGGGTCGGTTAGCGGAACTGTAGCCTTGTCGCCTCCGTCCTGTGCCAGGAGAGCGCCGGCACAGAGAAACGCAATCCCAAATTTTCTAATCATCTCTTTACTGCTCCTTTATTGTTCTTTGTGCAGGCGAATGTTTCCGTTCAGTGTATTAAAACTGAGCTCTGGGCCGCCATGTCCTGCGCGCGCCCCTTGGAACCGGTTACTGCGATAGATGTACTTACCGTCGCGCCGTTCGGTCCCGGTCGCCGGCGTTGGCATGGCGGTCACTTCAAAGTCGCTGTAAATCTGGCCGTTAAAAGTTTTGAAGAGTAAATCGGCGGAGAGATTTTGTGGGAAGTAAGCATCCAGGTCTCCGTTCACACTCTTAAAGCTGCTGGGTTTGGATGGACTTCTCACAAAGCGAACGGTTATTGGACCGTTCACTGTATGCACATCGCCGGATCCTCCGATGCCGCTCATGCTGATTCCGCCGTTCACGTTGCCGACTTCAAAATCGCCATCGAGCTGGTCGACACGAACATCTCCGTTGTTAACGGTTGATACGACGGTTCTCGCATCGCGCGGAACGCTAACGTCGATATCGTAGGTGACGTCATAGAATCTGCGATGACTCTCGCAGCATCCCCGGCAATCCCCGCTGCAGCGCCAAGGGGCGTCGTAATAAATCGAGACAGACCCTGGCTTCTCATTCATCTCCAGTTTCACTTCGCCCTTCGCCTGTTGTAGGTCGCTTTCGGTTTCCGCGTGGATCGTCTCATGAGCCGTCACTTCCACTTTGGAGCCGCTGACGCCTCTCACATGAACGTAGCCCTCGACATTATCGACCACCAACCGCATGGGTTCGCCCGAAAGGGTTAATGTTCGTTGGATCGTTTCTTGATCTCGAACCGGCCATCTACTATCGTGCGTACTCGCAAAGCACAGGGCTGCCAGCCCGGTTACCGCCAGCACCAGGTGAACGCTGAATTTCATGTTCCCTCTCCCGTTAAAAACTCAAGCTGTGAAGACCCCACTGCGCCCGCTGCCGGACCTCGGCATTCACTTCGGAATTGCTCGTAAGCTTTCGAAACGCTCCGGCTGCGGTGTTGTCCCGCATCTGCACCAGCGCGTCAATAAGTGCGATCTGCACCAAAGGCGAGTCCTGAAGCGAAATAGAATTCACCAATGCCCTGCGAACGGTTGGATCGTTCGAAAACTCTTCGAGCGCATCCAACGAAGCGAGCCGAACGTTCGTGTTCTGATCGTGATTAAGCGTGTTGACCAGAGCGGAAAGAAGATCGTTATCAGGCCGGGCGACGCGGCTGCTCCATGAGATGCCTTCCAGGCGCGAAGCCGGCGATTGCCTATCCATCAGCGACAAGGCGACTGTTTGCTGCAGGCTTTGTACCTGGCTCGCCAACTGTGCCGAATCTGCCGAAGAGTTATGTCCGCTCACGCTGACGCGTCCGACGTACATGCCCAGGCAGAACAACGCAAGTACGATGGTGATTTGCCGGACCAGACCGGCAAGGCCAGGCTTCCACCACGCGTATCCACCGGTCAGGGGACGGCTCCGGCCACTATTGAGGTCGTTTAACCGCTGATAAAAACGGGCTCGCAACGCAGCGCTGGGCTGCTCGTCTCCCAGTAATCCAAGCCCGAGCCACGTTTGCCGGAGTTCTTCCATCTCAACTCGCAGCTCAGGACTTTGGTTCAGTTGCTCTTCAAACGATGTACGTTCGGAAGGCATCAACCGGCCAGAAAGATATTCGGGAATCCTGTAACGAAACTCTTCAGACGTCATAAAGCCTTTCCCCGCGAAGTTCGCAGAATTTTTCACGCAGCTCTTTCAGAGCGCGGTACGCTCGCACCCTGACGGTGCCGATCTCACATTTAAGAAGGGCGGCAATGTCCTCGTAGCGCAGGCTGTGGAACCGGCTCAGCACGAGAATCTCCCGCTTATCCTCCGGTAGTTTCGCCAGAGCTTCCTGCAGAAGCGCCGTATCTTCCTTTCGGGCCAGGAGTTCTTCAGCGATTGGCTCAGGACTCCTGATTTCACCCATTTCACCGTCGCTGACTTCGAGGCGGCGCTTATGCCGCGCATCGAAGTAGGCGTTGCGAGCCATCCTGTAGAGCCACACCTGAAACGCAAAACTGGAATCGTAGCTCGCGGCGTATTTCAGAACACGAAGGAAACACTCCTGCACAAGATCTTCACTGAATGACCGGCTTCCCGTCAGGTGCAGCAGATATCGAAATAGCGGCACATGATAGCGCTCGAACAGCAGCGCCAGTTGCGCCGTTTCGCCGGCCTGCACTCGCCTCATCACTGAACTATCGCTTTGAGTCTCCACTCACCCTCAAGTAACCAATACCGGAGCAGACGTAAATCGTTACACAAAAGTCACGACTGAAGGACGGAAGTACGAGAACCTGGCGGCCTCGGACCCGGCTTTCGATTGCCGGGATTTGTTTTCTCAAAATCGAACACTTTCTTGGCTGTTGTTCTCTCTAAGCTATTGAAAGCGCGATGTGCGTCCCAAACTGAAAGTCGGCCCTTCGGTTGCACGGACATTAAATGACCCTCCGGCATGAGATGCATGACCATGAAACAGGCGAATTTAGACACACGCAAGGTATTGGTTGTTGACGACCAACCCGACGTTCGCGAAGCTCTTTGCCTTCTCTTGAAAGGCGCAGGCTATTCCGCGGATACGGCCGAATCGCCCAATGCCGCGCTAGCCGCAGCGGCCTATGATGATCACGATCTGATCGTCGTCGACATGAACTATACCTGTGACACCACCTCCGGCGACGAGGGATTGGGTCTCGTCGGCGGATTGCGCGCGCAGCGGCCAAATGTGCCGATCATTGCTATGACGGCTTGGAGCACTGTGGAGCTAGCTGTGGAGGCCATGCACCGAGGCGCATGCGATTTCATCCCCAAACCTTGGGATAACCGCCACTTTTTATCTGTGATCGAGAAGCACCTGCGAACCGAGCCCGGCTTCGACAAGCCGCTCGATGCGGAGTTGTCCATTGCGCGCAAGGTGCAACGGAAGTTATTGCCGCCGCCCCGCTTCTCAGCATGCGGTGTAGAGTGCGAGTGCGCTTCTGTCCCCGCCGGCGAAATCAGTGGCGATCTTTACGACTTCTTTCGGATCGGCGAAGACACCACCGGCTTTGTGTTGGGCGATGTCTCGGGAAAAGGCATAGGCGCAGCGCTGCTAGTGGCCAATCTGCAAGCCACCATTCGCAGCCTGGGAGAACTCGCTCTCTATCCTGCGAAGTTGATTGAACGCGTTAACGGATTGTTTTCCGATTCGACGCGCCCCGAACACTACGCCACGCTTTTCTACGCCGCCTATGACTCTTGCACTCATGAGCTGCGTTACGTCAATTGCGGCCATCCTGCGCCTGTAGTCGTGAGAGGGGATGGCTCGATTGAATCGCTCGAAGCAACCTCCACGGTGCTCGGTATGTTCAAGAAGCTCGAATGCGAGGAGCGGATCGTGCCTCTTATCCCTGGCGATCGCGTGATTGTGTTTTCCGACGGGTTCTCAGAGGCAAAGATGGATGAGGAACCGGACGACTGGGCGCTGACCACTATTCGGCGTCTGGCTCGTTATCATAAGAATGGCTTTGCTGGCGTTCTTGCCGGCAAGGCTACCTCAGACAAGAACAAGCAGGCCGACGACATCACCGTCATGGACGTTCGAATACTCTAAAGCGTTATTCGTAACGCAGCGCCACCATGGGGTCCACGCGCGTCGCGCGCAAAGCGGGAAGAAGGCTTGCGGCAACCGCGACCGCCGCTAGTACCAGCGCCGCTGAGATCAAAGAGAACGGATCGCGTGGACTAACTTGAAATAAGAGACTCGCCAATAGATGGGTTAGTCCGAACGATCCGGCCAGACCAATCGCCAGACCGGCCGCAGTGAGCGCCAGGCCGTTTTGGACCACCAGTTGAAGCAGGTCAAAGCCGGAAGCTCCGAGCGCCGCGCGCAGCGCCAACTCATGTATCCGTTGCGTCACGGTGTAGGAGATGACGCCAAACAAGCCAATGGCCGCAAGTAGCAATGCAAGGCCGGCAAACACAACTAGTAGGTAAGTTCTGAGCCGATTGCCACCTAAAGACTCCGACTTGACTTCTTCTAAAGTCTTTATGTCCGTGATCGCCTGATTCTTGTTCACATGCCAGATGGCACGCTGCACCGATTTCACAATATGATCCGGGTCCATCACCCCTCGCACTACCAAACCGGCGCCTGTGGTCGGACTCTGCGGAGCGGGCACATACAGGCCCGGACTTGAATCGTCGAGATCGCCCACTTTCTCGTCCGCGACAACGCCCACTACTTCCCACGGGATGTCTTTCCCCAACTCGTGTTGTGCGGGAACGATCTGCTGCACTAAGATTCGCTTGCCGATGGGGTCTTCATTCTTGAAGAACTTGTCGGCCATCGTCTGATTGATGACCGTCACTGGAGTTGTGCCTTGCCTGTCGGTTTCGGAAAGGCCGCGGCCCTTGAACACCCGCATGCCGAGCGTATGGAAATAAGATGCGCTCACCATTTTGAAGAAACCGCCCGGCCGATTGGAAACGTCGACGATCGGCTTGCCGACAATTTGAAAGGGCATGCCGTAGCCCCACCCGCCCATGGGCAACGCGGATGTAACGGCGGCATTACGAACGCCCGGAACGCTCTGCACCCGATCGAGAATTTGCGTTTTATATTCGATGATCTGGTCGCCCTTTGTGTACTGGTTATCGTCCATCGGCAGCCACATGGTGATGACATTGGTCGAATCGAACCCGGTATCGACCTGCTGCAATTGATAGAAGCTCCGAAGCAGTAGTCCCGCGCCGGAGAGTAGTACGAAGGCCAAGGCCACCTCGGTGACGATCAGGATACCGCGCAGCCGCCGGCCCGCCGCGCTCGTGGTGGATGAACGGCTGCCCTCTTTCAGCGCATCGCCCGGCGCTACCCGGGTTGCCTGCAGCGCCGGCGCGATCCCGAATAATACGCCAGTAACGATGACAAGCGCCCCGGTAAACAGCAGGACGCGGAAATCGATTGAGACCGTGGCCTCGGCCGGCAAATAAAACGGCGGCAGAGCAAGTTTCAGCAACCGCAACGCGCCCCACGCGATGAGTACGCCCAGACACCCTCCGAACGCGGCCAGCAGCAAGCTTTCGGTCAGGAACTGGCGCAGCAACTGTCCCGAGTTTGCGCCGATCGCCGTGCGAACCGCGACTTCACGCTCTCGCGCCGAAGCTCGAACCAACAATAGATTGGCCAGGTTCACGCAGCCCATTAATAGGACCACCCCTACGGCCGCCAACAGAACCAACAGGGAGCTTCGAAGATTCGGATCGACAACCCGATCCTGGTATCGGTCAAGCTTGACGCCCCAGCCTTTGTTCGAAGCCGGGTAGGCGTTTGCAATGCGTTCTCCGATAGCGTTCATCTGCTGTTGAGCGGCGGCGAAGCTGACGCCCGGCTTCAGGCGCGCCCAGGCCTGCATCCAATGAAAGTTCCGGGTCATGTCCGCGGGCAGAAAGGCCAGCGGAGTCCATATATCTTGCCAGGAACGGTCGAACCGTGTCCCCGCCGGCATGATGCCGATCACCGTGTACGGGCGGTTATCCAGTATGATGCTGCGGCCGATCAAGTGTGGGTCGCTGCCGAACCGGCTCTCCCAAATGCGATGGCTC
The DNA here is from genome assembly GCA_036272835.1 of Bryobacteraceae bacterium. Taxonomy (GTDB): domain Bacteria; phylum Acidobacteriota; class Terriglobia; order Bryobacterales; family Bryobacteraceae; genus Bog-105. The sequence goes on from DATAXY010000014.1 coordinate 10,035, forward strand.
AAGATGACAACCTGATCTTTGCCTGGCTGGTCCTCGTCCGGCGCAAAGGCGCGCCCGAGCACGGGCTTAATGCCAAAGATTTGGAAATAAGGCGCCGAGACGCGCGATCCTCGAAGTTGGACGGGTTCCTGACCGCCTGACAACGTAAAACTGCCGCCGGTCTCGGCCGCTATTGCGGAAAACACGGTGTTCTGGTTTTTCCAGTCTAGAAAGTTCATCGTGGAGATGCCGTTGCGGTCGTATTTCGGCGGCTTCTCCCAGACCTGTACGATCTCTTCGGGATGAGGATAAGGCAGGGGTTTCAGCAACACGCCGTTGACGAAGCTGAACATGGCCGTATTGCCGCCGATGCCGAGTGCCAGCGTAAGAATTGCCACGCAGGCAAAGCCGGGGCTTTTACGAATCATGCGAAGGCCGAAGAGGACGTTGCTACGCAGTTCTTCCATAGTTCCCTATACTCCGGAACCCGCGATAAGTTTCCTGGAGTTGGGAACTTTTATGAAAAAACTTGAGCGCGAAATCGCTAATGTACGTCTAGAGCCATGTTGACGACCTGGAACTCAAAGCGCTCCGGAGGGAATGAAGCGATCGGACTGGGCGTCATGTGCAGCCAGGTCTGGTAGGCGGTCGTCGCCACAGAGTTGTTCAAATAAAACAGGAATTGGTCCGAGCAGCAGCGGATAGGAGGCATTTGCCGGAACGCCAAGCGCAATCCCACGGCTTTTTCGAGATCGATGCGGTCCATCTTCACCGCTTTGTCTGTCAGCAGTGTTACGAAGCTGCTTCGCCCCGCGTGCGGCCACAAGTCGCATCGCAGCAGATTGCGCAACTCCAGGCGCGCGCCGAACGTGATCTCGCACTGGCGGATCCACTCGATCACAGAGTCCCCCCAGTGCCAATGTTCCAGGAGTCCGAGATATTGGTCGACAAGGTTGAGCGCGAGATCCATCTTGCGCCGCTCTACGAGTTCCTCGCCAGCCACGTCGTCTTCCGGAACCGAAGAAACCATGTCTTCCTGGTCGATGATGTCACTGGCAATGCCCATCATCTTGTCCATCCGCTTGACGCGCGGCGTGGTCTTTACCAGCAGCGGCGGAAGCTCATGCGTCTTGCCGCCTGGCACCTCCACATATCTTCGATCTCCCACGATGTCCATAAGCCGCCTATTTTCCTTCTTATCGACGACCAAGTCGACTCTTAGAGCCTTCTATGTATTTAGACGTTGAGACCCTATCTACAGTTGCTACCACACTTAAGTGCAAATTGGAAACATTTCGTGAACGAATGTTCAGATTCCTGCGCGCTTTTAGCAGCCCTCTTGTCACGCTGCCAGCAGAACGGCCGTCTTCAGCTCCGCCGCGTGTATGCTGAGCTTATGCGTTCCCCGGGCCGTGCGTGGGCCCTGCTGTTTCTGCTCCTGGTCCCGCTGCCGTCTCTCGCCGCCTCGGTTCCCTCCTGTTCCTCATCGGCACGAACATTCTCGTTATGCGAGTTCAGTTTCGAGTGGCACGACGGTGAACTGCCCGCGGGCGCCACACCTTATAAAGACGAATTATTGAACATAGAGTTCCGTTCCCCACATGCCGACACATATCTTATGCGAGCGTTTTGGGATGGCGGGCATACGCTGCGCGTGCGGTTCTCCCCCATGCAAGCCGGGATCTGGACGTATCACATCACTTCGCAGATTAAGCGGCTTGACAATCAGGAAGCCACATTTAATGCGGCCGACAGTGGCCGGCCCGGCTTCGTCAGCGTCGCCAACCTGCGCCATTGGTGGACCACCAACAAGCAACCGCATCTCTGGCTCGCGGCCGGCGCCCCACCTCCCACGGTGGATCAAGCGACTTTTGACACTTGGCTGGATGCGCGGAAGCATGACGGATTCACACACATACGCACGACGTTGATCAGGTCAAGCGGAACGCTCAAGGCGTTCAACGGCCCCTATCAACCTAACTTCGCTTATTTCGCGGCTCTCGACCAGCGGTTGATCGACATTGACGACCGCGGTTTAACCGCCGATCTCATCCTCGCCGACGAACGGTTTGTGCAAAGCGGCGCCCTCAACGACTTTGACCAGCTTCAGGCCCTGGTGCGCTATCTTGTCACGCGCTATGGAGCGCTTAATTGCGACTGGCAGGGCATCGAGCGATTCGAAGACACACCGAATTCGCGCGCCCTATTGAAAAAGATCGGCGATCTGCTGAAGAACCTCGATACCTATAGCCATCCACGGTCCACCGATGCTCGCGTAACGACTACGCCTTTGCTGAACGATGATTGGATGAACTACCTGATTGAGGCATCGCCCAACCCGCAGCTTGGGGCGGTAGAGCACCAGTTCACCGAACAGCCGCAGGTGCATATCGTCACCGCAGTCGAGCCCAACGCGTTTCGCCATGAACTGTGGACCAGCACCACTAATGGCGAATATCCCTCCGTGTCGTATGAAGCCTTGCAGAACCCGGCCAACGTGAAGGCGGCGCAGGTCTGGTTTCAAGTCATGTCCGATACGCGGCATTGGGAACTGGAGCCCTACTTCGACGTCGATAACGCGCGGGCTTTAGGGTTGGATGAAGTCGAGTACCTGGCCTATTGCGACAAGCCGGGCATCGTGGAAGTGACCTTGCCCAAGCATAAATACAACCCGGTTTGGGTGAATCCGATCACGGGTGAAGAAGATCCTTTGAAAAACTATCGGGGCGAAGTCTTCAGCCGCCCTGTCCCTGACGGCTCCCACGATTGGGTGCTGCAAGTGCCACGGGAAGGGCATATGCGGGGGATGCTGAAATCCTATTACTTCGAATCGCAGGCGCCTCCCGTGCAGGAGATCGAGATCAACGGCGACAAGACGCCGTTTGAAATCGCCGAGCCCACGGGCGATGTCATTGACGTAAGCAAGACCATTCCCTTTGCGATTAAGTTAACCAGGCCCAATCGCGCGACTCGCGTAATGCAGTACGTATGGTCCGGCGAAGTGGTCGCCGATGGGCAAGGCCCGCGCGTGCTGGCCGTCGGCGCCAACGGAACGTTCCAGTTTCCGGCGAACCTGATCCAGCATTTTCCCGCCAACTTGACCCTCCGCCTGATGGCGATCAACGCGAACGGGAAGGCTTACGAAATCGACAAGGTGTACCAACTCACCCAGTGACGATACTGGCAATTGATACGACATCGGAATTTGGCAGCCTGGCATTGCGCCGGGACAATGAGATTGTTGCCGAGCGCGTTCTGCATTCGGCCGACGGCTTCGCGCATATTCTATTTCAAGCCATCGCAGAGCTTTTACGCGCATCCGGCGTCGAACTTGGAGAGATTGACATCTTCGCAGCGGCCAGTGGTCCGGGATCGTTCACGGGAGTGCGCGTCGGCCTCGCGGCCGTGAAAGGTTTGGCCGAAGTCGAAGGCAAGCGCGCCTATGGCGTCTCGACGCTGCGGGCACTTAGTTCCTTCGGTACGGGAGAGACTCGCGCCGCCATTCTCGATGCCCGCCGGGGTGAAGTGTTCGCCGGCATCTACGACCAGGACCTGCACGGCATGGCTCCCGAAATGGTGGGCCCACTTCGTGACTGGCTGGCGCACTTGCCTGTTGCGGTGGATGAATTTGTGATCTTTGCCGGTTCGCCCTTCGCGACGGCGCTGCAGGGATTGCGTTGCATGGACGTTTCGCGGTGCTTGGCCGGAGCGATTGCGTTCTGTGCGGAGCGCGATGCAGAAAACGGAGTTGAGGGCGATCCCGCCGCGCTGGATGCTAATTACGTGCGAAGGCCCGATGCGGAGTTGTTGGCAAGATAGAAGCGCAACCAGGACCGATCTTAACCAACCGCGGTCAGTGTAGTATTCAGTTGTGCAACGCCCGTACACCATCAAACGCACACCGGCGCGCGGTCTCTATGTTCTGTTCTGTCTATACATGGCGGTCAGCTTCTCGTACCAGATCGTTGCATCGGTCTCGTTGATCACAGGCTACTTCGATCTGAGGCACCAGGTTCAAACTCCGTTTGAACCCGACTATTTGCGGCCTGTCGTAAACAGCGTAAGTGACGAGGCAAAACGTGCAGGACTGCGTACTGGCGATATCATTGTGTCCCTGAATGGTCAGCCATACCGGGGCCGGGCGTTATGGCAGCGCGAGCGTTGGTACGCGCGGCCTGGCGATACTTGGCGAATAGGTGTACGCCGCCCCGACGGAACGCAGGGGAGCGTCGCTGTAAGTCTCAAAGCGTTTCCGCAATCAGCCACCGCCAACTCAGCCCTCAACGGCGCTTCGCTGGGGGAGGCTGTCTTTATCGTTTTCATGCAGATTGTGGTCCCATTGTTCTGCTTGGGGCTGGGTTATTGGGTTGCTTTGGCGCGGCCGGCAGATCCCAATGCCTGGTTCATCCTGTTTCTGCTCAGCTATCCAGAAGCATTCATCTCGGTCTCCACCTTCAATTGGTGGCCAGGGATTTGGTTTCTACTGCGATTGAATTGGCATATTAGCTTGGAAGTGCTCGCTCCGGCGGCTCTGCTCTTCCTGGGTCTATTTTTCCCTGAACGATCGCGAATCGATACTCGCTTTCCCTGGTTCAAGTGGCTCGTTCTTATCGTTTTGCTGGGCAGCCTCTGCGTAGCCCTCACGATCGACTACGTCGCCTGGTACCATTTCGGGCTCATCGCAAACGCGGCGGCTATCGACCAGATCAACGACAAAGTTGTCGATTGGACAATTGTCGTGTGCATAGCCGTCTACTGGATCGCGATCTTTGATAAACTCCGTACCGCTTCAACGCCAGATTCCCAGCGTCGATTACGTGTTCTCTGCGCCGGTTCAGTAGCCGGCTTGGGTAGCGTGCTCTTCATCTTTGGCGCGCTGCCTCTGTTTGGAGTCGCTGACCCGAGCAGCATCCAGTGGCTCGGCTACTTGAGTGCGGTGCTGATGCTCGCATTTCCGCTCAGCCTCGCATACGTTGTGGTCGTTCAGCGTGCCATGGACGTCCGAATTCTGCTGCGCATGGGCACGAAGTATGCCCTGGCGCGTGGCACCGTCTGGATACTGCGAACCACGCTACTTGTATTGACCGGTATATTCTTCTGGCAAACTGCGCGCGCTCCACACATCAATGCCGCGGCGGTTGTTCGCCTCATTATCCTGGCTACGCTCGTGCTCCTGGTAAGCCCTCGCGTATTCGAGCCCATATCGAGGTGGATCGATCGTCGATTCTTTCGCGAGGCCTACAACGCCGATCTGGTCTTAAGTGAACTTTCGGAACAGGTGCGCCATTTCACCGAAACCGTTCCGCTGATTGAAACCGTGTCCCAGCGAATTTCCGACGTTCTACACATTTCGCAAGTCTCGGTCCTGCTGCGCGACCGTGATGGCTTTCGCCTCTGTCACTCCGTGAACCCCGCGCAGGTATTGACGCTCCGTCTTCCCGAGCAATCAACTGTCGTCCAGCGTGTGGTGGAAGGGAACCGTCCAGCCGTACTGTACGAGCAAAGCGCCGAAGAGTGGTTGGTCGAGGCGAAACCGCAAGAGCGGCAGACTCTTCAAGAACTGCAAGCTGAAGTTCTGCTGGCTCTCCCCGGCCGAGAGCGTCTCATGGGGGTCATGGCGCTCGGCCCCAAGAGATCGGAAGCGCCCTATTCCCTTTCCGACCTCCGCGTCCTGCAGTCGGTAGGCGTCCAGACTGGCCTTGCCCTCGAAGTGAGCGAATTAGTACGTTCACTCGCGCAGGAAGCGTCGCAACGCGCCCGAATGAACCGCGAGATCGAAATCGCGAGAGATGTTCAGCAGCGTTTCTTCCCGCAGCGGATGCCCGCAGTTCAAGGTCTAGACCTGGCTGGCGCTTGCCGCCCCGCGCTGGGCGTCGGCGGCGACTACTACGACGTTATTGATTTAGGCGACGGCCGCGTCGGGCTCGCCATCGGTGATGTTTCCGGGAAAGGAATCTCAGCCGCATTGCTAATGGCTAGTCTGCGAGCCTGTTTGCGGACCATTACACTGGTTACGCAAAGCGCGCACTCCAGCGGTCAGCGTCAGCCCGCCAATTTGGCGAGCTTGATGCAAGATATGAATCGGCTTGTCTACGAATCGTCAGAAATAAACCGGTACGCAACGTTCTTCTTCGGAATATACGACCCCGGAGACCGCGCGTTCCATTACGTCAATGCCGGCCACAACCCTCCCGTGCTGCTTAGGACAACTGGAAATGGCGCAGTCAGGCGGCTGGACGTGGGCGGACCGGTAATTGGGTTAGTTACAGGCGTTGCATACCGTAGCGATGTTTTGACTTTCGAAAAGGGTGATCTTCTTCTGGCATATACCGACGGCATCAGCGAGGCCATGACCGTCGACGATGAGGAGTGGGGAGAAGAACGAATGCTGGCGGCCGCCGAACGCCTTCGACATGGCTCGGCAGGAGACGTGCTTCGCGGAATTTTCACAGATGCCGACCAGTTCACGGGCGGTGCTCCGCAGCATGACGACATGACGCTGTTGGTTTTGAAAGTAGGTTGACTGGCCTCAGCTCGGCGACACCGCCATCAAAGTCATTCCGCCGATCCTGGCTACCCCGCTACGGATCTAAACGGCCATCGCGGGACACAGACCATTCCCGAAGGGGCTGCGGAAACCGTCCGCCTTGCGCTGCTTCCTGACGACGGCCCCACCGGAACCTACTCCAACAGTAAGGGCCTCATTCCCTGGTAAGGAGCAGTTTGAGAAATTCGATTTGAACGTCAGAACTGTTGGACCAACTCGCCAGGCGGTTCCCTCATATGCTGAAGGAGGATCGAAATGAGCTCAGAACACGTGACCTCCCAGGCAGACATCCAGCGCACAAGGCAACTGACACAACCCGCTAGTTTTCGAGTCGGGGAACAGAGTCAATACCTGCGTATTTTCAAATCCAATGTCTTTGTTCGGGACCTCGACCGAAGCGTCAAATTCTATGTGGATCAGCTTGGGTTCAGCGTAGTAGCCGATGCCCGTTTCGAATTTAGCCGTTGGGTGGCAATCGCGCCGCCCGACGGGAATACGATCCTGGCGCTGGCAGCGCCAAAGCGAGGCTCGGCCAATTACAAGCTCATCGGGCGACCGACGCATATTGGCTTCATCGCTGAGGACATTAACGCGACTTATCAGCTGTGGCTGAGCAGGGGCGTGCATTTTCATCACCCTCCGCAGCCCCAGTTATGGGGCGGAACGTTCGCCGCGTTTTGCGACGTGGACGGGAACACATTTGACCTGCTCGGGTCCGATGAAATTACTCAGGAAATTGAGGCCCAGCGCCGCGCTATTGCCGAAAAACTGGAGAACGAACGGCGCGCGGCCCGGGAATTGGAAATCGCCAAGCAGGTGCAGGCCAGGCTATTCCCGCAAACCCTTCCCATTCTGAGGACACTTGATTACGACGGCATCTGCATCCAGGCTCGCCAAGTGGGCGGCGACTACTATGACTTTCTCGCTCTGGGAGAGGATAGCCTGGGTTTACTGATCGGCGATATTTCGGGCAAGGGGATCGCCGCCGCGCTTCTAATGGCCAACCTCCAGGCCAATTTGCGCAGTCAGTTTGCTGTTGCCCGCGAGCAGCCACGACGCTTCTTGCAATCCGTGAATCGGCTGTTCTATGAAAATACGGCGGACAGCGCGTACGCCACCGTCTTTTTTGCTGAATACGACGACGTCGCCCAACGCCTGCGATACACGAATTGCGGGCATCTTTCCGGGCTTCTGCTTCGGCGGGATAACACGGTGGAGTGGCTCCACTCCACTGGCACAGTTTTGGGACTTTTTAAGGATTGGGACAGCCCCACAGCAGAATGTCATCTCTTTCCCGGCGATATACTCGCGCTCTACACGGACGGGGCGACTGAATCGTTCAACGCTGATGGAGAGGAGTTTGGAGAGCAACGCCTGGTCGAATCCTTAAAGCAGCATCGTGAAGAGACAGCGCACTCCATTGTCGCGTTAATGGTCGCAGACCTTCAGCGCTTCAGCTCTGAGGAACAGCACGACGATATTACATTGGTTGTCGCGAAGTGCCGGTCAGTTGGTGTTAACATCTGAACACCAGTTGTGCCTTGACCAGATGCTCTTCTGCATTCGGAACCCCGATATCTTTGAATACATTTGGTCCCCTGCTACTTTTTCCGTTCGTGATGAATCGCGATTTGGAGCAGGCGCAACAGACCGGCGTCTTCAAGCATTTGGGTCTTGCTATCGGAGTTGTGAGGCACGGCGTGCGGCGAGTGTTCACTTACGGAGCCGCGAAGCCGGATTCGATCTTTGAAATCGCATCAGTGACTAAGACATTTACCGCTCTCCTGCTGGCGCGAATGGTGGAGGAGGGGAAGGTGACGCTCGATGAGCCGGTTCGACTCCTGTTGCCTCCGGGAACCGTGGAAAAGCCCAAGGGTGGTGAAATCACGCTGCTCGATCTCGCGACGCACCACGGCGGTACCGCGGGTCTGCTTCGCTTATTCGCGTTCTATTGCAGTTACTTCCCCGGCAATGGTTTCTGCGCGTGTCGTCAGTGCTGCAATTGGCAGCCTTCTGCTTACTCGTGAGCGTCTACTTTCTTCAACCGCTGATCGCGGCGCCGAACCTCTTTGATATTCGAAGTGCTGGATTGCCGGGCTGGTCGCCGCGCCGTCGTATTGGTTTCTGGGCCTCTTTCAGCAGTTGAACGGTAGAGCGGCTTGACCGAGAAAGAGAGATAATGCCTGAGGCAGGCATTGACCGGAACACGCCTTGCCATAGGGTCTAAAATGCGGGCAAATACCATCATTATTGGTGTTCAGCTAAGAAACTCGCCCAAAACGGGCTCGGCGTGGATGCCCAAGCTCCTAAGACTTTGTTGGCGGCACACAGTGCCCTTTGCGCTTCTAGCAATCATGATAGGAATGCTCTGGGCTGGCGAAAGAGCCACAATCACTGGCAAGGTTCTAGAGACATCTGGAACGCCGGTTGAGCACGCAACCATTGTTGTCTACGAAGCCGGGACAAAGAAAGGCTATAGTTCCTACTGCCCGACCTGCTGGGTCGATTGCGGCAAACGCACCATTAGCGATGGTAAAGGTGACTTCACGATCCGAGGCTTAGATCCGGATCTATGGTTTACGCTCCTGGTTGTCCACGAGGGTTACTCGGCAACTTACATCAAAAAAGTCGATCCCGCCGAGGGAACTGCCCATGACGCAGTGTTGACACCGAGGCCACAAATCAATGACGTTTCCCAGGTGGTACGCGGTACAGTAGTGAACCCTTATGGGCACCCTATAAGATATGCCCTCGTCGAACAGGAAGGCGTTACCGTGCCAGGAAAGAACGGCGAGCCTGGCTTCACTGGCTTCGGCCCGCGCGGCTGGATCGATGAGATGGTGGCAACGAACGAAAAAGGTGAGTTCGAAATCGCATACAGCAAGCCTGCCGTCCGAATGATCCTACAAGTGAGTGCACGGGGCATGGCGCCAAAGCTATTCACCGAAACAACAGGAGGCGAACGAAAGACGCTAGCGCTCGCCGAGGGCGCGGTCATTCGGGGCCGCCTAATTCAAAACGGCAAGCCAGTGGCGAATGCGGAAGTCGGTTTGGTCACTCACGACCGCATGTCCGGCGCCATGTTTCCTGAAATGCGCGTAGGAACGAGAGAGGACGGCACCTTCGTCTTCACCAATGTGCCTGCGGGGCGCATTTGGGTACTTTATCCCAAGATGGAATCCCTCGCTTCCAGAGATATCGGAGCAGATGTGGTCCTGTGCGAAACCAAGGACAATGGCCAGGAAGTCGACGTAGGTGACATCTCGTTGAAACCCGCCTATCGGCTGAAGGGCCGAGTGACTCTCAGCGATGGGAAAACAATCCCGCCGGACATGCATGTCACGCTGTCGGCAGACAGAGCGTGGGACTCCCAGATTGTGCCCATCAAAGCGGACGGCAGCTTCGAATTTGATGGGCTCCCATCCAGTGTTTACTCGGTTAGTCCGGGCGTAAGAGGGTATCACTTAGAAGCGGGATTTGGGCTTGAAGTCTTAGTCAATCGCGATGTGAATGACTTCTCCGCGCCTATGCAAATTGGTAATCGATAGACACCTTCTTAAGCAGCCTCTGGCGAATTACACGCCGTTCGCGCGAAACACATTTAAGCTCCCGCGTTTTGATGCTAAAATCGAGTCAAGTGAACCGGGTCTCAGGCCTCGTCTTCCTCGTAATTTTATCGATTGCGGTGGCGTCTGCCTCACCGGCCTCCAAGAAGAAAACAATTCACAAAGCTGGGGCATCCTCAACTCATGCCGCGAAATCGGCTCCTTCGTCCCATGCCTCGACGCACCATAGCCATGTTGCGTCGAGCAAGACTCCGGCTAAATCGGTCTCAACCGCGCGTCGCGGAGTAGCGAACGCGAAGGCCACTCGGCGGCGGCGTTGGGTAGCGCGAGCCGCGACGCCCAGCTTTCAAACGCATCCCGATGAAGAGCGCTATAAGCAAATTCAGCAGGCTTTGGCCGGCAAAGGTTATTTCAAAGGCGAAGTAAACGGGCAATGGAGACAAGACTCAGTAGACGCTCTACAGAAATTTCAGTTGGACAACAAATTCCCGGACATTTACTCGGACGGCAAGATCAACGCGCTGTCTTTGAACGGGCTGGGCCTGGGTCCGAAGCACGGCGCTCGTATCGGAGAGGCGGTCCCCACACCACCGGTTCCTGCGGAGCCAACGACGCTGGCTCCCGGCGCATCCTCTAATTCTGCTGTTCCTGACTTGCCGGCGCCGCAATCCAATTAACGGGCGGTTATCGAGCGTCTCTCATTTAGCCGTCTCCACTGGCACCTTCTTCTTCTTGGCCAACATCTGGAGCGCAGCCGGCACTAGCGAAACTGCAATGATCAGCAGCACCACTTTTTCAAAGTTATGGCGTATCACAGGAATGCCTCCCAGCAGGTATCCGAGAGTGATCATGAGCGTCACCCAACCCAGAGCGCCAAAAACGTTGAAACTGAGAAACCGTATGTAGTTCATCCGGCCCACGCCGGCGATGAACGCCGCAAAGGTGCGGATAATGGGGACGAACTTGGCGTAGATTATCGTCTTGCCGCCATGGCGCTCGTAAAAAGCGTGAGTCCGGTCCAGATATTCCCGGCGGAAAATGCGCGAATCCGCTTTGGAAAAGAGTCTATAACCAGCGGTTTTCCCTAACAGGAATCCAATTCCATCCCCCGCCATGGAGGCGAACGCGAGCATCACGATCATCAGGCCGATCGGAAGCTTGCCGGCTCCGGCCACGACCCCGACCGTAAATAGCAAGGAGTCGCCCGGGAGGAAAAATCCAACCAGTAGTCCACTCTCGGCAAAGATGATCGCGAACAGAAACAAATAGCCATACCAGCCGGTCAGGACGGTAGATAGCAAGTGGATCAGCTTATCGGGGTCGGTAAGGCTGTGAAGAAACTGGATCAGTTGTGCAATCAAGAATAAGTACCTAGGACTGCGTGTCCGCAACCACGCGCGAGATCAATTCTTGATTCAATTTGACCTTGCCGTTCTTGGTCATATCAGCCACAACGCTTTCACGAAACAGCTTTTGATAGAACCCTTGCAACTGCTCGTTTAGCTGCTGGATATAAGCCGTCTTGTTTTTTTCGTAGTCGGCCATGTTCGCGGGCACTTTCTGAGTTACTTTACAGACGAACGCGTTGCTTTCCATGCTTACCACAGGAATAACATCCCCAACATTCGCAGAGAACGCAGCTCTCAGCACGGTAGCCGGGCCAATGCCCTCGGCGGCGCCAGTAATAGTAAACGGCGACGCGGTCTTCACATCGAAGCCATTTTTCTTGGCGATGGCCTCCAGCGATTCGCCCTTCTTCGCTTCCGCATCTGCCTGCGCCGCGGCTTCCCGGTTCATCCGCAAGCTTTCAGCGGTGGTATAGCGATCAACCACTTCCTTGTGCGCGTCTTCGAAGCTCGACGGGTGAGCAGGGGTGATGCTATCGACGACAGCGAATACGGATTTCCCCATGCTGTCGAGATTGACCACTTTTGTAACTTGTCCCTTGGGAGTGCTGAAGATTGCCGTCATGGGTTCGGGAGCGCTCATCACTTCCGGCAAAGGCTGGTTGGAGGCAAGTTGATCCACTTTGAAGACCCGCAGGCTATACTTCTTGGCGATTTCATCAGCTTGTCCCGGATTCTTCTCGATTTCAGAATGGGCGTCTGCGATTGCGCGCTTCAGGTCTTCCGTGCCCACTTGCTTTTGCATCTGGGCCATCAACTGCGGCTTCACTTCGTCAAACGTCTGCAAATGAGCCGCCTGGTGTTCCAGCACTTGAATGATGTGATAGCCGAAGCTGGATTCGACCACGCCGCTCAGATCGCCAGGCTTCTGTGAAAACGCGGCTTGCTCAAATTGCGGCACCGTTTGGCCGCGAGCTATCCATCCCAAATCACCGCCCTTCGCTGCCGACCCGGGGTCCTCCGAATCCTTTTTTGCCAGCGTCGCGAAGTCCGCGCCTTTTTTCAGTTGGCTCAGAACGTCCTCCGCTTTCGCCTTTAGCTTGGCTTTTTCTTCCGGCGACTTACCCTGAGTCATGATCAAAATGTGCCGCACATGCACGCGCTCCGGCAGCCGATAGCTGTCCAGATTGGTGTTATAAAGCTGCTGCAGTTGCGCGTCGGTCACCTTAGCAGTCTTTTCGAAGTCGGGCACAGTTCCCACGATCAGATCGGCGCTGCGCTTCTCCGGAGTCTGAAACAACGAACGGTTCTTGTCAAAATATGCCTTAAGCGCCGCCGGATCCTGGTTCACCTTCGCGACAAAATGCTTCGGATCGAAGGCAATATATTGGAGCGCGACCTTTTCGTTGTCCTCCCGGTATCGCTGCTTTGCCTCGGCTTCGGAAACAACGACGGACTGCAGTTGCAGGCTCTCCAGGCGAGACGCCAGGAAGTCCTGACGCTGTTTGTGCTCGAAGTCCGCGACGGTCATTCCCTGCTGCGCCAGCGCTGCCTGATAAAGGCTCAAGTCGAAGTTGGTGCCCCCCAGCGCCCTTGACATGTCCGCCCGAATCAGGTCCGCCAGTTCCGCATCGGAAACCGTGATGCCCAATTGGCGAGCACGATATGCCAACGCTTCGACCTCAACCATTGAGTTGAGAATGACGGGGACGTATTGCGCCATAAGCTGTTTCGGGATGTTTTGCCGCTGATTGATCGAATCGATCGATTGCTGCAACTGCTGCAGAGTGATCTTCTGGTCGCCGACGGTGGCGACAATGGTATTGCCTGTAGGTCCCGACGCCGATCCAGGGCCGCCCGGAATCAGGTAGAGACACATCGAGAGTGCGACAACGACAAGCAGCGCGCCGAGCAGAATACGCACACTTTTTTCGCGGCTGCGGAACAGATCGAACATAAGCTGAGTAGGAAACTCCTGGCTGAATTACTTCTAAAACGGAGCGGTGGAGAAGGGCGACGACGCGCCACTACCCTATGACAAGTATAGCGAACAGGGGTACTTCCAGCACATTTCGAAGCGATTAGTTGCGCACGAAAAGGCCGCGCCACGAGTCGTCGAGCGCGATCCAACGATCGGAATCCGTGTCCCAACTGGTGGCCATATCGGGTACATGCAAGATTCCGTGCCCTTCGGTGCACAGCAGTTCGGTGCCCGACCAATCAAGCAGCAGGCAACCTGGGCAACCCACGCGCACCGGAAAGCAGAGCAGCCGGAGACATACGCGGCAGCGGGCGCGCTGATCGGCAAGCGACCAGAAAAGTACGGCCATCGCACCAGCCACATACATCCAGACGAGCGTGGGGCCGCTGGCGCCATCCCTCCACAGCAGTAAGAATGAATCGTTGGGGCGGTTCCACTCGAGGCCCGCAGCGAAGACGATGGTCAGCATCAGGAGCACCTTAGCGGCCAAGAACGCAGCCGGACAAAGAGCGAATCGGCGGCGTTCGAACCGGACCCGGCACAAAATGCTCAGCAACAAGGCCGACAACACCGCTGCCGCGCAAAAATACCACAGCGGCGTCAGCAATGTGTCCTGTACCCGCGAGAAGCGCACTCGGGATGAAAACAAATAAAAATCTTCGTCTTGCGAGATTGAAGCGAGCTCACGATCCAGTACGTTGTCCTTTACGCCTAGCCGTGGGTAGGCGGCGATCAGGACGCGCCCATTTGATATCCGAGGTTGCACGAGATAGACGGCATCCTGGCGCGTGAGAAAGTGGAAATGCGCCGGAAGCACGGCCGTGATCCGATAGGTCTCACGGTCCACTTGAATCGCGGCGCCGATCACATGTGGGTTGCGGTCGTACAGGGAAACCCACAGGCCATCCGTCAGCACCGCGCCGGGATGAAATGCGCCGAGCACAGGCTTCACCCCCAACATGGGGAGCAATTCCGTATCGGCTCGAATGACCAGCCGTCGCACACCTGACGTACTTGCACCAATGGGGAAGATGAACGCCCTCTCAAACCGAAAAGGCGCCAGCGACTCCAGCATGTGGTCGGAGCGCCGCCAGTCGGCCACAATCGAGGGGTGAAACCCGCGTTCCCCGCGTCCGGTCTCGGAGCGCAAAGATAGGATCTCCAGCCGGTCCGGATTGCGATAGCCAAGCGAGGTGAACAGGCCTAGCGTGGCGGGCAATCCTCCGCTTGCGATCGCAACCAGGAGCAGCATTGCAAGTACGCCTGCCAGGCATGTCCATGAGGACCGGACAAATTCCTGAAATCGATGCTGGAGCGCTTCCTGCGCTGTGACATGACATCCTGCGTCGACGAATGCGCCCAAACAATTGCGGAGCAGATGCAACGCTTCGTTGCTGTTCCAGCAGTCGACATCGACATAGAAACGCCAGCGATGCCACACCTCGGCTTGCCATTCGTTGCGCCACTCGTCGCGCTGACCGGCAGGCACGATTCTCGACGCGAGCGAAATCATGCACCGGCAGACTGCAATAGCGAAGGGGAACCGAGGAGCCGAATCCATATGGCGCCCTTAGGTCCGAGACTTCGAAGCAGCGAGCTTTTCGAGGAGCGGATAACGTTTCTGTACCTCGCCGAGCACGCGCGATCCAGCCGCGGTGACTCGATAGTATTTTCGAGGCGGCCGCTGGCCGGCAGCGGCTTTCTTCGACGACTCCCAACTGGACGCGACCAATCCTTCGGTCTCCATGCGGCGCAGGGCCGGGTATACTGTGCCGCTCGGCAAGCCGGTGGCATCCATGATGTCGAACCCGTAGCTGCACCCGTTGTCCACGGTTTGCAGAATCATCGCAGCGGTGTGGGATAGCTTGATAGCGTCGGACATAAGATTTTCAGGCTATATAGCATTCTACCCCTATTTCAACCCACGAGAGCGTCCTCGGGAGGGCCGGAGTCTCGTAAAATCAAAAGAAAGAAAGAATGCACGAGTGACCAGCCTCGCAACAAAGGAACAGATCCTAAAGAACGCAGGGTACGTGTACAGTTTCGACCGTGAACTCTACCTGAACCGAAAGTCAAAGAA
The DNA here is from genome assembly GCA_036272835.1 of Bryobacteraceae bacterium. GTDB lineage: Bacteria > Acidobacteriota > Terriglobia > Bryobacterales > Bryobacteraceae > Bog-105. The sequence continues at coordinate 25,534 of DATAXY010000014.1, forward strand.
GGCATTCAGTATCGAGTTTATAGAGGATCACTCGGCAGAGGAAATCGAAGGGCACATTCGGCAAAACATACCTGAAACGGATGAGTGGACCTTTTTTTTCAATAAGCCCCCCTCAACAGTCGTAAAGAGGGAACTCGCCAATGTCCTCGGCTAATGCCAAGCAGGACCATAGAAGATCATCTGCGAGAAGAATACTTCGACCTCCTTCCCGACATTCGGCGGGTCCTCGATCAACTGGAGACGGAGATAAGGTATCGTCTTCTCCCGATATCTCGAAAGCGTGGAATCCCTTCGACGACGGCAAGAGGGGGCAATCTTCTATCCTGATCAGGTTCAGTCGTACACCCTTACAAATTTGAAGGATCTAGCCGGAGTACGCGTGCTCGCATTTACAAGGAGTCGCAGACAGGAGATCGACGAAATTCTACGCGAGACATTTCCTGCGTGGATGGAAGATCCGGTACAAGACGCTCACGGCGAGAAACTGGCGTTCAAATATTCGGGATACTGCAGCGAAGCAAGCATCGCAATACGGGGCGAATACCAGATTGTGCCTTTCCTTACGGGGCTTTTCTGGAACATCGAGCACTCCGCGATCTACAAGCCGTCACCCGAATTGAAAGGCGTTGCTCGGTCACTGGCGATGCAAGCGCGGTCGCAAGCGGTCCTTGATGCCCTGAGCTCTTTTGAGGAAGAATTCGAGCGTCTCGTTCGGAGCGCTACATCGCAGGCTCCCGATTGATGATGGGCGGGGCGAGATGCGCCGCGTGAGCTTCGATTAATAGAATCTCAGGCGGTCACCCATGTAGACGGGCACTATTGAAGCTTGTCCAGCCGCTCCTTCCACCTGTTCTAACCTATAAGTAGCGGTGCCGGCGGGCAAAGGCTTCGGGCGCCTGAGGGTTGACGTAATTTGGACAATGATGGTGTGGTCCGGGCGGAGTCGCTCACCAAGATTTATCATTCTGGGGGCGCGGACGTCATAGTTTTCGACGATCTGTCCCTGCGGGTAGAGCGGGGCGAACGGATTGCGGTCATTGGGGAATCCGGGGCAGGCAAGTCTACCTTGCTGCATTTACTGGGAGGTCTGGACAGGCCTTCCGAAGGTAGGATATACTTCGGCAATCTGGACATTGTGGCCCTATCCGATCGGGCCTTGGCCGACTTTCGAAATCAAGAGGTCGGCTTTGTCTGGCAGACTCCGTCTCTGTTGCCGGAATTTAGCGCTTTGGAGAATGTGATGATGCCCCTGCTAATCCGGGGCATGGCGCCGGATTTGGCTGCCGCTGCATCACGAGCGAGGTTGGATGAAGTTGGACTGCAAGCGCGCCGGTCGCATCGCGCCGGTGAATTGTCTGGCGGCGAACAGCAGCGAGTTGCGCTCGCCCGGGCTATTGCCGGTGAACCCCGCGTACTGTTGGCCGATGAGCCAACCGGCAGTCTCGATTTCCGGACCGGCGAGATGATCGAAAGCCTGCTTAGCGAACTGCATCAAGCTCACCGTCTGACTTCCATTTTCGTTACCCATAATTTATCGTTCGCCGATCGCTGCGACCGGGTTTTAGAGTTAAGAAAGGGCCGGCTGCGCGCGCCACTTCTGGTGCACGCGTCGACGGCCGGAGTTGAACGAGACGCAACCCGTCTCGACGGTGGCACTTATGTTTGAACGTTATACCGAGAAAGCGCGCCGCGTAATCTTCTTTGCAAGATACGAAGCAAGCCAGTTCGGGAGTCCTTATATCGAGACCGAGCACTTGCTGCTGGGCCTTCTCCGTGAGGATAAAGCGCTTGCCAATCGTTTCCTGCGGTCTCATGCCGCAATCGAATCGATTAGAAAGCAGATCGAAGCGCACACCACGGTACGCGAGAAGGTATCGACGTCGGTCGATCTTCCGCTCAGCCATGAGTGTAAGCGCGTGTTGGCCTATGGCGCCGAGGAAGCGGAGCGCCTAAGCCACAAGCACATTGGAACGGAGCATCTGCTGCTGGGCCTGCTCCGGGAGGAGAAGAGTTTCGCCGCCGAGATTCTTCACGAGCGCGGGCTCCGTCTTTCGGCCGTGCGGGAAGAAATCGCGCGGTCGGCATCGGAGAAGACTTCGGCGAGCCGTCCCAAGGAGAGTTCGCTGCTGGCAGAGTTCAGCCGCGATTTGACCCAGGCAGCCGTCGATGGCATGTTGGACCCGCTGATCGGGCGCGATTCCGAACTGGATCGCGTGGTCCAGATTCTTTGCCGGCGCACAAAGAATAATCCGGTTTTGATTGGCGAGCCGGGTGTCGGCAAGACCGCGATTGTCGAAGGTCTCGCACAGCGCATCGCCGATGGGGATGTGCCGTCCTTTCTCTCCGAAAAACGTATTCTGGCGCTCGACTTATCCCTGATTGTGGCCGGAACCAAATATCGCGGGCAGTTCGAGGAGCGCTTAAAAACGATCATGAAGGAGTTGATGGAGAATCAAAACGCCATCATCTTCATCGATGAGCTGCACACGCTGGTCGGGGCGGGATCGGCCGAAGGTTCCCTCGATGCGGCTAACATTTTGAAGCCAGCGTTATCGCGCGGCGAGATTCAGTGCATCGGGGCAACCACTCCCGCCGAATATCGCAAGTCCATCGAAAAGGACCGCTCGCTTGAGCGCCGCTTTCAGGCCGTGAAGGTTCCGCCACCAAGTGAAACCGACGCAATACGCATCCTGTTCGGCATCAAGGAGCGGTATGAAAAATTCCATGCCGTCGCCTATACCGACGAAGCCATTGAATCGGCGGTCTATACGTCCACTAGATTTATTCCGGACCGCTTCTTACCGGATAAGGCCATCGATCTGATCGATGAGGCCGGTGCCCGCGTCAAGCTTCGCCAGACGACGCTACCGACCGAAGTGGCCGACATCCAGAAGCGCATCAAATTCATTGTGCATCGTATGGAAAATGCGATCGCGAACCACGAATTTGAAAAGGCGCGCTTCTATTCCGACGAAGAGCGCAAGGAACGCGAAAATCTGCGGTTGCTGCGCGAGAAGTACAACCTGGACGACACGTCCACGGGGCTGGTGACCAAAGACGACATTGAAGATGTGGTCGCGCGCTGGACTGGCGTGCCGATGACCTCCATCAAGGAGGAAGAGATCAACAAGCTGCTCCGCATCGAAGAGGAGTTGCATAAGCGCGTTGTGAGCCAGGAAAAAGCGATTTCGGCTCTCTCTCGTGCGATCCGGCGTTCGCGCGCTGGACTGAAGTCTCCGAAACGCCCGGCCGGATCGTTTCTGTTCCTCGGTCCCACGGGCGTCGGCAAGACCGAAGTTGCTCGTGCACTCGCCGAGTTCCTCTTCGGCAGCGAGAAGTCGCTCATCCGCTTCGACATGTCGGAGTTCATGGAGAAGCATTCGATTTCGAAGCTAATCGGTTCACCTCCCGGGTATGTGGGTTATGAGGAGGGTGGTCAGCTCACCGAACGCGTGAAGCGTGCGCCATACTCGATCATTTTGCTCGATGAAATCGAAAAGGCCCATCCGGATATTTACAATATCCTTTTGCAGGTGTTTGAAGACGGCCAGTTGACCGATGGATTGGGCAACACCGTCGACTTCAAGAACACGATTATCATTATGACCTCGAATCTAGGCGCTCGCTTCCTCGATAAGCGCGGCCAGATCGGGTTCTCGGCGCCATCGAATACCGGCATTCCGCAGAAGGTTGAGGATCAGGTGATGAGCGAAGTGAAACGCGCCTTCAACCCTGAGTTTCTGAATCGCCTCGACGAAGTGATCCTCTTCACTTCGCTGGTCGACGAAGATCTGCTGCGCATCATTGAACTGCTAGTCGAGCAGATCAACCATAACCTGCTGGCCAAGCAGCTCAAGATCCGGCTGCGGCCGGAGGCAGCGAAGTATATTCTCGACAAGACCTGTGGGGACCGCAGCTACGGCGCACGGCCGTTGCGCCGCGCGCTCCAGAAATACATCGAAGATCCGTTATCGGAGGCCTTGATCCAAGGTTCCCTGCCCCGCCCAGGCGAGCTGGAAATCTATCTCAACGAGACCGGCATTTATTGCCGCCAGGTTGGCGAGTTAGAGGGCGAACCAGTGGCGGTGGGCGATGGCGGTGCGGAAACGCCCGACATGACGCAAGGAACGCCGCTCTATATGTTCCAGAGCTAAATCGAAGCGTACCTCATAAAAGGCCCGGATCTCTTGTTAGGGATCCGGGCCTTTTTGTTGAATCCTCAGGCCAAAATATTCTTCACCACAATGGCTACTTTTTCCGTGCCCGTTAGCTTCTGATCCAAGCCCTGGAATTTAAACGTGAAGCGCTGGTCGTCGATGCCGAAACGGTTCAGGATGGTCGCCTGGAAGTCGCGAATGTGCACCGGATCTTTGACGATATTGTAAGAAAATTCGTCGGTTTCCCCATGCACCACGCCGCCCTTGATTCCCCCGCCGGCCATCCAGATACAGAAACACCGCGGGTGATGATCGCGGCCGTAGTCGGTGGCGGTAAGCTTGCCTTGCGAATAAACGGTACGGCCGAATTCCCCGCCCCAAATGACCAACGTATCGTCCAAAAGGCCTCGCGCCTTCAGGTCCTGGACTAAAGCGTACGCTCCTTGATCGATGTCGCGGCATTGACTTGGCAACACCTCAGGCAGGATTGAATGAACGTCCCACCCGCGATGATAGACCTGCACAAAGCGTACATTACGCTCCATCATGCGCCTGGCCATGAGACAGCAGTTCGCGAACGTACCCCCTTTGCGCGCGTCTTCTCCGTAGAGTTTGAAGGTGCTTTCGGGTTCCTTCGTAATGTCGGTGAGATCGGGCACCGATGCTTGCATGCGGAAAGCCATTTCATACTGCTTAATGCGCACTTGGGTTTCCGGATCGGCGATCTTCGCATTCTGAATCTCATTCAATTCGCCCAAGGCATCCAGCATGCGTCGGCGGATCTTGATCGGCACTCCATCGGGATTGTTGATATAGAGCACAGGATCGCCACCGGAACGGAGCGCCACTCCGGAGTATTGTCCCGATAGAAAACCGGCGCTCCATAGGCGAGCGGAGATGGCTTGAACGTTCGCCTTGGGATTGGAATGGGTGGCATTCAAAACGACGAACGTAGGCAGCGATTGATTCATACTGCCAAGCCCATAGGCGAGCCACGAACCGATGCATGGTTTACCGGCGATCATGAAACCTGTCTGCAGGAACGTGACTGCCGGCTCATGATTGATGGCATCGGTATGCAACGTGCGGATGATTGCAATATCGTCCGCCATCTTGGCCGTATAGGGAAGAAGCTCCGAAATCCAGGCGCCCGATTTCCCGTATTGCTGGAATTTAAAAACGGATGGAGCAATCGGAAAACGCGACTGGCTAGCCGTCATCGTGGTCAGGCGCTGGCCCGCGCGTATCGACTCAGGTAGGTCTTTATCGAACCATTCCTTCAATCCAGGCTTGTAGTCGAATGTCTCGATCTGAGGCGGAGCGCCCAGCATGTGAAGGTAAATGGCGCGTTTGGCTTTGGGTGCAAAGTGCGGCAGACCGGGAAGACCGCCGATTGCCGCCGGTTCCGTGGGTTTCGCGGAGGCCTGCTCGCCGAGGAGGGCAAATAGCGCGAGCGAGCCTAGTCCGCGAGCGCCGCGACCAAAAAACTGCCGTCGCGTTTCCGCCAATACCGCTTCATCCGAGGGATCTAGATACAGAGGTTGTTTTTCCATCTACTTCACCAGCACTTCGTCGAGATTCATCAATTCGTTTGCCACCATAGTCAGCGCCGCCAATTTCGGCGCGGGCAGGCTTGGGTCGGCCTTCGATTCGCCCACGCTGATCAGCTTTTTCGCATCTTCGGGCGTAGACTCGTAGTACGTCATGTAGTCCCGATAGGAGCGCGTGACGACACCAAGCTCCTTCGGTTCCAGCTTTCGCGCGATCAGGCGGCTGGTCATGTAATTCACTTCGCGATCGACGTTCTCGTGCGAAGCGTGCAAAGCATTTTGCGCAAGCACCCGAGCCGCCTCGACAAATTGCGGATCGTTCATGGTGACCAACGCCTGCAGCGGTGTATCGGTCCGTTCGCGGCGCATAATGCAAACCTCTCGCGAGGGTGCATTGAAGATATCCATGGACGGTGGGGGCGCGCTTCGTTTCCAGAACGTATAGAGGCTGCGCCGATACAGGCCATCGCCAGCGTCCTCTTTGTAGATTCGAGTATTGCTTTGCTCCATGGCTACCGTTTCCCAAATTCTCTGTGGTTGATATGGCTTTACGCTAGGACCACCGATTTTTGGAACTAGCAGCCCACTTACGTCGAGCGCATAGTCGCGAATCATCTCGGCATCCATGCGATAGCGAGGCCCGCGCGAGAGGAGCCGGTTGTCAAGGTCCTTTTCGAGCTTTTCCGGCGTGGTCGCGCCGGATTGACGGTAGGCGGCAGAGGTGACCATCAACCGCATCAACCGCTTCACGTCCCAGCCGGACTCGCGGAAATCGACCGCCAGCCAATCGAGCAACTCGGGATGAGACGGCGGGTCGCCCTGCGATCCAAAATCCTCTGCCGTCTTCACAATGCCCGTGCCAAAAATCTCCTCCCAAAAGCGATTTACAGTCACTCGCGCGGTCAGTGGGTTTGAGGGTTCGACCAACCATTTCGCGAGCCCAAGACGATTGCGCGGGTAGGACGCCGGCATAGGCGGCAGGATCGCGGGCACGTTGGGGTGAACCTCGTCACGCATCTGATCATAGAGCCCGCGATAGAGAACGTGGGCGACGGGCTGCGTATCCGTCCGTTCCTGCTGCACGAAGGTAACGGCGCTCCGCCGCGCAATCTGATAGCGTTCGGCGTCGACTGCGTGAAGCTGAGCCACACCATGCTTGGTAGCGGGGTTCACCTCTGCCGTGTAGTACGTCAGGAGCGCTTGGCGGCTGGCCTCCGACAGATCGCCTATATCCTTGCGAGCGGCGGCTTGGACCACATCACCCACAAACAACAGCTTCGCGTCTTGTTCATCTATGCGCTGGTTCAATATGCGAAAGCCCGTTAGCGCCCCATCTTCAAAGAACCGATTATCTTGCTTACCGAGCTGTAATGGCGACGTGGTACGGATCGACGATTCCAGTGGCGCAAGATCCGCGCCGTCGCCGTAGCTGGGCACCAATTCGCCATTAAGATAAACGTTCAATCCGTTGCGGCTTCGGCTGCCATCGTAAGTGAATGTCAAGTGATACCAGGTGGACGGCTTCAACCCATACTCGGGCGACGGCTGCGCGGTGATATATTTCCCGTCGCCACCTTGCAACCGGATATAGGGTTGAGAGGCCTGGCCGTTGTCGCTTCTCACCCCCACGCTCCAGCCCCATTCTTTCCTGGAGTCGCCTTCCTTCTTCGAATCGAACTGGCTGGCAAAAACGTAGCTTCCAACTTTCGCAGGCATCCACACCCAGGTGGACACGGTGAATGGTTTGTCTGAGTCGATTTCCGGAACATTGGGCATCGTTAGCGATGCTTCTTTACCAAAGTGCAATGCAGCACCAACGCCAGATGGTCCTTCCCCGCGGGTGACGCCCTCGGGCAACGACACCGGTTCGGCCTGCCCGTTGCGAATCGCGTGCTCGCCTTTTTCGAGATCCAATGCAAGTAACTGAGCGGAGGCAAACGGAGTGACAATCTGGCCGCGCGCCGGCGATCGCAGCCAGCTTTCAAAATCGGGATTCGAAGCAACTTGTACTTTGTCTATGCTGCCTTCCAGGTTTGCGCGCTCCGCGTTCAACTCCTGCCAACGTGCCCGATCCTCTTCCGGCGGGACGATCACCGTGGGAGGCGTGTCCGGCACATTGCCATCGAGCGCATACTGCGTCGTATTGCGGAAGAAGGAGGTAAGCGAGTAGTAATCCTTCTGAGAAATAGGATCGAATTTGTGGTCATGACACGTCGCGCAACCGACGGTAAGCCCTAACCAGACGGTGCCGGTGGTATCGGCGCGATCTTTGGCATACATCGCCTCAGCCTCGGCCGGAATAAAGCCGCCCTCATTGGTAGTAACGTTGCAGCGTTCGAACCCGGACGCGATCTTTTGATCCAGCGTAGCGTTCGGAAGCAGATCGCCGGCGATCTGCTCAATGGTGAATTCGTCGAACGGCAAATTGCGATTGAAAGCTCCAATGACCCAATCGCGGTAGGGCCACATCTCACGATAATTATCGATGTGCAGCCCCTGGGTGTCGGCGTAGCGCGCGGCGTCCAGCCAGTAATGTGCCCGCTGTTCGCCATAATGCGGCGACGCTAAAAGGCGATCCACCACCTTCTCATAGGCCTTCGGCGACCGATCCTTCACAAAGGCATCGACTTCGGCGGGAGTGGGAGGCAGGCCAATCAGATCGAGAGTGACACGCCGGATCAGCGTGCGGCGGCCGGCTTCGGGCGCAGGCTCCAGCCCGTTCGCTTCCAATTTCGCCAGGATAAACGCGTCAATAGGATTCCGAACCCAACTCGCGTCCTTCACAGCCGGCAGCGGGGGACGAACCGGAGCGACGAACGCCCAATGATCCTTCCAAGGCGCGCCCTCTTCCACCCAGCGGCGAAGAATTTCCTTTTGTTCCGCGGTCAGGCTTCTGTGCGAGAACGTCGGCGGCATCCGGTAGCCCGGATTGGTCGACATAATGCGCTTGATCATGAGGCTGTCATCGGGCTTGCCCGGCACGACAATTACCCCGTCCTTCCGTTTTGCGAAGGCCCCCTCGCGAATGTCCAGCCGAACATCGGCCATCCGCGTGCCTTTATCCGGCCCATGGCACAAGAAGCAGTTTTCAGAAAGAATGGGGCGAACCTGCCGCTGGAAGTTGACGAGTGGCTGGGAAGGGGAGTCGGCAGCCTCCCCTGGTTCAGAGCCGATGATGGCAATCAGCAGAACACCGAAGGAAATGCCGCGTATGGAACCCAACATGGTTTATCCGGAGTGTAACGGCTATTAGCTTATAACAAACCGGTGAACAAATAATCGATTATCCGTGGGGGTCACATCAACCCGTCAGCTTTTCGGCATACTCCATGGCTCGAATCAGACTGCGCGTGGATGCGACGCCCTTGCCCGCGATGTCGAACGCTGTGCCGTGGTCGACTGAAGTTCGCACGATCGGCAGGCCGAGCGCGATATTCACGCCCCCTTCGAAATCGAGCAGTTTGGAAGGCACATGACCTTGGTCGTGATACATGCAAACTACGGCATCGAATTTCTTGCGGCGGACGGCTAAATAGAACAGCGTATCGGGAGGCAAGGGGCCCTCGACCGGCCAGCCTTGCGCCTGCGCCCACTTCACCGCTGGAATAATCTCGCGGATCTCCTCATCGCCGAATAGGCCATTCTCACCGGCATGCGGATTTAGACCGGCAACCACGATTCGAGCATCCGGCTTCAATTTGCGAACGGCTTCGACAGTAAGTTGAATAATCGTTTGAATGCGCGGTTGCTTGGCTAGGCGGATGGCATTCAATAGCGACACGTGCGTGCTGACGTGCGTGACGATCAGATCGGCGGAAGCCAGCATGATGGTGACGTCTTTCGAGCCGCACAAAGCGCCGATCAGCTCCGTGTGCCCAGTGAAGCGAGGATCGGAGAGGCAGGTCGCCTCCTTGTTCATGGGGAGCGTGACAATAGCACGCACTTCGTGGGCGAGAGCAGCGTTGGTTGCTGAGACGACATACTCGCGCGCAGCATGGCCGGCGGCGCGGCTCAGTTTGCCCGGCGTGACGTCGCCCGCTTTTAACAATCGATGGTCGACTACATTGAGCGGGCCCGGCTCATACTGATTTGGATGCTGTATGTCGCGCAACGCGATGCCATATCCCAGCCGTTCATTATAGAAGTGCAGAGCCTCTAGATCGCCGAATGCCACAAGAGGCCACGTCAATTCTGCTTGCGCAAAGGCATGCAACAGAATCTCCGGGCCAACGCCGCTAGCGTCTCCGACGGTGATTGCGAACGGATTGTTATTCGACATGAGTATTTAGCTCTTGGTGAACCCGGTGAATTACGTCGGGTTCGCCGAAACCACCGGCTTTAGTAATGAGGAATAGGTCGCGATTCCGCTTAATGTCAGCGGCTCTAATGCGCGTGATGGGAACGCCGGGAACGATCTCGCGAATCGGCCAAAGCATCGGAAATCCCAACGCCGCAATCACCGCGAACGCCGTATCTCCTCCGATGACGAAGACGCCGTCCGGATCGCGAGACTCAATCTCGTCCAGCAGCCGTCGGGCATTTGCGCCAGCGACCCGTGCTGGTTCCGCATTTGGGGCATGAGTTGTCGTTAAGATTGTCCAGCCTGGCGCCTCTGCACGGTGCATTTGGGTAATAGAACGCCGATGAAGACTGCCATTCATCAGAAGACAACTGGAAATTCGCGGTAGTGAAACGGTGGTGCGGAGAGAAACCAGTTGCCCGGCGATTGCGCCGGCCAATGCGCCGGGACCCGCTATGATGCGCATCGATTCATTAGCCAGAATCGCGCGAGCCGCGTCTTCAATGTGGGAATCGTGTTCGCCATCGAAAATGGTGCAATTCAACCGATCGCCAAGCACAGCAGAGATGGCGCTGGTCGTCACAGGGTTCAAAGGATCGTTTCCAAACGAAGTTTGAGATACCGCAACGCCATCCACGTATAAAATGCCTTCCTTCACGGTTCGCCCCAAAGCGGGATAGGCTGGGGCATAACCGACACGCCAATCGGGAAAGAGCTCAGAAAGGGCTCTAAGTTCGGCGGAAATGTTTCCGCGCAGAGTGGAATCGGTTTTCTTATATAGGAGGCGCGGACGAACGGCGGCTGAGACCCGAATGAAGCGCCGTACTTCCTCTGCCGCGCATGCCGGCGAGAGATGACGCGTTTCGGTATCGTAGACGATCACTTGCGCCGTCGTGGATTGGAGCGGCTTGGCTGCAACCACGGTGTGGACGCCGACGGCGCTGAACTTCGCGCCTACTTCGAGGGCTCCCGTCATGTCGTCAGCTAGGGCAAGGATGGACACGTCACCAGCCAAGTTTACCGTGCTCCAACGATCACTTCCCCTTGTCGAGTAACATGTGGAGTGGTTCGCAGTTTTCTAGTCCTCTCCTTCGTCGCCGTCTTTCTGGCGCAGGCCTCGGTCCCGCGGGATTCGCTGGATCCAATATTCCGAGAGTTCCCTTTTGAGAAATGGATGAGCACAGCCGGCGCCGGCCCCTTCCACTTCTCTGTGAAGGTGTCGCACGCCGAAATATCGTTCCACCAGCGGCTGGAGTCTCGAATCGAAATCACGCTGGATGGCAGAGATCTGGAGAATCGTCGCGGCCACGGCCGGTTGCTGGTGCTGGCCCAAATAACAGACAGCGAGGGAAAGCGTTATCAGGACCACGTCAGCATGGAACTTAATAAGCTGGAGGACGACGTCAAAGACGCCAATTTGGAATACTCCTTTCCGGCGTTCTTTCTTCCGGGAGACTACAACATAGACATAGCTTTCGTAAATACGAGCACCGATGAGCACGGTGCTAAGAAAGTGCAGTTTCGCGTGGTGGAGCCGCGGCACGAATACCTTTCCGACGCGTGGCGCGGTCTGCCAGCGGTCGAATTTATTGGCGATAAGGATTCACCCGATAGTTGGTATTTGCCGAGCGTTCACGGCCGGGTACAGTGGGCGGCTTCCGTACATGCTCCGGCCCAGCTCAACGTAATTCTGAACGTGGTTCCCGCGGCGCAAGTGCCCGGATCACGTTCGAGCTCCGGCCGGGATCTGTCGGCTCTGCTTCCCACGCTAAAGATCGTCTCGCAGACCGGATCGTCCTCCATTTCCGAGCATGTTGAATTGCTCGATCTGGCCCGGCAGCGCACCGCATTCCAGCAAAGCGATGGGCGTGACCTCGATTGGCCACGTCTGCGGGCATCGTTGGGAGAGGCAAATACGGCATCCATCGATGTCCACTCGCTTTCCGGCCAGCGTCAGGACGCCCAATTCTTCGTCTCCCAAGTGCGCAAGATCATGCGCGATTCGAATGGACCGTGCGTGCTCGCCGTTCTCACAAAATCAGTGACCTTCGCGTCCGGCGAGGACCTGGAACCGATTTCGCTTGAAGGATTGCCGGCCTGCCGGGTCTTCTACATACGCTTCCATGTTCTGCTGCGATCCGTTGTTCCGTTCGATCGACGGCAGATGGGCGGCCGAGGCCGCAGTATGCGGATGGACGGCGCTATTCCGCAGCGCGAACACCCTCAAATAGAGGCGATCGATCAATTGGAAGCTACGCTGAAACCGCTCAAGCCGAAGGTATTTGATGTCGAGACGCCGGAACAGATAGCCAAGGCTATTGCTGAAATCGAAAAGGAACTATGACCTTCCAAAGCGCTATGGCTTCGCACTGGCCCAATAGGCGCGGTGTCCGATATATGTCGGATCGGGCAAATTGGCCAGGATGGTGCGGCGAAGCTTTAGAATGTCCACTTCACCTTCCTCCTCATAGAGGACTTTGCCGCCTGGCGCGAGCAAAACAGTGTATGGCACGCCCGATTCCCACTTCGGATCGAAGGCTTTCTGCATAGCGTCAATGTCGGTCGACCCAAATATCAGGTTCGGCGCGGAGGCGTGCTGCTTCTGCAGCATCTTCAAAACGCCCGCCCGTTCATCTGGCATATTGGCGGAGACCATCACCATATCGAAATCGCGCTGCCGGTACATCCGGTAGGTGGTTTCGAGATCGGGCATCTCATGCACGCATGGGCCGCACCAGGTTGCCCAGAAATTGACCAGCACAACTTTGTCCGTCGCATTGGCGCGTAATTTGGTCAGGTCGGCAGCGGAGGCGACATTCAACGTTACCGGCTCGGCTTCGATCCTTTGCAGTTCCGTCTGACGTCCAACTTCCTTCGACAGCCATTTGGTGGAACATCCGAAGACACCGGTGTGATCGACGGGAACCGGCTTGCCGGCGAGCAGAGCCTCGATCGCATTCCTGGCATCTTGGGTTTTTACGAGAGATTCCCGCTGATTGTTGTCAACACGGCCCTCATAACGCAATTTCCGTTCCTGATCGAAGATGAACACGTGCGGTGTCGCTTTGGGTCCGTAGGCTCGCGAAACGGACTGCGTGTCGCCATCATAGAGATAGGGAAAATTGAAGTGCCGGTAGGCGGCCCGGATCTTCATTCCCTCCAAATCGTCGCTGACATCGGTGTAGCCTAACTCGTCGAGGCGGATCGCATTTGCGTTGTTGGGCTGGATGGCGATCAGCGTAACGCCACGACCTTCGTAATCCGCAGCCAACTTCTTGATGCGCGTCTCATATAATTGCGCGGTCGGGCAATGGTCACAAGTAAAAACGATGACGAGCACCTTGGCTTGCGCATAGTCGCTGAGCTTGTGCATTTTGCCATCGATGCCGGGCAACGTGAAATCCGGCGCCGGCGAACCGAGCGCTAAAGTGGGATGCGGCTCATCCGCCATTAACAAGAATGAGGCTAGCAAAAATACTGATACTATGCGCCACATATGAACCTCTTGGAAACCATGGTATCGAATTTTTGCATCCACGCCGCAGTTCCGGTTACTTTCTAGTAAGCTTAGACCCATGCTGGCTGCGTTTACTCTGTTTCATGTAGTGTTGAGTTTGGTGGGCATCGGCTCGGGACTGGTCGTCTTGTTCGGTCTGCTCACGTCGAGACGGTTCGATGGCTGGACTCTTCTGTTCTTGATCACCACCGCGGCCACGAGTGTAACTGGCTTTCTATTTCCGTTCCATCGCTTTTTGCCGTCCCATGCTGTCGGCATTCTGTCACTGATCGTTCTGTGTATCGCAATCGTGGCGCGATACACTTTTCGTCTGGCGGGCCCGTGGCGAACGACGTACGTGATCACCGCTACAATCGCGCTCTATTTCAATGTCTTCGTCCTAGTCGCACAGATGTTTCAGAAGATTCCGTCTCTCAAAGCGCTGGCGCCCACCCAGTCGGAGCCGCCATTCCAGTTGGCGCAGCTCGTCGTTTTGATCCTGTTTATCGTGCTCGGAATTCTTGCGGCGCGTAAGTTCCATAACACGCCCTTAGCCCCGGTCTTGTAAGTAACCGCCCGGCAACGCCCACGCGGACGCTTGGCGATTTCCTGTGAGTATCGACCAAGCACCGCTTGGCTGCCAAGCTGACCGGCTAGCGCACGAACTGGTCGACATACTGAGCGCCGAGCCCGGCATCTATGTAGTGCTTCCGGCACATATCGATTTTCGTGAAGACATCCTCAAAACCCGTGTTGTTCCCGTGCTCGTCCACGTAATACATGCAGCCAGAGATATTGAAGAAGGTGATCATCTCCTCTACATCCTCATCGACAGTCAGGGTGTGGGTTTCGCCAGGCGGCTCGAAGACGTAGTCGCCGGCGCGCGCGATCCAGTCGTGTTCCAAATAGCGCCAGGACCCCTTCAGCACGTAGCCATGAACCGGGGCGGGATGCCGATGGCGGCTAAGAATCCCGGCGCGGCGCACGCGAAGCAAATTGCACCACTGGCCATTCAACGTATTAAGCATCAGAGGACGAAACCAAACGTTCGGCGCTTGCGGAACCCAGATACGCTCATCCTCGGGAACAGCATGAGTAACGATCTGGTGCGGCGACAGAGGATGCGTAGTCTGCATGGAACTGTGATATCAAACTCCTCTAATAATCGCTTTGGCTGCCGGGCTCGCTAAGAAACCGAGTAACCACCATCTACGGGAATCACGGCTCCCGTGATAAAGGAAGCGAGTTCGGACGCAAGAAACAGCACGGGACCAGCGACTTCCTCCGGGCGGCCCCAACGTCCGAGAGGAGTGCGGGAGACCAGTTCCGCCGAGCGCTTCGGATCCTGCTGGAGCGCTTGTGTAAGCGGGGTCGAGATCCAGCCCGGTGCGACCGCATTCACACGGATGTGGTCCACCGCCCAGGCGATCGCGAGCGAGCGGGTGAGCTGAACGATGCCGCCCTTACTCGCGCTGTAGGCGGGTACGCGGCCGCCTCCGAAGAAGCTCAGCATCGACGCGATGTTGACGATGGAACCGCCCGCGACTCGAAGTTTCGGATGAGCGGCCATGCAGACGCGCATGGCGCTGACAAGGTTCACATCCAGCACTTGCGCGAAGACGTCCAAATCGAATTCCCGATCGCGCCGGATGATTCCGGCCGCGTTGACGAGAACGTCCAGCGCGGATAGGCTGCCGACGACCTTATCGACGCCGTTGGTATCGGTGATATCGAGAATCTCCGTGTGGACCGGAGGCGGTAAGTCTTCCTCGGAAGCTAAACCGAGCGCGACTACATCCGCTCCGGCCAGCGAAAACGTTTGGGCGATGGCACGACCGATGCCGCTGGTGGCGCCGGTGACAAGCACGCGCTTTCCGTGGAAGTCGAACATCAGGTACAGTGTGCGAAAAGAGGCTATGCAAATCTCCGAATCAGGATACACGAGTCCGAACTGCCGTGCGATCTCGTTAGAAGATCCGGTCCTGTTTTCTCATTGAGCCAAAAGTCCCAATATTGGCCAGAGCGAACGAGAATAGGAACTGAGTTTCGTGCCGGGTTCCCCAATTGAAACGCCGATATTGACCGCTGAATCCGCAACAATCGGTATTGTAGGATATTTGCACCTCTTCATAGAGCGGTTCCTTATCGACGTAATCGTAGGTTTCGGAGGCCGCGGCATTCCAGCCACGCCGATTCGTGTTTCCAAAGCCGCCGCTAAAGCTAACTTGGTCGGCCTTGGGCGTCAACAGCGACGTCAGAGGCGTCAGCAGGGCACCCGGTCCAGCCAGCGCCGGGTAAATAGGAGCGTTGATTTCGTTTTGACTAACGTTGACGAAATACTTTGAGGCGCGGAATCCAGCGCCTATCGTGCGATCGACGAACTTCGAAAAGAGCGGATCCCAGTCCGTTCGCCAGTCGATCGAAAGATAACGCAACGGCATTACCCTCATTGTCGACACGATAGGCGAATACGAACGGGGACCGTTCAGGAAGGCGAACGGCGTCAGTTCGTCGGATTCCAGGATCACGTTCCGCTGATAGGGCTGTACAGCGCCGCCGAATGTCGGATCGAAATATCGCTCCTGAACCACGGACCAGGTGAAGACTTCACTGACGGCGCCCTTGCTGTCCTTCTTGTAAACGCGGTTCGTCAAAGACAGCTTTACCTGGTTCGTGTCGGCCAGCAGGTCGGTGGAGTCGAAGTGAATGATGCGATCGAAATTGTGGATGCCGCTGATATCTTCATAGGTCGCCTCAGTTTCGATCACGTGCTTGAGCTTCGCGCCCATATGGAGCCATTTGGGCGGAGTATAAATTTTCTCTAATGTGGGAAAGCGCAAATCGGCGCTGAAATCGATATCGTGGCGGAGAATGCTGGCACTGGAAAACGCGTAGTTCGGGTCGGCAAATGGGCACGCGACGCTGCTGGTTCCGCTGGCACAGGTGACGCCGGAGCCATAGTTGGGCGCGTATGAATTCGCTTTCCACGAATCTCCATATTGGGTTGCGCCGAAATTGAAACTGGGCGTCAGACTAAAGCCCTTGTACTTGAATTCCGTGGTCACTCTAGGCTCGACATCAATGCGATCGACCGCATTGGCCGTGTTGATATTGCCGATGGTGCTGGTCTCTTTGTAAGTGAGTGGCTCCTCCCGGTTCATCACGCCGGCGCTGGATGTAAACGAGAGCCAAACGGGCAAGGGCGAGTCCTCGACCTGCTGGTCGCGGCTCGAAAACTGGACCGAGGGCAGTTTCTGAATCGAGACGTAATCATTTGGCGCAGTCGACTCAAAGATCTGCGTCTGCTGTCCAACGATATAGAGCGAATAAGTGTCCTGGTCGAAATGGCGCTGTAAATAGCCGGTGGAATCGACTTCCGAGGTAAGAGCTGTGGCGTAAGATTGCGTGAACGATTGGCGAAAGAGGAAGGAACTCAGATAGTTATAGTCCACAAGGCCGGTCCAGCCATCGAAGGCCGTGCGAAAATTTGTGTTTATCTGAGTGCCGCCCTCGTGCAGATAAAAAGGAGCGCTGGCGGTCCCGATGTTTTGACCCTGCAGATCTTGAACTGAGTAGAGCTGAACGTTAAAATCGGTTGCGGCATTGGGCTTGCCGCGGAAATCGATGTTCTCCGCGGGCCCACGCGACGTGAAATAATGTTCGATCGCAGTCAGGTCATAGCTGCGATTGATAGCCCAGTAATAACCCAGACCGACCATGTACCCGAGCAGCGAACTATTCCCGACATTGGGTGTCAGGAATCCGCTTTGACGCTCGTTTTTTCCGAGCGGGCGATAGAAAATCGGGAGATAAAAGATGGGGACGCCGTGAAGACGGAACAGAGTGCTGTGTCCAATTGCCCGGTTGCCGGGAACGATGTCGAACAAGGGAGCGCTGAAGGTCCACCAAGGCTTAGGTATGACACAGTCGGTCACAAAGCCTTTGTGGAGGATGTAACGATCTCTTAACCGCTCCGCCCAGAGGCTCTTGAAGTAAAACGGATTGGTCGTTGTGAGCAATCCGGGACTGTTCATCACCTTCGCCGGCGAGGTTCCGTCGACGACGTAGAACTTGCCTTCCTCGGTCTTCAAATTGTATTCGGCGTGATCGGCATTCAACTTTTCGCCGTCGGCGAAGTGCTCGAACTTGACGTTCCCTCGTGCGTAAGCCCAGTGCGTCTCGGAATTGTAATCAATCTCGTCGGCGGTGACCAGGAATTCGGTGGTCTCGACCTTAGCGGCGCCACGCAGATAGTACCAGTCCCCTTCTTGCCTTTGGTTAACGCCGGACATGAAGATTTCGCTTTCGGGCGGGGCCTCAGGATGGGGGATATGGATAGAAGCCTGGGCCGAAAGCCGCGGAGTGGCCATCCAGAGCGAGGCAACAACAAGAAAAAACAATTTTATGCAAGATTGTTGTAGACAGATTCGGAATTTTCTGCTAATTACAGTAGCGGGGGAATCGGCAACCGTTGCATTGTTCGTCAACCGAAGACCGTAGCATGGCGAGCAAGGAGACCGCAAGCGGCGACGGCTTTGGGGCGGCGAGGAAAGCTGCGGAATAGAGATCCGAATAGTTGTATGACGTGCCAACATTGCCAGACTTGGAATTTAGACGACGATCACCGCTGCCGGCGTTGCGGCCGTCGCATCCGTTCGACGCCCTCGCGTGTATCAGCGGCAACATATCCGATCGCTGCTACGGCTACAGCGCGGGTCTATGCCGTCGATGAAGAGCCGCAAGAGTCGCCGGCCGAGTTAGAACTGGGCCAACAATCGTTATTTCCGGCACAATCGCGTCCTGGGCCAATTCCAATGCCGCAGACGCGGGACCCTAGGGTGATTCCGTTCGACTCTCACGCGAGAGGTGATGCCACGCATGGGCGCCCGACCGAGATTTCGAGGCCGGCGCCGTTAAAGGTGGAGAAAATCGAAGTTTCACCGCGAGCCCGGCGCAGGTCCGACCCAAAGGGCGGACGCAGGCTGGAACAGCAGCGGCTCGATTTGTTTGGCGAGTCTCAGGTTCTGACGCAGCCTCAATCGACCATCATCTGCGATGCGCCCGTTGCGCCGAGCGCCTTGCGGTCGCAAGCAGCAATCGTAGATTCGATTGTTGTGCTGATGGGATGCGCATTGGCCGTCACGGTCTTTCGCCTCGCAGGGGGCGCATTCCTTCTCGACAGGCATTTGCTCCCGCTTTTCCTCTGTTCACTCGGGACCATACCCGTAGCGTACAAATTCCTGTGGTCTTATGCGGGACTCGATAGCGTGGGTATGCAGGCCGCACGGCTTCGGCTAATTGATTTCGATGGTAATTCTCCATCCCGCGAACGCCGGCTGCAGCGTGCGTTGGGATCATTCGTCAGCGTTCTCGCCGCCGGCATTGGCTTGGTCTGGGCACTCGTCGATCAGGACGGCCTCACTTGGCACGACCACATGTCGGGGACCTTTCCAACTCTGCGATAGGCGTACAGGGCCTCTATGTTCTCTAGCAAAGAGTATTTGAAGTGGCGGAAAGACCTCCAAGGATTCTGCGATTAGCTGAGCGCGACTAGCTGAAAGCTATCTTGAGAGAGAAATTCTCAAACCCAGAGCTGAAGAAACTAGATTATCGTTCTCTAATTAACTGGTTAAAGCAATCTCGTCCATTTTGTACTTCCACCGGAAGACCACGGGAGTGGCATTGACTTCCTGGAAGTACAGATGGATTCGGTCGATGAGTGCCTGCTTACTGCCGACGCGGATCTCACGCAGCATCGTTCGCGTCATTTTGCTGAAAAGGTTCTCTACCAGATTCAGCCAGGAACCGTGTTTGGGAATGAAGACGAAGTGAAATCGGTGTGGCCGTGTCGCCAGGTACCGTTGTATCTCCCGCGAGATGTGCGCCGAGTGGTTATCCAGAATCAGGCGCAGGGTCGGCGTGGAGGGATAGGCAGCGTCAAGCTTCGTCAGGAACTCGATGAAGTCGCTGCTTTTGTGGGTATTGTTCACAATCTCCGTGACCCTGCCGGTGTGCAGATCGAGGCCGGCCAGCAGAGATACCGTGCCGAGCCGCTTATATTCATAGTCGCGGAGATGACTGGCATGGGTTCCGGGCGCTGGTGGCAGGTCCGGAGTCGTCACGCCCAGAGCCTGAATTCCCGGCTTCTCGTCATAGGAAACCGTCACGGTCGCCGGTTCGCCAACGCGGCCCGTCACCAATCCCTGATTGACGATCTCCACTTCTTTATACACGTGCAGAACAGCCGCCATTTTCTG
>DATAXY010000015.1:0-179814 GCA_036272835.1 Bryobacteraceae bacterium
AATCAGAGTCACGTTGTCAAACAAGATTTAGAAGCTGATGTAGAGTCCTTACCGATCCCCGCCAATGGGCTCTCCAGACTGGCTCCATTGGCTCCGCCCTATTCCGCCGAAAATGGCGCCGTTTCTCGCCGCCCCTGACACTCAAACATGATATCTCCAGGAATTCGCTTTCGTTCACTTCCAGGAACTCCCGCAAACCATTTACGGCCCGCATAATGCTCTTGTGAATCATCGGATCGCCAGAAGTGATCTCGATGTAGCGCCGCGCGCTTTGCACAAATGCCTTGAACTCTGCCACGGGATACTTCCGCTTATTCGAAAGCGCCATATCAAAGGTGACACGCAGGTCAGCAGTCTGTCGCGCGATCCGATCCTTTTCCCATGCCGTCATCCCGATCCTCGATTCATTGTGCTGACAACGAATCCGAATCGAATTATAGACGAAAAGGGGACTTCCCGTTCCTTATACGTCTATGGGCGCTGGATCTGCTCTACTGTGTAGATCGGGACGGTCGCGAATTCCTTGTGAAGTTCCAGCCCAAGACGACCCAGAACCGTGTCGATATTCTGCAGGTGTGTGAAGTCCACGTTTCCTGCGCCATTAGGGGGTGGAGGAGGCAGCCGCATCGGCCGCCAACCCTCAGTGCTCATGGTGAAGACACCGGTAAGCGAGGTTCTGTTTACAACTGGTAGATCCGTCCAGTTCTCGACGTAGTGAGCGAGGTCGTCCATATCGACTGCTCTCGCATTCAGCGGATGGCCGAAGCTACTAGGAAATTGTGGCAGCCACTCCGCGCAGTATCGAAGATGCAATCCGAGAGGTTTGATTGCTTCAGCTTTGGGCCACCGCGAGCAACGACGAGAGCATACACCGGCATGCTTCTGTTCTCGGTCCGCATCACGAGGTGGAACCGAGCTGCGAGCACCTGGCGAAACATGTCGCGGACCAGCTTTGTGACGTTTCCATCGGACGGGCTCACGCGCTTTGCGCCGGAAGAAGCTCTTGCCTCGATGTCGTATCTTTCGCTGTAGACCCAAGGGGGAAGAGTGGAAAGCCGCTCCGATGGGTTGGCTGGAACGCCGTAGCCGTCACTTATCAGCCCTATTGCATTGACCGAAGTTGCCATCAGATCTTCGTTTGGAAGGACCCTTACTCGCCTGCTTTGCAGATCAGCTGAACGAGCAGGTTTGACCTCGATGCTGGTAAATGATTGGGCTTGCGCTATGGCGGTTGCCGTCACGAGCAGACCGACCGCGAGCCTGTTGAGCACGAGCATGACTCATCTCCCTTCATTTCAGCGGCAATGGTAAATCGTGCGGGCATGAATGTCAGTCCTGATAAACGACCTCGGCGTCAGTTTGTCAGGTTGCGTTCGCTCCGGGGCGGCCGACTCCACCCTGGACGAATTATCGATGCTCATGGCAGTTAGTGGGAGCAGGTGGTCGCTCGCATCAGCTTGCCCTCAGGCTTATGACCGGCGTTGAAGATCGCGATATTTTTCTCCTGCTGACTGACTTCCGGCATACAGAAGTCCTGACGGACAGAGTCCGGAAGGAGCTTCGTGTCGTATGGCTGCTGCGTGCGCTGGATGTTCATCGCCCGCGGGTCTGCCTGCGGTTTAGGGGTGTTTCCCGCAGACTTGTCTCCGGGGTACTGTGTCCCAAACACCTGTGGCCGATTCACTGCCTGGAGATAGCGGTCAAGCCTTGCGGCAGCGATCCACTTGTCAGCCGCTCCCCCCGGATCAGCCCTTCGACTGCTAGGATATGCGCGAAGAGAAAGTCATCCGGCGTCTGTCCATGCCGGAAAATCAGCGCAGCGTCAGAGAAGTCTTCTCCCGAGGTAATCTTTCCCTCCGCGAGAAGCTTGCGAATCTCCGCGCGGCGTGCATCCCCACGGCTGGGGCGACGCCGCCATTGCGCCGCGCGATTCCATTGACTTTTACGAGAAGGTTGAAGAGTTTTTCAGAGACTATCCCGATCCGCGCTCAACGAACGCGACCGATGTCCGCGCCTTCTACCGTCTCTTTATGGTACCGGGAATGGGGCATTGCGCCGGTGGTCCGGGACCAACCAGTTTCGGCAATGACGACTCCCGAATTCCAGCTGACGCCGAACATGATGTACTCAAGGCCTTGGATCGCTGGGTAATGACGGGTGCTGCTGGGTGCGCGACATGAAAGTGGCGGTAGTCAAGCCGCCCGCTGCTCCCAGTAGCCGGCAAATTTGCCGCTGAGGCAGCAGCAACGGAGGGCGATGATGGCATTGGCGCCGCTGAGAGATCGAAATCGCCCCTGCCCAACCGCCATTCCCCCGCTGTAAGTACTTGCCGTTCCAGTCCTCCCGCGCCGGCAGCCACAGCGAGAAATGGATCTCAGAATCCGAAGTAGGACGGGACACTGCGTCAACCTCACAACGCCGCGCCACAGATATGTTTTGCAGTTCGGGCGGAAAACCCATCGGCACTGGCACGGGCCCGGCTTCCATCCAGTTGCCCGAAGTCACGCCAGCGTGGTCCAATTTCAGATCTTTCAGCGCGTCGCAGCCATTTTGCGCGTGCGCCAATTCAGAATCACGCTGCCGAATCGCATTCCTTTGTTCCTTCCACCGAATTGTTATACAACAATGGCCCGGAATGTCCGGCTTCACATAATGCACCGCAAGCAATCTCAACCATGCCCTGGGTCTAAGTTTCTCAATGCGGACTTAGTATCTATGATGCTCGCACCGGAGGCTACTTTTCCCTTAAAGGCCTGGAGAAGTGGCATTAGCTTCCGCGCGGAATCAGACCGATTGAAGACGGAGCCAAAATCCGAACCAAACAGACCTCGCCTCTTAGAATGCTAAACGGTGGCAACCTGCTCTGTTCCAAACACGTACGAGTCACTCAGAAAATAGGTACTGGGAAACGCGCATTCCGTCTGACAACTCCGAGTTAGGATAGCCGGATACTGGATGACCTGCCAGGATCAAAACAAGTTAGTCCGCGACCGCTTGCGGTCTTTTTGTGGTCACGGAGGGTTAGTGCGCTCCGCCCGGTTTCGTGTTGAACCAGATGCCATTGGGAGCATCCGATCGCGCCGCGACGATGTCCGGCCAACCGTCTCCATCGAAGTCGGCGAAGGCTAGGCCGTACACGCTGCCCTTGCCGTCGTTCCAGGGGACCTCGTGAAACGTGCGGCCCTGCCCGGTGTTGAAGTATACCGATCCGGGCAACTCTACGTAGCCCACGATGATGTCCGGCCGCTTATCGCGATTCAAGTCGGCGATCGCCAGGCAGTATGGCGGCCGCTCGGGGCCGCGAAGCCTGACCGGTTCTCCGAACTGGCGTCCGCCGCGATTAAAGATGATGAAGTTAGACTTGAGGCGTTCATCGATGATCGCCAGATCGGGCCGCCCGTCGCCGTCGAGATCGCCGGCCGCGCCCATGCGAATCCAGGCTTGGGTTGCCCCTACCTTGGTCGAGGTCGGGAAGTGCCCCTTGCCGTCGTTCCAAAGCACGATGCTCTGACCGCCGTCGCGATGAGGCACGAACAGGTCGAGCGCGCCATCGCCGTCGAAATCCGCCGCTACGATGGACGTTGCCGATTGTGTCGGGAGCGCTTCGCATGTGGGAAAGCGGCCCTTGCCGTCGTTGAGGCAGACATAACTCGGAGTGGGGACTTGGGGACCTTTACCAGGTTTTCCGTCCACCAAGTCCGGATAGTCGCCGCGGTTGGCGGCCACGATGTCCGGATAACCGTCGCCGTTCAGGTCCGCGAGGGTCACGTACCGTGTGCTCCACTTGGGATCGCCGAAGGTGCCGAATTCAGTGAAGTGGCCCTTGCCGTCATTCAGGTAGACCAGTTTGCGATCGGGCGCATCGTTGCTGACCACGATGTCCGGGTGGCCGTCGCCATTGACATCGGCCAGCGCCGCCGAATAGGTTCGGTCGGGCGCCGTCCCCAGGTTAGTGGCGTTAAAGCCGCCATGGCCATCGTTCAAAAGCACGCGATTGAAGAGCGGCCAATGCCGTCCTTTGCCAAGAATGATGTCCGGTAGACCGTCTCCGTTGACGTCGCCCACGCTCACGCCGGCCGAGGTTTCGGCTTTCTCTTCAAGCAGCAGAACACGATCGAAAGAACGCAAGACCGGGGCCGATGCCGGTTGTGCCTGAGCCAACAGAACAGCTGCAACTAGCACCCATGCTGGCGAGCCTACCTTCTTATCTTTGAGCCGCGGGGCAAGAACAGCCTTGGACATGATCGCCTTCACAGAGCGATTGTAACGAGGCCAGTAGATATGATCCTTTGGTCTTCCGCAAGACTTTGGGCCTTCGCAACTCCTCGGATGGGGCCACCGGTGGAGATGCCCCGAAAGTCTTTTCGACGGATTAGTAGCGCGAAGGCGCGCTGAGCTTCGGTAATCATTGGCGCAAACGGGATGGGGACTTATTGGGACGAATACGTTTAGTCGCAAGGCTGAACGCAGTTTTGGAACAGCTTGTCGGAGTGTTTAAGAACGGCCTTTGGCCGCCAATGTCAGCAACGCCGACTTTATGTCAACTTGGATTATTTCCGTACCGCACTCAAGACCGCAGCCTGCGAGTTCCGCGTGCCTGGCATCAGCTGCATCCGCATGCGGTAGCCGTCAATCGAGCCGGAGGGCGTCCGTTGGGCTCACGTTGGAGGCCCGCCATGCGGGAATGAATGCTGCCGCGAGCGCGCCGGCGGCGAGGACCAGCACGGCGCCGGCGATCGTCGCCGGATCGGTGGCAGTGACGCCGAACAACTGCGACTGGACGAGCTTGCCGAGGGCGGCGACACACGGGAGCGCGAGGGCCACGCCGGCGGCGATCATGACGACGGCATCGCGCAGGACGAGTCGGATGGCGGAAGCGCCCGTGGCGCCAAGCGCGAGGCGGATGCCGATTTCGCGGGTGCGGCGCGTGACCACGAAGGACATCACTCCGTAGAGACCGATCAACGAGAGCGTCAGCGCCAGAGCGCCGAAGCTGCCGGAGAGCGCGGCCAGAAGGCGCTCGGTGCTGAGCGAGCGGTTGACCTGATCGTCAAGAGTGCGGAACCAGAGGATCGGCAGCCGCGGGCCGTCCTGGCGGACCAGGCGGCGGATGGAGGGAATGGCCTGCTCGGGAGCGCCGCGAACCTTGATATAGAAGGTAGCGCTGGTGTCGTCGTGTTCGAAGAGCGGGAAGAAGACCTGCTCGGAGTAATCACGGACGCCGCGATAGCTCATGTCGGCGACAACGCCGACGATGCGGCTATTGGGCTTGACGTCCGAGCTACCGCCCCGGGCGATGAGGACGCCGAGGGGATCGCGCCCGGCCAGATAGCGCTTGACGAAGGCCTCATTGACAATGGCGCACCGGGGACCGATCTCGCCTACGGGAAGGGTGTCGCTCTTGTCGAAATCGCGGCCTGCGAGGAGGCGAACGCCGAGGGTCGAGAAGAAACCGGGGCTGACGGCGTTGAAATTGATGATGCCATCGCTAACGGTGCGGTGACCGGTCTGCATAGTCACTTTGTTGCTCCAGGCGCCGCCGTTGAGGAAGGCAAATCGGGCAGCGGCGGAGGAACGGGCGGCGGGCAAGGCGCGGACCTGCTCGTCGAGGCGGCGGACCAGGCGCGAGGCGTCGGCATCGGAATAGCCATTCTGCGTCGGAGCGATAGTGAAGGAGAGGAGGCCTGATGTATCGAAGCCGGGCCCTTTGGCAAGCAGACTGGTGAGCGTGCGTAGGAAGAGGGCCGCGCCGATGAGGAGAATGAGGGAGAAGGCCACCTGGAGGGTGACGATCGTCTTGCGGAGGCGGACGCCGCCGAAGCCAGTGCTGCCGCGCTCGCGGAGCGAGCTGACCAGGCTGTCGCGGCCGGCGCGGAGGGCGGGAGCAAGTCCACTCAAGAGGCCTGCGGCGATGCTAGCGAAGAAGGCGAAGGTGAGCAGGCGAAAGCTGAGGGTGCCGCGTAGGGCGTTGGCGGCGAGCTCGTGCGGCAGGAACGCGATCAGCCCGCGGATGGCAAGCGGAGCTACGGCTGCGCCAAGGACACCACCTGCCACTGCAAGGAGTAGGGTATCGGTGAGGAGTTGACGGCCGATACGGCCTCGGGAGGCGCCGAGAGCGAGGCGCGTGCCAATCTCGCGGCCCCGTGCAGAACCGCGGGCGAGAAAGAGGCCGGCAACGTTCAGGCAAGCGAGGCCGAGCAGAACACCGGTGGCGGCGAACAATAGCCAGAGCGGCTGGGAGAGGCTGCGCCGCAGCGGAGAATGTCCCTGGGGCGCGGAGGTGAGTTCGAGAGTGGTTGCCAGGTACTCGCGGCGGTGGTCGGCCGAAATCCTCGGGAAGCCGGGGCGAAGCGTGCTGTCCTCGAGCCACGCCTTGAACCACGGCTGCAAACCGGTCTGCGCCTGCGCGAGTGTAACATCCGAACGGAGGCGGGCGAGGATCTGCAGCCAGCGGGTGTGGCCGTTGAGGAGATCCTCATCACCGGTGTCGAGGTTCGCGTCGGCATACATGGACGTGGGCATCCAGAAGGCAGGCACAGCGCCGACGTCGACGCCGCGGAACCCGGCGGCAGCCACGCCGACCACAGTCATGGGGTGATTGCCGATCAGGACCTTGCTGCCGACGATATCGGCAGCGCCGCCGAACTGCGCCCGCCAGAAATCATACGAGAGCACCACGACCGGACCTGCGCCGGCCGCGGCATCGTCATCCGGTTCGATGATGCGGCCGAGCGCGGGGCCGACGCCGAGCACGGAGAAGTAGCTGCCGGAGACGATCTCGGCGGCGACGGGCGTGGGATCGCCGCCGGCTGTGAGGTTGACCTGGATTTCGGCGCGGCAGAGGACGCCGTCGAAAAAGCGGGTCTGCTGCTGGAGGTCGCGGCAGATGGGGTAAGGCATCAAGTTATGAGAGCCGGTGGCGTAGGTGATGGGGTCGTCGCCGTTCCAATCCACGAGAACCAGGCGCTCGGGTTCGCGAACGGGGAGCGCGTGCAGGATCACCTGATCGACCAGCGAGTAGATGGCGGTGGTAGCGCCGATGCCGAGGGCCAGCGAGAGCAGCGTCGCCGCGGTGAAACCGGGGCTGCGGAGCAACGATCGCGCGGAGAAGCGGAGATCATAGAGGAAATCGCGCAGCCAGCGGGTGAGCCAGACATCTCGGACTTCCTCTCGCACGCGGACGAGGCCGAGCTCGACCGCGACGCGGCGGCGGGCCTCCGGCTCGGGGATGCCGGCGGCGGTGAGGTCAGCCACGCGGCGATCGAAGTGATATTGGAGCTCGCGGTTGAGGCCACGCTCCAGGGACTCGCGGCGGAACCAGTTGAAGAGCTGGATCATCAACTGCCCTCCTCGAAGATCAGGTTGACGGCACCGCAGAGGCGCGCCCAGCTATCCTTCTCGACCGCGAGCTGCCGACGGCCGGCCGCGGTGAGGGAGTAGAATTTGGCCTCCCGGCCGGTTTCCGACTGCTTCCATTCCGCGCGGAGCCAGCCCTTCGGCTGGAGGCGGTGGAGGGCGGGATAGAGCGAGCCCTGTTTGACCTGGACCACCGAGCGCGAGATCTGCTCCAGCCGCTGGGCGATCCCGTATCCATGGGCGGGTTCGAGCGAGAGGATCTGGAGGATCAGCATGTCAAGCGTGCCTTGCGGGATGGGAAAACGGGCAGACGGCAGAATTGCGTTACCTCAACCTTCGACAGATAAGCATACAACGGAATACGTCGAAGGTCAAGGTATCGATGCAACTCCGCCAAGCCTGGGTCTTTCCAGTGGAGGTAGCGGAACCGCAGCAAGCGCCCATGGATTCGTCGTGCCTCAACTGGATCTCGTGAAGCTTGACGCGAGAGTGATTTGTTATCTACCTGCATGGCTCTAAACCGCTAAGCTAAGCCAACCAACGTGTTCGTGTAGCGCCTACGGAATTGTTGGAGCAATGACGAGCCCGGAAGTTGAGACTGCCAAGTTGACGCAAAACGGGCAAACCGTAGATTTGAGTCTGAGTTCTGGGATAGAGCTTATCTGACGCAACGGCGTGGAGCAAATCCTCTCCGTTCTTGGAGCCTACATCGGACAACGAAAGAAGACCCAAAAATCGCTCGCCACACCTTAGCTTGACCCTCATGGTCAAGTTGACGCTCGTTGGATATAGAATCGCGTACATCCTCTGAAGTGATCCTACGAAACGTGCACCGGAAAATAATATCCAGCTTCGTCGCTTTCCCGCTTAGTGGCAAACCAGAAATTTCCGGGTTTAGTTGATCGCAAGTCCAACTGCACAGTCACGGTTTCCCGAGGCCCTTCCTGTATTGCGCTGGCAGTGCTTTCTGCGATTGCGCTCTCAATTGTACGGCTGCGGCAAACCGCGATCTGATAGGCACCTTGCGAGCTGAAACGTGGCAAGATGACTCGTACGCGGACAGGAGTTCTGGGTAGAGCAATTTCTGGCCCCTCCTTTAGCCCTCCCCCGCGCTGCGCGTCCCAATCGTACAAGTCAACCGTTCGGTCCTCGGCCACAAGCGACGTCCGTTGAGTGTGGTGGCCGGGAAGGACTCCCGCCCACCAAACGCCGACTAGAATCAGGACACATGCGGCCAGCGCCGCTCCAACCAGGATCAGTAAACCGCGTCGCCGCCGCTCGCCTCGGATTTCGTCTTTATCTTGGAGGAAGGTAGCGTAGCAAGGCGAACAATGAGTGATGTGATGCCATAAATCGTCCTCAATCAATTCACGGCGCGCCGCAACTTCTCGAACGACTTCATCGCCGGGACACCCCTTTCGCTCTGCGTTTGGAAAGTCTCGAAGAATTGCCTGCTGAACTGCATCTTTTAGACGGGCGTACCGTTGTTCCTGGCTGTCCATCGCTCACATTATGGCAGCGAACCATGCAAACTCGATCGAGCCACTGCGGATTCGGGAGCAGTCAGTCCCGATCTCCTCTCCTAAACCACCCGAACAACTTTTCTGTCCACCGGCGAAACCGCATTCGCGCAGCGTCGGGCGGAGTCCCGAGCTGCCTTCCGATTTCATCCCAAGTGCAACCATTCAGAAGCAATTTGAGCATCTCGCTTACGACCGGCTGTCCCGCAGCTTCGAGTTCCTCACACAGTCCTTTGAAATAGAGCTCACGCTCATACGTCCGGCTGTAGTTCTCGGGATCGATGAGAACCCGTTTGCGTAC
Source organism: Bryobacteraceae bacterium (assembly GCA_036272835.1). Lineage (GTDB taxonomy): Bacteria > Acidobacteriota > Terriglobia > Bryobacterales > Bryobacteraceae > Bog-105. Next base: position 9,178 of record DATAXY010000015.1, read on the forward strand.
CACCTCTTTCAGGTCCTCGAATGAGGATAGAGCTCCGTGGCGACTCTGCCAGCACCCAGCCCGCCGGTCGCGCGCCTCCCACTTGGCTGCCGTGTAAATGCGTGCGCTGGGATGGAAGCCGAGATCGTGTGCGTGCTTGCGCCACATGTTGTGGACCGCAGCTTCTGTAATCTCGGAAGCCCGCCAAACATCGTCGAGGAAGATCCTCGCTACCGCGAGCAGCGGCTCGTGTATACGGGCGGCCGCCTCAAACCATCCCCAATCGATGGGCCTACCCTCTTCGTCCGTTGCCTTGATACAGATCGGAATTATTTGAGCCTGCTGGGACGGCGATAGTCCCTCGTACCCAAAAGGAATTGTGACAACTTGCATGTCTCCACCGCCTCGGAGCGAGGTACCGCGCAGCTTCTTGCGGACCCGCCTAGAGATTTTCCAAAGGAGTGTTCGGAAACTCACCTGCTGCCTCCCTTGTTCTTAGAAAGGCCACAAGGCTATAAAAGAGACGATTCAACGAAAATATAGCAAAAATTCGAAGGAGGTCAACTGGAAGATTTGCTGAATTTAGCCGTAATTCGCGATGAACAGCAGCAGAGATTGGAAGTCAAACTCAAGCGCGAGCTAGCCGATACAGTCCTCTCGCTTCTTGAGGATGATCGCGCCGAAGACATTGTAGTCAATCCCGATTCTTCTCTTTGGGTTAAACGTATGGGCGAAGAATTTCTCCGAATTGGGCAATTGCCGCCCGCGCAGGTCGCCAGCGCCATGGGAACGATAGCTGCCTGCCGCGGTACAGTCCTGAATCACGACAATCCAATTCTAGAAACGGAGTTGCCACTCGACGGCAGCCGCTTCGAGGCGATCGTGCCTCCGGTAGTTCGCTATCCGGTTTGCGCAATACGCCTGCGCCCGCGACGGATTTTCACGCTGGATGACTACGAAACTGAGCACATCCTGACCAGAAAGTCCGATCCGTTAAATCGCCTGCGCCGAAGCGAGGACTTTGCCGCCTCGATTCGAGACCTGCACCATGCCAGCATCATCCGCGCCGCTATATGCGCGCGAAAAAATATTCTGGTGGTGGGCTCCACGGGGAGCGGCAAAACAACGCTGGTAAACGGAATCCTCGATGCGCTTGCAGCCCTTGCGCCCCATGACCGCCTGATCACCATTGAAGACACAACCGAGCTGCAGTGCTCGGTCACGAATTATGTTGACCTACGCGCTGTCGGAAACGTTACGATGCTTCAGTGCCTCAGGGCGTGTATGCGACTAAAACCGACTCGCATCGTTGTCGGCGAGGTGCGTGGTGCTGAAGCCCACACGCTCCTAAAAGCCTGGAATACTGGGCATCCCGGTGGGGCTGCAACAGTTCACGCTAACGATGCAATCAGCGGTTTGATCCGCCTGGAAAGTCTTGTTGCCGAAGCCGCTAGCGCTCCTCAGCAGACTCTAATTGCCGAAGCCCTCGGTCTGGTCGTTTTTGTAGACGCTGAACCGGATTTGAGGGCGGGGCGCAAAGTGCGGGAGGTTTTGCTCGTAACCGGATACCGGGACGGCCAGTATCAAGTCGAGCACGTATAAACAGAAGTTTCTCAAATTTAGGAGGTTATTGAAACTTTATGAATTTTATTCGTAAATCGGTGTACTCAACTACGCTATCGCGAGTTACGGCACCTGCCATCGTCGCGTGGCTATTTGCCATAAAGCTGCATGCCACCGCGACGGGCAATCTGCCATGGGAACGTCCAATGACCGCAATCGCGACTTCATTGACGGGTCCGGTCGCGTATGCCGTTGGATTGATCGGCATTGCGATCGCAGGAGGAACGATGCTATGGGGTGGTGAACTTACCGAGTTCGGGCGGCGCGCCTGCAGATCGGTCTCGTCATATCCGTTCTGGTTTTTGCCGCTCCGCTCCTATCGAGCGCGTTCGGCGTCAGCGTTGCGGTGGTCTAAGCAATGGAAATCGAAAGGCTGCGCGAAGTCGTGATTCATCCTTCCGCAAACCGGCCCAATCAACTGCTCGGCGGCGACCGGGAACTAGTGCTCGTGGCCGCCTTAATCGCCGCGAGTCTCGCGTTCAGCTTGGCGGCTTGGTGGGGATTGGTAGGCAGTTTATGTTTTTGGTTAAGCGCCGCCGCTGTTCTGCCCAGCGCATGGGAAAAGCCGATCCACTGCTGCGCCAAACCTATATGCGCCACATCCGTTATCGCTCTTTCTATCCAGTGAAAAGCGGACTCTTTTCGCGTTGTCTTCCAACGCCATCGAAGTGGAGGTGAGAACGATTCCATGCTACGCAATGAGCATCGCAAAGAACCCCGAGGCCTCGCGGACCTGCTATTACGGTACGCGCTGATTGACGATGGCATCTTACTGCAGCAGGATGGCTCATTGCTGGCCGCGTGGTCGTATCGAAGGCCGGACATGATGTCAGCCGCGCCGGCAGAAATGAACGCCCTCAGCGCACGCCTGAACTCCGTTCTCCGATTAGGCAGCGGATGGATGGTTCATTGTGACGCCATCCGCTCCCGAGCCCCTGGATACGCCAGCAAAGGCTGCTTCCCGCACTTGGTAACCCGAATAATCGACGATGAGCGCCGCCAGCAGTTTATGCAGGAAGGCGCTCACTTTGAATCCGAATACTTTCTGGCGCTGACTTACCTGCCACCCATCGAAGCCGAAGAGCGAATCAAGGGCTGGATGTTTGAGGGCGGCAGACCAGGGAACGGTCTCCGTGCCGGCGAACAGGCGCTGGAACGATTCCGTCAGAAGCTGGATGTGTTCGAAAACGTATTCGGACAACTATTTCAAGCAGAACGGCTTCAGCGAACCACCGGTCATGATGATCTGGACTTTGCAATCGACAATGACCGTCTGCTGCGCTATATCCGACGTTGCATTAACGGCTGCGATTACCCGTTTGCATTGCCCCGAGATCCCGTGTTTTCTGAACGACGTCCTGGCCTGCGGCGACTTCCGTGGTGGCATCGAGCCACAAATTGGAAGTAAGCATATGAGCGTAATCGCGATCGACGGGTTTCCGCGAATGAGTTTTCCGGGCATCCTGCGCGAACTCCACTCCTTGGCGATTGAGTACCGTTGGAACACGCGTACGATCTTGATCGATTCCGGAGAAGCCCGCTGGATTTTGGACATGCACCGTAAGAAGTGGCGCTCCAAGATCCGCGGGTGGAAGGATCAGATCTTGAGAACCCAAAGCGGCGCGGTAGACATTCACGCTCAGCAGATGAGGGCTGATGCCGAAGAAGCAATGGCGATAGCTGGCGCAGGCGAGGTCCAGTTTGCGCAATATTCGGCAAACATTGTTTGCCTCGACGAAACTCGTGACCTTCTGTACGAGAGTAGTCGTCGCGTCATGAAGGTCATCCAGAACCTCGGCTTCTCCTGCGGTCGAGGCCTGGCGCGGCACCCTTCCTGGGGATGGATATTCCAATGTAAGGCGAGTTTTGCTTCATACACTGAATCTCGCTGACATGCTGCCGATCACGTCGGTGTGGGCCGGCTTGCGCGAGAATCCGTCGGCGTTGATGCCTAAAAACAGCCCACCGCTTCTATATGCGGCAACCACCGGCGCGACCCCATTTCGCTTCAATCTGCACGTCTCCGATCTGGGACACACTTTGATTGTCGGTCCTTCCGGCGCCGGGAAGTCAACCGCCTTGGGGCTCATTGCTGCGCAATGGTTCCGCTATCCGCGGGCCCAAATATTCGCGTTCGACCGTGGGTATTCGATCTGGATGTTGACGGTTGCAGCTGGCGGTGAGTTCTATGATCTCGCGGGCCCCAAAACCGATTTGGCGTTTTGCCCATTGCGCGACATAGACACAGATTCCGATGTCCAGTGGGCCGTAGCTTGGATCGAAACTCTCTGTGATGTAAACGGCTTTAAGTTCGCGCCCAAGCATCGCAACGCGGTAGCCGAGGCTGTCCTTCGACTACGATTGTCGCCAACCCGGACGCTTACGGAGCTCTCTGCGAACGTTCAGGAGACCGAGATTCGCGACGCTCTACAGCACTTCACAGTCACGGGTCCGATGGGTTCGCTGCTCGATGCCGATCACGACATGCTCGGGGATGGCCGTTTCCTAAGCTTCGAGACTGAGAACCTAATGCAACTCGATGACAGAGCAGTTATTCCGGTTTTGCTCTACCTTTTCCGGCGCGTTGAGCAACGGCTCGATGGCTCGCCGACGCTGATTCTTCTCGATGAAGCCTGGTCCTACCTCCAGCACCGCGCGTTCCAAAGCCGATTGAAAGACTGGCTCAAAACCATGCGGCGAAAGAATGCGGCCGTCGTGATGGCCACGCAGCAAATCAGCGATGTTATAAATTCCGAGATCGCCGATGTGGTGCTCGAAAACTGCTCAACCAAGATTCTCTTGCCCAATACGGAGTCCAGGAACACCGGTTCTCGAAAGTTCTACGACCGCATCGGCCTCAACGAAAAAGAATTGGACATCTTGCAAATGAGCATACCCAAGCAGCACTACTACGTCATGAGCTCACTGGGCCGTCGCCTGGTCGATCTAGGGATGGGCAAAGTTGCCCTTTCGTGGGTCGATGTGAATGGACGCGAAGAGCGCCAGATTGTCGAGAGCGTGATGACGAAGTTCCCGGCCACATGGCGACAGGAATGGCTGCGCCTCAAGGGATTGTGCAGTTGGGCTGAATATTTCGAGGCCCTTGAAAAGGAACAGTATGAGGAGGAAAAGTTTCTATGCGCCAGCTCTTAGTAGCTCTTCTATGCTTATCTCTCTTTGGCATTGGCGGTTCGCAGCCCGCGCAGGCTGGAGCATTTGCAACCGACATAACCCAGTTACTAAACCACGCGCAACTCGTAATGTCCTATATCCGCCAAGGGCAGCAGCTTGACAACGAGATCAACATGTACGCCGACATGGTTCGGAATGGAAGGATTCTGCCTGGTCAGGTGTTCGGGCCGATTTCAGCCGATCTGAATGCCTTGGCGAATGTGGTTCAGGGCGGCCGTGCGCTTGCCTATTCCCTCGGGAACCTGTTTAGAACCACGTTCCCAGGGTACGCGACCACGCCGAACGCGTATTACACGCAGTATCGGAACTGGTCGCAGACTTCGCTCGATACAACGCTCGGCGCCCTCCGCGCGGCTGGCCTGCAGGGACAGCAGCTTCAGAGTGAGCAGTCCGTTTTGAATTCATTGCGAGCAATGGCATCTCGTTCAACCGGCCGGATGCAGGCATTGCAAGTCATGGGTCAGATTGCCGAACAACAGGTTCAGCAACTGATGAAATTACGGGAACTCATGTTGGCCGACATGTCCAGCAAGCAAGCCTACCAGGCTGCTGTGATCCAGCGCCAGGCGGCGAATGAAGCTGCCACTGAATGGTACTTTTCGTCGGGGACTGCAACTAGCGACGGACGCGGGTTTTGGCCGGGATTGCGGTAATGATGATCTTGAGGAGTCAACTCATGCAGCGATTTCGGCTAGGGCCGATAAGGTTGATGATGATTTCGGGCGTTGCCATGGGAGCGCTGTTGACCGGCTGCGCCCGCGAACTGCGAAGCGCGATTGTCGAAAAGGTAGAGCAGGCTGGGTCTGGAGACCGCTCGGCTTTGTCGACGCGGGACGTGCAGCAGTGGTTGGGGAACCATCCTGACTTAGCCGTCCAGGTTGATGAGATGTGCAAGCCTGTCCGAGAAAAGGCAACCGCACAGTGGCAAGGCTCGACTGAAGGCCGATTGTGCAATGCAGCAAGGCAGCTCGCGTTTTATAGGTGGAGTCCGGCCCAAAGTGATGGGAGAAAGTTTAATCCGGGCCTGAAGTAGCACCCGCCGCGAGTTAGGACAACAAACAAAGTGCGATGAGCATGAGCAGTGGAGGTGTGTCTTGAAAAAGATTGTTTGTAAAACAACGAGGCTGCTGCGCCGTTCAGCGATGCCACTACTTGTCCTAATGGCGCTTTTTGTCGAGGCGATTCGCGCCCAGAATTTCCAGACCAATAACGCCAACGATATTCTGCAACAGTTCGCTAATCAGCGTATTGTCTGGACAACCAATATCTGGGTCTACGCGAATGCCCTCTTCGGCATCCTTGCCGTTATTGAATTCGCCTAGAGCGCTGCACTCATGGTCCTGGAGAAAACGGATCTGCAGAGCTGGACCGCTGCCCTTATCAGAAAGCTGATGTGGATCGGCGCGTTCTACGCGCTTCTGATAAATGGCCGTACATGGATTCCCGCGATGATTGACAGCTTCAGTCAGGTTGGCGCAAACGCGGCCGGAATGGCCGGTCCGTTGTCGCCAGGCGATGTGTTTGTGCAGGCCTGAACATATCTGGCGCGCTGATGGACTCGGGAAGCACTTCGGCGTTTTTCACCAATCCGGGCACGTCGCTTGCGCTTATCTTTTGCGCGCTCCTGATCATGATCTCTTACATCGTCATCACGATCCATTTCATCGTCACCATGGTCGAAAGCTATTTGGTGGTTTCGGTCGGATTCATCTTCCTCGGATTTGGCGGAAGCCGGTGGACCGTCCCATATACAGAACGGTACATCGGCCTGGCCGTCTCAATAGGCATCAAGATTGTGCTCTTGTACTGCCTGATCAGCGCGGGATTGAATCTCGGCGTGGGTTGGATGGATGAAGCGCTAACGGTAGGCAAGGCCCCTCATCCGAACATGGTCGCTTTCGATGTGATGGGCGCGGCACTCATTTTCATGATGTGCTGCTGGCATATCCCAAAACTGTTCGCTGCTGTTCTTGGCGGGGCACCGGCCCTCACAGGTGGCGATTTAGTGGGAACCACGGCAGCGGTTGTCGGCGCGGGCTTGACTGCCGCGTCTATTGGGGTTGGGGCCGTAGCTGGTGTTGGAAGTGGGGCTGCGGCCCTTACCGGTATATCCTCTGCTGCCGGTGCGGGTAGTTCGAGTTCTGGCGTCAGCGCCGCGGTCGCCAGCACCGGTTCGGGTCGTTCGGGCGGAACCTCTCCAGGAGGTGGGTCTGTGCCCGCCTCGCCGAGAGGCCCCAATATCGGCACAACTGGCGGACCGAAGCAAACGGCTCCGACGACTTTGAACTCCGGCGGCGGCAGTTCTGCACCTGATCCACCGCGAGAGCCTGCATCTTCGGCCCCGAATTTGCCTCAACGTGTTTCCAATGCGGTTAGCCGAATGGCTAACGCGGGACAGCGGCTACCGAGGCCACGAGTTCCATCGGACTCGGCGCCACATGCAACGCCGCCGCGAATGCCTGTTGAGCACCAGGAGTGAATGAGAGGTTCATGGGATACATGTCAGCGATTTTTGGATTGCGGCGCCCTAAAAGTCGCGACGCAGCGAAAACACCGCGCACTATAACCCCTATCTCGCCGCTCGTCGGGAGTGGGATGAGCGCTATGGCGATCACATTATCCGGGCCCGGAATTGGAGAATGCTGGCGGCGTTGTGCGCGCTTGTCGCGCTTCTCGAAACAGGCGGCCTGCTCTGGTTGTCGGCGCGCTCCCGAGTGCTGCCTTTCGTTGTCCTTCTCGATAACCTGGGGCGCCCGGTTGCTTCCGGGTTCGCCGGTGAAGCCACCACGGATGATGATCGCGTGAAGCGCGCCACCATGTTCAGTTGGGTAGAAAATCTCCGGCTGGTCACAACAGACGGAATTGCGCAGCGCAAGGCAATCGACTTCGTTTACGCGCACATTGCAAACGGTAGCTCCGCCGAAGCCTTCATTAATGACTTCTACCGATCTCACCCTCCTTCGAACCGGGCGCAAACGCAAACGGTCTCTATTGAAGTCCAGTCGGTGCTACCAACGAGTGACCGCACCTATGAAGCGGATTGGATTGAACCGACGCGGGATCTTTACGGCGCCATCAAAGCGACCGATCGCTGGAAGGGGTCGTTCACAATCGCGACCAATCCGCCAATGGACGAACGCCTGGCGCGAATCAATCCCCTGGGTGTCTATATTACGAACGCGAGCTGGGACAAGATTCTTTAGCAAGGATGAATAACTTCATGAGGTCCACAATCTGCTCTCTCACATTGGCCATCTTGGCTCCTGTCTTGTACGGGCAGGAGACAAATTCGAAGCAATCTTCTCAGGCCCCGCCACCGGCAATCGAATTGAAACGGGCTCCGTCGAACCCACAGCCGAATTCCATACCGCCGCTCTTGCGCCAGTACGATTTTGGAGCACAGATTCAGGCGCTTGAGCAGCCTGAGACTCTGGTGCCTCCGCCGGGCGTGCCGCCGCAATTCGCGAGCGGGCCGGCCGCTTCCCCCATAGCTACTGTGCCTAAAGATTACCACCTCAAGACCGATGTGCCGTTGACGCCGACAGCGGCCGAGGCGGTGCAAGTAAGCCAGCGGTGGCGTGCGGAGAAGAACCCCGCGATCCCCGGTCCTGACGGACGGGTCATGTATTCCTTTGGCGCTGGTCTGCCCACAGTGGTGTGTGCTCCGCTTCGGGTTTGCGTCATTGAGCTTCAACCGGGCGAAAAGATGCTCGGAGTCCCGCATGTCGGTGATTCGGTGCGATGGAACATCTCACCGGCCATGTACGGGCGGAAACCGAACAAACCCAGATTATTGTGCTGAAGCCGCAAACATCCGGGCTCGACACGAATCTACTCATCACGACCAACCGCCGCGCTTATTACATCCGGCTCATCTCAAAGCCGGACGACTATGTGGCACGTGTTGCCTTCTCCTACCCGGAAGAGGACAACAGGTACAAATGGGACCGCCAGATTGCGGCTCAGCAGGCCGCGCTGAACCAAACAAGGGAGCCGGTAGCCGTGCCCGCCGCCATGATCGCCGTTGAAAGATTGAACTTTGATTACAAGATTCGAGGCGGCGATGAACATATCCGCCCGCTCCGGGTCTTCGACGACGGTTCGAAAACGTTCATTCAAATGCCCGATGATATCCAGCACCGGGATGCGCCCGCTTTGGTTGTTCTCGGCAAGGATGGCAAGGGCGAAATGGCGAACTACAGAGTCCAGCAACAAACCTATATCGTGGATCGGTTGTTTGATCGCGCCGAGCTTCTTCTCGGCGCTGGGAAGGGCACCGACAAAGTGGAGATCATCCGTGCAAACCCCAAAGGATAAAACGGACGATTTGGCAGAGATTCCGCCCGAAGAAACCGAATCCCGCGGTGCTCATATCGAAGCTCCGAACGGTCTCGATTTGCATCCCGAAGTTCCGAAGGCGCTTCGAGTGAGCAAGCGGGCAAGCATAGTACGGCAAGTCGCCATGGCTCAGCCGCAAACGGTTCAGTCGAGTTCCAACCCGCAACCGACTCCAGAGGAACAAGCGTTCGCGGCCGCATATCAGCGTGAACGGGAAGCCGAAATCGCGCCGACCGCCATCGGTTCTTCGGGATCACAAGGCTTTGGTGGTTCGTGGGCGTCTGAACCCGCGTCGTCTCCCAATACAGGAGATGCCGATCTAACCCGTATCGCAGCTCTAACTCAAGCGTTGAAGAGCAACAACGGAACCAATACTGATGCCCAAGACTTTCACCGCGCAGGACCCTCGTCTGCTAACGAGCCCGGCGATCAGAATAACCAAGCGGAAAAAGAGGTGTTTCTGGCCGCGGCGCGAAACCGCCAAAAGGATGACTATTTAAACTCCACGAGAACAGCTCCGCTTTCGAAATACGAAATCGAGGCGGCCTGGGAAATCCCGGCGGTGCTAGAGCAAAGTTTGAATTCGGATTTGCCAGGCGAACTGAAAGCCCTGGTTACTGCCAACGTTTACGATACCGCAACGGGCAAGTACCTCTTGATCCCGCAGGGATCACGGTTGATCGGTCGCTATGACTCGCGGCTCTCATACGCCCAGGATGGGGTACAAGTCATCTGGAACCGCCTCATATTCCCAGACGGGTCGTCCGTCGATCTCGACGGCATGGTCGGCCTTGATGCGCACGGCAACGCCGGTCTGCGCGACAAAGTCGATCACCACTACAAACGAGTGCTTGGCTTCTCGGCGCTCACAAGCATCTTTGGCGCGGCATTCGCAATCTCGCAGCGCACAAGCCAAAGCGTGCTTGCTTATGCGACTCCCAGCCAAGCCGCTGGGCAAGCGGTCGGGCAAGAGCTTAGCCAAACCGGGTCTCAGATGACCCGCCGAAACCTAAACGTTCAGCCCACAATCAAAGTGGCCGCCGGTTACAAGTTTACGGTTCGAGTCAACCGGGACATTCTGTTCGATGCGCCATACGAACCAATGCAGCCCGGGCCACCGCACGCCCCCGAAGAAAATCAGCCGTGGCGATCAAGCCCGCTCTCGAATTAAGTGCTACAGGAGGAATCGTGACAACGTCCGAACTTGGCGAGGAAGTTTACTCGATAGTCGAAGCAAGAATTCGATCCATTCCCTCGCCGGTTGAATACGAAATCGCGTACCAAGCGCGCATCGCGGCCGAAAAGATTCGTTTTGCGATCACGTTGATTGAAAGGGTGTGCGACCACACAACCGAAACTGAGGAGGCTCAGATGCAATTGCTTGGCGCCTTAGATCGGCTTGACTCGGTTGATCGCAAAGTTCAGGAACGTACCTGCGCGTGTAAAAAGGATTCCCCAAACGGGTGTCGGTCCGTTCATGGATTAGAGAAATCTGGCCGATTGTAAAGCTCAATAAGAAGCGGCGGTACTAATGTTGCAGGCGACCATCAGCGAAAGACATTATCGCGTCGAAGAGGTGTCGGATATGTGGAATATGTCGAAAGATACCGTTCGCCGCATTTTTTACAATGAGCCGGGAGTAATTCGATATACCCGACCGCGCTCGAAATATAGCGCAGCTACACGACCGTCTTAATTCCTGAATCCGTTTTAACCCGCGTCTATGCCAGGATGATAGTGGCCGCATAAGTAACCATCGCGATTTATTTGGCGGCGTTCTCCCTCATTCGTCTGTGCAACGGGTCGTTCTCCCAAACCCGTCGCTGGTGGCCTTCGAGCTTCTCTTGCCTCCTCTTGATCCAAGCCGCATATGACTTAATGGTCACGCTGATATCGTTATGGCCGAGCAGGCGCGAAACGTCCTCGATAGGTGTGCCGTTGAGTAAGTGTTCAACCGCAAAATGGTGCCTGAAATTGTGTGGCGTCCGATGAGGCAACGCTGCGAGATTCAAAAGTTTTCGTAAGCGGCTGAACCACTTGGACGCCCTCGTATGCGGTTTACCGTTTCCGGTCCAGAAAAAGAATTCATCCGAATCGTGCTGTGCCTGCCAGAGCTTCTCGATGACCCAATCCGGCACAACGGTCCAGACTTCGGAGCTGTTTTTTAGACGATACGTCAGGATTTGATTGCCGCGTACTCTGCTCTTTCGGAGCGTCATGGTCGTAGAGACATCCATCCCGGTGTAGCGCATCAGTAATACAAATGCCTCGGTTTGCTTCGCAATCGGTCCACCGAGCCGTCCATATTCATCCGAGTAGGAGGATTTGTTCGAGCTCACCATCGGAGAACGGTTCTTTTGGTCCCTCGTCATCGGGCCAGTTCAAGGTCTTGAACAATCCGTCTCCAATGTTTCTTGGAAGTAAATTCAGCGCGATGACAGTACTTCAGGAAGGATGTGAGGATACCGAGATCCCTCACCTTTGATCGGTTTGATCCTTGCCATGCAGAGGCGACGTCGGTCAGGTCCGAAAATCGAACATCTGTGATGAACTGATAATTGCGCGGGCTCGCTTCCATAAAGCTCTTGAAATCCATCAGCACACGCCTGTTTTTGCGGCGCGTATCGGGAGACTTGCTCTCCTTGAGCTTGACAAAATGATCGATGGCGGCCTGGATCGCGGTCCGCCTCTCCGGAACAAGCGCGGGAGCAGGTGCCTCCAAGTCCCGCACTACTTCGCAGGCCCTCGCCCAATCCCGGATGCCGTTTCCGGTACGCGGATCGATAAGAGCTTCCGATCTGTGCCGGATGCCTTGGCCGTCAATACCTTCGTAATGAATCGGGCAAGGCGGTCGTCTGGGGCATTTTTGGGCAGTCCGCTTACCGTAATTTGGGCACGCGCTAACGTGGCGCCGAAAGATGTTCAGCACATGAACCTCTCCGAGGTATTTTACCTAAATCTTACGCAGCCGCGTCGATTGCTACAAATTGTTATAAACAAAAGGAATAATTTGGTGGAGGCGGCGGGAGTTGAACCCGCGTCCGAGAAAGCCCGCCGTGCAAAGCCTACGTGTGTATCCGGTCCTGGTATTTTCAGCGTACTCCCTAAAGAACCGGCAAAAGCGAGAGCCGCCTAGTCCGATTGATCTCGGCACATGGCTCCGGACCGAAGCCTGCCGCCTATCCTGCAAAATGACGCTCACCGGCTGACGCGCAGGCTCATCAACCGAAGCGGCTACCTAATTACTTAGGCAGCGTATGCAAACTGCGTATTGGCAGTTGTTGTTTTCCGATCGTTTTACGGGAGCTCGGAACCCGACACGCCTTCACACAACGATCCAATCCCGTCGAAACCGTTGCGCCCCCATTTGGAGGAAAGAACTAACACCTTTATTGTAACAGTGCGCCGTCAGGCTGGAGGCAAAAGTCCCCGATCTTTCATCCAATCGCGCAATCGAAGTTGCCAGGTCGAGGCGCTCGGCATCGGTTTGGGATGCTCGCGAATGCCGAAACCATGCCCGCCGTCCACGTAGACGTGCACTTCCGCGGGAACACCGGCCTTCAGTAGAGCGGCGTAAATCACGGGAACGTTCTTGGTCGTGATCGGGTCGTTATCGGCGCCGAGCAGGAACGCCGGCGGCGTCTCTTTCGTGATTTTCCAGGTAGCGGGCTGCCCACCGGGATAGATCAAAACCTGAAAATCGGGGCGGCAGCTTTCGCGCTCCACCAGATCGGCGGAATTGCTCTTACCGCTGTCATAGCGCGTAGCGGCAAGACCCGCCAATTCGCCTCCCGCGGAAAAACCCATCATGACGACGTGCGCGGGATCGATATTCCATTCCGCGGCGCGGCTTCGTACCAGGCGGATGGCGCGTTGTGCGTCCGCCAAGGCCTCCACTTCCACTCGGTAATGCGATCCCTCCTCGTGTGCCAAGCGATATTTCAGGACGAATGCCGAGACGCCTATCGTGTTCAGATATTTGGCCACGTTGTACCCTTCCGTATCGATCGAAAGAAAGCGATGGCCTCCGCCGGGAGCGATAATCACCGCCGTATTGGCCACACTTGTTTTGCGCGCCAGAAATGGTGTGATCGAGGGGTTGTGGATGTTATGGACTCTGGTGTTGTCGTGGGTCTGCCCCGGTCCTTCGATAATCTCCTTCTGACCGGCCATGCCTTCCGAGCCCGGCGCGCCATTCGGCCAAAGAGGAACCTCAGAAGGAATCTGCGGCGCGGCTGTGGCAATCGCCGCCAAGATAAACATCGAACAGATCAAAGACTTGTAAAGCAAAGTTTTCATGACGTCGCCTTTCCGCTGATCAACTCCTGCGCCGTGATGCGCTTGCCGTTCACCGTGACATCTTCGACTTGCACGCCTTTCACATCCTTCACGAAATCGCCCTTTTCACCGTTGTTAAAGGTGCAATGCGACAGAGTCACGCCCGAGATCGGCGCGTTCGCATAACCCCTCAGATATACGCCATACTTGCTCTTCTGGCAGGTCACGTCTTTAACGAGGATGTTGTTCACCACCGGTTTGAACGGTCCTCCTTCGCCCTCTTCGTAATAGAAGTCCACCTCAATGACTGCTTCCGCGACCTGTCCGACGGTAACGTTCATAAATTGCACATTGTCGATGATGCCGCCGCGATATGAATTCGTCTTGATGCGCAGCGCGCGTTGAAGATGAGGGCTGCTCATCCCGCACCGGCGGATGTACATATTTTTGATCCCGCCCGATACTTCGCTTCCAATGGAGACACCCCCATGGCCTTCCTTCATCACACAATCCTGCACAATGACGTTTTCACAGGCCACGCCGACGCGGCGGCCGTCCCGATTCCGGCCCGCTTTGATCGCGATACAGTCGTCGCCTGTGTTGAACGTACACTTCTCGATCAACACATCCCGGGACGCATCGGGATCGCAGCCATCGTTATTGGGACCACCCGGGCAATCAACGTTAATATTGCGCACGGTGACATTGCGGCAGAGTGTCGGATTCAGCTCCCACATCGGCGACCGGCGGACGGTGAAGCCTTCCATGATGACATTTTCGCAGCGATACGGCTGCACGAAATTCGGCCGTAGATAATGGCCTTCACCGAAGACGCGCTTCTCGACAGGCACGTCCTTGTTGCCCATCTCTTCGACGAGCGTCTTCACATCGTTCGGCCCCGTGCTGGGCTGATCCCGCGTATGGCCGCCACGCGCCTTGTTTCTCCACGGCCACCAGTGCTCTTCATCCGCCTGCCCGTCCAGAATGCCGGGACCCGTGATCCCAACGTTTCGCTTTCCGAACGCATAGATGAACGGAGAATAGTTCATGCATTCGGTGCTCTCAAACCGCGTGTACACGACAGGAAGATAGTCTTTGGTGTCCGTGCTGAACAGGAGCGTTGCGCCTTGCGAGACGTACAGATTGACGTTACTCTCCAAGTGAATCGCCCCAGTCAGAAATCGACCGCTCGGTACGACCACACGGCCGCCCCCAACCGAGCTGCAGGCCTGAATGGCTTTGCGAATCGCGCCGGTGCATTTCGTTTCTCCGTCACCGACTGCGCCATATTTAGTGATCTCAAAGTCGCGGTCCAGAAACGCGGGCGGCTTGATGCGAGCCAGCACGTCCTCCAAGCGATCGCCGCCGTCCCTCGCCGTCGCCATATTTCCTAATCCCAACGCGGGCAAGAACATCGCGGTACCTGTTAGCCAATCTCTTCGAGTCGATCGTCGTGCCATTGTGTTCTGGTGCAATGGTATTGTACGTCGCAGTAATGCTCAGAATGATTGCGCTTCACAAAACCAACCGGCTTTGGCAGAGCGCCGCACTGCTTCTTGTCATCCAAAGCGCAGCGGCACAGTCGCTTCCGTTCGAAGCGCACACGCTGGCAACGGACCTGGCCGGGGGCTATCAGGTTATTGCGTGCGATTTGAATCATGACAGCAAGCTTGATCTGATCGCGCTTGCCAGCAATATGACGGATCTTGTGTGGTTCGAAAATTCAACTTGGCAGCGGCACACGATCGCAACCAATCTGTCGCACATGATCAATCTCGCGGCGTGGGATGTGGATGGCGACGGGATTCCAGAGATTGCGCTCGCGTATGGCTTCTCGATGAACGCCGCGCGAAGCGCCGGCAACGTCGTAATTCTGCATCACGATGGAGACCCGCGCCGCCTCTGGACTATCAAGCCTATCGATAAGCTTCCGACGTCTCACCGTTTGCGTTGGGCAGATATCGACGGCAGCGGACACAACGTTCTAATCAATGCGCCCTTGACGGCCGCAGACTCCCATCCTCCCGACTTCCGCGGTCATGTGCCGCTGGTCTACTACCGGCCCGGAGCATGGAAACGAGAACTGATCGGAGATGCCGAGCAAGGCATTGTCCATGGCATTTACGTGACGGACTGGGATCATAACGGCCACGACCGAATTCTCATCGGCAGCTTTCTGGGGATTCATCTGTATCGCCATTCAGCGAACGGTGAATGGTCTCGCACAGAGATTGCAAAAGGAGATCCGGACCCGTGGCCGAAGAGCGGAACCAGCGACATTGCTGTCGGTACTCTGAAAAAGGAACGTTTTCTAGCCACCATTGAACCCTGGCACGGGAATGAGGTAGTCATCTATCGGCAAGATGGATCTCAATGGCGGCGCGAGGTAATCGATAGGAGTTTGCTGAACGGGCACACCATTGTTACCGCCGATTTCGACGGCGATGGAGATGACGAAGTAGTGGCCGGCTTCCGCGGAAAGCCGTACGGCGTCTACATCTATAAATTCGACGGCAGCCATTGGAATCGTCAGGTTCTGGACTTGGGCGGCATGTCGGCTGCTGCGTGCACCGTGGCCGATCTGGACGGCGATGGCCGGCCCGACATCGCGTGCATCGGCTCCGCTACTCACAATTTGAAGTGGTACCGGAATACCAGCCACTTAGACGCGAACGCGCGGTGATTGTTAAGCCTTTGGATGCGCCTTCCGGTAGACCGCCTTCAAGTCTTCTAACGTCACCTGCGTATACTTCTGCGTTGTCGAAAGGCGCGCGTGTCCCAGTAATTCCTGAATCGCTCGAAGGTCCGCGCCGTTGCTAAGTAAGTGCGTCGCATAGGCGTGGCGAAAGCTGTGCGGATGCACAGTCGAATCGCCCGTGACCAGCAGTGCATACATCTTGACCAGCCGCCGCACCTGCCTATCGCTGAGCCGCGTGCCCCGCGAACTCAGGAACAAAGCCCGTTCGGGCTCGGGCGCTTGCCGCACTTCCAAATATCGTTCCACGGCGGTTGCGGCACGGCCGCCCACCGGCACCTGCCGTTCCTTGTTACCCTTTCCGCGCACGCGCAGCCAACCATCCCGCACATTGATGTCTTCGAGATTGATGCCCACCAACTCACTCACGCGAATGCCGCAGCCGTATAGCAATTCGAGAAACGCCAAGTCGCGCTCCTTCGATGGCTTCTCGACCACATCTCCAGTTTCGACGGAATCCAGCAATCCATTCGTTTTGCGCGCGCTCATCACGTCGGGCAATCTCTGCGGGCTGCGCGGAGTCCGCAGGCGCGCTGCCGCGTTCTGCTGGATGACTCCTTCCGTCAGGAGGAATTGGAAGAGCGCGCGCACACCTGCCAGCTTCCGCCGCACGCTCGCCGGAGCCAATCGCCGATCATACAAGCTGGAGAGCCACTCCCGCAGCAAAGGCAAATCGATCTGCTCGACCGCCGGAGCGGTGACGCCGGGAGGCTCAAAGTACTCGGCGAACTGCTCCAGGTCGGAAGCGTAGTTCCGCAGCGTATGCGCCGATGCTCCGCGCCGCGCGAGTTCAGCCAGATATTGCGCAATCGACGGCCGCAGCGCTGCCATTGAGGAACTCCTCGAAATTTGCTTGGGCTCGCCGGCATACTTCGGCATGCCGTGCTTTCTTGTCGTGCCGCCACTTCGCGCGGGTCGCTTCGTCCAGTGCCGGCAGCAGATCGAATGTGATATTGGCCGGCTGAAAGTGCCGCGGGTCGGCGTGGCAGATATAGTGGCACAAACTTCCAAGCGCCGTCTCGCGCGGAAATGTCTCTCCCGGGATCCCTTGCGCGACGCGGGCGGCATTGCGCCCGGCGAGCAGGCCCGTGGCGATCGATTCGGCATAGCCTTCCACACCGCAAATCTGTCCCGCGAAAAAAATTCCCGGTTCGGTTCGCAATTGCAGCGTAGACTGCAGCAGCGCGGGGGAGTTGATATACGTGTTGCGGTGCATCTGCCCGAAGCGCAGAAATTCCGCCTTCTCCAATCCTGGGATCATCCGGAACACACGCGCCTGATCGCCAAACTTCATATGGTTCTGGAATCCAACCAGGTTGTAGCTATCCGCGCGCTGATTTTCCTGGCGAAGCTGCACAATCGCGTAGGCCCAGCGGCCCGTGCGCGGATCGTCAAGACCGGCCGGTTTCATCGGACCGAAGCGCAAGGTGTCGCGGCCGCGCCGCGCGATCTCTTCAATCGGCAGGCATCCTTCGAAATAAGGCGTCTTATCTTCGGATATATGCGGCTCGTAGAACTCAGCCTGGAGCAATGCATCCACAAACGCCGCGTACTGATCCTTCGTAAACGGGCAGTTGATGTAATCGTCGCCGCCATCGAGCGATTTACCGTATCGGGAAGCCCGGAACGCGATCGACATATCGATCGAATCCGCCGCCACGATCGGGCTGATGCTGTCGTAGAAGAACAGTCGCTCCGCCCCGGTCAGCCGGCCGATATCCTCAGCCAGCGCATCACTGGTCAAGGGTCCTGTAGCGAGTATCGTAATCCCGGCGCGCAGCACCTTTCGAACTTCTTCCCGTTGGATTGTGATGCGCGGATGGCTCTCGATTGCCTGCGTGATTTCCGCGGAAAATACATCACGATCGACCGTCAAGGCGTGTCCACCGGGTACCCGGGCCTGATTGGCCGCCCGCAACAGCAGCGAATCGAGCCGGCGCATCTCCTGCTTCAAGAGCCAGGGAGCTGAATCTATCTGCTCGGTTTTCAGCGAGTTACTGCAAACCAGTTCTCCCAACGCATCGGTGCGATGCGCCGCGCTCCGTTTGTGCGGCCGCATCTCATAAAGCACCACTTCGGCGCCGGCCTCCGCCGCCTGCCATGCCGCTTCACATCCGGCTAAACCGGCCCCGATCACTTGAATCGTTTGCAACTTTCATTCTAAGGTTCGCCCGTTCGCTGGTATCCTAAACCCAAAAGGAGTACCATGCGTAGCTGCATTCTGGTATTACTCTCCGTTTCCTTATGTTCGGGCGGGTTCGCGCGGAACTATAGTTTTTCCGTCGGCTCGTCGCAGGTGTCCTGGGACGCCCTCCGCGGCAAAGCGGTGCGCGACGATACCGTCGAACACAACTCGCAACCATCACTCCGTGTAGAGTCCAGCAACGGCTCCGATGCCTACGTCCTTTCAAAATCTGTCGATCTGACCATTGGCAAGCGCTACATGCTCAGCGGATGGATTAAGACCAACGGGCTGCACGTCGCCGATAGCGGGCGGACACCGATCGCGGTGGGCGCGGCTCTCACGATGGCATCCATGCCGTGGGACATGCATTCGGCCTCGGTGGGGGCAACCCACGACTGGACCCATGTGCAACTCGAATTCACTGCCACGCGCGCCTCGGACAATATCGCTTTGAGCGTTGCCGACACTGGATCATTCCAGGGCGACGCGTGGTTTCAAGGCGTCAGCCTGGATGAAAGCTCGCCGAATTCCGCCTTTCCGAAAGCGGCTTCGGTTCGCACGCTGGGCCCCGCCTATCGTTATCCGTCCGGCGGCTGGATCTACCTGCATATTGAAGGGAAGCCCTATGATCGCGGCTACCAGCACGGTTTCCTGATGGCCAACGAAATTACTTCGTATATTGAACGTTGCATCGCGGCTTTCGGAGGCGACTCCAGGTCAGCGTGGGAACAAGGCCGCATCATGGCCAACGCCGATTTCCTGCGAGGCTACGATCACGAACTTTTGGAAGAGATGCGCGGTATCGCCGACGGAGCGAACGCCGCCGGGGCCCGGCTTGAAGGGCGGAAGCTCGATTTGGTCGATATCGTAACGCTGAATTCGTCGACGGAGATCTCGGATCTCCGGTCTGCTTTGCCATTGACTCCGACCGGTTTAGAGACTCTCGATTTCCACGCGCCCTCCTGGAAGGAGATGGGCCTTGTCCCGCCGAACGCCCGTTGCAGCGCATTTGCCGCGACCGGTAAAGCCACGCGCGACGGCAAGATGGTTATGGGCCATATCACCATGTGGGGGCTCACATACGCCGAGCAGGTCAACGTGATGCTCGATATCAAGCCGGTTATGGGGCATCGCGTGATGATGCAGTCCTATCCGGGAGGTATCCAGAGCGGCATGGATTGGTATCAAAACGATTCCGGTGTCGTGCTCACGGAAACCACAATCCGACAGAGCCCCTTCGATGTGGAGGGAACGCCCGAAGCCTACCGTGCCCGCAAAGCCGCCCAATACGGCAGCAGTGTTGCTGAAGTCGCAAAAATTCTTACCGACCACAACAACGGCCTCTACACCAATGAATGGCTCATCGGCGATGCCAAGAACAATGAAATCGGGATGCTTGAACTCGGGACTCATCGGACCCGCCTGTACGACAGCGCGAAAAACGATTGGTTCGGCGGCACTGAAGGTTTTTATTGGGGCTGCAACAACGCGAAGGACCTGAATGTTCGGCTCGAATACGCGCCGGATCCCAAGGGCGTGCCCCAAGATCTACCGTACTCCCCTGCCCCGCGCGATATCACTTGGCAAAATCTATACCACCAATACAAAGGCAAAATCGACGAGCAGTTTGGCTTCTTGGCGTTCCGCACCGCGCCTTTGGTTACCGCAACTTCCTTCGACGCCAAGATCACCAATTCCGATTTAGCCTCGCGTATGATGCTTTGGGCGGTCTATGGGAAGCCCAACGGGCGCGAATGGGTCCCTAACGAGCGGCAGAAAAAGCAATACGAAGGGAACGAAGGCATTTATTCCTCCGGGTACCGGGTGTTCGACGTTCCGGCGAACGATGGGCTTTTGGCGCAATTGGGCCCGCAGCTTACCGAAATCAAGCCACCTGCTCCCACCGCGAAAACGGAAGACGCCAGCGGGTCGGGCCAGCGTCGCGGCCGCCACTCGGTCGCAGCCGCCGATTCGAAGTATTGGAAAGGCTGGCTGCTGCCTGCGACTCCCGCCGATCTTTGGCTTACAGCGGGGTCTGCCGCCTATTACGATGCCCTGACGTCTCAGAACGTTCAGAAGACGCTCGATTCCTACCGTACTCGCTTGCGTGGGCTCCAACTTACGCAGGATCGCCCGCTTTCGAAGATGAACGGCGACATCCGGTCCATGGCTTGGGATGAGATCGCCAAGCTCAAGGGCGCTCTTTTCCTCGATGCCCTGCGTCAGAAGATGGGCGACGACAGGTTTGACGCGTTCATGAATGCGTTCTATTCCGGTCACACCACCAAGACGGTCACCACAGCGGAATTTTTGGAGGCGATCAAACAAGACGGCGCGGGGTTGGACGGGGACATGATCTCGGCCTGGCTCGATAAGACCGGATTACCGGGCGCTGAGAAGGGACCGCTCTATATCGCCGAATTCAACCAGCAGGATCTGGCGAACTCGATCATCGTCTACGGTACTGTTACGGAGGCGGGTGCCAACCGCTACGCCGCTGAACACCTGCAATCGAAGGCGCTGGACCGCATGGAAAAAAGCATTCCGCTGGTCCGCGATTATGAGGTAACCGATGCCGATCTACGCTCGCACAATGTAATCTTCATAGGCAGGCCGGAAACCAACTCGGCGCTCGCGGATTGGGCGGAGAAGCTCCATTTGCCGTTCGATGGCGACACCTTCACTCTCGGCAAGGCCGCATACGGTTCCGAGAACGATTCGCTCCTGATGGCCGCGGCCAATCCGGACGACCATACCAAGAAAGTGCTGATCATCGCCGGGAACAGTGCGATTGCCACAGTGCGAGGCGTGTCCGATCCCGCTAATGAGGCGCAATACGCAGTGCTCGACCACGACCACGTGGTGAATTCCGGCTTCCTCCAGTAACCGCCAATGCTCCCCGGTCCGTCCCGGCCGGGGAGCACTAAAATAGTGCGGGAATGAAGACCTTCTATAACCGCATCGCGGGCCAAAGCCTTGAGCGGCTTGCGGCGCTAAGTGACGGCATCTTTGCGGTGGCCATGACGCTCCTCGTGCTGGATATTCACGCCCCCGCGGCGGAATCGGTGCGGAGCGAGGCGGGACTTTGGCATGCCTTGGCGGGTTTGGCGCCACGTGTCTTGATGTTTCTGATGAGCTTTCTCACGCTGGGCATCTTCTGGACGGGGCAGCAAACGCAACTCAACCACTTGGAGCGGGTGAACCGTTCTCTGTCCTGGATCCATTTGGCGTTTTTGGCGGCGGTCTCGATGATGCCGTTTTCCACCTCGCTGCTGGCGGAGTTCATCCGGATGCGCTTGGCGCTGTTGGTTTATTGGACCAACATTCTGGTGTTGGGGGCAGCGCTCTATGCGAGTTGGCGCTACGTAGTGCACGCAGGCCTGGTAAAAGATGACGCGCCACCGGACTTGCCGTGCGCCATCGAACGCCGGATTCTGGTGGCGCAGGGCCTCTATGCAGCCGGGGCCGCGCTATGCTTCATCGACAATCGGTGGGCGATCGCAGTTATCGTGCTGGTGCAGTTGAATTACGCGTTTGCGCCGAAGATTCCGTTTCTGTCGAGGTTGTGAGTTATTCGCCTTCCACCTTGTTGTTCGCAGCCTGCTCTACTTCGGGCTCGCGCGATAGATGAAGGAAGAATGGAGTCACTTCGAAGGAAAGCTTCTCCCGCGCAAATTGCAGCGGAGGATTGCCCTCGCGCTTCAATTCCAATTGATCTGTCCAAGGATCCAGTCTGATTCTCCCTCCCAGCGGCAGAGCGGGGACCTGCTCCATGGATCGAGGCTTCAATTGCGGAGAGTTCTCCATCAATGCTGCCAGCTCCAGAACCTTGCCCGGTTGTGCCATGCGGTTCCCAAACAACGGATGGATCAGGTTTGGCATATCCTTGCTGCGGGCATTCAAGGCCCTCAGGAACAAGCCAAATTGAGGAAGCTTTTGATCGTAGGGCGAGTTCTTCAGGATCTCCAAAGACTTCTGGTTGGCTGCCGTCTCTTCCGCGGGGCTCTCTGTTAATTTCAGTTTCTTGAGTACCGCCGTGTCCGGAAAAAAGAGCCGGTCTGCAAACGCATACTTGGTGTTCACTGCGTATCCCAAGTCGATGTTGGCCAGTTCGTGCGCGAGTACGGCAGCCAGACTGGCTTCGTCGGGAAGAACGTCCAGCAGACCGCGGCTGATCACAACCGTGTGTCCGACGGTGAAGCATTCGAGCGGCGTCGTCAGCAGAATCCGTGCGCGTACAGCCGGTTGGAGATTGATCTTATTGGTGATTTGAAGGTTCGTCAATACAGTCTGAACGACCTTGTCCACGTCGCCGGTGGGGGCCAGTAAACCCGCCTTCTGCAAACGATCCAGCACATTGTCTTCGGCTTGGCGTTCCCACAATCGTTCTGCCTCGACCGGGGCTGCATCGGAGGCCGAAGCGCTCTGATCGGATACCTGCTGGGGCGCATCCACCACCAGATCCGTAAACTGCTCGTTCGAATTGTTCTTGCCCGCCTCGTATCCCCACAACCGGGTTTGGCCTTTAAATCGGACGGCGCGGAACAGTCCATGCGGCATGTCGCCTTCTTCGGTGTAAATATCGGCCGGAAGCCACAGATTTGGGCCGGCATTTATACGCCAGGAATCGAAGTGCACATAGGACTGCGCCGTTGGTGGCGAGATAAATGTCCCATCCATGCGAACGATGTTATATCCGGCATCCTCGACCCAGATCCGGCCGATAAAGAGGCCGTGGTCGTGCTGTTTCGGGACCACATTGAGGACCAGACAGCGCACATCGCCCAGAAACTCGCGCTTGACGAATTCAAAGTTATAGTGGGCCTTGTCAAAGTGATAGGAAAGCACAACCATTTCGGCGAACCCGTTCGGCAGAAAGCGGCCGGAAAATACCGAGGAGACGCGTTCCATCACCCGCTTGCCCAGCCAGGGCGCCGGGATCAGCGACTGCTGCCCCTCACCGCGATTGATCGCGAGCTTTCCCAGAAAATAGATATCGCTCTTTGGCACCGCGCCCAATTCCGGGTCCGGCTTGAGTTCCTGTATATAGGTCTCCAGAACCGGGTGAACCGTCAGGAGCCGGCGCCGAAGCGCATGCTCATTCCGAATCAAACGGTCGGCGACCTCATCTACGCTGCGGGCCGGGTTTGTCGCCACAACAGGCGGGGGCGCCGCGGATACCGGCGCGGGCTGCGACGTCTGACCGAACAATGGCGGCGAGAAAAACAAAGCCATCCCCACGCTGCCATTGAGAATGAACCGTAACATTGTCATATAAAGCCTCCGACCCTCTGTTTTCTCCGGTTGTGTTCAAATGTTGCGAATTAGGTACTTTGCGCGCCCGATCAGGTCAACTGAAATAGAATGCGCACCATAGCCGTGATGTCCACAGGATTCCCCCCACGCATTGCCGGCCGGAACCGTATCTCCATAGCGGCCCGTTCGGCTTCCTGGTCCAAGCCATGTCCAAGTCCGTGTACCACCCGAACGACACGGACCCTGCCTGAAGCGGAAAAGACCACCTCCAACGCAGCCTCGCCTTCCAGATGAAGACGGACCGCCTCGGCCGTGTATGCCGGCTTCGGCTTGTACAAAATGACAACCGGCGATGTCGCGGGGGCGGCCGTTTGGGCCCGAGTGGGTTGGTTGCGAGCCGTATGTTGTTCGCCGAATCCACCAACTTTCAACGCTTCACCATTGTTCGCCCCGCCGCTCCCACCACCGTTTCCCGCGCCAGCTCCACCAAAACCGCCAACCTCGACACCCGTACCGCCGGCGCCTGATCCTCCTCGGGCGCGCCCTTGGCCCCCGCCAACACCGCCGTCCCCGAATGCGGTCCTTTGGAACGACGCACCGCTTCGTCCGTTCCCGCCCGAGTTACCGGCGCCTTGCGGCATTTCAAATCCGCCTAGTCTGGCCATCATAATGGGCGATTTAAGGTTGTCTTTTGAAGGTGGAACACCGTTCGGATCGCCGAACCCACCGA
Source organism: Bryobacteraceae bacterium (assembly GCA_036272835.1). GTDB lineage: Bacteria > Acidobacteriota > Terriglobia > Bryobacterales > Bryobacteraceae > Bog-105. The sequence goes on from DATAXY010000015.1 coordinate 33,514, forward strand.
TTTTCATGGCATGCGCAATTTCCCGGCCCTTTGCCTGTGACTTGGCGCCAAAGGCTCCCAGCTTCACCTGCTGGACGTCCGGTTTGATCACGGGCGCTGGATTTCGAACCACGGGAGCGGGTAATGGCTTCAGCTCAGCCATTTTCGGAAGATCGGCCACCGGTTTGCTTGTCACAACCGGCGCCGGGGGGAGCTTCGTTTTTGCCAGCACCTTAGGGGCGGGCCTACGCACCACCGGCGGCAATTGGATGTGGCGCCTCGCGATCACTTGCCGCGGGCGAGGAGTCGTGGTGCGCACTCTTGGCGCACGGATCGTGATGGGAGGCGGCGCAAGTAGCAATACCCTTTCCGCAGGCGCTGGGCGGGCAGCGGGCACCTCCCTCCACTCGGCAACCGGGATAATTAACAACAGAGCGATTACGCCTGCGTGAACTAGCCCGCTCGTTAAATAGCTGCGCCAGCGTGCGCGTGGTGAAATCTGTTCTCGACCAAAGACAGTTAAAAGGGTGTTCATGTTGCCATCGCCCATCAATCGCAGAAAAATAAAATTCCGTTAGCTTCAGACGCAACCGGAGCCAGTACCGTTATATATATTACTTTATGAGTGTTATCTATATTTCAGTTGACTCGCTAAAGGGTAGATTCCCCCGTCTTCGGTGGGTTATCCAGAACATTTGCCAGCAGCAAGGCAAGTTTCGGGAAATAGGTTCAACCGCGGAGGGTAAAACGGCTTTACTGGGATGACGCGAGGGGCTCGTAAGAACGCGGTTAATCGAGAAGGGGCGCGGCGTTAGCTTTGCGAGAAGGCGGGCGCGAAATCTGCCAATTCGGGCAGCAATTCCTCAATTGCGGCTTCCAACTCCTTCAAGGCGGTTGGCGCATGACTAAGGTCACCTTCTCGCCCCACGGTCTCGAGCCGGAGCGCCGCATGCGTAACGATATCCGCGGAGAAATTGCTGACGCATCCTTTGAGCGAATGAGCCAGTTTCATGAGGCCCGTGGCATTATTCGCTTCGATGGCGTGACGAATGGCCGCGAGGGTACCCGGCAGGTCTGCGAGGAACAAAGAGACGATATCCCGAAGAAGCTCGGTATCTCCATCCACGCGGGCCAATAGCTCTTCCCGGTCGATTACGGCATTACCAGCAACGCCCACAGGTGCGCGGGACGATTCGAAAGCCGCTTCGCTTTCCGACTGCGCACCCGCTATCACGGTCTCAATGATACGTAGCAGTTCCTTGCTCTTAATCGGCTTGGACAAATAGCTATCCATTCCGGCATCCAGACACTTTTCCCGGTCACCCTTCATGCTGTGCGCCGTCATCGCGATGATGGGAATGTGAGTGCCTGAGCCCTTCTCTTTCTCGCGGATCGCGGCTGTCGCCTCGTAGCCGTCCATTAAAGGCATTTGCACGTCCATAAGCACTCCGTCGAAGCGTTCCTTCTCCAGTGCCGCAAGCGCCGCGAGACCGTTCCCCGCTACCATGACGGAGTGACCTTGCTTGGTTAGCAGGGCGACGGCAAACGCTTGATTCACTTCATTGTCTTCCACGAGAAGGAGGCGCAAAGGACGGCTGCCGACCTTCGGTTCATCCGCCTGATCCGTGGCTGCATCGGCTGGCCGATCCTTTTGGGCCAGAGCGGCAAATACCGCGTTCCGCAATTCGTTCTGATCCAACGGCTTGACCAAACAAGCCATGCCCCTGTCGCGGCAGCGGACGGCATCTTCCCGCTGGCCGGTGGAGCTCAACATCACCACCGAAGTTTCATTCAGGCTGTGAGTGTCGCGAATCCAATCGCAAAACGCAAAACCATCAATCTGCGGCAAACGCACATCCACCAGCATTACGCGGAATGGCTCACCGGCTTCATAAGCGCGTTCTACCTTGGAAATCGCATCCCACGCATCCGAGGCAAGCACCGGGTTCATTCCCCAATGCTGTAATAACTTTCCGCAGATGGTACGGCTTGTCAGGTTATCGTCAACAACCAAGACCGGCACGTTCTTGAAATCTCCCGGAACGTATACTGCCGGTTCGTTAGCGACGTGGCTTCCCAGCTCGAATCGCGCGCTGAAGTGAAACGTGGTCCCTTGGCCGACACAGCTCTCGAGCCAGATTCGGCCTCCCATCATCTTTACCAGCCTGCGTGTGATGCTAAGCCCGAGCCCGGTTCCGCCATATTTTCTGGTAGTCGATCCGTCTGCCTGAGCAAACGCGTCAAAGATGGTTGCCTGTTTTGCGGCGGGAATGCCAATCCCGGTATCGCTTACCGTAAAGTGAATCTCGACGCCGCGTTCATCTCTCGATTCCTCGGTGGCACGTACAATCACTTCTCCCGACTCGGTGAACTTGATCGCGTTGCCCACGAGATTGACGATAATCTGGCGCAGCCGCCCAGGGTCGCCCACGAGTCCATCGGCCAGGCCGGCATCGATGTCGCAGGCAAGTTCAAGACCGTTTGCGTGGGCGCGAATGCTGAGTAGCTTTAATGCTTCAGAAATGCTGGCGCGCAGTGAAAACTCGATCTCCTCCAGATCCAATTTCCCGGCTTCAATTTTGGAGAAATCCAAAACGTCGTTGATGACCACGAGAAGCGCATCCGCCGACGATTTGACCACTTCCAAATAGCTCCGCTGTTCCTGATTCAACTCCGTTTCGAGCGCCAGGTACGTCATCCCCATGATGCCGTTCATGGGGGTCCGAATCTCATGGCTCACATTAGCCAGGAACACGCTCTTCGCTTGGTTCGCTGCTTCGGCCGCATCCAGCGCCGTCCTTAAGGCTTCCTCCGCTTGCTTGCGGCTTCTAATATCCACGAAAGTCACGATTGTTCCGACGATTTTGTCTTGTCGATAGATCGGACGGGACCAATATTCGGCGGGGAAGCTGGTTCCGTCCTTGCGCCAGAGAACCTCGTTATCCATGTGAGTGCTGGTCTGGCGCCGGAAGGCGTCGTAGATATGGCATTCCTCGACCGGGTATGCCGTCCCATCCGGCTTCGTGTGGTGGATCAAGTCGTGCATATTTAGGCCAAGCACATCTGTGACATTCGAGTAACCTAACAGTTGCAGACAGGCTGGATTGCAGAACGTGCAATTACCCTGCACGTCGATCCCATATATGGCCTCAGGGTTGGAATCGAGCAGGAGTCTGGTCAGTTCGCCGCTCGTCTCTTGAAGCTGCCTGCCTAACCCATCTGCGGCGGAAATCGCTTCCTCGGCCGGATCATACTGTTCGGTAATCGCAGCCTCGCGAGTGCGAAACCAAGCTAGGGCAATCGGAAACAGCGCGGTAGTGCCGCTGAGAAGGATCGCGGGCAGAATATAAGAATGGATTTGGCCGGAACGCTCAGCCCAAACGGCGGCAACGCAGAGCAGCCATTGGCCGGCCAAAAGGCCAGCAAAAAGACGGTCCGTGCGACGCCATATAGACCGTCGACGCTCTTCGAACAGGATTGCCGCACGATGAGAAGTGCGGTCCAGGCTGGTGCGTTTCACCCCTTATCGCGGCCTCCTGGGCACAACAAAACGAAGCTTGCCTCTGGCCGTTCTTGAATGTCACAAAGGACCATGTACAAAACGATTTCCATGAAATTCTGCATCCCGGCTCCGTCTCGGGCATTGTCCCCGGATGAATCAGACCGCTCGTCATTCATTTCGGCAAAATATCGCGAGCTTAGAGGGCGGGATACAGGCAAATTCGTTGGAGGTGAAATTGACCCTTGCCGTCCCCGGCGGCAGGTAAATCAGCCTGTGATAACCTGACCGGCCGCAACTACGGGAATTGCGCCCGCCATCCGCCCGGCCAAATGGCCGCGACCGCCGTGTCGCATTTCCCGCCCCGCAAGGGGCCTCGGCGCACCCAGAAAGATCGGCATTGACGGCGCAAATATTACGCATCACGATATTACGTAGGATGTAATAGTGAACGCCGGCCCCTCTATTCTTGTGCTTACGAGCCTTTCCAACGGTCCCAAACACGGTTACGCCATCATGGAAGACATTGAGCGATTTTCGGGACTGCGCTTGGGTCCGGGAACCCTCTATGGCGCCATCACTCGGCTTGAACAGCGGAAATGGATTGTTCCAGTGGCGTCGAAAGACCGCCGCAAGCCATACAAGCTCACTCCAACCGGTGCGGCGCATCTGAAGGACCAGCTCGGGATGTTCGCCCGGGTTGTAAACACCGCTACAAAGAGGCTGAAATACGCATGAAACGGCTCATCTGTGTTTTCGCAAAGCTGTATCCCCGTTGGTGGCGTGACCGCTACGGCGCTGAGTTCGATGCGCTGATTGAAGATGACGCTCCGAGGCTCGGCGCCGCGGTGAACGTTCTCCTGGAAGCTTTGCTCACGCAGATACGCACATTATCGGAGGGAAGGCCTCTTCCTCTCGATGATTTGGGCGCTATGGGGCTGCTGATGCAAAATTGGTGGTTGCTGAGCGAGGAGACAGACTGTGCATGCCTCCGATACCTGCGCGGTTGAGGCCAGAAAGTCTGGCCAAGCTGCCGGATCGGCAGCAGCCCGATAGAGCAAGTCGAGCACCGCTTCCGTGCGCGGATGAAGGTTCTCCGTCGTGTCAGGCAATCTGATCAAAGATTCTAACAAGTCGGCCCGAGAACGATTAGAACGAGAGCATGCACAACAGATGTGGGTCCTTATTGGCATCGAGCTGGTCAAGAAAATCCTGAAGGGCAGGTTCTTGCCAGCTGATCCAGGTGCAACAGAGCCCGTTGCGAACATGCCGGTTAGTCTAAATCAGCAAAGAGATTCCGTAGGGGAATGCGGATGGGGGGACCCGGGACTTCTGGAGTGAACCCAAAAATGAGAGAGCGAGTTAAGGGAACAAATACATTGAACGGAGAGAGGAATGGATTTGTCCCGAGGTGTTTACAGCCGCGATCTGAAGATCACGGTGATGCGTGCGTTGGATGCGGGGCAAGAGCCACTACTTTGCGTCCCTTCTGCTTCAGTGCCGATATATAGGGAGCGATCTCCGGGCGGCTTCGACGAGCGCCAGTTCTTCCGGATGCGGATCGCTTCGTTTCACGCCCGCACCGCGCGGCGGTCTGTGTTCGGCCAGAGTGATGCGCTGCGATAGCGGCGTCAGCACCCGGTCATGAGTCACGATATGTCGGGGATCGAGTTCGATCGCGATCCTGTCCCGCGTCTCGCGGACCTCCACGCGCCGCCCGATCCAGGAACCGAGTAACGAATAGAGTTCACCGAGACATATCGCACCGGTGCTTCACGAATATGGCGGCCATGCGCTCACAGTCGCCGGCGCTGATGCGCGCGATGGGTACCAGATACTTCATCGCGATCTGCGCGGTGATGGTTCCTTCGCGCACCCGGCGCTGCACCGTTTCGGGTAATAACTCGACCAGCGCCAGCCGCCGCGATACCCAACTCAGGCTGCGGTCAAAACGACGCGCCAGTTCGTCGAGCGAGTAACCGAAGCGCTCCTCCATCTCAGAAAGCAGCCAGCCCTGTTCGAGAGCGCTCTCCTGCGGGCTTAATCGCAACGACCGCGACAGCAGCAGAGCTTCGGCTTCGCCCATCGGCCAGACGGTGGCTTCCACCGTGTCGCGTCGCAGTTGTTGCAGCGCGGCAATGCGCTTGTAGCCGTCGATCACCAGATAGCGGGCGCTATCGTTTTTCGCAATACGACAACGATGGGCGTCTGCTGGCCACTCTCAGCCAGCGATGCGTAACTGGCGCTGGCGGTGCGGCTGGCGCACCCGCAGATGCTCCCACCTGAGATCGAGTTGGTGAAACTCCAGTTGCATGGTCTGCCGGCTGGGGTCGAGTATGCGGGAGGCCGGAACTGGTCTTTGCGGAGGAAAGGGAAGTGTGCCGGGAACTCCTGCCGGATCAATGAGATACGGCAGGATCTGGTCTTTCTCGGTGCGGATCATTAGTGCTCCCATAAGGGCAATGAAATCAGTGCCCTGTGGCCCGAACTGGTCTTTCGCAAAGTCCCAGGGAAGTTGGTTGAGCGGAGCCGGCAATCGAAGCGGTTCCGGCGCCTCCGGCCCGGTCGCGTGCTCGTCGATCCACTACGCTATGGCGTAGCCAGGGTTTCGATCTCGCCAGTCTGCCTGGGTTTTCTTTCGTCGCGCCGTCTGACATTCCGGCTTACCGCAGGCCCGTTGCCGGTCTCCCACTTGCGGGTTCGGCCGGAACCACCGGCGACATATCGTGCACGGTCTCTTCCGGGCCTCTGGCATCGTGATGATTCATCGTCTTCATCACGCCTTCAGCAGCCCGGCGAGTGCGTTCAGTTCAGAATGCCTGGGTCATTTCTGAAGAGCAGAGGTGGATAAATTCTCGCGAGCGCCGAAGAGAATAGTGCTGGGCTTGATTCTCGTGATATTTAACCTGAAAGGAATAGTGATAAAACTCTTCTGGCTTTCCGCTCCCTGGCTCGTGGTGCACAGTTACGTCGTCAACAGAGCCACCGTCACCGTCCTCGACCCGAACTCTGGTCACATGGTCCCGTCGACGAAGAAGTGAGAGAACTTGCCACCAGGAATAGAGGTGTTGGCATTCGTCCCCATTCAGTCGCTGTATTACCTGATTGGCCATATCTATGAGAGCGGAAACAGCTCCCCGAAAAGACGGCGATAAGCTTTCAGCGCTTCACCATTTTGACCTTGGCGGCCCAAATTAATGGCTTCGCGTACCGAGTCGCTCGCCTGCTGCAGAGCTGCCTTTGCTTTGTCCTTTTCCGCCGCGGTCATGATGTCGCCAACGGGCGGACCAACCTTTGGGTTCCCGCTATGCTGCAAGGTGTTTGGAAACATGCCTGCGTCTCTGCTGATTGCTAGACATACATGCGTTTGACTCTGGCGTGGATGCCGCAGAGCACGCTATACGAAATGGTCCCCGCCAGCTTTGCGATCTGCGTGGCGTCGATACTGACGCTGCCTTCCGCTCCTAGTAAAGTCACGGGATCGCCCACGCGCAGCTCAGGCGATTGGGTCACATCGATGGTGGTCAGATCCATCGACACCGCTCCCAGAATTGGCGCAAATTTGCCATTGACGATGACGCTGCCGCGGTTGCCCAAACGATGCGGGATGCCATCGGCGTAACCGGCTGCAAGGACCGCGATACGCATGGGCTGCTGCGCGCGGAAAATTCCGCCATAGCCGACCTGCGCGCCCGCCGGGATATCTTTCACTGCAAGCACGGTTGCCCGCCAGGACAAGGCCGGCTTCACGTTGAGGACGCGGTGCAGGGCCGTACCGCGGGCTGCCGATAGATAGCCGTAAATCGCATGGCCGGGACGCACCATGCCCTGCCAAGCGCGCTTTCGCCCATAAGCGACGGGAATGGTGCTCGACATGTGGAGCAACGTCGGATGGATCCCTTGGACGGCTAGGCCCTCAACAATTTGTTCAAACAAAACAATCTGCTCGTCGGTTTGCGCTGTCTGATAATTTCCCGCGGAGGCGAAATGAGTCAGCAGGCCCTCCATGTCCACGTTTTTGGCGGCCAGGATCGCATTGCCCACCGTTGCGGCGTCACAGCGCACGCCGAGGCGACCCATGCCGGTATCGAGTTTCAAGTGATAGGCATACCGCCGATTCCGTTCAACCGCGAGCCGGTCCAGGGCAGCGATATCGGCAAGTGAATGCAGCACCGGGGTTAACTCGCAACCAAGTAACACGTCGCGGGTAAAAGGCAGGAAGTCCGCCATTACGAGAATGCGCGTTTTGATACCCGCATCGCGCAGCACCACGCCTTCTTCGGTATTGCTTACTGCGAGCCAGCGGGCCCCCTGCGCTTCCAGCGTTCGGGAAACCTCTACCGCACCGTGGCGATATGCATCCGCCTTCACGACAGGCATTACTTCAACGGTTGGGCCGACGACGCAACGAATGGCTTGAAAATTAGCAGCGATTTGCGGCCTTGAAACCTCGACCCAGGAACGATACGGAGCCGGGTGAGGCCGATCTGACAACTTCTCCATCTCGCACCAGTCTCGCATCCGCTACACTGACCATCAGCAGCGATGGAAGAAACCCGTTATCGCGATGCGGGGGTGGACATTGACGAGGCGGACCGCGCAGTCGCACTCATCAAACGGCACGCCTCCAAAACACTCACTCCGGAGGTGTTGACCTCTATTGGTAGCTTCGGTGCGGGCTACTCTTTGGAACGCTGGCGAAAGCCGGTGCTGGTGAGTTCGGCCGATGGCGTAGGGACGAAGTTGAAGATCGCGTTTGCGACGGGCCGCCATGACACGATCGGGGAAGATCTGGTCAATCACTGCGTTAACGATATCGCAGTCCAAGGCGCCGAGCCCCTGTTTTTCCTGGATTATTTCGCCGTCGGAAAGTTGGACGCGAAGATCTGCGGGAGCGTAGTGGCCGGATTAGCGCGCGGGTGCAAGCGGAACGGCTGCGCGCTGATCGGCGGCGAGACCGCAGAGATGCCAGGCCTCTACCAGCCAGGCGAATACGACCTGGCGGGTTTCATTGTGGGTGCGGTAGAGAAGAAGCGCATGATCACTGGAGCAGATATAGACGTGGGCGATCTGCTGCTGGGGCTGCCATCGAATGGTCTGCACACGAACGGCTATTCACTGGCGCGCAAGGTGCTTTTTGAGATGGCCGGGCACGATCCGGAAAGCACTATTCCGGAGTTGGGAACCACGGTGGCCGAAGAACTCCTCCGGGTTCATAAGTCCTACCTGGCGCCCATCCACGCACTGCATGAGGCGCGTTACTTGAAGGGCGCGGCGCACATCACAGGCGGGGGATTGACGGGTAATATACCGCGCATTCTGCCGCGTTATTGTGCCGTAGAGATCGATCTGAAGAGCTGGCCGCATCAACCGATTTTCGAATTGCTGCGACGGGTTGGCAATATTCCGCCAGAGGATTTCCGCCGCACCTTTAACCTGGGCGTGGGCATGGTGCTGATAGTGGGCTCGGAGACGCTGGGATTCGTATCGCAGATTCTTAAGAAGCTTCGCGAACCGTTTTACCAGATTGGCCGTGTGGTGGAACATAAGGGTTCGCGCCAGCCCAGGGTTCAATATTTGTGAGCAAGGCGCGTCTAGGCATTCTGCTATCCGGCCGGGGCTCGAACTTCGAGGTGATCGCGCGCAACGTGGCGAACGGAACTCTCAATTGCTCCATCGGATTTGTGTTTTCGAATCGTGCTTCTGCTCCAGGCCTGGCCACAGCGCGCGAGATGGGTTTTACCTGCGGATCGATTCCATCCGCGGGTGTCGATCGCGTCCAATATGATGCGCAAGTGGCTGCTCTGTTGCAAGAACATGGAGTGGACTTGGTTTGCCTCGCTGGTTATCTCCGCCTGCTGAGCGGCCAATTTGTCCGGCAGTTTCGTGAGCGCATTTTAAACATCCATCCTTCGCTGCTTCCGGCGTTTCCAGGACTGGATGCGCAATATCAGGCTTTAGCGCATGGCGTTAGGATTACGGGGTGCACGGTGCACTTTGTCGATGAACAACTGGATAGCGGTCCCATTCTGCTGCAAGCGCCCGTTGCGGTGGAAGATAGTGATACGGTAGAAACGCTTTCGGCGCGGATTCTGGTCGAAGAGCATCGGATCTATTCCGAAGCAATTGCATGGGTTCTGCGCGGAAACTACCAAATTGCCGGGCGACGGGTTATAAAGACATAAATGTTGAATCGCGTGCTTATTGGTGTCGGTGCGGTGATCCTGGTTGTTTTCGGGATCATCTGGTTCTCGGGAGATGAACCTGTGGTGAAGCTGGCGAAGCCGGTTGTGGCGATCGGGCAGGACACACCAGTCAATGTGGTGGCCGAGGATCCGCATGGGACCAAATCGGTTAAGGCGTTCGTTGAGCAGGATGGCCAGCGGCAGAATGTCTTCACGGATGAAGACAAGTCCAAGCAGGCCAGCCGGGCGGTCGTTTTCCCGGCCGGTAAGAAAGAGGCGTCGTTCCTCAAGGAGGGCGCTGCCAAGCTGGTGATTGAAGTAAAATCGAATGATTTTCGCGGCTCAACTACCACGCTCAGTCAAGATGTGCAGGTGGTTCTGCGGCCGCCAACCGTCACGCCCGATGGCTTTCAGCATTACATCAATCAAGGCGGCGCGGAATTGGTAACGTTCGAAGTGGGCGGAAGCTGGACCGACGCCGGCGTTCATGCCGGGAAGTACACATCGCTGAGCTTTCCTATGCCGGGCGAGCCCGACAATAGCAATAAACGCTTCTCGCTATTCGCCTACCCGTGGGATCTGCCGCCCAGCACCATCCCGGTTGTGTTTGCGCGCAATGTTGCGGCGACCGAGGTGACGGGCTCCTTCTGGACCCAGATCAAACCGCAGAAGTTCCACCAAAGCGTGATCAACCTGACCACCGCAAACCTGGAGAAGTTCGTCAACGAACTGGACCCGGAGGGCAGCGGCGACCTTGTGGCGCGCTACGTCAAGATCAACCGCGAAATGCGCAAGCAGAATGAGGAAACGATTTTCAATTTGCGCACCAAGACCGAAAACAAGATGCTGTGGTCGGGCCCGTTTGAGCCGATGAAGGGCAAACGCGAATCATATTTTGCCGATAGCCGCACATATATATATAACGGCAAGGTCATCGACAAGGAAGTGCACTTGGGGTATGACATTGCGCAGACGGTGCATCGGCCGGTGCGCGCGGCCAACTCGGGAAGGATTATCTATGCCGATCGTCTGGGAATCTTCGGGAATTGTGTGATCATCGATCACGGGTACTCGCTGCAGACGCTTTATGGCCATTTGAGCAAGATCGAGGTGAAGGCCGGCGATCCGGTGGAGAAGAACCAGGAGATCGGGATCAGCGGAACAACCGGCTTGGCGTTGGGCGATCACGTGCATTTCAGCACACTGGTGTCCGGTTGGGAAGTCGAGCCGAAGGAGTGGTGGGATGCGCATTGGCTACATGATCGGATCTTGAGCAAGATCGGCCCGCAAGGAGCGACGAAGGCTGAGGCCGATCCCGCGCCGAAGGCGGCTGGGAAGAAGCATCGGCGCCATTGAAAGAAATGGACCGCTCTCTATAAATCCAGACCCGTACACTTGTCTCGCACCGAACTGCTCGAATAATAATGCGCCTGGTATTAGCGATTGAACATCCAATGAATCCCGCCCAGAACTACGATGTCGTAATACTCAAAGCGCCAGGCGGCAAATTCCTGGGAGGCTAAAAAGGTGCGCGGAAGCGCCGGAAAGTCATTGGTCTTTGCCATTAATTTCCCGTCCACAATTTCGTGGCGCAGCAGCGAACCGGGGTTGTACTCCATCCGAAGATCGTCCGGGAGGAACTTCACAACAGTCATCGATTCGTGCAGGCTATGCATCCCGCCGCCAACGAGATAGGCGATGATCGCCAGCAGGTATTGGCGCGCGCCTTCACTGTCTAACTTGCCAAAAGTCATAGCCGAGGCGAGCAGCGTACCCGTGGTTCCCGACGGCCCCGCCCCAAACAATTCGTTGCGATTGTCCAGATCCTGGTAATATCCAACCCCGGATAAGCCGGGACGCGCGGTCGTAGGGGCCTTCGTCGATTGAGTCGGAAACGATGTTCTCACATAGCTGTCCACGCCACGTTTCCGTAACTGAACTCCGGGCAACCCGCCTCCATCGGTCGTTGACGCAATTCCCGCCTGCGTCGATGGTGTCGGCGGAGTAGGCGCATTCGCCCGCCCACGCGAATTCGGATTGAACAGTTCTCCGTCCTGCTCGGCACGAAAGCGGGTGGCCCAGCTATCGTAGGTGGTTTTCTCAGAATCTCCATTCGCGAGCATCTTGATCGCCACCTGGTCATGGAGACCCATGATGGTCGGCAGAGGCTGATTAGCATCCAAAACTCCAGTGCATTCGTCCCATGCCCTCTGCGCGTCCTGGGGAAGCTTTAACGCCACATCCGAAATGCGGCCAAAGGACATATAGCTAGTGCCGTACAGGTACTTAGCGACATTCACGCTAAATCTCGTAAGCGTTCCTTCGCGATCGGCCCAAAGTTTTCGGATCATGAATCGCTTGACGCCCGCGGAAACCTTCTGCACCGCCTCATTCGACAATGAGCGGTTGCGCAGGGCCAGCGAGCCCAGCGCGCTTTGGCATAATCGCCTCCGTTGCTTACTAATAAAAGAATCGTAAGGAATAAGTCCCGGCTTGGTGGGCTTATTGCGATACTGGTCGCTCCTGGCGTAGACCACCCGGCGCTCGGGGGTAAGTGCCCAAGGTACATAACTCTCATCTTTAGTTCTAGGCAGCAGACCTACATAATTCCGGAAACCAGACGTCTGCGAATCGTCACGGACTAATAAAGCCATATTTGATCGAATACTCCCGTTTGGCAGTCTCATACATCTAACACTGCCTTTAGCGAGGGTACCAAGAAACGCAACCGAAGATCAGAGATGATCGTATCGACCGCATTTTGGGGTTGCGTGGGTCCCGGCGGGATCAAAACCCCTGTACAGGCTGGCTTAAGATTTAGGCGAGGCTGCGGTAATCGGCGTGCGGTTAAAGTTGGCAACCGAGGAGCCAAACGCATCGATGGCAACACTCTTGATCCGATCGCGAGTCATAATCAGTTCCACCAAATCGTTGCGATATTCGGCGATCACATCTTCGTCTTTGCTGGCACGCTGAATCGCTCGCCATTTCACTTCTAGCTCGTTAAGCGCCGCAAGTACATAGCGCGTTTCCCACTCGTTGAGGCAGGCCGTCGCTTCACTCATTAGAACTTCCCTACTCTCTCCAAGGTTAACTCCAGGCTACATAAACTCTCTTCTTGGTTCCAGGAAATGCGACCGAAGATCAGAGATGATTGTATCGACCGCATTTCGGCTTGCGCGCGTGGCGGTACCACCGAGCCAGCCAATTCGGTGAGACCCCGCACCAATACAGCACCTGCAAGGTGGTCCAATGGAGCCAAACCAGCGCGAAATTTCGATGCTCAAATCGTCTTGACGAGGTGACAATTCTGCACGGCAAGTGTACAAAGCGGCCTGCCTTTCGCAGCCGGCGCAGCAGATCGAGGTCTTCAAATAGGGCCAGCGCACGGAATCCGCCGATTCGATCGTAGATATCGCGTCGTACAAATATTCCCGAGTCGCCGTAACTGAGGCCGAGGATTCTGAGCAACGGGTAGATGGCCGTGAGCTGCCGGGCCGCTCGGGATGGTCCGTCGAAGAGCAATCCAAAATTTCCGCCAGCGACTGATGGGTCGGCGAGCTGAGCACGAATCTCATCCAAAGCATTGACCGGCGGGATTGTGTCGGCGTGCACGAACCAGAGTATGTCTTCGGTGGCTTCGAGAGCCCCGACGTGCATTTGAGTACCGCGTCCGGCCGCTGATGTGAGGACCTTCGCTCCTTGCGCGCAAGCCAGCGACGGGGTTTCATCGCGGCTGCCGCCATCGACTACGATGATCTCTTTATCGCCATGAAGTCGCTGTAGACCACGCAAGGTAGCGGCGATACACTCCTCTTCGTTCAATGCCGGAACAATGATGCTGACGCGCATGGTTCAGGCGGGTGTAAGTTTGGATCTGTTCCGTAAGCACCAGGCTCGCGTCACCGGAGCGGCGGACGGATGAGTGGCCAGGTATTGATCCAATAAGATGAGATCGCCGGGCACGTCCACGTCAAAGAGCGGTTCAATCTCTGCTACGGAAAGCTTGTGTTCGTGCATTCTTTTCTTCACCGCCTCGCATGTTTTAGACGTGCTCCAGGGAAGGGACGAAAAGAGCCCGGGTTTGAATGTGCGTATGGCTAAGAGATAGAAGCCTCCATCGAGGGCGGGACCGATTGCGGCATCATGCGATTGAAGAGCGTCGAGTGCGGCCGCGATATGCGAGGGCATCAAAGTGGGGGTATCGGCGCCAATGGCCATCGCCGCCGATGCGTTCTGAAGCGCATACGTCAAAATCCGCTCGATGCGTTGCCCAAGATCGCCTTCGCCCTGAAGCCAGATGCCGGTAGGCGAATCCGGCCCCGGGAAATCTCCATAGTTAGTTGCTGCCACGATCCGCCGAACTCCTGGGCACGACGAGACCGTTGCCGAAACATCCAAGAACATCGCGCTCGCCAGTTCCGCGGCGCCAATATCGCCAAGGACCGGAATCAAACGTGTCTTCACATCGCCCGGTACGGGAGGCTTTGCGAATATACAGACGGGAAAGCCCATGAACTATCAATACGACATGATCGTGATTGGCGGTGGTGCGGCCGGGCTCGTGGCGGCCGGTATGTCAGCGCTCCTGGGCGTCAAGACAGCTCTGATTGAACAACATCGGCTGGGAGGCGAGTGCACCTGGACCGGCTGCGTACCGAGCAAAACGCTGTTACGTGTGTCGAAGGCGGTCCATCAGATGAAAACGGCGGAACGCTTTGGGCTCCCTCCGATCGATCCGCAATTCGATTTCTCTCGCGTGATGGATCACGTCCGGCAGACGCGTCAGACGATCTATAGGCAGGCGGACGCTCCGTCAAATTTGGAGAAGTTGGCGGTGGATGTGATCCGGGGCAGCGCCCGATTCTGCGATCCACACACAATTGAAATCGTAGATTCAGCAATGACGCGCCGCATCACTTCGCGATATTTCGTGATCGCTACCGGCAGCCGGCCGAAGACTGCGGACTTTTCGAAACGCGCGCTGACGAATGAGACCATTTTCGAATTGAAATCTCAACCGAAGCGGCTGTTGGTGATGGGCGCGGGACCGGTCGGAATTGAGATGGCGCAGGCCTTCTGCCGGCTAGGATCAGAAGTAACGGTTGTGTCCGACAGCAAGCGCATTCTTCCGCGAGACGATCCAGAACAAGCCGGCCAACTGCAAGATTATCTTTCGGAAGAAGGGGTTTCATTCGTATTCCGTCAGAAGGTCGTAGCTCTAGAGGAGCGTGAGAACGGTTTGAATGCGCTACTCGAAAACGGACATATGCTGCCTTGCGACGCCGCGCTTGCAGCTATGGGCCGCGAACCGTTCATTGAGGATCTGAGGTTAAACGACGCCGGTGTTCGTTACGGAGTGGAGGGAATCACAGTCGACGATCATGCAAGGACCTCGCAACATCACATCTATGCGGCGGGCGACGTCACCGGTAGATATCGATTCACTCATATGGCGGAGCATATGAGCAAAGTTGCCGTGACCAACGCGATCCTGCGCTGGCCTCAGAAGCTGGACCAGAGCCACGTAGTTTGGGTCACTTACACAGACCCGGAACTGGCGCATTTGGCGGCCTCGGAACAGCAATTGCGCCAATCGCGCAAGAAGTATACGACCTATCGATTTCCGTTTACAAGCTTGGATCGGGCAATTACGGACGGCGACACTCGCGGCGAAGTGAAAGTGTTTGCGGACCGCAGCGGCCGGATACTGGGCGCTTCGATCTTCGGAGCCCATGCCGGAGAAATGATTTCAGAATTCGCACTCGCCATGCGCAACAATCTTCGACTTTCCCAAGTGGCGAGTACCATCCATCCGTATCCGACTTACTCGCTCGCAAATCGCAGAGTCGCGGATCTATTCGTTGCGAAACAACTGGATTCGCCGTTACTGGGGATATTGGGCCGAATTCTGCGGTATCGTGGACAACGCCGCGGTTCGAGCATGCTCGAATGAAGACAGGCATGGCAAACCCGAGTTTCGAGAGCACGTTGCTCGCGCACGGCATGGCGCCGCTGCTGCGTGAATCCGTCACCACGTTGCAGATCAACGCCGGTAAGCTGTGTAACCAGGCTTGTCATCACTGTCACGTAGAGGCCGGCCCGAAGCGAACCGAAGTCATGACGAACGCGACGGCGGAACGGCTGCTCGCTATGCTCGAAATGAGCCCGGCTGTTGCGACTGTCGATATCACCGGCGGCGCACCCGAATTGAACCCGAATTTTCGCCGGCTGGTGACTCGATCGCGTGAACTGGGGCGTGAAGTCATCGACCGGTGCAATCTTACGGTCCTGTTCGAAGCGGGGATGGAAGATCTGGCGGATTTTCTGGCGCTTCACAACGTGCAGGTTATAGCAAGCCTTCCTTGCTATACAGCGGCCAATGTCGATGCCCAGCGCGGACTCGGCGTGTTCGATAAGAGTGTTGCCGCGCTCCGAAAGCTAAATAAACTCGGCTACGGAATGCCCGAGTCCACATTAGAGTTGAATCTCGTATATAATCCGCTGGGCGCAAGCCTTCCTCCGGATCAGAACCGCCTGGAGGCCGATTACAAGCGAGAATTACGCGAACAGTTTTCAATCGAATTCAACGGTTTATTTACATTGGCCAATATGCCGATCAAGCGATTCGCCGACTTCCTGAATCGCAGCGGCAAAGGAGCGGAGTACGTAACGTTATTGGCCGAGCATTTCAATCCGGCAACGGTACCCGGCTTGATGTGCCGATCACTTATCAGCGTTGGATGGGATGGACAGATCTATGATTGCGACTTCAACCAAATGCTCGAGATGGGAATCTGCGGGCGCAGGCTGACGATTTGGGATGTCGATCGGTTCGACGAGTTAGCGGGCCGCCACATTGCAACTGCGACGCACTGCTTTGGATGCACGGCCGGCGCGGGGTCGAGCTGCGGCGGCGCGTTGGTGTAGGAAAGCGCGGTTCTGCGTCGAGCCTTACTTTGTGGCAATCTCCCCTGCGGACACGGCGCTTACGAAAATCGTATTTTTTGTTTCTCCAACGATTTTGCGTGGGCGCTCGTCAATGCAGGGTGGTCCGAGAGCCACCAAAGAAGGGCATGCGTGTCAAGAAGGGCCTGCAATTTGCCTTTCATTGAACCCGGTTGGCGCTTCCCCTTGATTTCGCCCAACGCGACCAATTTTGCGACTGGCTTTGAACCCCTCGCGATGATGATCTCTTCTCCGGCTGCAGCTAGCACTGCAGTGAGCAAATCGCAAAAAAAAGCGGACCGCCGAAGCGATCCGCCATTAAAGCATTACAACTCAGTTGATCAGCCTAGTCGCCCATCGCTCCGACTTCTTCACGCTTTTCCACTTCCGCCGGCTTGTTAGCGGTCGCCAGCAGGCCATCCAGCGGCACAAACCCTTCGATCTTCTTTTCGCCGAGGACGTGTTCGCGATACAAGCGCGCCATTTTTTCGTTCTCAATCTTCTGCTTCAGAGCTTCGTCGCGCTTGCGCATCTTCTCTTCACGCGCCGTCTTGGCAATGCCGAGATCGTCCAGATCATGCTGCCGTCCGGCCTTTACGTGCTCTTCGACCAACACCAGGTTGTGATCCTTGCTCTTCAGAGGCACGGCCTTGTTGCCGGCGAAGATTTCGTGACGGCCATGCTCTTCGTACCACTTGGTTAGGGTGGCCGTCATGTGCATCTTTTCAATAATGTTGCGCCAGCCCACACCCGTGTTGTACGCGCAGAAGGAGATCTCGCCTTCCTGCGTGGCGTAGGGAATAATGCACTGCTCCGTGCGGCGGAAGTCGTAATTAAAGAGATCCTGGAACCACATCCCTGCGATGAACAGGAAGTTCCAACGATCCGCGCGGCGCTTCTCGATATCGGCCATCGTGCGATCGCCCGACACACTGCCGTATCCGCCGCTACGGGCATGTTTCGACATTCCGAAGCATTTATCGAACTTCTGCATGAAGTCAGAAAGCTTAAAGTGCGTCGGCGACTTGAACGGATCATAGTTCCGGAGCAGCGCAAGCGAAACGCCCACCACCGACATCAATCTGCCGCGGGCGGCGTCGTTGATACGAGCAATATCTTTTGCCAACTGGTCGGCATTCAGGAACGCCGTCACTGGAACGGATTCCTTGGTTTCCTTGTCGCACATGATGGCCATGCCGGTGCCGCAATTCGGGTGGCACCCGCAACTCAATTGGCCCCAATCGGCGGCCGGCCCGTGAATCAGGTCGGCGAAATCGGAGAATGTGCTCATGAAGCTGATCGGGAACCAGTCGCGGGTTGGTTCGCCGATCCCGGTCTGGTTCTTCACGTCGTGCGCCAAATGCGACAGCGTATAACGCTGGGCTTTCCGTCGCTCATCGGTTACCGCTTCATCGCGACCGGTAAAGGAAACCGGTTGGAATGAGAGGAACGGAATCTTCTTGGGGTTGTCCAATGCAAACTGGACTACGTGCCCCACCTGTTCATTATTGACGCCATTGATGATCGTGATGACGGGAACTATATCGACGCCGTTGCTCCACAGATTCTCAATGGCGCGCAGCTTCACATCGAACAGATTGCCCACCGCACGATGCGAATTGGCCGCATTGCCGATGCCATCAAACTGCAGATACGCATAGCGTAGACCGGCTTCGGCGGCCGCTTTGCAGAAGTCCGGGCTCTTTGCAAATTCAATGCCGTTGGTCGCAGCCTGAACGCTGTTGTACCCCACCTTGCGGGCATAGCGAACCGCATCGAGAAAGTACGGGGACAGCGTCGGCTCGCCGCCCGAAAACTGAACCGACATCTGACGCCGCGGTTTGATCGAGATCGCGTTGTCGAGCAGCGTTTTGATATCTTCCCAGCTCAATTCGTGAACGAAGCCAACCTGATTGGCATCCATGAAGCACGGGTCGCACATCATGTTGCAGCGGTTCGTCAAATCGACAGTCAGTACCGAGCCGCGGCCGTGCGTAATAGTGCTGGTTCCGTGGTTGTGCAGCTTCTCGTCATTGTGCGCGCGGATGTCGCGGCCGGGGAAGACATCTTCCAAGTGCTTAGAGAAAGCCGGATCGATGGACATCAGATCTTCGAAACGCCCATGCTTCGGGCACTCCTTGACCATCCAGATCTTGCCGTCGCGCTCCACAATCTGCGCCTTGATTTCGCCGACCGATTCGTTCAATAAGATCGTGTGGTCGATCTCGCCATCGACAATTCTCTGCCGGATTTCCGGAACGCACCTTGGACACAACGAGTCGGTTTCGCGCGGCCAGCCCAGCGGGGGCTTTGATTTCTGGTAACTTTTCAGAAGCGGCTTGTCCGACCATTTCGGCGTGAAAGACGGATTCTGGTTGATCTGATTCAGGCGGTCAAATACGTTCCATGCGACATTCGCACTGACGGCCACTGCTTTTTCGAAGTATTTTATTGGTTTGGGCATGCTCAGTAACCTTACGTCTCCTCGGGAATAACGCTGTCAAAACTCGCGGCGATTTACTACGCAACCCGGACGTAACGCCGCGTTGCGCTTGTTCCGGCAAGCAACACCCTAGTATAGGGACCTTTTGAGGCAGACGTTAATGAAAACAAAGCGAAATGTTCCGATTAGGGGTTGTATGGGCGAATACGAAGCTGAACTGAAGTGGCCGCTCATAAACCCTGGGGAAGATCCCGTCAACTTCTTAGTAATCAGATACTTAAAGTTTTGCTAGGGCGATCGCCTTGTCCCGCCGAATACTTAACGAATCGTTACGATAACGGCGCCGCAATTCGTGTTTAGGGTCCGCAGCTTCGTTTATTTTTGTTACACTAGACCCCAACGGTTTTGTGATCACGCCTCCCCGTCGCGTGCGCCATCACAAGTTAACGACCGTCCGCACGCGAGGAGAAAATTTGTGAATCGCCGTAATTTCTTCGAGATCACCGCCGGGACCGCGCTTGCCGCCGCCCTAGAAAGCAAAGCGCACGCCCGGCCAGTTCCGGCTCCCCTTTCAGCATCAACGCAATCCCCAACTGATCCCGCCACCGACGAGGACTATTGGAGCCAGATTCGCAATGAGTTCACTACCGACAGAACCGTCATCAACCTGAATAACGGCCACGTCAGTCCCGCGCCCCGCACGGTGCAGGAAGCGATGCGGCGCTATTTGGACTACAGCAACATGGGCCCGTTTCATACGATGATCCTGGAATTGGAGCCCAAGATTGAGGCGGCTCGCCGCTCGGTCGCGGAGTCGGCTGGCGTCGATCCGGAAGAGATTGCGATCACGCGGAATTCCAGCGAATCACTCGAAATTGCGCAGCTTGGTATCGATCTGAAGCCCGGTGATGAGGTCCTGACGACCAATCAGGACTATCCGCGGATGCTCACCACGTTTCGCCAGCGGGAACTTCGGGATGGCATTAAGCTGAAGACCATTTCGTTTCCGGTGCCGGCCATCAGCATGGACGACCTTTACAACAGGTACGAGCAGGCCGTCACCCCCCAAACGAAATTGATCCTGGTCTGCCATATCACAAATCGCACCGGACAGATCTTCCCGATCCGGCGCATTTGCGATATGGCCCATGCGAAGGGCATTCCGGTTATTGTTGACGGCGCGCACTCGTTCAATCAGTTTCCTTTCAAGATCTCCGACTTAAATTGCGACTACTATGGCGTTAGTCTGCACAAGTGGACGTTTGCGCCGATCGGCACCGGCTTCCTATACGTCAATAAGTCGCGGATCAAAGAGACATGGGCAATGATGGCGGCCGATAAGCGTCAGGACAACGATATCCGCAAGTTCGAAGAAATCGGAACACACCCGGCAGCCAATCACGATGCGATCTGCGAGGCGATTACGTTTAACAACAACATCGGGATCGAACGTAAGGCGGCACGGCTGCGGTACCTGAAGGATCGCTGGGCCAATCAGCTCGCGGAGAACCCGGAGGTGAAGATTCTTCATAATCCTAGTCCGGAAATGTCGTGCGGCATCGGGATGTTTGGGCTAAAGAACGCCGACCCACACAAGTTGACGAGAGCCCTTGCAGATAAGTACAAGATTTACGTCGCATTGGCGCCGCATCCCGAATACGTGGGCATACGCGTAACGCCTAGCGTATACACGGCCGTGGATGAAATAGACATTTTTGTTCGAGCGGTAAATCATGAACTGAAAAGCGCCTAGCACCCGAAGCCTGTTAGGTGTGAGTCGTATCCTGCGAAGCCTCGATCGCGTATCAGAAGGCGACTCCCGCAACATGCGCCGGCAAGAGCTATCTGCGCTAGGGAGAAACGAAGTGCTGCAGACGAGGGACTCGCCGCAAGGAAATTCGGGCACATTTAATCTCACCGATCATGTGGGCGAACATAGCACGCATGCCCATGAAGACCACACAAGCGAAGGGCATGAACACGGCCATATTGAATCCTCCGATCTGATCCGCATCGCCGTGACTGGCCTGATTGCGATTCTCGTCTGGTTTCGTGTCTGGGAGCCGCTTCCGCACATCAGCTTACTCGGGATCGCCGGCGTGCTCTATGGGGGTTTTCCAATCCTTCGCGAAGCCCTTGAAAACATACATGAACGACGCATGACGATGGAACTGTCGATGACCATCGCCCTGGTGGCCGCGCTCTGCATCGGTGAATTCTTCACGGCGCTCATCATCACGGTGTTTGTTTTGGCGGCAGAGGTATTGGAGGGGCTTACGGTGGGGCGTGGCAGACGCGCGATCGGCGATCTTCTCGACCTGTTGCCGCATTCAGCCTGGATTGCTAAGGATGGAGCCGCTATCGAGGTGCCGCTTCGAGAGCTGGGCCCGGGAGATCGGGTGCTGATTCGGCCCGGGACTAGAATTCCCGTTGACGGCAATGTGGTTTCGGGAAGTTCCAGCGTGGAAGAAGCGACAATTACGGGTGAACCTTTGCCGCAAGACAAGCTTCCTGGTAGCCGGGTATTTGCCGGTACCTTGAACCAAACTGGCGCCATTGAGGTCGTCGTCGAAAGCCTGGGCCGAGACACCACATTCGGCAAAATCGTCGAGGAGGTCGAGAAGGCGGAACAAACAAGGGCTCCCATTCAACGTCTCGCCGGCCGGCTTGCTGGGTACCTAGTGTACTTTGCGTTGGGCAGTGCGCTGCTAACGCTGTTGTTCACTCACAATCTCCGTTCGACGATTTCGGTCATTATCGTGGCCGGTGCTTGCGGAATTGCTGCTGGCACGCCGCTGGCCATTCTAGGCGCAATTGGAAGGGCCGCGCGCGACGGCGCGATCGTGAAGGGCGGAATGTATCTTGAGCAGCTTGCAAAAGTGGACACGGTGTTGCTCGACAAAACCGGCACGCTCACCTACGGAAAGCCTCGAGTAGTTGCGATTGAGCCCATCGCTGGGTTCGAAGAGCGGACAGTTCTTGAACTTGCTGCCATTGCCGAGCGAAACTCGGAACACCCGCTAGCCAAAGCCGTGATCGCAGCCGCGCAGGAGAATCGGGTTCAGATCACCGAGCCGTCTTACTTTGAATACGTTCCCGGTAAGGGAGTCCGGGCCGGATTGCAGGGCCATGCCATCCTGGCGGGAAATGCGGCTTGGCTGAAGGAGGCGGGTATCCATGTACCTGCGCTCAGCGAAAAAGCAGGGACTCAAATCTTGATTGCGCGCGATCTTCAATTAATTGGTCGTATTCACATAGCCGACGAGGTGCGCGGCGAGGCTGCCGAAGCGATTCGTGAGCTCCACCGGTTGGGAATATCAACTGAGCTACTGACGGGCGATTCGGCGAGATCCGCCGTTGAGGTTGCGGAAAGTATCGGAGTGAAAGACATCTTGAGTGGATTGCTCCCCGAACAAAAATCTGCTCGTGTTGACGAACTGATTCGATCCGGTAGAACCGTAGCAATGATCGGGGACGGCATTAATGATGCGCCAGCCTTTTCTCATGCCCACATCGGCGTGGCTATGGGCAGTGGGACCGAGATTGCTCATGCTAGCGCGAATGTGCTTCTGATCGGAAACGACCTGCGGAGGTTTGTTCAAACAGTGAAAACCGCGCGCTGGTGCCGCTCTGTTATTTTTCAAAATTTCTACGGAACGCTGATCGTGGACGCCTTAGGCATTTTCCTGGCGGCGATAGGCATGATCAATCCTCTTTTGGCGGCCTTCATTCACGTGTCGTCTGAACTGACGTTCATTCTGAACTCGACTCGTCTTCTTCCCCGGTTCGGCCAGCCGGCAAACAGGATCTGACCGCCACACGATGCGGCCTCGCGGCCGCGCAAGAAGTGCCGGTACATTTCTATCAGTCTTTAAGAATGAGAAGGAGTCGAAGCAGGCGGTTGGATTCCGCACTGAAGATGAAGCTTATGTGCTTGTCCTCGATCCAGCGGGTTCCATCGAGTACAAGTTACACGGGGCTCCAGATGCCGTGTCAGTCCGCGACGTGAATAATCACGTTACTGAAATCTTAGATAAATCCAATTCATCGAAATATGACTAACTATCGTTAATAGTCATACGCTATTTATGAACGAAGGCCGCTATTGCGTGACCGGAAGGAAAGCCTCCATGTGATCGCAAACAATGCCATTACAGGAACAGCAAGTTGGACAAACAGTCGATCCATGAATACTCCTGGAGGTTTATCGCGAGGCGACTAAGCCGCCGGTATCAAGCTATGGGCGTAAATCGGGCAAGAACGGTTTCATGGATGTTCTTGCAGATTTTACAGTTGCAGGCGCAAGCGCGATTTCTCGGAGTCGGCTTGATTTCTTCGCGCCCCGCCACTTACCATAACGTGTGATGAAGTTTCTTGCCGGTTTCTTGATTGGCATTATCATTTTGCCCATGCTTGGCTATTTCTATTTCCGTCTGGGGGTTGCGCCGGTGGCAACCTCAGCCGCGCCGATGCCATTCGAGAAACGATTGGCACACATGGCTCTGAATGCACGAATTGACAAAGAAGCACCCAAAGTGGTCCCGATACAAGCCAGTGATGACAATTATATGGCCGGGGTCAAGATATACCGTACGCATTGCGCTGTGTGCCACGGACTCCCCGGCCAGCCCCCTACGGCCCTCAGCAAAGGGATGTTCCCGAAACCTCCAGAATTGTTCAAGGGTAAGGGTGTGACGGATGATCCTGCAGGCGAGACGTATTGGAAAGTGGCCAATGGCATTCGGCTAACTGGCATGCCCGGTTTCACCGGCACCCTAAGCGGGACGGAGATTTGGCAGGTCAGCTTACTGCTGGCCCACGCCGATAAACTGCCTGATCCAGTGCGGACCGTTCTGCCGCAGCCTTTACAAATTCAGTGAGCGCAGGCTATATATTAGGCGAAGATAAACGGGTAATAAATGTTTCCCGGACTTACACTTATCCTTCACCAGATTCGGTAACGCAACTGAAGGCGCCCGCATCGGCTCGGCCGGGCTCGATGCCGGCAATACAGATGCGATGTTATAGGGTAACCGTGCGCTTCCTTGCAATTGTATTTGCGCTTTACCTCTGTGCAGACTCTCGCGGGTATCAAGATCCGGGGCGAGAGATTGACGTCGTGATTCGCGATTCCGATTCAAGGCCGATCCCAAACGCGGTTGTTGTGTTGAGCCTGGAAGGCAAAGCTGGAACGGTTGCGGACACTGATGCGACGGGATCCGTTCGCTTCCGCCACCTCTTAGGATCCCAATATTTGATATCGGTGAAGAAAGATGGCTTTCAGCCAGTGGAGAACAGCGCGGTCTCTCTCGCTGGAATGAAACTGGATCGACTGGAATTTACGCTTCTCCCGCTGCGCCATAAGGAACAAGTGGACGTGAAGGCGACTGGCGACAAATTAAACACCTCGTCGGCCGGAAATGAAGTAGCAACGGCGGCGGCACGCGAACTGCCAACGCGCCCGGCGACAGTCGGCGATGCCCTGCCGTTGGTTCCTGGCGTCGTCCGCGACCCATTGGGAGGGTTGAGCATTTCGGGCGCCGGGGAACATCGTAGCGCTCTGATCGTGAACTCCGCGGATGTGACCGATCCAGCCACGGGACAGTTCGGCACCACAGTTCCTATCGATAGCGTCGAATCGCTTAACGTTCTGCAGACGCCCTTTCTCGCCGAGTATGGCCGCTTCACTGCGGGTCTGGTCACCGTCGACACGCGGCGAGGCGGAGACGAGTGGAAATGGGATCTGAACGATCCGCTGCCCGATTTTAGAATCCGCAGTTATCACTTACGAGGCATCAGGGACGCGACGCCTAGACTTAATTTCGAAGGCCCATTAATCGCGGGAAAATTGTATTTCTCCGAGGGTTTTGAGTATGCCGTGGTGAAGACACCGGTCATCACGCTGCCCTTTCCTCAAAATCAACGGACTAAACAAGGTGTCAATTCGTTTTCGCAGTTCGACTATGTGGTTTCTCCAATTCAACTGGTCACCGCAACCTTTCACTTCGCACCACAACGGTTGGGATCGGTAGGCCTGAGCACCTTCAGCCCCCAATCCACGGTTCCCGATGCGGCGATTCACGACTACACAGCGACCATTTCCGACAAACTGACTCTGGGAAAAGCCGATCTTCTGGAGAACACGCTGTCGTACACTCGGTTTACCGCGGCGACCTGGGCTCATGGTCTTGAAGATCTGATAATCACGCCGAATGGCAATCTCGGGAACTACTTTGCGCAGCAGCAACGCAGCTCGGCGCGGACGGGATGGCTCTCGACATATTCCTTGCGCCCAATAGCGAAACTGGGCACGCACAATTTCAAAGCGGGAGCCTATTTCGCACCGAGCTCAGAAAACGGTCAAGTCTGGGAACGGCCTTACAACATCGTAGATTCGGCTGGCCAACTGTTGGAGCGCGTTTCCTTCACCGGGGGATCTCCTGTAAAGCGGACGGACTCGGAGATCTCATTTTTCGCGCAAGACCATTGGCTCGTCTTACCGCGCTTGTCCATCGACGCCGGCGTTCGCGCTGAGTCGCAGGCAATCACGGAGACACTCCGTTTGGCGCCCAGGTTGGGGATTGCATGGTCGCCGTTCGCCGATGCAGGTACAATCCTCCGCGCCGGCATAGGACTGTTTTACGATCGTGTGCCTCTAGACGTTTTCAGCTTCGCCCAATATCCGAATCAGGTGATTACAACTTACAACGGTTTGGGACAAGTCTTGCAAGGACCGGTCACTTACATGAACGCCTTGGGGCAGGTTGAAACCAGAGATCCTTTTGTATTTCACGAGAACCAGGTCGGCGATTTCTCTCCGCGCAGCACAACCTGGAGCTTTCAACTTGAACAGCCCATTACGCCTAACCTGAAGCTACGAGCGTCTTACATTCAAAACCAAGCGGCAGGCCTGGTGATAATGAATCCCGTCCCGCCGTCGACCTCAAGTGGCTTAGGTACGATGCTGCTTACCGGTGATGGGCACTCCAGATATCGGCAATTTGAACTAACTGGCAGAATTCGTTTGCAGAACGACAAGCAACAATTGTTTGTTTCGTATGTGAGGAGTCATGATCGGGGCGACTTGAACGATTTTAATAATTATTTGGGCAATTTCCCTTTGCCGATCGTGCGGCCAGATCAGTTTTCTAACTTGCCGGCCGATCTCCCTAACCGGTTCTTGGCGTGGGGACTTGTTCATTTGCCATGGAAAATCCAGATTGCGCCGATTTTTGAGTGGCGGAATGGATTTCCCTATTTGATTACTAACCCGGATCAAGCGTATGTGGGCGTACCCTATCAGCAGCGCTACCCCATGTTTCTGTCTTTTGACGCGCGTATCTCAAAAGACTTCAAAGTGAATCCGAAATACACTCTCCGGTTTTCCGTTAGCTCGAACAACATCACGAATCACTACAATCCCGATTCGGTTTACGCAAATACCGGCGCACCCTTCTTTGGGACGTTCTTGGGGCAGCACAAGCGGCGGTTCATGGCCGATTTCGATGTGCTGTTTTGAAGGAGAGGTTAGGAGTTTAGGCATCAGCTTGGCCTCCGGCGGGGGCCGGATGGAATGGGCGGTGACCGTCGGCACGGACGGAGTGAACCGCTTCTTGCCAGTCCCGGCTCAGTAACGGTGCGCGGTCGTGCGATAACTATTGAACCGCCTTAGTTCAGACTGCGGAAGATAATGAGTGTATTCTCGTCAATAGAGATGCGCATTCAATTATCGAAATCCTTAGCGTTCGTGGCCTTGATTGCCACGGCAGCTCCTCTTTCGGCACAGTCGCAAGCCAAACCGAAACCGGAAGACACAGAAGTATGGGAGCCGGTGCCCAAAGTAGTGACTCCGGGCGCCACCTGCGGCGCCGTTCCTTCTGACGCGATTGTGTTATTTGACGGGAAGAACCTGGATCAATGGGTCTCAGTTCGTGATAAGTCGCCGGCCAAATGGACTGTCGCCGATGGAGTGCTGACCGTAAACAAGGCGACCGGAAATATCGAGACCAAACGGGCTTTCAAGGACTATCAACTTCATGTCGAATGGAAGATCCCCGCGGACATTACTGGCAGCAGCCAAGCCCGCGGCAACAGCGGCGTGTTTTTGGCCTCCACTGGCCCCGGAGATGACGGGTATGAATTGCAGGTCCTCGATGCCTACGGCAACAAGACTTACGTAAATGGGATGGCGGGAAGCCTCTACAAGCAGGCGATTCCGTTGGCGAACCCGGCTCGCCCGCCCGGCGAGTGGGAGACTTACGATGTAATTTGGACTGCGCCGAGGTTCAACGCCGGCGGCTCGCTAAAAACTCCGGCGTATGCGACGGTCTTCTTTAATGGCGTGCTGGTGGAGAATCATTTCCAGTTAAAGGGTCAGACACTGTACATTGGAAAGCCGTTCTATAAGGCGTATGACCGCGCGCCAATCAAGCTGCAGGCGCACGGCGACAAGAGCCGGCCGATTAGCTTTCGGAATATCTGGGTGCGGGAGCTGGATTAACCGTCGCTGCGACGCCCTCGCTAAATGGGCGTGAACCGCGTTCAGGCGATGATGGCCTGTAAGCCGTGCGTCCGAAACGTTGGGCTTCCAGCAATTCGAGTTCTTTGGATGGTCCATGCACCATGGCTGCGGCAACGGCATGATTGAGCACCGCCGCCGGGCCATCTCGCTGCGCACTCCAATCGTCAACAATGCGACCGCCGTAGTATTGCGTGTCGATCGATTAACGTGTTTGCCCGCCTAATCCAAGGCGCACGGCCAGTTCCTGTTGGTAGCGGCTCATGCGAAGCTGGTGGCCGCTTTCGAGCACAACCAGGTGATATCCGTGAAACCAGGGCTGTATTTCCTTCACGAAATTCAAGTTCACGATGGTCGAGCGATGAATACGGAGGAATTCCCGAGGGTTGAGTTTGCCCTCCAGATTCGTCAATGTTTCGCGAACCTCCAGATGGCGCGACGCGATGTGCAACCGCGCATAATTGCCGGCGGCTTCGATCCACTGGATATCGCGTGTCCTGATGAAAACAATCCGGCCGTTCTCGGTAACCGGCAATCGGTTGATATAGCTTTTCTGCCAGGCGGCGCTCTCAATCGTTTCGAGGAAGCGTCGCATAACCTCGCGATCGGCATGCTGAGAGAGGCGCTCGCGTGCGCGGGCCAACGCCCGATCGAATCGGGTCTTGCCAAAGGGCTTCAATAGATAATCCAGCGCATTGGCGTCAAAAGCGCGAAGGGCGTACTGATCATAAGCAGTTACAAAAATGGTGGCGGGCATCCGATCAACGCCGACGCGATTGACCACCGCGAAGCCGTCCAGTTCGGGCATCTGCACATCGAGAAAAACCAGGTCCGGTTTGGTCGAAAGGATGGCGGCCACCGCCGACTGCCCGTCACCGCATTCGTCGAGCACCGAGACGTCCGGATGGTTTTTGAGAAAGCGGCGTATACTTTGCCTGGCCAAAGGTTCGTCGTCGACGATCAGCGCCCGAATACTCATCCGATCGCCTGTGCCGGCAATTCCTCTATCGGGAGAGGCATCAATCGAGCCGGGATCGATAAAGAAACCAATACGCCTTGCGGCGAAAGATTACGAATTGCAAACGACTGGCGCGGACCGTAGAGGCGCTCCAGGCGCGCGATCGTGTTGGCCAAGCCGACGCCGCGAGAGATCAACCGTTCCGGCGTATCGTTCAACTTGCTCGCCCGATTGGTTATCTCAATGGTCAAGCGGCCTTGATCTACTAAGGCGTGAACGGATATCAGATCGGGTTGTTTGCGAACGCCCACTCCGTGACGGACTGCATTTTCGACCAGCGGTTGAAGTAACAGGCTAGGCACCGCGCAAGATTCCGAAGCTTTGTCGATAACAAATTCAAATCGGAGCCGATCCCCGAAACGCCGTTGCTGGATGGCCGCATAATGCCTCAGAAACTCGATCTCATTGCGCAGCGGTACTTCCTGTTGTTGCAAGTCCTGAAGGGAGATGCGTAACAACTCGCCGAGCGAGAGCAGGATCTCTTCCGCGCCTTGCGGATCGTCATAGATTAGTGTCGTCGCGGCTTGCAGCGTATTAAACAGGAAATGCGGCTGCAGTTGGGTGCGAAGGGCTGTTAGTTGAGCCTCAGTAAGCTGCGCCTCCAGTTGCGCGGCGTGGAGTTCACGCAGACGCGCCTGGTCGTACATTCGATAAATTTGGAACACCGCGAGTAGCGCCCAGTATGCAAGAAGACTGATCTGCGTGTGCTGGGTGAAATAGTGCCGAAGCGCCGCGGAAAAGGCCCAATTTCCGGCGTGCGGCAGCCATCCGATGGAGGCTTCGACAAAAACGCCCAGCGCGGTAACCAGCAGGCTAGCGGCGAAGTGGACCGGAAGCGAGCGCTTCCAGGCGCGGGAATCGATGAAATAAGTCCGGCTCAACCAGAAGACTAGGGGCGAGATAACTCCGCAGAGATAGGCGCAAGTTCCTAGGTAGTAAATGAAGCGCTCCGCATCGCGGTGGACGGCATCGTAGAGATACCACTGGCTCGCGAATAAGACGACAGCGAGCAGCCAGACGCATGCGATGAGCGCGCGCTTGCCGTTAGGCGATGCCCGCCATTTGGTCATAGTCCAAATCTAAACCCGAATACCGGCTGTTGCCAAACGGAGCGGCTGCGTTACGATCCGTCACCTGCAGGCTACGATTCATCCCAATTGAGTGGCCGGAATTATGGAGCCGGCTGCATTCTGTTGGCAGATGTCATGAAATCGATTCAATTGACCGTGAATGAAAAAAGTCATGAGATTGCAGCGCCCGTCAATACTCCACTGCTGTGGGTCTTGCGCGACACGCTCGGCCTGACCGGCACGAAATATGGCTGCGGGATGGGACTCTGCGGGGCTTGTACGGTTCATCTGGACGGCCAGGCGATTCGCTCCTGTCAAACGCCCGTCAACGCCGTGGGAGCCAGGAAGATTACCACGATAGAAGGTTTATCGAACGATCGTAGTCATCCGGTACAACGCGCCTGGATTGCCGAACAGGTCCCGCAGTGCGGCTATTGCCAATCCGGGCAGATTATGCAAGCCGCGGCGCTTCTGGTGAAAAATCCGCACCCGACGCGCGAACAAATCGACCAGGCGATGACAGGGAACATCTGCCGGTGCGCCACGTACCAGAGAATTCGCCGCGCTATTGAACGCGCCGCCGGAGAGGAGGCATGAGCGCTACCCTGAGTCGCCGCGAAGCAATGAAGACCGGCGCCGCGCTCGTCCTTGGCTTCTATTTGCCCAGCCGTGCCCGCGCCAATGCCGCAGGCGGAAAACTGAATGCCTGGATCAGCATCGCTTCAAATAACCAGATCACTCTGTTCACGGAGACGCCGGAGATGGGACAGGGAACGCGGACGGCGAACGCGATGATGCTTGCCGAGGAACTTGAGGTCGATTGGTCCACGCTACGAGTCGAACAGGCGCCCACGATCCCGGCCGTGTATAAACATTTGACGACCGGTGGAAGTGGCGGCACCTCCTCGACTTGGATCCCCTCGCGCCAAGCGGGTGCGCAGGCGCGTGAGCTGTTGGTGGCTGCGGCCGCGCAACATTGGAACACCCAGGAGGTCGACTGCCGCGCCGCGAACGGGACGGTTGTCCACATCCCTACCGGGCGCCGCGTCCGTTACGGCGAGCTGGTCGAAATTGCATCGAAACTCCCGGTTCCCGAGCTCGCGAAAGTCACGTTGAAAGATCCAAAGGATTTCCGCATCGCCGGAAAGCCAATGCCGCGAGTTGACACCCCGGCTAAGGTGGATGGGAGCGCGGTGTTCGGCCTTGACGTGCGCGTCCCCGGAATGCTATTCGCGGTGATCGCGCGTTGTCCTTATTTTGGCGGAAGGCTGCTGCGCTTTGACGACTCTGACGCGAAGACGAGCCCCGGAGTGAAAGCGATCTTCGCCGTTCCTCCCATCGGTTTTGTGCCGGCAATTGAACGCAATTTGAATGTGGCTGGCGGAGTTGCGGTGGTGGCCACTTCAACATGGGCTGCCATTCAAGGCCGGAAAGCGCTGAACATCACTTGGGACAAAGGGCCTGGTGCTGGAGAGAGCACGGCTAGCCTGCAAAAGCAATTTCGGGAGAAGGCGGCCGGTCCACCGGCCGTCGTTGCTGCTGAACGTGGCAATGTTATCGATGCCCTTAAAATCGCGGCTCGAAAGATTGAAGCCGATTATGAGATTCCCTTTCAGGCACACGCCACGCTGGAGCCCATGAACACCACAGTGCATGTGCGCCCGGATCACAGTATCGAGGTTTGGTCGCCTACACAGGGCGGCGACTTGGCGCAAAACACCATAGCGAAAGTAGCGGGAATTCCGCCGGAGAAGGTCATCGTCCATGTGACATATTCGGGCGGGTCGTTCGGCCGCCGTTATCAATGGGACTACCTGGCCGAGGCTTACCAAGTCGCCAAGGAGATGAAAGTCCCGGTTCAGGTGATGCGAACGCGCGAAGACGACATGCAGCACGATTTCTACCTGCAATATTCTTACCAGCGACTGGCTGGCGGCTTGGATCACGAGGGCAACATCGTCGCATGGTCGCACCGGATCGTATCTACTCCTATCCGCGCTGTCTTCGATTCGCCGGAGTTGCTGCGAGATCCCAAACATGGGGCGGAGGGGGCAAATTCAATTCCCTACGAGACGCGTGATTATCGTTTCGACTATGCGCCTGCTGTCTCTGTGGTACCGCGGGCGTGGTGGCGATCGGTTTCATCACCGTTTCAGGTGTTTGCAATTGAATGTTTTATAGATGAATTGGCACATGCGGCCGGAATCGATTCTGTCGAGTTTCGTATCAGGCATCTGCACGCGGATAACCCGGAACAGACGGAGCGGCTTCACGGCGTCCTCCAACTGGCTGCCGAAAAATCGGATTGGCGCAAGGCGTTACCGGCAAACCATGGGCGCGGGATTGCCTGCTGCCGATTCGGCGATACCTACATAGCCCACGTTGCGGAGGTATCCGTTGACAAAACTGGCAAGCCGCGCGTCCATCGGATCGTGAGCGCGGTCGACTGTGGCTTCGCGGTAAATCCCGACAGCGTGCGCGCACAGATCGAAGGCGGCATCAATTTTGCTTTGACTCCAGTGCTCAGCGGCGAAATCAGTGTGAAAGAAGGGGCCATTGAGCAGGGCAATTTCAACAATTATCAAGTGCTTCGCATGAACGACGCGCCGGATATCGAGGTGTATCTCATGTCTGGCCATGGCGATCCCCGCGGGGGTGTTGGGGAAAGCGGTGTTCCGCCGCTCGCTCCCGCTGTAGCGAATGCGATTTTCGCCGCGACGGGCAAACGCGCGCGACGGCTGCCTATTACACGTATTGCGTGAGGAGATTTAGAAAGTATGAGTTCAAACTGGAATGGCCGTGCGTGAAATCAAACGAGCGGCATTACTCGCACTGTCCTTTTGGATAAGTGCGGCGGCGCAAGACGTTTTGACTTGGCACAACGACAACGCGCGAACGGGGCAGAATCTCGCGGAGAAAATCCTGAATTTGCAGAACGTAAATCCAAAAACGTTTGGCAAGCTGTTCGTCATTCCCGCAGACGGGAAGGTCGACGCGCAACCTCTCTACGTACACGGGCTGGAAATGCCGAATCGGGGGGTGCGAAACGTGTTGTTTGTGGCGACGGAAAACGACAGCCTTTATGCCGTTGACGCGGACACCGGAGAACAATTCTGGCATGTCCGTCTGCTGAAACCCGATGAGACCCCGTCGGACAATCGCAACTGCGGCCAGGTGACGCCCGAAATCGGAATTACATCGACGCCCGTAATCGATCGGCAACGCGGTCCGCACGGCACTATCTTCACGGTCGCCATGAGCCAGGATCGGGACGGCAAGTACGCGCAGAAGCTGCATGCGCTGAACCTCCAAACCGGCGGCGAAGAATTTGACGGCCCGGTGGAGATTCACGCGACGTTTCCAGGAACGGGCGCAGCCAGCAGTGGCGGCACAGAAGTTTTCGACCCCAAGCGATATGAAGAGAGGGCCGCGCTTCTGCTGGTGAATGGAGTGGTCTACACGAGTTGGGCTTCGCACTGCGACGCCAATCCCTACAACGGATGGGTCATCGGCTATAGCGCACGAACGCTGAAGCAGACCGCCGTACTCAACTTTACGCCGAACGGAGACGAAGGCGCGGTCTGGCAAAGTGGGGCCGGCCCCGCCGCCGACCAGCAAGGCAATATCTATTTGCTGGCGGCGAACGGAACGTTCGACACTACCCTGAATTCCGAGGGATTTCCTTCGCGGGGCGACTTTGGTAACACGTTTCTGAAGATCTCGACGTCCAGCGCCAGGCTATCTGTAGCGGACTATTTTGCAATGTTCAACATCACTGCTGAGAATTCGACCGATGGAGACCTGGGTTCAGGAGGCCCTTTGGTTCTACCCGATATGAGGGACTCATCCGGAAAGATTTGGCGGCTGGCAATCGGAGCCGGAAAGGATCGAAACATTTACCTGGTGAATCGCGACAACATGGGCAAGTTCAATCCGCAAGGGAACCAAGACGTCTATCAGGAGCTTCCCGAGGCATTGAAGGGTAGCCCGTTGCACGGTCCCCGTGGTGCGCCAGCGTATTTCGACGGCGGCCTCTACTACGGAGCGCTCGCCCAGCCGATCGTCGAATTCCGATTTGTGAAAGCGCGGCTTCTCCCGGAATGTGTGTCCCGCACCGCCCTAAGCTTTGTCTATCCCGGCGCAACACCTAGCATCTCCGCCAATGGGCTGCGAAATGGGATACTCTGGGCGACCGAAAATCTAGATCACGCGGTTCTTCATGCGTATGACGCCAAGGATTTATCGCATGAGCTCTATAACAGTAACGAGGCGCCTTCGGGAAAAGATCATTTCGGCGCCGGCAACAAATTCATCACGCCGGCCATCGCCAATGGCAAAGTTTATGTGGGAACCATCGACGGCGTGGGAGTCTTCGGTCTGCGGTGAGAAACAACCATGCTCCAAGACATCCCGAAGGACGTCCGTTATGGAATTAGGACACTGCTCCGCAATCGCGGCTTCACGGCAGTTGCGCTGATTACTCTTGCGCTGGGCATTGGCGCAACA
Source organism: Bryobacteraceae bacterium (assembly GCA_036272835.1). GTDB lineage: Bacteria > Acidobacteriota > Terriglobia > Bryobacterales > Bryobacteraceae > Bog-105. The sequence goes on from DATAXY010000015.1 coordinate 67,680, forward strand.
GCAGCGATGTTCAGCGTCGTAGACGCGGTGCTGTTGCGGCCGTTGCCGTATCGCGACCCAGGCCGCCTTGTATTGTTTTTCGAAGACCTGAGCAAACTAGGCGATCCGCGAACTCGTGTTTCTCCGCCCGACTATCTGGATCTCAAAGCTCGGAAACAACTATTCGAGGATGTGGCAGCCGTCAACGAAACTTCCTTCAACCTCGGCGGAAACACCGGCGGCGCAAAGCAGTTGAACGGCGCATTGGTTACATACAACCTCTTCTCCGTGCTTGGCGTGCAGCCGTTGCGCGGCAGAACCTTTCTTTCCTCAGAGGACCGTCCCGGAGAAAGTCATGTCGTGCTGCTCAGCTTCCAACTATGGCAGAACCGGTTCGCCGGCGATCCGGGAATCATCGGTCAAAGTCTTCAGCTCAATGGCGAGCCCTACACAGTGGCCGGCATCATGCCGGCGGGCTTTTCCTTTCCCGACAAGGAAATGAATCCGATCGACGTTTGGACCCCGCGCGCCTTCACATCGAGGGATCTTGCTGCTCGCCGGGGGCGTTATCTCCTGGTCGTTGGGCGCTTGCGGCAAGGCGTCTCTCTTGGCCAAGTGAATGCCGGACTGCGTGTCCTCGCGAGTCAAATTACGCGACAGTATCCCAACGACATGCGAGACGTCAGCCGATTCTTCGCCGAGCCTCTCCAGGAAAGCAACACACATGAAGTAAAGCGCGCGCTGCTAATTCTTTTGTTCGCGGTTGGATTCATTCTGCTAATCGCATGCGCCAACGTAGCCAATCTGCTGCTTTCGCGCGCGGCAGGGAGGCGCCGCGAGATCGCCCTTCGCGCAGCGCTCGGAGCGGGCCGGGCCCGCATTCTTGTTCAACTTCTCACCGAAAGCTCCTTATTAGCAGCCATGGGCGGCGTCCTGGGCGGCTGCCTGGCGGTAATCAGCTTCGCCTTTTTGAAGCATTTAATTCCGGCCGATCTCTCCCATTTCGCTCCGCTGCGTTTCAGCCTGCCGGTATTTGCCTTTACCATCTCGATTTGCCTTGCCAGCAGTCTTCTCTTCGGCCTGGCGCCCGCATTGCAAATTTCCAAAGCTAACTTGAATGAGGCGTTGCGCGAAGGCGGCCGCGGCGCTGTCGGATCGCGGCATCTGCTGGGCAGCGCCTTCGTGGCCGCGGAAATTGGGCTTTCCCTGATGCTGTTGATCGGTGCGGGCCTTCTGCTGAAAAGCTTTTCGAAACTGCGGCACGTCGATCCGGGATTTCAGCCGGCTCATGTCTTGACGCTCGATTTCGACATGGGCGAGCCAAAATACCGCGATTGGCACATCCGAACAAGATTCCTGGAACAAGTCCTCGAAGGCGTGCGGGCCATCCCCGGCGTGAAGAACGCGGGCTTTGCAGGCGATCTGCCATTCACTTCAAAAGGCTGGACTGAAGAGATGACGCCGGAGGGCGCGAGCGCACGGCGCGATGTTCCCGCAAACGTAGTTTACGTCGTGATTACGCCAGGATATCTGGAGGCTCTCCGCGTTCCGCTGATCCAAGGACGCTTCTTCAACAGTAGCGACCGCGAGGATACTGCGCTCGTCGCCATTATCAATCGGAAGGCGGCGCAAGACTTCTGGCCCAACCAGGACCCAATCGGCAAGCGGCTGAAATTTGGCAGATTTGACACCGGCAATCCTTGGATTCAAGTCGTAGGCGTTACCGCCGATGTGAAGCATGCCGGGCTCGATGAGCCCTCGCGCGATGAGGTCTATAACCCTTATTTGCAGGCCAAGACAAGCCTGCAGTGGCAGCGCTTTCTGGTGGTCAGGACGAGTGGCGATCCCATGGGAATTCTAAAGGACTTGCGGCAGATTAGCGCGACGGCCGATCGCGACGAGCCGCTCAACCATGTGATGACCATGAGCGATCTCGTCGGCCGCGAGACGTCACAGATTCAGACGCAGACTGCGCTGCTCAGCGGACTCGCGGTACTGGCCTTGATCATGGCTTCCGTCGGCATTTACGGTGTAATGGCCTATCTGGTGACGCAAAGAACGCAGGAAATCGGCGTTCGAATGGCGCTTGGAGCGCAGAAGAGACAGGTTTTGGGCATGGTCCTGAAGCGCGGCATGACACTAACGCTATTCGGCGCCATTGCCGGCATTTCCGCTGCGTTCGCCGTCGCCCGGCTGATGACCAGCTTGCTCTTTGGCATCAGCCCCACCGACACGAGCGTAATGGCAGGGGGCGCCATTTTATTGATCTTTGTCGCCCTCGTGGCCTGCCTGGTTCCCGCGTTTCGCGCCGCTTCGATCGACCCAATCGAGGCCTTGCGCGGAGAATAATCACGATCCTGCGGGCGCCGCGACTTCGTTTGGTGAGAGCTGAGTTCCACGTCCGTGCTCTAGACAAACTTTAGCCGCAATTCCGGAGGCCTTACGTTTCTTTACTAGAGTGCCAGTAACGGCGGCATAGCGGACAAGCATCCTCTTCTCAGCAGACACGAAACCAAGGAGGTTTCATGAAATTACTTCGAATTGCTCTGACTGGTTGCTTATTGGCCGCGATGGTATGGGCCGCGGATGTTACGGGGAAATGGACGGCACAGATGCAAGGCCGGAACGGAACGCAGGAAGTGTCCATGAATTTGAAAGCCGACGGCGACAAACTCACGGGCACGATGGGGGGGCGCATGGGCGATACCGATATCTCCAACGGGAAAATTGACGGCGATACGATCTCGTTCGACGTGGTGCGCGAATTCAACGGCAATTCCATGACCATGCACTATACCGGGAAGGTCTCTGGCGATGAGATCCACTTCACGGTCGCCCGTGCAGGCGGCGAGGGAGGCAACGGCGGCGGTGGCGGTCGCTTCGGCGGCAGGAACAGAGAGTTCACGGCTACCCGAGCCAAGTAACTGTTCTGTTTCAAATGCCCGGTTGACCGTGATGCCCGCGAGTCCCTAGCCACGCCCGGATCCGGATATAGGCCATATATGCGATCACCGCCAAGTTGATTAACAGCAAACCCCAATGAAGGGGGGAGGGGTGTTCAACCAGCTTAATTAGCTCCCAAGGCAGGTACATAGCGCCCGATAGCAGCGCGAACCATTCCGCCCACACGCGCGCGTGCCAGAGGCCGTAGCCTTCCGTGAAGCGAACGGCCGCATACGTGGCGCACGCTCCGGCATACAGCCAGAGACGCCCGTTGGTCACGTTAGCGGCCGCGTTCAGAAACGCCTGAGGAAGCCGGCTGTCGGGATTGATATGCAAATGAATCAGTACGCTGATCGCTTCTAACTGGAGGTTTTTATGTAGGAGCCTTAGCAGTCCGAAACCGATCAGCAGAACTCCGACACCTTTCAGAATCTCCACTGTGGCGATCGCGCGCAGTGCTGCATGGCTGGATCGCTCGTCGGTAGCCGAGTCGAGTGGCGGCTCGCGGTGCTCAACTGGCGAGGTATAAAGTTCGTTTGCCGTTTTGAAAAGCCTCCCCTAATAGACACCCGTGCGCCAGCGAATTGGACAAGGCAATCAAGACCTACCCGGCGGCTGAATCTATTTCAGACTGGCCGAAACTATTTTAGACTGATAGATGAACCGTCGATCGCGTTCACCAGAGCCCGATAGCCCTTCTTTTCGTCGCCGAACAAGACCGCCCACGTGGGCACATTGTACTTGGCAACATCGCGCAGAGTAAAGGTAGCCGAGTCATTGGGATGCTCTTTCAACCATGCAGCGGCATCCTTTACCGCTGTGGCGTACGCCGTGTCGGTGTCCACGGTCACTTCCGACATTTGAAACGGCAGCATAAATCTGCTGGGGCCGCTCCAGGGCTCTCCCTCCCCAATGACAACGCCCTTATAGATGTCGGGCCGCTTTGCCTCGATTGCGTAGGTGAAGGTTCGGGACTGGCTTTGACTGGGGGAGGCAAACGTGGCCGTCCACATCGCCGCTTTTCCACCCTCATTGGCGACACCGGGAATCGACTTGCTTTGAACCTCCAAAGGCATCACGTCTTTGGCCCAATTGCGGGCCGAAGCGTACATCTCCCAATAGGCGGTCTTGCCGGTAACGGGCGCCACGACGGCAGGGGCTACCGCCTCGGTGCTCGTTGCTTCCGACGCTTTGGGCGCCGGCGAACAGGAAGTCAACAATGTACCGGTCGCCAGCAGCGCCGCCATCAACCAATTCTTTCTTAGGGACATAACCCTCATAGTGCGAGAAACTCTCCATTGAAGATCATATGTCAACTGGGTTCTGTTCGGGTAAAGTTTTACGGCTGGTCATCGACATTATTCGCCTGCGTTACCATTTATCGGTTATGCGTTGGTTGGTGGTGGCCGGTTATTTGGGGGCAAACACGATGAGATGGTTGGCATTGGCGTTGCTTGGGGCCGCCGTATTGGGCGCGGCGGACAAGACATTTGATGCGGCGGAATATAGCGCGCCGGCGACGCGGTTGATTGGCGCGGCGCTGGCAGACGAACATTCGCTCGATCGGCTGGAATTTCTGTGCGATCGGATCGGGAATCGATTGAGCGGATCGCCTGCGCTCGTGAAGGCCGTCGCTTGGGCCCAAGCCGAAATGAAGCAGGCAGGTCTTGAAAACGTACGCGTGCTGCCGGTGGAGGTTCCCCATTGGGTGCGTGGGCAGGAGTCGTTGACCATGATTGAACCGGTCGCGCGGCCCGTATTCATCCTGGGACTGGGCGATAGTGTTGGGACACCTGCTGCAGGTATTGAAGCGGAAGTTGTCACCGTGTCCGACTTCAGCCAACTGGCGTCCCTGGGGCGCGACAGAGTAGCGGGCAAGATTGTTTTATACAACGCGCCATTTGAAAGCTACGGCGCGACCGTGATGTATCGCACGGCCGGCCCGTCGGAAGCGGCAAAGTTGGGCGCGGTCGCGGCTCTTGTGCGGTCGGTAACGCCGGTCAGCCTCCGCGACCCGCATACCGGAACGCTGAATTATGAGGAGGGTGTGCCCAAGATCCCCGCCGCAGCCGTCTCGGTTGAGGATGCCGAGGCGATCGCGCGTTTGGCGGAAGCGGGCGTCGCGGTTCGCGTTCGATTGAAAATGGAAGCCCAGATGGAGCCCGATGCCGATTCGGGCGACGTCATGGGCGAGATCCGCGGCAGCGAGAAACCGGATGAGGTGGTAGTGCTCGGCGGCCACATCGATTCCTGGGACGTCGGGCAGGGTGCGCAGGACGATGGCACAGGCATCATGGCATCGTTTGAAGCGGTGGCGCTGATGAAGAGGCTGGGGCTTCGTCCGAAGCGGACTGTGCGTGTCGTGTTTTGGGTGAATGAAGAGAATGGCGGTGCGGGCGGCCGCGCCTATCGCGATTGGCTGGGCGACAAGGTTAAGAATCATGTTGCCGCTATTGAGATGGATGGCGGCGCCGAGAAGCCGCTGGGCTTCGGATTCGGGGGAGGAGAAGGCGGCATGTTCCGCCGCAGACGTGCCCCGGGAGTCGCTGTACCTTCCATGGTTCCCGCCAGACCGTCAATCGAGGAGTCGGAGGCAGAGTTCACGAGGGTGGTCGAAATTGGCAAGCTGTTAGATATCATCGGTTCCGGAAACATCACTCACGGCGGCGGCGGATCGGATATTGAGCCTTTGATCGCGGCTGGTATTCCCGGCTTCGGACTGCGCACAGTGGGGACCCACTACTTCGATTGGCACCATTCCAACGCCGATACATTCGACAAGGTGGACCCAACAGATTTTCGCCAATGCGTGGCGACGCTCGCTGTGATGAGCTACGTACTGGCGGATATGCCGGAGCGGCTCTCGCGCGTAAAATAGGCGAGCTGGAAACAAAAATGCTAAACGGATAATCAACATGAGCGAAGGTATTCAGAATTCAACGGGCAATGACTGGGATGCGATGTTCGAGCGGGCCGTCCAGTTGCACACCACCGGCCAGACAACCGAAGCCGGCGCGTTGTTTGCCGCCATCGTCGAACACAACCCAATTCATTTTCCATCTCTGCAACGCCTTGCCGCCATTCGCCGCCAGGAGGGACACTTCGAAGAATCGCTGGCGCTGTTGAAACAGGCCATCGGCTGCAATCCCAGTTCCGCCGACGCGCATAACAGCCTCGGCAATACGTTGAATTCGCTGGGCCGCTCCGAAGAAGCAGTCGACCAGTATCGTTGCGCCCTGGCGCTCCGGCCGGATTACCCGGAAGCCTACGTGAATCTCGGCAATTCTCTAAAGGGGCTCAATCGGGTGAAGGAAGCGGCGGTTTGCTACTCCAGCGCTATCGGCCTTCGTCCGCAATATGCGGAAGCGCATAGCAATTTGGGGATTGCGCTTCTGCGCCTGGACCGGCCGCAAGATGCCCTGGCCAGCTTCACCGCCGCGATCGCTCTCGATCCTGGGCTCAACATCGCGTACAGCAATCTGGGGGCGGCGCTGAGCGAACTGGATCGGCACGAAGAAGCGCTGCCCATTTTTCAGCGCGCCCGCCAGTTGGAACCCGACGCCCCGCAGCCAGTGTTTAATGAGGCCTTGGCTCGCTTGGCGTTGGGGGATTTCGAAAAGGCTTGGGAGGATTATGAGGCGCGCTGGGTCGCCGTGGAATTGAAGCTCAAATCCCGCAATTTTCCCCAGCCGTTGTGGGACGGCGAAACCGGCATCGCTGGCAAGACTTTCCTCATCCACGCCGAGCAGGGGCTTGGCGACATGATCCTGCTCGCCCGCTACATCCCGCTCGTGGCTCAGCGCGGCGCCCGGCTGATTGTGGAGTGCTATCAGCCCATCCAAAGCCTGATTGCCGCCATACCTGGCGTCAGCCAGGTTCTGATCTATGGCGAAGATCTCCCGGATTTCGATATCCACGCTCCATTCGGCAGTCTGCCGCGGGCCTTCAAGACGACGCTTCAAACCATCCCGGACCGGGTCCCTTATTTGCCGGCTCCCACTCATTCGCCGACTATCGACGACCTCGACAACACAGACGATCCACGGCCGCGGGTGGGCGTATGTTGGGCAGGCAATCCCGAGTACCCGAGAGACCGGCATCGCTCGATTCCGCTGGCTGTTTTTCAGCGTTTGTTTCGAGTGCCCAACGTCCGCTTCGTGTCGTTACAGCAGAGGCTTCGTCCCGGAGACGAGCAGATTCTTGCAAACTACGACAATATCGACCTCGTGACCGACCGGAAAGGCAGCACTCTCGCCGATACCGCCGCGCTGATCTCGAAATTGGATCTTGTCATAACCGTGGATACCGCCATCGGCCATCTGACGGGCGCGCTCGGGCGGCCGGTTTGGGTGCTTCTCGCGTATTTTCCGTATTGGGTGTGGCTGCGGAACCGGTCCGGCAATCCGTGGTATCCGACCGCCCAACTCTTCCGCCAACCACGCATGGGCGACTGGGAAAGCGTCGTGGAGCGCGTTGCTGAGACGTTGAAACTAGCGGTTTCTTCGCGAGTCGCGCCAGCTTCGGCGGTTGTTTAAAGCTCGGAACCGTGGGCTATGGCAGTTCTGCCGGTCCGTCGAGGCTGCGCCACAAATACCAACTTGCGATGGAGCAGTAGGGATGCCATTTCTCTGAAAACTGCAACAGCTCCTCAGGTTTCGGAACGTCGGCCAACCCGTAGGCTTTCCGGACGGCGTTGCGGATGCCGAGATCGCCCGTCGGCATAATGTTCAGCCGTTCCAACGCAAATATCAAGAACATTTGCGCCGTCCAAACGCCGACGCCGCGCACTTGCGAAAGCTGAAGGATAACTTCTTCGTCGGTCATTAACGGGAGTTTGCGGAAGTTGATTTCCTTTCGGGCAGTGCGTTCGGCCAAGTCGGTTAGGGATGCTATTTTCTGGCGGGACAGGCCGCAGGCGCGCAACTGCTCCGGAGTCAATTTCAGGAAGGCGAGCGGCGTGAATCGGCGGCCAGTGGCCTTGCGTACTCTTTCGAAGATCGTTTTGGCCGCTTTCCCGCTGAGCTGTTGGAACGCAATGGAACGAGCCAGCGTCTCGAACGTAGGTTCCCGGCGGCTGAAACGGAAAGGTCCGACTTGCCCGATGATTTGGGCCAGGACGGGGTCTGATTTGGTAAGGTGCCGGATTGCCGCTTTCATGGCTGTTTAGACGATAATCATATCCAAGATGTACCGACCAGTGAAGTATCGATTTACTCGATTTCTAGCTTCTGTAGCGATCGCAGCCATGGCCGCGGGCGCTCCGCTTGCGGCGCAGGGAAACCCCGGTCCTGGCGCGGATCAGGACCAAGCCTCGCAACCGAATCAGAACCAGACCCCCACTCTGTCGGTGAACGTGGATCTGGTAAACGTACTGTTCGCGGTGCGGGCGAAGAAAGGCGGCGCTCTGATCCCAAATCTGACCAAGGACGATTTTCATATTTACGAGGACGGCAAAGAACAAACCATCAAGCAGTTTTCGCGAGAGACCGATTTGCCGTTGACGCTAGGGCTGCTGATCGACATCAGCGCCAGCCAGGAGAACTTGATCGGCATCGAGCAGAATGCGGCTTCGCAGTTCTTTTCGAGCGTAATCCGGTCCAAAGACGAAGCGTTTTTGATTTCCTTTGGCCACACCACGGATTTATTACAGGACTACACGAATTCACCCCGGCTGCTGCGGTCGGCTCTAAACGGGCTGCAGGGCGACGGCTCCGGAGCGATTTATGGCGGCGGCCCGATCGGCAATCCGGGAGCAATTCCGCAGACGGGGCCGCCGAAGGGCACGCTGCTCTATGACGCCATCTATCTCGCATCGAATGAAAAGCTGAAGAACGAAGTCGGCCGCAAAGCGGTTGTGCTGATCACCGATGGCGACGATCAGGGCAGCTATTACAAGATCCAGGATGCGATTGAAGCCGCGCAGCGGTCCAATGCCATCATTTACAGCATTTACTATGTCGACCACATGTTCTATATGCGGGCCGGCATGATCGGCGGGGGCGGGGGCGGGAGCGAACTCCGGAAGATGTCGGACGAAACCGGCGGCCATGTGTTTGTGGTGAATCGCAAGCACACGTTGGCCGATGTGTTCAAGGAACTGCAGGACGAGATGCGGAACCAGTATTCCATCGGGTACACGCCTACCAACGACAAACGGGACGGCACGTTCCGCCACATCGAAATTAAGACTAACCAAGCCGATTACAAGGTGCAGGCGCGCAGCGGGTATTACGCTACGCCGAACGATGGGCAGTGACGTGTTTGCGCGCGAGTAGGTAATCGCGCACCGCCTCGCGCAGTGGAGGCATCGGCGCGATGCCCGCTTCCTCCATCTTGCTGTTGTCAAGCGCGGAGAATTTCGGACGGTGCGCGGCGGTCCGGTACTCGCGCTCGTTGGTGGGTTGCAGCGGCGGATTCAGGCCGGCCTCTTCAAAGATCATACGGGCGTATTCGTACCAGGAGATCGGCTGCCCGCCGCCCATATGAAATACGCCGCCCAGATGTTTCTCCACCATATCGGCCGTGCGCGATGCCATCGCGGGCGCGTAGGTGGGCGAGGCGAAATGATCCTCCACCACCCGGATAGGATTGCCGCTATTGGCGAGCCGCAACATCAGTTCCGGAAAATTGCCTCGCGGCGTAAACAAACCGCCAGGACCAAACACGCCGGAAGTGCGCACGATCAGCGGGTTTTCGAGATACGCCTGGGCATAGAGTTCGCCCGCCAGCTTCGACACGGCATAGGCGCCGATCGGGTGCGGCTGGTCCGCTTCGGTGTAAGGCGAGCCCTTGGCGCCATCGAATACGTAGTCGGTGGAATAGTGGACCAGCAGCGCATCCACCTGACGGCATGCCATTGCCATATTGCGCACCGCCAGGGCGTTTGCCATATATGCCGCAACCGGTTCGCGTTCGGCGATGTCCACCTGGTTGTATGCCGCGGCATTGATGACGATTTGGGGATCGGCTGCGGCCAGAGCAGACTCGACCAGCGCGTGATCGGTGATGTCAAGCGACTGGCGATCGAATTTCCGCACGCCGAAACCGCGGCGCTCGAATTCGCGGCACAATTCGACACCTAATTGACCGCCGCCGCCAAACACGACAACTTTCTTGTTCATTCCCTTTGCAGAATAGCGGATCGGTCCGAATGAATTGACGGCTCCCGGTTGGTTTTATTGGTCGATCTTTAGCGATTGCGTTATCCTCAATAACGCATGCGGACTGTACTTTTCGCGATTGCGTTTACGACGGTGTTGTCCGGAGCCGGACCGCCGAGGCCTCGCATCACCGGGGTTGCCCATATCTCGCTGTACGCGGCCGACTTTGAAAAATCGCGAGCATTCTACGGGAGTTTCTTGGGCTTTGCAGAACCCTACTCTCTGAAGAAGCCGGATGGCACGCCATCCATGACGTTCTTCAAGATCAACGAGCGGCAATATATCGAATTGGCGCCCGAAAGGGCCCCGGGTACGGACCGGTTGAGCCACATCGCGCTCCAGACCAGCGATGCCGAAGCGATGCGCCTTTACCTGGCGAGCAAGGGAATCAAGGTGCCGGCCAAGGTGCCGGTGGGGCGCATCGGGAATGCCAACTTTATGATCCGCGATCCTGAGGGCCATAACGTCGAGATCGTGCAGTACTTGCCGGACAGTTGGACCGTGAAGGCGAAAGGGAAATACCTGCCGGACACCCGCATTTCGAACTGGATGATGCATGTGGGCATTATTGTGACGAAGTTTCAGCCCGAAATGGATTTCTACGAGAAGGTGCTTGGGTTTCAGGAGATATGGCGCGGCAGCAAGTCGCCGGATGTGCTCTCCTGGGTGAATCTGAAGGTGCCGGAGGGTAAGGATTACATCGAACTGATGCTCTATAAGAAGGCGCCGCAGGCGACTAAGCGAGGGACGGCGCATCACTTGGCCCTGACGGTTCCCGATATTGAGAAGGCCGTCGCGGAGTTGAAGTCGAGGCCGTACGACAAGCAATACGGACGGGAGATAGCCGTGCATACCGGCGTTAATCGTAAGCGCCAGGCGAACCTATACGACCCGGACGGCACGCGCATTGAGTTGATGGAACCGGCAACGATTGATGGCAAACCGGCACCGTCTTCGAAGGCGCCGCCACCGGATTAGCTCGCTCATCCCGCCCCTCCCTTGCGGTCGCGGTTCTGCCCTGAGCGCTAGGGCCGCGGGCTCCGCATAACATTCTCCACCAGAATGGCAACAACGCCCAGAAAGAACACCGGTCCTCGCCAGACCGCTGCCAAGAGATGCGGCAGCGCGAAGATTCCCACCACCACCCAAACCGCAATCGCCAGCGCGAATCGCCAATCTTCAATGAACAGACCGGCCAGTTCGCGCCAAGCCGAGCGGATGGCGTTCATCATTAGCGTGCGAGCGCTTGCCTTGTTCGTTTGCGGAGAATCTGAATCATCAGCAGCGCGGTGGCGAGAAAGCCGCCGATCATCGCGACGATGGCCCAATCGCCCCCCGACCAGCGGTAGCTAAGCCCTTCGCCGATCCAAAAGACGCCGAATGCCGATAGCAGTACGCCGACCGCGAGTTTCAACCAGTTCTCCGGCACGCGGGCGAGCGGCCGATGCACAACCACTCCTATCATCGCGACGGTAAGGCCCGCGGCCAGAGCGCCGATGCTCGCGGGCGCCACCAGATTTCCTGCCGCGCCCACGGCGACCACAATGAACACCACTTCGAGACCTTCGATGAACACAGCCTTGAAGCTGGTCAGGAACGCCAGGCTATCGATACCGCGACCGGCGCCTGGCACGGATCGCAACTTCTCCGTCTGGCGCTCGAAGATCGCCGCTTCGTCGTGGAGTCCGATAATCCCTGCGCCGCGCAGAATCGCCTTACGCAGCCAACGGGTGCCGAAGAACAGCAGTAATATCCCCAGCCCGACTTGCAGGAGCGTAATGGGCACGGAACCCAGGCTCGGGCCCAGAAGCAAAACCAGAATGGCAAGCGTCGCCGCACCCGACCCCGCGCCTGTCAGGGCTGATCGCCAATTCCTGGTGACCGCGACAGCCAGCACAATGGTTAACGCTTCAACGAACTCGACGAACGAGCCCAGAAACGCTGCCAGAATAACCGGCGCACTGTGTGTCCAGTCTGGAATCAATTTATCTCCTCAGGAATTATTATTGCGTTCGTGATCGAGCAGCCAGCGCTTGCGATCGAGCCCGCCGGCATAGCCTGTCAATTTGCCGTTGCTGCCGACCACGCGATGGCACGGGATCACAATCGCGATGGCATTCGAGCCATTCGCAGCGCCAACTGCTCGCGACGCGCCAGGCCGATCGATCCGCCGGGCGATTTCACCATAAGTCGTGGTTAGGCCGGGCATGGTGCGGCGTAACTCCGCCCAGACGCGTTGTTGGAAGGAAGTTCCTCCGGTGTCGACCGCCAGAGAGTCGAGAGCGTTCACATCGCCGGCGAAATACCGGTCGAGCGGATCGGCGATCGTCCGAGGCACGGGAAAGTCCTTGAGCATGTAAGGCGTGTGGCGCAGATCCAAGAGCCTTCGCAAACGTTTTTCGTAGTCTGCGAAATCGAGAGCGACCAATTGTTCGCCTCGCGAGACCAACAGAATGTCTCCCATGGGAGAAGGATAGGTGTGGTAAGAAAGAATCATAGAGAACTCCAAAGATGTAAGGCTGCGTAGGCGCGCCATGGGCGCCACGCTTCGGACCGCTTGAGCATTTCCTTCGTGCTGACCATTAAGCCCTGCTTCGCGAACGCGCGCAAGATTCCGGCATCTTTGGCCGGAAACGCGTCGGGCTGGCGCAGGGTCCGCATCGCAATGTAATGAGCGGTCCATTCGCCGATGCCGGGAATCGCGCGCATCTGCTCGATAGCGCTTTCGAGCGGCTGCGAAGGATCGAAGAATGCCGGGTTTTGCACAACAGCTTTCGCGAGGCCGCGAATGGTGCGCTTGCGGGCTTCGGGCATGCCCAGGAAGGCGAGATCGGAGCCGGCCACGACCGCCGCGTCCGGAAACGCAAAGCGCGATTCTTGCGTGGAATGGCCTAAAGCTGCCACAAATTTGCCCGCCAGTTTCGTCGCGGCGCCGACGCTGATCTGCTGGCCAAGTATCGCGCGAACAGCCATCTCAAATCCGTCCCAAGCCCCCGGAACCCGCAATCCGGGCCGTTGCGCAACCGACGGTGCAAGCAACGGGTCGGTCGCTAGATGGGCCGTAATGCTGGCCGGATGAGCGCCGAGATCGAACTGCGCCGTGACGCGGCGGACGATTTCGGGCAGAGCGCGAATGTCCGGAAACTGGATCGATACCGCGAGAGCATCCCGCGCCGGTGCGACCTCGATCAGGCCATATTTTCCGTTTAATTGAATTGATCGGATGTAGCGCCCATTTTCAACGCTCTCAACGCCGGGAATCGCACGAGCCGCCAGGAAATCTATGATTGCGGGCCAATCGTATGGCGGACTATACGGCAGAAGCAAGCGAACGTTTTGTGTGTCGGGCGTCGCCCGAGCCCGGCGGAACTCGCTGGGCGGGCGGCCATAAACCATACGCATGCTGTGGTTAAAGGTGCGCAGACTCGCAAAGCCGGAGGCGAGCGCGACATCGGTTAACGGCATCGCCGTATCGGTGATGAGCTGCTTTGCGAACAGAACCCGCCGAGTCTGAAGAACTGCCTTGGGTGAAATGCCGACGTGTTCTTGAAACAGCCTGCGCAGATGGCGATCGCCCACGCCCAAACGGCCGGCAAGCGCTTCCAGATCCTGGTCATTGGCGGCGCCGCATTCTATCAAATGCAAGGCTCGTGTGACGGTGTTCGAGGTTCCGTTTGCAGCCGCGAGCCGCGGCGATACCTCCGGCCGGCAGCGTAAGCAAGGACGAAATCCTGCGCCCTGCGCGGCCACGGCGCTTGTAAAGAAGATGCAATTTTCCAGCTTCGGTGTGCGCGCGGGACAAACTGGACGGCAATAAACCCCGGTGCTTTTCACGGCGGTGAACATGCGGCCATCAAACCGCTTGTCGCGGGTTAGCAGCGCTCGATAGCAGACGTCCCGGTCCAGTTCCATAATTCGCTCTCTGGATTTATTATGGGGCGGGACAAGGGCTCTGACTGGCAATTTTCGGCTGTGAATGCGCCTCGGGACTGGGAAGAACCCAAATGGTGTTCCCATCAGCGCATTCGTATTCGGCGGGAATTGCCCATTTGCCCGATTTAAAGCGGCTGTTCGGCGGCCTATACTGACGAAGAATCCGATTCATCATGAATAACGTAATCCGTCGAGAATCTTCAATTCGAAAGCAACGATGGCACGCGGCTGCCCTGCCGGCCTTCCTTTTTGCTGGTCTATTGGCAACACCCGGTTTGTGTAAATCGCAGACGATGCAGCCGGCGAACGAGGCCGCTCCTGTTTCCCCGCTCTATAGCTCGTCCTTGCCCAACCAAGCTTCAGCGAACGCCGATCCCGGCGCTCCCGAAACAATTACGCTGCAGGACGCAATTCAGCGTGCGCAGAAAATCTATTCACCCTATCTCGCGACAGTGACTGACGCTCAGGTTGCGCGCGAGGATGCGCTGCAGGCGCGCAACGGCATGTTGCCTTCGTTCGGGTACACGCAACAGTTCCTCGGCACACAAGGCAACGGGAAGACGCCCAGCGGCAGATTTGTCACGAACGACGGTGTGCACGTGTATCGGTTATGGGGCGTAATGCACCAGGACATACCCGCCGGTTTCTTCACAGGCGCTTCATACAAGCGTGCGCAAGCCGTTGCGGCGTTCACGGAAGCGAAACAGGAGATCGCCCGTCGTGGCCTGGTGGTTGCGGTCACCAGGAATTTCTATACGTTGATTGCGGCGCAACGCAAATACGCGACCGCCCAGCAGACAGCCGGCGAGGCCTTACACTTCTTCGAGGACACGACGAATTTGGAGAAAGGCGGTGAGGTGGCGCACGCCGATGTGGTCAAAGCCCAGCTTCAGTTCAATCAACAGAAGGTGGCGCTGAGGGAGGCCGAATTAGCCATGGATAACGCGCACCTCGCCCTTGCGGTCATGGTTTCGCCGACTTTTGACCAAAACTTTACAGCCGTGGACGAGATGGATAACATGCCGCCTCTGCCGCCTCTGCCTGAGTTGCGGGAATTGGCTGCGCGCGAGAACCAGGATATTCACGCGGCTATGCAAGCTTTGCTTCAAGCCAATGCCGATGTCAGCATCGCCCGGGCTGGATTCCTTCCCACCTTCAGTCTCGATGCGGTTTACGGCATCGAGGCAAACGCCATCGCTTTGGATAGTGCGGAAGCAGCCGCGAAGGGTCTCGGACCGTTGCCCAACCTCGGCTACTTCGTCACGGCCAGTGCTAACGTTCCTATCTGGAATTGGGGGACAACGCGCAGCAAATTGAAACAGGCCCAACTAAGGCGTGCGCAGGCCCGGGCCGATCTGACGCAGACGCAGCGCGAAGCGCTAAGCAATTTTTATTCGTTTTACAACGAGGCCGGCACAGCGCGCTCCGAGGTAAACATGCTTCGCGACGCCGCTGACGAAGCCGCAGAGAGCCTTAGATTGAGTACCCTTCGATATCGGGCCGGAGAAGCAACGGCACTGGAAGTGGTAGATGCTCAGACCACATTAGCGGGCGCGCGTAACGCGCTCGCCGACGGTGAAGCGCGATATCGCGTGGCGCTGGCCTCCTTGCAAACCCTTACAGGACGGTTCTAGAGAATCGGCCATCAGATAATGCAACGACCGATGCATCAACGCCCAAGCGTCCTAGGACGGCAGCGTCGCCGTTTCCATCCAGAAGCTTTTAATTTGCTGAGCGGCTGAGAGGAGTCCATCCAGGGTAGCCGGCTTGCGAAGGTATGCGTTCGCATGCGAGTCGTAGGCGCGCCGGATATCCGCCTCCGCCCGTGATGAGGTCAGAACGATGACCGGAATTCGGCAGGTCTCCGGATTTGTTTTGATCCTCGCTAATACATCGTGTCCACTCACCTTAGGAAGGTTTAGGTCCAGCAAAATGATGTCGGGGTGATGGCTCGGGTCCGATGGCCCTTGACGGAAGATGTAGTCCAGCCCCTCGGCGCCATCACGAGCCACATGCATGCGGACATTGGCATGCAGTTCGCGAAATGCCTCTTCGAGCAACCGGACATCTCCTGGATTATCTTCAATTACCAGCATTTCAACTGTTTTATTTGATGTCCCCCGAGGCATATTAGAGAATAACCGCATAAATACACACGCTAGTATTCAGTGATACCAAGCAATTAAGCTTACCAGACGCTCGCATTGCTTCGTTTTGGGCACTCTTAGACTTTTTTAGACCGCCACTCTACAGCTTTGCAATTGATGTGCCGATCTATCTTGTGATGATCGGCTGCAGAGCAACCTCATATCGCCGCTGGGCCAAACTGTGTCTGGGCCTTGTTTTAGCTGACGCCGTTTGGGGCCAAACCGTTTCTCAACAACCGCCAACCCGGCCGACCCCTGACGAGCAATACGCTCGAGCCATGATGGCTATGCAAGGTTCCCTTGAGCGCCAACAGAAGTCGGTCCGCGCTGCCTTGTCGCGCCTGGCTCCCGTTGTGCCGGCGGAAGCTGGCGCGACGCGAGATTCTCTATCCCAAGTACCCCCGAAGGCGGATTCCTCGGACGCCTTTTTTTCCGCGCCCTGGCCCGTCGCCGAACCCTTGAGCATGCCCAACGTACAGATGCTCGACGAAGACTGTACTCCCCTTGAAACAAAGGAGATCGAACGGCTAGCGCAACAAGCCGGCAGTCGGAACGGCGTCAGTGCCGGACTGCTGAAATCCGTCATGCGGCAGGAGTCCGGCTTCAAGCCTTGCGCGCTATCTGTCGTCGGCGCAATGGGACTTATGCAGCTCATGCCGGAGACCGCCGAGAGCCTTCATCTCGATGATCCGTTTGATCCCGCCAAAAACGTCGATGCGGGCGCTAGGTTTTTGCGCATGATGCTCGATCGCTACCAGGGTGACACGCAACTGGCGTTAGGTGCCTATAACGCCGGACCCGCTCGCGTCGATAAATCTGGAGGAGTCCCCGCCATCCCCGAAACGGTCGGATACATTAACAAAGTGCTCGCTGGCCTTGCTGAACCACGTTAAATCATGTGTCAATGTTGTACCAAATTGTTCTTCCATTCACTTTCCGGTTCAAGGTACAGAACATATTTATTAAAGCCATGGCCTCGTGAACCGATAGGTCAATACAGGACGCGGACTGATTTATGGCTTTGCCTAACGGAATCTTGCAAGGGATTGGAATGCCTGTGTTGCGCCAGAGTACTTTGAGCTCGTTTAGAAGCGCAAAGGGTGGGCTTGACGCCGCGGCAGTTTTGGGCGAGTTCCTCAATACTCCGAGAGCTTGGCCGTCACCCTCCGGTCCAACCAAGATCCTCGTGGTGAACGGCCGGAATTCGGTAGAGAATGGGCTGCGCCCCAGCCTCGAAGTCACGGGTCAATCGGGAGAGCCGATTTATGAGGTGGTGGCAACAGGCAGCACTTCTGAAGCACTGGCGATCATTTCCACGTTGCAGATCGATGTTGTTCTGATCGACCTACTAGCCCCGGAACTAGGCGGTTCTGAATTTTGCCGGATGCTGAAACGCAATCCTCACACGCAATTTCTTCCGATCTTTATCGTCGCCGACTCCGACGACCTCGATAACGAGGTGTCCGCAATCAACTCCGGCGCCGACGAGTTCCTCGTCCGCCCATTGCGCCCCAAGGCGGTAAGTGCGCGTATTCAAGCCAGCCTTCGCCACCGCGCGATGGTTGAGTCTCTCGACGATTCCGAAGCGGTCTTCTTCTCCCTCGCTCAGTCCGTCGAGGAGCGCGACCCCGCTGTCGGCTCCCATTGCCAACGGTTGGCCCTAATGGCGACGGCCATGGGCCTCACATTAGGCCTTCCGCAGGACGAAATTCTCACCTTGCAGAGGGGGGGCTATCTTCACGACATTGGAAAGGTCGCCATCCCTGATCGCATTCTTCTCAAAGCCGGCCCGCTGTCGCCCCAAGAATGGGAAGTTATGCGCAGCCACGCCGAACGCGGTGAGCGCATCTGCAGCAATATGCGCTCGTTAAGCTCTGTTTTGCCGATCATCCGGCATCACCACGAGCGTTGGGACGGTTCCGGCTACCCCGACCGTCTCCGGGGCGAAGAAATTCCACTGCACGCTCGCATTATTCAACTCGCCGACATCTACGACGCGCTCACAGCGGAGCGCCCTTACAAACCGGCTTACTCCTCCGAAGAGGCAATGCGCATTCTCCAGGACGAGGCGGCTCGGGGCTGGCGTGACCCGTTCCTGGTCGAGACCTTTTCTGACGTGCTACCACTGTTCCGGGCACAATCGCCCATGGAAATATCCACGACGTCCCTCCAGGCTCTTGCTGATGCGCTCGCCGCCTTCACGGTCGCCGGTCAGGCGGGAAACGCGCAACGGCCGGCAATGAGCAGTTCTCTGAGAGTCCGCGGTTTGGAAGTGGTCCAGCAACTGCGGTCGGTAGGGTAAGCACCGCAAAATCCGTTTAGTGATTTCCTCTGTCAGCCGTTACCGGTCACGACATTCATAGAATTTATCCGATACGCTTTCAGTGATTTACAGCCGATTTCCCTCTCCGCCGCTTGCCCCCTCGCGCGAAAACGGTTGTATACCATGACACCCGCGCCCCTGAACCGCAAAGCCCGCCGCGCCGCCGAGCGCTTGAACGGTAAACTGTTACGTCAGGATTCCGCCCTCAGCGCGAATGCGGCGCGGCTGGATGAGGCCGCGTTTCTCAGCGAGCCGAAGATTCAACAAGTGACCGCTCTCACCGGACGCACCGTCCTGCTTCCCGAAGACGATGCTGGCCGCTACGAAAATCATCTGAACCAATACAAAAAGGCCTACCAGCCCGTCGGCGAACGCGAATGCGAACTCGTCCAATCCCTTGCCGATACCACTTGGCGTCTCGACCGCATTCCTGGTCTCGAAGAAGCCATCTACGCCAGAGGCTGTACGGAATTCGCCGCCGAAGTTTCCGATCTCGATCCCCGCTCGCGCAGCGCCTCGCTCCACATGCGGACCTATCTCGCTTATGAGCGGCAACTCCGCAATCTCAACCTTCAGGAGATGCGCCTGCATCGCTTACGCGAAAAACTCGTCAACGAAATCAAACAACTACAGAAGGAGCGAGAGCAGAAGGAAAAGGACGATCTCGCTATCGCCGCGAAACTCTACGTCGCAGCCAAACACGACCGCAAACCCTTCGATCCTGCTTATTATGGCTTCGAATTTTCAACTGCGGATCTCGAAGGCTATCTATACGGCCAGCGTGCCGCGTTCCTGACCGAAAAAGCCATGTCCGAAGGAGGCCAATAGGTACTTTCCCCAATTGTGGGCGGCAATTTGGGCGGCTATCAGGCTTAAGCGCATCGCCATGAATAACGAACTTCTAAGTAATCGCCCGGCAACGCCCACGCGGAGGCTTGGCGATTTCCCTGTCAGTGTTGACCAAGCACCACTTGGCTGCCGGGCTAGCTACCCGAGGTAATCGAAAAGACTCTTCTTGGGCAGGCTGCTATAGGCAGCCATGGCGGCCTGTTCGGTCGTCGTATCTTGCTGCAGGTTGGTAATAGCGGTGGCGGAATCAACGTCCTGTATGGCGCTGAGTTCGGATTGGAAATTTGTGTTCAGCGACGACTGTTGGTCCATGGCGGCCGCCACAGTTTGCTGAATGGCTCCGTAGGAAGCCTGCTGGGTGTTGAGATAGGTGACCGAACTGGTGATATCGGAAGCCGCCTGCTCGATGGATGACTGATTGTCCGCCGTCAACCCGTTGTAGAGTTCCGTTAACGATTGAAAAACGCTGGTCGCGGGAGTACCGGCTGTCCCGCCGTCAAAGATTTGTTGCGCAGTGAGACCGATCGAAATCGACGATCCTTCCGGGCCTTGCACCGCACGGGTACTGGCCGTGCCTAGATAGGCTCCCACACCGTTCGTGGTGTTTGTGGCGAGGTCGAGGGCGCCATACGGAGCAGTCTGGTCGGAACTGCCACTAAATACGTAGCGCCCCTCGACTTGCGTATTTGCCAATCCTTGCATCTGTTGAAGCAGCCCCGATACCTGGGTAGCAAGTTGCTGCCGGGTCGCTGTGCCGGATGTCCCGGTGGCTCCCTGGGCGGCGAGCTGGCTCGCCATGTCCATCAACTGGGTTGCCGAATTGATCGCGCTCTCGGCTGTGTTCACCTCGGTTTGAACGATATTCAGGTTCTGACCGATTTGCGTATTCGATCCGATCTGGCTGTTCAATTCGAGGATATCGTTGACGGCCGTTGGATCATCGGCGACCGTCTGCACGCGCAAGCCGCTGCTCACCTGGCGATTATCGTTGAGCATCCTTTGCTCAAGGGTGTTGAGGCTAGACAGGAAAACGTCGGCCGAGCTTGAAATCGTGTACACAGCAATCTCCTTGGAAATTATAGACAGTTATGTGGTAGCCGTCGCTGGGATCAACCCGATAACGGTCTGAACCAAGCTATTAACGACAGTGATCAGCTTGCTGATGGCGTCGTAAGACTGTTCATATTCGGCGAGCAGTGTGGCCTGTTGATCGAGAGAAACGCCGGATACATTCGATCGCAAAGATTGGGCCTGCGAAAGTAGCTGCTGCTGGGTTGTCTCGCTATTGCTGGCGTTTGAAGAGTCGGAGCCGACGTTGGAACTTATATCCGCGTAATATTGGGTAAAGGTAGCTCCGCCCAGCGAGGCGAACGTCGAATTCTGAAGATTTTGCAACGCTAGAGCATTGTCATTGCCTCCCGCTGCCGTTGTGCTGGCTGCGGCTAATTGAGTAGCGGTGATGCCGGTGACTGACAGGGTTTTCGCCGCCGCGGCAGCGTTGTAGGAGAACAGCGCCTGACCGGCATTTCCATTCTGATCCGTGCCGCTTTCCAGTTGGGTATTGATCTGGTCCGCTACGTTTTGCGCAAGCGTATTCAATTGGGAGATATAACTGGGCAGCTTGGTATTGGTCAGGCTGATCAAGCCCCCGAGTTGGCCACCGGTGGCGAGCTGGGTAATGTCGTTGCCGTTAGCATCGATAATCTGGACGCCTTGTGTACCCGAAGACGTCGTGGTCGATTTACTGCTGACTGCGTATTGTGTACTGCCGACTACCAGAGCAGACTGGCCGCCCAGGTATACGCTGGTCGTTCCGTCCGCCTGCTGATTAAAGGTGATATTGGTCAACTGGGACAGATTTTCGAGGTCCGAGTAGAGTTGTGCGTCGGTTCCCGCATCGGGTCCAGTGCCACCACTCCGCAGCGTTTGGGCATTAATCTGTTGGATATCTGCAGCCAGGCTATTAATCTGTGTCACTGTGCTGCGAGCGTCGGCGACCGTGCTGGTAGCAGTGGTCGAAAGGCTCTGGTAAGTCGAATTAAAGGCCGCGGCCAGGTTGCTGGCAGCGCTCAGTACTCCCGATCGGGTTGCCGAATCGTTCGGGCTTACCGAAAGACTCGAAAATGAGTTGAATAGCGAGTTCAGTGTTCCGCCAATCGTCGTATCGGTGCTGCTGTCCGTGCTTAAGCTGAACAACGGGACGACGGATTGCAACGTGTTCGCGACGGTCGTCGAATAATTTACGGCCGACTGTGCGGTCTGGACGTTGATCTCCGCATAGACATCGCGCGAACTAATCACTGGCCCCGCGGAGACTCCGCCAACCGCCCCTTGGGCCGGGTCGAAAGGATCGGCCTCTAGACTTTGCGTTTGGCTGGCATAGCCTGGCGTGGCGGCATTGGTGGTATTGTTCGAAACCACCTCCATCGCCTGCTCAATGGCGGAGAAGGAGGCAGTGGCATTGCCTAGAGAAGTAAGATAGTTGGACATCGGTTCCTCAGCATTTCATCATTACGGCTTGGGCTCTCGCTTGCATCGGCTGGTCACATTTCGACGTTCAGGCTATGGGAAGCCGGGACCCAGGTTTTCAGTTTTGCTGCCCGGGTATAGCTTTGGGTAAAAGACGCGATCGCATGCATCCGGGTCCATTGCACACGCCGGGCGCCTTCGAGCAGAGCATTCGTGCGCTCGCAGAGTTTTGCAAAAATTTGGATCTTTTGCCTCAGAACTTCCGCATCTTGTGCCGGACTTGCGTTCGCGACATCAAGGAAACGCTGCACCAGCAGGCTGGCTTCTCCAAGAAGTCGCGAGGCTTCGCGAATCGCTTCGGGGGTCGGCTGGATTAGCAGTTGCTCCAGTGTGCGGAGACGGCGGCCAGCCTGGATCAGTTCGCATTGCATTAAGGTACGCTCCTCGGGGTTGTCGGCGATCAACTGAACTCCGGCGGACTGACGCGACTGTCGGTTCCGGGCGGCTGGTATCCGGCCGGGCGGCTGCAAGAAAGTCCAAAGAATATTCAGTAGGGATGCCACGGGGTTCTGTGCGGGACGGTCACGCTGCTAACGCGTCATTCACAATCCGCCGGCTGAGCTGAAGAGGATCAACCGTGTAATTGCCTGATTGAATGCTGTTGGACAAGGTCTGGATTCGGCTTGGTTGGGCAAAAATCTTCCCCGACGCCGATAGAGCAGACCCGAGGCGAGAAAGTTGGACCGCATCCGTATTAGACCCAGCGCTTCCCCCGGTACTGTCACCTGCTCCAGCACTTGCATTGGCGACCACAGGGCTGGTCGCTGTAACGTTCGAGTTTTGGATTTTCATACGACCGCTCCGGCAGGCGATTGCCCGCTTGTGGTTCTTATCGGCTGCGCACCGCCATAAGATTAGGGCCGTGATGAAAGAGAATACGCGCCCTCGCCATGGCCTCGCAGTCTACGATAGGACTTTCAGTCCAGAGGAGCAAAACAAAAAGGATGACGACGCAAGTGCCGCCCAAAAGCCGGGAGTATATGGAGGAGCAGGGCCGCCCCGGAGATCCCTGCACCATGGTCATTTTTGGCGTGACAGGCGACCTGACGAAACGGAAACTGATCCCGTCGCTATACAATCTGGCCAAAAAGAAGCTCCTGCCTATGGAATTCGCCCTGGTCGGAGTCGCCATTAATGACATCGCGCAGGATAAGTTTCTCGATCAGCTCCGGCAGGATTTGCGAGAATTTGGCGCCGCCCCGGAACAGTGCTCGTTTTGCGACTGGCTGCTCGAACGCACCGTCTACCTCGCCGGTGACTTTCGCGATGCCGGGACCTACCGCAAACTTAAGGCGATTTTGGATGATCTTGAACAGAAGCACGCGACGCGCGGAAACTATTTTTACTATCTGGCGACCGCACCCTCCATGTTCGGCGAGGTCATTAAGCAACTCGGCGAGGCCGGTCTGGCTGAGCAAGAGGAGGGCCGAAACTGGCGGCGGGTAGTGATTGAGAAGCCATTCGGTCGCGACCTGGAGTCGGCGCGTGCCCTGAACATCGAGATTCGCAAATACCTCAAGGAGAACCAGATCTATCGCATCGACCACTACCTGGGAAAGGAGACAGTTCAGAATATTCTGGCCTTCCGCTTCTCCAACGGCATCTTCGAACCCGTCTGGAATCGGCGCTACATAGACCATGTTCAGATCTCCGTCGCCGAGACGCTGGGCGTGGAGCAGCGCGGCGGCTATTACGACCACGCCGGTGCGCTCCGAGACATGGTCCCGAACCACATCCTGCAACTTGTGACCTTGACCTCCATGGAACCGCCGATTTCGTTCGGGGCGGATGCGGTTCGCGATGAACAGGTCAAGATCCTGCACGCCATCCAGCCTCTTGCCCCCGAGGACGTTCTCACAAGGTCGGTGCGCGGTCAGTATGGGCCGGGGGTTCTCGACGGAGATCGCTTGCCGGGTTATCGCACCGAGAACCAGGTCGCTCACGATTCCAGCACCGAGACCTATGTGGCGTTGAAATTGTCCATTGACAACTGGCGATGGGCGGATGTGCCGTTCTACATAAGGACAGGCAAAAGGCTGCCCAAACGGGTCACCGAAGTGGCTATTCAGTTCCGGCGTGCGCCGTTCGTGCTCTTCCGCGACACTCCGGTCGAGCGTCTCAGTAACAATCTTCTGGTGCTGCATATTCAACCTGACGAAGGCATTTCGCTAACCTTCGGAGCAAAGATTCCAGGCCCGCTGGTGCGACTGGGCGCGGTGAATATGGAATTTCGCTACCAGGACTACTTCGGCACGGAGCAGAGCACAGGGTATGAGCGGTTGCTCTACGATTGCATGCTGGGGGACGCGACGCTGTTCCAGCGGGCCGACATGGTGGAGGCGGGCTGGTCGGTGATCCAACCGGTAATCGACGTATGGCGCGCGCTGCCAGCGCGCAATTTCCCGAACTACCCGGCGGGCACATGGGGACCGAAAGAAGCGGACGATCTGATGGCGCGCGATAACCGCGCTTGGCGCCTACTCGACTGATGAGTTTGGAAAGTCTAGTTCGGCTCGTGCACGAACAGCGGCCGAGTTCCCCCATGGGTTCTCTTCTCCATAATTCTTGATCTGCCGGTCGCCGAATGTCAGAAGGTTCTCCGCGGCTAAAATGCAACGATTTGCCCGGCTTCCTACGCCAGAGTGTGGTGGTTCTGCAACAGCTATAGCAATCCAAGTCGCTGCTTTTCAATAAATTACACAGATTGTGGACGTGTGCTGGTATGCTGGCAGGAGTTCGTCTCATGTATTACGAAACAACGTTGCGCCGGGCTGCGGAAGTGGACGGAATCGGGCTGCACCACGGGGCCCCGGTGCATCTGCGCATTGCGCCCGCGCCCCCCGCGACGGGCATCGTCTTTATACGCACCGATCTAAATAACTTGCAAATTCCAGCCAGTTGGGAATATGTGAAGCGGGTCAGCTACGCGACCAGTCTAATGCATCCCTTGGGGGTGTTCATCTCGACGACCGAGCACCTGCTGAGCGTGTTCTACAGCATGGGCATCGACAACGCTTACGTGGAACTGGACAATTTGGAAGTCCCAATCCTCGATGGAAGCGGCTTGCCCTTCGTGGAACTGCTGCGCGAGGCGGGGAGGAAGGAGTCGCGGCGGCCGAGGCGGTATATGCGGATCGTGAAGCCGGTCAGCGTGGTGACGAATGGAAAGCGGGTGGCGATTCTACCTTCGGACCGGTTCGAATTGCGCTGCCACGTTTTCTTCGACCACCCTCTGGTGGGAGAGCAGAACCTCGAAATGAACGTGACGCCCGCGACCTATGCCTCGATCATTGCGCCTGCGCGCACCTTCGGCTTCGAGTACGAACTGGACCAGATGCGGGATATGGGCTTGATTCGCGGCGCGACTGTCGGGAACGCGATTTGCTTTACCCGAGAGGGAATCGCGAATCCCGGCGGGTTGCGCTTCCGCGACGAATGCTGCCGGCATAAGGCGTTGGATCTGATTGGGGATTTAGCATTGATTGGCAAACCTCTGCTCGGACAGGTGGTTGCAGAGAAAGCGGGGCATGCGATGCATGTCGCGCTGGTAAACCAGATCATGTCCGACAGCTCTCTATACGAGATTGTTACCCTGGACCGAGCAGAAGCGCGCCAAATGGCGGCGGCCCACGCTATGGTTTGAGGAGGCGGGCAAGATCCGCGTGGCCTTGGCCATCCAAACAATCCTTGAGACTGCTGAAACTGCTTCCCAACATCCTGACGGGCACACGCCTTGTCGCTTCGCCGATATTGGCTTGGCTTCTGCTAATGGGACGCTCTCGCGAGGCTCTGGTATCCGTGCTGCTGGTGAGCATCACGGACTGGTTCGACGGTTATTCGGCTAGAAAACTGGGCGTGGCGGGCGGATTCGGAGTAATATTCGACCCGCTGGCGGACAAAACGATGCTGGTGACTCTGTTCGTCACGCTCGGCTATTTGCGGATCATTCCTCGATGGATGTTATACATGGCCATCGGGCGGGACGGCATCATCCTGTTAGGTTCCGTGTTGCTGCGGATCTTTCGCGGCGTCCGAAAATTCACCCCCTCGATCCTAGGCAAACTGAGCACGTTCTTTCAGATTATGCTGGTTCTCCTATCGCTGGTGTATGCGACCTTTACCTTAGCCTTTCTGCACGATCTCAAGTGGGCGGCATTGGCGCTTTCGGCACTATTTACCGGACTGAGCGGGATCGATTACATCCGGCGCGGAATTGACATGACGAGAAGGCTCCGGAGCCATTGACGAGAGCAGAGGCGAAGAGTAGCCTTAGAGTAGAGTTATGGAGCCGGCCGTCGAGGTTTACCTACCGTCGCGTCTATACGCCCGCATCGGCTGGGCGGCTCTTGGCGGTTCAGCAGTTTGCCTCCTCTGCGGCTGGCAGGCACCGCTGGCCTTAATACCGGCGTTTCTCTGTGCAATCACCTCGGCAGTCCTTTTCTGGCTCGGTTCGCGACCTTCAATCCGAGTCAGCGACACCCAATTCAATGTCGGTGAGCGGACCATCGCGTGGCGTGAGGTGCGCGAAATCAATGGCAGCCGTTTGGTATCGCCCTTGGTTTTGAAAATTAAGCTGACGAATGCGCGAAAACGGCTGATCGTCTTCCCGGGCGAGCCGGAACGAATCGCCCGGCTAATCTACCAACTGCGAAAAAATTCCTACCTCGCCACCTTCGACGGTGTAGCCTATCGCGATTATTGGACATGGTCGAGCATGACCGCGCTCCGCGGTGATAACCCCACCCTGGAGCAGCCCGTGCGCATGTTGAGTCCCGAAGAAGAAGAAGAGATCGAACGGATGTATCAAAAGCTAAAGACGGTTGGCAGGTTGGATACCCGTTCGGATAATGAGCGAACCCCCGACGATTTGGCGTGATCTACGCCCCAACTCAGAGTCTGCAACTCGCGTGGCCTCGGCGTGCCTGTCTTGCGCGAACTATTCTAAAGATTCGTGACAGGTAAACAGCGGGGCTGTCTTTCCTTCCTTATTCTGTTTGTGGTGACAACTGGCGCGATCTGGTTACTACGCTTTCACATCCTTGTGTTTCTCGGCAATGCTCTAGTGGAAAACGATGGACCGCAGAAGGCACAAGCGATCGTGGTATTAGGCGGCGACGAGACTGGCGCGCGCATCATTAAGGCCGCTCAACTGGCGGAGGCCGGCTATGCGCCAGTGGTATTGGTGAGCGGGCCTCCGATGCTGATTGGATGGGAATCCGATATAACCATTCGCTATGCCGAATCGAAGGGGTATCCGGCTCTGTTATTTCGCTCCTTAACCAATAAAGTCGACTCGACGCGCTCCGAAACAGGCATGATTGCCAAGGATCTGAAGCAAGACGGCATCCACAAAATCTTATTGGTTACAAGCAATTATCATACCCGGCGAGCGGCCCGTTTGATGCGTGCGGCCGCACCGTGGTGTTGGGTGGTGGTGGTGTCGGCGCCGGACCCAACCTATGACCCGAATGGTTGGTGGAAAACCCGAGAAGGCCAGAAACAGTTCTTCTATGAAGCCCTGAAAACGATCAGTACTTGGGCGGGCGACTGACCATCGGAATGGACGTTCGCTAATCGCCGAATTAATGACGGATCGTCGCTAAACGGTACATCGGAGGTAGATGGGAACAGCGGCGGCTCGTGGTCCGCAAATGTGCTCGTGTTCTCGCGCTTGCCCGCGAGCGCGTGATGGCGGGTGATCTCCTTCAGAAGCTTGCCGTCCGGATCATAATATCCGGTCACGTCCAGGTTGATGTTGCTCTTGAACGCGCTCAGATTGCGTTGGCGTTTCGCGAGCGTCCCATCCTCCCGATAGAAATAGTTAGTGTCCTCAAGCCAGGAAACGCCCGGGCCGACCTCTCGGAGAAATACCCAGCGGATACCGGGCCCTTCTGCGTATACATAGGCCCATGCCCCTTCCGTCATCTCGGGAGGCGGAGCGTCGATTTCGGTCCATGGGTTAGGACCGCTAAAGACCAGCGAAGGCCCATCCGGAAATTCGGCGACTATGTCCCGGCAGAGCTGGTCGATACCATCGATCTGTTTGGAACGGCCGGAAACGGGCAGGGGCGCGTAAAGCAGAAATGCGCCCCAGACGAATAAGGCCGTCAGACGTTGACCCATGCTCGCTTTTCGGCGCTCTCGGATACCTTTTCTAACAGCACCATGCCGCGCAAACCATCAGCAAACGTCGGGAAGTCGGTAGGAATGGACGGATCGGCCACTTTAGCGTAGAAATTCTTGAATATCTGCTTATGCGAGTCGTCGTAGCCTTCGCTATGGCCGCCGGGCAAGTCGGCGAATTTGGCCGCCGCGGGATACATCAGGGATGCATCTTTGACGAGGATCTGGTTCGGTTCGTTGCGATGTCCGATCCAAAGGGTATCGGGCTGTTCCTGATCCCAGGCCACGCCGGCCTTCGTGCCGAAGATTTCAAAGAAAAAGCGGTTCTTGCGTCCAGCCGACATCTGGCTGACGGTGTAGGCGCCCCGAGCCCGGTTGCCCAAGCGCAAGAGCACAGCACCGAAATCTTCCGTGTCGATCGGGATCTCATCATAGTCGGAAGGCTGCACCTTCTTCCCGCTAAATGTTTCGACGGAGCCTTTGGGGCGCTTGCGCGTGGGCTGAAATGTCGCTAAATCGGCACAAAGGGAAGTAATCTCCAAACCCGTCAGGTGTTGGATCATATCCATCCAGTGGGAGCCGATGTCCCCCATCACGCGAAGTTTTCCGTTGGCATGTGAATCGATGCGCCAATTCCAATCGGTATCGTAGAGCAGCCAATCCTGGGAGTATGTTCCCTGCGCAATCAGGATGTCGCCGAGATCTCCGTTTGCGATCATCTGCCGGATCTGTTGGACAACCGGATAGTAGCGGAGATTGTGCTGCACACCATGAACGATGTGAGCCAACTCGGCCGCCGCCAGCAGGTCCCGGGCTTCGGCTGCGGTCGTTGTCAACGGCTTTTCGCAGAGCACCGCCTTTCCTGCTTCGATCGCCGCCATCGCCATTGGGAAGTGGCTCGCGTTCGGAGTACAAATGTGTATCGCGCGGATGTCGTTTTCTGATAAAACATCCTTTAGACTGTTTGTTGCGAACGGAATTCCCAGTTGCCGCGCGAATTGCTGAGCCGTTTCCGGACGGCTGCCAACAATGGCGGCGATTTCGACATTGCCCAGCCTGCGGACATTTTCGGCATGTACCTTTCCCATAAAGCCTGTACCCACGATGGCGATCTTAATGGTTTGCATCTTCAATTTGGTTCCTTCGAATTATTGATATGAAATATGCCGGTGGACATGCCTTCAAAGAACTCATGGAGCGGCACACCGGCACAAAGTGTCACTCTATACCATTGCAACAACAAGATACAGCAGGAAGGATAACGTAGATGGTCGTGCGAATCCGTTGGAACAAAATACCGGTGCTCGCCGGAGCGCGGCTGCGCCCGGTTGCATTGGGCTTAGCGGCGCTGTTGACGCCCCTCTCGCTGGGCGCGTTTACGATGGGTTTCTGGAATATCGCGGCGGACCTCCAGTGGACCAGCGGTTTTGCGATTTCGACCGGAGCGCTCTCGCACTGGGAAGTTTGGTTGGCGGGTGCTGCGGTTCTATTATTGGTAGCCAGACTGCTGAATCGATATGGCGAAGCGGATAACGCCTTCGATGGCGGGAAGCATGAATCTCCCATCTAACACCGCATATTGCACATTCTGCGTTTCAAACAAGTACTTTCGTACTAAATAAGTTTCCCGTTTAGGCATCCGCTCCGGCCAACCCGGGATTTTTTCCACCAACCCCGGAACTTTTACCGAATCTTTTCGAAGCCGCTGGTTTGTTTTCCTCCGCCTGCGCATCCAGGAACTTTCGGCACTCGACGTGCATCTTAAAAACGCAGATTCGAGGGGTCCAATGACAATACAAGAGCCGCGAACAGCGGCCATCGCGATTCAAGCCGACGCCGGGCGGGCTTGGTTATTAAATCTTTTGCAAATCTCGAGGCGCGCGGTTGTGCGGACCGGCGCATGGGCGGGTCAAACCGCGCAAACGTTTGGGAGTTTGGTCGCCACGCTGATGGGACCGGCGGTCTTTTCGGGCTACGTGTTGGCGTTTTGGAGTTTGGCCCAAAATCTCGCATGGACGAACACGTTTATTTTCAATAAAGGGCCTCTATCGAACTGGTTTGTTTGGTTGGGGATCGCCTTCTCCGTCCATGCCGCCGCGCAGATTCTGAAGCGGCATACAGGGATAGACGAATAGCACCGCTCGGCTCCTCAGCGAGTTCGCCTCTTCAGACACCGTGAACTATCCAAGCGGATAACAAAGAAGAGAATTTTGCTATCCTCAAGAGAGGAAAGTCCCCGCAACAGATGCCCTTCAGTTCGCGCTCGTACGTGAATCGGTATATTCCGTCGAACCGCTTTCCGGTTGGCCTGAAATGGCTTCTGATCGCCAACGTCAGTGTCTTCGTAGTCAGCTTTTTGTTGCAGGCGAGCGACACTGGGCGATTTCTCCAAAATTTTGCTCTGGTCCCCGCGAGCGTCGTTCAAACGTTTGCAATATGGCAGGTCGTCACGTATTTGTTCCTGCATGCGTCGATCATGCACCTGCTATGGAACATGCTTGCCCTTTGGATGTTTGGGATCCAGATCGAACGCTTGTGGGGTACGGCCAAATTTCTTCGATTCTATTTCATTTGCGGCATCTCGGCAGGCTTGGCGGTCATTGCCGGAGCGTACCTGTTCGGTGGAATTGAGACCCCGACCGTCGGCGCATCGGGCGCTATCTATGGACTGCTCGCCGCCTATGCCGTGTTATTCCCCGATCAGACGATACTGTTTGGTTTTCTAATCCCGATTAAGTCGAAGTACTTTGTCATGATCATCGGTGCGATCGTCTTCTTGCAGTCGTACTGGGCAGCGGTCGGGGGAAGGGGCAGCAACGTCGCGGTGCTCGCCCATCTGGCGGGGTTGATCGTCGGATATCTGATACTGCGCGGCAAGCGTCTTCGCGGCCAGTTGCAGCAGCCGATTGTGGCCGGCTATAAGGACTGGAAACTGCGGCGGGCGAAACGGAAGTTCGAAGTTTACTTACGGAAGAAGGATTCCGATCACAATCGCTGGGTGAACTAGCGCTAAAATTCCCGCAGAGGTAGAGTGCTATGAAGTTGTATGGTATCCCCACGGGGCTTCTCGCGTTGGCCGTAGCCGGAACGGCTTTGGTGTGCGTTCCCGTTCACGCACAGGATCCGAACGCGTCTCAAAACGAATCTGTAGCAAAGCCACGAAAGCCGGCCAAAACTGCTCCGGATCCGGACACAGCTCCGATTCCTTCCGAATATAAGAAAAAGGATGTGCCGGCGGAGACGCCGACCTTTACAGCGAACGCCACCACTGTGTCGGTAGACGTTGCAGTATTGGATGACAAAGGCCGATTTGTACCCAAGATTCCGCGCGGCAATTTCCGGATAACAGAAGACGGGGTGCCCCAGCAGATTTCTCAATTCGGTCAAAGCGAAGCGCCCTTGACGATTTGCATGCTGATTGAATTCAGCGGGCGGTTTCAGCAGTTTTGGAGCATGGGTTGGGGCGAGACGCTTCAGGCCTCTTACGGGTTCCTACAAACCCTAAAGCCGGACGATAACGTGGCGGTGGTTACCTACGATTTGCATACGACAATCTTGTCCGACTTTTCGCCAGACAAGAATAAGGCATATGAGGCGATGCAAATGCTACGGATTCCCGGATTCAGTGAATCGAATATTTTCGATGCGATGACGGACATGGCCGGCCGCATGTCGAATATCGAGGGACGTAAAGCCATCCTCGTCATCGCGACCGGTTTGGATACGTTCAGCAAACTCACCTTTGACAAGACGCGCAAAATTTTGCAAGAGGATGGCGTTCCGATTTATTCCATCAGTATTCTGCAGATTGCCCGCGACATGGCCGAGGCGGGAGGCGGCATGGGTCCGATTCAGGAAATGGATTTTCTGCAAGCGGACAACGAGATGAAGACGTTTACCAGAGAGACGGGCGGACAAGCCTACTTCCCGCGGTTTATGGGCGAATACCCCTCCGTTTTCAGATCGATTGAAGAGTCCTTACGCAACCAATATTCGATTGGTTACCATCCCACTAACACGGCGCGCGATGGAAAATTCCGCCGCATAAAGGTCGAGTTAGTAAACCCAGAGACAAATGAGCCCTTGCGAATGCAAAACGAAAAGGGTAAAACCGTGAAGTACACGATCGTAGCGAAGGCCGGCTACAAAGGCCCGCGTGAAGTGGAATAGTGACGGCTCTTGAGATTCGTCGAGCGTCCTCGGCTGGTGTCAAGCACTCAATGTGCCTAGTAATGAACTTGATGCAAGCCGATTGACATCACCTGCGCACGTCTGCTAACTTCGCACTCGTCTGAATGATAGATTCTGCCTCAGTGCGCAAACCGAATGCAGCCCGCGTATTGCTCGTCGAAGACAATATTGATGGCATTCTGGTTCGACGGTGTTTACTCGAAGAAATAGGCTGTCACGTAATGGTGGCCTGTTCTGGTTGTGATGCGTTGGCCAAATTTGAAAGTGAGGGACCTTTCGATTTGGTCATCACCGACTTCAAAATGCCGGAAATGGGCGGAGCGGAATTGGTGCAGCAATTGCGCGCGAAGGGATTCGACCGGCCAATCATTTTGGTAAGTGCTTTCGCGGACACTCTGGATTTGCGCCAAGAAGTTCCTGGGGCCACAATGGTCATTCACAAAAGCTCCAATGAGCCTTTACATCTGACACGCGCGGTGAAGAAATTGCTCACGCCGAAAAAGCCTGCCGGTACAGCGTCCGCGAAAAGCGTCACAGCGCAGGCGGGCAGTAACTAGCAAGGATGCGCGAAAATTCCGTGGACCCGCTCTCGTAAGATTAGTTCAGCATGGCAATTTCGAGAGCGGCGGCAATTTGCGCGTGCTGTGCGCTTGCTGCATTTTCGCCGCGTCCGTCCCTTTCACAGCCGCTGAGCCAGTCCCGCCACACGAAGCCACATCCACGAACTGCAACGGCACGCCCGTCGTTGTTGCGATCGTTGACTCTGCGCGAACGCATTGCGCAGTTGATTGTCGTCCGCGCGTACGGAGATTATCCGCCCAGCGACAACGCTGAATACACCACGCTGCAGCGTTGGATCGAGCAGGACCGAGTTGGCGGCTTCATCGTGGCGAATCGCGTCCGTGACGGAGTGGTGATCCATGCGCGTCCATTTGAGATGGCGGCGTTCATTAACCACATGCAACGCCTGGCCAAGACGCCGCTGCTGGTTGCTTCCGATTTCGAACATGGCGCGTCGATGCGCGTTTCAGACACGGCGAGGTTCCCCTATCTGATGGCGTTTGGCGCGGCCCATGATGAGGCGGCTATTCGGGCATTGGGAGCGGCGACGGCTCAGGAGGCGCGGGCCTTGGGCGTGAATTGGGTGCTGGCGCCGGATGCGGACGTCAATAACAACCCCGATAACCCGATCATCAATGTGCGTTCCTTCGGAGAAAATCCACAAACGGTAGCGGCCGGCGTCGCTTCATTTATCGAGGGCGCGCATTCCGACCCGCGGAACTATGTATTGGTCTCGGCAAAACATTTTCCGGGGCACGGCGATACCGCGGAAGACAGCCACTTGCAACTCGCGAAACTCGATGAGCCGAAAGATCGCATGGAGTCGGTTGAACTGGTTCCGTTTCGGTCGGCAATCGCGCACGGCGTCGACTCCATCATGACCGCGCATATGACCGTGCCGGCTTTTGAATTGGAACCGATACCGGCAACGGTTTCGCATAGTGTCTTGACAGGCCTGCTGCGTGATGAACTCGGATTCAAAGGGATTATAGTGACCGACGGCATGGATATGGCTGGATTGGCGGGGTTATATTCCCCGGGCGAGGCGGCGGTCCGGGCCATTGAAGCCGGCGCCGACGTATTGTTGATGCCTTCAAATCCGGAAGCCTGCATTCGGGCGTTGCTGGCGGCAGTGGCAAGCGGACGCATTTCCGCATCACGCGTCGATCAGAGTGCACTGAAAGTGATGATGGCCAAACAGAAGCTCGGATTGTTTCATGCAAAATTGGTCAATCTCGACAATCTGAGTGACGATTTAGAAGAGGTCCAACTCGACCGTCTCGCCCAGACGGTTGCGGACCGCGCCGTAACGCTGGTAAGGGATGATAAGCATCTTTTTCCGATGCCTGCCGGCGATGGTTCCTGCCTGGTGGTCTTGGGCGAGGAGCCATTCTCGCAGCGCGGGCAAGTGCTTGCCGCGCAGTTGCAGAAGAGGGCGCCTGGAATTCAGTTATATGTCACCGATCCCAGTATGCCGAACGACGTGCTGGCGGCGATTGCAGCGAGCGCCACGCAGTGCAAACAAGTCTATGCCGCAACCTTTGTAACTGTCGCGGCATATCGGGGAAGCATAGGATTGCAGGGCGGGTTGAATAGTTTCCTAAACACATTGATACACGGCCCGGCGCCCGTGGCGCTGATTTCGCTGGGTAATCCATATCTGCTCAGAAGTTTCCCTGATGTCGCGGCCTATGCAGCAACCTTCAGCACGACCGCGACTTCGGAATTAGCGGCAGCGAAAGCGATCCTGGGCGAGATTCCAATCGGGGGGAAGATGCCGGTGTCGATACCGGGATTAGTGAAGGCCGGCGATGGTTTGGCGGTGCCGGTGAAGCCGGCGGGCCGAATAGTGGCGGCCCGCATGGAAACGCGATGAAGAAGAGGAGCGA
The DNA here is from genome assembly GCA_036272835.1 of Bryobacteraceae bacterium. Taxonomy (GTDB): domain Bacteria; phylum Acidobacteriota; class Terriglobia; order Bryobacterales; family Bryobacteraceae; genus Bog-105. The sequence continues at coordinate 102,307 of DATAXY010000015.1, forward strand.
TTGACGATTTGAACGATACAGCGGATGTAGGAATCATCGGCGGCAGCGGTTTATACTCGATGCCGGGCTTTACCGGGGCGCGCGAAGTCTATTTGGAAACACCCTTTGGCAAGCCCTCCGATGCATATGTCGTGGGTGAATTAGAGGGCAAACCCGTAGCGTTCCTGGCCCGCCATGCGCGCGGCCATCGGATCTCGCCATCGGAGTTGAATTTTCGAGCCAATATCTACGGCATGAAAATGCTGGGCGTGGAGCGCATCCTTTCGCTGAGCGCAGTGGGGTCGCTTAAGGAAGAACATGCGCCGCTAGATTTCGTGATACCGGATCAATTTTTCGACCGCACACGGGGTCGTAAATCAACCTTTTTCGAGGGCGGCATTGTGGCGCACATCAGCTTTGCCGATCCAATATGCCCGCAATTGGCTGGCGCGGTGGCGGAGGCATGTGGCGAATTGGGTATCCGCAATAAGCGAGGTGGAACCTATCTTTGCATGGAAGGCCCGGCGTTTTCGACACGGGCGGAGTCGAACGTATATCGCTCCTGGGGTATGGACGTGATCGGCATGACGAACTTGCAGGAAGCCAAGCTGGCTCGCGAGGCGGAGATCTGTTATGTTACGGTCGCTATGGTCACCGATTACGATTGCTGGCACGAGGGACATGACGCGGTTACGGTGGACCAAATCATCCAAACGCTGACGCAGAATGCCGGCAATGCAGCGCGCGTGGTGAAGAAGGTGGTCGCGCTGATGCCCGATACTAAAACTTGTGCGTGCGGGTCCGCGCTGCGGCACGCGATCCTGACGGACAAGACCATGATTCCGGCGGAAGTGAAAGACAGGTTGGGACTGCTGATTGGCAAATACGTCGGCGCGTGAGTTAGCGGAACAGATTCTTGCGAGTTGCCTGCAGGATGGAACCTGGCCGGGCCGGACTCTGGACGATTTGATCGAGCGGGCGCTTGATGAGAACGAATCGATCGCAACGTTCGCGACCCGTGCGCTGTTCGGGATTCTGATTGAGCGGTTGGGAGATCTTTTTGAGCCATCCCTGTGCGATATCTACGCGCGCTTGTTCTCCATCGTCATCTCGCGAGTCATGCCCGAGTACTCGGCCGATGAATTATTGCTGCGCTATCGGCAGATTCGTCAAGTGCACCGTTTCGCGGGCGGGGAAGTGGAGCGCGTCTTCGTTCTGTCGCGCGTGACCCTGGGGGCTGATGTAGCGGTGACAAGCGTTGCTCTGGCTGCGGCGAAAGAACGATTTCCGGAGGCGGAGATCTATTTGGTCGGCCCCAAGAAAAACGCCGAATTATTCACCGCAGATCCGCGCATCAAGCCGCTGCCTGTCGCGTATGTGCGGTCCAGCTTGCTCATAGACCGTCTTGGGGCGGCGGTTGAGTTGAAGACTCTGATCGACGAACCGACAACGATCGTTATCGATCCGGATTCGCGATTAACGCAACTGGGGTTGATCCCGGTGTGCGACGATGCACGGTATTTCTTCTTCGAAAGCCGGGCATTTGGCGGTGAACTGGACGCGGGGCTTCCGGAGTTAACGGCGGAGTGGTTGACGGAAGTATTCGACGTGGAGCGGATGCGGCCGTACGTCGCGCCTGAACCACAAGAGCGCATCGCCGAGATCACGGTTAGTTTCGGAGTGGGCGGAAATCCGGACAAGCGCTTGGGCGACGAATTCGAATATCGCGTCCTGTCCGAACTAGTGGCATTGAATCGGCCGATTCTGCTCGACTGCGGCGCGGGCGGTGAAGAGGCTGCCCAGGCGAACGCGCTGGTGGAACGACTCGGTTCTCCCGCTTGGCTACACTTGCACCAGGGGAGCTATGCTTCGTTTGCCAGTCACATTGTACAGAGCCACCTATATGTGGGATATGACTCTGTCGGACAGCATGTGGCGGCAGCGGCCGGTATTCCAATGGTCTCGGTATTTGCCGGCTATGCGAGCGAGCGCATGTTGGCGCGATGGCGTCCACGTGGTTCCAACGTGCACGTGATCGTCGATGGCGAGGCTGACCGCGATACAGTGCGGGACCGCACGCTACAGGCGATTGAGTTAGCATTCGCAGCCACACGTGAGCGTTCAAAATGATGCGATAGACTGTGGGCGAATGACACGTCGAGATTTTGTTCCTGCTTTGGCCGGGATCGCTCTGGGAACTGCCGGTTTGGCAGAGAGCTCTACAACCTCCGAGCCGGCCGCTTTTCAGATCAAGGCCACGCATGGACGCATAAAACAATCCGTCACTTCCGGTGTTTTCGCCAAAGGAACGCCGTTTGAAGATCAGTGCCGGATGGCCGCTGAGATGGGCATCCAGGGATTCGACTTGCAACGGCCGGAACGATGGCCGATCTTGAAAAAGTATGGCCTGGTATCGTCCATGACTTCGGGCGCCGGCGGAACCATCAAGGATGGTTTGAATCGCATTGAGAATCACGATGCCATTGAAAAGACCATGCGACCGGCAATCGATCAATGCGCGGAGTCCGGTTCGCCGAGTCTGATCACGTTCTCCGGCCTTCGCAGGGGCATGAGCGACATCGAGGGCATCGACAATTGCGTCCTGTTCCTCAACAAGGTCAAGGCGCAAGCGGAAGACAAGAACGTCAACATCTGCATGGAATTGCTGAATAGCCGCGTGAATCATCCCGACTATCAATGCGACCACGTCGATTGGGGCGTCGAGGTTTGCAAACGCGTGAATTCACCACGCGTGAAACTGCTGTTCGACATCTACCATATGCAGATCATGGATGGCGACATTACGCGACGGGTGCGGAACAGTATTGAGTGGCTTGCGCACTTTCACACCGGCGGCGTGCCGGGCCGGCACGAAATCGACAACCGTTCCCAGGAGTTGAACTATCACTTTGTTGCCAACGCTATCGCCGACGCCGGGTTTGAGGGATTCGTCGGGCACGAATACACCCCTGTGCGCGATCCCAAAACATCACTCCAGGAAGCGATCGAGATTTTCACCGTGTAAGGCGGCTTTAGCTGAAACTTCTGCGCGACGAAAACTGAAGCGTGGCGGCCTTCAGTCCGAATGCGGAAGCTTCCACTACAATCGACCCGGCGGTCGACGTCGAGCGCACTAATGCGGTTGCAATCCCCGCTTCGGCCTCCCTCGGATTCGCACGAATGCGAGCATCTCCGATCAGGGAGCCTTCGCCGCTGACTCGGAAGGTCACTTCATCATTGCCATATGGGTAAGTCGTGCCGCGTGCATCGCAGATATGTGCATAGACGCGTATCCAGTCCGATCCATCGGCAGTCAAGTCCCGGCCACAATCATCCAGCAATAATTTGAGTTGCGTAGGAACCCCTGGAGCATTTAGCTCATGCGTGGCGACAACCGCGCCTCCAACCAATCCCTCAGCCTTCAAGCTGCCGATTGCAGTCATGCGCTTGGCGACGCCCGTTGAGAAAAGCATGGAATGCGATGCACTGAACTCCGACAATCGAAAGGTAAATGGCGGATGCGGCAGATGGTAACCGGAGTCTGGTTTTTGCGTGGTAACTTCATTCCCGTTCTGAAAGAGACGCACCTCTTCGCAATTGCTGAAGACTGTCACGGTAGTCGGAGAATGGAACGTGGCGAAGTTGGCGATAAAGACCATCGGTCCGCTGCCTATGTTCTGTGCATTAGCGGCCGCGGGACGTTGGCTCTGAAACATGTAATAGGTGAACTTGGGAAGCCGGAACAGGTCTAATGGGCCGCCATAGAAAGGCTGGTGATGGTAGCCGCGATAGGCATCTATCCCGGCCCAGAGATCCGCTCCCGAAGGCCGCGATGCGTTGGCAGGCAGCGGCGCGTTTCGCCGCGCAAAGATGCCATCGAGTACCTGAAGATGCCTGGATGCCTGGACTAGCATCGGCGTCTCACCCCATTCTCTAGGCACTCGCACGCTTCCTTGCTGATCAGTCCAGTTGTCGACTTGGTCTCCCCATTCGCGGATCCACGCCGGCTTGCTGCCATCGTTACGTGAATACTCGACATCCCACCCATGAAAATCCTCTACCGGCTTTCGGATGCGGTCGCCTGAGGCGTAGCAAGCTTCAATGGGATACTCCTCATGAACGATTCGATAGAGATTCGCGGCGAGAGAGCTGTTGTCCGACTCATTTAACTGAGCCTCCCATAGCAGAACGCTCGTATGATTGCGGTCGCGGCGAATCATCTCCCGTGCATTTTGATAGACCCGTTGCTTGAAGACGTCATCTCCCACAAACTGCCACCCGGGATTGGAGACAATGGCAAGCACGCCGAGTTCGTCACATGCGTCCATGAAAGCAGGGTGTTGGGGATAATGGCTTCGGTAAGAGGTGAAGCCTGCATCTCTCAACTTCTTCACGTCACGGTAGTGGGCTGATGCCGGAAGGGCATAGCCGACGTAAGGATGGTCCTGATGACGATTAGCGCCAATAGAAAAGAACTTCTCGCCATTGATCGACAGACCAGTTTCCTTGTCGAATTGAAATTTTCTGATCCCGATGCGAATGTACTGATCGTCGACAGGCAGATCGCCGTCGAGGAGGATCGTATGCAGGATGTAAAGGTCCGGATGCTCCGGATGCCAGAGCCGCGGTTGATGAACGTCCATGCGCTGGGTCAGCGTCTTTGATGAGCCAGCGTCAAGGTCCGCTGAAATTTCGGCTTGCGCTATACGTTGGCCATCGTGCCCCAATAATTCCTGCCTCAACTTGCCATGCCGCAACAAGGAAGACGTGTTGACCACATCGGTCTGTATCTGGACAACGGCTAGTTCAGATCCTACGGTGGGGAACGTGACGAACACTCCTCCGCCTGCCGGTTTATCGGCGAGGACAGGATCCGTGATGTGCAGATCCCCGAGCACTTGAAGCTCAACACTTCGATATAAGCCACCAAAATAAACGAAATCGAGTTTATTCTGAGGTTTTCCAGGAGGTACTTCGGGGTTATCGGAATTATCAAGACGGACGCTCAGCACGTTCGTCCGGCCCTCATCAAATTGCGCCAGTTTGGATATATCAAGCGTGAAAGGAAGATAGCCGCCGTAATGTGTTATCAGGTGTTTCCCGTTTAGCCAGACATCGGCAACCTGCATCGCGCCCTGAAACACGAGATGGATGTTTCGGCCGCGCCATTCCGGACGAACTGCGAAATGCTTCTGATACCAACAGACGCCCTGATAGTTGCGGCCGCCGCTTGCGTTCAGAGGTTCCAGTCGCACCGTGTGGGGGAGATTGACCTGGTCCCAATCACCATCGTTCCACGCCGCGCGATCCTTCGCTTCGGATACAGAAGACAATGCGGATGCGGAACTCGCCGAGGGAGTTTCAGGTCCCAGGAAACGCCAGCCTTGATCGAAACTCTGCACGACGCGAGATTCCGGCTTGCGTGGCCATCCGGACTGCGGTTCTTGGGTAATATCAGAAGCTTGGTCTCCGACGGCGTCACGAGACGCGAGTAAGTTCCCGAGCGTCACTGTAAAGACGCCGGCTTCCAAAAAATTTCTGCGCGAGATGGGCATATCAAATCCCTTAGGGCATCGCCAGTGAAGCCTGCTTCTGCTGCCTCATGAGTCTGTCGATCAACGAAGCCGTTCGTTCATTCCGCGGACCATCAGCGCCGGTCACAGCAGTAAGAACGCCATTGGCTATATCCGTTGGAGTACGGCCCAACCGATCTTTCACATCCAGCTTGGCTCCGTGATCGGCCAACAACTGAACTGCTGGGTCGTCACCTATTCTTGCGGCGTAGTGCATCGCGGTCATCCCTCGCGAGTTGGCTGCGTTGACATCCGCGCCACGTTCGATCAATAGCTGAATGGCCGGCATCAAATTGGATTCGCTTCGGGGTGCGCCGCGGCCTCTTCTACGCGGACCGCCCGACAACGCAGCCATCAAAGGCGTAAAGTGATCTATGGTCGTGGCCTTGTTCGGATTAGCGCCCTTGTCGAGAAGGATTTGCATCAAGGCAACGTTCTGGGCTCGGGCCGCAGACAGCAGAGGCGTGGAGCCAGCCGGGATGGGTCCGTAGCGAATTGCAGGATATGTCATTCGCGGCGGAACCTTCCCGTTGTTGAAGGCGGCGTTCGGATCGGCGCCGCGGTCCAGTAACAAGTGGGTCAATCCCGCGACTGTTTGCTTATCGCCTTCGTGCGGAATGGTATTTCGCTGGTCGACTAAAACGTACAGCGAGCCATCGTTGATATTCGCTCCTTTATCTATCAGCATCTGCGCAAAATCCAGATGGCCGTTGAAGATTGCGTCCATTAAAGGCGTGAACCGGAAATCCGTATCGGTAAGACTCATATCGGTTCCGCCTTCCACCAGAGCTTCTCCTGTTTCGACGCAGCCCTGGCGGGCGGCAAAGAGTAACGCGGTCAGTCCACCCTTCCAATAAAGACTCGCCTGTAGCCCGACGATGCCGTCCCGGTCATGCAAGTCGAAAGAAGTGGAGCGGAGGTTGGGATTGGCTCCGTGCGTAATCAACATTCGGACAACATCCGCATGGCATTCCACGGCAGCCAACATCAGCGGAGTTTCACCCCGCCAGTTCTCTTTGCGATTCACCTCCGAGCCATGCTCCAGAAGCAATTTCACGGTCTCAAGATCGCCGGACCTCGCTGCCCCGATCAGCGCGGTCTCACCTTGCGGGTTCACGGCATGAACATCGGCGCCGGCTTTCAGTAGTTCATCGGCAACGGCCGCATCTCCGCGTTGCGCGGCTTCCCAGAGTGGTGTCAGCCCATACCTGCTGGCGATATTCACCTTCGCTCCAGCTCGCGCCAAGGCCTTCACCGATTCAGCATCGCCCCAGTGCGCCGCCCAATAGATCGCCGTTTCACCTTCGGGATCGGTGGCGTTCACATTTATGTGTTGCTTGAGAAGCGCAAATATGGTGGCGTGGTCCTGATTCTTCGCCGCATCGACAAGCCGCATATCGGGAACCGGCGCAGCCGTTAAGGCCGCAACTAAGGAGACCGTCACCAGGCTTAGCCGCACGTTATAGGTCCACTCTCCCGTTACTATCTCCGAACTTGTCCTCGTGAACATTCGCTTTTTCCATCATGCTCACTAACAAGTTCGCCATATGAGTATGATCGGGAGCTTTGATGTGGCGATTACCCTTGATCGCACCGGCGCCTCCGCCCGCCACTAATAGTGGTAGTAAGTCATGGCTGTGCACATTGGAATCGCTCATACCACCGCCGTAAAGGATCATGGAATGATCGAGAAGGTTCCCATCTCCATCCGGCGTCGACCGAAGCTTTTCGAGATGCCGCGCAAACAGACTGGCGTGATAGGTATTGATCTTCACCAGCTTGTCCATCAACTCCGGATTGTGTTGATGATGCGATATTGCGTGGTGAGGGTCGTGAACTCCAATCTGTGGATAGGTCTTGCCGCTCAGTTCACGCGCCAGCATGAAAGTAGAGACGCGGGAGATATCCGCCTGCCACGCGAGAGCCGTCAGATCGAACATCAGATTGATGTGCTCCTCGAAATCCTCCGGAATCCCAACGGGCGCGCTCGGCACCTTGATTCCCGACTCTGATGTCTTCCCCGCCAATTGTATCCGGCGCTCAATCTCCCGCACATCCTCGAAATATTCGTTGAGCTTGATGCGGTCGCGAGGGCCAAGCCCCGTCTGGAGATTCTTCATGCTATCGAGAGCTTCATCGAGAATGCTGGCCGATTCCTGCTGCCGTGACAGCCGCTGCGCAGGCGTGCCGCCATCCCCGAACAGGCGGTCGAAAACGACGCGGGGATTGATTTCCATGGGCAGCGGAGATAGCGGCGTCCGCCAGCAGAGCGTGTTCAAGAATGTGCAGTCGATACCGCCTTCACACGCGCCCACTGCTCCTGAAACATCTTCGGTGGCGAGCTCCAGCGATGGCAGACGCGCATCCTGGCCAATTCGCTCGGCGATGTGCTGATCGGCAGTGGTATCGCACTTCAAATCCATTCCGTGCAGCGAAGCGCTGTTCAGCCACATGCCGCTACTCTGGGCGTGCGCCGAAGGTGCGCTCAGCGGAAGCGATAATCCGCTTACTACGTTGATGTATTGCCGTAACGGTTCGAGTGGCTTCAGAATTGGCGAGAACACAAAATCCAGGCCGCCACTACCGGCAGGAACCCACCGGTCTACGATGGCGCCATTCGGAATATAGACAAAGCCGGCGCGAAGCACACCTTTCGCCACCGTTCGCGCTAGCGGAGTCTGGGCCGGAAGCATCGCGTCCAGCAGCGGCAGAGCCAGGCACGCGCCCGCACTCCGCAGAATCGTGCGCCGCGAAAGATGCTTCTTTGTCACGAAAACCATAATGCTCACTGCCTCCTGTTAGTCGGCCGCAGCCTTCATCTTCATGCGGAAGGGAACGCTATTCACAATACCTAGAACAATCGACGAAAAGCGATCGTCATTGCGGTCCGCCTCTCTCACGATGGAACGAACCGCGGGCATATCGTCAAAGCCGGCGGGACGTCCCAAAGCATAGGTCATCAACCGTTCCGTCAATGTCGATACAAACTGGTCGGGTTGGCTCAATAACCTCTGCCGCAAACCAGATGCGCCCTCCACCACAGTGCCATCGGGGAACTGAGCGGACGAATCCACCGGCGCTGTACCATCCATCGTTCGCCGTCGGCCGACAGCGTCGAATGCTTCGAGCGAGAATCCAAGTGGATCCATCGATTGGTGACACACTGCGCATGCCGGATTGGCGCGGTGCTGCTGCATTCTCTCTTTCAACGTCAAATTCTGCCCTGGCGCATTCTCTTTGAGCGCAGGAACGTTCGGCGGCGGCGGTGGCGGCGGAGTTCCCAGGATATTGGTCAATATCCACTTTCCGCGCAGCACTGCCGAGGTTCGCGTGGCGTAGGAAGTAACTGCCAGAATGCTGCCTTGCCCCAACAAGCCGCGCCTTTCCGGGTCATTAAGGGTCACTCGCCTGAACTGGTCGCCATATACCCCCCGAATGCCGTAATGCCTTGCTAGCCGTTCGTTGACGAAAGTGTAATTGGCGTTCAGCAATTCGAGGACGTTCTTATCTCCATGCATGATGCTGCCGCAAAACAGTTCCGTTTCGCGCTGCAATGCTTGGCGCAGATTATCGTCAAAGTCCGGGAACAGGGTGTGGTCAGGGCTAATATTTTTCAAGTTACGGAGATATAACCACTGCCCCACGAAGTTCTTGACCAATGCGTCCGATCGCGGATCCGCCAGCATGCGCTTCACTTGTTGTTCGAGTACAACCGGTTCTCCGAGCTTCTTCTCGATGGCGAGGTTGAGTAACGCGTCATCCGGAATACTGCTCCATAGGAAAAACGAAAGGCGGGATGCCAGTTCCAGGTCGCCCAAACGGTACGGCGTGTTCGGCGCAACGGCCGGCGGATCCGGCTCGAACCGAAATAGAAACTGGGGATTGGTCAGGATTTGCGCCAGTGCGCGCCGGATACCGCCATCGAATGTGCCCTGCTGGCGGCGGCCGCTCTCATAAGCCGCCATCAACCGGTGGGTTTGCTCTGTTGTCAGCGGGCCGCGATACGCACGGCGCGCAAGAGTAGTTAGTATCTTTCTTGCGCACGGAATTTCATCCGGGCCACTCGATGGGTGACACGTGAATATCCGGCGGCGGCTCGGTGTATCTCCAACACCCGTTGGATGGAACGGTCCGCCGATGCTAACTTCATCCACTTCAGGAACGCCGATCACAACCTGAGTATTGGCCACGTTCCGGATAGGTGGCTCCGTCATATCGACCTTTTCCGCGGAGCTTTCTTTAATAAACGCTACCGTCACCGTGTGCGGGCCGGCTTTGACTGGAACCTGCACGTCTAGGCGCTTCTCTATTGCCAAGGCAACGAGAGGCGGATTTTCATTCGATGCTGCCTCGTCCTCTTTGCCTCCGACAGGAACATAGTGAATCCGCACGCCATCCAGAGTTACTTCCAAATGACTGGGCGTCTCGACGCCACGCAATAGACCTCGGTTCGATTTCATCAGCGTGGTCTTAAATTCGTACTCGCCGCCAAGCGGAAAGTTGTAATTAATGGCGATGCCGCCGCGCGTCCCAAGAGGCAATCCGTCAGCGTGCACGTCTTGAGAGAGGTCGCCGTGAACACGGAACGTCGCGACGGCCGGGCCGATGTTTGGGTTCCCAACAGCAAGGTCGGAAATCTTAAGCGCGGCATTCAGATAACCTTCCAGCAATGCCGGCGAAAACGTGAGCGTATCCGCCATATTGTCGAAGCCGTCGTTCGAATTATCGGGTGGTAGCAGCGACTCCGCATCCACATTCAACGCCAGTAGGTCGCGAATGACATTGGCATATTCGGCGCGATTCAACCGATGCAGCACAACCCGGCCCGGGTCAGGATGCGACAACGCCTGTTGATCGAAGGCGGTTTCCACCCAAGTGATGAGACTGTGAACGGCCGCCGGGCTGGGCCTGGGTACGCCGGGAGGCGGCATAAACCCGCCTTTGAGCTTTTGTAAGACCTTGTCCCAAGTTTCAGCGCTTTCGGGAATCTTGTCCCGTTCTACATGAATATTCGCCGATTCCAGCGATAGGCCCGCAGTGCGCAACTTTTGGTTGTGGCAGGGAACGCAGTATTGGTTCAGCAACGCCCGCTGCGCAGCGCCGGACGACTGAGGCTGCTGGGCACTCAACACCCAAGCAGCCAAAAGGGCAATAATCACGCGGTATTTCATTTCTTTGCGCCTGCCGCTTGGTCCGGCGGCTGCGGCCTGCCGGGGCCGAAATTGCGTGATAGGTAGTCCACGATCTGATCCAGTTCCTCCCCAGAAGCCTCGGCTCCGCGGTCGGCCTGCGCGTAAACCTTACCCTGCCACTGTCGCCTTGTCAGCCGTAATTTCGTGCCGTTAGCCGCCTCATGACAACGGGTACAGACTCTCAAGAAAACCGCCTTGCCAGGGCCGTTGGGATAGGCGCTGAAGTCCTCGGCGTTGAGAGGCAGGATTAGTAGGAATCCACAGAGGAAGGTAGCGCCCGCTCGCTGTGCTCCGCTCAATGGGGTAGATCTCCCTGCACCGGAAAGTCACATTGAGCCATCACGATTTTGAGACTCCGTCTCAGATAGAGTATATACCCGGCCAATCCTTTGTCAAAACGTGATTTTGCTGGCCATACAAGTCTTTCGTAGACTTTTGACCGATGCATACTAGAAAGCAATGATCCGAGCTCTCCTGTTTCTGTGGGTGACGGCGATCAGTGCGGCTGCGCCTGTCGTGACGAAGGTAGAGCCGCCGAACTGGTGGTCCGGTCATGCCATGAACCCCGTACGCATGCTGATTCGTGGTTCGGGATTCGCTGCTGCGACAGTGAATGCCGCTCCGGGTTTCACCGCGAGCAATATTTGGGTCAACGCCACGGGCACGTACCTGCTGTGCGACCTACAGATTACCGCAGGCGTGAGTCCCGGTCCCTATCCAATGCAGATCGTCACTACAGATGGCAGCACGAGCGCACCATTTCGTATAGACCCGCCGTTGCCGTCGGATGGCCGCTTCGCAGGCTTCTCGCCCAATGACGTGATTTATCTGATTATGGTGGACCGCTTCGCCGATGGCGATCCATCGAACGACGACCCGGTGGTCTCCCACGGGCTGTTTGGCCGAGCGAACAGCCATCTCTATCACGGCGGCGATCTTCAAGGAATCATCGATCACTTGCCGTACTTGAAGTCACTGGGCGTCACGGCCATCTGGATCACGCCGATTTACGACAACACAAATGAGCCCAACGCGCTTCAAAAAGCTAACGGCGAGCCGATCGCTGATTATCACGGTTACGGAACCATCGATTACTACGGCGTTGAAGAGCATTTCGGATCGATGGCGACGCTTCGGAAGCTGGTGAATGCGGCGCACGCGGACGGAATCAAGGTGATCCAGGATCAGGTCGCGAATCACGTCGGTCCCTATCATCCGTGGGTTAAAGACTCGCCCAAACCGACTTGGTTTCATGGAACCGCCGCGAATCATATTAATGAAACATGGCAAATCTGGTCGCTCCCTGATCCGCATGCAGCCAGCGAATTGAAACGGCAGGTGCTGGACGGATGGTTCGCAGACGTCTTGCCGGATATGAACCAAGAGGATCTCGACGTGGCGCGCTATGAAGTTCAAAATGCCTTGTGGTGGGTCGGCATGGCAGGGTTCGATGGCATACGGCAAGACACGCTACCTTACGTGCCCAGAACCTTTTGGCAAAGCTGGTCGGCGGCCTTGAAGCAGCAGTATCCCAAGTTGCGCGCCGTCGGCGAGGTCTTCGACCAGAATCCGGCCATACCATCTTTTTTTCAAGGCGGCGTGAAGCAGTTCGATGGAATCGATAGCGGCGTCGACTCGGTATTCGACTTTCCCAGTTTCTATGCATTGCGAGACGTGTTCGCCCACGGCAGACCGATGGACACATTGGCGAAGACCCTCGCGGAAGACCGACTGTACGCGAACCCGAGCATTCTGGTCCCGTTCCTGGGCAATCACGATGTAAAACGATTCATGAGTGAGCCGGGAGCGAATGCGACACAGTTGGAATTAGCCTTCACCTGTCTGTTGACGATGCGCGGCACGCCGGAAATCTACTATGGCGACGAAATCGGCATGCAAGGTGGCGACGATCCGGATAATCGGCGGGACTTTCCAGGCGGGTGGAAGGGCGATACTCAGAATGCATTCGAGGCTTCCGGACGAACAGCCGAGCAGGCAGTGATCTTCAATTATGTTCAGAAAGTGATTGCGCTGCGGAAGAAGTTGACACCTTTGAGACAAGGCGCGTTTACCGACTTAGGAGTAACGGAAAACACCTGGGCATTCGCGCGAACAAGCGGACCCAATACTGTCATCGTGGCGTTCAATAATGGCGCCGCACCCGCGGATGTTGCCATTCGATATAGTCGAGACGGCGATTTCACGCCGCAACTAAACGCAACGGCAACTCTTTCCATTCGAAACGGCCGAGGAACGGCCCACTTACCGGCGCATTCCGCGGAGATCTTCGCTGGAGAGAAATAAGGAGGCTCATTCGATGGAGAAACCCCGCCTCAATTTTTGGCAGATCTGGAACATGAGCTTCGGTTTCCTGGGGATTCAGCTTTGGCTGGACCCTCCAGATGAACAACATGAGCGCGATTTACGAGTACCTGGGCGCGCGGCCCGATCAGCTTCCGCTACTGTGGCTTGCCGCGCCGCTAACAGGACTGTTGGTCCAGCCGGTGATTGGGCTGTGGAGCGATAACACTTGGGGACCTCTGGGGCGGCGCAGGCCCTTCTTCCTGGCGGGAGCACTTTTAAGCTCCATCGCGCTGATTCTTATGCCGACCGCTGGCGCAATCTGGATGGCGGCCGGTCTGCTCTGGATTTTGGATGCCTCCATCAACGTGAGCATGGAGCCATTCCGAGCCTTTGTTGCCGACATGCTTCCCGACGAGCAACGAGCTCGCGGCTTCACAATGCAAAGCTTCTTCATCGGTATCGGGAGCGTGGCCGCATCGTATCTGCCGTTGTTACTCAGTTATTGGCTGCCGGCTTCAGGGACGACTCACGCCATTCCACTCATTGTTCGCGTCTCCTTCTGGATCGGCGCAGTGGCCTTCTTAGCAGCGGTACTGGTGACGGTGTTCACAACGCGCGAATATCCGCCCAGTGCGGAAGAAGCGACCCGGCTAAAGAGTGCAAAGCGATTCGATTTATCGGAAATTCTTCATGCGATAATCGCCATGCCGGTCACGATGCGTCAACTGGCGCTGGTGCAGTTGGTGACGTGGCTGGGCCTGTTCTGCATCTTCCTCTATTTCGCCGTTGCAGTGGCGCACAACGTATTCGGCGCAAAAACAACCGCCGAAGCTCTCTATACGCAGGGAGTCATCTGGGCAGGCTATTGCTCGGGAGTGTATAACGCAGTCTGCTTCCTGGTATCGCCCGTTCTCCCAGGTGTAGCTTCTCATCTCGGGAAGCGCGGAACGCATGCGCTGTGCCTGCTCGCAGGCGCCGTTGGATTACTATCCGTCCCGTTCATACATGACAAGTGGCTGCTGTTCGTGCCAATGATTGGCGTCGGAATCGCCTGGGCTAGCATCCTGTCGATGCCCTATTCGATTCTCTCGGCCGCCATTCCATCCAGCCGCATGGGCATCTATATGGGCATCTTCAATTTCTTCATCGTGATTCCCGAGATATTATCCGCCCTCTTCTTCGGCCGGGTCATGTCAGGTTTATTTGGGAACAATCGCATGATGGCGATCGTCATGGCCGGCGTCTGTTTTAACGTTGCCGCGCTCCTGTGCATGCGGGTTCGCGAAGTGGTTGTCGCAGATGAGTCGCTCGCACCATCGCCTAAAAACACCCTCTTGACATATCCGAACTAAACCGTTTAGTATTGTCCGAGGGCCGGGGAGGCCGCGTCACCATGATCCGTATAGACGGCTTGTCTAAAAAATTCGGCGATTTCACCGCCGTGGATAACATCTCGCTCGATGTTCAGGCCGGTGAGATCTTTGCGTTCTTAGGACCCAACGGAGCCGGGAAGACGACCACTATCAAGATGCTGACCACGTTGCTCGAACCAACGGCGGGAACGCTTGAGATCGATGGCCTCGATCCGCGCGAACATCCAAGCGAGGTACGCAAACGCTTCGGAATCGTATTTCAGGACCCCAGCCTCGATGGCGATATGAGCGCATACGAAAATATGGAGTTGCACGGCATTTTCTATCATGTGCCGCGCAAGATTCGCATCGCCCGAACCGAACAGCTTTTGCGGCTGTTTGAGCTCTGGGAACGCCGCAACGATCAGGTAAAGAAGTTCTCGGGAGGTATGAAGCGCCGGCTTGAGATTGCGCGCGGTTTGTTGCACACCCCGAAGATTCTATTCCTGGATGAACCAACCCTGGGACTTGATCCGCAAACACGAAACCAGTTGTGGTCCCATGTGAAGCACTTGAACCAAACGGAAGGAGTGACTGTGTTTCTGACGACGCACTATATGGATGAAGCGGACCGCGTCGCCCAGCGCATCGCCATCATGGATCATGGAAGGATCATCGCACTTGGCTCCGCGGGCGATCTGAAACTGAGGACGGGCACAACTTCGTTAGAGGAAGCGTTTCTTGCGTTGACGGGATCGACCATCCGCGATGAATCGGCCTCTTCTTCCCAGCAGCTTAAAGACTTCGCGCGTCTATGGAGCAACCGGCGATGAACGTCATATACATCCTCTGGCTGCGAGAACTGCGGCGCTACGTCCGCTCGCGCGCGCAATTAGTGGCTTCCTTAGGCCAGCCATTGCTTTACTTGGTGGCGTTGGGCTTTGGAATGGCGCCCGTATTTCGAAAAGCGGGCGAAGGCAGCTACGTTCAATTCATCGCGCCGGGCGTCATCTGCATGACCGTGCTGTTCAGTTCGATTTTCTCCGGCATGGGCCTGCTCTGGGACAGACAGTTCGGCTTTTTGAAAGAAACCTTGGTGGCGCCCGTTCCCAGAATTCAGATCATGCTCGGCCGGACGCTCGGTGGAGCGACAGTTGCCGTCATTCAAGGGCTGTTGGTGCTGGTAATCAGTTTCGTCGCGGGTTTCCGGATCGCAAATCCGCTGATGGCGCCGCTGGCCCTTTTGTTCATGCTGCTGATCGCCGGCTTGTTTGCAGCGCTCGGTACCGCTATCGGGTCCGTGCTTGAGAACATGCAGGGCTTTCAGCTCATCATGAACTTTCTCGTGATGCCGATTTTCTTCCTCTCTGGCGCGCTCTATCCGCTGGACAACTTGCCGAAACTATTCGCTGTCATTATCAGTGCCGACCCGCTCGCTTATGGAGTTGACGCGTTGCGCAGCGTGCTGATCGGCGTGACACATTTCGGCCTCGCATTGGATACGGCTGTACTGGTCGCTGTGGGTGCGGTACTCCTGGTAATCGGAAGCCATTTCTTCTCGAAGATCCAGGCCTAACCGATGCCCCGGCCCCGCAGCGCCAGTTCACATAAAAAGGTTCTCGATGCCGCTCTCCTGCTGGTTTCAGAGCGCGGCATCGAAGGAGCCAGTATGGATGCCATCGCCGAAGCATCCGGGGTAAGTAAGGCCACGATCTATAAGCACTGGAAAGACAAGGACGCTTTGCTGCTCGAAATGATGGCCGAAATGGCCGGCCTGCGTTCCCGCCCGGCGTTCGATACCGGAGATACGCAAGCCGATATCCAAGCCGTGCTTTCCTATCAGCCCGACGAAAATGCGGAACTCAAAGAACGGATCATGCCGCAGTGGATCGCCTACTCAGCGCGCAACCCGGCTTTCGGGCGCGCCTGGCGTCACATGGTGATGGAACCCCCGCGGCAGGAACTCCGCCGCATCCTGAAGCTTGGCCTCGATCGGGGCGAGCTGTCGCCCGCGCTGAATGTCGAGCTGTCGCTGGCCCTGCTGCTGGGACCAATGATCTATGGGCACATCTTTCAAAAGGGCCCGGATGAAGAGCGCAGTCTGCCGCGAAAAGCCGGAGCACGCACGGGCCAAGCGAGTCGCTCCGCCAGTGTCCGTCAGTTAGGCGCCGGTGTCGCGGACGCGTTCTGGCGGGCTTTCGCGATCCAGAGCGGCCCGAGCATCCCGCATCCGGCTGCTCAAAGCAAAATCGGGCGCCGATCTGCCGCCAAATCTTTCAAAATTGGGTCAGACTGATCATTCAGCCACAAAAACTTACCCACAGTGCCGGTTGAGACGACCCGGAAAGTGATCGCATTCGCGCATAAACATCAGCTTGTGTCGTGAGAGTCCTGCTTGACGAAAATATCGCCCTGACCGGCCCTGAGAGAATCTTTGAATTATCTGGAAAGTTGATTCTATGGATGGGGCGGCTGGTGGGATTTGAACCCACGACATCCAGAACCACAATCTGGCGCTACTACCAACTGAGCTACAGCCGCCGTGTCAACACAAGTTTAACATCCAACGGAGGCCTCACATCAAGCTTATGGGGTCTACATCGATCACCAGTGCGGTGGCGGGCCAGCGGTCTTTTTGAGCGAACGCTCGCAATTGGTTGAGCGCATTCCGCAGCACTGCCCGCTTCACGGCTTTGAGGAGGATCTGGTACCGGTACTCATTCTTGAGCCGCGGCACCGGTGCTTCAGCGGGACCAATCACCCGGATGCCCTCGGGCGGAGGATTGAGCAGATAGCCGAGCTGCGTCGCCATATCCAAAGCATCCTGCTGCTTTTCGGCGCGCAGCAGCACGTTGGCGACGGCTGCGAAGGGAGGATAGCGGAGCCACTTGCGAAATTCCATCTCCTTCTTGTAAAAGCCTTCATAGTCCTGATCGCTGGCCAGCCGCACCGCATAATGTTCCGGGCTCAACGTCTGGACGATGACGCGTCCTGGCGCGTCGCCGCGGCCGGCACGCCCGGAGGCCTGGGTCAGCAATTGAAACGTACGCTCCGCGGCGCGAAAATCCGGCATGCTTAAGCCAATGTCGGCCAGTACCACGCCCACCAGAGTCACATTGGGGATGTCGTGACCCTTTGCAATCATCTGAGTGCCAACGAGAATATCGATGTCTCTCGCGCGGAAACTCTGAAGAATCTGCTCAAACGCGCCTTTGCCGGCAGCACTGTCTCGATCCAAACGGGCGATGCGCGCGGTGGGAAGCAGCAGGTGCAGTTCGTCTTCGACGCGTTCCGAGCCGGTACCCAGGAATTGAATATGATCGCTGCCGCACTTTGGGCACTCGGTTGGGATCTTTTCCGCGTAGCCGCAGTAGTGGCACAGCATGCGCCGATCGCGCCGGTGATGAGTGAGCGCGACCGCGCAATTGACGCACTGCATACGCTCGCCGCAAGCGCGGCAGACTAGGAAACTCGAGAATCCACGCCGGTTGAGCAGCAGCATGGTCTGCTCGCCTTGCTTCAGGCGCAGACCCATTTCGTCAATGAGCTTACGTGAGAACGTGGCTTGCTTTTTAGTTTCGAGGAACTCGATGCGCATGTCGATCAACTCGACCTGGGGCATTGGGCGCCGCGCGATGCGATCGGGCAGCCGCAGCAACGTATATTTGCCGCTATCGGCATTGAACCGGCTTTCGACACTTGGGGTTGCTGAGCCCAAGACCGCCACGGCATTGGCCTCTTTTGCGCGCATCAAGGCGACATCGCGGGCGTGATAGCGGGGCGTCTCCTGCTGTTTGTAACTGCCGTCGTGCTCTTCGTCGACGATTACGAGGCCGAGATTCTGCACGGGTGCGAAAATGCCCGAACGCGTGCCAACGACGACACGGGCGCTGCCATTCCGGATGCGCCGCCACTGTTCCGCCCGTTCCGAATCGCCGATGCCAGAGTGCAAGAGAGCCACTTGCCGGCCGAAGCGATGCAGGAATTGACCTGCGACTGCGGGTGTCAGCGCGATTTCCGGAACCAGCAGCAGAGAGTTCTTGCCCTGTGCAAGGGCAGACTCAATCGCGCTGAGATAAACCTCGGTTTTGCCAGAACCAGTGACGCCCTGGAGAAGGAAGGCGCGAAAGCTATTGCCGCCGAGCGCCGCATGGATGACGCCGACGGCCTCCTCCTGATGGCTGTTTAGGATCGGTTTGGGGCGCTCGTAGCCGCCGGTTGTCTGCAGGGCTTCGGCCTCCAAACGGACCAGTTCTTTTCGTGCGAGAGAGCGGGCCGCCATGCTCGCATTCTTCAACTTGCCCGAGAGTGAGGCGACGTTGTGAAGTCCCGGATGAAGTTCCAGGAAGGCTAGCAATTCCCGCTCACTCTTGTTCAAACGAGCGTCCGGAAGGGCGCGGGTGCGGAATTCGATCGTGAGGCGCGCGGCCGCGGCGCGCAGCGGGTCGCGTTCTTCCTCTTTGTCTTCCGCGATTACCCAGCCGCGCTTGATCAATCCGCGGAGAGTTGTGCGGGCATTCTTCACCTTGCCGGTTAGATAGCTCGCCGATTGCGAGCGCTGTTCGAGAAGCGAGAGCACATGCAGGGCCGCATCGCTCTCCGGCTTGACAACCAGTTGACGTGCTACATCGCGCCCGGTATCGGTCAGCGTGTATTGCGTGCTGCGGCGCATTTCTCCACTCAACGGCAGCATGCTCTTCAGCACTTCGCCGAGCGGGGAACAGTAATATTCGGCAATCCATCGCGCCAGGCGCATCAACTCCGCATCGAGCGCGGGTTCGGCATCGAGCAGGCTGAGCACGTCTCGCGCTTCCTGTTCGGGCGGGTCCGCGTGGAGTTGGAGAACGACGCCGGTCAATTTGCGGTTGCCAAACGGGACGGTAACGCGGCAGCCCGGGCGCACGCGATGCCGCAAGGTGAAGGGCAGAGAATAAGTGAAGGAGCGGTCGACGGGCACCGGCAGGCTAACATCACAAAAGAGATTTGAATCGCCGTTCGTCACGACTCGAGTTGGGCGATGGCTTGAAAGCTCTCGCGCAAAGCAGGATAGAGAGACGTGTAGACTTTGTAGCGCCGCGCGTAGGATTGGGCGGAAGTCATGCGCGGTTGCTTGAGGGAATACGACTGGAAAACAACGGTCCCTATGTTCCCGGTTCCCATCAGCGCCAGCAGTGCAGCGCCATATGCCGAGCCTTCCTGCGTTTCGTGCGTGGCGACGCGAAGGTCGAAGACATCTGCGAAAAGCTGATGCCAGAAGGGACTCTTCGCGCCGCCGCCGGAGAGCACCACCAACTCGGGGTGAACGCCGAGCGAAGTGATGATTTCGAGACAATCCTTCTGGCTGTAGCAAACACCTTCGAGCACGGAACGTATCAGATCCGCGCGCTGGTGCTTTGCCGTGAGGCCAACCCAACCTCCGCGTGCCAGCGCATCCAGATGAGGCGTGCGTTCTCCCATTAAATAGGGCAGCCAAAACAGTCCTTGTGCTCCTTCCGGAGAGAGCGTGGCTTCCGCCGTGAGTTCGTCGTACTCCGCGCCGGATGCGAAGCGATTACGGAACCATTGCAAGCTTAAACCGGCGCCCTGCGTGACGCCCATCACGTGCCAGGCATCGGGAATCGCATGGCAGAACGTGTGGACGCGTCCGGCGGGATCGTAGGCAGGTTGGTCTAGATAGGCGAAGACTACGCCCGACGTGCCTATGGTGCACGAGACAGTCCCCGGAGAGACGATTCCGTTGCCGATGGCGCTCGCCGCCTGATCGCCTGCGCCGCCAACCACCGGGGTACCCTCGCGAAGGCCGGTTGCTTGTGCGGCCGAAGCCAATATGCGACCAGTCACCACGCGGGATTCGTAAGCCGTGGGCAAGAGGCCAGTGTCAATGTCGAGCGCACTCGCCATCGAAAGTGACCACTTGCGGTGAACTACGTCGAAAAGCGCCGTGCCGCTGGCGTCCGAGACGTCCGTCGCGTATTCGCCGGTCAATTTGAAGCGCAAGTAGTCTTTCGGCAAAAGCATTTTGCGCGCTGCTTCATAATTTTGCGGCTCATGATCGCGCACCCACAGCAACTTCGGCAGCGTGAAGCCGGTCAGCACTGGATTGGCAATATATGCCAACACAGTCTCGCGGCCTAACTTCGCGTTGATCGCGTCCACCTGCGCTTGGCTACGTTGATCGCACCAGATGAGCGAAGGGCGAATCACCCGCCCGGCGGCATCGAGCAGCACTAAACCGTGCATCTGTCCGGAGAGCCCGATGCCGCGTATGTCTTCGCCGGAAATGCCCGCATCGGCAAGCACGCCGCGGATGGCTTCTTGCGCTGCGCGCCACCAATCGTCGGGATCCTGCTCCGCCCACAGCGGGCGCTCCATGCGCATTTCTTCATGCGCGGCGATCCGGGAATAGCGGAATCGTCCCTCGGCATCTACCAACAGTGCCCGCGAGCCACCCGTGCCAACATCGATGCCGAGCCAGTACATGGTTTATCGAACCGCCTCCGCGTGCGCTGCCTGATATTGAAACGGCAGATAGGCCGCGCCAAAAAGTCCAGCATCAGCGCCCAAGATGGCGCGCTCCACTCGTGTATTGGTCGTCTCGAATACGAACGACCGCTTCCGGATCTCGGCGAACATCGCCGGAGCGAACATGTCCCAGGCTGGGATAGGGCCACCGCTGAGCAGATAGAGCGGGAAGTTGAAAATGTTGATCAGGTTTGCGATGCCGATTCCGAGCGCACGTCCCATCGATTGAAAAACAGAAATCGCCCGCCGATCACCGGCGAGCGCCAGTTGATAGACATCGGCCGAAGTCAGATTGTTATCGCCCAAGTGCAGCAGACGTCCCATGGCTGCGATGGCAGTCGCGGAGGCATGCTTTTCCAGACAGCCATAATTGCCGCAGCCACAAGGATTGCCTTCGGGAATCACCGTCATGTGTCCCAATTCCCCTGCCATCCCCACAAAGCCGTGCAAGATCTTGCCATCAATGATGACACCGCCGCCGATGCCGGTGCCGAGCGTGATCAGAACCAGGTTCTTGACGTTCTTTCCCGCGCCGATCCATTGTTCGCCCAGCGCTGCCGCGTTGGCGTCGTTCTCAAGAACAATGGGTGTTCCGAGCATTTGCTGGATTGCGTCCCGCACTGGAAACCCGTCGAGTTCCGGCAGATTCGAGGCTCTGAGCACCACGCCCGTCTCTATATCGATGAAGCCAGGAACTCCAATGCCAACGCCACACAGGCCATCGATTCCCATACGCCCGCGCACTCCATGAACGGCAGTAACAATGTTGTCGAGGATGGCGGTGCGGCCGCCTTGGTGATCCACTTGTACAGCGACGCGCTCCAACAGATTACCTTCGCTATCGATGGCGGCGGCCCGGAGATTCGTACCGCCCAAATCTACCCCAATGGAGTATGGGTTCATGCGCCAGAATGATAACAGAAAGGCTATTCAGAGCCCTGTTGCGCGACGTTCAACCAGAAATCGGCGGTGGCGCGAATGGTGGCGAGAAAGCCGTCCAGATCGACAGGCTTACGGAGGTAGCAATTGGCGTGCAGGTCATATGCTTCCTGAATGTCCTTTTCCGCGTCTGAAGTGGTCAACACGGCGACCGGTATCGCGCGTAACGACACATCGTTCTTAATTTCGCGCAAGACTTCGCGCGAATCCGATTTGGGCAAATTGAAATCGAGCAGAATCAGGCGAGGCCGAGGTGCTTCGGCATGTTCGCCTTGGCGCCGGAGAATGCGCAAGGCTTCCTCTCCATCGGGCGCCGAGCGCAACGTAATTTCCGGCGTTAGGCCACGCAATGCCTCGCGGACGAGGCGCACGTCGCCGGGGTTATCTTCCACAATCAGGATCTCGCGGGAGGGGGGCAAGGGGTTCCAGGCTCAATCGTACGATAGCAAAGGGTGGCGGTGCGCATGCAGCGCGCAGGATTCTAGTAGGTTCACATGCGGCAAATCAGCAGCTCGCGTTCGTAAATCATCTCCGGTGGCAGATGATCGTGCAGGTCGAAGAATATCTCCTCGTGGCCGATGATTTCTTCGCGCCAGTCGCCGCGATCGACCGATTGGAGCTGTTCGAAGGTTTCGCGCGGAAACTCGAGACCGTTCCATTCGATTTCGTCATAGCCCGGCATCCAGCCGATGGGCGTTTCGCGGCCGATGCCCCGGCCATTACAGCGATCGACGATCCATTTCAGGACTCGCATGTTCTGGCTAAAGCCGGGCCATAGAAAACGTCCCGCCGCATCTTTACGGAACCAATTGACATGGAAGATGCGGGGCGTCTCCGCCAGGGAGCGCTGCATTTTGAGCCAGTGCCGGAAGTAGTCCCCCATATGGTAACCACAAAATGGCAGCATCGCCATCGGGTCGCGACGCACCTTACCTAACACGCCAGCGGCTGCGGCCGTGGTTTCAGACCCCATAGTCGCCCCGACATATACTCCGCCGCTCCAATTGAAGGCTTGGTAAACAAGGGGCATGGTGGTGGCGCGCCGGCCGCCGAAGATGAAAGCGCTGATGGGGACGCCATTCGGATCCTCCCAATCTGGATCGATAGTGGGACATTGCGAAGCGGGCGCGGTAAAGCGGGCATTCGGATGAGCCGCCTTCGCCCCTGTTTGGTTGGCAATCCAAGGGGTCCAGCGCCGTCCCTGCCAATCCTCGCACTCGGCCGGTGGTGTGTCAGTCAGGCCCTCCCACCATACGCCGCCCTCCGGCGTAAGCGCAACATTCGTAAATATCGTATTTCTGGATAACGTCGCGATGGCATTCGGGTTGGTCTTCGGCGAAGTTCCCGGTGCTACGCCAAAAAAACCCGCCTCCGGATTGATTGCGCGCAGATGACCATTTTCGTCCGGCTTGATCCAGGCGATATCGTCGCCGACGGTCAGTATCTTCCAGCCATCGAAACCGGGTGGCGGAATCATCATGGCGAAGTTCGTCTTTCCGCAAGCGCTGGGAAAGGCCGCGGCCACGTATGTCTTCTGGCCATGCGGGTCCTGAACTCCCAGAATCAGCATGTGTTCGGCCATCCACCCTTCATCCCGGGCAATATTCGAAGCGATTCGCAAGGCAAAGCATTTCTTCCCAAGCAATGCGTTGCCGCCATAGCCGGAACCATACGACCAGATCTCACGCGTTTCAGGAAAGTGGACGATATATTTTTCCTTATTGCAGGGCCACGGAACATCAGTCTGGCCAGGCGCCAAGGGGGCGCCCACAGTGTGCATGCAGGGCACAACACGCTTGACATCTTTGTCGATTTCGGCAAACACCGGCATCCCGATTCGAGCCATGATCCGCATGTTTACGACGACATATGGCGAATCCGTCAATTGCACGCCGATTTGCGACATCGGCGACCCGACCGGGCCCATGCTGAAGGGCAACACGTACATTGTGCGGCCACGCATCGCGCCGCGGAATAGGTCTTTCAACGTCTTCCGCATCTCGAACGGGTTCACCCAATTATTGGTCGGGCCGGCATTATCTTTTGACAATGAGCAAATGAAGGTGCGATTTTCCACACGCGCCACGTCGTCTGGGTCGGAACGCGCCAGAAAACAGCCAGGCCATAGGTCCTGGTTGAGCCGGATGAAAGTCCCGCTGGAGACCATCTGCTGGCACAGTCGATTATATTCCTGCTGGGAACCGGACACCCAGTGGATCGCAGACGGCTTTGTCAGATCGGCCATTTTCTCCACCCACCGCAAAAGATGTTTGTTCGTGCTAAGAGGGCGGGAGACGTCGCGAAGAGTCACTTCGAAATCTTCGATTGTTGGTTGCGGAGAAGAAAGCTGTGCCACGGGGTCTTCTTTCAAGACAAGCAAGTACCTTTTTTAGACTAACGCACTAAGTCTTTTAAGTAATTGTCCCCAGCGCCCGCGAGGAGTTCTCCGCCGGGAGGGACTCCGAGCAATTCAAGAACTCCTCCACTTCGCGGCGGCTGCCGAGTACCAGCGGCGTGCGCTGATGGATGTCTTTGGGTTGAATTTCCAAAATGCGGCTGTTGCCGTCCGTTGCAACACCGCCAGCCTGCTCCGCTATGAAGGCTAGTGGATTCGCTTCATAGAGCAGGCGCAGTTTGCCATTCGGGTACACTCGCGTCGGCGGATATAAAAAGACGCCGCCCTTCAACAGGGTGCGATGAAAATCCGCCACCAACGATCCGATGTAACGCGAACTGTAAGTGCGTCCCGCTTGACCTGATCGCAGCCTCGCCAAATACTTGCGATACGCTTCGGGAAAGCTTTCCGAGTTGGCTTCGTTCACCGAGTAATAAGGGCCAGATTCTGGCATGCGCAGGTTGTCATGGCTGAGCACGTATGCGCCTACCGCCGGATCCAATGTAAAACCAAATACCCCGCGACCTGCCGTGTATACCAGAATCGTTGAGGAGCCGTAGACCACGTACCCGGCGGCCAGTTGACGCAGCCCGGATTGCAATGCCGCACTACGTCCCTCGGTATTTAACGGGCGAGAGAGTATCGAAAAGATAGTCCCAACATTTACATTCACGTCAATATTCGAGGAACCATCGAGTGGATCGAATATGACGATATAGTTGCCGGCCTGCGCGTCGCGATCGAACGTGACGGGCTCCTCGTTCTCTTCTGAGACGAGCATGGCGACGCTATCACGCACTCCCAGACAGTGCAGCAGAGCTTGATTGGCATAGACATCCAGTTTCTGCTGCGACTCGCCCTGCACATTTGTTCCTCCGGCTAAGCCGAGGACATCCAGCAGGCCGGCGCGGCGAATTTTGGCTTCGATCATTTTAGTAGCTAGCGTGATGCCGGAAAGCAGCCACGAAAATGTGCCGCGCGCTGAAGGAAAGTGATCGTACTGCTGTTGCAGGAAATGCTGCTGTGCGGTAATTATCAGCTCTCGGCCTTGCGCCATTACGTCCTCCTGCGCGCGAGTCGCGTACTGAATTTCGAATCGAGGTAAATCGCCCGTCAACGCGCGCCCCAATGCTGGTTTGATTTTATCGATAGGAATATGCCCGTGTACCCTGCAGCCAGGCTGCGCAGGTGATATTGCTAGAGCGATATGCGTCCCGTTTCGATTTAGATTTAGTCTTAGAAGTCTTGGAGGATCTTTCAACGGGGGGATCGTCAATTCCAACCGCATTACGGATTACTGGGACTTTCGGATAACAAACATAGCCGGCGAAATTTCGTCTGTTGAATGAGGGGCCAAAATGATCAAGCATCTTCGCGCTTTTCAGTTTTTATACGGCGCAAAAAAGGCACATCGTGCACTTTGCGCTGGTCTCTTGGCTGGATTCATGTTGTGTGGAACCGGTTTGGCTAGTCCGCAGAACAAGAACCATAACGACGCGTTTGTCCCTGGTTCGCCTAGCGATACGCGAATCATGAAAGAAGTTAGGCGTCAGCTACTGATGCTCCCGTATTACACGATTTTCGATGACTTGGCATTCCGGGTGCAGGGAGGCACCGTGACGCTGCTCGGCGCGGTCACGAACCCGGTCCTTAAGTCCGACGCCGAAAACGTAGTGAAGCGAATTGAAGGTGTCGGCAACGTGGTGAATAACATCGAAGTTCTACCTGTCTCGCCCATGGACTCGCAAATCCGCAGGGCCGAATTCAGGGCCATCTATGGTGACCCGCAGATCTCAACGCGATATGGATATCAGGCGCTCCCTTCCATACACATCATCGTGAGAAACGGACATGTCACCTTGGAAGGAGTGGTTGCGAATCAGGGCGACAAGAACCTGGTCGGAATCCGAGCAAACGGCGTGCCAAACGTCTTCTCGGTGACTAATAATCTAGTTGTCGAATCTAATTCAAAGTAACCTGTTCAGATTGCGGTTGTAATTCGTAAGGCCTGGTGATGGTCACATAACCGGTGCGCCAAGTGCATACCATTAACTGAATTTAAGTGCGCTGGCGAGACCGGCGAAGTTATCTAGAGGAGTATCCTATGAGTCTGTTCAATAACATCGAATTGAATTCGTTTCAAGACCTTTTCATCAGCCAACTTGAAGATCTTTACGACGCGGAACTGCGTCTGACGGAAGCGCTTCCGAAAATTGCCGACGCGGCGACGTCGCCAGAACTGAAGCAAGCCATTCAATCACACTTGAGGGAGACCCAAGCCCAGGCGTCACGTCTCGAAGGGATTTTCAGCAAGCTTGGGAAACAGCCGAAGCGGCAAACCTGTGAGGCCATGAAGGGCTTGATTTCGGAAGGATCGGACGTCATTTCCGCTAAAGGGGATCCAGCGGTGAAGGACGCCGCACTCATCGCGGCGTGCCAGCGCGTAGAACACTATGAGATATCCGGTTACGGTACGGCGCGCACCTTTGCTGCCCGCTTAGGCATGCAGGATGTGGCTCAGACCCTCCAACAAACATTGCAGGAGGAAGCGAACGCCGACGAAAAGTTGAATCGGATCGCCGAATCGCAAGTGAACGTAAGAGCTGCGGTTCACGCCTAATTATCGAAGTGATCAACCGCTAGAAGACGGCGTTACTACCAAGTAGCGCCGCCTTCCCGCGATACGGCCGGAGACCTCCCGGTAATTCTATGGGTTACCTGTCTAGCACCGTCCTCACAGGAAGGTAGGTCTCGGAATTGGCCCAAAAAGCAACGCTGTTAAATCCCGGACTTTTCAAAATCATTGACCAGACACACGGTATAGTGAAGAGGTAAGTAGATTGACCAGTTTTAGCATAAGGAGTGTGCGTAGCGAGTGTCTTCCCTCATCCCGCAAGAGATATCCGAACCCTGCATTACCCCGCCAGCTATATCAGTTAGCCTCCGCCAAAGGTTTCGGCGCTCGGCGGCCCTGCTCGCAACTGTTATTACCTTAAAGCCCTTTAGTAACCTGATCCTGACGTGGGGCGTTCGCCACATTTCGCAGGCCCTGTCCATCAATCCCTCGCTGTTTCTCCGGGTGTTGTTAGATCCGCTGGTTGCGTTGGGCGTTGGAATGCAAATTGTTTGGCTCCTCGCCCGTATGGCGCTGCTGAGCATCGCCGATCTCAGTTTCGTTCTGCCCATAACCGCGACGGGTTATGTCATTTCCACACTCCTGGGGCGCGTGTTTCTTCATGAGCAGGTAAGCGCATCCCACTGGGCCGGCACTCTTCTGATATTCGCGGGTACGCTATTTGTAGGTTCCACAGGACGGCACACAGCGCCGGCGCTGAAACGAAACCCGGCGAAATTAAGTCATTGACTGCTTGGTCTACGAATCGAAGTATCAATCTGCAAGCGAGGAAAAAGCGAGGCAACGATGAAAATTTGTGTACTGGGCGGCGACGGTTATTGCGGTTGGGCAACAGCGCTGTACTTATCACGGAAGGGCCATTCCGTTTCAATTATCGACAATTTTGTCCGTAGACAATGGGATTTTGAACTGGGCGTTCAAACTCTAACCCCCATTCGGCCGCTTCAGGAGCGCGTAAAGGTTTGGAAGGAACTTAGCGGACACGATATCGATTGCCACTCCATCGATATTACCGATTTTGACGAATTCGCTTCGGCCCTACGGACTATCGAGCCCGAAGCGATCATTCACTTTGCCGAGCAACGCTCTGCTCCCTTCTCGATGATTGACCGCAAGCATGCCGTGTCGACCCAGGTGAACAATGTCGTTGGCACTTTGAATCTGCTGTTTGCGATCCGCGAGTTTCTCCCGGAATGCCACTTGATCAAACTGGGCACCATGGGGGAATACGGCACGCCGAACATAGACATCGAGGAAGGATACATCACTATTGAGCACAATGGCCGTAAAGATGTACTGCCGTTTCCGAAACAACCCGGCTCGTTCTATCACTTGTCCAAAGTGCACGACAGCCACAACATCATGTTCGCCTGTAAGATTTGGGGTATCCGCGCCACCGATCTAAATCAGGGAGTTGTCTATGGCACGGTGACTGACGAAGTGGCGCTGAGCGAGGCGCTGATTAATCGTTTCGATTACGACGACGTTTTCGGCACGGTACTAAATCGCTTCTGCGTGCAGGCCGCTAGCGGACATCCATTGACCGTCTACGGCCGAGGCGGCCAAACCCGCGGCTTCCTCGATATTCGCGATACCGTCCGGTGTCTTGAGCTGGCATGCCTGAATCCGGCAGCGCGCGGCGAATGCCGGGTCTATAACCAGTTCACCGAACAGTTCTCGGTGCTGGAGCTTGCGGAACTGGTCCGAACCGCCGCGCAGAATCTTGGCCTAGAAGTGGAGATTACACACCTTCCCGATCCGCGTGTCGAGTCCGAGGAGCATTACTACCACGCCAAGCATTCCAAGCTGATCGACCTTGGACTGGAGCCGCATTTTCTCTGCGATTCGCTGCTCGATTCACTGATGAATATCGCGATTCAATACGCGGATCGTGTGGATCGGGAGACTCTGTATCCGAAGGTCAACTGGCGTCAAACGCGCAATAAACGGCAACGCACCACAGCGGCTGCCGTCTCCATCTAAAGTTTCATAATGGAGTTATGGCTACCGTTTCTGCCCCACGATTATTGACGGCGGAAGAATATGCCTTACTGCCGGAAGCCGAAGGTTTTCGCGACGAGCTGATCGAAGGAGAACGTGTCTTGTCGCCGAAGCCTAAAGCCGCTCATACGCTAATTCTCGACCGGCTGACGGAGATCCTCGATCGCCAATTGGACGAACTAGCACCAAATGAGCCTCTTCGGATCTGGCGCGAAGCTGGTTGGAGTTTTCGTATCGCGGCGAGTGGAGCCGATAGCGTCCCAGGCCCGGACCCAATGATCGTGCGTCCTCAGGAAGTCCGGCGGGCGGTTCAAAAGAACGGCTGGTATGAAGGTGTCCCGTTACTTGTGATGGAAGTGATCTCACCCTCTGAACGTAAATCGCGCCCCATGCAGAAGATCGGCTTATACCTCGAAATGGGCGTACCGCATGTGGTCGAGGTTGACTATACGCGGCGGATTGTCCGGGTGCATACGCCGGAATCGGACGCCTTTAGCATTTATGGCGATGGCGACCAGATGAGTACGCCGTTCCGCGCCGCGGTAGCGGAGATTTTTGCAATTCTCGAAGCGGCATAGCGACTGGCGGCTAACTCGTGTGATCGAGCACGATCAACCACGATCCATTAATCGATTCAAACACCAAGCTGAAAATGCCGCCAACAGGGCCGCCTCCATTGGAACTGCGTTCCAGATGCCAAGTCCCGTAAGCGATCGCCGTGGTCGGGCTGAGTTGCTGCGCAGCAATCGAACCGAATGTAAGATGTCCCATCGCGGCCGGCGTTGGATAGCGTTTGCGATAGCGCGCCAACACCGCATCTCTGCCATGAATCACCTCGGACCCGACGAATGTGCATTTCGGGGCATACGTCTTCACGAAAGTCGGGATATCGCCCCGATTCCACGCGGCAACTTGCACAGCGAGTACTTCGCGAATACGGGATTCCATCGAGGCTTGCGGATAAGCAACGAACGCGGTGACCACCAGCACGGCCAACAGTTTGCCCATGGCCCGCTACTATAGCGCACAGGGTAATCAGCTCACCTGAACGCCCTGCATCTTGACGACGTATGCTTCCCGGCGTGGCAACTTCGAATGAACCTGCTGCGGTAACTCGATTCGCAGTGTGTTCCCCATTGCGTGCCAAGGCAGCGCATCGCCCGTTTCGAGTAACGATACTTTGGCTCCGCTCGGCGCGTGCACACCGCTGAGTTCCACTGGCGCATAGGGCCAGCGTGGCAAAATGGCGTAAACGGTATCGCCCTTCCGCGTGTAGAACGCGTCTACTCGCGCATAGCCTGATGGCGGAGAATCGACCATTTGCGAAATATTGTAGGCGGCGCGAAACTCTTTCTCCTCCATCCGTGGGATTCGGCCGGCGCTCCACTGCCGCGTGTGTCCCTGGATGGCCTGCGTTTCATAAACGGCCTCGCCGTTAGGCTTCAACCAGTCACCCATCTCACTCAGACGCTCCTCCATGATTACCGGGATCCGTCCGTCGGCAGTTGGCCCAATGTCGAGCAGCAGGTTTCCGCCGCGGCTCACGATGTCGATTAGCATCATCAACAATTCGCGTCCCGTGTGGTAATCCTTCAACGTCTCCATCCGGTTGTAGCCGTATGAATAGCCCATGCCGCGGCTTTCTTCCCACGGATGCGAAGATTCCTGCATCCCGGAAGTGTATTCGGTGGTGTAGTAGCCGCCGTGCTTATGACGCGTGTCGCTGCCCCAGCGGTCGTCTATCACCACGTCAGTCGCAACCGGCGAATTGTTGAACAGCCACGCCAGTATTTCGGTTGCGTGCCACTGAGCGCTGGTCATTTCCCATTCGCCATCGGTGAAGATGATGGCCGGCTTGGTGCGCGTCACCACGTCCTTAAATTGCGGAATCATGTGGTCCGTGACGTAGCGATCCCTGTTGGAGAGCCATAGCGGGTTGTACCACTCATAGAGCGAATAGTAGATACCCATGTGTAAACCTCTGCGCCGGCCGGCAGCCGTCAGATCGGCCAGCAGATCGCGTTTCGGACCGATGTCGACGCTGTTCCAAAGTCTTCCCCAACTGCGATTGGCCTGCTCGCTATGCCATAACGTAAAGCCCTCATGATGCTTGGAGGTCAACGCGACATAGCGGGCGCCCGAACCCGCGATGACACTGGCCCAGTGGTCCGGGTCGAACAACTCAGCGCGGAACATGGGCGCGAAGTTGAAGTATGGGAAATTGGCGCCGTAGTTGCGCTTATGAAAATCCCAAGTAAGCGCGCCCGGCGCCGTAGGACTGGTCGCTTTCTTGCCGTCGGTTAACGAATTCCAATACCATTCGGCGTACGGATTCTGATCCTTGACATTCACAGCCGCATAGGAGGGCACGGAGTATACGCCCCAGTGGATAAAGATGCCGAACTTGGAATCGGTATACCACTTAGGCGTGGGGCGGCGGTCTATAGAATCCCATGTTGCTTCATAATGTTTGCCTTGCGCCAACCCGGCATGCGCTGCCAACGCGAACGGCGCGGCGGCTAATGTCTTCAGAACGTGCCTTCTTTGCATTTGCGATCACCCGCCCAGATCTTATCAGGAGCCGTTTCGCTTTCTTTCCCGCTAAAGTAAGTCGATTCTCCTAAATAATCGCCGCGCAGGCCGACACGGGGGGTGACGATTTCCTGTCAGTGCTGAGTAAGTACCGCTTCGGCTGCCGGGGCTAGCCAGACCGCCGAATCGCGCTTATACTTTAGAAACGGGCGTTTTCCCTGAGGTGCTGAATGACCACGACGGATCGCGAAGCAGTCACGCAACTCCTACATCAATTGAGCAGCGGCCGCAAAGAGGCCTTCGACGAACTGATTCCAATCGTCTATGCACAACTTCGGAAACTGGCCAGCCGCTGTTTGTTATCGGAACGCCCCGAACACACATTACGCGCAACCGCTCTGGTACACGAGGCCTATGTGCGACTGGTGGATTCCGAAATACCATGGCAGGACCGGCTTCACTTTTACGCCGTCTCGGCACGCGTGATGCGCCACATCCTGGTCGATCATGCGAAAACCAATCGGCGACAGAAGCGGGGCGGCGGGATCGATCATGTGCCTCTGGACGAGGCGATTCTGGTCGGTCCCGACACGCCTCCCGACCTTTTGGATCTGGATCAGTCGTTGCAGAGGCTCGCGGCAAACGACCCGCGTAAGGCACAGATCATAGAACTGCTCTTTTTTGGCGGATTGACTTACGACGAAACAGCATTGGTTCTGAAAATATCGACGGCCACGGTACACCGCGAGTTAAAGATGGCGAAGGCTTGGCTATACCGCGAGCTGGCGCCGCAGCCCAGCTAATTCGATGGCAAGCATTACCCAGCCGATGGACCCGGAGCGCTGGCGCCAGATTGAGACGCTCTTCTACCCGACATCGGAAATGGAAGAAACGCAACGAGGTGCATTTCTGGATCAGCGTTGTGCGGGCGACACTCGGCTTCGGGCTGACGACAGCTACGCCAAGACCGCCGTGAGCAACACCACAACCTGGGGCACGCCACGCGCCAAGGCCACCGAGCTTATCGAGGATGCGCTCAACGGCCGCACGCCCGCGTTATTACAATGACACGTTCAACAATATCCGTCTGCGCACCAATAACGGCTCGCACCTGAACTTCCCCGGAATGAACCGCTCGATGCTGGAACCGAACTTCTGAAAGGGTTCTACCGCCTCGCTCTATCTCCTTTATAGCGCCGATGTCGAGGATGAAGCCGTTTGATTGATAGAACTTCACGGCTCGCTCGTTGTCTTTTAAAACCCAAAGGGTCACCGCGATGAAGCCTTCCGTACGGAGATGTTGCTCGGCCTGTACGCACAATGAGCGGCCGACGCCTTTCCCCCAGCATCCCGGTGCGACATATATGGCCCAAATCTCACCCGCCGACGTACCCGCATCCGTATCGCGGCTCGGTCCGGCTGAGATCCACCCGACTGCGGCATCAGATTCTTGTGCGACCCAGGTTGAGGTATCAGCCGCGAGGTATTCATCGGGGACAATCCCGCGATAGGCTGCCCGCCACGCTTCAACATGAATCGTAGCGATCGCACGGGCGTCAACTGGAGTGGCTGACCGGATCATCGGCACACTTCGAGTTTAACGAAATGGGGTGCCGGACGCGCTCGTGGGTGGATAAGACGTGCACAACGGCAAAGGGTTGATCTACCCTTGGCGACCGGCAGGGAGCCTCGCGTTTAACTCCTCGTCGTTTGGTAGGCTTCGGTCATGGATGTCCGGCTGCGGGCCTTTCAGGATCGTGACTTCGAATTCGTGCGCGAGCTCTACTTCGAAACGATGCGCTGGGCCATTGAGCGTTACTTCGGGTGGAACCGGCTGCAACAAGAGGAGAACTTTTCGACATGGTTCAAACCCAACGAGGCCCGCATCATCACCGCTGACGGCACAGACGCCGGCTGGATTCAGCAACGGCACGATGCCAGCGAGATTTTCCTGGGTTCGATCTACGTTACACCTGCGATGCAGGGAAAAGGCATCGGCACTTCTGTCATTCAGGACCTCCTCCACCTTGCCGAGCATCGGTCCCAGGCAGTGACCTTGGCGGTTATGAAAATCAACCCGGCCGTCCGACTGTATCAGCGGCTTGGGTTCCACCCAACGCACGAAGACGATTACAAAGTCTATATGAGGGCAGATCCCAAGGCCGGCGGCTCTTGTCCAACTGATTCGATGCAAAGATCGTAGGCCCAAGCCCAATGGAATCCACGCTGTCAGGCACTGCGTGAGGCAGTCTCGAATGCGGAGCATTTTCGGTTGCCAACCGACACCTGGCAACGTGGCCGCCGCCCACCGATGGTTCAGTCACGGACCGGTTTATGCCGTGCATGTCAACGGCGGTACGGCACTAAAGTAATAAAGATTGGGAATCCTCGCGGCATAATCCGGCAGGCGGCATAATACCGGTTGAACTAAACCGCTTTGCGGTAAATCAGAAGTGTGTTGTGTCTTCGGTTTGTCAGGACAATTGCGTACTCGCGATTTTCGGTCGATAATACCGGTATGGGCGCCGATGAAACAAACGTCGGACCGCGTGTTTCAAACAGAACATACCCATTCGATTCAATGCCCATAAAGCAATTGCCCTGCCAAACCTGCTCGGTTTAGTTCAACCCGTTTTTAGCTCACCATCGCGGCGTTCAGCTTTTACTGCTACCGAAGACTCCGCCGCCGCGCCGCCGGGCTAAAAACGCTCTGCATTATGCCGATGACGGCATAACGGGCAAGACCTTCGAGATGATCGCCGCCGCCACGGAGATGAAGCGCCTGGGATTGGCGAGCAAACCCATGATCGTCGTGCCCAATCACCTGGTCGAGCAATGGGGCGCGGCGTTCCTCACCCTCTATCCGCACGCCCATGTCTTCGTTGCGAGCAAGGACGCCTTCGCCGCCGGCACCCGCCAGAAAGCCATGTACCGCATCGCGACGGGCAATTACGACGGGGTCATCGTCTCGCATAAATTCTGCGAGCCGCATCGTTAAGGAGCTGGGAAAGCGAAGAAACGCCTGGAGTCCAGGCTCAAGGAACGCGCCGGCCGCGAGCGCAAGGATGACGCGGTCACCTGGGAACAGCTCGGCATCGACCGGCTGTTCGTCGATGAGGCCAACCTGTTTAAGAATCTCGGATTCGTAAGCAAGATGAACCGCATCGCGGGGCTTCCCAACACCGAGAGCAACCGCGCGCTCGACATGTACATGAAGACGCGCTATTTCGGGGAAGCCGTTACGGCGCTCGATCTTGCCCCGGACGGCTCGGGCTACCGCGTCCGCATCGCCGGAGCTTAAGGAATTCGTCGACACGCTGGTCGAGCGCGCGCAGAAGCTGCGCAGCGGCGGCGTGAACCCGAAGACGGACAAATATGCTCAAAATTACCGGCGATGGCAGGAAGGCGACGCTCGATATGCGCCTGATCAACCCCTCGCGGAAATCGAGGGCGAGACCAAGCTCCGCCGCGCCATCGCGCAGATTTACGCCGCCTGGGAGCAGGGACGAGACCGGCGCACGACACAACTGGTGTTCTGCGGCCCCGTGACATCGAGCAGTGCGAGGCCGGATACTGCGCCAGGGCACCGACAACCCCACCGTCCATATCCACCGCTACGTTACGGAAGGATCGTTCGACGCCTATGTGTGGCAGTGCCTGGAGAACAAGCCCGGTTCATCAACCAGGTCATGAACGGCAGCGTGGCCGTGCATCAGGCGGAGGACCTGGACGCCGGCGCGCTCACCTTCGCGGAAATCAAGGCCATCGCATCGGGCAACCCGGCGGTGATGGAGAAGGTGAACGTCGATACCGAAGTCCGCAAGCTCGACCCGTCCTATCATAGGGCGGCAGTACTCGGTCGCGTCCGCATCAAAAATCATTGCCCTCGGAAAGACTGCGCTATATCTGGGCATTGCATCCTTTCAGAGATTTTCGATATATGATCGGGAAGCGAGCTAACCCGATTGGATCCGGAGACGACAGTAATGGCATGAGTAGCTGGGCGAAGGTCGGCCGCGCCGTGTCGGTTTGCGTGGTAATGCTCATATTGACCTTGGTTCAAGAGGATTGCGCACGCGGCAATGCCCCTGAGAGTAATCTTCCGAGCGAAGCCCAATCGACGAAGGCCAGCCTGTTTACCGTGTCGGAGGAGCAGCTTCCACATTTGCGTATCGGGCCCGTGCAGAGCAGTACCTGGCAGATCAATGTTGCAACCACGGGCACTGTCGATTGGGATGCGGATCACACCACCCAGGCGATAACACAGGTAAGCGGCCCCATCACTCGCATTGTCGTTGACTATGGATCGCACGTGAAGGCAGGGGATCCGCTGCTGTATGTGGCGACTCCCGATATCACAAACGCGGTGGCGACGTACAAGAAAGCGCGCGACCAGCAGGAGTTGGCTAAGAAGGTTCTCGATCGCGAAAAAGAACTATTTGCTCACGGGGCCGCGGCGGTAAAAGACGTAGAGAGCGCGGAAGCAACCTACAACGACGCGGCTACGGACGTTCAGAACAGCTTGCAGGCGCTGAAGATCTTCGCTATTGCCCCGCAAGAGCTGGATAACGCCGAGCAACAAGGAGTGCCCATTAGCCCGGAGCTCGCCGTACGCGCTCCGATCGCAGGCACAGTAGTGCAGAAATTGGTTATGCCCGGCCAGTTAATTCAGGCGGGGTCCACCACCTGCTTCCTGCTGAGCGATACGTCGACGGTCTGGGTGCAGGGCCACATTTTCGATCGCGATCTGCCTCTGGTGCGCATCGGGGATGCGGTGGAAGAAACGAACTCCTCGTTTGACCGGACTTTCCACGGTAGGGTCGCTTATGTCGGAGCTATGGTGGATCCCGACACACGCACCACTCCTGTTCGCATTGTCACTCAAAATCCGGGAGATCTTTTGAAGAAAGATATGTACCTGGAAGCAGTGATCCATACCAGGATGGATAAGAGCGTTCTCAGCGTTCCGGTCTCGGCGGTGCTGCATGACTCGGAAAATGAACCGTTCGTATACGTGGAAGTGCAGCCGCGTCAATTCGCGCGACGCTCGATAGCCGTCGGCGCGCAGCAGAACGGCTACGTTGAGATACGGAACGGACTGAAGGCAGGCGAGGAAGTAGTCTCGGAAGGCAGCGTGTTTCTGCAGTTCGCCGCCAGCTATCAATAGGCCCACCCGGAATGATTTCACGCCTGGTCGCATTTGCTCTCTCGCAACGCTTCCTAATTGTCATCGCCTCGCTCGCTTTGATGGTCTGGGGCGCGATCGCCTTCGAGAGACTGCCCATCGATGCCTATCCCGACCTTTCGCCGCCGCACGTTGAAATCATTACTCAATGGCCGGGGCACGCCGCTGAAGAAGTCGAGCGACTGATCACGATTCCCATTGAGATCGAGATGAACGGCATCCCGCGGCTGGAATCGTTGCGGTCGATTTCCTTATACGGGCTCTCGTCCGTTCAGATGAACTTTCAATACGGCGCCGATCCCTACTTCGCGCGGGAGCAGGCTTTCGAGCGTGTTGCTAGTGCCGCCGTGCCGCAAGGCGTTACGCCAAGCCTCTCTCCGCTCTACAGTCCGAGCGGGTTGATCTATCGCTACGTTCTGCAGAGCCCGGATCGAACGCCGCAGGAGTTGAAGACCATCGAGGATTGGCTGCTTGAACGGGCATACCGGTCCATACCGGGCGTGGCGGACGACTCGGGCTTCGGCGGCACAACCATGCAGTACCAGGTGTTGCTCGATCCAAACAGGCTACTTACTTATGGTGTTTCCGTCGCGCAGGTGCAACAACAACTGGGCGCAAACAATGCCAATGCGGGAGGTGGCTTCTACGCACAGGGCGGACAGATCTATTATATTCGCGGACTCGGATTGGTCAGAGACACAGCGGATATAGGGAATATCGTGCTGGCGATGCACAATGGCATTCCTGTCTATGTGCGCGACGTGGCGAAAGTGCAGATCGGTCACGCCGTGCGGCTTGGGCAATTCGGATACATGCGGCAGGAGGAAGCCGTGGAAGGCGTCATCCTGATGCGCGTGGGAGAGCAGGCGCAGGTCATCCTAAAGCGCGTCGAGGAGAAGACGGACGACCTGAATCGGCACGTATTGCCGCCGGACGTGAAAGTGGTTCCTTATTATGACCGTAGTTACTTGATCGAGGAGACGACCCGCACCGTGGAGCGGAATCTAATGCGCGGAATGATTCTGGTGCTGGTGATCCTCGGATTGATGCTCTTCAGTGTGCGTACCGCGCTGATCGTCGCGGTGACGATTCCGTTCGCGTTATTGTTCGCCTTCATCTGCCTCGACCGCAGTCAAATTCCGGCGAATCTGCTGTCGATCGGGGCCATCGATTTCGGGATCATCGTCGACGGCGCCGTGGTGATGGTCGAGAATATTTTCCGCGAATTGGCTGCGCGCCACGGCCAGAACTACGATCTGCTGGATGTCATCCGGGCGGCAGCGCGCGATGTCGAAAGGCCCATCTTCTATGCCATCGCCGTGATCATCGGGGGATATCTTCCCATCTACGTGCTGACCGGTCCCGCAGGGCGGCTCTTCCGGCCAATGGCGGATACGATGTGTTTCGCGCTCGTCGGCTCCCTTCTCTGCTCACTGACATTGTTGCCGGTCCTCTGCGCATATCTTTTGCGTAAGCACGTGCACGAACCCGAACTCAAACTCTATGATCGTATCCGCGATTCGTACGGCTGGGCGCTTGCGATATGCCTGCGTAATCGGGCGCTGACAGTGATCGTCTGCTTCCTAATCTTTCTTGCCTCGCTGCTTTTGATTCCCGGTATCGGCGCCGAGTTCATGCCACATCTGGATGAAGGAGCGCTGTGGGTGCGCGCCACCACGCCGTACACCATCTCCTTTGAGGAAGCATCGAAGCTCTCGCCCCAGATCCGCGACATCTTGTTGAGTTTTCCCCAGGTGACGACCGTCGCGAATGAATTAGGGCGCCCCGACGATGGAACGGATCCAACCGGGTTCTTCAATAATGAATTCTATGTTGGGCTGCGGCCCTATGACGATCCGTCCTGGCATCACAACATTCGTACTAAACCGGAACTGATCAACGCGCTCCAGCGGAAGCTTTCCGCATTCCCAGGGATCATCTTCAACTACACGCAGCCCGCTGAAGATGCCGTGGACGAGGCCGAGACTGGATTAAAAAGCCTACTGGCTGTCAAAATTTTTGGATCCGATCTGAAGACGCTGGAGCAAAAGGCAGAGCAGGTCAGAGATCTTCTCTCGCAGGTGCGCGGCATCACTCATATCGTGATCGTGCGGGAACTGGGACAGCCCAGCCTCACCATCAAACCGGATCGTGCCAAGATCGCGCGCTATGGTTTGAACGTGAGCGACGTGAACACTTTGATCGAGACTGCTCTGGGAGGCACGGCGGCGACCCAAGTCATCCAGGGAGAGGAGCAATTCGATCTTGTTGTGCGAATGCAGGAGCAGTTCCGGCAAAACGAAAACGCGATCAAAAATCTGCTAATTACGACACCCGCGGGCCAGCATCTCCCATTGAGCCAGTTCGCGGACATACATGTTGACAACGGCGCCTCGCTGATTTACCGGGAAGCTAACTCCAGATACATCGGGGTACAGTTCAGCGTTGAGGGACGCGACTTGGCCAGCGCGGTGGGCGAAGCGCGCGAGAGGGTGGCTCAACACGTCGAGCTGCCAATCGGCTATACCTTCGACTGGGGTGGAGAGTATCAGGACTATCTATCGTCGATGGCTCAAATGAAGCTGATCCTGCCGCTTACAGTGCTCCTGATTCTGCTGATCTTGTTCGCTCTGTACGGCAATTTGAAATTTCCGCTCATTATTTTCTTCAGCGTGCTGGTTACCCAACCGGTGGGAGGATTAATCGCGCTACGCATGACCGGGACGACCTTCAGCGTGTCATCCATGCTGGGATTTGTGGCCCTTATGGGCCTGGCCGTGCAGACCAGCGTAATCCTCTACTCTTTTATCAACAAGCTGCGGCTGGAAGGAAAAGACCCCATGACCGCAACCCTCGAAGCCTCAGTGCTGCGCCTGCGCCCCATCGCGATGACGGCGTTAGTGGCTTGTCTGGGCATGTTGCCCGCTGCCATGTCTACGGGCATCGGGAGCGACTCTCAGAAGCCTTTCGCGATCGTGATTGTCGGCGGCATGATCTCGCGACTCTTCCTGTCGATTTTCTTGGCCCCGGTGCTCTACATATTAGTGGCCCGGAAAGGCGACGTGTTGCAGGTCTGACCTTTCACTTTCCCTGGTTGCGTTTTGCCTTACCGATCATCTGACGAAGATGCTCGGATGAGGCGTCACCCATTATCGAACCTGCAATTCTGCGGGTCTGATCGATCGCGACGGTAGTAGGAATCACGGAAATTTCGCAATAGCCGCTCACCGCGCAATCGTCGTCGGACAGGGCGAAAATGTATAACCTCGCGTTTCTGGAAAAGAGCCCGTGGCTGGCGCCTGCGATTGCCTTTTTCGAGTAAGCTTTGGATTTCGAGGCCGGGTGGCTCCCAAAGAGCGCTCGTCTTACGCGCGGCACGCCACACGTCAGCGCCAACGTTACTGTGTTCGGACGAGATCTATGAACTCGTCCCGATGCAAGTACGAGAGGCAGGTGTTAAGGTTAAGCGCGCGGTGGATGATAGAGAGGGTCCAGGTCGATAACGGACGGTCTCCGCGGCTCGAAGAGTTCCAGGAAGGACTCGAGCTCTTCGCGGCATAAGCGCACGCGAGACATGAGCACCACGTGTGCACAACAGCAGAAACAATCGTCCGAGATGCCGTTATCGGGACAGGGTAGATTTTGCGCCGATTCGGTCTTGTGAATGACCTGTTCCAGAATATCTTCGCCGATCATGTCGACAGCGACGCTGATCAGGAGAAGAGCGGAGGCGACCCGAAATGCCACCAGCCAGAATCTCATCTTCGGGAAAGGGAGTTTCCATCTTCCTTCCGTCGGATTATACGCACCAAACCTTCAGGAGTGCGACGGTAGCGGTCCTCTTACCGGATTACCTCGTGTCCGACGGCAAAATTTAATTGATTCGCGGCGGAAAGATATGCGCCGACCAGATTCAGATAGCTCAGCTCGGTGTCGCGATACTCCTTTTGCGCATCCAGGAAGTCAAGCAACGATGCGCCTCCATGCAGGTACGCGAACGACACCGCAGATCGAATGTTTTGCGCTTCTTCCAGGTACTCGGCCTTATACGGACGCAGCAGTTTGAGCGCACTTTCTAGAGTTGCGTATGCCGAATCCACGTCGTGGAGCGCGGTCAACCTCGCGGCATCGCGCAGCTTTTCATTCCGTCCAATGTCGAGCAAGGTCTCCAACTTGTCGCCCTGATTCCGGTCGAAGATGCGCAGCGGGAGACTGATGCTGGCGCCCACGTACGTATTCAGTGGGGGAGGTTGGTGAGACGCATCCACGCTGAAGGTCGGGTCTGCGGAACCATTCGCAATTGCAAGTTGGTGATCGATTCTGGCCTTATCGAGCGACCGCTCAAACAACTACGTGTAAACGCCACCGGAGGTATGTGAGATGCTCTCGCGAATCATTGAAGCGTGCGCACACAATCGGTTTCTGGTCTTTACCGTTGTCCTGCTACTCATGCTAGCGGGGATCTGGTCACTCAATCACATTCCACTCGACGCTTTGCCGGATATCTCCGATGTTCAGGTCATCGTCCACACAGCATGGAATGGCGAACCCCCGGATGTGATTGAAGACCAAGTTACGTATCCGATTGTAACGAGCCTTCTGGCTGCGCCGCATGTGAAGGCCGTTCGAGCGCAAACCATGTTTGGCGATTCGTATGTGTACGTCGTTTTTCAGGATGGGACAGATCTGTACTGGGCGCGATCGCGAGTCGTTGAATATCTGCAGCAGATTAGCGGCCGGCTTCCTGAAAACGTTCACCCCTCCATCGGGCCCGATGCAACTGGAGCGGGATGGGTATATGAATACGCAATTGTAGATCGAAGCCATACACATAGCCTTGCCGATCTGCGCAGCTTGCAGGATTGGCATTTACGGTATGCACTGGAAACCGTACCCGGAGTAGCGGAGGTCGCCAGCATCGGTGGGTTTGTCCGCGAGTACCAAGTGCTTCTCGATCCGCGAAAACTGCTGGCCTACAACATCCCACTTTCGACAGTGATCGACCGCGTGAAGGCGAGCACGAACGAAGTGGGCGGGCGTGTTCTCGACCTGAGCGGCGCTCAATATATGATCCGGGGCCTTGGTTATTTGCATTCTTTGAACGATCTCGCCACGGTTGCCGTGGGGAGCCACGATGGAACGCCCATCCTTGTCCGCGATCTCGGGTTCGTGAATTTTGGTCCTGATATCCGTGAAGGCGCTGCGGAGTGGAACGGGGAAGGCGAAACCGTTGGCGGCATTGTGGTGATGCGCCAGGGGCAGAACGCGCTGAATGTGATTCAAGGAATAAAGAGCAAGCTGCGGGACATCGCTCCCTCGCTCCCTGCGGGAGTCGAAATTATGCCCGGCTATGACCGATCCGGTTTCATCCATGATTCCATCTCGACGCTGCAACGGGACCTGCTCGAAGAAGCCGTGATCGTGAGTCTTGTGGTCATTATCTTTCTCCTCCATTTCCGTTCAGCCTTGATTGCGATTCTGACCTTGCCCATCGCCGTCCTGATTTCGTTCATCCCGATGCATCTGTTGGGCGTTAGCTCCAACATCATGTCATTGGGCGGCCTGGCGCTAGCGATCGGAGTGTTAGTGGACGCTGCCATCGTGATGGTGGAAAACGGATACCGGCGCTTGTCTGAGTACCAAGAGCAACATCCCGGCCCAACTGCGAAGAATATTCGCTTTCAAGTGCTCATCCAGGCGGCCAAACAGGTGGGACCTGCATTGTTCTTCTCGCTACTGATCATCGTGGTCTCCTTCCTGCCGGTATTTCTCCTGGAAGCGCAAGAAGGGCGCATGTTTCGGCCTCTGGCCTGGACTAAGACTCTGGCCGTCGGCTCTTCTTCGCTCCTGGCGATTACGCTTGTGCCGGTGCTCATGACCTTATTGATCCGAGGCCGTTTGCGCCCTGAGCACGCCAATCCCGTTTCGCGCTTGACGCAAGCTCTGTATCTGCCGGTACTGCGCTTTTGCTTGCGTCACCGCGTACTCGCGATATTTGTGAACGTGCTGTTTCTAGTCATTACCCTTCCGCTAGCCTTCCGTCTCGGCAGTCAGTTCATGCCGCCACTGTTCGAAGGCTCCGCTCTCTACATGCCGACCGCATTGCCCGGAATCTCGATTGGACAGGCGACTGCATTACTGGGCGAGCAGGACCGCATTCTTCGCAGCTTCCCAGAGGTTCAAAGCGTCTTCGGAGCCGTTGGCCGTTCGGACAGTGCCACGGATAACGCGCCGCTCGATATGTACGACACCACGGTCATGCTGAAACCGCGCGAGCTCTGGCCGGGTGGAATGACATACGACAAGCTAACGCAGGAGATGGATGCAAAGCTCCAGTTTCCTGGTCTTGCAAAC
The DNA here is from genome assembly GCA_036272835.1 of Bryobacteraceae bacterium. GTDB lineage: Bacteria > Acidobacteriota > Terriglobia > Bryobacterales > Bryobacteraceae > Bog-105. The sequence goes on from DATAXY010000015.1 coordinate 145,270, forward strand.
ACGTGGACGATGCCGGTTGAGAATCGCCTGGATATGGAATTGACCGGGATCAAGACGCCACTTGGGATGAAAGTGCAGGGACCGACCCTTGACGGCATCGAACGCGCAGCAGCTCAAATCCAGGCTGTGCTCTCCGGTATGCCGCAGGTTAGATCGGCTTTTGCCGAGCGCGTCGCGCAGGGTTTTTATATCGACGTGGAACCCGACCGGGCAGAAGCAGCTCGTTACGGCTTGACAATTGAAGATATCCAGAGAGTGGTTGCTTCCGGCATTGGCGGGCAAGACATTGCAGAAAATGTGGAAGGCCGCGAGCGCTACCCGATCAATGTCCGATACGAGCGGCACTTCCGCGACGCACCACAGCGAATGGCTGGCGTTCTAATCGGAACGCCTTCTGGAGCACAGATCCCGTTGGGAGAGGTGGCGCGCATTCATTTCTCGCGTGGTCCTTCGATGATTCGAGATGAAGATGGTGCGCTAACGGGATACATTTACATTGATCTGAAGGACAGGAATTATGGAGGATTCGTATCGCAGGCGATGAAACAGCTTCAATCGAAGCTGCAACTGCCCGCAGGGTATTCGTTTCAATGGTCAGGTGAATATGAATTCGAGCTGCGCGCAAAGCAGCGATTGAAATTCATTCTACCGATCGTGTTCTTCGTGATTTTTCTTCTGCTCTACATGGTGTTCCACTCGGTAGTGGAAGCCCTCGTATTGATCTTCCCGACAATTTATGCCCTCACGGGGGGTTTGTTACTTCAATATCTGCTGGGGTATAACTTCAGCGTGGCGGTTTGGGTAGGGTACATCGCTCTCTTCGGGATCGCTGTCGAGACCGGAGTTGTGATGGTGGTCTATTTGCACGAAGCGCTGGAGCATCGTCTGCAAGCGGGCCATTCTTTATCGAAAGCTGATCTTGAAGCCGCCGTCATTGAAGGCGCTGTGCAGCGGCTTCGTCCGAAGCTCATGACCGTGATCGCGGTCCTTGCCAGTCTCGCCCCGATCCTGTGGGAATCCGGAATCGGCTCCGACGTGATGAAGCCGATCGCAGCGCCTATCGTAGGCGGGATGATCACGTCAACCATTCACGTACTGATTCTGGTTCCGATCTTCTTCATCATGATGAAGGAACGGACGATTTCTAAAACAACAAACAAGGAGAACCACTCACGGTTCCCGTGAGGGTCTGACCAGATTGCGAAAATCCGGCCACTGATGTCAATCCAACGAGTTCCTCCGCTTCCGGCTGCGCCCGAAACCAGAGTACCCGTTCGTTCAGAGGGGGGCCAAATTAAACTGCCGAACTGGGCCATTTCAAAATACCGAAATCAGAACAGAATGAACTTGCAACGCAGATTTCTCTCTGTACCTTACTAACCGTTCGGCCTCGTGTCTTCGTTTAGCAACTCCAAATATTGGCTGTATGCGAACACACGATGTCGTTCCTTGCCAGTGATCTCTCGTATGATTCGGGCATTTAAGAGTTGGTCGAGCGCAGCACTAGCCGTTGGGAAAGACACGTTGAGCTTTTTCGCGAGTGCGGACGCAGACATGATCGGATGCGTTCGGATGATTTGAAAGGCTCGCAGTGCCGAACCGGCCGATCGACCTAAACCCTCAATTTTTTTCCGGTCTGTGTCGATTAAATGTAGGATGCGTTTTGCAGTCTCGAACGCCTGGTTGGCTGTTTCCCTCACGCCAGTAGGAAAGAATTCCAGCCACTGCTCCCAATCGCCATTCGTCCGCACTCTCGTGAGGAGTGAGTCGAACCGGCGGATCGGGCGGCAGTGGCTGAGGGATGTAGGCCCGGACTTCTTCTCCACGGAGTTTCGAAACGCTATATCTTCCGATTCGGCCGCTCTCGTGAGACAGTGCACTCAATGAAAGGCTCCTTTAATTGCGCGCGTCGTTATTAACGAATAGCGCACTTCGCTTTAATTGCAGGCCGACGAGCAAGCCCGTCTCCCAATGCCTTCAGTAGTTCCGGGAAACCTGGCCCATAGTTCTGCGGAACACCTCCGACTGTGCAGGGCTCCTGATATTCCGGTTCAAGGCAGAGTTCCGTATCTGTGCTTCCCGGAGCAGGGATCTAATCCTTTGCTCAGGGCGTCATAACGCGACACGTCAGATCTGGGCTTCACGGAAGAAACTGAACCGCGAGCGTTGAATTACTTTAGCCGTTCCGCTAAGCGTATCGGTGCCAAAGAAAATCGCTCCGAAAATCCGTTCGAACGCCGCCACCAGCCGGTGGTACTCCTTACCTCCTTTGTGCATCCCGAATGTTTCCAGCATTTCTGCCGCGGTTCGGAAGCGAATCGTTTGGCTCTGCTGCCGAATCGCCAAAGTTGCCACGTAAATGAGAACAATCGGTCCTGTCCGAATGGCAGGCCATAGCTGGGATGGCCGGTAATCTGCAGAACGAAATTGCGGTTTCGGCGCTCATAATAGCATTTGGCCGGCGGGCGGCTTGTTGCCGGGGCGCAGGCTGCGAAAACGGAAAGCGCAAACCCGGCACGAAATCAAGTCGACTGGTCTGGCTCGCTCGCCAGTTTTTCCAGGAGTTCGGCTGCGATGCAGACGATCTCCCGTTCTGCTTTGGTCATTCTTACGGCCATGGCTTTCGCGAGCCATTGGTCTTGATGATAGGCATCAAGAACCAGGAGATCCCGCCCAGCTTGCGTAATCTCGATCAGAATCTGCCGCCGGTCCGTTTCATCCTGCATCCTGCGAATGAATCCTTGCTCGTCCAGTTCGGCAATGATGCGTGTGAGGGACTGAGGTTGCAACCGTTCAAGGTACGCAATATCCGTCGCTGTCATCGGTGTACCAGCGCGAAAGAGCCATCCCAGAATGGCCAACTTCGCTCCGCTGACTCCATGGTCGGAACGTAATCCACGCAAACGACGCGCCATATGCGTGACGCTGCGGCGTACCTTCGGCGCCGTGTTCATTCCCGCTTCATTCGGCGTCTGCGGATCGCTCATAACAAAAGAGGCCTTACTGAGCGATTTTCGGGAGTTTTCACTCGTACCCCTGCAAATGAGGCCACACCCACTGAAGGTTACGGCGGAGTCCGTGACAAATCATGATTGGCCGATCGCGTTCATAGGGCATGGCATACGGCACGCCAAATGTTCCCGCTATCTGGAGATCGTGACATGCGGCAACCCAGCGTTGCGGGTGGCCGTTGATGATAATCATGACACTGCCGTCAGCGCCCTGCGGTCCCCATACAAAGTACTGATTGCCTCCGCTGATGGCAGGCGGGAGTCGATCCTCGCGTCCGAAGACATCGATCGCCGCGGCTTCACCGTAATTTGAAGCAAAGATCGCCGCCCTTTGCCGATCTCCCGCTGGAAGAGAATGGTAAATTGACGCAACCTGCTTCTCAAGTTCTCTCCATCCCATCTCATCGGAAAAAACCTGTGTGAGCGGCGCTCCAATCGCGGCGGTCTCATCGGGCCGGGGACGAAGATGCGTACGCGCGATGTAATGCTCCAGCTTCGGCGGATCAAGAAGGGGAAGGGCGATCGGAACCGCGATCGCGAATAATGCGGTGGCGGCTGTGAGCCACGCCGCAACGAGCCAGCGAGGAGTTCTCATCGAGAGTATGCCAGCGCCCACCGCGAACATGGTTGGGTAAACGCTGAAGAGATAGTAGTCCTTGCCACCAGAACCGATATCGATGACCGTAGCCACCAGGAAGGCGACCGACAGAAAACGTGCCGATTTCAAACGTTCGATAGCAAATGGGGCGATAACACCGGCGATCCACAGCGGAGCCAATAAGAAGTTATTGGCGAAGACCTGAATGATTTCGAATGCCGCCGGGCTGCCGGTCAGATCGAACCCCGTGGCTCGATGATGGGCAATCAACGCGAGAAATGGCCAGTGATGCACAGCCTGCCACAGAAGACTCGGCATCGCCAGGAAAACCGCAACAACCAAGCTGTACAAGAACTCTCTCGATATCAGGATCTTCCGATGGAATATCAGCAGGCCGGCGTATAGCCCCGCCAGCCACATCACGATTCCGTACTTGGTTTCCATTGCCAGCCCCGCAACAACGGCCGCCCAGAGCAGACTGTTTCGATCACGCCGCACAACGAAACGAGTGATGAAGTAGGCGCAGCTCGTCCACGCAAGAGGCTCGAAGGTAGACGTGGTCAGAGTGGACGTCAGCGCCGCCAACGAAGGACAAATCGCGGCAGCCAAAGCCGCCGATACCACAACTACTGTCTGTCGGCTAAATAGCCTAGCCAACGCCGCAGTGACCGGAACCAGAGCCGCGGCTGCCACAACCGCCGGCAAACGCAGCAGCCAGAGATGAATCCCCAAGAACTGCGTAGCGGCCGCAATAAGCGGAATCAGTGGCGGCTGGTCGACGTAGCCGAAATCCGGGTGGCGGCCGCACGAGATGAAATAAAGCTCGTTGCGAAAAAATCCGTACCGGCCTGCAACGGCAAGGTGCAGCAGGGCAGTTGCGGCGGCGATACCCCATACGTATTGCATCTGCCGGCTCGCGTGATCCGGTGCTGAGGCGGGAGAACTGGATGGATTTGTCATTGGTCCTTGTTTGCTTTAAATAATAAGCTACAGCGTAATAAACTGATAGGGGATGCTCAAGGCATGCCAAATAAATAATCATTCTAATATCCAAAATAATAAGACGCAACGTATTGTTTTTCGAGAGCGAACCCCTTCAAATATGCAGGCAGGTGATTCCGATGAGTGTAGTCATACTGACCGGCCCTATCGGGGCTGGCAAAACCGCGGTGGCCCGTGAGTTGGTCTCCCTTGCATCCTCCCCCACTTGTTATCTCGAGGGGGATACCTTCTGGTCGCTGTTTTCCAAGCCAGACCCGGGACCTCGTCATGGGCGATTTCGCTTGATCATGCGCTCAATGACGGCCGCTGCCGTACCCCTTGCACGCGCCGGTTATGAGGTGGTGCTCGACTTCTCTTTCCCACTCGATTTTCTTGATACCGCCCGCAAGATTCTCAAAGAAGTTCCTTTGGACCTGGTAATCCTGAGACCCAGCTTGCCCGTTTGCCAGAGGCGCGCTGCGGAACGAACGGAAGGACGAATCCCCGACTACGCCCGGTATCGGGACTTCTACGCGATGTTCGAAGGAAGAGCGCAAAACGAGGTCTGCGATGACACCGCGGACACACGCACGCTCGCTTTACAGATTCGCCAGGGTCTCGACGCCGGCGTTTTTCGCATGCGCTGATCGCGTCCGCGACCGACGACTCATGCTTCTGGCCCCACACGCCGAGCACGAGATGATTAGGCCGTTAGACTACAACATAAGTAACGGTAAGTCGTTAGCGCCAGCAATAGGCCGATCGTCACGAGAACGTTTCTCAAGCTGCGCCTGAAGGCAGACAGATCAGTTCGTGGCTTGGAGAAAGTCCTAAGCCTTGGTGCTCAAATCAAGATTCCCGCCCGTGCGGGAGGTGTCAATAACGGAGGTTTAGCTCTTTCGACGGATCAGAACTCGCTCTACGTTGTATTGAACATTGCCAATACAATTGGAGTGATAGACCTGAGGACGAACACGTTTATGCGCAGCATCGCAGTCGGGAATGCGCCCAAGAGCATCACGATCGTAGGCAATCTGGCCTACGTCACGAATCAAGGCGGTCGACCCGCAAGACCTGGAGAGTTCACGGACCTCTCCGTCGGCACAGCGGTTGCGGCAGATCGTGAATCCGCCGCCTCCGTTACGGGCACAGTCAGCGTTGTAAACTTGTCAACTCAGGCCGTCATTCGCAACATCCCGGTCGGTTTGCAGCCGACTGCGATTCTCGCTTCAGGCGGATATGTATTCGTGGCCAACAGCAACAGCGATTCGGTTTCTGTCATCGACAGCAAAATGAACGCGCTTATTGAGGCACTCCATATCCAAGCCTTTCTGAATGCTCCGTTCGGCAGCTCTCCGAACTGGCTCGCCATGACCTCCCGGAATGACCTTGTGGTGACCCTCGGCGCCAATAACGCAGCGGCTTTCTATCGTTGGACTGATCGGCGCTTGAAATTCGAGGGTTTTGTTCCGACAGCATGGTATCCGGCCTCCGCAGCCATCGCCGCAGCTCTGACGGCGAAGCAAACTGGGGCCAGCCAGCCTGAGAGAACTATCGTAGCGAACACGAAAGGTACGGCAGTGGGTTCGAGTGTGCCGAACGAACGTATACCCAGCGGAAAAAATACCCACACATTCGTCGGCAGCGTCTCGATTATTCCTGTTCCCACAACAGCCAAGTTTTATGAGTACGACGCTCAAGTCGCCGTCAACAATGGATGGAAAGAACACGGCGGCTCGGAACACACCCCGCTGCCATTCCGCGATCATCGCCTCATTCAGCATGTTTTCTACGTCATCAAGGAGAATCGCACCTACAATCAAATCTTGGGGGACGACCCGAGAGGAAACGGCGATCCAAACCTGGTCCAGTTCGGCTCGAGGGTTACTCCCAACCAGCACGCGCTTGCGGACAACTTCGTATTGTTCGATAATTTCTACGATTCCGGTGTTCTCTCCGCCGACGGCCACCAGCATCGCTTGACGGTTCGAATCTATGGCGAGTTCGCTTTCCGGTTCAATCGGCCGGCCCGAGAGTTCGGGAATTGGACTTCATGGTACGGCGACTCGTTAATCCTGGAAGGAAAAAAGGCCGGGCAGTTGCATGTCCCGCTCGGCCGTTTCAAGGTGTCCCCCGACGTTCCATCATTCGAGGAGCATCTTAATCCCGACTTCCCCAATTTCAATACGGGCATTCCGGATCAATACCGGTCGGACGTTTTTCTTCGGGACTTTCAATCCTATGTGAAGAACGGGAATCTACCGGATCTAATCGTAATGACGCTTCGCACGGATCACACTAGCAGAACCAGCGCTGGTTATCCAACGCCCGCCTCGCAAATTGCCGATAACGACTTGGCGGTCGGCCGATTAGTCGATGCGATCAGCCATAGCCCTTACTGGGCTAACTCCGCCATCTTCTTTGTTGAAGATGATCCTCAATCCGGTACTGATCATGTGGATGGACATCGCTCTACGGCGTTCATCGCGAGCCCCTACATCCGGCGAACTCAGGTCAATCACACTTGATGGAACCTGACATCAAGTAGGCTGCCGATTCTCGAAGCCATATGCAGGTTGTCTCTAAGCTCATTAAATTCGCCCGTAAGCCCTATCACGAGCAACTGTGGATAGCTCAGTGGCACCTGCGCTTTCAGCTATTCAAACGCGGCTGGAGAGTCCCTCGAGTGGGAAACGACAGAACAGCTTATTTTATTGGGTTGTTCGGTACTGGGCGTTGGTATCTCAACGAATTATTACTACGCAATATCGGAGAAAGGGCAAACTATCTAAAGGATACAATCCGAATTCATCCGGGTCCGACATCTATGATCTATAGCGGCCATGCCACCATCAGATATCCCTCCCGCCTACAGTACCCGCCAGAAGTAACTAGCCGTATATTAGAGGCCGTCAGGTCGGAAATTGCCGACTTAATTTTCATCTACCGTCATCCTCTCGATTCTCTTTTAACCAATTGGGTCTGGTGGAGGACGCACCTTCGCGAACAGAGGATGATATTGGGCATCTCCGAGGTTTACAAGAGCACAGACGATCTATGTGCCGACTTGGAGGAGAACTTCTCTGAATTCAAGGCCTTCTCCGACGGCGACCCCGATTTTTTCGCTCGCGACCCCGGCCCCCGATTCCTCAGTTTCCGGGAGTTCGTTGAAGAAACTGAGCTCTATCTCCAATCCGCTACTCTGACTTTGCGCCTGGAAGACTTCGTGATCGATCCGTGCAAGGAGTTCTCGAAGATCATCAAAGTTATGTCGATCAAACTGGACTTGAGCCGTTTATCTATAGCCCGTCCGAGAGCCAAACCGTATGGCTATTTGGCCGTGAAAGAGAAAATTCCTCTATTCAGAAACTTCATCGATGGGCTTGATCTAGCGACGAAACAGAGAATCCGGAACATTGGTTACAAGATTTAATATGGCTCTGTAAGTTGACTATGCTCGCCGGGCCGCCCACGCGCGAGTTAATGTAAGTTGTCTCGATCATTGGGAGACATGCAACGCGTTTCTCTGTGAAATCCAGGAATGTTCGGAAAAGTTCCGGACCTAATTGCACCTGCAGATCATTTACCGGGTGTCACGCTCCGACATATTGAGCTGGCGTTTGATGCAATGTATGTCTACCTTCAAGGTACAGCACATCGGCAAATTGCGGCTTGGCGCTCAACATTTCCGTCAATCGCTCCGTGAGGCCAGAGCGTCCGGAAGACACGCGCCGCACGTAAGGCTTAAGCTGGGCCTCGATTTCAATAAGCAGCGTGTTTGCCTCAATAAAGCGCGGATTGCAAAGGGCAACGAAGACGCCGCTCGAGCGTAGTACGCGATAGAATTCGCCGCACGCTTTATCAATATAGGCCCAGTGCAACGACGAGGCCATCCTCAGAAGATCGCCGCGTAATCATCGGCCAGACGCACAAAAGCTCCGTGTTTGATTGGCTCGGTTAACGGTCATACTGTCGACGGCTCTGTGCCGGACGGCACATCTTCAAGCACGACTTGGCCCTCACTAACCAACTTTCGGTACAGGGTCACGTCTTCTGGATTGTCGATTTCGCCCCACTGGCCATCCGTGCCGAAAGTGCCGATCGGGAGCGCCTTTGCAGCCAGCAGCCGGCGCAGTAAACCCGTTACATCCAGGCGATCCCGGATCGGTGCATCTAGCATACTCAGTAGCGTCTCAATAGCGTTCCATGCCGTTGGTGTGAACTTCAATAGGCCTATATATTGTCCCTCGATATCTTCAATCCGCGTCGTCTTCCCACCGATCTCCAACAATTGGCCAGCGCTATCAATTCGGAAGGTCTCGGCATCGCTCAAAGGATCAGCGAAACGTCGAGTCCACAATCGCCGCCAATCTCGGTCGTAGGTGACAATCAAGTCGCCCTGCGCCGCAGCTAGGCCACGCACTAGATCGCCGCGGTAAAAAATGTCGGCATAGCTGACGATAATTGGCCCTGAACGCAGCCACGTAGCTGCGGCCGCGATCGACATCACCATGTTGGTTTGGGCCCATCGTTCGTTAAAAAAATAGACCAGACCCGGCAAATCAATCATATCGGCGGAATAGCCGCGTACAACGCCGATCTCGTCCATCCCACCACGGCGTAGCGCAGCGACCTGGCGCTCAATCAACGTGGCGCCCGCGAGTTCAATCAAGCATTTTGGACGGTTGTCTCCGAGATGTCCCAAGCGGCTACCGCGACCGGCGGCGAGAATGAGTGCGCGTATCATTCCACCGCGAAAAAGCGTATGAAAGCTCGGTCGAACAGTACCGAAGCGACGCGGAGCCGGGCGAATGCAGTCGCTCTCATGCGATAATCAGGACCCTCTGGTTCGTACAATCGAGGCAAAGCTTGCGCGCGGTTTGCCATCGTCGAAACAGAGCTTCACCGGCGCCGATTACCGCAGGTATTCCGAGTTCGCTGGCACGGATCGCCATATGCGAATTTGCGCCGCCAAACTGAGTGATGAATCCGCTGATGTCACGTGTGAAGATCCAATCGAAGCCCGGGTCTGCGCTCGGCACGAAAAGAATCCGTCCAGCGAAGCTCTCAGGCGGATTACCAATGGAGGTAACCGGAGCCGTTACTGTTTTTCGAGTGATGAAATTGGGTTGGCTCGGGGGAAGATGAAATGCATACACTTCGTTCGGCCCCGCGATGATTGGCGGTAGCACCAAATTGCGCGTCAGCGCGTGTCGTTCTCTCCCGCGCGCAACACTTTCCCGCAACGTCTCGCGTACTGAACCGCTTTCACTATAAAGCGTGCGGATCGCGTCGTAGTTCAGAAATGCGCAGTCCTCCGCCGAAAGACCGTGTTCCTCGCCCAACTGCTTGATCAGCGACAGAGCGTCGCTCAGACTTCGCGTGAATACGAACTTCGAGTACTCTCGACCCTCAATGGCGGTACTGATGAACTCGATCAAACTCAGGACGTCGATCTCGAGCTGATGTTCCTTTAACAGGTGCTCGATGCGGCGCAGTTGCTTCACTGAGAGCGCGAACTGCGGCGGCGCGGACGCCCTCGGCCGTGCGCTAGACCAATCAAAATATAGATCGGGGGCCTCGTCATAGCGCGGCGACAGAATATCGTAGGTGCCTGGCCGGAGGTGGCCATATCGAGCGAGGAAGTCCGCCTTCGCAAGCTGCGCAAAATCCTCCCCGATGCGCGATGCGACGGTGTCCACGCTTGCCATGAATGTCGCGGCCTCGTCCGCGTTGATAACTTCCACGTCCACGAACGACTGGAGCAGTTGAACCGCAATGAAGCCCGCCCGCGCGAGACCGGCAAACGGCAAGGTCCCGTATCGCTTGCAGTCCTCGATCAGCCAGTAAATGCGGCTGATCTTGTCAATTTCCGAATTGCAGATGGCCGGAAATCGCCGCGCCAGCGTGTCGATTTTCGCGCGATCGGTCCGCCAAAGCGCGGTCTCTCCATGCATAATGCGGTTCGTGAGGCGCCGCAAAGCGCCCGAAAGTTCGGCTATGTCTTCCTCAGAAAATCCATGTTCGCCGAGCTTGCCCAACCGCTTCGGTAAGTCGAGCGTATAGCAGGAGAAGATGATCTCAAATTCGACTTTGTCATGGAGATGCGGCTCAGCGAGAAGCCGATCGATATAGTAATTGACGAGACGCCCAGCGAGTTCGTCTGATACGTCGCGCGGCACGAAGGAGTTGAAGCTGACACGGACGTCGATATAGGGCAGTCCATGGAAGCTAACCAGCAGCGGAAAACTGCGAAGATTCTGGTAACCGTAATTGTCTCGTTGGTAAGCCCAAATGGCATCCGTGATGAGCTCGCGATAGAGCGATAACGAGAGCGGCCAAGGCCGCACTCCAATGATTTCGGCCGGATTCCAATCCGGCATAACTGCGAATATCGCCCGGTTGCCGTGCAAGTAGGGGTGGGGGCGGCTCAGCAGCTCAATCTTCCGCGCCACATCGGCGAGCGCCGCGTCAATCTTCGCGTCCGCTGTTTGCTCCTGGCGGTCTACCGTGAGCGGGCGGACCTGTAATAGATAAAGCTGCCCATCCGCGCCGATCGCGAATTCAACATCGATTGCATCACAGGCGAGGAGCGCTTCAAGCTCGCTGACAAGCGCAATGACTGGCGCCAATGACAACGGGCAAGCGTCAGGGCGAGATTTAAGACAAGAGAACGTCTCAAGATTGTCGCCCACACCGGCGGTTACGCGCTCGGTGAGGCCGGACCGATCATCGTAATTTATTACAAAGTACGGGGCTCCGTTCGGACTGCGCGAAAAAACAACTCCGGCCATCGCCACATGGTCCAGCATCGGCTGAACGAATACCTGGTCGCGATCGGATCCTTCGTCAAACGATTCAATAACTCGCTCGATTGCCTCTGCCACCGCGGCGCTGCCGGCAACGCCCAGTACGGAATCGTATTTCCCGGCTTGAGAGTGCCCCGCTGCGCCGTCCTCACTGCGCGCACTGCTACGCACAATGACCTGGTGTGAACCCCAAGGCTCAGCGGCTATCGTTGCGAGCACTCTCGCGGCGTCCAGCCGCCAGTCCCCAACTGAGAATCGCACTTGAGGCAAGACGCGTCCATTACGTACCAGTGGTGCGACCGCCTCCAGAGATTCCGCCTTCGTTTTGAAGGCGACGGAGCGCGGCTTCTGGCCCGCGATCTCGTCTTGCCTCGGAGACATAGCCAAAATGCGATCCACCGCCGTAGCTATGTCTAACGCGCCATAATTATCAAGGATCAGGTCGGGCCTTTCCGGTTCCTCTGCCTTCACGTCAAGGCCAACTACGTTTCGCGCAGTGCCGCGCCCAGCCTCTGAGTAGATACCTTTGCTATTTCTACGCCGTAACTCGTCGATCGGGACTCGGAGATAGATCTCGCGATAACCCGGAATGTTCTCGCGATTCCAGCGGTGCACTTCGTGAAACATCGATATGGTCGCGCAGACAACGTCGGCGCCCTGTTCTGCCAACATCCGGCACAGTCGCGCGTTGCGCATTGCCGATCGTCGTCTATCAGCTGCGCTGTAACCAAGATCTTCGGCGATCGTCGAACGAAGCTCGTCGCCATCAAGGAAAGTGACCGCGCGACCGGCGGCGCGCAATCGACTGCTCAGTCCTCGCCCCAAGGTGGTCTTGCCGGCTCCTGACAAACCAGTAATCCAGAAGACGTGGCCCGGTGACGCTTCACTAATAGCCGCAGCCTCACGCCCAGCCCTAACCAGGTTTGTCAGCATAGTCTGTAAGCCGTACTTAGCTCGTCTAATACATAGCGCTTATAAGTACTGTTCGAAATATCGCTGGAGTTGACACTCCTGAAACTCCTAGACTACGGGACCCAAACACCTTTTTGTGTTAAGAATTATTTCTGCGATTAAGAGCTTCGCTATAGCGTGAATCACCACTCGAGGCTGTTCATCGACACGGAACCGCGCCACGCTCGACCAGAAGGTAAGCCATCGCCTAGCCGCGGTCGCCAGGTTGAGTGGCCGTATGAAGGATTCCTTGTCTGGACCTATTCCCGGCAAAGATTGTAGCTCGTTACACGGGGCTCGCAACGAGATCAGCAGCATGTGGGCGGTTCGGGATTATGTGGCGCATGAAATGATAGCTCATCTTTACGACTGGCTCCTCGAAGGGGAAGCGAAGGCGCACGCGTTGTAGGATGCGCGGCTTCCTCTGCGGGAGAAATATCCGCACCATCCCCATTTATGGGCCTGTTCGTATTGGAGGGATATCCGCATCGCTTGGGCCGATTCAGTGGTTTCCAAAGCTCGTATGGCTCGAAAATTCGAACCGGTTGAACGGTCAGCCGGTTTGCGACTGGAATGTTGGGTTGAGAGAATCGGAAGGAGACGCGAGCAACTCGGAAATCGTCGGATACTTTTCAATGATGACCGGTTTAGCTCTACCCTTGGCGATTACTCACGTCCCTATCAACAAAGCCGCGTCAAGCGCCGCTTCTTCTCGGTCATTGATCCGCGGCGGCATCAGGCTCGAATTATGGTCGGATTGCCCACGCTAAACCGTCCGGCTCGCCGCCAACGTCGATGTGGCCGGCGACCTCTAGTGTTTTCAGGTCCAGTACAGCGATGTAGTTGTCAGGACCACAAGAGATGAAGGCGCGATTACCGTCGCGATCTATCAGAATGCCCGCTGCACCATGACCGATTGGCCCTCGGTTGAATTGCTTGCGCGACTTTGCATCTTAGATCACGAGGTCGCCAGCACCCAGACGTGAAATCAGCACGAGATTTCCATCAGGAGTGAACTTCAGCCGATTTGCGCCAAAGGTCTTCGAATCCAGTGTTGCCGTCACAGTCCGTGTCGCGAGGTCAATCACAGAGAGCGTGCCGTCCTGTGCATTCGCAGTCCACAGCTCGAGACCATCGGGCGATACGTCAAAACCTTCATCGCCTTCACCGACCGACATGACTGTCTCATTCCAATCCATACGCGGTTGATTCCCGCCGGGCGGGACCTGAGGAGGGTGGTGAGCCCTGTCGCGGGTGCATTCCCGGAGGAGGGCTGGTTTTCTAATTTGAGTTGTTCGTGAACGCGCGACCATAGTCGTTCGTGGGATCGCGGTACATGGTATGAACATGCATGGTCGGATCACCGCCCACCCCTTGAGGCGAAAACTCGATCATTAGCTTCGGCCCCTGAATGCGGTAGTAAGAGGTACCATTTCTCCCGGGCTCATGCGTAGTCGGTCCACTCCATGCAAAATAGGTCTCATCCAGGCCAGCCTTGATCTCTGCCATTCGCGGTGTCGCATAGGCATCGTTGATGATGCCGGCCCACTCTGAGATCACATCGAGCAGCATGGCCCGCTGCTTCTCGTTCATCGCGGCCGCTTTCAGACCTTCCGGCTGAATTGTCTCCCCAGCATGGCCGGGACCGGTTACTAGATCGTCTACCCGGTAGTTCAGGATCGCCTGCTTCCGTTCGCTCTCGTCCAGCGCATTCAGTAGCGCGAACGCTTTGTCATTCTCCTCAGCCAGTACCCTCACGGTTTTGCCATTAGAAGTGTAGACCGCGGGCTGAGCACCGGTCAGAGTAGGTGTGATCACGCCATGCTCTCCCGCCATCGTGAGGTTCAGTCCGAGATGATGTCCTCCGAACTCCAACATCCAAGGCTTCGTCGTACTCGGCTGCCCAAAGATGCCGATTGTGTAGCAGGCTGTACCGGAGCAGTACGGCGTCCCAGTCTTCGATAGGGCTTCGTCTGAACCCATGATGTCCAGAATCTTTTGATAGCCCTTGGAGCTTAGTGCCACTTGCAGCAAGTGCATCGCTGCGTCACGTTGCGCGATGCTTAGATTACCCAGAGCCAGACCGGGCCGGGGCACGTCGCTGACCGGATAGTTCGACCAGACCGCCTGCCCATACTGCTCGCCAACAAAACCTCCGGGAGGGCCCATGCCCGGGCCGCCGCGATGACCTCCCTCTGTACCTCTGCCGTTTCCAGGGCGCGGACGCGGTTGTTGTGCGGGATTTGCTCGGCGCATGGCGGAATCATTGCCGGGGCCATTCGCCGGACCCCCACCGCCCGGGCCGCCCTGTTTCCCGCCCATAGCGGCTCTGCTGAACTTGGCGGCCGTGGCTGTCTTCTCTGCCGTAAAGGCGAACTGCACCCTCTCGTGCTGGGTAGTTGTAAGCGAGTTCAAGAAAGCCGTCGTGGCAGCCACGACGTTCTGCGTCTGCGCATCAGCAGGGGTTGGCGTGGCGGTGCTAGCAGCCTTTCCGGTTTTTCCGAAGAAGCCAAAGGAGGCCAAGCAGACTAAGACTGAGACAAGGGCGAGAGGGGCAAGTTTACTCATGAATTCTTTTTTCCAAGTGACGAAGAGTGTGCGAGCCGACGGCTGGTTCAGATTCCCTCCAGAGTTTGGTCAGACGGTTGCTCGCTGAAGATTCCGCGGTTGGATTGTGCATGGCGGCGCAACCACAAAACGATGCTGATAACGAGTAATGAAATTGCGATCCATACTCCGCGTTGTGCAATGCAATCTACGAATCCGTCGACGAAATCAGGGCCACCAAATAAGCGTTCAATAATCCAACCGAGAGACGCGAAACCGGCGAGCAGGGCACCACCAAGTCTGAACACTGTATAAGCAGCCGTCCGACTCAGGATGATTAGGGAAGGGAGTATGGAAATCACGACAACCAACTGCATGGTTTCGATGCCGAGATTGAATCCCAAAATGCTGGCGACACGCTGCCAGGGCCCGACTCCCAGATTTCCCAAGGTAGTGGCAAAAGCCAATCCATGTACTAGACCGAAACCAGCCGCGATGGCCGGTTCACGTCCGGGGAAGAGTGGGCGCAGAGCGTGAACGGCGGAGACCAGAATGGAAAAAGCAATCAGAACTTCGACGACGCGGCTCGGCAAAGACACCAGTCCCCACGCTCCCAATGCAAGCGTGGCCGAGTGGCCGATTGTGAATGCGCTTACCACTCGCACAACTTGAACAACACTTTGGCGAATACTACCGGCTCCGGCCCAATGAGACCGGACGGCAAGCAGCGGTGCAGGTAAGAGAAGCGCTATCAGGAACAGAAGATGATCCGTACCTTCGGCGATGTGCCGCATGCCGAGCCGGAACATGCTGGGCACGCCCTCGAAAGCTGCTAGGCGCGTAACAAGACGCGATCGCCACAGCGATAGAAACGAATTCTGTTGAGGGTCTGCCTGGGCGTAGTCGAGTCGGAAGTAAGACTGATTTTGGTTGCGATTCTGTGCAGTCACGCGGATGTTGGGGTCTTGCGGGACTAACGAGTTCATCAGGTAGACTGACATCCGCGGTTCGTGGTGGTTCTCGATCACGAGTGTCCGGTGCGGCCCTCCGGCGCGCAAATCCGCATCAAACTCGATGTGAATCTCACCGAGTCCTTCCTTCATATCTGCTGGCGCTGGGAAACTTACTCCCCGTAGCCGAGGCTTTAACGCGTGGCCGTCTACGCTGAGCCTGAGATCACCAAGAACTTCTTGAGCGTACGTTTGCTGCTCGGCCTCGGAGAAAGCGCCATCGCCATTGGAATCAACGGCCGCAATCACGGCGGAAGATACCGCGACGCCGGGAATCAGTCGCATCGACACCTGGATCCGGCCTTGCTCGACCGAAACAATCATCGCTTGCAAATACTCGTCGAGCCGGTGTGCGAATACAGGCAAGCCGAGTGACAAAATCGCTATGAGAGTGGACAGCCTCGTCTTCATTGATTGCTGAACTGCCGTCCGTAGTCATTCGTCGGATCGCGGTAAATCGTATGAACGTGGTTCGCAGGCTCATCATTCTGAGGCGCATATTCAATGACGAGGTGCGGGCCTTGCACACGATAGTAGGCGGTGATGTTAGTGCCTGGCTGGAACGTTGTAGGACCGCTCCAGGCGAACCACGTTTCGTTCAGTTCGTCTCTCAGTTCTGCCATGCGGACAGAAGCCGAATTTTCATTGATGATGCCGGCCCATTCTCCAATCAGGTCTAGCAGCATAGCCCGCTGCTTATCGTTCATCCCGGATACTTTCAGCCCCTCGAGAGCGATTTTCTCACCGTCCTGACCGGGACCAAGAACCAAGTCGGGAACGCGATAGTTAAGGACAGCTTGCTGCCGCTGCTTCTCGTCGAGAGACTGCAGCAGCGCGAGCGCTTTGTCACTTTCTCGTCCCAAAGGACGTATGGTTTGGCCATTCAGCTTGAAAGTCGCGGGTTGAGCACCGGTCAGGGTCGGAGTAAGGACTCCTCTGCTTCCAGCGATAGTGATGTTCAACGCCAGGTGGTGACCACCGAATTGGAGCATCCAAGGAGCCGTCGCGGAGGGGTTTCCCAGGAAGGATATGTAGTAGCGATCCTTTCCGAACATATCTCCACCTGCAAATGGAGGTCGGCCTCCTGGACCGCCCCTTCCGCCGAATTGCGGCGGAGGACCGCCCGGTCCCGAAGGCGGAGGGCCGCCAGTTCCACCTCGTGGGCCGCCGCCACGTGGACCCCTTTTCGATCCGTTCGCCTTGAAGTCGTCATCAGCGAGACGAATTTGGTTCACCTTTTCCAAGCCCATGGGGCTGAGCACAGTCGCCAGCAAAGCCATTACAGCGTCACGCTGCGGTGAGCTCATTTCCTTCAAATTGATGCCGCTACGCGGAACGAATCCGGTGGGGAAGTTGGACCAGCGTTTGCGCTGCTCCTGGTCGTCGAAGGAAAAAAGTACCGCCTGCCGCTGCTTCTGATCGAGGGTTGCAAGGAAGGTGTTCGCAGCGCTCACAATTCGGGAGGTTGGTGTGTTCTCCTGGGCACGTGCCGGCGACAGGCAAATCAGTGCCAGCGCAGCCACGCTGCAGGCTGTTTTTATGGAAGAAAACTTCATCATGTTCCATTCACCTTTGCACTTGCGATCAAGCGATTGCTGCGACAGTCCTCTCTCCGGGTTTCCAGTGGCGAACGGCAGCTCTCGATTGAGAGAACTTGACGACCAGCAACGTGCGGTCGTCCTGCGGAGCTTCGGAACTTGCAAACGCTGCCACCTGTCCAATAATCTGATCGCACAGTGTCTCTGGCGATGCATCCTGGTTGCCTGAAATGATCTGCGCAAGGCGAGCTTCGCCAAACTCTTCTTCATTCTTGTTCGCCGCTTCGCTGACGCCGTCCGAGTAGATAATGAGCGTATTGCCGTTCTCAATTTTGACGACCCCTGCCGAATAGAGCGCGCCAGGAAGCAAACCGAGAACGGGGCCGCCCTCATGTAATCGCTCCATAGGTTCGCGGCCATCCCGCACAAGCATGGGCGCGGCGTGCCCGGCATTCACGTAGTGCAATATATGGGTTGACGGATCGAAAACGCCCCAGAATAATGTGGCGAACCGCTCGCCCGCCGTTCGCTCGCACAACATATGGTTAATCCGCTCGCAGGCAGATTCGTGTCGGGATGCGGTCGAGGAACGAATCGCTCCCTGCACCACGCTCACAAGCAGTGCTGCGGGAACGCCTTTGCCAGAGACATCCCCCAAAACGATGACAACCTTGCCGGATTCAGTTTCAAATATGTCGTAGAAGTCTCCTCCGACATGGTCGGCCGCAACGGCGCGCGCCGCGAATTCAACATGCGGAGATACGGAACAGGATTTCGGCTGGAGGTCGCTCTGAACTCGCTTCGCCAGTCGCAGTTCGCTCTCAAGGTATTTGCCGCGAACGTAGTGCGGTACAAGCAATCCAATCACCGCAACGGACAACAGCAGCGCAATGGACGCAATGACGCCGAGAATTAGATTTTGCCTAAGGCCCTCAAATGAGCCAGCAACAGCCTTAAGAGAAATGGCGGCCTCGAGCACGTACGCTGTGTGGGGTCTATCCTGTGGTCCACCGCGCGAATCGGGCGAATTGAAGTGGGGCTCGCGACTTGTGTCGAAAGGCCGGTGTTGCTGATCCGGTGGGCCGGCTTCGGCCTTGGCGGTGCGTGGTGCCCGAGGTAACCGGAGTGGGAGCATGACAACCAGCTCTTTACCGTGGGCTGTTTCGACTAACGTACCGACTCTTCCGTGTTTCTCTACTCGATCCCACCACCGCGATGGAAACTTGGGTGCTCCTTCCGGGCTACCACCTTGCGCGAGAATTTTGCTGTTCAGATCTAGCACCCGCATCCACAGGACCCGATCTGAAACTGCCTCAAGGCTGCGTTCTATCACTGGCCCGAGCCCGCGTGGATCGGTAATTCCGGCAGTCCGCGCTGCCGCGCTAAGTGCGCCCACCTGTCGAACAGCCTCGTGTTCGGCCTGCTGCGGAACGAGAACAGTATCGGTGTACAGGTAGGTCCGCACGCATTGGACGCAAAGCACTAAGGCGATGAGGGCGCCCATCACGAGGACAAGGCCGAACTTCAGTTGCCGATACTTGCGGAGCATCTTCTGTGTTAACCGTTGAATACGACCAGCATCGTTTGCGAACCTTAAAGCTTTCTGAAACGGCGAGCCAGTTTACAAAGTTTTGGATATATTCCGTGCTGAGCGCCAGACAATCGCCTATGCTGCCTGCCCAAAGCGCTTTCGCGAGAACGAACCAATTCTAAATTTGTGATCCAGGCTGAGTCGGCCCGGGCCCATGATGGCGAGCGCCAGAAAGCCCACTAGAAACAGGACGATCGCTTCTCCACGGTCGGAGCCTCGTCCAAAGAATTGGAAATGATGCACAAAGGCCCACGCTACAGAGATATTGACGAAGATCAGCAAAGCGGCCCAGCGCGTCCCTAAATGCGGCGGGCCAGGATGGACGGAACGCCGGAAACTCGGGAGGGTCCAGTCGTATTTGTGCCGGGTAAAGCAGGTGAACGGGGAGGACTAGTTGAAGAAGCTTGCATGCTGCAATACTCGCCGCTGTCTTAAAATCGTCTTAAATCGAAAAAACAGCGGCGCACTAGAGCGATTGTTCACTGGAAATGTGTACGGTGGACGGCTGCCCGCCAGAACGCCCCAGCCGAACTGTGAATGTTGATCCGTGACCGACGGAGCTTTCCACCGCTAGCTCCGTGCCGTGACTTCGCGCGATTTGGCGAGCAATTGCTAGCCCTAAGCCTGTTCCGCCTGAATCTCTTGAGCGCACCTTATCGGCGCGCCAGAAACGGTCAAAAAGGAACGGCAACTCGTTTTTGGGAATCCCTGGCCCGGTGTCCGCGACCGCAATTGTGACACTGCTTGTATCTTCAACCACGGACACGGTAACTCGGCCCCCGGCCGGCGTGTACTTGATGGCATTGTCGAGCAAAATCAAAAGCATTCGCCGGAATGAATGTTCGTCCACCGGGGCACATACTGCGTCCTCGGGCACATTGGTTGACACCTCAAGGCTTTTGTCGGAGGCAACCATTATTACTTCCTTGGCAACCTCTCTGACCAAAGGCGCCACGTCCGTCAAGATCAATTCGACTTGGTCGCCGCCCTCATCCGATCTGGCCAGGGAAAGAAGTTGATTAATCAGATTCGTGCACCGCTTTGCTTCGCGCAGGATCTTACCAAGAGCATCCTTCAGTTCGTCCGAACTTCGATCACGGCGCAACGCGAATTGTGCGGCTGTGTAGATCAACGTCATCGGCGCGCGCAACTCGTGCGAAGCATCGGCTGTGAACCGGCGCATCTGCAGAATTGATTGCTCCACTCGGTCCAACATTTGGTTGAGCGTTTCCGAGAGCCATTGCAATTCATCGCCGGACGCGGGAACGGAAAGTCTCACGGAAAGATTCGCCGGGTCGATAGCACGAGCATCGTCGATGATCTGGTCCACGGGCGCGAGAGCCTTGCCACTGAGCCAATACCCGCCGAAGGCAGCCAGCGCCAACACGATCGGAAGCGCGATATACAGGACGGAATAGAATTCTTTCAGAACACCCTCAAACTTGCGCTCAGGGTCTGCCACTTCGATGATGAGCGGTTGCCCAGCAATGTAAATGCGCTGTGTGGCCATACGCACGGGGAACCATCGCGGCCCGGCAGGCCGGAAAAGCATACCCGCGCCAGGATCAGGCGGCGGTTCAGTGCTGACGTGATGCCGCGACAAACCATTCGATTGAGCCATCAGTTCGCCGTGCGGTCCGAAAACCTGAAACAGCTCGCCGAGAGTGTTCAAACCCGCCAGTTTCAGGGCTAGCGAATCCAATCCCTTACGACTGTTGTCGTCTATGAAGCCGTGCAGCCCAATGAGGCGATAGCGCAGACTCTGATCCAAAGCATGATCGAGGCTAACTGCCAGCGCCCAACGGCTCGCGCCAGCGAGTGTCAAGGCGACTAAAATCAGTACGCAGGAGTACCAGACGGTGAGGCGAGCGCGCAGCGAGCGTGGGTTTAGTTGGTTCAAATCGTTTCCTGGCGCAAACTATATCCGAGTCCTCGCTCAGTGTGAATCAGCTTTGGCAAACCGGGCATGTCGACTTTCGAACGAAGGAACTTAATGAACACGTCGAGATTGTTTGCACTTACCTCGCGATCATTCCAGACGGTATCGATCAGCCGATCCCGCGTAACTACCCGGCCGGCCGCACGCAACAGACATTCGAGAATGGCGAATTCAGTACGCGTCAAAGACATCTCGCGCTTGCCCCGTCTCGCTTTGTGTTCAGCCAAATCGATAACCAAGTCCGCAAAGCGAAGTTGCGAGTTCTTTTGCTCGATTCTTCGGGTGCGAACCCGAATGCGAGCCAAAAGCACATCGAATGAAAAGGGCTTGGTGAGGTAGTCGTCCGCACCTGCCTCAAGTCCGCGCACGACTTCCTCCGGTGCATCCCGGGCTGTAAGCAAGAGTATCGGCGTGAGAATGTTCTGCCTGCGCAAACTGCGCGTGAGTTGCAGACCATCCATAAAGGGCATCATCACGTCCAAAACAAGAATGTCGAAGGCTGAAGATTCGGCCAAACGCAGGGCACTGGCCCCGTCATGGGCAACGACGACGTTGAAGGATTCCTCCTCAAGTTCCCGCCGTACATAGTCAGCTACTTCGCGATCGTCATCAACAACCAGGACGCGCATCATTCTTTAATCTTCTGCTCGCTGAGCCGCGCGGCCTCATCTCTCCTGAAATCATTGCAGCAGATTCGCTTGCTCGTTTGAACGGCG
Source organism: Bryobacteraceae bacterium (assembly GCA_036272835.1). Lineage (GTDB taxonomy): Bacteria > Acidobacteriota > Terriglobia > Bryobacterales > Bryobacteraceae > Bog-105. The sequence goes on from DATAXY010000015.1 coordinate 166,961, forward strand.
AAGCAAATTTTTAAGACAAATTTCAGATGAGCCATTCAAGCTGTCCTGAAGACACACAAGGGAATCGATGTTTCGTAAAACTGTTTTCTGGCTTCATTTGTCGGCTGGCGTTACCGCCGGTCTGTTCATTTTCATCATGGCCGCAACCGGAGTACTGCTCGCCTTCGAACGTCAGATCGTCAACTTTGTAGATCGCGATATTGCATATGTTTCCGTTCCTCAAGACCCTCAATCAGGGTCGCTGAACGACTTGTTAGAGACAGTTCGCCGGGCCAGCCTCGGCCAGCCGACTGCCATCGTCGTACGCAATCACCCTCAGGCCGCCATACAGTTTTCATTTGGCCGGGGCAAAACCGTCTACGTCGATCCTTACAGCAGCGCCGTTCTCGGAGTGAGCTCGCCCAGAATGCATGAGTTTTTTTCTACGGTCGAAGGATTGCATCGATCACTCGGAGCGCCGCTGGGATCCAAGAGTGTTGGACACTGGCTGACGGCAATATCGAATCTGCTTTTCGGCGCACTGATTTTGTTGGGTGTAGTCCTTTGGTTGCCGCGCAAATGGAGTTGGAAAACTCTCCGTGCCTCAATTGCGTTTCGAAACGGGCTAAGGGAAAAAGCTCGCAATTGGAACTGGCACAATGTGATCGGAATCTGGTGTGCGCTCCCGTTGCTGGTCATTGTCCTTACAGGAGTAGTCATGTCGTTCGGATGGGCGAACGCACTGCTATTCCGACTGACCGGCTCCGTTCCCGCGGCGGCCGGCCGCGAAGGCGGCGACCGACGTGCGCATCGCGATGACCACTCCGTAGTCGGACGCGAACCGAACTACGATCACCTCTTAAATGTTGCGAAAACACTTAATCCGGATTGGCGCACAATCACGCTGAACGTTGCGCGCGGCGCCAGCGCGCCGGTTTCTGCGACGGTAGATACAGGCACAGGTGGACAGCCCCAAGACCGGACTCAATATGTGTTGAATCGCGACACGGGACGAGTCGTAAAGAGCACGAGCTTTGCCGATGGCAGCCTCGGCCAGAGACTTCGTACGTTCGTTCGTTTTGGGCATACCGGCGAGTACGGCGGTTTGCTGGGGCAAGTGATCGCTGCGATTGCATCACTCGGAGCTTGCGTGCTGGTGTACACAGGCCTATCGCTCACGATTCGCAGACTTGCATCGAGGCTGAAACGGAAAAGACCACGTATCATTGCATCTCGCGAGACACACGAAGAGCAGCCGGCCGTCTCGGTGGTGCAGAAGCTGTAGAGCCTGTGTGTTGCCAAAACCGGCAGCGTCGTCGATTCAACAACTTGCGGCTTGCTGATGAGAGTTCCGCCAATGGCACACGGTGTCAAAACGAAAGATCGTGCTCGATATCCTTTTCGCATTCGTCGCCGCTGCTTCTGGATCACGATACGAAGTTTGATGCCGACGTGCTCGCGTTCCTGAACTGCACCGGTATAAAGACGAAGCGCACGAGTGTTCAGGCGCCTTGGCAGAACGGTCTCGCCGAGGGGTGGATCGGAAGCTGCCGGCGAGAACTTCTCGACCATGTGATCGTGCTGAACGAAACTCATTTGCGGCGGCTGCTTCGCGAATACGTGGCTTACCATCACGAGGACCGCATCCACGATTCGCTTGAGAAGGACACGCCGAACCGACGGCCCATCGAGCGTAGGCCATCGACGGCTGCAAAAGTACTGTCGGGCGGCCGCCTTGGCGGCCTACATCATCGCTACGCGTGGTGCGAAGCCGCATAGTACGGTACAGCATCGATGACAATTCCGCCCGAGTGATCGGCGAATGCGACGGTTCATTCGCTTTAGTGCAACACTGCCGATCGGCTGACGACGGGTCCCCTATCCAATTCTGTCCCACCGCTTCTCACACTTCCTGTGTGGGAAGGCCGCCGGAATTCAACTTTTCGAAGGACGTGCTCACAGATTTTCAGTGTCTTGTAACCTCCTTTGCTACTCACGACTCAATTTTGGCCACGGACAGGACTGTTCCGCGCTTCATTAAACCGAGTTCCCGAACGGCCATCCCGGCATTCTTCAAATCCTGAAAGATCCGTTCTGTGTATTGCAAAAGAAGCTTCCCTGCCTCGCTGATCAGAACACGTTTGCCCACGCGTAGAAATAGTGGGCAGCCCAGCTTTTCTTCCAATTGGCGAATCTATAGGCTCACAGTCGATTGCGACAGATGTAAGTCGTCGCTCGCGCGTCTGAACCCTGCGTTCTGGGCAGCCGGTCGGAATACTCTCAATTGCTGGAAATCCATCGATTTTGTCGATCTAAATCCGTGGACAAATCAACTTTACAGATTTACATTTGAGCGGTATAGATTCATATTGTATCCATGGAATGGAAAAACGACGAAGAGCTCTTTCAGCTCATATCCACCACTCTCTACACGCCGGTCGTCGGCGATATTCTCGACTTGATTGATCACCGGCATCAGTTTCTTCCGCAGCCCATCCAGCCGATCTCGGCAGACACGCGACTGGTTGGAAGAGCAATGCCGGTCCAAATCGCCGATGTATGGGGCCATCCGGATCAGCCGTTTGGACGTTTGACCGAAGCGCTCGACCAGATCCAACCTGGAGAAGTTTACATCGCCACCGGCGGTTCTTTGAACTGTGCAGCATGGGGAGAAATCATGACCGCGGCGGCTCGGACACGAGGTGGAGCGGGCGCTGTACTAGACGGTTTTCATCGCGATACTCCGAGGATTCTGGAGCAAAACTGGCCCGTGTTCAGCAGGGGACGGTATGCGCAAGATGCGGCCGTGAGGTCACGTGTTCTCGAAATTCGAGTTCCCATTGAGATTGCGGCCGTTCGCATAAGGCCTGGGGATTTAATCTTCGGTGATTTAGATGGTGTTTTAGTGATTCCACGAGAGGCTGAGGAAGAAACGATTACGCGAGCTCTTGAGAAGGCGCGTTCCGAGAAAGTTGTGCGTCGAGAAATTGAAGCCGGCGCTTCCACTACGGAAGTTTTCAAAAAATATGGAATCCTCTGATCGGGGTTCCTCGTTTGCGCTGGATGCTTTCAGCCTCTGTGGCGACGTGGCGCTTGTCACCGGAGGCGGAACCGGCATCGGCTTTGCGATCGCTTCCGCGTTTGTTTCGACCGGGGCTCGCGTAGTGATATCCGGAAGAAGCGAAAGCGTGCTTCGCGATGCGGCGTCCTCTCGCAGACCCTCTGCTTCGTATGTATTGCACAATGTAACACCGGAACAGCGCAGGAGTGAGACCACAGACGATAAGTCCCGCCAAGTCTACGACACACACGTAACAGGCGCGCTCTCGATGAGCCGCGCCGTCCTGCCGAAAATGATCGAGAGGGGTAGCGGCAACATTCTCTTCATCGCTTCCATGGCGTCCCTCTTCGGCATTCCACAGGTGATCGCGGGTAGGCAAAGAGCATAGGATCACCGCCGTTGTCGGCATCTGCATTCAACGCCTCCGCTGGCAAACGGACGCGGTTATGCGGGCAAGAAAGTGGAAGTGTGCCAGCAGCCCCAAGGCGACATCCTCGTCTATCTTGATCGCGGCCTCCTGCATACCGAACCCGCTCCCACCAACGCCGGACCGGTTCGCGCCCAAAGCATGCGGAGACGGCAATCCCCGCGTCAGAAAAAGCCTGTCCGTATCTATCGCTATGCGGGCCATCCCGCAATGCGACCTGAATCGATACAATCGCAACTGGACTGGGCGGACGCTAGGGCACTGCTGGGAAGCAACCCGAGCGCCGACTCAGTGGCCGGGATTGCCGGGAGCTTGCCGCTCCCGGTTCCCCTAACAATCCTGGCACCAAGCGATAAATCCATGGGTGACAGAATCGCTGGCCTGTTAGTGGGACATCTTCGCTGGCCTACAACAGTTGCTTTTGCTTCCAGGCACCGAGCAGACGTGTTTGGGCCTGCTCCAGTTGTTCCTCCTGAATGCGATCGAAGCAGTCCCAGAACTCTTGAGAGGTGAACCGCTCCGGCGCAAAGCCCCACAGTAAGCGCAAAACCGAGCGTTCATACCAACTGGGCACTTCGGTCTTGGGCCCAGGCCGGCAAATACGATGAATCGCCGCCAGCAGCAAATAATGCGCCTGCGACGGCCCGGATCGAGGTGTTGGCCAAAGCGAGTGGAGCAAGTCAAAGACTCCAGTTTGCCGGGCCGCCAGCCAAAGCGCGCCGGGCAGTCCAAAATCGCGAGCTGTCGCCTCCCGCTACGCCAAACCCCGCATTCAGATTGCCATGGCGGCGGAACGGGCAAAGGACATGACCGCTTGTTCGCTTGCGTTCGAAACGACGATTGCAAGGATCCCCGCGCGGCCAAGCGAGGCAACATACTCCCCGTGTCTCTTCATTGCGGAGATTGCCTCACTGTTAGCCGACGGAGACGCCCGCAGATAGACCGAGACCCGATTCCGGCCACTTCGATAAACGGCATGGAGAAAAATCCGGCCATCCAGCCGGCAAAGCTTCACGCGCTCCAGCCGATATTCGCCGGACGCCAATGCTGCCAATAAATAGGGCTTGATTCCCTGTTGGATCGCGAGCGAATCGATTTCACTTGCGGAGAATCGCCAGTGCCTTGGATCTTGCCGAACGATTTCCGCGAAGTGATCTCCGGCCGCATCGTCGCATAAGCGCGCGTTTTGCCAATCCGAACCAAACGGACGGCTCAGGGCGAAGAATAAAACGAGTGCTGCGGCCACCGCGCCGCCCACCAGCGGACCCCGCAGCGCTTGTCTTCTAATTGCGCCCCGTACCCGAGTTTCCAATAGGGCGGTGTCGGGAGTGTCCTGAAGAATTCCCGCTCTTATGCATTCGTCCATTTCACGCTCTTCGGCAATCGTCTCCGCGCACTCTCGGCACCCAAGGACGTGAGCTTCGAATTCACGCATGTCACCGTAATCCAGTTCAGCGCAGAAATATCGCGCTTTCAATTCCGTGATTTGCCGGCAGTTCATCTTGCTCTTCCCTGGGCGCTCGGCTTCTCGTGTAATAGATAAGAGCGCATGGCATCTCGGGCCCGGCTCAGGCGGGACATGACCGTACCGGCCGGCACCGACAGAATATCCGCTGTCTCGCGGCAAGTGAAACCCTCTACGACGACAAGATAGAGCGCGCTACGTTGTTCTTCCGGAAGGCTGGCTAGAGCCTGTCGAACGGCTAGAGTTTCCGCGCCCTTCGCGGCGCACACGGCGCTGACCGTCTCAATCGGCTCCGTGGTCATGAATAAACTGGGTGTTCGCAGGCGTCCGTAGTAGGCATTCATTAGGATGCGGAACAACCAGGCGCGCACATTGGTTCCCTTTTGAAATTGATGGAAGCCGCGCCAAGCTTTTAGAAGCGTTTCCTGGACCAGATCCTCCGCATCGGAATCGCGGCTCGTCAGACGCCGTGCGAAACGCAGCAATCGCTCACACTGCGGCATTACGAGGCCTTCGAATTCCTTCTGTCTACGCCCAAGCAAGTCCGGCCAAGCTTCCTAAAGCGGGGAAGGGGGAGCTTTCCCCGCTTGTGTTCTTAATTGCCCGCTTGTGTTCTCAATTGTAAGATGAGGCCAACGGCTCAAGCCGGATTATTCTCCGGCTTTCTGCAACTCGGTCAACTCGGCAAGCACTTGGTGGCTATGCGGTTCGGGATTGACCTTGGTATAGACCTTCCGGATGACAAAGTTCGGATCGATGATGAAGGTGTTGCGCGCCGCCAAGACGTTCTGGCCGAATTGCATGACCGAACCGTACTTATCGACCACCTGATGGGTGGGATCGGATAGGAGTCTGAAAGTGAGGCTGTCCTTGGTGCAGAACTGCTGGTGGGAATCGACGCTATCGACGCTGACGCCAATGACGGTCGCCTTCTTGGCTTCATATTGGGCAAGGTCGCGCTGGAAATTGTGAGCCTCAATGGTGCAGCCTTTGGTCATGTCCTTCGGATAGAAATAAAGGACGATCCACTGGCCGCGGAAATCGTGCAGGCTGACCGGTTTTCCTTCCTGCGACTGAAGCGTGAAATCAATCGCTTTACTTCCTTCGGCCGGAACGCTATCGCGGCCTAAAAGCACGGATCCGGCGGTTCCCAGCAGGAACGTCATTGCCAGGGCGGCCAATCCTGGCCTTCGAATCATCTTCATTTGGTAATCCTCCACCAGCTTTAATGCTTCCCATACGAGAATTCATCCAAGAAGGCGTGAGAAATTGTTGTGATCGTCTGGCTTGAAATGCTGGCGCAGGATATTCGAATCGCATTGCGGCTTCCGCGCCGCCTGCCTTCACTGACCGGCGTCGCTCTGCTTTCCATTTCGTTAAGTGTGGGCACATGGCCGTGGTCTTTACCGCAGTCAAAGCCGCCGCTCCGCGGACTGATCGTGGGTCTTGGGGCTCCGAACGCCGCAACGATTTGGATCGCAACTTGCCTGGTGTTGCTCACCCGCCATGGCAAGCCTGCAGAAACCTCACGTTGGAAGCACGAAATTTCACTGAGCGAGGGCATTAGGACCACGTATGAATGGTACGTTTGGCGTTCGCTCGAAAGATTACGCTTTCGGAGCTGCGCTGAGGATCGCGTAAAGCCGGTCTGCGATAATCTGATCCTCGCCATCTTTGAGCTGCCACACGGCGAAGCCAAACTTATCCGGATCTTTAGGATGTTCGTGATGTCTTCGAACGTCGGCAGCCTGACGGCCACCCGTAGGCTCATCAGGGTTCCGTCCGCGCATTCCGCCCGCGTTCGCACCCATGCTGCCAATCCCCATCGGGCGCGTGTCAGCTAATTGCTGCATCACTTCCGGACCAGAAATGTTGAGTTTTGCGCGATCTATCTGCCAGCTGTAATGCGGCGTCACGTTGCCGAGAGCTTCCGGATTGAATTCCCTCGGGCATGCCGTCACACCGAACTTCTTAATCGCACTGGTAATCACTTGTGCGCGCTCGTCGTACATTCTGAGCGTTTCTTCGTAGTCTTGATTGACAAAGATTTCGAGCGCTTTTAGCAGACCGAAAATGGTTTCCTTTCCCACCTTGCAGCAGCGCCCAATGCGATCTTCCTGGGGACTCATGTTCAGCAATGCATAGCGGATCAGGTCTTCCTTGCCGATTAAGATGCCGGATGCCTGCGGGCCGCAGATGTCTTTGCCGCCGCTAAATGTAACCATGTCGAAACCGATGCCAGGGTACTCCCAAAGCCGCGATACCGGCGGAACATCGGCCGATGCGTCGTTGAAAGTATAGATGTTATGTGCCTTGGCAATGGAGACAGTCTCAGGACCGCTTACCTGTCCTTTGTCAGACAGGATATTGGTGAAATGAATGGCAACGGTCTTGGGATTGATGGCATTAATCATCTGCTCGCGCGTCTCAACATCGATCAGCTTCGCGCCGGTCTGGCGGATTTGGTGGTCGAACGCGTATCTGTGACTCTTTTGAATAATGACCTCGTTCTTGGGAATATTGCTAACGTCGGGAATCTCTCGGATCAGGGGCTCGAGATCCTGAGTCATCATGCCGGCATAGCCGACCACCATTGCCGCTGCCGCGCCGCCGGTGACCAATCCGGTATAGCCGGCGGGGGATTTACATAATTTCGCAATAAACTTGCCCGCTGCGGTCTCCAACTCGTCGATCAAGACGAAGTGTTGATTGCCTAGCCGCATTAGTTCCATCACCTCGGGCTTCATAACGGACCCGCCAATAACTGTGACGGTACCGTTGATGTTGACTAATGGTGTTACTCCAAGTTCGGCGTAAATATTGCCGGTTGACCCTAGGCCGGACGTGATCGGTACGATTGCGCTGCCGTCAAGGGAAGACTTGGACCGCTTAGGCTCCTTGCCGAACAATCCTGCCGCCTCCGATTCAGTGGAGGCGCCCAGGTTTGCGGTGGCCAGACCAATCGCAGAAAGAAAAGAACGACGATTCAAACCAAACTTAAACTTCACGAGTTGTACCTCTCAGTGTTTTGTGAAACTAGTTGTCAGAAAACAGGCAACTGGCATGGCGACGCATTGCGCTTGCGACCAACTTTCTCTGCGAACTGCCGGGATTCGCTTCCCAGCGATGTCAGCATAGCACTCAGCGTTGCCGTGAGCGACGTAAAACCCGATCCTTGCTGCAAATAACAAGTTCGCACATCGGGCGGGTTTGATCCGCGGCGTGCCGTCGGTGGGGCAATCTAGTTGCTCTTGGGGAGATGATTGGCGGTCCGCTCTAAGAGGGAGTGATTGTGAACCCACTGGTGTTCGAGAGAGCGAGTGTGTGTTTGAGCTTCTCCAGATTCTGAGGGCCTGCGACAAACAGCAGGACGCAGGCAATGAGCGGCGCCAATCCCGCAAGTAGAATGGCGAATCGGAAATTGTGGGCGGCTCCGAGACTCCAACCTGTGATCACCGGCGCAACAGCGCCCGCTACCTGAGACAGCGTATTTAGATATCCAATGGTTCGCCCCACAAGGAAAGCGGGCGGCGTGTGCTGAGCGATCGCCCAAAAGCTCGAACTGGTCACACCAAACGAGCAAATAGAAATCACGAGGATAGGCAGAACTGGAGCGCGACCAGAAAGGACGTTCAGCAACAGGATGGAGCTTGCCCCAAGCAGTCCGGCAGCCGCAAAAGTGATTCGGGTGCGGAAGATGGCTTGATTCCTAGCGACGAGTTTGTCCGCGAGCCATCCGAATCCTATGTTAAGTACGGCCATGGTAAACAGCGGCATCGATAAGATGCGCCCCATGCCCATCGCCGAGAATCCACGAGCCAAGATCAGGTAGGCGGGCATCCAGGTCAGGAGGAAGTACCAGTAATACGACATGAAAAAGATGCAGCCGGACATCGCCCAGAAAGCCGGGCTGGACAATACAGCGATCCAGGGCCATTGATGCTGGGGCGCCGCGCTTTCACTTTGGGCGCCGCGAGCCTCGTGCTTTCGAGGAGCGAGCAGCAGCCAGAATGGCACCCATAAAAGCGCTCCGAGGCCTGTGACAGCGAACATAGCACGCCAACCGAAGTGGGCAAGCAGAGCAGTTCCGAGCAAAGCGCCGCAGGCTGGGCCGAGGTTCTGCCCGGAGATATAGATGGAGGTGGGCAAACCTTGATTCCGACCGGAGAAATTTTGCCGGATGAAGGCGAGACTAGCGAGCGGGCCGACCGACTCGGCGAACCCGAGCAGCAAGCGCAAGCTGAGGATCTCGCCAGAATGACTTGACAGCGCGATCCCGGCCGATGCGAGCGACCATATAATAAAGCCGGCCCCGTAAACGAGACGGATGCCGTGCCGATCGACAATGTAGCCGGCCGGAAGCTGGCAGATAGCGTAGGTCCAGAAGAATGCGGAGAGCAGCACGCCCATTGCCCCGGGCGACAAATGGAAATCGCGCATGATGGACGCGGCGGCGATGCTCAAGTTGCCGCGGTCCACATAACTGATGAGGATGCCGAGAAAGATGAGCGCGACGACGATCCAGCGACGGCTCATTCGGGTTGGATTGGCATTGGGCGGGCGCGCTGGAAATGCCAGTTTGCAATCTCGTCGAGCAGCGAGAGGACCAACTGGGCAGCGGCTTCGAGGAAACGCTCGCCCTTCTCCGCGGTTGCGAATTCGGGCATTCCGATAACACCGTTTTCCGAGATCTCGTCAAATTCGTTAATGAGTGAAAAAGGGGGCGGCTTCAGCATGTCAAGCACCCGGTAACCCATCTCAGGGCCGGGACCGCCGCGCTTCGCCTTGGACATGTCAACGAGCTCGGGATTTTTCGCGAGCATGATGGAGGTCTCCATTTCACAGGCATGGCCCATTCCGCCAATCGGAGACGATCGAACGGCGGTGAATTCTTTCGCGGCGAGATTCCAGTAAGCAGCGTAGACAATATAGAGGTCTTCGAGTTGTTCGTAGTCGCTCTTCAGCTCACGTTGAGCGGCTTTACACGGCGTGTCATTACCGCCGTGCCCGTTCAGCAGCAGAATCTTGCGCGCGCCGAGGCGAATCGCAGAAGTGCACAGGCCTCGAATCATCTGGACGTAAGGATCGAAATCGAGACTCACGCAGCCGAAACGGCGGTGATGCGGAGAGTGGCCGAGCCACTGGACTGGAAGCATCACAATCTGTTCCGAACGAAGCTGTTCAACGCGATTCGCAATGTGAGACACGATGAGCGAATCTGTGAATACCGGCAGATGCGGGCCGTGCTGCTCAAGCGAACCAAGCGGCAGAACGAAAATCCGGTCTGAGAGCTTCGAGAACTCCGGCCATTTGCATAGTTCCAATCGCATTAGTTCAGATTATCGGGTCCGACAACTTTGCCATCTTTAATAACCGTGACGATGCCGAGCGGACTCATTTCAGGTGTTTCGTAGGTCGAGCGGCTTTGAACACGCGCTGGATCGAAGACCACAATGTCGGCTACAAAGCCGGCACGCAATTCGCCGCGGTTTTGCAGCTTGAGGCGAGCGGCGGGCTTCCCCGTGCTCTTATAGATAGCGTCCTGAAGCGATAACCATCGGCGCTCTCGCACGAGGGAGCCGAGCAGCTCGGGATATGTCCCGTACAAGCGCGGGTGCGGCCTTCCGGTTACGTAAAAGCCGTCAGTGATAACCGAGCAAAGCGGATGCGTTATCAACTGGCGCAGATTGTCTTCGCTTTGGTTGAAACTAATGATGTTCACCTGGGCGTGTTCTTCAATGACTAAATCTAACGCACACGCGCCGGGGTCCTGGCCGCGAATTTCAGCGATCTCGGGGACCGTTTTGCCAACGAACTCCACGTTCTTGGGCGTCACCACAGCGGAAATGGTAACGTCACTCCAAGATTTAGGCCCAGAGGACATTTCGGCAAGGATGGCTTGGCGAGCATCCTTGTCCGCCAGGCGCTTTAGCAATGCTTCCGTTCCTCCGTCCAGCGTCCATTGCGGCAGCAACTGAGTCAGTACGGTGCTTCCACACTGATATGGGTAGATGTCGAACTCAATATCGACGCCACGAGCGCGAGCGGCTTCGATCTCATCGAGGGCGTGTTGCTGCAGTGGCCAGTATTTGCGGCCGGCAGCCTGTAAATGCGAGATCTGGAGACGGCAGCCAGTGCGCTCGGCCAGTTCAATTTGTTCACGCACCGCGTCAATCAGTCCTGCCGAGTAACTGCGCATGTGGGTACTGTAGAGCTTTCCATGTCGTGCGACGATCCGGCATAGTCGCTCTAATTCGTCTTTGCCGGCGCTCGAGCCAGGAGCATACATCAACCCAGAGGATAATCCGACACACCCGGCCTGAAGCGCGTCTTCAAGCAGGGCTGCAAGGCGATCGCTCTCTGCGCTTGAAAGAGGGCTCTGGCGCAGACCACATACAGCAACGCGTAAACTTCCATGTCCGGCCAACGGAAGGGCCCGTCTGTCCGCTCCCGTTTCTGCCAGCCTGTTCAAGTAAGCGGAAGCAGAGGGCCAGCCCCAGTCGCAGGCGCGCCCGAGAATGCCGCCCGCGAATTCTTTAAGTTCGGCGAGATGCCCATCGCAGGGAAATGGGGAGAACCCACAATTCCCGACAACTTCGGTGGTGATGCCCTGAGCGAATTTCTCGGGACGCTCTTGGAGCACTTGCACATCTGCGTGGCTGTGCAGATCGATAAACCCGGGACACACGGCTAGTTGTGAGCAGTCGAGTGTAGGGCAGTCCAGAGGCGTCAAATCAGGGCTAATCGCTGCAATGGAGCCACCGTCAATGAGAACGGACGCCCGGAGGGGATCCGATCCTGAACCGTCGAATATCAAACCATTCGAAAGGAGCAACATGACTCAAGTTCGCGAGTATTCCGATTCGGGAAATTGTTGCCCCATAGGTTCGAAGCGTAATTATATACCGGTGATTTCTCTCCCCTACTAAGAAGTTCGTCACGAGGGGGCTGAAAAGGTTGGCAAGGGTAACGACCGGTCGAATGCGGCCGGCTACAAAGCCAGGACATTACAATCAATCTCTCGACGAAATTGACGATCCGAGAGAGGCTCCCAATACAAGGCTCGCCCTTTACGACCAGAATGCGCCTTTACGAATCGTGCCATCGTTATTTGGCATGAAAGCTGCAATTGCACAACTCGCTACGGTCGCTTATGGCAATGGCGAATTCGGCAGCGGAGCCCAGTTAACCACATGCCGACGAACCGTCTAGGTGGATTCGTAAACACTGCGTACAGGGCTAATCTGCGTTACACGGCTAATCAAGGATTATCGCCAGTCATAGCGATTCCTCATTCCTCGTCATCGCGATTCGCGAGAACCTGGCTACCCCAAATACCGGATTCGCAAAACGCATATTTGTTGGATCGTGGGTTGTGTTCTTTTTTCGATCGACGCGAGAAGACTTGAGATAGCAATGTTACTTTTTCTGTTGAGACGTGCTGATCGAATAGGTGTTCGCCTGAAGCTGGCCTTCATCTCTATCCAATGGCTTCAGCTCGATGATCATTGGGGCCGATGTATGCTCGTGCTTATCCGGCTGGTACAGGTTTTTCACTCGAAAGTAATACACGCCTCCGGCCGCCGCAGTGAAATGCGCCGCCGCGGTCTTGTCCCCGTCTTCGCGGCATTCGGATAGATCAGAACAAATACACGGGCTGCGCTTATGAGGACAAGGACTGGCCTCCCTTTTCAAGGCTGTGTGACTGCCCGGTGGGGGGGACGGGATAGAGGGCGCCAATCAACCGAGCTGATTCAGCGCAGCGGCCAAATATATTTGGAAAGTCAGACACCCCCCGCGAAGCGGGTGGCTTGATGGGTTGGGCCGCCTCAAAGGCGGTTGATCTGTAGATTTAGGCGTCGCGCGATGCGCGCCTTATTGGCTAATTCAAAACTGGCCGCCTGCTCCATCCGCTGCGTCCT
>DATAXY010000016.1:0-17804 GCA_036272835.1 Bryobacteraceae bacterium
GTAGTCCCTCTTCGCCTATGATGTCTTCTGGCTTCTTGTAGTCAGCCAGCAACTTGTCGATGAGTTTGAGGTCAATTGCCATCCGGTCTCCCTAGTGTGATCCTTTCGATGGCCGTTTACACAGTTCACTTTATACGCTCTTGCGCTCGCCCAAAGCAGCCGCTATTTCGTTCCAATTCTTAATAGTGGCATCGAGTCCTACAGCAGGCGCTATGGCCTCAATTACGCGGTGAAAGGCAAATTGAAATTCACGCCATCGGCTCTGGAGGCGTGGTTTGTTAAGGCAAATAGTAGCCCCAGGGGGAACCGGATCGCCCGACTCGGGTTAGCTTCTGGCTTAGCAAAGCCACGAACAATTTCCCATACAGCCAAGCCCGGCTGCTTTGATCATCATGTTTCGGAACGTGGCCGAGTTGTACCAGCGACTTCAGGCGTTTGAAGACCAGTTCGATCTGCCATCGCAGCCGGTAACACTCTAATACCTGGGCGACCGAGGCTCGGCTCTTGGCTAGGGTGGTGAACACCAGGACATAGCAGGCATATTCCTCGTTCTCCGGCGTGACACGGTCTCGGCCATCCTGTTGCCTGATGACCAGTCTGCGTTGAGCGCGCTTGATGGCCTCTTCGCTCTTCCGTATACCGCATAGGCGTCCGATTATTCTTTGGCGACCCGATGTTATGGATACCTGCCATTCCGCCGTCTGCCCCGCCCTCTGCAATGGCTTCAACTTTTTCAGCAACGGGAAAGGCCGATCCTTCTCGTCTTCCAGGTGCAACGATGCTCGATTCATGCGAACACAGACATCAGCGCCAGCGTTTACGACCGACGCGATACCCGGCGGATTGCTGTAGCCGGCATCGGCCAAAATCAATTCCCCTTTTTGAAACTTGAATCTCCCCAGTTTCTCGCCGGTGTTCTTCCCCTGGGTCGGTGTTAATTCAAATTGGTCACATTCCAACGAAGGTAATCGCATGCTGTAGTGAATCCGCCATTGGCCCCCGGTCTTGCCTGGCTCTTTCACCACCGTCGCATCCACCACTCGCACAGGTAATCCCTTCAATGCCGGTTCAAGACTCACGCCACTGTCTCGCCACAGCTCCTGACACAGCTGCCGCAACCAATCTTCGGATTGCCGCAGACGGTTCAATAGAGTCACGTCCGATACATCGGCGATTCCCGCCAATTTGGCTTGTACCGCCGTCTCGCGCAGTGACCATCCACAGCCCACATGCATGAGCAAGGTACGGAACAAGTCATTTAAGGAATCAAACCCACGCAATCGCGCGACCGCACCGCTACTTCTTCCCAGTTCCTCCCACCCTGCAGGAAACAAGCCTTGCAGAACTTGCCAATCCTCGCGAAGCGCAGCCATTGCCTTGAGCTTATCTCTTGCTGCGCTGTCCGTCAATTATTATCTTAGCGCTTATGGGGGAAACCCCCTAACTGACGGCACGTTCTTTGGCTGCCCAAAAACGCGCGCGTAGAAGTCGCTTGAGCACTTTGCCAGAACCGCTTTTCGGCAAATCTGTCTCTAAGAACTCCACGAGGCGTGGAATCTTATAGGTCGCCAGGCTTTTGCGACAGTGGCGCATCAACTCATCGGCAGTCATGTTCATGCCCGGCTTGACGACTACACAGGCGGCTACAAGCTCTCCCCACTTGGGATCAGGTATTCCAAAGACCGCGGCCTCGCGGGCCGCGGGATGGGTGACAATGACTGCCTCCACCTCGCCGCTATAGACGTTTTCCCCGCCTGTGACGATCATGTCCTTTAGCCGGTCCAGAATATAGAAGTAGCCGTCCGCATCCTGGTAGCCAATGTCTCCGGTGCGAAAGAACCCGCTTCGGAACGCAGCCGTGGTGTCTTCTTGATTGTTCCAATATCCGGCCATCACGTTTTCGCCACGCACAACCAGTTCACCGTGTTCCCCTGAACCGATCTGCTTGCCAGATTCATCGGTTACCTGCAAATCGATACCAGGGCAGGGCCGTCCGCACGATAACAGTCTTGCGCCGGCGTGGTCCTTGTCTTGAAGACCGGTAAGCAATCCCGTTTCGCTGAGTCCGTAGACCTGAACGAGTTCTGCGTTCGGCAGAAGTTCTCGGGTCCTAGAAACTAACTCAGGCGCCATGGGCGATCCGCCATAAGCCAGGAGAGCAAGACTGCTTAAATCAAATTCCCTTATCTCGGGCAATTGAGTGAGCAGGTTGATCATTGTCGGGACCAAAACGGTGTAGTTCACTTGCTCCGTCGCAACTGCCTCACAGAAACCTGCCGGGCTAAAAGTCGGCAGCGTGGTTTGGCAAGATCCGAATGCCGGCGCCGCGAACATCGCAGGGAAATCGGCGATATGGAACATAGGAGCGGCGTGTAGAAATATGCCGCCCTCGCGATAGCGCATCCAGTAGTTGAAATGATGGACGTTAGCCAAAATGCTCGCGTGCGTCACCATTACGCCCTTTGGCTGACCAGTCGTTCCGCTGGTATATATCAATGCAAGAATGGCTTTTGGTTCGTAACACGCGTCCGGGCAAGGATACTCACTCTGGTCCAAAGTCTGTTGGTCCAGCACCAGTTCCCAGGGAACTCGAGCAGTGGGCGCCGGCAATGAGGAATGCCGTACCAATCCGCGCGGACAGGCATTTTCCAATACGCGATTGATCTCTACAGCAGAGAGACGTATGTTAATCGGCACAACGATAACGCCAAGCCAGCTGCATGCATACACAAATTTGATGTATTCAGGCCCGTTTGGTAGCAGGAGCGCGAGCCGCTCGCCAGGTTCAAAGCCGAGGTGCGCGAGGGTAGCAGCCAAGCTCTTCACTTGCTCGTGAAGCTCACGGAAATTCAGCCGCCGCTGGCCCAAACACAGCGCCGGGCGATCCGCATAATAGCGGAGTGCGCGTTCCATGGAATGGACATAGATCATCCGGTCACCACTCCATCCCTATCCATAGGTCGATCGCCTCGCGTTCCAATTTATACAGGGCCAAGTCTCCGACGCTAATCATCTTCAGGTCGTGCTTGATGCAGAAGCGAACGAGTTCGGGCACGCGAGCCATGCTGCCGTCCTCGTTCATGATTTCGCAGATGACGCCTGACGGATTCAATCCGGCGAGACGTGCGAGATCAACGGCGGCCTCTGTCTGCCCGCGGCGCTCCAACACCCCGCCCGGGCGCGCTCTGAGCGGGAAAATATGTCCCGGCCGCCCAAGGTCTTCAGGACATGACCGTGAATCGGTGACACTCAGAATGGTCTGCGCTCGATCATAGGCAGAAATACCCGTCGTCACTCCACGTCCTCTCGCATCGATTGACACTGTAAAATTCGTGCCGCACCGTGCCGTGTTGTGCGTGGTCATCGGAGGCAGTTCTAATTCGTCCGCCCTTTCGCCCGTAATGGCCAGACAGATCAGGCCGCGTGCGTGGGTCGCCATAAAATTGATGGCTTCTGGTGTAATCATCTCCGCGGCCATTGTAAGATCGCCCTCATTCTCCCGATCTTTGTCGTCAACGACCACAATTATGCGCCCGGCTTGTAGCTCTTCGATGGCTTCTTCGATCGACACGAACACAAGCGATCTGTCGGCCATGTCGGCGCAAGAAATGGTTCCGGCGCCTTCAAAGTCTTCAATGCAATCGATAAGCATAGATACAGGATTAAAGAAACACGGCCTACACCAGCGTAAGCGCGTGTCCCATCCGCTCCTTTTTGGTTTTGAGATACACAACAGCGTGAGCACTGGGTCGGGTCTCGCACGGAACCCGAGCAAGAACGTCGATTCCACCTTCGATCAAGGCACGGAACTTCTGGGGATTGTTCGAAAGAAGCCGGACTCGACGGACGCCGAGTTGATTGACTACCGCAACAGGTAAACGAAAGTTGCGACAGTCGGCTTGAAAACCGAGTGCGTGATTTGCTGCGATCGTGTCGAGGCCTTCGTCCTGCAGCGCGTAAGCCTTGAGCTTCGCCATAAGTCCAATTCCGCGACCTTCCTGATGTTCGTAAATCAGAACACCGCATCCTTCCTCGGCAATGGCTCGCATGGCTATTTCTAACTGATCGCTGCAGTCACAACGAAGCGACCCAAACACTTCGCTGGTGACGCATTGCGAATGGATTCGCAATAATGGAGCGCCGCGCGTAACATCTCCCATAATCATCGCGAGCGCGGTTTCGACCGGCTTCGTCTCGCTCGGCGTGTCGCGCTCGAATGCTAAGGCCTGAAACATTCCCCATCTCGTCGGCATTCGAGTGGAGGCAATTCGTCGAATTGGGTCGGCTTCTGCGCCGTTGGTCATGATTCCTCCTGTGGCGTTTTTCAGCGTCCCTGCGCTGGCGAGACTAACTCGCCATGTGCCCGTTCGGGTGCTGTCCCAAGGGCCCCACCCACACGCAAGGCTTCGACTTCGTTCGTGTCGAAACCCAGCTCTTTGAGAATCTCCTCATTATGTTCTCCGATTTCCGGGGCGCGCTTGGCAGGCACTTTAGCGACACCGTGCACCTGCATCGGACTGCTGATCGTTGATTTCAGATTTCCTCCGGCGCCCTCGATCGGGACGACTATGTCGTTCGCCTCGAGCTGTGGATCTTTGACGACTTCGCTCGGAACGTGGACGACTCCGGATGTAAGGTGACCCTGATCGAAGACTTCCCGCCAGTGCGACATGGATTGTGAGGCAAACACTTGGTCCAGGATCGCCGTGAGATCCGCCGAATTCGCTCCCTGCTTTGCTGGGTCGGCGAACCGCGGGTCTGTCAGCAGATCCGGGCGGCCAATTCCCTTCGCCAGAGCCGGCCACTTGTCCGGCGTGAGGACAATCAGAAACCAGTTATCATCCGAGCTCCGGTACACGTTGAGCATTGCGTTTGGTGGCTTCAGGCGATCATGCAAGGGGAAGAATGACGCGTCGCAAAGCGCGGCCTGAACGAACACACCGCAGGACCAGACTCCTGCCGCTAGCAGCGACGTGGTTACGTACGAACCCTTTCCGGTGCGCTCGCGCCGGTAGAGACCCGTGACAATCGCGGAAAACAAAGTAACTGCCGTCGCGTGATCTCCGCTCCCCGATGGCGGGAGAGTCGGTGGAGCGCCTGCATCCCGGGTCAGTGACAGCAAGCCGGATCTGGCCCAGTATGACGTGATGTCGAATCCCGGAAGGTTGGCGTCGGGTCCCTTGTCGCCGTAACCAGTCAGGTCCGCATAAATCAGTCGAGGGTTCCACTGCACAACGTCCTCGTACTCCAACTTCAGCCGCTTACGCGCCGGATGCGGCGTGTTCACGATGAGCACGTCTGCCCATTTGACGAGCCGTTCTAGAATCTTTCCTGCCAGTGGAGATTTCAGATCGAGCGCCAGTCCGCGTTTGTTGCGATTGTTCAAATGCCAGGGATAGTTGTCGTGGGATCGCGGTTGCGGTGGAATCTTGTAGCCGATTCTCCAGGTATCGCCGGTTGGAGGCTCGACCTTGATAACGTCGGCGCCGAAATCGGACAAGATCACCGCAGCGCCCGGGCCTGCGATGAAACTCGCCAGGTCGACTACCTTGAGTCCCGAGAATATATTTTCATTTGTCATTAATGCCTTCCTTGTAAGTCGCTGTTTACCGCCCTTGGAACTGCGCTGCGCGCTTTTCGAGAAACGCAGACGTTCCTTCCTTCTTGTCTTCTGTTGCCGCGCAGAGACCGAAGAAAGAAGCTTCGAGTGACATACCCTCGGCCTGACTCGTTTCCAACCCCTTGTTCACCGCCTCGAGTGAGTACTTCACTGCGACGGGAGCGTTAGCAAAGATCTGTTTCAGGATCGCTTCCGCACGCGGAATGAGCTCTGCGGCCGGGACAATTTCGTTGACGAGGCCGATGCGGTAAGCTTCGGCCGCATTGATGATCTCTGCGGAAAGAATGAGCTGAAGGGCCCTGCCCTTGCCGACCAGCCTGGGCAAGCGTTGCGTCCCACCCCCGCCGGGAAGAACGCCTAATTTCACTTCGGGCTGGCCGAACTTCGCGTTCTCGGCGGCGACTCTGATGGTGCACGCCATTGCGGTTTCGCAGCCACCGCCGAGCGCGAAGCCGTTGATGGCCGCGATCACCGGCTTACCAAGATTTTCGATGAGGTTCAGGACAGCTTGTCCAAAGCTGCTGGACCGTTCTGCTTCCACGGCAGTGAGATGAGCGAGTTCGCCGATGTCCGCTCCAGCGATGAAGGCCTTATCGCCCGCGCCTGTCAGAACGACGCCGCGTACGTTCGCGTCGTCCCGTGCGTCTTCAAAGGCTGTTTGCAAATCCGCCCATGTTTGGTGGTTCAGAGCGTTAAGAACCTTGGGTCGATTCACCGTCACATAAGCGACGTCGCCCTTCTTTTCATAAAGAACAGTTTCAAGCGATAATTCCGCAGTTGCTGCTTGACTCATTTGACTCTCCTTCTTCTTAGAGCGGTGGAAACTCGCGTCTTGTTGGCTTACTTAAGGCAGGACTGTATGTCGATTTCCGACGTCAGCGTTCGACGAACGGGACATTTCTCCGCAATCTCTAACAAGCTCAGACGCTCGTCCGGACTTAGCGGCCCACTCAATTCAATTTCGCAATCGAGCCGGTCTAATAATCCCGCCTCAGTCTGGCACTCGAAGCAATCTTCGGCGTGAATCTTCGAATGTCGTAGTCGCACTACAACTCCGTCGAGCGGCAAATGTTTCCGTCTGGCATACATCGTGACTGTCATCGCAGTGCATGCGCCGAGAGCGGCCAGGAGCAGTTGGTAAGGAGTCGGACCCGTTTGGGAGCCGCCCGCAGAGCGTGGCTCGTCCGCATTTATGCTATGTTGCCCTGCCGCAATCTCCTGGGCGTACCCCGAGCCTATTGCGCGCACCACAACCGATTGTTCTGGGATCGATGACGAGAGATTCACCTTAGGACGCCTTCGTGCTCCTCGACATCCTGGACTAGTTTCGGGTCACAGCAAAGGCCGTCCATGATGCCGCGGCCATACCTCATGTCGGCCTTTAGGAAGTGCCGGATCTGGCGAGCCTGGATTTCCCGGGAAACGCCTTTCATGCTCATGACGATGTTATGGATGAGCCGTTGCTGTTCTGTATCACCCGAGCCCTTTTCGCCGCCGACCGTCGAGAGGCGGACGAACAGCTCAGTCTTCTTTCCACCGCTCTCAAACAACTTGGCTTTGGTCCAGTTCGTGATGTCTTCAGTGACTTCGAACACCCCATGAGCGCCGGATCCCTTGGCGTGAACGACGTGTTCGGGTATGCGCTCACGGTTGAAGTGCGCCATCTTTTTGATGAGCAGCAAGTCTTGCATCAGCACCGGACCGCGAGGACCGACTGTGAGTGAATTCTGGTTGTCGCCGACGGGAGCGCCAGCGCCGGTTGTCATGGTTTTTTTATCGTTCACGTTTGCCACCGGGCCTATGAACCTACGGGAATTTCGGCGTACGCGATACCAGTCAGGTTGCCTTCCGCGAACAGCAGCGTCTTCTGGTTCGATCCGTCAAGATTTGCGCTGTAAACGGTGCCCGCGAAATCGGTCACGAACATACGCTGATTTTTCAGGTCCAGCGCCAACCCGATTCCTTCCATCAGGTGAGTAAAAACAATCTCCGAATCCTTACGCTCGCCGGGTACCGGGTCCATGGGCGCGCGATTCACCGTGTTGCCGCGGGGCGGGTCGCCGCGATCGGTCCAGTACATCACACGATTGGTCAGATCGAGATCCAGATCTATGGGCTCGGGCAGACTATCGTACAACAATTCGATGTCTCCGCGATTTGCCGGCGTTTCACCCTTCGGCATTTCGATATTGGCCCGAAAGATCTGGCCTTGACCGGCGTTATCAGGACCTTTCTGGGTCCAGTAAAACTTCCCGCCGCTCAAATCGACCGCGATACCGACGCACCATTTCGTCGCATCCTTGCCGGGGCGGGCGTCTTCCTGGCTCGTGTCAACCAGGATTTCGATATGGGAGCCGTCGAGATTCGAACGCATGACGCGCATCCCTTCACGATCTGACCAGTAGAGCTTGCCGTTCACTTTGTCGAGCTGGATCTGCTTGGGTGTAAATGTTCCACCAGGAGGAACGATCGTTATGACATTTCGGCCGTCGAGATCGGCGCGCTCTATGGAACCGTCATTCGCTTTAAGGTTGCCCATATTGGTCCAGTACATGTGGCCCCCAGCGACGTCAATTACGAGGCCATCCGGAAGTCTGCGACCTTCCGTGAGTATGGTTTTCAGATCGGACCCGTCGGGATTTGCAGAGAGAATGCGGCCGGCTCCCAGATCTAGAAAGAACAGCCGGCCGGAGGTGGGCGTGGATGCAGATTTCGCGCTTTTTGGTTTGGAGATTGCGGTGGACATTGAAGTCGATTTTCCTTTCCAGAATTGAATTTGCCTCGTTCCAGCGCTTATACGAATGCGCCAAAGCCGGTGATGGCCTTACCGACGATGAGGGTATTCATCTCGCGCGTGCCCTCGTAGGAGTAAATGGCCTCAGCATCAGCGACAAAGCGGCCGATCTGGTGGTCCAACAAGATCCCATTGGCTCCGAGCAATTCTCGGGCGAATCCGACGGTCTCGCGCATCTTCACCGTGCAGAAGGCTTTGGCCAGCGAGGCATGTTCGTCTTTGAGCTTGCCCTCGTCTTGGAGTTGTGAAAGGCGCACCACCATGCAGAGTGACGCCGTGATGTTCCCCAGCATCTTGACCAGCAAATCCTGAACGAGCTGGAACTTGCCGATCGGTTTGCCGAATTGCTCGCGCTGTTGGGCGTAGGCGAGCGCATGCTCGTAAGCGCCCATCGCGCAACCAACCGCCTCCCATGCGACGAATGCCCTTGTCATACGCAGGACTCGCGCAGTGTCGCGAAAAGAAGTATCTACCTGGAGGCGGTTTTCCTCTGGCACACGACAGGCTTCGAGCGTAATGAGGGCGTTCTGGACAACGCGGAGTGCCATCTTATGTTGGATTTTTTCCGCTTTAAACCCGGGTGTGTGTTTGTTCTCGACGATGAACCCCTTCACCTGGTTGTCGGCCAAGTCGCGTGCCCAAATGATCGTCACGTCGCCCCACGTGGCATTGCCGATCCACTTCTTCTGGCCATTGAGCACCCAAGTATCGCCTTCGCGCTTGGCAGTCGTCGTCAGTCCACCCGATGCTCCCGAACCGACGAGAGGTTCGGTCAAGCCGAATGAGCCAATCTTTTCGAGGCGTGCCATGGGCGGCAGCCATTTCTGCTTTTGTTCCTCCGAGCCGCAAAGAAAGATCGATCCCATGGCCAAGCCACTGTGAACGCCAAAAAAGGTGGCGCAGGAGCAGTCGACGCGCGCGATCTCCATTGCGATAAATCCGGCAAGCAGCGTGCTGCCGCCGGCGCAGCCATAGCCCTCATAGCCCGAGCCGGCGATTTTGAGATCGCGAATGCCGGGCAGAATGTCGAAAGGAAACGAATCCTCTGCCCAGTAGTCGGTGATTATCGGGGCCACCTTGCTCTCCATGAACTCGCGCACGTGCTTGAGTAAGTCGCGTTCCGTCTCGCTCAGGGATTGGGTCAGTTGATAAAAATCGCCGTCTGGCTTGGGTAACGCTGTGGCAGGTTGCCCGTTTGGCTTCGGTCGCATTGCGACTGGCGGTGTTACAGTCGTGCTCATTTCTTTTCTCCTTAAATCCTTACTTACTCGAAGTTGTCATTTCTAAGTGGGTTTGTTCAAAAACTGGCTTCGCAGGCTCAACGCCGTGGTGATTTACAATCAGCCGCGAGCCGCGCTGTCCAGTAACATAGGTCCAAACCCACTGCAGGAACACGCTCACGCGAAGGCTGGATTGCGCCAGAAATTGTAGGTGGATGGCCGCCCATGCGAGCCACGCGAGTAAACCAGTGATATGGATTTTGCCGCTCTGCAGAACCGCAAAACCTTTGCCGACCACCGCCATCGTGCCCTTATCGAAGTAGCGAAACGGCCGGGGGGGCGACTGGCCTGTAATACGCCGATCAATTAGTTTCCCGGCATAGCGGCCCTGTTGCATCGCCACTTGCGCGACGCCCGCTAAAGGCTTACCGTCCTGATCGAGCGACGCGGTGTCGCCGACCACAAAAATCTCCGGATGGCCCGGCACTGACACGTCCGGTTCTATCCGGACTCGCCCAGCGCGATCCGTCGCAACGTCCAACCATTTGCCGGCGAGTGATGGAGCTACTCCAGCGGTCCAAACCACTGTCTTGCTGAAGATGCGCTCACCGGCGACAACGACACCGTCAGCGTCAATCTGATCGACACCGTGCCCCAGGCGGACCTCGACACCCAAGCTCTCGAGCCGTTTCTTAGCGGCTTGTGATAGCGTCTCCGCAAAGGGTCCGAGAACTCGCGGCGCCATATCCAGCAGCACAACTCGTGCCGATTCAGGATCGATGCGCCGGAACTCTGATTTGAGAGTGGCCCGGACAAGGATCGAGATCGCGCTGGCCATTTCCACTCCGGTAGGTCCTGCCCCGACCAGCACAAACGTGAGGAGATTCCGGTGACGGCTGGGATCCTCTTCCGCCTCAGCCTGCTCGAACGCCGTCAAGATCTTGTTCCGGATCGCGACCGCGTCGGCCAGGCTTTTCAGCCCCGGCGCAAATCTTTCGAATTCGCTGTGTCCGAAGTAACTATGAGTTGCTCCAGTTGCCAGAATCAGGAAGTCATAATTTAACTGCACACTCGTCCGGTCGGCCGAGTTGACCAGTACATACTTTGCTTCCTTATTTACGCCCGTAACTTCACCCAGGATCACCGTTGTGTTCTGCTGCTTTCGAAGAATGTTCCGGATCGGCGAGCCTATTTGCGCAGGCGTGAGCACCGACGTCGCCACTTGGTAGAGGAGCGGCTGAAACAGATGATGATTCGCGCGATCGATTAAGACGATTTGCGCCGGAGTGTTGGCGAGCGCCTTGGCGGCCGCTAAGCCGCCAAAGCCTCCACCGACAATGACGACACGTGGGGTGCTCTCATGCATATGGGCCGTTTTCTTTTAGAACGCTGGAATGGGTTCGGAGGCCTCGGCGTGCTTCGCCCGGAGTTGGAGAAGGCCCAGCAGGACTTCGTCGCGGGTCTCAGCTAGCTGCTCCAGGCTACGTTCTCCGGACTCTTTCAACACGCCGTCAATGATCGTTTGCTGGCTTCCCGCCGGCCAATCGGTGAAGCTGCCGAGATCTTTCCACCAGGTTGCGAGGGGGCCGGCAAGGTGTTCCATGAAATGCCGAATCCCGCCTTGACCGCCACCGAGATGAAACAGCAAATTGGGCCCCATGACTCCCCAGCGGAGCCCAGGTCCCCAGCACACGGCTGTGTCGGCATCCGCGACGTCCAGGACGCCAACGTGAATGAGGTTGACTACTTCCCGATAAAGCGCGGCCTGGAGCCGATTTGCAACGTGACCGACAACTTCCTTATGAAGATGAATGGGTTTCTTGCCGATTGAAGCATAAAACTCAATCGCTCGCCGGACCGTTTCTGGTGACGTCTTCTCACCTCCGACTACCTCCACCAGCGGAATCATGTGCGGGGGATTAAATGGATGTCCGATAACGCAGCGTTCGGGACGGCTGCAACCCGATTGGATAACGGTCATGGTCAGCCCCGATGAACTCGACGCAATGATCGAATCAGGAGGGGTCGCGGCGTCGATATCGGCAAACAACTTAATCTTGAAGTCGGGCCGTTCGGGACCGTTTTCCTGCACTAGGTCCGCCTGCGACACCGCTGTTTTCATGTCAAGAGTGAAACTGAGTCTCTCTCGTGATGCTTTCGGCGAAAGCCGCATGGCTGTGAGCGCCGGCCACGCCTCGTCGATGTACTTGCGGAGGTTCGACT
Source organism: Bryobacteraceae bacterium (assembly GCA_036272835.1). Taxonomy (GTDB): domain Bacteria; phylum Acidobacteriota; class Terriglobia; order Bryobacterales; family Bryobacteraceae; genus Bog-105. The sequence goes on from DATAXY010000016.1 coordinate 11,858, forward strand.
CGGCATTCGGCGCTGGATCTGTAGCCACCACATCGAATCCCCGCGCCAGAAACTCTGCCGCCCAGCTTGCACCAATCACGCCGGTGCCGACGATCGCGATACGTCGTACTGCTTTGTCTGAACTCATGTATCCTTTTCTCCTTCGCTCATAAACTGCATTCACTGAACATTTCCAACGGGACGGAACTCGGTTACGCTTCCTACGTTCACGAAGAGACGACATGAACTGTTTTTTGTTGGGCGCTTGGCAAGTTGCGGCAAAAGTTAGCGGAAATCGTGGTTGAATTGCCAGAACTAGGGCGCGGTTCACACAAGACGTTGTCAATGAGTCGGGTCTTTCCAAGCCAGGCAGCCAGCGCAGCTCGCACTGGCGCGGTCACAACCTCGACGGGTCGAATTGTGTCTGGATCCACCAACTCCAAATACTCGAGCCTAATCTCCGGCGCGCGCGGTAGAACTTGTACAGCCCGATGTTTGATGACGTCAACGTCCTGCTCTCCGCAAGCGATCGACTGCCGGGCAACCGATAATGCCTTATAAAGGTACGGGGCGAACGCTCGCTCTTTTAACGTCAACCGCCGGTTTCGTGAACTCATCGCAAGGCCGTCGGGTTCTCGCACCGTCGGTACGCCAACAATCTGGAGCGGAACGTTCAAATCCCGCACCATGCGTCGCACCACCGCGAGTTGCTGATAATCTTTTTCTCCGAAGAACGCAACGCGTGGCCGCACTATCTGCAAGAGTTTCAGGACGACGGTGGCGACACCTCGGAAGTGGCCCGGCCGAGTTTGACCACACAAATGTTCGGAAATCTCGCTTATCTCGACGTACGCCCGCTGCGGCTCGGGATACATCTCATCGTCCGGCGGAGCGAAGATGTAATCGACCCCTCGCGCTGCGCAGAACGCAATGTCATTTTGCAGAACGCGCGGATAGAGATCGTAATCGCTGGTTTGCTCGAACTGCAGTGGGTTAACGAAGACACTCGCCACGACGACGGAGCAGCGGCGCCGTGCTTCGTCGAATAAAGCGCCGTGGCCTCTGTGCAACGCTCCCATAGTGGGAACCAGGCCTATAACGGCTTCGGGCCCGATTTCATCAGTAACCGCGTTCCATTGCGCGATGCGGTGAACGACTGCGGTCATCTCAAGTGAAAGACGGGACCGCGTCGCGGCTGAAGAGTAGAGATTGCGGATAGCTGCCTTGACGGACATCGTCGGCGTAATTTTTCGCGGCAGTAAGGATGGTTTCTCCTAATTGGGCATATTGTTTGACGAACGGTGGCACGAACGTACCAAAGAGACCGAGAAGGTCATAGCTGACCAGCACCTGTCCGTCGCAGTGCGGCCCGGCTCCAATGCCGATCGTCGGAATGTGCAGTCGAGAGGTCACATCCTCGGCGACGGCATCCGGAATCGCCTCGAGCACGACTGCAAATGCTCCGGCATCTTCGAGCGAAAGCGCGTCGGAAATCAGTTCCTGCGCTGCCTCGTCGTCGCGTGCCTGTTGCCGCATCCCTCCCAGGCGGTGCACATGTTGAGGCGTGAGCCCGACATGGCCCATGACAGGAAGGCCAGCCGTCGTCAGCTTTTGAATTGTCTGCGCCACGGCGCGTCCGCCTTCCAGCTTTACCGCAGATGCCCCGCCTTCCTGAAAAAGTCTCGTCGCATTCCGCATGGCCTGCTCCGGCGTGATCTGATAAGTCAGAAACGGCATATCGGCCACAACGAGCGCGCGCTCAGCGCCTCGTGATACGGCCTGCGTATGGTGAATGATTGCATCCAGTGTTACAGGAATGGTCGTGTCCAATCCCAAAATCACATTCCCAAGGGAATCGCCCACCAGCAACACATCGATGCCGGCCCGATCGAAGAGCCGTGCCATCGTGGCATCATAAGCGGTCAACATTACAATCCGTTGGTCGCGTTCCTTCATCTTGGCGAGATCGGGTACGCGAAGCTTTTTCCGTAGCGTGCTCATTCGGCCACCCTTACTTTAAGGAGATTCAAGGTCGCGGCTTTGTTTGGATCTCAAAGAGGGCTAGGGGCGAGGATTTCGACCGGCCTCAGCACGCAGTGCAGCGTGATCGTTTCCAAACGTGCCAATCACTGCGTCTAAGCCTTCGCAATCGACAATCAAATACCACTGGTCATGCCAGCGAATCGCATTCCCCGGAAACAACTTGAGCGATGCCGCCATTGGAGTATCGTTCCCACACCCACGCTCTGATACAGCTAGCTGATAGGGAGCGCGGCCAACTGAGCAACTATATAGCGCTGGATAGCGCTGGTCTCAATAGAGCCCACATCATTCCGATGTCTATGATAACCGATTCGCAAATTGCGCTGAATAATTCGCAGATAATTCTGAAATTAACACTGCGGGAGGTAACGGACTGGCCGCTGTCGCCGAGTCGGTCACCCCATTGGCCGGTTTTGCTTCCGGCAGGTCGGTGGTCACCTCGTTGGCCGGTTTTGGAAGCGCCTTCTTGCCCCAGCGTCCAGGTGGACGCAACGGAATGCCGGCCGCCTTCAAATACCCACCGGCCGTCTCGCGGCGTACGCCGGTGGCCTTCTCAATCTGACGCAGCGACCAGCCCAACTGCCCCAATGCGAGGACTTGTTTCTTCTTTAATCGCAAGCTTGCGATTGTGCAGAGCGTTTTTAGGTCGGCGGCACGGCGATGGAGTCTTCGTTCTTTGGAACAGCTGAACGCCGGGACGGTGAGCTAAAAACGTGTTGGACTAAACCGCTCCACAAAAGCTCGGTCTATGGGTTTTCAATCGTCGACCTATCTCCGGGCAGGCGTGGGGAAGAGGGTGCTGGCCTGTTGTGGCTGCAAGCGGAGGGCAAACCGTTGTCGTTCTTGCTGCGGGTTGACAAGATCGGAGCAGTAATAACATGAGTTGGGTGAATGATCCTGCGGCATGGCCACACGTCCACGACGCACTGGGCGAGCCCAGTCGGTCATCATCAGTTCCTGCCCGGTCAACAGCGGCGCTCATGAGGAATTTATGCATCTTGGAGACGTGGCGAGAGTGCTCGGTAAGATCGCGACCTTCACCATTTGGCCTTGTTGACAACTCGGGCATTGGCGCAAGGAACGGCCAGTGAGTTCTTCGTAACGCTCCCGGTATTCCTTTTCGGGCTTGGGCAGTTCGGCGTGATGTTCGACGGTCTGCATACCAAGCAGTCGGCGGCACTCAGCCAGTTTCTCGCTGCGATGTCGGTTCCCCAGAAAACCGTAATAACGGATGCGATGAAAGCCACCTGGCATCACATGCATTAGAAAACGCCGGATGAACTCATCGGCAGACAAGGTCATCGTTTTGACTTGGTCGCCATTCCGGTAGTCCTTCCACTTAAATTGGACTTGATCTCCGTCGATATCGAGCAGGCGGTTGTTGGAAATAGCCACGCGATGGGTGTAGCGGCCTACGTAGTCGAGGACTTGTTGAGGCCCGGCAAACGGTTGTTTGGCATAGACAACCCAGTCGCAAGCTTTCATCTTGGCTACCAGACGAGCAAAGGTAACGGCTTCCCGTAACCGTTCCAAGGACTGGAAGAATTGCAGCTTGCCGGCATCGAATGCCGCCTGCAACGCTTCCAGGAAGAGACGCTTAAAGAGTTTCGACAGAACGCGGACGTGTAAGAAGAAGTTCGGGCGGCAGGAGACCCAGCGCTGGCCGTCGGGAGACAGACCACCGCCCGGAACGACGCAATGCAGGTGCGGGTGAAATTGGAGGTTCGACCCCCACGTGTGGAGGACAGCGAAGAATCCGATCTCCGCACCGAGATGCTTTGGATCTGCCGCAATAGTTCTCAGTGTCTCGGCGGTGACATGGAAGAAGATGCCAAGGACCAATTCTTTATTCTGGTAGGCGATGGCCGCGATCTCCTGTGGGACGGTAAAGACGACGTGAAAATAGCCGACCTCCAGAAGTTCGGCTTGTCGATCCTCGATCCATTGCGCCCGTGCGAAAGACTGACATTTTGGGCAGTGCCGGTCCCGGCAGCTATTGAAGCAATTGCGTTCATGGCCGCACTGATCGCAACGCTCGAGGTGGCCGCCAAGCGCGGCTGTACGGCACACCTCGATTGCGGTCATGACGCGCCGTTGTGCTTCAGACATCGACGCGCCATGCTTGTTTCGATAAGTTTCCCATAGCGGCGGAACACGTCCGCTACTTCCCACTTCGGCCGATCCATGGATCAGGCGCCTAGAAGTGCTGAGGTGTTGTGGGCTCCGGCTCAACCGGGATTGGGTGTGGGAGAAGGTCAAGTGGACTGGACGCGGAGCACACTTTGCTGGTAGCGATCCGGAGATAACGAGCTGTGGTCGCCAGGCTACGGTGCCCAAGCAATAGTTGGATAGTACGGACATCCGTTCCAGCTTCCAGTAGATGAACCGCAAACGCGTGGCGCAAGGCATTCTCATACTGCTCATGATTTGCACACAGCAAAGATTTGCTATCGTTATCATCCGTTCTGTGGCGTGGAAGTTGAAGTTATCCGCCATTTGCGGAGAAGTGACTCTATAATTCTGATTGTTAGACGTCCCGGTGGTTCGCAGATAGCGGTGCCCGATTGGATGCTGAGTTCACAGGTCTGTGATCAGTTCACTGATGAAGCCGAACCACGAGTCTCGATCGGCGCGTTGTTTGACTTACGCCGGCTGATCGACGTGCATCGTCTTGGGAAAACGCCTGATGATCATGGTTGTGCAGAATCTCCATCAGGAGGTAACTATGCACAACAAAGAGAATCCGTCCCTGTGGCAACGCAAGCTGCGCTTCGAGGGCGAAGAGATGTGGACCATGCTTCCGGCATCGGTAAGGGAATAGTGCCTAACCTTGTGGCGCCAGTTGCTCGCAAGCGTGCTCAAGAGCGACAAAGGGAGACAAAATGAACGAGAAGGTTAAGGCGCACCATCTCGAGCGAGGAGCATATGTTTACGTGCGCCAATCGACGCCCTACCAGGTACGCAATAACCTGGAGAGCAAACAGCGCCAGTATGCTCTTGAGGGCCGGGCACAACAACTCGGCTTCAACAAGGTGGTAGTAATCGATGAAGATTTAGGCCGCTCCGGTTCCGGCATTCAGGAACGGCCTGGCTTCGGGCGATTATTGGCCTCAGTCTGTCAAGGGCTGGCTGGACCGGTGCTCGCCTTGGAAGCTTCGCGATTAGCGCGTAACAATCGCGACTGGCATCACCTGGTTGATCTATGCGCACTCACGGAGACATTGCTTATCGATAGCGACGGCATCTACGATCCGCGGCAACTCAATGACCGTCTGATCCTCTGGGAAGGACGAACTTGAAACCAAAATCCACCGCGTAGGGAATTTCGGCTGGACGTTTGATGAGCGTATGCTCCGCACCCTCAAACTGAGAGCTTTTCTGAGAGATCCGGCGACAAGCCCAGATGCTAAATTCTTTACGAAGGTCCTAAACGACAAGATCAAAATCAAGACGTACTTAACAGATCGCGCGCAGACCGGAGATTACAAAACAAACCGAGAGAAGCGGTGGGAAGCTCACCCCCATTCTCCTCAATTTGCGACTCGAACCGAAGCTATGGCAATCGAATACACCCTAATCACCCAGTTATGTGCTTTCAAGGATTTTCCCGCAACGTCGCTACAGATTCTTCAAGCGCAGGCGATAATTCCGATGAATCTCCCGACCCTGGCTTGCCCAATCACTCTAGAGCCTATGTCGTTCCCCCAATTTCGAGATGCTCTTTTGAATCCTCAGCATGGACGGTCGGATTTCCAGGTCGGACACCTCAATCCACTAAAAGTTGAAGTCAGACACCCCCCGCGAAGCGGGTGGCTTGATGGGTTGGGCCGCCTCAAAGGCGGTTGATCTGTAGATTTAGGCGTCGCGCGATGCGCGCCTTATTGGCTAATTCAAAACTGGCCGCCTGCTCCATCCGCTGCGTCCT
>DATAXY010000017.1:0-287174 GCA_036272835.1 Bryobacteraceae bacterium
AGCGGGGATCGAGATCGGAGACTTCGGCGGCGAATTCCGTACATCCTCTGGCGTAGATGGCTTCTTCGAGACCAGGAATGCGGTCGAGACGCCAAGTGGTGTCGGCGAGGGATTGGACGAGTTCGCATTCGCGCTCACCGACGGGCTGGTAGGCCTTTTTGTATTCGTTTAGATGATGCTCATAGCGATCGGCATCGTCGCCGGGAAGCAGGACGGTGCGGCCGGTAAGAGCCGTGACTTGTTGAATCTTCGGCTCGCTGAGCTGGGCGTTGGTGCGGTTGGCAGCGAGGCGTGCGGGAGTCAGACCGCTTCCTGACGGTCGCGGCTCGGCTAGTTGCGTTTCGGATTGTAGTGGCTCCGGTTCGGGGGAGTGGCGCTTGATGGCTTTGCGCCCGGCGGCGCGGCGGGCTTTGCGGTTCATAGGCATGGGTGTCATGGTATACAACCGTTTTCGCGCGAGGAGGCAAGCGGCAAATCGGGCGGCGGTTGTAAGTGACTGAAAGCGTTGGGGATAAAATCTATGAGTGTCGTGACCGGTTACTTCAATTCGCGCCTTCGCTTCGCCCAGCCTGGCTTATCCGATTGCCGCGAACGTCCAATGGCCAGGGCATCCGCCGCGACTTCCTTCGTGATCACCGAGCCTGCAGCAATGTAGGCGCCTTCGTGAATCGTCAGCGGCGCGACCAACGTGGAATTACTTCCGACGAAGACGCCGTTCTCGATCTTGGTCGGCTGCTTCTTTGATCCGTCGTAGTTGCAGGTGATCGATCCTGCGCCGATATTGACGCCGCTGCCTATGATCGAATCCCCCAGATAAGCCAGGTGATTGGCTTTCGATCCGGCACCCAGTGTTGTGTTCTTCAGTTCGACAAAATTCCCGATGTGCGAACCCTCGCATGCGCGGGCATTTGGCCGCAGGCGCGAGAACGGCCCCACGTTGACGTTGGCTTCGATGTGGGACTGGTCGGCCACCACATAGGGCAGAATGCGCACGTCGTCTTCCACCACGCAGTTTCGCAGCACGGAGCCAGTCCCGATATGGCAGCCTGCGCCGATGCGCGTAGCGCCGCGCAGTTGGACGTTCGACTCGATGACGGTATCGGGCGCGACCGTGACGCCGGTGTCGACGGTCACGCTAGCTGGGTTCTCAATCGTCACACCGCTGAGCATCAGTTCCTGCGCCTTGCGTTGGCGCAGAATGCCATCGGCAACAGCGAGTTCAACCAACGTGTTGATTCCCAACAACTCGGTCGAGTCTTTCACGAGCAACGGCGTGACCGAATCGCCATGGCGAGTCATCAGGCCGACGACGTCGGTGATATAGTATTCACCCGCCGGATTGCAGGGCTGTATTTCGTTTAGGTAATCCCAGAGGGCCGGCCGGAAGCAGTAGGCGCCGGCATTGATCTCACGGATGCGCTGGATTTCTGGCGAGGCGGCTGCATCCTCGACGATAGCGGCGATCCCGCCGTGCTCATTCCGCACAATACGCCCGTAACCGGCCGGATCATCGAGCTCGGTGGTAACCACAGCGGCATTATTTCCGATACGCACCGAGCCGGCCAACGCCTGCAGGGTCGCCGGCAGGATTAAGGGCCCGTCGCCGTTGAGGATCATCAACAGTTCGCTTGCGGGGTCTATGAAGGGACGGGCGCAAAGCACCGCATGACCTGTGCCCTTGCGCTCGGATTGGACGGCGAACCGGATGGGAGCTATGACGCTTTCGCGTACACGGCCGGCCTGGTGACCGATAACGGCAACTACGCGCGACGGGTCGGTGACGGTCAGGGCCTGCCGGATGACATGATTGAGCAGCGTATCTCCGCCAGCTTCGTGGAGCACCTTGGCTTTTCCCGACTTCATACGAGTACCCTGGCCAGCCGCCAGGATGATAACAGTCAAATCTTGTTTCATGCCTTCTTTCCTTGCCGTAACACCAATACCTGCTCGCGGACTGTTCTGGCGCGGGAACGGGACGCCAGGTCAATGACGATCCCGGCGAGCGCGCTCGGATCGTGACGGACGAGGTTAACATCGCCCAACAAATCCGCGGTGACCACCTTCACGCCGAGAGCCGCAAGTTTCTCGAAGTCGTTCTCGACGGGCATAACGTTCTGCTTGGCATACTTGCGCCGGAGCGCCGGGGGAACGGGAGCGGTATTAAGGACAACACAGTCGGTCAGTTTTCGCCGCGCGTGCCTATTGATAGCTTCCACGTGGCGAGACGCGGAGAAGTGGATGGTCTCGCCGGGCTGCCACATCAGATTGACGAAATAAACTTTGAGAGCTGGTGACCGCTGGATCGCTTCCGCTATTCCTTTCACCAAGAGATTGGGAATGACGCTGGTATAGAGCGAACCAGGGCCCAGGGTGATGAGGTCGGCGCGGCGGATAGCCTCAATCGTGTCCGGCAACGGCCGGCAATCGGCGGGAATGACACGGACACGGTCGATGGCGCGGCGGCTCTTACTAATTTTCGATTCGCCGCGCACCACGGAGCCATCGGATAGTGTAGCTTCAAGGATTACATTCGCCGAAGTCGACGGGAAGATGCGGCCGCGGATCGCCAGAATCTCCGAGGAAAGTTTCACTGCGTGGGCAAAGTCACCCGTTATCTGGCTCATAGCGGCCAGGAACAGATTTCCAAAGCTATGGCCTTTGAGTCCGGCACCGGTCGAGAAACGGTATTGGAAGAGGCGGGAGAGAAGAGCCTCGTCCTCCGATAATGCCGCCATACAGTTCCGTATATCGCCGGGCGGCAAAATGTCGAAATCGCGACGGAGCCGGCCGGAACTACCGCCATCATCGGTTACGGTAACCACAGCGGTAATGTCGACTACCGGCTGACTGGGGGCTACATCTTGGGCGCCGCGGGCATATCCCTTCAAGCCGGAAAGGAGCGTAGAGAGACCTGTGCCGCCGCCGATGGAGACGACGCGCAACGGATTCTTCAAAATGCTGCGCTGCAACGGAGTGATGCGAATCGGTGTCGACATTGACGATTCGGTGAGGATCGTGAAGGGTCGGGCGCCGCTCTTGAAGGCTGGTTAGAGCGGTCAGCGCCGCTTCTTCGGTTGGCCCTCTTCCTCGTCGTCGTAAACCGGAACGGTATCTAAATCTTCAGACTCGAAAACCTGGCCGCAGTCAAGACAACGGACATAATCCACGCCGTCGCGTCGATAGAGAAACTCGGTTCGCTCGTGCTGGCAACCCTGCATTGCGAAGTAACACCTATTCTAGTCTGAGGCTCGCTCGTGTCAAGTCCTGCTGGTAAACCCAGCGTTTGGCTGGAACCGGCCAACGGCCGGCCCGGCGGCTACATGTGCGATTGAAGTCTGTACAATTCAAGGGACGATTGATTGATTCTTGCGTGATCATTCCAGAGCCTGTCACTGTCTATCCAAATACCGCCGATCTGCCGAGCCAAATTGCGGAACTGCCAGCCGGTTCGGGCATATACGTATTGCGCGCCGCTGAGGGACGTCTCGCGCATATGAGTTGGTCGGCACATCTTCGAAAACGCCTCACAAGGCTGCTTGTTTCATCGTATACCGCCAGCGATGGACGGCGGGGCGCACTGCGCGAACAGGTGAGGGAAGTGAGCTGCTGGCCGACGGGTTCGCGACTGGAAACCAATGTTCTGCTGTTCTACCTGGCACAAGGCCTCTATCCGGACGACTATAGCAAGCGGCTTCGCCTGCGCGCGCCGTGGTTTGCCGGAATGGGCGACGGCGACGATTATCCACGATTGACCGTGATGAACCGGATTACGCGCGGCAGCCATAACGTCTATGGACCATTTCCAAGCCGTGAGGCGGCGCAGCGATACGAAGAGGAATTGCAGGGACTGTTTCAGTTGAGGAGGTGCCCCGGGAAGCTGGCGCCGGCTCCCGATCATCCTGGCTGCATTTATGGCGAAATGAATCTCTGCATGCGCCCGTGCCAACTCGTTGTGAGCCAAGAGGAGTATATGAGCGAAGTGGAGCGCGTGGCGGAGATTCTCTCAACCAACGGGCGCGCCGCGGTTAGCGCACTGACGATTGCGCGTGAGCGGGCAAGCGAAACGATGGACTTCGAGCAGGCGGCGCAGCTACATAATCGTATTGAACGTACGAAGGCTGTTTCGGCGCTCCGTGACAATGTGGTCGCGGATGCGCGACGATTCCGCGGGGTGGCATTGACTCGCTCGGCACAACGGCGGACCTTGAGCTTATGGTTGATGTTTGACGGGTTCTGGCAGGGACGGATCAACCTGGAATTCCCGGAAGAGCAGGTACGCGCCACATCGTTGGATCGTGAAATCCGGGAGAAGCTGGAGCCCGCTTTGCAAAATCCGCTGGCCGACGGGAGGCGCACGGAACACCTGGCTGTCTTCGCGCGATGGTATTTCTCATCCTGGAGAGACGGCCATTGGTTTGGGTTTCGGGGGTTGGACGATTTGAATTACAAGAAGCTTGTGCGTGAGATTTCGAACATGCTGAAGACGGAGCCTAATTCGTGCTAGGTTGTGCGTATGTCCGTACACGAGGAAGTGGAAGAGCACGTACATCACGCCGAAGAGCCCTTCGACAAACGCGTCGCAGGATCAATGGCCATTGTGGCCGCACTGCTGGCCGTGGTATCGGTCTGGGGCCAGCATCTGACCACCGAAGAACTACTGCTGCAGCAGCGGAGTTCCGATCAATGGGCCTATTATCAAGCCAAGTCGATCCGGCGATACATTTCGGAAACGACGCGCGATACAGTGCAACAGGCGAAGGGCGATCCGGCCGTGGTAAAGCGCTACGATCAGGCGGCAGACAAATACCGGAAAGACGGGGAGGACATTCAAAAGGAGGCGCAAGGCCTTCAGAACGAGAGCGAAGCGACCGGCAAGAAAGCGGTGCGGGTGCATGGCGGCGAAGTGTTTCTGGAAATTGCGATCGTTTTCTCGTCACTGGCGATTTTGACGAAGCGCTCAATCCTGTTCGGCGCCGGGCTGATCGCCGGTCTAGCCGGAATCGGTATTTCCGTATCGGCGTTGCTGCTGTAGTGCGCATCGGATGAAAACACAGCGAATCGCCCTGGTAACCGGAGCGGCACAGGGCATTGGCCGGCGTACCTCGGAGCTGCTGGCGGCTCGGGGATACGCGCTCGTGCTGAACGATTTACGTCCGATGGACGTGACGAAGCAGGGTGTGCGCGCTTTCGGGCCACCTGTTCTGGAGATACTGGCCGACGTCTCCAATGAGAAAGAAGTCGGGCTAATGGTAGACCGCCTGCGGGTCGAGTATGGCCGCCTCGACGTTCTGGTGAACAACGCTGGCATCAGTTGCATCTGCCCGGCGGAGCAGACGACGCTGGACCAGTGGCGACGGGTGTTGGATGTCAACCTGACCGGCCCGTTCTTGATGTGCCAAGCCTTTGGACGGCTGATGCTCCAGCAAGGTGAAGGTGCGATTGTGAACGTGGCATCGATTGCCGGCCTAGCGGCTGTGGCCGATCGTGCGGCGTACAACGCGAGCAAGCATGGGCTGATAGGACTTACCAGAACGCTCGCCGCGGAGTGGGGCGGCCGAGGCGTGCGATGCAACGCCGTCTGTCCCGGTTGGGTGAAGACGGAGATGGACATGGCAGACCAGGCCGGAGGCGGCTACACCGATGCCGATATCAAGGCTCGAGTACCCATGGGGCGCTTTGCCGACCCCGAAGACATCGCGCAGGCCATCGCATTCCTGGCCGATCCCAAGCTCAGCGGATTCGTGAACGGGCACGCGTTGCAGGTCGACGGCGGATGGTTAAACGACGCAAGCTGGGATAGTCTGCGGCTGCGAAAGAAATAATATTTGCTAATTTATTCAACCGCAATAATTCAGCTTCCCCGATGCACGATCCTGCCGGGAGGCAAATCGCCGGCTTTCACAATTCGTATGTAGTGATCGGTGAAGCGCAGCGCCGGATGTAGTTGCACTTCCGGCATGTGACAGCCGATACAATCGCCAGTTTGGCGGCTATCCGCATGAGGAGCGCCTTGGGGCGTGGATGCCGAATGGCAAATCCGGCACTTTTCGTTGTAGAAGGCGGCGTCATTCCTCTTGGCATCCTGGTGCGCGGGATGGCAGGTCGTGCACGCGAGCTGTCCCGAGGCGAAACAGCGGCTCTTCATCAGACGCAGCGGCTGGAAACGGATGTTTTCCAACTGCTTATCGTCGACAGGCGGCCGGACGCGGTGGCAATTGCCGCAGAAGCGGACCTGGTCCGGTGCTGAGAGCTTACCCGGATTACCGATCTTGGCGGCGCCATTGGTGCGTGCGTGCTCTTCGGCTCCGCTGTGACAGCGCACGCACTGGACACCCGGAACGACCGGCTGCAGAGCGGGTGTAATGGCGGAAGCGTGGCACCCAATGCAGCCCTGCAGATCGCGGTTACTTTGGCGTAAGCCAAGAGCGGCTACGGCATTAGGCGAAGCGCCGGCGTCCTGCCCGACAGTGATGCCGTACCGATTCAGTTGCGGGAAGTAACTGACCCGGCTTTCCAGCATGCCGTTCGGTCCCTGAACCAGCGGCGTTTGGCCCTGGGCGCCAGCACCCAATACCCAGTCAATTGTGCCTTGTGCAGCCTCATCGCCTCGCTGGGCGCGGACGACGAGCCCGGTTTCGATTCGCCGATACGTAAATTCGAAGCCATTTTCGGACTCCCTCAGCTTGAGCTCAGTTGCATGCCCGGCGAAAGCGCTGGTCGAGGCGGGGACCATGGCATGGGCCATGCGCGATTGCTGGTGGGACTTCGTTTCCGCCGGATGGCAGGCGAGGCACTCTGCGCCAGGCTGCGTCTGGGCCTGGGCGATGGAGATCGCAAAATAGGCCAGGATGACGCTGAACCGCATGGCGAATTCCGAGGGTACTACAGAGCGCCTGAAAGCCGCTAGGAAGAGACGGCTACGAGCCGGGATCGCAGCGTTTCGTACCGCTTGAACACAGCCCATCCGAGCAATGCGAAAAACATACTTCCACCGACAACCTTTATTTCAAAGACGGCAGGAGATGCCATTTCAGCCGGCGGTATGGCCGATAATGCAATGGCTATTATCGTCACAGCGAGTCCCGACACGGCCGCAATCCGATTCGCATATCGAAAACCGGCGCCGAAGATGTACAGGAACGGAATGAACGTGACGATCACCATCATATCCACCATGATTTGGTAGGCTGCCTGCACGGTTTCGCCCAATTGCGCCATGAGCAAAAAGAGCGTCGCGGCCACAGCTTGCACAACTAAGGAGACATAGGGACTGCCCCAGCGCCGATGAGTGCGGCCAAAGGCCTCCGGAAGATAGTGATCAAGCCCAATGGCATACGGCAAACGTGTGTTGCCAGCGATCCAAGTGTCCAGTTGACCCACCAAAGCAATCCCGAGCAGTATTGCAAGCAGTGTCCCGACCACAGGCACGCCCAGCTTCGTTGCGCCCACTACTCCGGCCTGAGCCAAACCCGTCATGGGACTGATGTCTTCCGGGCTCAAAAGGACCAGAAGCGCCGCAGTTACCGCTATGTAGAAGACGGCGGAGATAACGCCGCTAATAACGGCGGCGCGCGGCAGGTCGCTACGCGGGTTGCAAATCTCGCCGCTAACGAGGGGAGCCAGCTCCAGCCCGATAAATGCAAACGCGATCTGAGACCAGAAGTTCAATGTCGCGAGATTAGCCGTAGGTAACAGCGTGAATTTCGTGGCGACTCCGGAGTGAAGCCCGGTTGAGATTGCCAAGGCAATCAGCAATCCGCCAATGATAAATGTGGAAGTTCCGCCGAAGGCTGAAATCCACTTTGCTACTTTCAGGCCGAAGAAGTTAGCGGCGAAAGCGGCCCATAGCACGGCGAGGGTAATGGGCAAAGCGAATTCGCGTTCCTCAGCTACGCGCTGGCCGGCGCCGCCGAATGCATAAGCACTCATGCCGATTCCCGCAAGTAGTAGAGACGGAAAATAAAGAACATTCGAAATGAAATAGAACCAGCCGCAGAGGAAGGCGTGCCAATCGCCAAAGGCGTGCTTTGTCCAGATATACATGCCGCCTTCTTCGGGAAATCGGCGCGAGAGGCTTGCTATGGTAATCGCCGAAGGCAAGAAAAAGAGCAGCGCCGCAATCACCCACAAAGTAATGGAACCTGGCCCGGCATGAGCGGCGGCGGCGACCCACCTGATGCTTATAACGGCGCAGATGTTAAAGAAGACGAGGTCTCTCAGCCGCAGGTCGCGACGCAAAGTCACACTAGGCCTTTGCCCCCCATCGAATAAGGGCTGCGCTGGACAACCATCCGGTCGAAGGCGTAAAGCAGTTCTTCACGGGTGGAGTAAGGACCAGGAGTGTAGGCGCGCGATTGCATGCCGGCTTGGGAGAGTTCAACGATGTGCCAGTCCTCGCGGTTGGTGAGATCCCAGAATTCAATGGCATCGTCGCCGATAAAGTCTGCTTTGGACAATTCGCCCGGATGAAAATACCATTCGCAGATAATTTCGGTACGGTCGACGGCCCGTGGCCAGAGAGTATGGATCATCATGTAATCCGGATGAAGGCTTAACAGCAGATTAGGATAGATGGAATAGTAGCAGACTTTCTTGCGCTCGGACTCGTTCAGGCCAGGTAAGTAGTCGCGACGGCGCTTACCGTCCATTGTCATCGTTTCCGCGGCCCCGCGAAAGCCCATAGAGCCTCCGATGTAAGTCGCGTGTGGCGTTTCATTATCTGAACCCAAATAATCGGTGAGCCGGTTAAGAGCCGGGTGCAACACGGGGCAGTGCAGGCACTCGTTGTAGTTTGCGACGATGAGCTTCCAGTTGGCGTGGATCTCGTACGTGATCCGCTCACGGAGCCGCAGCTCCTCCATGCGCCAAGCAGCGAATCGCGTGGGTAGATCGGCAAGCTGGACCGAGAGCGGCTCCGGGTGAGCCTGAGCATTGAGGAAAATGTGGCCATCCCAGAGGCCGGTATGAAGTTTGTGAAGCGGGTAGTCCAGATGGTTAAACAGGGAAGAATCCATGTGGGGCGCTCCCAGGAGGCGGCCATCCAGTCCATAAGTCCAGCCATGGTAGGGGCATTGGATTCTTCCCGCGAAATTGCCTTCCGCGACTGTACACAAGCGTGTGCCTCGATGGCGGCAGACGTTATAGAAGGCTTCTACTGACCCCGCTCCGCTGCGAACGATGATGAGGCTTTCGCCGGCGATGTCGCGAAGGAAGTAATCACCGGCGTTCGGGATGGCGTCCGCGCGTCCCGCACAAATCCAATCTTCGAAAAAGAAAGTGTCGATTTCCCGGCGAAAATGGTCCGAATCAGTGTAGTAGCACGCCGGTAGTGTTTTTAAGACAGTGCTCAAGATTGCTCCTGCTGCTTGATATCACACTCGGCTCAGGACTAATAGGCTAAGCTTAGGCCGCCGCGTAGTTGGCATAAGATTGCCGATTCTGCTGCTGGCAGATCATCGCGGTGTTCGCGAAGCCGGCTTGAAGTTCCGAAATGCGTGCCGCGTAGCGAGGGTTCCGTTGGGTGGAATCGAAGCGAAGGATCTCCATTTCGCAGTTGTACTGGGGGTCGAAGTAGGCTGGGAGTTCAATACCATCCCATTCGAGAGGCCGGCCGCCCAGACGCCGCAAGATCGATGCCGAGCCGTGGTTCCTGGTGGCAGTGGTGACGCCGAGACAGCCGCCCAAGAGTTCTGCCAGCGCAAACGCCGTTAAGGCGATAGTTACCGCGGCCGTAGAACAGCGCAGTTCCGGCGTCAATGCCCATCCCCCAACCTCGACGTAGTGAAGATTCCGGATCTCAGCCTGCCGGATGTCCGCTTGAATTGCTTTTTCCAACCGATATCCATCCGTCTTGGCCAACTCAGAATGCGCGGCGTTCAGATTTCTGTAAGTTACCGGCTCCAGGTGTGGCGAAAAGCGTGCGCATCCTGCGACGCTGCCGTTTGCATCCTTCAACACTATATGCCAACTGCGGGCGTCCACCTCCTGGCAGTGCCGTCCGTCGGCGGTCAATTGTTCCGGTTTGATGTCGCCGTCCGCCAGATAGACTCTTCCGCGGAGGCGTTGGAGATCTGCCAGCAACGCGCCATGTACATCCGGATCAGTCCGTATCGTGCCCATGGATCCTGAAATTTCGGGTACGAACGGCGCCAGTAGGACCACTTCCGGACGCGCGTGTATGCAAATCGGCATTGCTGCAACCTCTTTCATCTGATTAACTTGTATACTCAACTCTTCGGCACACAGTGGTTGAGTCCGAGTGGATCAGGCGAAATTTTTTTGGTCGATCGTTGCAATTTTTGAATTACCGATGCGGCCGGCGTATAGTACAGTCCCGTTACCCTCATTTTCAAAGAACTTTAGCCGATTGAGTCAAGATCGGCGATCAGTTCGGAAGAAAGTTGTAAGGTTGCAGCCGTAAGGTTCTCACGAAGATGCCCGAGCGAAGATGTTCCCGGGATGAGCAGAATGTTTGGCGAGCGTTGAAGGAGCCACGCAAGCGCGATCTGAATTGGCGTAGCCTGCATTGACGCGGCCACAGCGTCGAGCGTCGACGACTGTAACGGAGTGAATCCTCCTAGCGGAAAGAATGGCACATACGCTATACCTTGCACCGCGAGGTCATCAATGAAGCGATCGTCGTTTCTGTGTGCCAGGTTGTAGAGGTTCTGCACGCATACGATCTCTGCGATTTTCTGCGCCTCTGCAAACTGGTCCGGAGTGACGTTACTCAGACCGATATGACGAATCAGTCCCTGATGCTTGAGCTCGGCAAGCACCGTCAGGGGCTCCTCGATGGATCCTTCCGATGGCCCCATTACGCCTCCAACACGTAGATTGACGACAGCTAGCGTATCGAGGCCCAGGTTCCGCAGATTGTCATGGACGCCATCGATCAGCTCCTGACGCGAAAGAGCATGGATCCACGACTTGTCGTCACCACGGCGAGCGCCGAGTTTGGTGACGATCACCAAGCCATCCGGATAAGGATGAAGCGCCTGTTTAATAACTTGATTGGTGACATGCGGACCGTAGAAGTCGCTGGTATCGATGTGGTTCACACCAGCGGCAATCGCTTCCCGGAGAACTGCGATCGCGCCGTCCACATCGCGCGGCGGTCCCCACACTTGTGGGCCGGCAAGTTGCATGGCGCCGTAACCCATGCGGTTCACAGTGATCCAGCCGCCGGGGAGTGCGAAGTTGCCACCAAGCTCCATAGCATTCATCATTTGTTTTTCCTCTGGTTTGTTCGTCATTGGTAGTAAATCGTGCTGACACGTGGTTAGATGAAGAAAGCTTCGGAATGGGGGCTCGCATTTGCCTCGGGATTCAAATGTTGCGGCAAGAACTCGTCCTGCTTGTGTGCTCGTACTTGAAAGCCTGATCTGCCGATTCTGTGGCGGACTTTAAGTAACAACCGAAACTGCCAACATCGATTCCGCGTTATAGGGTCCGTTGTAGCGCACGCCGTTCACGAACAGCCCGGGGGTGCCATACACTCCGTTTTGAACGCCGCGGCGAAAGTCCTCGCGTACGATCTCCGCATAAACGCCCTTCTTGAGTTCGTTCGAGAACCGCTTGACGTCGAGGCCAAGCTGTTCGGCATAGACCACCAAATCCTTGCGCTCCAACCGATCCTGATGTTGGAACAAAAGGTCGTGCATCTGCCAGAAGTTTCCCTGTGCGGCGGCAGCTTCGGCGGCTTCGCTGGCTTGCTGGGCGTGGGGATGAAGGCCCGAAAGCGGATAGTGGCGAAAGGCGATACGCATCCGGTCCGGTGAGGTTTCCTGTAGGCGGTGAATGGCCGTAAAGAGGCGGCCACACTCCGGACATTCATAATCTCCATATTCGACTAAGGTTATTTCGGCAGTTTCGGGACCGAAGACATGGTCCTCGGGACGAATCGGCAGAAGGAGCTGACTTGTATCGAGACCAGACATCAATCTTTATTGTCCCATGCGCGGTGAAGTCGATCCAATTAAGCAATTTTTGCGGAATTCTTGCCCAGCCCCAAGCCGGAGACAACTTGCGCGTGGTTTACTGCCGACACTAATGCCACTCCCCCAATGATGTTGCCGATAAGGGTCGGGATCATGTAGCCAACCAGGAAGGATAACCAGCTTTTCATGCCGATCATGACGAGGAATAATACTTCCACCGAACCGACCACTACGTGGGTCAAACCGGAAAGGCCTACGACGTAGGTCAGAATGATAATAATCCCGACTTTGCCGCTTTGACTTGCGGCCAGCATCCAGACCACCATCGCGATTAGCCACCCGGCGAAGATACCGCGCAGAATAGCCGCTCCGAATGAGACGGCGGCGGCTTGGACCGCCAGTTCGCGCAACGAATTCTGGGTTCCGTGACTAAACATAGAGGTGTTCGAAACCACCCACGCGAAGATGTGCGCACCGGCCAGGTTGGCCGCCAAAACCACGGCCCATAGACGCAATACCGCGATGAAAGTACTCAGGTTGCGGCGGGCCAGCAACGGGATAATCGCCGTCAACGTGTTCTCCGTGAACAATTGCTGCCGGCCGATGATCACGATAAGGAAACCAACAGGATAACCAAGATTAGTTATTAGTGGACGCCAGCGCGCGTTGGGCAGATAGGCGTGAATCAATCCTTCGACAACAAACGAAAATCCCATGGACAATCCGGCAGCGAGACCGGACCAGGCGAGCGCGGAAACCGGCCTCCGCAACTCCTCATCGCCATCCTTCCGGATCGCCTCGTGAACCACGACGGCTTTGATGGAGGTGCGGTCCTCGGCCTCCTGTTTCTGCCGTTCGCTTAGCGGCGGAGAGACCAGTTCTGCTTTGAGGGGTTCACCCTTTTGATTGACTAACATAATGTCTCTATCGTCTGAGCCCGAGTTCGTCCGAAGGCGGCCCCTTTTCGCCGTAATAGTAAAAGAAGTTCAGCATGGTCAAACCCGCGGCCGCAATCGGAGTCGCAATAATCAAGCCAAGTGGGCCCGCGATGGTCCACATCAAAAACTGCGCCAAGATCGTCACGACAGGAGGCAAGTGCACTGCCCTCCTTTGAACCAGTGGAGTTAATACATAGCCTTCGAGCGAATGGACGCTCAAGTACAAGACGATGACGGAGATCATCTTTCCCGGCCCCTCCATCAGCGCGACCAAGGCGGCTGGTATTAGCGAAATAACCGACCCAACATACGGGATAAACAGCATAAAGGCGGTGAATAAGGCCAGCGTCAGGGCTAACGGAATCTTTAAAAGCCATAAGCCTATGAACACGCCGATCCCCAATACGGTCATGGGCACTAACTGACCTAACAACCACCAACGAAGAGTGTCTTCCAAATCTTTGAAGAGCGCCGCAGCTTTTTTACGACGCTCGTCTGGGAAGTACCGCAAAATCCATCGCTCGTAGAATTCGGGATCGACGGCCGCAAAAACCCCGATTGCCAAGACAATCACGGCCGTACTGATCGCCGAGACCAAAGCGGTGGCCCACGAACCAACTTTTGAAGCAATATTCAGATTTGCTGAAGCATTAGACAACGTTCCGTCGATAAACCGTCCCCAGTCGTACTGGTTCAGCTCATCTCGAACGCGGGCGATGGACTGCGGGATGACGTGCGCGATTTCGGCTCCCTGCGTTATGATCCGCGGCGCCAGCAAAATCACGCTGAGGGCAGCCACACCCCCAATCAGCAGCAGGACAATCGTAAAAGACCACCTGGCATTGAGCTTCGTTGCACGTTGAACCAATCGGGTGAGCGCCCGTAGGATGACTGCCACCAGAATGCCCGCGAACGTCGCCACCAGGACCCTCCCTGCATACCAAATGAGCAAACTGATGAGGGCTATGGCGCAGAGCCGCCAGAGAAATCCCCGGCTGATCGTAAGCAGAAAATCCGAGTTTGTGGGCGTCTCCATTGGGCTCGTAGTGCTATTCGGTAGACGCAACTTACGCGCCGATGCACACGCCGGCATGTCTTAGCGGGTCTAATCCTGGTAAGAGTCCGATTACGGCGAAGCTTGTTCCGGGCGATACCGGCCGCTGCGGCGCGTTCGTCGATGTGTTCCTTGGCGGGGATTTACCGGGCTAGGAACGTTTTAGGCGGGTACTTTCATAAAACCGCTCATCCCCGAACCCGTTGCGCTTAGCTCATCGTTCAGCGGATCGTTCAGCGCCAGAATCTCTTGCACTTCGCGCGAAAGATGCGCCTGCGTCTCCGGTCGCAGCAAGCGCTTCTGATACTGTTGCTGCGGCTTGTCGAACCGGCAGTAGAACGCGTGCAGCGCGCTACGGGGGGAATCGGACCGATTGGCCGTGCCTCCATGCCAAGCGTGAGTGTTCATCACAATTACGCTGCCGGCAGGGGCCGTTAAACGAACTTCTTCGGCGTGCGGCGCTTTCGGATCTGCCAGAACATCCTTGGGAGACCGGCCCCAGCGCTGCGAACCGGGCACCACCCGTGTTGGACCATTCGTTTCGGTGAATGCATCCAGACACCAGATCGTGTTGCATACCCAATAGCCGCGCTCATCCGGCAGCGCGCCCGCGTCGCAGTGCAGCGGTTGCGCCTGGTCCGAGTGCGCATTCGCAGAACGCGCATTCAAGCTGCTTAACTTAAATCGCGGCCCCAATACGTGCCCCACCAGTTCCAACACGCGCGGGTGTACAATCATCTCTTCGTATACCTGCCCCTTGTCGACCAGGTTGGCTAGCCGCCGCGAACCGGGCTCGGTGAGAAACTCCGAGCCGGCTTGCTCGCCTTCTAACTCATAAAGTTCTTCGGTTCGCGCACGTAAGCGTTCGAGTGCGTCCTCGTCCAGTAACCGCTCCAACACCACATAGCCTTCGGTGTCGAGCGATTGCCGTTCGGCATTGGTCATGCTGTGAGGCTATCAAAACGCGGCGCCGATGAGGTCTTCCGGAAATGTGTCATGACCCAATTTGGCGGAGGGCTTCCTGGTCACATTTGAGGCAATTTAAAAATCGGCCGATGAAATCCTCCCGGCCTGCGCGCGTCAACACCCATTCTCGGACGAGCCAAGGAGGGTTGTGCCGCATATGATAACCGTGGCCGCAGCTCAAGTCTGCGACCCAATCACCCTTCTCATCCTCATGAAAACCGGTGACTCGTTGGTTCATTTGCCGATGCTCAGGGTTACAGCACCATCTCCGGAGGCTGGCGGATCTCCAGGCATCCCTTGCCGGTCGGCAAAACCTTCCCGGGATTCAGGGTGCACTGGGGGTCGAAGAGCGATTTAAAGCTTTTGATCAAATCCAGAGTCGGTTCCGGGAAGAGGTGGCCCATCAGCTCCATCTTTTCCATGCCCACGCCGTGCTCGCCCGTGATAGAGCCCCCAACGGAGATGCAGTAATCGAGGATCTCTTCGCCGGCTAACTGCGCGCGCCGCAGGTCGCCGTCCTTGCGGGGATCGAAAGGCAGAATGGGGTGCATATTGCCGTCTCCCGCATGAAAAATATTGCTGATGGCAATGTTGTATTTCTTGCCGATTTCGTCGATGACGCGCAGTGTCTTCGCTATCTGTGTTCGCGGCACCACGCCGTCCTGCACATAATAGGTGGGACTCACGCGGCCGATAGCTCCAAAGGCGTTTTTACGCCCTTTCCAGAGCAGATCGCGCTCGGCCGTCGATTTCGCGACGCGCACCTCTCGCGCTCCGCAGGCCCGGCAAACCGCGTCAATCTGCACGGCCTGTTCTTCGACAGCCTCTCTGAGACCTTCGAGTTCAATGAGCAGGACCGCCGCGGCATCGGTAGGATAGCCGGCATGGGTGGCCTCTTCAACCAACCGGAGCATGGGCCCGTCCAGCATCTCAAGAGCGACTGGCATGATCGCCTGGGCGGTCAGTTCGCCTACCGTGTTGCCCGCTTCATCCGTCGATCCATAGACCGCGAGCAGCGTTTTGATGGCCTCCGGTTGACGGACCAGCCGGACGATTACCTTGGTTACCAGCGCCAGAGTTCCTTCCGAGCCCGTTAGCAGGCCAGCCAAATCATAGCCGGGGGGATCGAGTTCTTTGCCGCCAATTTCGATAAGCGTCCCATCCATGAGAACGGCCTCCAGGCCGACCACGTGGTTCGTCGTAACTCCGTGGGCGAGCGTATGCGGTCCCCCGGCATTCTCGGCCACATTGCCGCCAATCGTGCAAGCCTTCTGGCTCGAAGGATCGGGCGCGTATAGATAGCCGAGCGGCTGAACGGCGAGTGTTATGTCGAGATTGACGACGCCTGGCTGCACCACCGCGCGCTCATTCTCGAGGTCGATCTCCAGAATGCGATTCATTCGCGAAAAGGAGATCACCATTCCGCCCGAGCGCGCAATGGATCCGCCGCTTAGCCCCGTGCCCGCGCCGCGTCCCACAATCGCCAGGTTGTGCTGGCGAGCCAGTTTGACCAGATGGACCACGTCGTCCGTGGTTCGCGGGAAGACGACTAATTCCGGCCGTGATTTGTCCACTCCACCGTCGTACTCGTACAGCCTGAGATCGTTGGGTAGGGTTAGGACGGCATTCTTGCCGAGCCGCCCTTCGATGTCCGAGATCAATCGCGAATCGAGTGCCATAGCGACCTCAGAGAAGGCTCTTCACATAATGATCGATGTCGTCGCTGAGCCAGTCCTCGGCTTCGGGGAACTTTCGCATCACGCGGCCGTCTTTGATGATGTAGCTTTCGGGGAATTGAAAGGTTCCGTACTCGCTGCTGACGTTCTCCGCGGGATCGCGGGCGGTGTCGAAAGATACATGAATCCGATTCAGGAAGGCTTTGTACTTCTGCGGATTCTTGTCGACGCTGACCGCCAGGACCACCACACCGGAGCGCTCATATTTGCGTTGGAAAGCGCTCAGAGAGGGAATTTCCTCCACGCACGGGGCGCACCAGGTCGCCCAAAAATTCAGGATCAGGATTTTGCCGCCGAATGACTTGGCAGTCACTTCTTGGCCTTGATCGGTGCGCAGGGCGAAAGCGGGAGCGGGGCCGCCTTCCTTGGCCGAGGTATCCCTGAGATTCCACACTAGGACGCCCGCAAAGGCCACCATCAACAGGCCGAAGAGCCCCCAAAGAGCTATGTTGGTATCAAATCGTTTTGTGGTCACAGTACTGAAGCCGGCCGGAGAGTCTACGCTAAGGTCTCGGCTACGGGATAATTTAAGAGTATCCAACTAATTCCGCCATACATCCAAATAGAGGAATGTTCGTAACCCGAAAAGCCGAGTTTTCCGCGTCTCACGTTTGCCGCCTGGCATCGCTGGGTGACGAAGAGAATCGGGAACTGTTCGGGGAGGACGCCCATCCCCATGGCCATGGCCATAATTTCATTGTAGAAGTAACCGTGGAAGGCGATCCCGACCCAGTGACCGGAATGGTCATCGATCTTAAGGATCTAAAGCAGGCTCTGGAAGAAGAGGTGGTCGCGCCAATGGACCACCGGTTTCTGAATTATGAGGTTGCCCCGTTCGATCGCATTATTCCGACCGCGCCCAACTTAGCGCAAGAGATCTGGCGCCGCCTGGATCTGCGATTGCGCCACTCAGCAGCCGAGCTGGCGCGAGTGCGGCTATTCGAAACCCCAGACTTGTTTGTCGATGTGGTCCGCGATCGGAGCGACTTGTGACCACATTGACGCGCCGCTATCGGTTCCCGGCGTCGCATCGATTGCATTCTCCTGAATTGAGCGATGCGCGAAACGCTGAGCTGTATGGGAAGTGCAACAACCCGTATGGCCATGGGCACGATTACGTTTTGGAAGTCACGGTGGGCGGCGAAGTAGACCCGGTTTCCGGGTTACTCCTGCCACTACCGCAATTGGACCGGCTGGTCGAAGAAAAGGTATTGCGGCTTTTCGCGTATCGCTTCATCAATAAGGATGTTCAGGAATTTCAAACCCTGGCGGCGACTACGGAGAATGTGGCACTATACATTGCGGATGTGCTCGAAGATACCTGGGGGGCTTACGTTCAGCGCCGCGGAGTTTGGTTGAGCCGCGTATACCTGCGGGAAACCGATCGCAACGGTTTCGAAGTACGGCTTAAGGCGGCCAGCCGTGGGCGGATGAGTCATGCCGGCCGAAAGACCGTCCTGGCCGGAGATTACTAGAGAGTACTTGATGAAGAAAATCAATACAG
Source organism: Bryobacteraceae bacterium (assembly GCA_036272835.1). Classification (GTDB taxonomy): domain Bacteria; phylum Acidobacteriota; class Terriglobia; order Bryobacterales; family Bryobacteraceae; genus Bog-105. The sequence continues at coordinate 18,138 of DATAXY010000017.1, forward strand.
TCGTCGATATCCAATCGAAGGCCACGAAAGTTTCCATCGCGAGTCACATGCGCGAAGTGTTGCTGGCGTTGGGCGAGGACCCCTTGCGCGATGGCTTGGCGGAGACGCCGGAACGTACCGACAAGGCGCTGCGGTTTCTCACCAGCGGGTACCAGAAGGATATTCATCAGATCGTGAATGGCGCGCTGTACCCGGTGAAGTACGACGAGATGGTGATCGTACGCGACATTGAATTCTTTAGTCTGTGCGAGCACCACATGCTGCCGTTTTTTGGCCGCATGCATGTCGCTTACCTGCCGAACGACAAGGTGATCGGACTCAGTAAAATCCCCCGCATTGTCGACGCATTCGCGCGCAGACTGCAGATCCAGGAGCGGCTTACGCAACAGGTGGCGGAGACAATTCAAGACCTCGTGAAGCCGCGAGGTGTCGGCGTCATCTGCGAGGCGCGTCATTTCTGCATGATGATGCGCGGAGTGGAAAAGCAACATTCGGGCGCGATCACCAGCGCTATGCTCGGCGCTTTTCGTACGCATCAGGAGACGCGGAACGAGCTGTTGTCTTTAGTGGGCCAGCGCTTAAATTCCATGTAAGCAGGTTGAGCGCAAGGGGTTATCTTGCGATCTATTGGCGCATGTTAGGATTGGGTTTGCATGAGCGATCAGAGCCGTCTCTTCGAAGCCGGTCCGGACCCATTCGGACGCATGTGGAAGGTGCAGTTTCGCTGGTTGCAGACCGGCATCTCCATACGCCATGCCGATACGGTGGACGTTAAGTTTTTCGTTTCCTCTGAGGGGTTGCCGATAGAAGAAAAGGTGATCGCGCTCCCGCGTGCATTCCTCCTTAAGCTCACCAGCGATAGCGGCCGCAAATTGACGGACCCGCTGTGCATGCGCCTCGCGGCCGTACATGTAAGACACATGATCGAGACTTCGGAAGACATGGATAAGACGCTGGTCACTATGCTGCCGGAGGAACTGGCGAATTATTTTGACCAACTCAGGGAAACCGCCGCCTTGTCGCGATGACCGGCTTCCAACTCGACGTCTTTGGCCGCATGCTAAAGATATAAGATTACGAACACGAGCGATCTCAAGCGGATGCGGTTAGGTCTGCGCGATCCGGTTTTTGTAAAAAGGGAATAGCCATGGTTTCTTGCCCGAAGTGTGATGCGACCATCGATGTAGAAGAAGAAGAATTGGACGAAGGAGATGTCCTTTCCTGCGACGAGTGCGGCGCCGCGCTAACGGTTGCCAGTTTGAACCCTGTGGAGTTGAACTCGGAAGAGGAGGATGAGGAAGAGGAAGATTTCGACTTCGACGATGAGGATGATGAAGACGAGGATGAGGACGAACCGGCCGAAGAAGACTGGGAATAGGGGATTATAGTCCCTATCGCGTGCTGCAACGGACGCAAGCGATTTTACGATCTCGCAAGTGTGGAGGTTTGCACAATGAAAACCTTAAAAATCTGTCAATTAATTCTGAAGACCCCGCGCAAAACGGGCATGGTGTGGCCGCCCGAATTCCTGGCGCTGTGTTGGCGGCACGCCATGCCCTTTGCGTTGTTGAGCGCTGCGCTTCTGGCAGGTATCTGCTTCGCGAAGCAGGAGCCCAGACTAGGGGAGCCGAGCACTCCGGGTTCGACCACAACGCGGTCCGTCGACGGAGTCGTTACCGGCCCAAATGGCGAACCGGTGGCTGGCGCCGTCGTTCTGCTCAAAGACAGTAAGACTCTGCAGGTGCGTTCTTTCATCACACTGAAGGACGGTTCTTATCACTTCTATGGTCTGAGCAAAGACATCAGCTATGACTTGCGTGCCGAACGCGGCAAGGAGTCCAGCGGCACTAAAACCGTGAGTTCTTTTAACGACCACCCGAAGATCAAGGTTAACTTGAAACTGAAATCGTAGACGAAAACATGAATTCAGCTCAAATTTCATCCCACATTCGGGAAATCGGAGTGGTTCCGATCGTGCGCACGACGGATGCCGGCGCCGCCTTGCATGCCGTCGAAGCAATTTTGGCCGGAGGTATTTCCTGCGTTGAGATAACGATGACCGTCGACGGGGCAATCAAGGCATTGGAATCCGTCGCGGACCGGCACGGAGATTCCGTTTTGCTCGGGGCCGGAACTGTGCTGGACCCGGAAACGGCTCGGATTTGTATGCTGGCCGGGGCGCAGTTCTTTGTTACTCCAAGCCTGAACCTAAAGACCGTTGAAATGGTGAAACGGTACAGCAAGGCTGTTTTCCCGGGCGCCTTGACCCCGACTGAGATTGTGGCCGCTTGGGAGGCCGGCGCCGACGGTGTGAAAGTCTTCCCGTGTAGCGCGATGGGCGGAGCTAAGTACATCAAAGCTTTGAAGGGACCGTTCCCTCATATAGATCTGGTGCCAACCGGGGGCGTCAACCTGGACACCATCGGAGAGTTTTTTGCGGCTGGTTCAACCGCGGTAGGAGTGGGTAGCGAACTGGTCGACACCAAGGCAATTGGCGCCGGCCATTATCACGTCATTACGGAGCGTGCTGTCAAATTCCGGGAAGCGGCTGTTGCTGCGCGACATAGCTAATATCCAAATAGCTAATATCTTGGCACTGTGGGATCGATCTCGACGCTCCAGCGATCGATCCCACCCACCATACTGACGCAATTTTCAATACCTTGGCGGCGCAACCAAGCAACGACCTGCAGGCTGCGGACCCCATGATGGCAGATGACGATCAAATCGCGTTCATCGGCCATCCCTTCCAGGCGCTGCAACTCCGCTGGAACGGTCTGCAGAGGAACCAGTTCGGCATCCTTCAGGCGCGCAATTGCAAATTCCTGTGGCTCACGCACGTCGATCAAGAACGGTTTGCGCGCTGACCGCAATTGGGCCTGCACATCCGCGGGCGTGCACTCGAATCCCGTCATTTTTTCGTCCATTTCTTTCCGTTATGTAATACTGAATCACTAGCAAAAGGACTTAATGGCGCTTCCCAGCGAGGCGGTCGTCCGCTATCTCCAACTCCTCGACAACGAGATCTATCGCGACCTTGCCTGGGCGGACGAATTTCAGGAGACTATGCGCCGTCAGGGCCTGGTCGAAGCTGGGCGGCTGGCCGCTCCTGTGCTAAGGCCGTACATCCTGCCTAAGTCCCAGTTTGTCACGTTGGCCCGCGTTACGGAGCGCCTCTCGGCCATCGCGGAGCAAATTTATATACAAGCGCTTCACTCGGGGCCGCTGCTGAGCCGCTTGCGCCTGCTACCCGCTGAGCGGGCACTCGCCGGATTACCTTCGGGCTATTCCCGGATGAGCGTTGCGGCCCATGCCGAAGCTCACTTTCACGAGGATGTCCTGCAGGTAAGTGGCTTCCGGTCCGCAGCCGCGCCCAGTCTCGCTTACGTGGACACGCTGAGCGAGATCTTCGCCCAATTGCCGATCCTGAGAGATCTTCAGTTGAGCGGATTTTCGCTGACTCCCGCTTGTTCCGGTAGCCGTCTCTGTCATGTGGTGCTGAAGACGTGGAAAGAATTCGGTGGGAGGACCAATCCCAACATCGCCGTGCTGCACTGCGACGGCGCCACTTCCAATCAACCGCAGCTACTGGCGGAATTGTTGTCTCGTTGTGGCGCTGATGCGCGGCCTGTTTGTGTTGAAAATCTCGAATACTCCCAAGGCCGTCTACGAAGCCGGGATTTCATCGTGGACGTGGTCTTCCGGGATATTTCCATCCGCGAGCTTCTGCTGCAGATCAATCTGTCGCACCCTCTTTTCGATGCTTGCCGGCACGGCGCCGTCTGTACCGTTAATAGCTTCCGTTCCGACATTGTCAATCGACGATCGTTTTTCGCGCTACTCACCGACTGTCAAATCGTCCGAAACCTGGCGGCGAGCGATCGCAAGCTGATTCACGAAGTCGTGCCTTGGACGCGCCTGGTAGCCGCCGGGAAGGCGGAATTCCACGGTGAATCGGTTGACCTGCTGGAATTCATTCGTAAGCATCGGGAGCAGTTCGCATTGTGGCCCAACGACGAGTCCGCAGGGCTACCGTCCTACAACGGGTCCGAAATGATACCCGACGCCTGGGATCGTGCGCTCGAAGAGTCGCTCCGGTCGGTCTATGTAGTCCAGGAAAAGCGTCTCACCGGGTGCGAATCGTTCCCCGTTTATCAATATGGAAGTTTAGAGATGCAGTGTGCCGATGTCGCCATCCATCCGCACATCTTCAACGGAAAGGTGCATAGCGCGTCCTCGGTTCTGGCGCGTTGCCGATTCGGCTCCCGAACGCCATTGGCGATTGCGCCGATTATGCTTCTTGATTCGTTCTGAATCGTCATGGTGGACTAAATATCTAACTTTTTATTTGCCTGATCTAACTTCGGCGGAGTAAGGTATTAGGTTTCAAGGTCGACTGGCGAGGTCAAAATCCCGCTCATTCGTATTTTTAGCCCGGCGTAGCGGCGCGCATCAACTCAATTTGGAGCCGCTCCTGAAGCGCGTCATCCAATTTGCGGCCTTCGTAAGTTACATAGAACACATCGATTGCTTTATGCGCCTCGGTATCGATCATGACGACTTCGATGTTGCATCCCGCGGCCGCAAGAGCCGATGCGAGATCGTGCAGTAATCCCGGGCGGTCTTCCCCAGTGAAATCGATTAGCGTTGAAACATCCGAAGCGTCGTTATTGAAGCGGACTGCCGGTAAAATGCGCGCTCCGCGGCTCAACCGTGGCGATGCACGCCTGCGCTTTAATAATTCATTCACTTCAATAGACCGCGTAACCGCGCGTTCGATGGTCCAGCGCAGCCGATCCACCTCATCGGGATTTAATTCCAACGTTCGCATCGGGTCGGTGAAGCGCATCACTTCCAACGCGACTCCATGCGCATTGCCAAACGCTTCCGCGCGAACGATGTTCATGCCAAAACCCGCGAGGGCGCCGCACACCATCGCAAATAGACCCGCCCGGTCCCGAGCCAGCACGGTCACCAGGTAGGCGCCGGCCAGAGGCGCGATCTCAACCGCTGTGCCTGCGTCTTGGCTCTGTTGCTCCAACGCCAGGTGGTGCTCAATTTCCTTGCGAGTGTGGGTGCGTACGTATCGCATTGGAAACCCTTGCAAGAAACTTGCCAACTCCGGCCCAACGGATTCTCCCGAAACCAAGGCCGGCGCGTGGTCAATCCTATCGGTGACTAGTTCTCGCGTTAGCTGTTCGGAGCCCATCGAATACACCCGCCAGAGCTGTTCCATGCGCCAAGGCGTCATCGCCGTCGGGTTTACCGCACTGATATCGGCAAAGGTGAGCAGTGCCAGCCGCCGTAAAGCCTCCTGGGTATCGATGCGCGAGGTCAGGTAACGGGCCGTCGCGGGATCTTCCGGATCGCGTGCGTTCATAATCAACGACAAATCTAGGTGGTGCTCGATCAAGAACAGAATAGCCACTATTGTTTCGGCCGGCGCTCCCATCCTCGCCAAAATCTCAGGCGCCGCGGCCAACGAACCGGCCACGTGATCGCCCGGCTTTGTCCCTTTCCCTAAATCGTGGAGGAGTAAAGCCAGACGAACCTGGGCAGGGTCTTGTTCCTCCTCTAACAGCTTCTGGAACCTTTGGGGCATGTGCGCTTTGGGAGTGGCCAGGTCATCGATCACGCCAATTGCCACCAAGGTGTGCTCATCCACGGTGTAGCGATGATAGAAGTCGCGCACCACCAGCCCGTCAATTGATTCCCATTCAGGAATGGCGGCCGCCAGTAGCCCCGTCTCCTGCATATCGGCCAATGCGGCGCCTGCGTTCGGCTGGGCAAACAGTTCGTGCCAAGTTTCCCATCGCAACGGGCTATTGAGGAACTCGCGCAAAACGGCCGTGGTATCAAGGGCGCCACCGAAAGGCTTAACGAGTTCCTTTGCTGTCTGGTGTCGCGCATCCGCGCCCTTTGCGCTTCCCCGAAGCTCGTCGCGGAACGCTTCCGTTGCGGACCGCAACCGCCGCTGCGCATCCCAAGACAATTTGAGGCCGTGCCTGGCTACGAATATGAACAAACGCAGGATGCCGTCGACCGATTGCAAAGTTTCGCCCGGATTGCGCAGGAACACCCGGTCACGCGAGATCGTGAACTCTGGCGTCGACAAGCGCGATCGCCAGTCCCTGAATTGGCGCAGCAGCGACGCATCGTGGGCCTCCACCTGATCAAGAGCTCTCCCGCTGGATTGATAAATGCGCCGGGCATTCCGGTAATACGTTCGCATCCAGGCAGCCGGCTCCTCCGGTTGAGAGGGCAGCGCTCTGGCCGATTCGTCCTGCAATTCAAACGTCAGCAGGTTGTAATCCCGTCCCGACTGGAAGTGCAAAAAACAACGCACAGCGAACAAGAACCGCCGTGCGCCATCCAATTCCGTGACCGCTTCCCGAATCGCCTCATTCTGAGGGAGCAGCCGCGCCAGCCAGCGGAGCAGATGAAGATCGCGAATGCCTCCGGGGCTCTCTTTAACGTTTGGCTCTAGATGGTAGACCGTGTGATTGAACTTGGCGTGCCGCGCGCGAGACAATTCACTAACACGATGGGTGATCGCCTCTGCATAGCGCTGATAGAACTCCGGCAGCCGATTCTCCAAATTGTGGAATAACTCGGTGCTGCCTGCCACATAGCGCAGGTCGATCAGGCTAATGTGCAGTTCGACGTTATGTTCATTAAACCGGCAGCACTCAGCAACACTGCGCACCGAATGGCTTGCCCGCAGACCGTTATCCCACAGCGCTTGGAGGAAATCAGCCAAAGGTTCTTTCGTGGCGGCCACGTCTGGCTCGTTCTCAAACAGCACCACAACATCGATATCGGAGTACGGAAACAGTTCCTTGCGGCCGTAGCCCCCGACAGCCACTACCGCGAATTGGGAGGTCAACCGGGGTGCGAGGCTCGCGGCCGCTGCGCTTTTGACGAACTCGTCCACGCTTCTCGTCCGCGTTTCGAACACTTGAAACGGATCGGGGTCACGCCGGAACTGCTCGAATATTTCTTGCATGCTGCTCTCTTGCACGCTGGCGTGTTGGGTTGGCGTACCCATCGGTTAAGGTTGGCTTGCTCCCCGCCGCACCCTCGTCGAGAGGGCACACATCACAGCGCGGATTCCCCGGAATCGTTGTTGCGGATGCGAATCGCCTCCAACACATCGAAGACGAAAATCTTCCCATCGCCAATTTTGCCCGTGCGCGCGGTTTCCGCGATTAATCGCGTCACCTCGTCCAGTCGCTGGTCGGGTACAACCAGTTCGATCTTCACCTTTGGCAATAGATCCACCTGGTACTCCAAGCCGCGATAGACCTCTTTATGTCCCTTCTGCCGCCCATGGCCGCGCACCTCGGTGATGGTCATCCCGTCCACGCTGATGCTCTTTAGCGCCTCTTTCACTTCTTCCAACTTGTGGGGCTGGATAATCGCTTCAATCTTTTTCATGGGCTCGGTCCTATGCGCCTATACGTCCAGGTTGTAGCCTTCTTCGCCGTGCAAGCTCAAGTCTAGCCCTTCCACTTCTTCATTCGCAGGAACGCGCAGGCCAATCGTCATATCGACAATCTTCAGGATGATGAGGGTCCCAAATATACCCAATCCCCACGCGATCGCCACGCCAACCGCCTGATTCAATACTTGCCCGGGATTTCCGTCTACTAATCCTAGCGGAAGTACTTTTCCCGCCGCGTCTTTCAAGCCATCATTGATCGCGTTGGTAGCAAACACTCCGGTCAGAATCGCTCCCAATGTTCCGCCGGCCCCGTGCACGCCGAAAGCATCAAGCGTATCGTCATAGCCAAAGCGCCCCTTCACCGCCGTCACCATGAAGTAACAGAAGATACCGGCCGCAAACCCGATCAACAGCGCCGGAAACGGTTTGACGAAACCGGATGCCGGCGTGATCGCGACTAATCCCGCCACGGCTCCTGAAATCGCGCCCAACATGCTCGGCTTACCTTGTTTGAACCACTCTGCGAACATCCAGCCCAGAGCGGCCGCCGCAGCACCGAAATGCGTGGCTACGAACGCGCTGGTGGCCAGGCCCGAGGCATTCACTGCGCTGCCCGCGTTAAAGCCGAACCATCCCACCCAAAGCAGACAGGCGCCAATCATACTTAGCACCAGATTGTGCGGCTTCATCGGTTCCTTAGGATAGCCTACGCGCTTACCCAAATAGAGCGCGCATACTAAAGCGCTGACGCCTGACGTGACATGGACCACCGTACCGCCGGCGAAATCAAATGTCGGTATTTTGCCGCCGAGAAAGGCATTCAACAAGCCTCCCTTGCCCCAAACCATGTGCGCCATCGGAAAGTACACAATCGTCGACCACAAGCAGGTGAACACCACCATCGCGCTGAACTTCATACGCTCTGCGAAAGCGCCGGAAATCAGGGCCGGAGTGATGATGGCGAACATCAACTGATAAATCATGTAGGTTTCCTGCGGAACTGTCGCTCCGTAATCCGGATTGGGTGCGCTGCCGACTCCGTTCAGGAAGAGATAGCGCAGGTCTCCGATAAAGGGCAAGCCTTCTGCAAAGGTCAGGCTATAGCCGTAGATGGCCCAGAGCACCGTGACTACGGCCATCAGGATGAAGCTGTGCATCATGGTGCTTAGCACGTTCTTGCTGCGCACCAGCCCGCCATAAAACAGCGCCAGCCCCGGCCCAGTCATCATCAACACCAACGCAGCGCTGGTCAACATCCAGGCGTTATCGCCTGAAAGTTGCGCGCTCTTCGTTGCGGCGTCGAGCGCGTTCAGCCGGGCGTCCACTGACGGCGCCGATTGGGCAAATGCCGCCGTTCCCGCCAAAAAAAACCACAGCCCAGGTCCAAGAGCGGACAAAGATCGCAGCAATCGACCACCCAAGGAAGATGTCATAAGGGATAAATTCTCACGGTTTGCTAAAGCCTACAGGGTAACAGTTTGAGCGGTGCCAATAAAGAAGAAACTTCTGGGCAGCCATATCGAAATGTTTTATACCGCGGCCGTGGTACATAGCGAACGGTCCGCTATCATGAGTTCTTACGAAATCGCACCCAGGTAGCTGCGACACCGAAAGAGGTGCAACTTACATGAACCGACGTTCCTTTCTACGGAACTCGAGTGCAGTCGCCGGATTGGGCGCCCTGGGTATAGCCGGATGCGGGCGGCGTACCGCAACGCAACTTCCTTTTTATGAGGCGATAGGGCCGACCCCGCCGATCCGCGCGGACACCGATCGAATCTTTCGCGTTACTGTTTGCTTGCGTCCGTTTCGACTGTCAGGGCCACGATTCGATGTGGAACATGTTCGGGACAAGATCGTCGTGCACAATTATGGGCATGGCGGAAGCGGATGGTCGCTCTCCTGGGGATCGGCGCAGGTTGCCATCGGCAAGGCGCTGGAGGCCATGAACGGCAGTCGCCAACTCGCCGTGGTCGGGTGTGGAGCGCTAGGGCTCACGGCTGCCACCACGGCGCAGCGAGCCGGCCTGCGCGTCACCATCTACGCCAAGGAAAGGCCGCCATACGTTCGATCGTGCCGCGCCACCGGTTCATGGACACCGGATTCTCGCGTCGCTCTTACCTCAGCCGCGGCGCCGGAGTTTCCATCGGAATGGGAATCGATGGCACGGGCATCATTCGCCATGTATCAAAGCTACCTAGGCGTGGCCGGCAATCCGGTCGAGTGGACCGATCGTTACGTGCTGTCGGATCTGAGCCATGAGCAGCGCCTTGCTGAGCGGGATAAGCAGGATCATCACGGCTTCGTTCATTATGAGGAACGCATTGCCGACCTTACGCCGAAACCGCAGGACTTGCCTCCGGGGACGCATCATTTCCCCACGAAGTATGTTCGCCGCAGCACGTCCATGACGTTCAACATTGCCGGTTATTCGCGACAATTGATAAACGATTTTCTAATCGCGGGCGGGGCGATTGAGACACGGGAATTCCACACGCCGCAGGACCTCGCCTCGCTTCCCGAGCGCGTCATCGTCAATTGCACCGGCTACGCGGCGCGGCAGCTCTGGTCCGACGAGACGGTCGTGCCGGTGCGCGGCCAGATCGGATGGCTGATCCCGCAAGAAGGTGTAAATTACGGCTTGATCTACAACAATCTCAATGTCCTGGGGCGCCGGGACGGCATAGTCATTCAACCCAGTGCGCACGGCGAAGATACTGGCTGGAACGATAGCAACGAACAGCCCGACCGGGCGGAGGCTGAATCGGGAGTGCGCGAATTACAGGCGCTCTACGATCGCATGGCTCGATCAGGCTGAATCGCGATCGTCAGGGCGCAGATTTTTTCGCGCCCGTGAATGGGCCGACCGAAGCCTTTCGCAATTGCTTCCATCTTCGGCCCAGCACCCGGTTCCAATACATGAGCAATCCGGTGACCGCAAGCAGCGGCAAGGCCAGTCCCAGAGCCGCCCAAAGGCACTTGATGCCCAAGCCCCAATGTGTCCCGAAGTGCAAGGGGATTTGGAGCCAGATGAACCAATCGCCAAAGCTCTTGTTGACTCCATACTGCCAGGTGGTGATGTATTCGCCGTTGTACGGATTGAAGTAGAGCGTGTCCTCATAATCCCGCCCGATGCCCGGCGCTCGGGACATGAGCATCTCCAACGGACTTCGCCGGGCTCCGGGAAAAATAACGCCCTTCCACTTAGTTCCCGGATCGACTGCATACGCTTTCCTGAGTATCGCGTCGAAATCGAGCGGCGCGGCCTCAATTTCGGGCGCGACGCGAACTGGCGGCGGCAACGCATTTACAACAGGAGACAATCGATCGATATATTCCAGCACCTTGTCCGGCCAGGCGAAGTAGATCCCGCTTATCGCCCACAGACTAACAAATACAAGGCCCCAGAAGCCCACCGCGCTATGCAGGTCGAAGTTGATCCTTTTCCACTTTCTTCGAAAATCGACGCTCATCGCCCGGCGCCAGTTTTGAATGCCCGGCCACCAATTGACCACTCCGGTAAGCGCGAGCAACAGCAGCGCCATCGCGCCCACGCCATTCACGACGCGACCGGTTCGCCTCGCCAGCAGATTCTCGTGCAACTCATAGATCCATTCGAGCCGCGAACGCCGTCGGGGCACCTCTCCCATCACTTGGCCAGTAACAGGATTCGAAGCGACGGTGATTCGTCGGTGGCGTTGCAGCACGGACAGGAAGACGGGTTCGGCGGCGGTCGGGCCCATCACCGAAATAATGTGCATGCCCGGATAGCGCGACCTTAGGTCGCGAAGGACGACCGCTACATCGGCCGTCTGCCCGTTCGCGTTCATGGCAGGCCAGGGGCTCGGATCGAAAAGCCTCGCTAACTCATCGCCAAAAACCAGAATGGACCCGCTGAAACCGATCAGAGTGACGTAGATTGCGAGAATCACTCCAGTCCAGAGGTGCACCTGGAAATTGACGCGCCGAAGCCAAAGCTGTTGGGGATGGCGGAGGAATTGACGGAGAAAGCCCACTTAGCGCCGGGAGAACGACTGTACCAAATGCGCGGCGTGCCCCGCCATCTCAGTATCCGTATCGCTGGTAAGGGTCTTTCCATCCCGAGAGACGGTCAGGCTGCCAGTGGTCTCCGGCCTGTTAGCGCCCTTCAGCAGCAACTTATAGTGCGAAGGGCTCGATTGTGTGATTTGGATGGTACCCACCTTCACACCGTTGGCGTTCTTGACATCGGCTTCTGTCCCATCCAATTTAGCCGAATAGCTCATGCTTACAAAGTCGATATTATTCACCAGAACGGCAAAGGCGAACGAATACCTATCTCCATCAGTGGCAATTCGGAGCGTCAGTGGTTCTGTTTCTTTCTTATGCCCATTGATCTCTTGATGGTCCAGTTGCCATGTTCCAACAAGAGGTTCGGCGGCCCATCCGCTAGCGATCAGCGCCAAGGAAAGAGCCACCGATTTTAGGACTGCCCGTCTCATCAACAATTAGAAGCTAATGCGTCCTGTCAACTGTATCGCACGCGGTCCCGCGCCTTCCGCGCTCTGCATCGCTGTGACTTGGCCGAAACCAGGCACTCCCACGGTAAGGTTCGACGGCGCTTCGTAGTTCGGGTGGTTAAGTATATTGGCGGCCTGGGCGCCAAGTTCAATCCGGGTAGACTCCCGGATCACAAAACGCTTGAGCAAGGAAAGCGAGACCGCCGTTGTGCCTGGGCCTACGACGCCGCCCTGTTGAGAATCGCCAAATCGACCAATATTATTTGCGGGATCGGTGAATGCGTTGGGATTGATCCAACTGTTCAAATTCTGCCCGGCATACGGATTCTGGCCCGCGACGGTATCCGCGCGGCCGCCGTTGGCATTGAATTGGTTATAGCCCGTTCCTGAGGGATCGTTCAACGTACTCACCGTCATAAAAGGACCGCTTTGTACGAGCGCGATTCCACTTAAAGTCCATCCGCCAACGACACGGCTCAAAATGGAATTCGAGCTGTTGACGAAATGCTTGCCGGGACCAAAGGGTAATTCATAAAGAAAAGTCAGCAAGAAACGATGCCGGCGGCTGAAAGGAACGTTTCCATAGTCGAGGTCCGGATTGTACGGATCGCTCAGCGTGCCGCCAAACTCGTTGGCCGAATTGAAACTGGCCGTGCTACCCGAAGTCGCGCCATAGATGTTTGTTAGGTTTCGCGTGTATACGTAGCTGGCTTCGAACTGGGCGCTGGTCATGCGTTTCTGCACGGAGAACGTGCCGGCGTTGTAGTTACTGTAGCCCAGGTTTGTTTGATAAGCGATATACGAAACGGCCGGAAAAGGCGTGTTCGCTGGATCAAACCCTTGTGCACTCGCATGAGGCTGGTTTAGATTGATCACCGTACCGAGTTTCGATCCGTGGTTGCCGTCATAGGAAGCGCGGAAACCGATGCCTTTCCCCAAGTCCCGTTCGAGCGTCAGATTCCACTCGTCGATCTTCGGATCCTTATAGTGAACATTCGATGCCAGGTCGAAGAAATACGACCCTGGCTGTGCGATGTTGCTGGGGAAGGAGTAGGGAGCCTGGAAGACAGGCAAGCCGTTACTTCCAAGTGAATTCGTGAAATACGAAACGTCGCTCGCCTCTACCGACCATCCATCGATAACTTGTGAACTCAGGAGCGTTTCAATAAAGCGTCCGTAGCCTCCTCGGATGACCGTCTTGTCGCTTCCACCAATTCGATAGGCGAAGCCAACGCGCGGCGCGAAGTCCGTCTTCTGCGAAAAACGCAAACTGGCGGGAACACCCACTTGAGCGGCAGTAAGAATAGGCGTCGGGGCAACAGTTTCTGCAAAGCCCGGATTTACCAGTGCGAAGGTCGATTGGTTGGGCAAGATCACAGCCCCATTTACGGTCTGTCCGTCGACAGTACTCGTGTAGTCGGGATAAAAGTTCGCGAGGTTGTTGTTGTGGTCCCGGAACATCGGATGGTATTCCCAGCGAAGACCAAGATTGAGCGTGAATGACGAAGAGACCTTAAAGTCGTCCTGAGCAAAAAATGCATAATGCTTGGCATACGCATCCGTGGTGGGATTCAATACGGTAGCAATCGTGGTCAGGTCGGGATAGCCGAGCAGGAATCCAGCCAAAGGAACGGCCGCCCCGCTTCCCAGCAGATCTCCGGTGGTCGAACCGTTGTACGTGTAGGCACCCAATCGGTAATCGGCAAAGACGTCCGTAAACAGACTACTCAAATACCGGAAGTCTCCGCCAAATTTGAAGGTATGTTTCGTTTTTGTCCATGTTAGGTTGTCCAGGAATTGGGTTGTGGCTTGCCGCGGGTTGGTGTCTACGACTCCGCTGTGAAGTCCCAGGAAACCGGCAAGATTGATTGTCGGGATGTCTTGAGTCGAGGGTATTGAGGGAAGGTTTTGTAAGTCCAAGCTATTCACAACCTGCTGTGTATTGGCATCGAAGCTTGGATTGGTGTGGGTCCGGCTGAAGCCGCCTCGCGCCTCATTGACCAAGGACGGGCTGATCACCCAGTTGTAAGCTACCGTCAGCGCACTATCGATCTCGGGCTCGTTGAACGTTCCAACCAGTGGCGAACTGATGTTACCGGAGGAATCGGTTGGCGGATTGACCACCCGGCGGTTCTTGTAGGTATACCGCGCGTACACCTGATGTTTGGGCGTAATCACTTGATCGATGCGCACGTCCCCTTGAGCGCTGTTAATTGGGACCGCGAAAGTTGCCAGGTAGTTATTCGCGACTAAATCCGGCGTCCCGTAGTTAGGAAGCGGATAGAACTCCTTCATAACAGCCAGTGCAAATGGGTTCAATTGCGATGCCGGGATGATATTGCCCGGATATCCTCCCGTCAGTTGATTACCAGCGCCGCCGTTTTGCGGAAGCAAGTATGACGATAAGTCGCCATTCCGCATTGCGGCCGTGGGTACGGATAGCAGCGCCGTAGATTCCTTTGGAAGCCGCATATACTCCAAACTGCCAAAAAAGAACGTCTTGTTCCGTCCGTTGTATAGCTTTGGAAGAATGACCGGCCCTCCCAGAAACGCTCCAAAGTTGTTCATCTTGATGATCGGCGTGGTGTGGCTGAACGTATCGCTCGCGTCGAAGTCGTTGTTCTGAAGATTTTCAAACGCGCCGCCGTGGAAAGAGTTCGTGCCGGACTTGGAAATGGTTGTGATGTCGGCAACCCCGCCGTACTCTGCCGGATTCAGCGTCTCACTGATCCGGATTTCTTCAATCGCATTGAAGGAAGGAAACATTTCGGTCAGCGCGCCAATGGATCCCGGGCCCACAGAACTGATCCCGTCGATACTTACCGAAATCTGTCCGGGCGTTGTTCCGGCAACCGAGATGTTGCCGCTGGTATCGGTTTGAACGCCTGGCTGGGCAGTTAACGTCGAGAAAGCGCTGGTGGAGCCGCTCGCGCGCGTCGTGATGGCCACGGGCAAGTCCGTCAATTCGCGGCTACCTTTCGATTCGGCAACGCTAGACGTATCCAACTGCAATATGCTGGTCGCTTCGACATTCACAGTTACCGCTTGGGCGGCAACTTGCAAGTCGACATCCACGCGCCTTGTCTCGCGAGCGCTCAAATCGAACGGATTCAGGTCCGATTTGTGAAAGCCGGGCGCTTCCACACTCAGTGTGTAAGTCCCTACGTCCACATTGACGAACTCATACGAACCGTCAGAATGGGTTACAGTCGAATGCTTCGCGCTGGTGCCCGTGTTGATAAGGTCTACAATTGCTTTGGGAACCGCGGCGCCCGATGGATCCTTCACCGTTCCTAGAATGGTGCCGAACGTCGATTGGCTATAAGCCGCCGCGCAAAAAACCGCTGCAGAGAGCGCCGCAAGCAGGAAGCGTGAAGCCACTGGCGCTAACCCACGCTTGCCGGACGTCTGAAACTCTACTTGAACTGGGGAGCATGAAATCATACAAACCCTCCTTCTTCACGAATTACAAGTTTTAGAATTCCTAACCGACGTGGGTTTTCGAACGTGTAACGGCTACTCGCCTTGGCGTCAAGGGAGTTACGGTTATAACTTGGTAGTCTGCGAACTACTTCCGTATGGCGGCGCGCGTCCGCGCCCATTGCGCTTCTAAAAAGAAATCGATGGTTATGGCAACTCGACAATACCGCCGTACGTGACGTCGGTATTTAAATCGTATGTCTTTTCGTATTTGAGAGTAGCGGCGTCATAAACTTCAATATCAAAGCCCGCGCCGTAAATATACAGTTTTTTCCCGTTTGTCGAGATGCCGAGCGTAAAGCGAGTCCTGCATGGGACTTCTGCTCTCTTCGTTATCCGATCGTTTCCTAGATCAAATGCCCAAAATTCACAGTGTTTCGTGCCATGGATGCCGTTGACGGCGACGGTATAGGCCAGCTTTTTATCCGGCGTCACCTCAAAACCGGACAAGCCGCGCGGTGCGGGCCCAATGGGTGTGAACTCCATCTGACGGGTGCCCAGATCAAAACGGCCCAATCCGAAGACCTTGTTGTGGACAATCGGATCTTCCGAGTCGAACAACGCGATGTGTTCCCCTGGCTGGCTTAGTAAGTCCAAATCCGGGCCGAATCCGCCCCCAAACTGAATATTCTCCATTCCGGGGAGGTCCGGTTTCGCCAAGTCGATGCGATCGACTTCCTTAAAGTCGCTGGTCTGCAGAACGGTGATAGCCTTGCCAAAGCGATAAAGATACTTACCATCCGGTGAGACTTGAAATGATCCGCCCGCATAATCGATCTCTCGAGAACTCGCGTCTTCTTTCGGCACTTCGACGGTCTTGGCGATCTTCTGCTGTTCCAGGTCGATGACTGTATACATCGGCTTGCCCACGTCGTAGTGATCCGGCTTCTGGTCGATCTCCTTGGTGATGGTGTAGAAGAACTTCCCGCTTGGATCCGGCGCGCCACCCCAAAACCGATATTGTGTTTCCGGTGTGTTCAGAACAAAATGATTGACCACCTTGCGCGTGGCGACATCGATAACCTCGATGCCATTGTGATCGATGGTCGTGACATAGATCCGTTTCTTGTCGGGCGACAAACGGATCGACATCGGAGTGCCAGTCGCCAACGGGATGCGGTCCACAATCTGACCCTTAGCCTCGTCGAACACCAGCACCCTGGCCGGATAGGCGGGAAGATACAAAGTACCCGCGCTCGCTACGGCGGCAAAAGCGGAAAAAAGCAGTGATAGTTGGCGCATGAAAAAGTCTATGGAGAATCGTCTATGGGAAGATCAGATCCAGATTTCGCCAGTCTTTCGTAGCGGCAGCGCATTTGCTTGCCCAGTCCGGCGAGTTATTCAAATGATCCGGTACTTGGGCCGGCCAATAGCAACTGACAAAGCAGTCGTAGATATCCCGTTCCACCGGCTGACATAGGCCTGCTGTACCGCCCGCGGAATCCACCTCCCAGCCGGGCGAGAACATGAGCGCACACCCAGTGGGCACATGAGGCCGCGTCTGAGTGGGCCTTGCATCCTGTAGCGCGACCACGTCGTCCCTCTTCGATGCCACGTAGTTGCTAATGCGTGCCGCCTTTTTATTTAAGGGGCGCAAGTGTTTCATAAGGAGTTCCTTTCGGCGATGGGCGCCAAATCATTGGCCAACCTCCGGCTGATCCCACTGCATGTAAACCGGTACCGTAACAACTAAGTATGATTTGCCTATCAGCGGTCGTCCGTCGGCGCCTTTTTCATCTTTTGCCGTCGCCACTACCCATACGTCGCCGTAGTTATTCTTGCTAAACTGGCGCTTCGGATCCGGCCCATCGCTCGACGGGGTAAAGAGGCCTGTGGGACTCAGGGTGCCGACAAACTTCTTATCGTCGTCTCCGTAAGAATCATAAAATTCCTCTATCGACCAGGTGGCGTCGACCGGCCCGAGTTCCACGTCGTCCGCCGTATGCGGCTTGCCGTCCGCGCCTCTTTGGTAACCGATCGCCTCAAACTGCTGGTAGCCCCTTGGATGGCGTTCGCTTCCAAGCCGCGCTAACGCCGATTCAGGCGATACCTTTATATAGTCGATACGGTCGTACACTGCGACCGCCCGGGGTAACACCGACCGCCGGAAAGCAACGTCCCGCCTTCCGGAAATCGCATCGGCGGCAACACTAACTTCGGCGACCACCTCATTCGATGAATGCGAAACAATATCGTCCACTGTCACACCGGATCCGAAGTCGAAATCCGATGCTGCAACCCGATCGGGCAGATTATCGCCGATCATGCGAATCCGGACATTCTTCGATCCGGTCTTAAGAGCTGCTCGATCAATGCCCAGCAACACCGGATCGGAAGAGGCGCGCTGCAACTTCACGTCCATCCCGAATTCCTGATATTGACCCCAGAACCATCGCCCTTGTGCGCTCAACTGGTCCGGAGCGACCGACATCACTTCGCGCATATCCCGCGATAGGTCATCGGGAGCCGGGCCCGGCGCCGTGGTTCCCTTCGAATGCCCGCGCCAAGCGTAACCCGTATAAACCAAACTGCGGCCCTCACGCGATAAAGTCGAACCGCCGTTTACACTTTTCAGTGTCACGCGGGTCGAAAACTCGTCGCTGGCATTCCCGCTGGGCTCCACCACCATCTCGCCGTAATATCTCCCCTTGCCCGGAACATCGGCGGAGACCAACCACCGGCCGGCCAGCTTAGGCGCGCGCATTCGTGGCCGCCATGCGGCCCACTCAGGCGTTTCAAGCGGAGCCGCCTTATCCAAATAGTTCAATGCTGCATCCAGTGGCACAGTCTTGTCAGCCGGTTCGCTGCCGCCCTCGTCGCCGGCTCCTAGTCCAAACCGGAATGCCTCGTCGGCCTGTGGATAGAGGGCAATGTGAAGATTCGCGAGTAGCTTCCAATCGCCTGAGGATCGCCGCCACGACATGGGACGCGCGAACGGATGACACATCACGCAAGCCCCGCGCACTTTGTCGTTCGGAATATTAGTCTCATCCACCATCCGCTTTTCGTCGTAGAACTCAACCGCCGCAGCCTCTTCCGGCGCCAAGCCGTGCTCCGTGCTCAGATACTTCACGATCGATCGCGCCTCTTCCGGAGTAAGATTGACACCGCGCAACCGCACCATCCGTTTAATGGCCTCTTCCCATCCTTCCGGCGTGGTCCGCTCCCAAGAAATCCGGAGCATGTTCCCTTTGGCATCCCGGGTGTGACAACTGGAGCACTTCTGAATCACGAGCTGATTCGTGACCGGTATACCCGCCTCAATTTGAACTTTTGCGGCGCTGGGACTGTCAGAGGAAGGAGAGTCTCCATTTTGGCCTTGAAGAATCAGCGGTACGGCAAGCAGCATCGCGAACAATAGCTTCATATTGTGTTGAGACCGAGACAAGAGACCTGTTGCGGTATTATAGCCCGCTTTTAAACGAGGCTCTTATTCAGAAACTTGATAACCTTCATCAGTTTGCGCAATGTTGCCCTCAATCGGCGACGGTATCCAGATCGGCGTCCGCGTTCTCCGCGAATGCGGGTGTTCTGGCATTCAACACTACGGACCAGGTAAGTCCAATTGAAAGAAGTGCAACATAGATGTACGGCAAGTAGTTATAAGGAGCCGGCGGAAGCGGATAAACATTGCCCAAAAAAGCGACGATCATTGCAAACAGCGCCAGCGCGGACACGACTACATCCCGAACCATCAATCGCCCTTGCGCCCTCAGGAAAATAGGCGCCGCAATCGAAACCAGGACGTAAGCCGTCAAGAATCCGAAGGTCGCTAACGTTCCGGTCAAACCATATATTTCGGACGTCCCGATCCCAAGACAAGTCAATACGCCCAGTGGCAGAAACGCCGCCATGCCGCTGACGACCACTGCCCGGTGAGGAGTCCGGTTCGACGTGTGGACCTGGCCTAGTCGAGAGTGCAACGCGCCCTTTTGTCCCATTAAGAACAAGACCCGCGCGCCGGCGGTAATGCACGCGAGAACGCAAGAAAAGAAACTCACCAATGCGCCCATGTCGATCGCGATACCGATAAGTGCCGGCATACCCGCGCTTCGCGCCATGACATGCAGGGGCGCCGGGCTGTTCTCTAATGTTTCGGCGGAGCCGCGAAAACCCAATACTTCCGCGTATGCGCAAAGAACGAAGAATAGACCGGCCAAGACCCCGCTCCACGTCACCGCGCGAGGTATGTTCCGCAGCGGGTCCTTTGCCTCCGAACCTAATGAAGTCGCGCTCTCGAAGCCCACTAACGCGAAAATCGCTAACACCAAACCCATTCGAAGCTTCGCCGGCGTCATGCCTTTCAGGGTCAATTGGTCCATGTCCGGATGTAAGCCGTGCCGGACCAGAACGCCTATTGCGACCACAGAAATCAGCAGGACTGAAATTATTTCCAAGCCGAGCATCAGTCGCGCCGAGATCGTTACGTCCCGGTAAGCTAGCCAGACCGCGAGACCCACGCCGGCGGCAGCTACTATCAGCGGGAAGGACTTAATACCTAAGATGCTCAACACAACGTTGGTGTAGTTAGTCAATCCGGCGGCTATAGCTGTCGCGGTTCCTATGTAGGCGATCAATAAAGCCCAAGCCGCCAGCATTCCGGCAATCGGATGCATATGCGAAGAGATATACGAATAGAGAGAACCGGGCGAAGCTGAAATCCGCGCAAATTGATTGACATTCAGCGCCACCAGGAAAATTGTGATCGTCGCGATGAGGAAAGTGAGCCAAGTCCCCGAGCCCGCGGATGCGTAGACGAACGGGATCGCCAACAAGGGTCCCGCGGTTGGCGCTATCAGTGCAATGGACTGAGCCAGAGTCTCATTGCTCGAAAGGACTGCTTTCTTTAGTCCATACGAGCCAGGGGTCCGGTCGGCGGGCCTTTCCATCCGATAAGACTAGCATCAAACGGATACGGAGCCACTTTTGCATCCATTCAAAGCTTACTCAAAACCTTGCAAACTCGTGATCAAGAGCGCCTCAGATTTCGTCGTGCTCCACTCCGGGCTCGGGCAGGGCGTCGGTGTCGCGGCCGACCCAGACATAGAGGGTCGGCAAAAGGAATATACCGAGTAACAAAGCGGCCACCAAGCCCCCGACGATCACGATCGCGAACGGACGCTGCGAGTCGGAGCCGATACCACGCGAAAGCGCAGCCGGCAGAAGCCCAAAGCTTGCCACCAACATGGTCATCATGATGGGCCGCAGCCTTCGTACCGATCCTGCGATAGCTGCATCCAGAATGGCTTCGCCGCGGGCCCGCAATTGATTGATGTACTCCAGCATGATGACACCGGTCTGAACCGAAACGCCGAACAATGCGAGGAACCCGACGCCTGAGGAGACGCTGATGTGCGTGCCGGTTATCAGAAGGGCCAGCAGGCCTCCGATTGGCGCCATGGCCACATTAGCCATGATGAGAAGCACCCACTTCACCGACTTGAACATGGTGTAAAGGATTATGCAAATGACCAGTAGCGTGATCGGCACGACGATCGCCAGCCGCTTTTGGGAGCGCTTGGCGCTTTCGTATTCGCCCGCCCAATCGAGCTTGTAACCCACTGGTAGCTTGACCTGTTTCGTCACCTTCGCGATGGCTTCTTCGACGGCACTCCCAAGGTCGCGGCCGACGACGCTGTATTTCAGTGCCACGTACCGCGAGTTCGCCTCGCGATAAATCTCCGAAGCGCCGTCGAGCACGTGAACGTCGCATATCTGCGACAACGCCACGCGCTCGCCCGAAGGTGCAAGCAGCCGAATGTTCTCGACCGCCTCCCTTGTAGTGCGGTACGGCGCATCATAACGAACGACCAAGTCATAGCGCTGCTCACCCTGTAGCACCTGCCCGACAGCTTTTCCTCCAACGGCGGTCTCGATCGCATCCTGGACATCGGAAACATTGAGGCCATAGCGCGCAGCCTTTTCGCGGTTGATCTTGAATTGCAGATTCGGCTGGCCGATGACACGGAATAGGCCCAAATCCGCGATACCAGGCACGGATCGCATAACATCCACGATTTCCTGACCCTTCGCCTCCAGAGTCTTCAGGTCGTCGCCGTAAATCTTGACTGCGAGCTGGCCTTTCACGCCGCTGACAGCCTCTTCCATGTTGTCTTCAATTGGCTGCGAATAGTTCCAGAGCGCGCCGGGAATCTTCTCCAGTTCCCGGTCCATGGCCTCGATCAGAGCCTCCTTGTTTTGGCGGAAGACGGGACGCCATTGCTCTTTTGGTTTAAGGTCGATGAAGTATTCGGTGTTGAAAAAGCCTGCTGTGTCGGTCCCGTCATCCGGGCGGCCAACTTGAGAGACGACCTGCTTTACTTCCGGAAACGACGCCATGACAATGCGCGCGTGGTCCATGATCTCGATTCCGGAGGTAGGACCGGTGCTAGGGGCGAGCGTGGCGCGAGCCCAGATGGCGCCTTCGTCGAGGTGCGGAAGAAACTCGGAGCCGATGATTCCACTCATCATCATCCAGACCGATGCGCCGAAGGCACATGCGGCGATACCAACAGTGATCCAGCGAAACCGGATCGCGCGATGCAACAACCAAAGATATCCACTGGACAACCCGTGCATGAGGGGATTGCGCCATTCCCGGACGTGCTTGCCGAATAGCAAGCTGCACAGCACAGGCGCCACCAACATAGAGAAAATCAATGCGCCTAGCAGAGCGAAGGAGACGGTCCATGCCATGGGTTTGAAGAGCCGGCCTTCTACATGTTGCAGCGTGAAAATCGGAAGATAGGCCGTGATGATGATGCCGATGGAATAAAACACGGGCCGCTGGACTTCATGCGCCGCTTCTCGAATGAAGGCAATCGTTGGTTTGCCATCGCCATTGTGCCGCCCCAAATAACGGATGATATTTTCCACCATGACGACCGCGCCTTCGACCACCATTCCGAAGTCGAGTGCGCCGAGCGACAGAAGGTTGGCGGGGATTTTATTCAGATCGAGACAGATGGACGCAAAGAGCAGCGAGAACGGAATGGTAAGAGCGACGATGAATGCGCCGCGGATGTTTCCCAGAAACAGGAAAAGTATGACCGCGACCAGCAGGATTCCCTCCGTCAAGTTGTGGAGGACGGTGTGGGTGGTGTAGGTCAGCAGGTCACTGCGATCAAGGTGAGGAACGATTTTAACTCCGGGGGGAAGCAGATGCTCGTTCAGTTCTTTCACCTTTTCGTGGATGGCCGTCAGTGTGGATCCTGAGTCAGCCCCCTTGCGCAGTAGGACAATACCTTCCACCACGTCGCTGTTATCGATAATCTTGCCATCCGCCCGATGAATGGCCTTGGCGATCTTGCCAAGGCGGATGCGGGGGCCCTGCGCGACGACAGCGATGTCTTTGATCCGGACGGGCGTGCCGTTCTGGGTCTTAACAACGACATTTCCGATATCGTTGACGTTATCCACCAAGCCGAGGGAGCGCACGTTGATCTGCTGCATGCCGGCTTCGAGGAAACTGCCCCCGGCGTTTACATTGTTGTTGGCCAACTGCTGTTCGATTTGGCCGATGCTCAGCCCGTAAGCGACCAGCTTGTTGGGGTCTACGCGCACTTGATATTCGCGCGTGATGCCCCCGAAGCTGCTAACGTCTACCACGTTGGGAACCGACTTGAACTGCTTTTCAAGGGTCCAGTCCTCCAGGGACTTAAGCGCCATCACGTCATAACTGGGGTTGGTGCTATGAAGCGTGTACCAGTATATTTGCCCTACGGGACTGTAGTCGGATCCGATTTGGGGCTGCAACCCGGCGGGCAGATTAACCTGTGAGAGCCGTTCGAGTACTTTCTGCCGATTCCAATCGTTGACGGATTCGTCGTCGAAGATGAGGTTGAGGCTGCTGAGACCGAAAATGGAGACGGAGCGCAGATGGTCGAGATGGGGAATGCCGTTCATTGCGATTTCGAGCGGAATGGTGACCTGCTGCTCGATTTCTTCGGCGGCCCGGCCCGGCCATTGCGTGATGATCTGTACGTAGTTATTCGCCACGTCCGGATAGGCTTCAACCGGCAGATTGTGGAAGGAGATGGCGCCCCAAATCAGCAAAAGGGCGGCGCTCAGAACAATCAAAAATCGATTGTTGAGAGCAAAATCAACCAAAGCTCGGATCATGAAGGGATGATTCTCAAGCTAGCACTGGACCTGCGCAGGACCGCAAGTTTGTGAAATCCAATGGGGATCTTCATTTGCTAAATACTTCTTGGCTTATTACGGAGTCTTTTTGTATATTGTTTGTTAAATAGCAGAAAATCATGTAAATCCGAAGTGCTTTTTAATAACTATTTCCCGCTCCTCTTCGCTCATACGATACATACGATAGGCTCGCAAAAGGTTTGGACTCGCTTCGAGCTCCCGCAGTTTCGCCGGCGTGGTTCCAAGTATCCGGGCCGGATTGCCGCACGCAATCGAATTGTCCGGGACGCAGTTCTCGCCAAACGGCCGAAGATTTGGGCTTCGACTATTTTCGCCAGGCGCCGAGCAATCGTCGAACAAGCAAGAATTGGCCGAGGTGATAGGAATTGTGATCCGCCACCAGCAGGAGTTGGCGCAGAACAGTTTGTCCATCGCCGTGCGGTATAGGCGCTAGCAGATCGGCAGTCGTTTGCGTTATTTCGACCAGGTCTCGCCGGTCTTGCTGGAACGCTTTTATGCTCTCGTCCCAGGCTTCGGCGTGTGGCGGCGCTGGTGTTTTGGGCCAGTAACCGCTCGGGAAGTCGGGCGAAACATGCTTTGGATCGCGAGTGAATTCTAAAATGTCCGATTGCGCAATTCGCATGTGTTCCAGCAGTTCCCAGGCCGAGTGTGGCGCGTTTGGCGGCCTGACGCCGCGCAGGTCTGGTGGAAATTCATCTACGGCGGAATCGAAGTCGCTATGCGCGCCGCCTTCCTTCAACAAATACACTAGACTCTCTCGCAGAACGGTGGTCGCGGTCATGGTGTTCTCCCTCGAACGTAGATTACCGAATTGGCGGAACCAGACAAATTTTCAGCGCAACAAGCTACTGTCAAAAGCGTCACCCTCCTAGCTGTTGTTTGGCTTGGGCGTACAATTCTGAGCAGACGGCGAAATCAGCGAGAGGTGTCCACGTATGTGCCTGGCGATTCCGGCGAAAATCGTAGAGCTATCGGCTGAAGATCCAACTCGAGCCTTGATCGAGGTAGTCGGCGTGCGGCGTCATGTGGACATGGGACTGCTGCAGGACGACCCGCCGCGCAGTGGCGATTGGGTGCTGGTGCATGTCGGATTCGCGATGAGCAAAATCAGTGAAGAACAGGCGCTGGACCAGTTGCGAATGCTTTCCATGATGGGCGAAGACGAAGCGGCGCTGGATGAAGTGAAAGGGTACGGGTCCCACGATTTGACTGAAGGCCGTTTGACTCCAGGTGAATTGTCCGATGGGACGTAGGCGCACATATGAAATACGTCGACGAGTTTCGCGAAGCGGGCGTGATCAGTAAGGCCGCTGATGAAATTCGCCGCTTAGCCGATTCCGAACGCCATTACAGATTCATGGAAGTGTGCGGCGGACACACACACGCCATCTATCGATTCGGGCTGAAGGATCTTCTGCCTCCGAATATCGAGCTGATTCACGGTCCCGGTTGCCCCGTCTGCGTTCTGCCGATGGGCCGCATTGACGATGGACTTTCGATCGCCACGGATCCGGATGTGGTGTTCACCGCATTTGGAGACATGATGCGCGTTCCCGGGACAAAGGGTAGCCCGCTGGAACATAAAGCGCGCGGAATGGATGTTCGCATTGTATATTCGCCATCCGATGCCTTGAAGCTTGCGCAGAAGAATCCCGACAAGCAAGTGATGTTTTTCGCGATCGGTTTCGAGACAACAGCCCCATCGACGGCGCTGACCCTGATGCGCGCCAAGGCTCTGGATGTGCAGAATTTTTCCGTCTTTTGCAATCACGTCACTATCATTCCCGCCATTCGCGCCATTCTCGATTCGCCCGGCATGCGGATAGATGCCTTCATAGGTCCGGGACACGTTTCCACGGTGATCGGTTGCCGTCCGTATGAATGGATTGCGAAAAATGAGCACAAGCCGATCGCAGTCTCGGGCTTCGAGCCAGTGGATATTCTGCAGTCCATCGTCATGCTACTTCGCCAGCTCAAAGCCGGCGAGACCAAGGTGGAGAATCAGTACACACGCGTGGTTCCCTGGGAAGGAAATCGAGCCGCGCTGAAAGCCATGGCCGAGGTTTTCGAATTGCGGCCCTACTTCGAGTGGCGTGGCATGGGCTTTATTTCGCAGTCCGCATTGCGAATTCGAGCGGCCTATGCGACGTGGGATGCAGAGCAGCGTTTCCAGGTCCCCGGTGTCCGCGTGACCGATCCCAAAGCGGCGCAGTGCGGAGAGGTGCTGAAGGGCGCCCTGAAACCCATACAGTGCAAATTGTTTGGGAAGGAGTGTACGCCCGAGCATCCGATTGGCGCTCTGATGGTCTCCTCCGAAGGATCCTGCGCGGCCTACTATAACTACGAATATCGGAAAACGGTGCTAACCAGTATTGGCATTCCCGCGTGAGTTGAGCAGATCATGAGCGGGACTGTTCCGAAAATCCGGTTTCGCGATGCCCAGATCGAGATGGCCCACGGCGCCGGAGGCAAGGCGAGCCGGCGCCTGATCGAAGGGCTGTTTGCGCCGTTGCTCTTTGGTTCGTCATCGGAACCACTGGGCGACGCGGCGCACGTCAGCCTCAATGGTTCGAAGATCGCCATCACAGCAGATAGCTTTGTCGTGAAGCCGCTTCGATTTCCGGGCGGATCGATTGGCGAACTCGCCGTCAATGGAACAGTCAATGATTTGGCGGTCTCTGGCGCAAGAGCTGAAACGCTCGTTGTAACCTACATCCTCGAATCGGGTCTACCCGTCGAGGTGTTGGAAGCAGAAGTTCGCGCCATGGCGAAAGCTGCCGAACGAGCCGGAGTTTCCATTGTGGGAGGCGATACGAAGGTTGTCGAGCATGGAAAAGCGGACCGGATGTACATCACAACCGCAGGGCTCGGCCGGCCTCTTCCGGGCTTAGTATTGAGCGCCCGTAGTGTTCGTGCCGGCGACAAAGTGTTGCTGAGCGGGCCGATTGGCGATCACGGAATCACCATCTTGCTGGCGCGTGGCGAGCTCGACCTCGAGGCCGATATCTGCTCCGATACCAGATCGGTGCTCCCGATGATCGAAGCGTTGGCCCAGGCGGCTGGAGCCGGCGTTCGCTGGATGCGCGATCCTACTCGCGGCGGAGTCGCTACTTGTCTGAACGAGCTTGCGCGCGATTGCGATCTATGCGTCGCGGTCTCTGAAGAACGTGTGCCGATGCGCGATGCCGTTCGCGGTGCTTGTGAACTCCTTGGCCTGGATCCATTGCACATCGCAAATGAGGGGCAGTTTCTGGCGGTTGTCGCTCCGGAGCATGCCGAAGTTGCGCTCGATGCAATCCGAAATGCACCCGGCGGCCGCGACTGCGTGATCATCGGTGAAATACGCGACCAGCCATCCGCAACGGTTTTGGGAATTACGGAATATGGGGGAACGCGCGTCATCGATATGCTCGTCGGCGACCCGCTTCCCCGGATTTGCTAAGGCATGCAACCCATCGCCATCGATCTAACTCACCGCGTAGAAGAAGCTTTCGCCGAACGCAACACTCTATTCGAAGCATTCTTCGCGCAAGAGTCGCACACCCTCGCAGTGGCTTGCCGGGAGATGTCCGAACGTTTCCTCACTGGTGGACGTTTGCTCGCGCTCGGCAAAGGTCCGTATGCAACCGATGCGCAACACGTGTCGGTCGAATTCGTTCATCCCGTGATTGTCGGCAAGCGCGCATTGCCCGCGCTGGATCTCTCCTTACTATTCCTGCCCTGGCTGCGAACGCTGCTGCAGCCGGAAGATATCGTGATGGGGTTCGGGCCGCCCGAAGGAGATCCGGAGATTGAATCGGCGCTCGGCGAGGCTTCGGCCCGCGGCGCCATGACGTTTTCACTCCCCGGCTCATCCAACGCAAAGACTGGTTCTTACACGCTGCGCAGTCCGGCATCGAATGCCTTCGTGCACCAGGAGTTGATTGAGATTCTCTATCACACGCTTTGGGAAACTGTGCATGTCTTCTTCGAACATCGGGAACTCGGCCAGGATGTGGGTGCGGCCGGATTTTTGTATCCCTTCCTAGGTCAAGACAAACAGGAGACCCACGGGATTCTAGACCAGGTTGCCGAATCGATACGCGTCAAAGTGCAGGAAGATGCGAATCTCCGGGCGCAAGTCGCGACAGAACAGGCGGAGCGCATCACGAATGCGGCCCTTGCTATAGGAGAGCGCGTATCTCGAGGCGGTAAGTTGATTCTTTTCGGGAACGGCGGATCGGCCACCGACGCCAACGATTGGGCGATCGATTGCGTTGCTCCGCCCAACGGCTATCGCCCGATCCCGGCCGTGTCTCTTGCTTTCGAACCGGCGAACATCACCGCGCTTGCGAACGACGTCGGAACCGAAGTTATCTTTCTGCGGCAATTAATCGCGCAAGCTCGCCCCTCCGATATAGCCGTTGGGATCTCAACCAGCGGCGGTTCCAAGAATGTGATCCTGGCGCTCGAAGAAGCGCGCAAGCGCGGCCTGCTCACCGTCGCTCTACTGGGGTATGACGGAGGCGAAATTCTTCGCCGCGGTATCGCCGGCCATCCACTGATTGTGCGTTCCGATTACATTCCGCGCATTCAGGAAGTTCAGGCTTCTACGTACCACACGATTCGAGAATTGCTGGAATTGACAAGCCGTGCCGGAATTTGAGCTTTTTGGAACCTCGAGTTGTCCCTTTACACAAGAGCTGCGGGAGTGGCTCGATTGGAAGGGCCGCGATTTCACCGAATACGATGTGGAGACGGATATCGAAGCTCTGAGGAGGATGCAGAGCCTCACCGGCGGCCAGCGGACGGTTCCCGTTCTGGTCGAGGACGGCGAAGTGATTCAGATTGGATGGCAGGGCCGCGGCTGCGCCGTGAAAGCAGCAGACCAAGATTGAAATGGGCGCGCGTCTGATCCGCGTGGGCGGTGTTGTGCAGGGCGTCGGGTTCAGGCCCTTCGTGTACCGGCTCGCTCACGCGAATGGCCTTGGCGGTTGGGTCCTGAATCGCGACAACGGCGTTGAGATTCACGTAGAAGGCGGCGAAGCGGGACTTCAGTCGTTCCTTCGCAAGTTAACGACCAACGCTCCTCCCGCGGCTGACATCAGTTCCCTTGAAAGCCTGGAGTGCGAAGCCACGGGACTGGCTGAATTCACTATTCGCGATAGCCAGCGTTCCGGATCGCCTTCGGTTCGTATCTCGCCCGATCTACCGGTCTGCGATGAGTGCCTCGCGGAGCTATTTGATCCAGCCGATCCCAGGTATCTCTATCCGTATATCAACTGCACCAACTGCGGGCCGCGGTTCACGGTAATCGAAGGTCTTCCGTACGATCGCGCGCGCACGACCATGCGGCAGTGGCCTCTCGATGATTTCTGCGCGGCGCAGTATCAGGACCCGCTCGATCGCCGCTTCCACGCGCAGCCGGTTGCATGCCCCAACTGCGGTCCCCATTATTTTCTCGAGTATGCCGGTTGCATCGTCAAAGGTGACGCCTCGAGTATAAAAGCCGCGGTCGAACTGCTCATCGCCGGAAGCATCGTGGCTATAAAAGGCATCGGCGGCTATCACCTAAGTTGCGACGCTACAAATTCCAATGCAGTCGGCGAGCTTCGTGCGCGCAAGTTTCGTAAAGAGAAGCCATTTGCAGTAATGGTTAAAGACATCGAGACCGCTCGCCGTCTCGTCGAAGTTTCGCGTAAGTCGGAGGAACTGCTCAAATCGTTAGCACGCCCTATTGTTCTCGCCCCTGCGAGAGCAGAACTCTCGGGTGTGGCTCCCGGAAATCACGAACTGGGCGTGATGCTGCCCTATGCGCCCTTACATCACCTGCTGTTCGCCGCGGGCGCTCCACAGATTCTAGTTATGACCAGCGCTAACCGCTCCAGCGAACCCATCGCCTATCAGGACGATGATGCCCGCTGCCGGTTAGCCGGTATTGCGGACGCATTCCTGACCGGTGATCGTCCCATCGCGCGAAGAGTGGACGATTCGGTAGCCCGTGCAGGCGTTCTCGGCCCCATGATCCTACGCCGCTCGCGCGGTTATTCGCCTGGCGCAGTAACCACATTCCCTGGAAATCGCCCGTTGTTGGCAGTGGGCGCCGATCTGAAAAACACCGTGACCTTAGTCGTCGGAGGGCAGGCATTTGTGAGCCAGCACATCGGCGATCTGAGTGAATACGCTTCTTTTGAAGCCTTCCGGGAAACAATTCAGGATTTCGTGGCCATGTATGGACTTAGTTGGGGCGATTTGCAGATTGTTCACGATCTCCATCCGGAATATGCCTCAACTTTGTACGCACTAGAACTTCCAGCCCGCTCGAAAATTGCGATTCAGCATCATCGTGCTCACATAGCATCCGTACTTGCGGAGAGGCAGGCATGGGAAAGAGGCGCGGTGGGCATCAGTTTTGACGGTACCGGATATGGCGATGATGGAACCATCTGGGGGGGTGAGTTTTTCACCGGCAGCCTCACCCGCGGTTGGACGCGCGCGCTGCATTTGAGGCGTGCCAGCTTGCCGGGAGGAGATGCGGCGACGCGATTTCCGGTTCAATGCGCCGCCGGGTTTCTGAGCCAGGTCCAGGATTTGCCGAATTTGCTCGATGCACCTTTCTGCTTTCCCAAGCGCTATCGGTCGTCGCTTGAATTGATCGAAAAACGAGTGCGCGCCTTTGAAACTTCTTCCATCGGCCGTCTTTTCGATACCGTCGCGGCATTGCTCGGTTTCACTCGTGAGATCACGTTTGAAGGCCAAGCCGCGATATGGCTCGAACAGATCGCGCGACCGGCATGCAGTTCCCGGCAGTATCCGTTCCCGGTGACGGAAGACAGTTTAGACTTCCGGCCGTTGCTTAAGGCGGTGATTCGGGATCGCATTCGAGGGGAAGCGCTCGGTGAAATTGCTCGTTCGTTTCACGCGGCGATTGCCAACGCGGTTTGCGAACAGGCCAAGATACTTTGCGAGGTTAATAACATCGACTTAGTCGTACTCTCCGGTGGTGTTTTCCAAAACGAGTTACTTATCTCGGAAATTCATTCACGCATGCCATCTGAACCAGAGATCTGGATGAATGCTGCGGTACCTCCAAACGACGGCGGCGTTAGCCTTGGACAAGCGGCGTCAGCCGCTGTAACCCAATTATTTATCTAGTTTTGGGCTCTCTGACAAAAGTGCTAGGCTGGCCAAAAAGCCTGCTCAGAGCCTTGAAAGCATGATAGATTCGAGGTGCTGAGTAACACAGTTGGACGCGGCGCGTCGAAAGACTAGCCGCACAAGGAGGCGCAACGGCTATGGCGACAACGCCGCTCCCACAGTCAACTCCGCGGAATTCTGGTGTTTCGGAAGTCCACATCCTCTGGATTACGGCCGGTCTAGGCTGCGATGGAGACACTATCTCCATAACCGCCGCCGAACAACCCAGCATCGAAGACGTTCTGCTGGGCGCGATTCCAGGCTTGCCCAAAGTTCATCTGCACAACCCCGTACTAGCCATGGAAGTCGGAGACGACTTCATGAAGTATTTCTATCAAGCGGAGAAAGGACAGCTTGATCCATACGTGCTGGTGGTGGAAGGATCTATTCCGAACGAACGGATCAAGAGCGAAGGATATTGGGCTGCTCTAGGAACCGACTACAACACGGGACAGCCAATTACGACTTGCGAATGGATCGATCGGCTGGCAGCTAAAGCATGGGGCGTAATTGCCTGCGGGACTTGCGCCACTTATGGCGGAATTCACGCCATGGCAGGTAATCCTACTGGTGCGATGGGTCTCGTCGATTACTTGGGAAAGTCCTTTCGGTCAAAAGCCGGTCTGCCCATTGTAAACGTGCCGGGATGTCCGGTTCAGCCGGACAACATGATGGAGACCGTACTCTATCTGCTCTATCAAGCCGCGGGTCTTTCTCCAATCATTCCCCTCGACGAGCAGTTACGGCCGACATGGCTGTTTGGAAAAACGGTTCATGAGGGTTGCGACCGCGGCAGCTATTATGAACAGGGCGATTTCGCGCACGAATATGGTTCGCCGAAATGCCTTGTCAAGATCGGCTGTTGGGGACCAGTGGTCAACTGCAATGTTACTAAGCGCGGCTGGATGCGCGGCATCGGCGGCTGCCCCAACGTAGGTGGAATTTGCATCGGCTGCACTATGCCGGGATTTCCGGATAAGTTTATGCCCTTCATGGATCAGCCTCCCGGAGCGACCTTATCTTCGGCTATAGCGGTCACCTACGGCGGGATGATGAGATCTCTAAGATCCATTACTAACAATGCAGTCAATAAGGAGCCCAAGTGGCGGCATAAGGGTTCCCAGTTGACGACGGGTTATCAACCGACGACTTACTGAAGAAAGAGTAATTGGCATGGCAACAGTAACATCACCCACAACCGGCCAGGAACAGAAAGGCAAAAACCTGGTTGAGATGAACTGGGATCCGATCACTCGGATCGTAGGAAGTCTTGGGATCTTTACTAAGATCGACTTTGCTAATAGGCAGGTGGCCGAGTGTTACAGCACATCTTCCATCTTCCGCGGTTACAGCATCTTCATGCAAGGCAAGGATCCGCGCGACGCTCCATTCATCACATCGCGGATTTGCGGAATTTGCGGCGACAATCACGCGACCTGCGCGGTCTATGCCGCCAATATGGCCTGCGGCATGAAAACGCCGGAGTTGGGCGAATGGATTCTCAACCTGGGCGAAGCTGCGGAATACATGTTCGACCATAACCTGTATCAGGACAACCTGGTCGGCGTTGATTTTTGTGAAGCGATGGTCAGGCAAACCAATCCGGGAGTATTGGCAAAGGCGGAAGCAAAGCTGTGCCCGAACGCCTCAAAGCATGGTTACCGGACGATTGCCGACATCATGCGCGCCCTGAACCCGTTTAGCGGCGAATATTATCGTGAAGCGCTTGTCATGAGCCGCATGACGCGCGAGATGTTCTGCTTGATGGAAGGCCGGCACGTTCACCCATCGACCCTTTATCCGGGCGGCGTTGGCACAGTTCCCACGCACCAACTCTTCACCGATTACCTCGTACGGCTGATGAAGTACGTCGAGTATATGAAAAAAGCCGTCCCGATGCACGATGACCTCTTCGACTTCTTCTATGAGGCGTTGCCCGGATACGAAGAAGTTGGGCGGCGGCGGATACTCATGGGCTGCTGGGGATCCTTCAATGATCCCGGCCAATGCGACTACCGCTACGAAAACATGTCGAAGTGGGGCAAGGCGATGTATGTGACACCCAGCGTCATCGTGGACGGCCAAGTCGTCACGAACGATCTTGTGGATATCAATCTCAACATGCGGATTCTGCTTGGGAGCTCGTACTACGAGGATTGGGACCAAAGAGGCGAGACGTTTGTGAATACAGATCCCTTGGGTAACCCGGTGGACAAGAGGCATCCTTGGAATCAGACCACTATTCCAAAGCCGCAGAAACGGGATTTCAAGGGCAACTACACATGGGTGATGTCGCCGCGATGGCTCGATAAACGTACGGGCGATCACTTGGCTCTCGATACCGGAGGCGGACCGCTTCCGCGCCTATGGGCCACTGCGCTGAACAATCTGGTGGATATCGGGTACATCAAATCGACAGGCAATAGCGTCCAAATCAACTTGCCGAAGACGGCCCTATTGCCGGAAACGCAACTGGAATGGAAGATTCCCAAATGGAGCAACGCGATTGAACGGGACCGGGCTCGCACGTACTTCCAGGCCTATGCGGCTGCAGCGGGCCTATACTTCGTCGAGAAGGCGCTCAATTGCGTGCGAAAAGGAAATACCAGGACCTGGGCCGACTTCAAGGTGCCCGAGGAAGGGATGGGCTGTGGATTCCATGAGGCCGTGCGCGGCGTGCTCTCGCACCATGTGATTATCCGCGACCGAAAAATTGCAAATTATCACCCATATCCTCCGACGCCTTGGAATGCCAATCCTCGAGACGTCTACGGAACGCCGGGCCCGTACGAAGACGCGGTTCAGAACACGCCCATCTTTGAAGAAAACGGGCCGGAAACTTTCAAAGGCATCGATATTATGCGGACCGTGCGAAGCTTTGATCCCTGTCTGCCTTGTGGCGTACATATGTACCTTGGCAATGGGAAGGTTTTGAAGACCCGGCATTCATCGATGATGGGCGCACACGCTTAGGAGATTCGATGCCACATACCGAGAAATCTAAAATCTCTTCTCATACTGAGGGCACCAGCCGGGGTGAGGAGGTGTTGAGACTCAAGGGCCCAGAACCGGGCCGCGAGACGGGCACTCGCACCGCGCGAGATGCAACCAGCATCAACCCCGGGCAGCGTGCCCCAATTGATCCTCGTATGCCGAACCTGCCGCCTGCGTAATCACTCACGGCAGAGAATATGGCAAATGACCAGATCCGCTCTCAAGAGTGGGTCGACAAAATCGAGGAACTTGTGCGCCAAGCGGACTCGCTTTCCGACCCGAATGCGCGCAGTGTAGCGGTCGATCTGTTGCAGGCTGTTCTTGATTTTCATGGGGCAGGCTTGGAACGAGTGATGGAGATTGCCGTCGAGGCCGGCCTGGCGGGCGAGGCCATTATCGAGAGAATCGCGCTGGACGATCTAACCAGCAGCATGCTGTTGCTGCACGATTTGCATCCGGACAACTTGGAAACGCGAATCGATCGTGCGATTCAGAAATTGCACGGCGTCTTTGCTTCTCTCGGCGCTAAGTTGACCCTAATCGGTATCGAGAACGGAACTGTGCGGTTGCACTTCGACTCAGCGCGAACATGGACCGGCGCGCCGGTCAAAACGAGCGTAGAGAATGCGATTTTCCAGGCTGCTCCGGAAATTGAGAACGTCGTCATCGAAGGATTGAAAGAGACACCGGACCCTAATTTCGTACCGCTTTCCGATATTCTTACTGGGATGCGGGCATGAACACCAGTGGGTCAGGCGCAAGCGGCCGCGGCTTGGCCTCACTTCGTAATTTCGTTCGGAAAGTGCCCGAGGCAGAGCAGTGTGATCTCTGTGCAACTAGGCTGAGCGAACAGCATCAGCATCTGGTGGACCCCAAAACGCGGCGCCTGTTGTGTGCATGCGACGCATGCGCCGTCCTCTTCGGCTCCGGCGGTGAAACCACCTATCGCCGGGTACCGCGGGATGCTCGATATCTAGGCGACTTTATGCTTTCGGATCAAGCCTGGAACGGTTTGGCGATCCCAATTGGTCTGGCGTTCATCTACGCATGCAGTGTGCCGGAACGGATCCTTGCCGTCTATCCGAGCCCTGCCGGACCCACGGAGTCTGAAATCGACAAAGAGTCGTGGGACGATCTGGTTACCGATAATCCGGTACTCGCAAAATTGAATCCGGATGTCGAGGCGCTGCTGATCAATCGCATGAATGGAGCCCGGCAACATTTCTTGGCGCCGATTGACGAATGCTACAAGCTAACTGGACTCGTGCGCAAATATTGGCGGGGTTTCTCGGGCGGTGATGAGGGGTGGGAACAAATCGCCAGATTCTTCGAACAGTTGAAAGAACGTTCGTATCCGGAGGCAGTGAACGCCCATGCCAGATCTTTCGTTTGAGATTGTCGCTGCGAATCCGGCACGAGACATGATCACCCCGGCGCTCACGTTCGATCTGCGGGTGACGAATCGCTTCCCGGAGCAATCGATTCATGCCGTATTACTGCGCTGCCAGATTCAAATCGAAGCTGCGCGGCGCCGCTACAGTTCGGCCGAGCAGAATCAATTACGCGATTTGTTCGACGATCCGAGCCGCTGGGGAGATACTCTGCGGGCGATGACCTGGGTGAATACATCGGTGAATGTTCCAGCATTCTCGGGCAGCACGGTCTATCCCGTCACTGTGCCGTGCACTTTCGATTTGAATGTTGCGACGGCCAAGTACTTTCACGGCATTGCCGAAGGAGATGTCCCGCTCACCTTTCTATTCAGTGGCACCGTCTTCCACGACTCGGGACAAGGCGCCCTGCAGGTTGCGCCGATTTCCTGGAATAAGGAATGCCGGTTCCGTCTTCCGGTTCAGATCTGGAAGAGCTTGATGGACCTGCATTACCCCGATGCAATCTGTTTGAATCTACGGCGCGACGTCTTCGATGAACTGTATCGCTTCAAAATGAGCGAAGGTCTGCCGACATTTGAAGATGCCATTCAACGCATGCTGGCCATCGCGGAGCAGGAGCGTCCAGTGTCATGAGTAACGAGATGGTTGACAAGATCGCACGGGCCGTTTTGTATGAGGGATACCTTCTCTATCCTTACCGCCAATCCGCCTTGAAAAATCAGCAGCGCTGGAACTTCGGCGTGTTGTACCCTCCGGCATGGGCAGCGCATCAAACCGGTTCGGACCGGTCGTTTTTTCAAATGGAATGCCTCGCCATGTGCGAATCCATTGCGACTCTCGACGTTTCGGTGCGTTTCTTGCAGTTGATCGCATGTGAATCGGGCGGCCTGGAATGGCAGGAAGGCGTGGAACAAAGGGCTGGTGCGGATTCGCTGCCGGTTGCGGAGTTGGCTGCGAGTCCTTATCGAAAGCCGTTCTCACTCCCAGGCTCCGCGGAAACAAGTGCCGCAGTTAAGCGAGAGAAGTTTCCCCTCGAGTGGGAAATCGAAATTTCGGCGATCGAGGTCCGCCAGCGGATCTTCCGCTTGACCGTCCGCATCCGGAACACGAGTCGTACGGCAGCCGAAAATCGCAATGCCGCATTGCTACATTCTTTGGCCTCAGCGCATGCGGTGCTCCACATCCGGGAAGGTCAATTCATCTCGCAGACGGATCCGCCACTGGAGCTTCAGCACGCTGTTGCGGCTTGCCAAAATACTGGCGTTTGGCCCGTATTAGCCGGGGACGCCGGAGCCCGGAACACGATGCTCGGTTCGCCCATTATTCTCTACGACTATCCAGAAGTGGCGCCTGAGAGCAAAGGCGATCTATTCGACGCGACGGAGATTGACGAGATCCTGATCCTTCGCATTCTTACGTTGACGGATGAAGAGAAGGAGGAAGTACGCCGATCGGATGAGCGCGCGCGCCGAATTCTGGAGCGTTTGGAATCGAACTCTCCTGAGCATTTGATCGAGCTACACGGGACCATCAGGGGCATGCGCCAGCGGCAAGCCGATGCCTGGAGCGCATGGGACACGTTGGACGGAGCGCCCGTTGGAACCGCTTCCGTTTTGGGCGTTGAACTCAAGAAGGGCGATCGCGTACGGCTTCGGCCCCGGAAGCGAGCCGATATTTTCGATACTCTACTCGAAGATAAAATTGCCATCATCGAAGCGGTGGAAGAAGACTTGGAGCGTAACATCCATTTTGCCGTCGTGCTGGAGGACGATCCAGGGCGCGATTTGGGTGAGATACGTCAGGCGGGACATCGGTTCTTCTTCTCTCAAGAGGAAGTAGAGCCAGTCGATGTGAAGAGGGGCCGGTGATGGGCGCCTCCATACTAATTGCCGGGATCGGCAACATTTTTCAGGGCGACGATGCCTTTGGCGTAGAAGTGGTTCGCAGACTAGCTGGAATTGTCCTCCCAGAGCACGTGCGCGTGATGGATATTGGGATTCGCAGCGTCGATCTTGGTTTCGCCCTGCTAGATCCGTACGATTTGACCATTCTTGTGGATGCGACGGCCCGCGGCGGTGCGCCCGGAACGCTCTACACGATCGAGATTGCGTCGGACGATATACCGAACGCGTCCGATGAATCGTCCATGGTCAATTCGCACGGCCTGAACCCGGTTCTCGTGTTAGCGCTTGCCAGGAGCATGGGCGCGACGTTCAATAGAGTGCTACTCATCGGCTGCGAACCAATGATTTTGGATCGCGACGCAAGCGGGCACATTGGATTGAGTGAAGTAGTCGAGGCCGCCGTGTATCCGGCCGTGGAGACGATCCGTCAACTGGTTGAAAGCTTTTCAAAGAACGAAGTGGTACCCAATACATTGGAGAATGAGGAGGTTTTGTCCCATGAATTTTCTTAAAATCGCAGGAATCGCGACCGCGGTGGTCGTTTTTGCAGGTCTGGTGATGAATTGGGCGGATATCAAACGCTACATCAAACTCGAGAAAATGTGATTTGAATCGGCGGCGGCATGCATGAACTCTCGATCGCGTTGAGCATTATAGAAGGCGTCGAAGAAGAAATCGCGCGGCGGCCAGGCGCACAGGTCGCAGCCGTCCATCTTAGGCTGGGTCCTCTGTCGGGCGTGGTGAAGGAAGCGCTGCTTTTCTCCTACGAGCTGGCTTGCCAAGGCACGCCTTTGGAAAGTTCAAGGCTCGAGATCGAGGAGATCCCTGTTGTCGTACATTGCGAAGCGTGTGGTCAAGAGCGGCTGGCCATTTCTATGCAGCGCCTCTGTTGCGCAGTTTGCGAAAATCCCAGTGCGGATGTGCGCAAAGGTTCCGAACTGGAAGTCTTCGCATTGGAGTTGATCGATGAGCACGCACCCGCGGTTGGTTGAAGTCCGGCAAAAAGTCCTGAAGCGCAATGACCTGCTCGCCCGGGAACTTCGGGATCGGTTTCGGGCGGCTGGCGTCTACGTTGTCAGTCTGGTATCCAGCCCTGGATCGGGTAAGACCGCATTTCTGGAGAAGACGCTCTGTCTGCTGAGATCCAAGGCGCGGGTCGCTGCTCTGGTCGGCGATCTTGCCACGGATAACGATGCCGTACGCCTTGCCCGGAGCATGGCGCCAGTGCGTCAAATCACGACAGGCACAATCTGCCATCTGGACGCCGAGATGGTGGGCAAAGCCCTGGAGGGCTGGAACCTCGAGGAGTTGGATTTGCTCTTCATCGAGAACGTCGGCAATCTGGTTTGCCCTTCCAGCTACGATCTGGGTGAAGATCTCCGAGCCGTGCTGATGTCGGTCACCGAGGGTGAGGACAAGCCGCTGAAATACCCAACCATTTTCAACACCGCCGATTTGGCGATCATCACGAAGACCGACTTGGCGCAAGCCGTCGAGTTCGATTGGAACGTAGCCATCGCCAACATAAACTCAGTCCGGCCCGGGATGGAAGTGATCGCTGTTTCGTCGAAAACCGGTGCCGGGATGGAGCAGTGGCTGGAACGTCTCTTGTTGTAAAGGGAGTGATAGCTAAGCGGGTATAGACCGGTAGGATTTCATTTCTTCGACGATGATGTGGACGTCGGTTGAAGGATTTGTCCCGCCTAACCGTTCCACTGAATCGTCCTAATACATCACGGTTCCAACCAGGTTTTCACAAGCGCTCGCGCTAACCTAAGATTTGATGGCGACTGCTGAGCCTCTCTCTGGCCCTCCGCCGGATGATGCGAGACAAAGGCTGACCAGACTCCGGGAAGCCCTTCTAACACTACACAAAGCACTGCTCGATTCCGAACGGACGGCTTACGAAATCGTGCACGGGCCGATTCAAGGTCCGGGCGCATTCCTGCAATTATTGATCAACGATAACCGATTCGCTTGGTTGCGGCCAATCACAACGCTGGTGGTGCAAATCGACGAGGCGCTTGCAGCGAAGCGGCCACCCGCCTCGGAGCGCGATTTTGAACGCCTGATCGAAGACACTCGCGCGCTTCTTTCGCCCTCGCGGGAAACCGGCGGATTTTGGGATCGCTACGCTGCTTCGGTGGAACGCGATCCCGCCGTAAAGCTGCTGCAGGCTGAGTTAGAGAAACATTTTTAGGAACCGCGTAGCAAATCCAGATACTCCGACAGCTCCGCCGGCAATTCGCTTTCAATGGCAATCGGCTCGCCCGTCGATGGCGATAAGAAGCGAAGCCGATGTGCGTGGAGAAAGAATCGGTTCAACCCCGGCGCTGCGGGCGCTCCATACAGACGGTCTCCAAACACGGGATGTCCGAGGCTCGCCAAGTGCACCCGGATCTGGTGCGTACGGCCCGTGCCAATACGCACTTCGAGCAGGCTCATCTTTTCGAACTCTTCAATTACGCGATAGTCCGTCAGTGCCGGCCTGCCTGTCCCGGAACGCGTGCTCATCCGGGTACGCCGGATCCGATCGCGGGAGATCGGGCTCGTAATCCTGCCTTGCGCGGGGCGGGGAAGGCCGTG
The DNA here is from genome assembly GCA_036272835.1 of Bryobacteraceae bacterium. Taxonomy (GTDB): domain Bacteria; phylum Acidobacteriota; class Terriglobia; order Bryobacterales; family Bryobacteraceae; genus Bog-105. The sequence goes on from DATAXY010000017.1 coordinate 57,778, forward strand.
CACCAGCGCGAGATAGACCTTCTCCACCTGCCGTGTTTGGAATTGATGCGCCAACGCTTGGTGCGCGGCATCGGTGCGCGCCGCCACCAACACCCCGCTAGTATCGCGGTCGAGCCGATGGACGATGCCCGGGCGCAAATCGCCATTCACCGACGAAAGCGAGCCAAAGTGATGGAGCAGCGCATTCACCAACGTGCCCTTTATGTGACCCGCGCCGGCGTGCACCACCATGCCCGCGGGCTTGTCAATCGCCACCACGTCGTCATCCTCATAAAGAATACGGAGCGGCAGCTCTTCGGCTTCAGCCCGCAGAGGAGGCAGTTCACCCGGAGTAACGGAGACTGACTCCTGGCCGCGCAACAGGTACGATGTGCGCGCCATTGCGCCGTTTACCAGCACCAACCCGGATTTGATCCACGATTGCAGACGCGATCGGCTGAATTGGGGGAGACGCTCATGCAGGAAGGAGTCTAGGCGCTTGCCGGCGTCGCCGGCATAAACCACAATCAACACGAAATTTTCGATTCGTAGCCCTTTGTGCGGCGCCGGTATGTCAGGCGCCTGGGTGCCGGCGTGGAGCGATCTTCGCGGCAAGTATCCCTCCAAGACCAGTCATAAGTGTCCCAACGACAAAGAAGGTGACTAAGCTCTGCAGAAGCTCCATCAGAAACTCATGAGGATTGTCCACCAGGCGGGCGGCTTCCGGGGATCCGGCCCAGGTTTTGAAGACTGCGCGAAAATTGGGATCGCCGATCGAAAGGCTAGTGATCGCGACCAGAACAGCCAGGATCAGGAACAACCACAGGCCCGTCATCCAGCCTAGCCGCGCACCCTCCGCCATCGTCGGCGGTTGCAGCGCGCGCCTGGCGTAGAGTCGAACAGCCAAAAAACCCGCTCCGCACAATCCCAAGGGAACCAGCATTGGTGAGATTAACCCAAGCACGCACAAACCCGCCAGAGCGCAGCCGGCGGCAACCATTGTCATGGAAACTGCCCGGCCATTGCTGAATGAGACCCGGGGAGGCGCCGGCAAAGGTGGCGGCGTCGAAGCGCTAGTGACAACGGCCTCTACTGCAGGGAGCTCCTCGATTTCCAAATACTCTTCGCGGAGCGGCCGGCCGCACTTATGGCAAAACCGCGCATCTTCAGGAGGATACGCTCCGCATGTACATCGCACTGTCACGCTTTTAGTGTAGCCCGCCGTTGCCACCGGCGGGGCCTACTTACCACCGGCTACAGGGCCAGAGCCCTCCCGCGTAGCCGCTTGAGAACTAAGAATCACTACGTCCACTCGCCGGTTCCGCGCCCGGCCGTCCTCGGTCTCGTTGCTTGCCACCGGCTCCACATCGGCATAGCCGGCCACCGCCAGCCTCTGGACGGGAATCTTGAACCTCGTTGCCATCATCTGTAGCATCGCGATACTACGTGCCGACGAGAGTTCCCAATTGTTATTGAACCTGTCGTTATGGATTGGCTGGTTGTCCGTGTGCCCCTCCAGTCGCACTTGGTTCGGTACACTCAGGACCGCCCGAGCCACTTTGGAGATGGAATCGATGGCGGAAGGCTTCACGACATCCGCGCCCGAATCGAACAGCGCAGCTTGCCTGAAGCTGATCACCAAGCCGCGGGATTCCATCTTTAGTGCGATCTCGCCTCTCGCGATTTCGGGGCGTAACTCCTCGCGGAGCAGCTTAGCAACCGGGGCCAGCTCTTTCTTCACATCCTCGGTCTTCCCCGCGCCCACTTTGTCTTCCTCCACCGCTTCCTTGACCATTTGCACTACCTTGGATTCCTTGCTTTGAGAGAGCGCGGCTTTCACCGCTTCCGACACGGCTCTGGCCTTACCCTTGTCGGCGTTCGCCGTCGCAAACATCACCACGAAGAATGCGAACAACAGAGTAATGAAATCAGCGTAGGAAATAACCCAACGCTCATGATTGACGTGTGCTTGATGAACTTTGCGTCGGCTAGACATAATTTCTCCTTAAGCCGCCTTTGCTTCCGGCGCTTTCTTGACCTTATCGTTGCTCTTGGGCTTGGCATCCTCGCCATACAGATAGGCATCCAACTTCGCCTTGATCAATTTCGGGTTTGCCCCTTCAATGATTCCCAGGACGCCGTCCAGCGCCAGTTCCCGATGTTGCCGATCCTTCGCCCCACGTGCCCGAATCTTTCCTGCGGCGGGCAACAATAGCAGGTTTGCTACGCCCACGCCATAAACCGTCGCGACGAACGCCACCGCAATACCGTGGCCGACCATCTCAATGTTGGACAGGTTCTTCATCACCTGGATCAGACCCATTACCGCGCCGATGATGCCAACCGTCGGCGAATACCCTCCGGCCGAATCGAATACCTTAGCGACTTCCTCGGTCCGGTGGTCCAGCAGATCGATTTCCAGCTCCATCATCGATCGCATCTCGTCGAGGTCCGTGCCATCCACGGCCAGATTAATCGCCTTCCGCAGGAACGGATCGGCGATTGCCTCTGCGTCCATCTCCAGCGACACAATGCCATGTTTACGCGCTTTCGTCGCGAACTGGACAATGTCGTTGATCATGGTGCCGGGGCTATGGGACGTTTCAAAAAAAACGGCCTTGATTTGGCTAGCGGCCGCTTTGAGCGCTGCCAACGGCGTGGTCACCATCACCGCTCCTAAGGTCCCCCCAAATACGATCAGAGCGGCCGTATACTGCGCAATATCCAGCAAACTTCCCTTTTCGAGAAGCAGCCCGCCGACGATGCCGCCTAACGCCAAGGCCAGTCCGGCAAACGTAGCAATGTCAATGCGTGTACTTTTATTTTTGGAAGTCTTTTCTTTGTTCACGTTCGCTCCTCGGAAGAATTTTCAAAAGTGGACACAATTCCTAACGGAATGCGTCGCATCACAGGGTACGGCTGCGACGACAAGGCGCGGCGGAATTGAATTACCCGCTCCACAATCGTTTCAGGCGATTCCAGCACGCGGATTTTCTGGCCGTTGGTTAGAGAAATCACCGTGTCCGGAGTAGCTTCGATGTGCTCAATTAAATCCGAATTGAGCACAACCGGAACACGATTGATTCGTGTCAGGTGAATCATATAGTTTTTTGGGTCTCAAGATTCCTATCGGGGAAAACGGGGGCTATCTTGAGCCAAAGTGAGGCTATTTGTATTCAACCGCGTACAACGGGTCCGGCCGCTCAACTGAGGGGAACCTAGGGGAGGCTGTCCGATTACCGGGCTCGGGATGCGACGGTGGGTTTGGAATCAATAGGAGTTGGAGTTGCGCCGGCCGGCTCCGCCACCGTCACCTTCGTCAAACCCAGCACTTTTCGTAGTTCGATATCGACTTTGACCCGAATATCGGGATTGTCCTTCAAAAACTGACGGGCATTTTCACGCCCCTGGCCGATACGCTCGCCTTTATAGCTATACCAGGAGCCGCTCTTTTCGACGATACTCTGGGCCACACCCAGATCGATCAGATCGCCCTCGCGGGAGACACCTTCCCCGTAGATGATGTCGAACTCGGCTTCGCGGAATGGCGGCGCTACCTTGTTCTTCACAATCTTGACTTTCGTGCGGTTGCCCGTCACCACGTCCCCATCTTTGATCGCGGCAATACGCCGGATATCGACGCGCACCGACGAATAGAACTTCAAGGCGCGGCCGCCCGTGGTGGTCTCCGGATTGCCAAACATCACGCCGATTTTTTCGCGAATCTGGTTAATGAAGATCAGGCACGTATTCGATTTCGAGACTACGCCGGTCAGCTTGCGCATGGCCTGGGACATCAGTCGAGCCTGTACGCCCATATGCGAATCGCCCATCTCGCCATCGAGTTCCGCCTTGGGGACCAGGGCCGCCACGGAATCCACCACCAGCACGTCAATCGAGCCCGACGCGATCAGCGCCCCGGTAATCTCCAACGCCTGTTCAGCAAAGTCCGGCTGCGACACCAACAAATTGTCAACGTCGACGCCCAATTGCTTCGCATATCCCGGATCCAGCGCATGTTCTACATCGATAAACGCGGCCATGCCCCCGGCCTTCTGCGCTTCCGCCACTACCTGCAGCGCGATGGTCGTCTTACCCGAAGACTCAGGGCCGAACACTTCACAAATCCGCCCGCGGGGAAAGCCGCCCACGCCCAGCGCGTAGTCGACCGAGATCGATCCGCTCGAAATTGCCGAGACTGGAACGATCGCCTCTTTAGCCCCCAGCCGCAGAATGGACCCTTTGCCGAACTGTTTTTCAATCAGGCCTAGGGTTGCGTTCAAATTACGGTTTCGTTCTTTTTCGTCCATAGAAATGCCTCCTACTCGGTCGAATGAGGTGAGGGGCGCTTTGGAAAAAGCGCGTCTCGGGGGTAAGGTTTAGTATAACCGAACAAAAAGAGAAAGTATTGTTTTAGGCTTTCCAGCAGTCGCGCATAACGCCACCAAGCGGCTGTGCGCTTTACGTGGTGGAGCGGCCCGCGTAATACCCGCGTCGCGCCCGGACAATCAGTTCTTTGTGTCCCTTCACTCGTATCTGCACCGAGTGATACCGCCCATCCGCCTTCAATGGCATCGGACGATAGAAGAGATTGTACTGGTGGCGCAATTCGTTGGCTACGTTCTCAAACGATTGATCCAGGTCGTTGGCCTGAAACGGAAAGAACGAAACGCCGCCGGTCTGTTCGGCCAGGTAGCGCATCACCTTATCGCCTTCCGTTTCGATGTGGCTGATGTTCGTTGAAATGGTGTAGATTACCGTGTCGGCACGCTGCGCCATTTCGAGCGCCTGGTCGCGCGAATGCGTGCTTTCATTGTCGTCCCCATCGCTCAGGATCACCATCGCGCGCCGGAACTTATACATCGGTTGATCTTGCATCAGCTTGTCTTTGCAGGCAAAGAAAATTGCGTCATACAGCGCCGTTCCGCCACCGGGGCGCAGGTCGCGCACCGCATCCTCCAGCTTGTTGGTATCGTTGGTCAGGTCGGCAACCATTTCCGCCGATGTGTCGAAGCTGACGACGGTCGCTTTATCCTGCGCGCGCATCACGCTGTTAATGAAATTGGTCGCAGCTTCCTGTTGAAACTTGAATCGCTCGCGGATGCTGTTGCTGGTGTCGATCAGGATCGCCAGACGAAGCGGCAAATCGGTTTCGGACGTGAACTCCATTATGGTCTGCGGCTTCTTGTTCTCGAACACCTCAAAGTCGTTCCGAGTCAAGTCGGTAACGAAGCGTCCCTTTTTGTCTGTGACCGTAAACAGCATGTTGACGCGCGTGACATTGGCAACGATGCGTCCGGAGTCGCCTTGAGGGAGAGGTGGCTCGGGCGCCTGAGGCTCCTGCGCCTGAACCGGGAAAAACGAAATGGCGGCAATCAAGGACAGGGCCGCTACCGTCAGTACTGCGGACTTCATTGGTTGCCACTATTCTACAGTGTTTGGCGGCCGGCGGCCCGGGAGCTTCGATATGCCTCGTCAAGCACCTGGACAACGTGCAACACGCGCTCTCCCTTGCCGTACAGGCGCGCGCCCGCCGCCAGTTGCAACATGCAGCCTGGATTGGCCGTTACGATGAGGTTTGCCTGCGTCCCTTCGACGTACGCCATCTTGTGTTCCAGGATCTCCATCGCCATCTCATTCTGAGTGATGTTGTAAATCCCCGCGCTCCCGCAGCATAGATCGGCCATCGGCATTTCGCGGAAGGTCAGGCCGGGAACGGAGCGCAGCAATTGCCTTGGCGCCGCCTTAATCTTCTGCCCATGCGCAAGATGGCAGGAGTCCTGATAGGTCGCAACCGCATCCACCGGACCCATATCCGGATTAAGTTCAATCGATGCCAGAAACTCGGTGATGTCTTTCATCAGGGCCTTGAACCGGATTGCCTTCTCGCGATAGAGAGGATCGTGTTCCAACAGCTCGTCGTACTCCTTCAGAGTCGACCCGCAACCGGCGGCATTTGTGATCACGGCGTCGAACCCGCCGTCGAGAACCGCATCGATGTTGTTCCGCGCCAGGGCCCGAGCCTCGTCCTTCAGTCCCGCATGTACGTGCAATGCGCCGCAGCAATTCTGGGCACCGGGGATTACGACCTCGCAACCGTTCTTCTGCAAAACACGAACCGTGGCCTCATTCATGCGTGCGAAAGCCACGTTGGCAATGCATCCGGCGAGAAAAGCCACCCGGTACCGCCGCTCCCCCTGGGGCGCAAACGTCTTCCCAATTTTCGAAAAGAAGAACGGAGCTTCCGCGTTCGGCGACAGCGCTTCCAGGTTGCCCAATTTCCCGAACAGCTTTAGTAAGGCGGTTGCCCGCAGCAACCGCTGCATCCCCGAGGCTTGATAGAGGAAAAGCCCTGCGCCGGCGATCTGCAGCGCCGTGCGCGAAGGTAAAAATTTGTGGAAAATGAAATTCCTGAATGTCCGATTCCAGAATGAAGGCTTGCGCCTCGCCTCCAGTTCGGCCCGCGCCGCCTCAATCAATCGCCCATACGGCACACCGGAGGGGCAAGCCGTTTCGCAGCCGCGGCAGGCCAGGCACAGATTAATGTGCTCGATATAAGAATCCGTAATCGGCGCGCCATTGGCCACTTGGTTCATCTGGTAGATGCGCCCGCGTGGAGAGTCCATCTCAACGCCCAATTCACGATATGTGGGGCAGGCATTCAAACACAGGCCACAATGAACGCACTTATCCAAATCGGCCTGTGCGGGGCCTTCGGACGTTTCGTGCAACACGGGAAGAAGACTAGATTCGACCATAGAGGCGCAAACGGTTCAGCAAATTGTCCGGATCGAACATGTGTTTCACCTTTTCCATCATGGCAAATGCCGCCGCGCCTGGACCAGACGCCGGGGTTTGCCACAATGCCATCGCGCGGCGAACGTCGCTGGGGGCGAATTCGACCGCGAGTATCCAATGGCGTTCCGCCGCCGCTTTCCACAGCGAGGCTCCGGTCGCCCACGACGACAAAAATACATACGTGACACCCGATGCGGCGCGCGCGATACAAGCGCCCGGCACGCGCGAGATAACGGAAGCTATCTCTTTGAGCGTAGTAGACACGCGGAGCACAACGCCCTCGGGCTGCCGCTCCAGAAAATCGGAGGCGAACTCCCGCACCGACTGCCAGAACTCGCCGTCTCTATCGCCGCTCAATTCTTCGGCATCGCTCAATTCACGGGAATATCGCGCCAGGACGGCCGGGCTGCCCACTGCCCGGAGTGCCAGAACATAGCCCCGCCGGTCGAATCTGGCTGCTGCAGCCGGCGAGATCAGATCGAGCGCTATTGGTTGCAGGACGCTCTTCAAAATCTTGTCCCGCCGTTCGATGGCCGCGGCTAGTCCCGGGTAGGTGAATAGATACGTCCTGCTATTGCGCGGCAACGAATGGAGCCGGAAGTTGAGGCTCGTCATGATGGCCAGCGTGCCAAAGCTACCAATCAGTAGCTTACCCATATCCAGGCCCGCCACATTTTTAACCACCATTCCGCCCGTTTTCACTACACGCCCATCCAGCATGGCAAAGCTCATGCCGATCACCAGATCGCGGGCCGTCCCATAGCCACGCCGCATCGGCCCGTTGGCATTTGCCGCCACAACGCCGCCTATTGTGGCCCGCGAGGAGAACGGCGGGTCCAAGGCGATCATTTGCCCGTTCTCGGCTAACAGTGCCTGCAATTGCGCAAATGGTACCCCCGCCTCCACGCTGATGGTCAGATCCCGAGGCTCATACTGCAGAACACTCCGCAGGCCCGCTGTCGAAATACTAACGTCCGACGGCAATACAGGGCCGCCGGCAGAGCGTTTACTGTCGTTCCCGACAACGGAAATAGTCCTTCGGGCCGCCGCCGCTTCCCGCAGTTGAATGGCAAGTTCCTCCGCCGACGTAGGCGTCACACTAGACATGTCCCTTTATTGTGCACAAGCCAATTCGAGTGCGATCCGAAGCGCACCGCTAAATTCGTGATTCTGCAACAAGCGCAAGAATCTTCTATGAAAATCCACACGTGGCGCCCAATAGCGAGTATGATCGATAGAACATTAGCGAAAACCTCACGGGCAAAGCTGGTTCGACACGGGGAAGGGAAGGCGGACCGGCGCTCTTCGGCGTTTCTGTTTGAGACACCAGCCTCTGTGTGATCAGTATCTTCTGACCGCCTCCGTTTGCGGGCTCTGAACACAGTTCATTTCCCAATCGGCTCCCGTTGGGCCGAGCCGGTTGAGTAGGCGCCGTCACCGTACACCCTGCGCCTATGTATGAGGAGTAGTACCATCTCATGATCGCGTCCGGAGTGTATTTTGGCCGGAATATTCGATTTTTCACCTTGGCGCTGGGCCTGGTAGTCCCGTTCGCCGCATTGGCACAGGGCCGGATCGACCCATCGCTGCCGTCGGCGCCACTTTCTTTTCATCGCAAGTTTCTAATGACGCCGGGTATCGACACCGTGAAGGACCCGCATGCCGTGTTGCCGCCCCTGACCACCAAAGAAAAGTATCGCCTATTCTGGCTTCGCACGGCCGACATCTCCGTGCCCGTGGAAGCGGCGTTTTTCGCCGGTTTCTCGCAAGTAATGCGAAATTCGCCTCGCTATGGCACAGATAGCGGAGCCTATGCTGCGCGCTTCGGTTCCTACGCCGCAAATACAGTCAGTTGCAACTTCTTCGAGGACGCATTATTGCCTTCTGTTTTCAAGCAGGACCCGCGCTACTTCCGCAAAGGCACGGGCTCAGTGAAGTCGCGGTTGCTTTACGCGCTGAAGGAAGAGTGGGTTACGCGCAGCGACTCCGGTGGGTCCGCCTTCAACTACTCGGAAGTATTGGGAGCGGGGTTCTCGACCGCTCTTGGTGACGCGTGGTATCCCAGGCAAAGGGTTAGGTCCGGCGGACTTACGTTGAACGGCACGATGGAACGGTATGCGGCGAAACTAGCGTTCACCGCGGTGCGGAACGTCGCGCATGAGTTCGGCCGATTCCACGAGAACAATAGCGTCGTGGTCAACGCAGTCGCTACGCCCTAGTAACTCGAATCGCCGTGAGGCATTTTGGGGGAAGGTGGGAAGATGAAGTTTTTACATGCCCACGGCGACCACAAGCACATTCTTAGACGAACTCCGCTGGCGCGGATTCTTGGAGGCGGTTACCAGCGACGATCTCGACAGTTATCTTTCCGAAACGCGGCGCACATTATATGTTGGCTTCGATCCGACGGCGGATAGCCTTCATCTCGGCAGTTTGATTCCCGTAATGGCTCTGGCTCATTGCCAGCGGCATGGGCATCGGCCGTTGGTATTGGTCGGCGGCGGTACGGGGCTGATTGGCGATCCCAGCGGCAAGAGCGCCGAGCGCACCCTCCTGACGCTCGAGCAGACCGAAACGAACTCGGCGGCGATACGCGGGCAGTTGAGCAAGTTCTTCGATCTGTCCTCGGACGACCGGGCGCTGATGCTGAATAACGCCGCATGGCTGATGCCGTTGGACCTGCTCGGGTTCCTCCGCGATATTGGTAAGCATTTTTCGGTGAACGAAATGATCAAGCGCGACTCGGTGCGCACGCGACTCGAAGAGCGCGACCAGGGCATCTCATTTACCGAGTTCGCCTACATGCTGCTGCAGGCCTATGATTTTTATCATCTGTTCGAGCACTACGGCTGCACGATGCAGATGGGCGGCAGTGACCAATGGGGCAATATTCTTTCCGGCAAGGAACTGATACGCCGCATTCTGGGCCAGCGCGCCGAGGGTATCACCTTCCCGCTGCTGACAACCACCGCTGGAAAGAAGTTTGGAAAAAGCGAAGAAGGCGCCATTTGGCTCGATTCCCAGCGCACCAGCCCCTACAGGATGTATCAATACTGGCTGCAGACAGCCGACGCCGATGTGGTGCGCTATCTGAAGCTGTTCACCTTTCTCGACCGCGCGCGGATCGACGAATTGGCGGAAGAGGTGCAAGCACGACCGGAAAAGAGGGAAGCGCAGCGTGTGCTCGCCGCCGAGTGCACCGCCATCATTCATGGGTCATCCGTGGTCGCGGCAATTGAAGCGGCTAGCCGCATCCTGTTTTCGGCCTCCGACGAAATACCCGACGCGGAAACGGTAGCGATGCTCGCGTGCGAAGTTCCAGTCACCAAATTAAGCCGCGCGGAGCTGAGGCTAGGCATCGAGTTAGTCGAATTGTTAGCGCGCACAAAGCTCGCCGGGAGCAAGGGCGCGGCGCGCAAAGCGATCGAAGGCGGCGGCGTCTACTTGAACAATGAACGCCAGACGATGGTGCGCAAAATGGTTTCCTTCGAAGATATGAAGTGGCCGGGCGCCCTGCTACTGCGCATGGGGAAGAAGAACTATCATCTTGTCGTGATGGAGTAACGGCTGCATCACTCTAAAACGCTTCCCGGTACTCTCCAAAAACCCGCCGCAGCGTGTCCGATATCTCGCCGACCGTTGCCATTGCCGCACAGCACTCCAATATTCGAGGCATCAGGTTATCGGCTCCGCGTGCCGCCGCTTCCAGCCGTTCCAGCGTGGCCTGAGTTCGCGCCGCCGGTCGGGACGCGCGCACTGCTCTTAGTCTCTCCACCTGTTGGCTCTCCAGCGCCGGATCAATTCGAAAACTTTGGGGCGGCTCAGCTTCTTCGGTTTGAAATTTATTTATGCCCACGACAATCTCTCGTCTTTCTTCAACCGCGCGCTGGTAGGCATAGGCCGAATTTTGAATTTCGGTCTGCACATAACCTCTTTCGATAGCAGCGAGCGTTCCGCCCATGGCATCCATGCGGCTGATATATTCTCGAGCCCCAGCCTCGATCTCATCCGTCAATCGTTCAATCGTCTCGCTGCCGCCCAGCGGATCGGTTTCCGCCGTCACTCCGCTTTCATAAGCGATCACCTGCTGTGTGCGCAAGGCAATCCGGGCGGAACGCTCCGTAGGCAAGGACAACGCCTCGTCCTGTCCGTTGGTGTGCAGCGATTGCGTTCCTCCCAGCACCGCCGCCAGTGCCTGCAACGCAACGCGCACCACGTTCACTTCCGGCTGCTGCGCCGTCAAGGTCGATCCGCCGGTCTGGGCATGGAAACGCAGCATGCGGGAACGATCCAGCTTTGCGTCGAATCGGTCTCTCATGATGCGCGCATAGAGCCGCCGCGCCGCCCGGTATTTCGCGATTTCTTCAAGAAAATGGTTATGCGCATTGAAGAAGAAACTCAGGCGCGGTGCGAAAGAATCGACGGGCAGACCGGCCGCAACCGCCGCTTCTATATAGGCGATTGCGTTGCCCAACGTGAACGCCACTTCCTGAATCGCGGTCGAACCGGCCTCGCGAATGTGATATCCGCTGATCGAAATCGTGTTCCACTCGGGAACCTCTTCTCCCGCCCAGGCGAAGAGATCGGTGATGATCCGCATGGCGGGCCGCGGCGGATAGATGTAAGTTCCCCGAGCGATGTACTCTTTCAAAATGTCGTTCTGAACGGTGCCCGATAGCCGTTTCCGGTCCGCGCCTTGCGCCTCCGCGACCAAAACGTACAGGCAAAGCAGAATCGCGGCGGTCGAGTTAATGGTCATGGAGGTGCTGACCTCCTCGAGCTTGATGCCGTCGAATAGCAATTCCATATCGGCAAGCGAATCAATCGCTACGCCGACCCGTCCCACTTCCCCCCGCGCCAGCTCGTGATCGGAATCCATGCCCATCTGAGTGGGCAGATCGAAGGCCACCGACAGACCCGTGATGCCTTGCGACAGCAGATATTTATAGCGCCGGTTGCTCTCTTCCGCGCTGCCGAATCCGGCATACTGGCGCATGGTCCAGAGCTTGCGCCGGTACATGTCGGCATAGATGCCGCGAGTGAACGGGAATTCGCCGGGTTTCTCGATAAGGGACAAGAGGATGCCTACATCCGCGACAATCGCCGCGCACGCAGGAAGGAACTGATTCCGAAGTATAGGAGCAGCAGCCCCAGCGGCAGAGTGAAAATCAGCCGAGCGCCATTCTCCGGCTCTTTGGGCATCAACGTAAAGAATTGGTAGGACTTGAACAGCACCGGAAAAGCAATGACGATGAAAAGGGCGCCAATCATCTGGTTCCAGATAATTCGGGCCGGCCGTACCACGTGCGGAATCATATGCTGTGCAAACTTACGCGCAACCGGATTCTTCACCAAATTTTATGCTATCACCGGGGCCGGTGTATGCGCCGCCGGAAGGAATCACCAGATGCCCGGAATCAGAGCGCGCACATGGCGCTTATACTCCGCATATTGTTCGCCGAATTGCTGGCTCATGAAGCTTTCTTCCTTGCCCCACTTCCAGCGCCACGCGATTATCAATAAAGCGACCGCGACAAATCCCCGCACTTCGCCCAATGCGATTGCCGTACCCAGCGCCGCTAACGACACACCCGAATAGATGGGGTGGCGGACGATAGCGTAGGGGCCGCTCCGGATCAGTTCATGATTCTCCTTCACCGTGACCATGGCACTCCAGTTGCCTCCGAGGAAGAATCGGGCCCAAACGGCGAATGCAATACCCAACACGGTGATAACGAAGCCGGCGACGTGCAGGACCCCCGAAAGTGGCAGGAGGCGGATTCCGAGAAGGCCCACCGCCAAGCGCGGATCAAACAAAAGAAAGCCGGCCATTACCGATAAGAGGCGGTAGCCGAGGCTCGCCCAAAAATTCTCTTGGCGGGAAATTGGTTTGGTCTGAAGGGCGGTGATGATCCAGACCGCAAGAAACACCAGCCAGACAAAGCCGCACGCACTCAGCCAGCTCATACCTTAACGATACGAGAACAGGCCGTTTCAAGTTCAATCGGCGGGAGCAGTGAAGTGATAGACCGCGCTCTGGATATGCCCGTATGTAATAATTTCGTCGAGTTTCTAGTAATTACTTACGCGACTAACTGGATCGTGTCGCCTCGAAAGCCAGTGAAACTCCAGCCCGTGGCCCGGATGAGCGGCAATTCATTAAACGTGGCCATTTGATCTTTGAGAATGCTTATCGCAACCTGCTCGCCGAGCAAAATGGCTTGAGTGTAATCAGACCGCCAATGCACAGCGGCGTGGTTTCTACCCAGCGCGATGTTGGCCGCGAGCTTTTCCACTTCGGCGCCAAGGTAAAGCGTGTCCGGTCCGTCATAGGGCGCTAGAGCGAGACCGTCTTCGGTGGGAATCATCGGATTCGGTAGCTCCCAATTCTCATCGAAGAAGGCTTTAATCACCGTAGTGCAGGCGCCGGCGACGGCTCCATGACCTTGGGCGTACGACGGATGCTGCGGACAGCCTTCCGGAAAAGCATGTGGCAGTAAAGCCGTGCCGTTGCTGCTCATGCAACGTTCAACCGCCCGCGAATTCAGAATCGACTCGGGCAGATGTACTTCCTGCTTTACGCCGTTGCGGGCGTTTTCGACGAGTCCTCCGTACGCCTCGGGACGCAGATGCCGATGCACGAGCCACTTTTGAAACCAGACCGCTTTCAGCGCCCGAGTCGCCACTTCAGCAACCATGGTTTTGAGATGCGGCGTCCCAAACGTAGCAAATCCAGTTTGATTTTTCGATACCAGGTAGGGATTGCTCGGATTCAACCGAGCGTCATTGTCGATCAAATACAAACACGCATTGAAATACGCTTCAAACAGCACGTCTTCGTGGACATACTGAGAAATATCCCGCCCGCTTCGAACGTAGCGGCGAACCGGATCAATACGGTTTGGCGCATCCGACGGCGTCTTCCATGCGCCGGCCAGAGGACCTTGGCCATTTTGGCAATCAAGCCACGATGGCACGTCCGTCATCCAATTCGTCCCGCCTTTTGAAAGCGGCAGCAGAGTTTGGAAACGTTGCACCACCTCCGCTGCACCAAACTCCAGCGTTTGATAGAGAAACTGCGAAATATACGGACCCTTCAGGTCGCCGTCCGTGAAGCCGCGAAAGAGCGTTTTTGCGGTAACCTGTTCGTGGACGCCATCGAGACGGCGGCTGAAGCCGGCGAGGCTCGAAAGCTCCTTCGCTGCCTCTTCGGCAAGGTCACTGCTCTCATAATGTGAGAAGTGGACGTCTCGCATCAAAGCCATCCAGTACAGTTCCACTGCTTCGGCAGCCTTTGTCATGCTTGCCAGCGCGGGTGGCGCCGGAATCGCAAGCTGGTGAGAATCGGCGCCTTCCAGATCGTAAGCCAATCCCGATTGGGGATCGACCAGCGGCACCGCCCCGCCCAGCGGGATACTTTCAAAATCCGCGACCTTACCAGTCCGGAGCGCGGTCAGCATCGCCTGATAAGCGGCTAAGTCCACCTCCCCGGCATCGTTATGGGGAAGGCCTTTCGAATAATTCCCGGTCTTGGTCTCGTATTCGGCCTCATCTCCGTTGGTCGGGTGAGGGGGAATAGGCACATCCCGCTCGTTCCGCGCCACCGCTATGCGGATTTGCTCCGCTCCATCGGCCCGCTGATCGGGGGTAGTTTCCGGTGTGAACCTGGGGGCTACTGGTGATGCCATAGACTTCTCGCGAGGCGATCGGAGGGCGCCTGCTAATCTCCCGTCTTCTTGAAATCGCTGACGGTGAGTTCCGTGTTATGTGCCGCTCGAATCCCATAGACGCCGTTGGTGGATTTAAGCTTCCCGCCGGTAACCAGCGCGGACTTGTCATAACTGGCCACGACCGTGCCGTTGATCGCGCACTGGACGTGGTCGCCCTTCACGGAAAGTGCGATCTCCTGGGTAACGGGCTGGCCCACGCCCGCGGCTTTATGCACCGCCGCGTTCTCCTCGCCACGCCTTCCGTTCATTTGAAACGGCTCGGGGCCGAATCCCCGCACGATGAAGTTGCCGTTCCCATACGCCTCGCAGTACAAGTAGCTTTGCTCGGGTGTTTCTAACTCGTTCCCGGCGATGAAGATGCCGTACGGATGAGGATGCGTGTTCAGATTCATGTACTTCGGTTCCGTAAACGTGGCGCTCACGGTGTAATCGCCGCTCGCCTTATCGGCCGGATTCCAATACGTCACCGCCGGACCCGTCGTGATCTGGAGCTCATTGCCCTCCTTTGCAAACTTGGCCTGGTTCACAGTCATGCCTGCCTTTGCTTCATTGGGATCGACTTCTCCTTTCCATCCCGGGACAGCAATGCCGCCGCCCTCGATAGCGCGGGAGCCTTCGCTTTGAGCCTGAGCACTGCAGGCCAGGGGAAAACCCGCAAAGATGCCGGCTGTCAGAACGCTGATACAAAACAGACGCATGGAAACCTTCCTATCGGATAAATCCGTACGGCTTGATTATAAGTTCTCTTGGACGAGAGATGTGTGCCGCCTGTAATCTAACTCACGCGATAATAGCGAAAAATAGTATGATTACTTCCAAGACGAAGATTTCATGACCAAGTTTGTCACTCTTCTCGTATTTCCCCTGCTGCTGTTGGGCTCACAGCGCCTTTCCGCACAGCAGGATTACGTGGGCCGTTTCGATCTCTACAATGGTTTCACCTGGTTTGACAGCCCGAGCGCCAAGTTGGAGGAGCGCGGTTATCACTTGCAGGCCGGCGCCAACCTCCGGACCTGGCTTGCGATGGGCTTTGACTACTCAGTTGTGCAGGGGACTCTGACGCTCACTCCGAACCTCTTAAAGCCCGACCTCGCAACCCAAATTAACGGAGAGGTCGCGGGGCTTCAGGCGTTGGGTGCACTCCCGCCCGGTTATCAAGTGGCCGTCCGAACCGCATCCACCACGCAGACATTTGCCGCCGGCCCGCAACTTGAATTTCGTCACTTCCGCCAAGTCACCCTGTTCGTGCGGCCGTCCATCGGCGCAATCAATGAGTCGGCAACGCCGCACCCAACCGACCCCTTTACGACAGCCCTGGTTCAACAGCTCGCGCCCTCCGGCAAGAAGACCGACTGGGAGCCTTTCTATGGCTTCGGCGGCGGAGCCGATGTGAATTTCGGGCGCTATATCAGTATTCGCCTCCAAGCCGATTTCGTCCACAATAGCCTGTTCACCGACATTCTGAAAAATTCCCGTAATACGGTCCGTCTTTCCATCGGCCCCGCTTTTCACTTCGGCAGGAACATTGTTCACTAGATGTTTGTTTGGTCACGCAGCCGCAAGCCGGCCAAGGATTCGCAATTTGGCGGCTTCTTCCACGAAGGCCGCTCGCAGCGCCTCGCGATTACAAACCATCAATTCCTCGGAACCCCACCCGAAGTGTTCTTGTAGCCGGGCATACTCCTGCTCCAGCGTCACGTTCGTAATCGTGCGTGCGTCCGTGCTGATCCCCAAAGACAGACCCGCTCGAAACAGTTTGTCTACCGGGTGGTCCGCGTACTTGCGGCAGACGCCCGTTTGCAGATTGCTGGTTGGGCAGACCTCGAGGTGTATCCGCTCCGCTCGCAAATGATCGAGAAGCAAGGGGTCTTTGATGCTGTGTACTCCGTGGCCGATTCGCGACGGCTGAAATGCCCGAAGTGTCTCCCACACGCTGTCTGCACCACGCGCCTCACCGGCGTGGGCCGTGCGGTGGAGACCGTGATCGATCGCATAATGGAAGGCCGGGACGTGTGCGTCGATCGGAAAGCCCGCTTCGTCGCCGGCCAAATCTAGAGCCACGACTCGGCTGCCTCGAAATTGTTCAACGAGTCGTGCCGTCTCAACGCTCTGCCCTGGAGTGAAGTGGCGAAGCGTGCAAAGGATCAAACGAGCCTCAACTCCCGTGGAATCGATACATTTTTCAGTTGCGCGATCAACGGCGGCAATGACTGCCTGCGCCGCAAGCCCCTTCGCGATATGCAGTAAGGGAGCGAAGCGGATCTCTGCATAGACCACCTGGTCAGCCGCCAACTGTTCGAAAATATCTTCTACGACAAGCTGCAGCGCCTCTTCACTCTGCATCAGTTGGAATCCGCGCGGCGCGCGCGTCAGGAAGTCGGCCAGGCTGGTGCACTGCGGAGGCGCGATGAATTCGTTATCGAATTCTTCCCGCGCGACAGACGGAGCAAGCCGGGAGACAACTCGATAGCTAAGCGAACAATCGAGGTGCAGGTGAAGCTCTACCTTGGGCAACTGAGCCATATACCGAATTGTCTCGCGCCCGTCCTGAAATTGGGTTTGTCCCGAAAAGGGGTCAGACGCGACTGGCCCAATTTCATTTTTTGGCGCTTTCTGTTGTTTTTGAGCTCTTGGTAGGCGGCTGAGCTCGCTCCCGACTGCTTAGCTCCTAACTTCTTTTCTTCTCCAAACGCAAAAAGCCCTCATCAAGGATGAGGGCTTTCTAAACTCGACGATCGAAAATCTAACTTACGACTTCTTCCGGCGTCGGAATCCAATCAAACCTACGCCCAAAAGCCCCGCGCCCACCACGCCCATCGATACCGGTTCCGGTGCCGGCGACGTAATCAGAGCGCTCGAGTTCAGGCTCTCCGTCGTTCCACTCGTCGGACCAAACGTCGCTGTTATGATTTCAGTCTCAGAGAATAAGCCCGGCGCGGTGATCGTGCCGAATTCGTCGGTACTGTTGCTGCCAGCCGCAGTGAAAGTCGTAATCCCTAACGAACTTGCCGTCCCGTACGCAGTGTTTGATGCGTCGTAGTAGCTTGAGATGGTCTCGCTGGTCACACCATCCAAGATGCCCGTGAATGCGCTGCTCACCGCCAGAGGAGATGAGGGCAGCGTCAAACCCGTTTCCGTCAGCATGATTGTCAGCGTGGCGGATGAAGTTAGTGAAGTGGTTACGTTAAAGGTTGAGAGATCTAAGTAAGGCACCGCAAACAACGGTGATCCCGATCCGGTCAGCGACTCGATCGTGAAATCCCCGAACGTCGTGCCATTAGCGATGTCCACGAACCCGCTACTTGAGGTAGCGCTCAACGTCGTAAAGCCGGTTTCCCCGACCGATACCGATAGCGAAGGCGCCGCTTGCATAATTGAAGATGAAAGCAATGCCCCAGTAAGGGCGATTATAAAGGTTAACTTTTTCATTCAGAGTCCTCCGTGAACTCTTCTAGACACCTCAAGTCTACGGAGTAACTTACACATACTCAAGTAGATACACATGGCTTTGGTACTTGTGAAAGAAATCTCCGGCACAGTACTTTTACCTCAGTACCTTATAGACTTAGCAAGAAAAGGTTCTAATCTATTACCACAAAAAAGGAGGGGATAGTAAGCTACTTAAATGTTCGCGCGCGCAAATGTTAATTACAGTAAGTGGCTGGCGCACTTAGCGAAGTATGTCAGTATGAAGCTCGCGCCCGCACGACGGATGGCTGTAAGGGACTCGATGATAGTGCGATCCAGATCGAGCCAACCCTTTTCCGCAGCCGCCATAATCATGCTGAATTCGCCGCTCACCTGGTAGGCCGCCAGCGGAACATTGAACTGCTCACGTGCATCGCGAAGAACGTCGAGATAGGGCATGGCTGGTTTTACCATGATCATGTCGGCGCCCTCCTCCAGGTCGAGGGCGATTTCGCGCATGGCCTCCTGTCCGTTGGCGGGGTCCATCTGATAACTCCGCCGATCGCCAAATTGCGGGGCGGATTCAGCGGCTTCGCGAAAAGGCCCATAAAACACTGATGCATATTTAGCCGCATAAGACAGAATAGGCGTGTTAGTGTAGCCCTTCTGGTCCAGGGCTCCGCGTATCGCCGCCACGCGGCCGTCCATCATATCGCTAGGCGCCACGATATCAGCGCCGGCCTCCGCATGCGACACCGCCGCTTTCGCGAGAAGATCGAGCGTGGCGTCGTTATCGACGTCGCCATCCCGTACGATGCCGCAATGCCCATGGCTGGTGTATTCGCAGTTGCAGACGTCCGTAATAACCAGCAACTCCGGAATCTCCCGCTTCAGGGCCCGAATGGCCCGCTGCGTTATACCATCGGCCGCGTAAGCCTCCGACGCCACTTCATCCTTAGTATCCGGAATGCCAAAGAGAATCACACCGCCGATGCCCAGTTTGCGGCACTCCTCAGCTTCACGGACAACGTTGTCCACCGATAATTGAGCGTTCCCCGGCATGGAGCCGATTTCCTTTCGCACTCCTTCTCCCGGGCACACAAAGAGCGGTAGGATAAATTGCGAAGGCGTCAGCCGCGTCTCGCGGACCAAACGGCGCATCGCTTCGCTTTGCCGAAGGCGGCGAGGACGATGGACAGGAAATGGCATGCTTATCCTTTAGTATCGCTAGCCCGTACCGCCGGAGGCCATGCTGGCTCCTGTATTCTGGCTCCCGTATTTATCCAGGCGCGTTAGCCTGGCAGCCCAAGCGGCGCTTGGTCAACAGTGACAAGAACTCGCCAAGCCTCCGCCTGGGCGCTGCATGGCGATTATTCAGAAGCTAGGCACCGTATTCGCCGCATATCGCTAGTATGGCTTTATGGCCCAACAGGCGGCGCGGCGCTGGTTCGTATCCGGACGGGTTCAAGGCGTAGGATTCCGGTATTTCGCCCAGCGCGAAGCCCGGGCCTTGGACTTAACCGGATGGGCCCGCAACCTGGACGACGGTAGAGTCGAAGTATACGCCGCCGGACGTCGCGATCGCCTGGACGATATGGCTGCTGCGTTACATATCGGACCCGCTATGGCGGATGTGCGCTCTGTGGACGAGCGCGTGGAACCGATCCAAAACCGCTCGGACTTCAGCATTCTCTGAACGGTAGACGGCGGGAGCGAATTTTGCCCCAGCGCGTCTCATTTTTACACTGTTTAACTGCTACGTATGGGCATTCCCGTGTTACATAGAGGTGGAGCACTTTGTCGTGTTTATGCGCACCAAGGGTCCAGCATCGACTTTTACGCGCCGGAGCATTGGGCATTTGATGCCGGCTGTCTTCTGGTTCGTTCTTCTGGCGCTGGTTCTGACCGAGACGCTGATTGTTGGCTTCTCGAACTGGCAAACAACCAAAGCGGCAACCCGGCAAGCCGATGACCCCGCACCGTGGGCAGACGGCCCCTCATCCTTAAATACGGGCGCGAATGCCCCGGGAGTCGCACCCACCCTACGCTATCGCGTGGTAAGGGCCGCCCGTTCCAGCTCTTCCGAAGGGGAAGAGAGCGCCTCGTTGAAACTATAGCCAAACCCGCGCACGGAACGAATCATGATGGGATTCGCCGGATCCAACTCTATTTTTTGACGCAGCCTCAGAATGTAGACATCCACCGTGCGGTCCGTCACCGCGCGGTCGTGCCCCCAAACCGCATCGAGCAATTGTTCACGGCTGAAAACAACTCCAGGCCGGCTCATCAAAAACTCCAGCAGGCGGAATTCTGTAGCTGTTAATGAGAGTGCTGCCCCGTTCAGCCGGACGCGGCAACTCGTGCGGTCCAATTCAAGCGCGGCGGCTTTGAGTACGCGCGAGGCGGTCGTCTGGCCGCGAAACTGGATTTTAATTCGCGCGACCAGTTCCCGAATAAAAAACGGTTTGACGATGTAATCGTTAGCGCCCAATTCCAGGCCGACGATCCGGTCGGTCTCCGAAGCGCGTGCTGTCAGAAATATTACTGGTATGTGAGCCAATTCCGGATGAACTCGGATTCCTTTACAAATATCCAAGCCATCGGAGTCCGGAAGCATCACGTCCAGCAGGATCAGGTCCGGACGCTCCCGGCGGCAGAGATCAACCGCACCTCGGCCGGTTTGCGAGCCGATCAGCATAAATCCTTCCTTTTCAAGGTTATACTTGAGCAGCGCAAGCAAATCCGCGTCATCTTCAATCAGGACGATTTTTTTCATAGTTGGTACTCAGGCTGTAACGCGCACCCAATGCCACGTTAACCCGGCATGCATTACAAATACATTACTGTTTGGTGAATTCCGGCTAAATCTGCCCCCTATGGGCTAAGCTATGAATTCTGAGAGTAATCCGGGGTCGAGACAGCTTTATTTCTGGTAACGCTATCACTCAAACGTTTTTGGAACGGTTGAAGCGCAACTACGGCGCTCTCTGGCACGTTAGTAGTAAGGGAGTTAACCAGAACATCGCCGGTACTCGGAGACCTGCCTGTTTATGAAACGTTCTTTTGCGAGCGGACTCTCTGGACTGTACGAACAGTAGTATAAAAACTGCCGAAAGTGGGATGGACAAAGAGGTCATTATGAAGAGGATTTTATTGTCGCTGTTGGTGGCGGGCCTGCCGCTATTAGGGCAAACCGCGAACGTGCACGGCGGAGCCACGCATCCGCTAACTACCCCTCGAAGAGCCGTAAGATCGAGCAGCAGTCCGGCCATCTTGGGCGCCGAATATGCTTCGATTTTGCCGCACGTGGTGGACGGAGTCGGTGGCGGGAGCGGATGGACCACCCAAGTAGTCGTCACCAATACTGGTACGGACGTTGAAAGTTGGGAAGTTGATTTCTATTCCGATTCCAACCAGCCGATGTCATTCACTTTCACCGGCATCGGCAACGTCAGTTATTTGGCGGGGGCTTTGAATCCTGGGCAAAGCGTTACCTATACTACCAACGGCCAGACAAACGGTGGAGCGATCACGGACGGATGGGGATCGCTAAATGCCAGCAGTGGGTCGTCCATCAGCGCCTATCAGGTCCTGGTAGACTCTCTTCCGCAGTTCTTGTTTGCTTCCGCTTCTTCCACTTTGAGTAGCTTCGGAATCGGCGGCGACAGCACCCAACCCGGAGCGGTAATTCCGTTCGACAATACCAACGGCTTCGTCGACGGTCTCGCCTTTACCAATCCGGATTCCACCAACCAGTATTCGTCCGGTGACACCGTTAATGTGACCGTGTATGACAGCAACTACAGTCAGCTTGGCACGCACCAGGTGACGGTCGCGCCCGGCAACAAGCTATTAGTCGTCATGCCCACCCAATGGACCGAGACGGCCAATCAGAAGGGTAGCCTCTATATCTTCCCTCAGGGGACCAATTTTAGCCCCATTACGCCGTTGGCTCTGCGCTTTCAATACCTCGGAGCTGCGCAATCGTTTATCACCGAGCCTGTTCTGCAGTATTACTAACGCGAGGCTCAAGATCCCCGGGAGGCCGGTGTTGTTTGCACCGGTCTCTCCTTTACTCACCTGAGAGGCCGCCCTGCTTATCTTTCTTCGTTCGCAGGCCGCTCGCGCGTTCTCACTCTCATCCTCGCGCAATCCTCGCGCCAATTAACCCAGACCATCTGGCGGGGCCCCACCAAACCGGCGAAATTCAGTCGAATGCAACCCGGAGTGGTCTGCCTCGTGCTTAATCTATAGTTAAAGCGAAATCTGGGCGGAATGCCAACTTCATTAGCAGAGGAAAGCGTCGAAACTCAGCGTGGGTTTTGGCATCTACAATAGAAGTCAAAGGAGCTAACCGCAAGTTGGTGTCACATCAACTCCGCCTCGTTAATGCGGTTCGTTGGAGGAAACAATGTTACCCTTTACCAATCGAATGAGCGCTGGCCGCCTCCTCGCCTCTGAGCTTGCGGCCTATGAGGGACAGCCCGAAATAGTAGTTGTGGGACTCCCGCGCGGCGGGGTTCCGGTCGCCTTTGAGATAGCTCAGCACCTGCAAGCGCCTGTGGATGTGATGGTGGTACGAAAAGTCCGACTGCCTTGGCAACCTGAGTTGGCCTTGGGAGCCGTTGCCAGCGGCGGCGCCCGGGTGGTCAATCAAGACATCCTTAAAGCTTTGAACCTTTCGAACTATTTCATCTACAGCCTGATCGCCAAGCAGGAAGAGGAAGTCGAACGGCGCGAATCGCTCTTTCGACGCGGGTATCCCGCCGAACCGTTGCATGGCCGAATCGTAATTCTTGTCGACGATGGCGCGGCGACCGGCTCAACCATGCTCGCCGCCGCGGACGCCGTCCGGAAGCAGTGTCCAAAGGAGATCGTCGTCGCGTTACCGGTCGCGTCCCGCGATGCGTTCGAGAAGATCGAAGCCAACGTGGACAAATGCGTCTGCCTCGCCACCCCAGCCGCTTTCTTCTCTGTGAGCGAATGGTATGAGGAGTTCCCTCAGGTTGGGGACGAGGAAGTCCGGGATCTTCTCGCTCGTTCCCGCACGACATCGCACAAAGACATGGCTTTCGCCCACACGGCAGCCAGGTGATCCCAACCTCCAGCCCCATGTAATCTCAGGGACGTGTTTGTTTTTCAAGACAGGTTTGAATTGCTTCCTGCCAATGAGGGCCGCTCGTGCGATCGCTCGTCGCCAGAGCATGAATGTGATCATTAACGGCGGGTGAAAGAGCCGTACGGGTGTACGTCACTTCAACGCCAGTGATGGCCGGATCGAGGGCGGTTAGCCGTACATCGATAGTGGAAACGAGCGCGTCTGGAATGAACGAGACGTATTGCATTCGTCCACCGGCGAGATCGAAAAGCGTATTGACCCATACACTCGTACGCGAGCCGTGCTGAACCGTGAATACAGCGCCCGCGATATCTTTTGCCGGTTGCGGATAGAGGAACTCAGGATTCCAATGCTCGCCAGCCCAGCACCGCTCTCCCTCCGGACCGAACAGTGGGGCCGCACGTGTAAGAGGGGCGGAAAGCTTGAATTGGAAGGTACTGCGAACGTGTGCCGGTGACGATGAACTCTGATCCTGACATAACGCGTGTTTGTGAGCCATAAAGAGAGTCGAAACGAGTAAAACTAGAATGCGACCTGTTCCTTTCATTGGCGCTCTTTCAGTTGGTGACTATCGGAGGCTTGTAGGGTGAGCCCATAAATGGCTTTAAGCTGACTAATCTCTTTCAAGGTTTGCGGAGAAAAAGGGGCCCTACCTTCGAAAACATGCAGCACGATACCTTCGAGCAGGTCGCGCAAACTCATGTCCTTCAATTCTGCCAACGCCTTCAAGACTTTGAGTAGACGCTTTTCTATACGAACACCCGTCTGTATGCGTTCGACCTCAATTGTCGGGGACTGATTCGCCATGCGTACCAATGTACCACGGTACCTAGAACGCCGCGTCTACGCGGGCTGCCCGTTATGTGGAATGCTTAATAAATAGATCTGTATAGCTAGTGCACCAGTACACTATATCGCAGATCAGAGAAAAGGAATCGACAATCGATATTCCGAAATACTCTTGCTATCGCCCGACGAACCAAGCCCTGCGCAATTTGCCGCTTTCTGGGACTGCTCGCATCGTAAGCGTAGACGAGCACGTTCGTGTCGATACTCAACCGCGGGCATGAAGGTCCGCTCGCGTCCAGGTTCGCTTGCCGATCTTGAACTGGAAATGCTCGAAGCTGCGATCCAGTGCTTCGCGCTCCCGGCGCTTACGACCGGAACTGGCATTCTCCGAAGCTAACCCTTCCAGGTAGCTTCTCACCAGACCGGTCAGAGTTGTATCCCTATCGACAGCGATCTTACGCACCTCTTTGACGAGGTCCTCATCGAGCGAAATCGTGATATTCATGTACCCATTAATAAGGGAATCACGGATCCAGTGGCCGCCGAGCCGGGGGCAAGCTTGGCCTCCGGCTGGACGGGATGGAACAGGCTGTGACTTACTGGGCGGGCGGAGCGGACCGATTTGCCCACCCTCGTGGCTCAGATGAGAGACCGGAAAAACCGGGACAGCTCTCGCCTTAGCGGGCTTGACAGCCTGCGCCACCTGCTTTAGGCTGCCTTCTTCTTCTTTTGGGAGTAAATAGGAGCCCTGGGCCACGTGTTGACCGCCTTCTTCGCCTTCACCCTTGGGCGCGCCGATTCCGCCACTCCTCGGCTGTGATTTCCCAGATTTCCGTCAAGAGCCTGCCCGAAACGTAGTCGCTCTCTATCGTGGCGACGACGCGCATGCCGGTCTTCGCCGAGATCCGTCTTGACATCTCATTGGCAACGGCCTTCGGCGCCCGCAATACCGGGAAACCGAGAACATCGAACCAGTAATCGGTCGCCGCTTCCACCGCCTCCGTCATCAACCCTTGCCGCTGCCAAGGCAAACCGAGCCAGAATCCGCGATTGTGGTTTTCTTTCCTCATCAACGCCACTGATCCGATCAACCGGCTCGGGTCGGTTTTCAGCCTCAGACTCCAGTGCCATTCGTCTCCGCGCGCCATCGCCGGCAAGGCGGAGTCGCGGTAATAGGTCAAGGCGCCATCGGGAGGAAAGGGCCAAGGAACCTGGCTTGCCAGAAAACGAACGATCTCCCAGTGCGGGAAGATGCTTTGCACTGCTTCCGCATCCGAAAGCTGTAACGGCCGAAGCAAGAGGCGAGCGGTCTCCAGTTCGGGAATCATCGAGAGATGGTAGCAAGACGCAACGGCTTATGGGACCGCCCAATAACGGTCGCGCGCCTGCACCAGCAAGCCCTTTTCTTTGGTAACCAGCGTCAATTTGCGAAACTCTGAAATACCTACGGGCGTATCGGGCACAAAGCCAAGACTGTACTGGCTCCGCAGTTCATCCTGGATGATGCCGAAGATCTGTTCGATGCTCTGCTTCTTCGTGACCTCAAAGAAACCGCCGCCGGTTTCATGCGACATTCGCTGCAGCACACCATGGCCATTGCCACCGCCGCCAAACATGCCATAGTAGCCCGCATCCGAAAAGAGAATGCTGTAAATCAGCGTATCCGCTTTCTGGGCCGCGTCGATCGCCTGGTCCAAAGTCGCCTCGCTTCCTGTATCGACGCCATCGGTCATCACGATCACCGCCTTACGTCCCTGCTGCTTGCGCATCATGTCTTCCGATGCCGTCACAATGGCGTCATACAGCAGCGTGCCGCCGCCAGTTTGGTTCTTTAAGTCGTCCCGCGCCGGTGTCTGCACCTCCGAAAGCGCATCGTTCAACTGGGCGAACGACGATGTCAGCCCAATGCGCACCAACACCGTCATGTCGAACTGCAAGACGAATATGTGATCTTTACCGTCGCGCAGCACCTGATCCAGAAATCGGAATGAGGCGGCCCGCTCCTGGTCCAGCACTTTTTCCTGGCTCATGCTGGTATCAACCAATAGGCCCAGCGTCAACGGCAAATCCGTCTCGCGTGAAAAATAGCGGATTGTCTGCGGCCGGCCATTCTCGGCGAGCGCGAAATCGTCCTTGGTCAAATCCCGGACGATAGCGCCTTTCTTGGTCATGACATTGGCAAACAACGCGACCACTTTGACTTCTGTTGTGAACGTGGGCTGCTGCTGAGCTCGCAGCCGGCCTTCCGAAGGCAATAGAGTCGCGGCGCCGAGGGCACCGCCGACAAAGCTGCGGCGCGAAATACAGGTAGACACATTCAAAACGATGCTCGATCGGGTGATCCGGTTCCTTAAGCCCCGCAAGCCAGTCAGTACACTTGTGAATTGATAAGCAATACAGGTAATATTTCCAAGTTCTTTTTCCCTTTGATGATGGCAGGTACACTGCTGACGGCCCAGCTCAGTGGACAAAGCACTACCGATCTCCCGCTGATGCCCATGCCTGCGAAAGTTGTGCCAGGCTCCGGATCCGTTCCCATCGACGTGCTATTCAGCGCGGCTGTTTCGGGCGCGGGTGCTCGGGATTCTCGCGTGCAACACGCCGTACTTCGCACGTTCGATCGCTTGGCGCGGCAGACCGGCATCCCGATCCGTCAGAACATGACGCGAGACTTGGCGACGGCCACGTTACAGGTGATCGTCGAGCGCGCCGGCCACTCCGGGTCCCAACGTTTGGGAGAGGACGAACGATATTCGCTCAACATCGGTAACGGACACATTCGCCTTTCGGCCGATGAACCGTTGGGAGTACTGCGCGGCATCGAGACGTTTCTGCAACTGGTGCAGCCCGCGGGAGCTAACGCGGGCAGCGGTTTCTCGATTGCCTCGCTGCAGATTGAGGACCAGCCGCGCTTTGCCTGGCGCGGGCTTTCGCTCGACGTCTCACGCCACTTCATTCCGATCGATGGCGTTCTTCGGACGCTGGATGGCATGGCCGCGGTTAAGCTGAACGTGTTTCATTGGCACCTCTCCGACGACCAGGGTTTCCGCGTCGAAAGCAAGCGGTATCCGAGCCTACAGAGAATGAGTTCCGACGGCCTTTACTACACCCAAGCGCAGGTGCGCGAGGTGATCGCTTACGCGCGGAACCGGGGCATTCGCGTGGTGCCGGAGTTCGATATGCCCGGTCATGCGACCAGTTGGTTCGTCGCCTATCCGAATTTAGCCAGCGGCAAAGGGCCTTACGAAATCGTTCGCCAACCCGGCGTTTTGACTGCCCTGATGGATCCGACGCGCGAATCGACGTACCGCTTCCTGAACGGCTTTATCGGCGAGATGGCCAAGCTGTTCCCCGATCAGTATTTCCACATTGGCGGTGATGAGGTCGATCCGCGGGAGTGGAAAGAAAACCCCAAAATTACCGCATTCCTCAAGAAGCATGGCTTCGCCGATCGGGAACATCCGTACGAGGCGCTGCAAGCCTACTTCAACGAACGGCTGCTCAAGATCCTCACACGTCACCACAAACGCATGGAAGGCTGGGACGAAATCTTGAATCCGGATCTTCCCAAGACGATCGTCATTCAGTCCTGGCGCGGCCAGAAGTCGCTGGGCGAGGCTGCGCAGTTGGGCTTCGACGGAATTCTCTCCGCCGGCTATTACCTCGATTTGATGCAGCCCGCCTCACAACACTATGCGGTAGATCCGTTCGTGATCCCGCCTCCGAAAGGCAGCCCGCCCGGCACTCCGCCGACGAGACTTACGCCGGAACAGCAGAAGCATATACTCGGTGGCGAGGCGGCTATGTGGGAAGAGATCGCGGATGCTGAGAATTTGGATGCAAAGTTGTGGCCTCGTCTTGCTGCCATCGCCGAGCGTTTCTGGTCGCCGGAGTCCGTAAACGACGTGCCCTCGATGTATCGCCGGTTGTATGTGACGAATCACTGGCTCGGATGGCTCGGGCTGACGCAGTACTCGAATCTTGCACTGATGCGCCAGCGACTGGCGGGTGCGATGCCGGTGCGGCCGTTGGACGAATTTGCATCCGTGCTGGAACCGGTGAAAGGATATGCCCGGCAGAAGAACTACAACAGTTTCACTCCGCTGAACCGTTTGCCGGACGCGATTCCACCGGAAAGCAGGGTGGCACGAGACTTCCGCGATGGCGTAGACCGTTATCTGGCCGCACCCACAGATGCGGGCCAAGCCGCGGCTCTTCGCAAGCAAATGGCGGAATGGGCCGAGAATGCCGGAGCGGTACGTCCCGTGCTCCAAAGCAACGCGCTGCTTGCTGAAGATATCGATGCCGCCGATGTTCTGGCGCAACTCTGCCAAGCCGGCGAGGATGCTCTGGATGCGCTCGCTTCGAACAAGCCCATGACTCCCGAAACTGCGCAGAAGGACGAAGCCATCGTGGAAGCCGGGCTGAAGCCGCATGAAGAACTGCTGATCCAGATAGCACCTGGCATTCAAAAGCTGTTGACGGCGGCGGGAGGACATTAATGCGCCGAAAGATATTTGTAAGCCTCGTTTGCGCGGCCCTCGCGCTGTTCTCGACCGCGCGGATGGTTCGGGCCGCTGAGCCCGTACGCCTGATACTCGATACCGATATCGGGAACGATATCGACGATTTATTCGCACTGGCCATGATCCATTCTCTCGAAAGCCGCGGCGAAGTGAATCTGCTGGCCGTCACGATCACGAAAGATAATCGTTACGCCGCTCCCTTCGTTAGCCTGGTCGATACGTATTACGGCCGCCCGCGGATTCCTATCGGCGTTGTCCATCATGGCAAAACGCCTGAGGATTCGCCCATGCTCCGTATTCTGGCGCAAGACACGGCAGTGTATCCACATCCTTCTGAGCCACAGCCTGAGGACGCGGTGGCCCTTCTGCGCCGCACGCTGGCTGCGCAGCCGGATCACTCAGTGGTCATTGCTCAAATTGGATTCAGCACGAACCTGGCACGCTTACTCGACTCCCCTGGGGGGCGCGCTCTCGTTATCGCGAAGGTGAAGCTGCTTTGCCTAATGGCAGGCAATTTCGCCGAACCTCAGCCGGAGTTCAACGTGGATATGGATCCTGACTCCGCGAAAATCCTTTTTGCGCGCTGGCCGGCGCCGATGATCTTCAGCCCTTTCGACGTCGGCCTGCAAGTAACCTTCCCTGCGAGCGCGATCAAACGGGATTTCGATTACGACCCCCACCATCCGGTGCCGGCCGCCTGGCGCATCTACATGGCCGGTAAGCCGCCGGACCGCCCGAATTGGGATTCTACCGCCGTTCTTGAAGCCATCCGGTCCGATCGCGGTTATTTCGACCTATCGCCTCCTGGCCGCGTCTCCTTGGGACCAAAGAGCATTACGATTTTTAAGCCCGATCCGGCGGGAAATTGCCGCTACTTGATCATCAAGCCCGGCCAGGTGGCGCGCGTGCGGGAATTGATTACGACGCTGGTCTCGGAACCGCCAGAGGGCCGGCAAGTCAGGCATTGATGATCGGCCGGACATGTACCGCGCGGAATCCCAGATATACTTTTTATAACTTGATCTTTTTCTCCATCATTGTGCCCGCTTTCAACGAAGAAAGAAGATTGCCCGGCGCGCTGCCGAAGATGGTTTCCTTCCTGGATCGATTCGGGCGCCAGTTGGTTGAGGTCCTGGTGGTGGATGATGGTTCGACCGACGGCACGGCATCCTTAGTGCGCAAATTTGCAGAACGCGACCGACGATTCCGGCTCCTGAGTAATCCAGGAAATCGTGGAAAAGGATATGCGATACGGCAGGGGATGCTCGCAGCCAAAGGCGAATGGCGCCTGATGACCGATGCCGACCTTTCGACGCCGCTTGAGGAATTCGGGAAGCTCTATGAGACCGCGCAAAGTCAGACCGCAGCGATCGTCATCGGTTCGCGAGCCCTGAACCGCGCGCTGGTGTCGAAAAGACAGGCGTTGCTGCGCGACTTGGGCGGCCGATTCTTCAACCTGGTCATGCGGCTGCTGACGGGGTTGCCATTTGCCGACACGCAGTGCGGCTTTAAGCTGTACCGAGCGGACGCAGCCGAGGCCCTGTTCTCCCGCCAGGTCCTCGACGGTTTCAGCTTCGACGTGGAGGCGCTCTTCATCGCGCGCAAGCTGGGGTACAAGATTCTCGAAATTCCCGTGCGTTGGGCCAATGTCGAGGGCACCAAGGTGACCACGGCCGCTACCGTACGGGCTGTCCTGGACCTATGGCGCATCCGACGATTCGCATGGGCCGGCCGGTACGACCAGAGCCCTTCGCCCGTCGCGGTGGGCGCGATCAAGCTCTAGCGAACCGGTACGCGTGAGTCGCTATCGGCGGACGATTACTTCTCGAAGACTATCGCGGGTGAGGAAGAACTTGAGGGAACTTGCCCGTTCAAACATGCGCTCCAGCGCGCGATTGTTGAAATATTGGACGCGTTGGTATCCGCCGCGCGGGACCAGCAGGAGCGTCTTTTGATCCTGCACGCGATAGTTATACACGGGAATCTTTGTCGCCTTCTCATCGGCCTGGAAAAGCGCGAAAATCAATCCGCCTGGGCGCATCACTCGCAGCAATTGGGCGATGGTTTGCTCCAGCACGTTGCCGGTTAGAAACTGCAGGCTGTCCCAAACCAAAGCGCCATCGAACTGGGCATCCGGGAACGTGAGGCATTGATCGAGAAAGCGTTGCGCGTTGCTGGCGTGCTGTTGGCTATCGACAAAATCCCCCTCGCTAAAGCACTGTTCCATCGTTCCGATAATGTCATCGGAGGAGATGCGATGTCCGAATCCAGTGATGAAGCTGATGTTTGCCTGGCTGGCGCCGGACATGTCGAGGATCGAGAGGTTCTCATAGGTCTGCAACATCTGGCAGAACTGATCGAATCCGCTACTATGCCGCGTATAGGAGACCCCGGCGCCTTGCGTCGAGGGCTTCCCCGATACAGATTTCGCGGAACCGCCAAATTTCATAGAACGCTCTGCGGACCCAATCGGGGAGAGAGCAATTTCGAGATTGATCTCCCCGTGTCTAAGTCCTGATGAATGTGTTGAACCTATTTGGTCGAAGCAGCCGAGGCGCTAACGGCTGCCACGGGGGCCGGCTGCGCAACAGGAGCCGCCGCTGCGTTGGCCTTCGGCGGCGCGACCGCGGCCTTAGAAATATCGATGCTGCCTTTAAAGTAGGCGCCATCCTCGATGACGATGCGGCTGGTCTTGATATCACCGACCAGCTTTGCCTCTTTCTTGATGTCGATCTTGTCGGCGGCTTCGACATTCCCTTGTATGGAACCGTGAATCACAATCTCGCGGGCCTTCAAACCCGCCTGCACGCGGGCATTGGGCCCAATGGTCAGGCGATGCTCGTGACACTCAACAGTGCCTTCGACTTCGCCGTCGATCGTCAGGTCCTCGCGCGCATAAATCTGTCCCTTTACCGTTACGTTCTTACCTAGTGTGGCCGAGCTCGAGCGGCTGGTGATGTCTGTTTCGAATGGTCTGGATGGCGATGACATAGTGTTTACTTCTCTTCTCGGTGTGTCGGGTGCGGGCACCGGCATCGGGGCGGGCGTGGCAACCGGTCTTTGTGGTATTTCATCTTCTCTGCGTTTGCTCCACATGCGAAGGGCGTCTCCTACAAATGCTGCATTAATCGTACTTCAGTCAGAAACCCAGACGCGGGAAAATCACCGCGCCCGCACGACTCCGCAAACATTCTCCAAGAATTATGACACTGCGCCATTCGGCGCCACGGTCTGGGATAATGAAAAACGGTGTCCAAGTCACGCGATCTCGAACAACGCTTGGAGCGGGCCGAGCAGCAACTGCGCGTCTTTCAACGGGTTAGCCGGTTGATGACGCGTGAATTGGAGCTCGAAGATGCCCTTCAGGAAATCGTCGAGTTGGTTTGTGATTTTCTGCACTGCGAATCTTGCCTAGTCTATCTGGTGGAAGATGGCGAATTGGTACTCGTCTCCTCGAATGACCCAGGGAGCCGTAGTATCGGCAAGGTGCGGCTGCGCCTCGATGAGGGCCTAACAGGTTGGGTCGCGCGCGAACGGCGGTTGTTGGCCATCTCCCGGGAAGCGTATAACGATCCGCGCTTTAAGTATTTTAAGGACCTGCCTCAGGATACGTTTGAGGCGTTTCTTTCGGTTCCGATCATTGCGCAGAACAAGGTCGCGGGTGTCATCAATGTTCAGCATCGCGATGCATATCTGCACACAGGTCACGATATGGAAATGCTCAGCACGTTGGGCGAACAAGTGGGGTGCCTATTGCTTTTATCGAAGCAAGGCAGCGCAGCGAGCATGCTGTCAGGCGACTGAGGATGATAAAGCGCGTTGCGCGGAACGGAAACCCGACCGGGCCAGGGAAGGGCTTCGGACTTAAATTGGCGGAACGACTGCCGGTCCGTCCAGCAACGTTCCTGCCGCTGCGGTACTCGCGGCCGCCTCGGGTTTCGCAACGACACACTTGCGCGGCCGAAAACTGACAAAGTTGCAACGGCAGGCCGTGCAGCGGTACTTCTGAGCGCCAAACGTCACCAAAAAACTCGCCCATACGCCCGCCCGGTAGTACTTCCGCGACCAGGTGGAGAGTTCCACGCGCAGACATTTCGGGCACTTCGCATATTGAAGCTTCGAGAGCAGCCAGATACTTAGCCGGAAGCGAGCCTTGCAGTCGCGGCAGCGGAATGGATAGATGCCAAAGAGAGCCAGGATTCGCTCACCCCACGATTGGGTGCGGGCGCGCCGGACATCCCGGCCGCCACACCGTTCGCAAGTGAGTGCTGGTATCTTCATCGAGCTGCGATCTCCCGTTGCCGCACATGCGCGGCGACATACTGAGCGCGGTACTCCCGAAAAGCCTGTTGCAATTGGGCGGCCACATCGGGCTTTTGGCGCAGACCGCGGCCATCGATCTCCAAGACCGGCAATAAATCGCGCGTTGTGCTGGTGATGAAAACCTGCTCGCTCGCCTCCAGATCTGCCGGCTGCAGGTCGCGCTCCACGGCGGAGTAACCCGGAATCGTCACCTCTTCGAGTAATAGCGCCCGAGTCACGCCAGCCAGGCAACCGGAAGACTGCAGCGGCGGCGTCACCAATTCACCGCTGTGAATGGCAAAGATATTGGCCGAGGTGCACTCGCTCACCTGGCCGAATTCGTTTAGCAGTACCCACTCATCGAAGCCGAGTTCGTGCGCCTCTTCATACAAGGTCAGATTCTGTCCCCAGGATGTGAATTTGGTTCCGGCGAACGGCGAAGCTGCATAGCGGCCGTTCGGCATGTAACGCAGCCTTACACCGTTGCCCCATTGCGTCAGAGGACCAGTAAACGCGATCCAATCGACCGGGCGCGTAATTCCTGGACCAGCAAACGGATTGCCTTGGTTGCGGATCACCGCGACCCGCAGAGTAGCGTTCATCGCCCGATTCGCTTGCACCAAAGTGAGAAGTGTCTCTTCAAGCTGAGCGGGACTCGGTTCGAACGGGACGCGCATCCGTTCCGCATCGCGGCGCATGCGCGCATAGTGCCGCTCAAAGGCAAAGAGGACCCCATCCGATACGCGGATTGTGCTGAAGACACCCCAGCCGTTCATAAATCCAACCTGGCCGGGCGATAATAGAGCCTCCGTTGTCTCTCGAATTTGTCCGTTATGAAGGAGAAAACGGTGCATGCAAGTATCTTATCGGAGCGGTCTTCCTGCGTAAGTAGTTTCCTTCAAACGCGAATCGGGCGAAACACGGAAAAGCGCGGATATCCATTTTGCTCACATCGCTTAATGTTAGGAAAAATACATTCAAGATGGTTCCAAATGAAGTTGCGCTAGGACGAATGAGAGCGGCAAACGCGCTCTATATAGTCAATTTCCCGCAGTCCGATGAGACGCGCGCAACAAAGTGTATCTGGGTTTCGGTGCGGGGGTGTGCTGCATGATTGATTCGATTGAGCGCTGCAGCATCAGCTTCGTATAGGCTTCACGATCTTTCCAAGGGAGGGCCGTTCCTCCCATCCGCATCTGCTCTTGAATGATCTGCCTGGCCACCTCTGGCGCATGCCCAAAACCGAACTTCTGCAACTCAGCGAGGAGGCAGGTGTTTCCGGCGCCGGGTCCGCCGTCCGTTCCGCCGCGTCCCGACCTATGATGGGTCCATGACCACGCCTTTCCTCGATGAATGCTTGTCTATATTGACGCGCACTCCCGCCACGCTCGACACGCTGCTTCGGGATTTGCCGGAAGTGTGGACGGCGGCTACCGAAGGTCCCGGGACGTGGAGCCCTTACGTGGTCGTGGGCCACTTGATCCACGGCGAGCGGGTCGACTGGATGCCGCGCTTGGCGATCATCTTGGAGCATGGCCCCAGCCAGGCGTTCGATTCTTTCGATCGCGAGGCGCAGTTCCGCGATAGCCGTGGAAAATCGCTCTCCACATTGTTGGACGAGTTCAGCGCGTTGCGCCACGAGAACCTGGCGCGCCTGCGCGCGACAAACTTGCAGCCCGCGCAACTTGAATTAAAGGGGACACATCCTGAGCTGGGCGCGGTCACCGTGCGGCAACTCCTGGCTACATGGACGGCGCACGATCTGGGGCATCTGCTGCAAGTGAGCCGCACAATGGCAAAGCGTTACAAACAGGAAGTGGGTCCCTGGGCGGAGTATCTGTCGGTAATGAACTAACGGCCCTAAGTGGATCACCTGGCAAAGCTTGTTCCGCGCCTTATTCGTCGATTTGATTTCCGTGAACAGCAGTTCCTCCGCGTGGTAAATAAAAGAGAATGGATAAGGAGAGCGATTGAAAAAAGGTTATTGGGTTGTGGCATATCGTTCAGTTTCGGACGAATCTGCGCTAAAAGAATACGGCAAACTTGCGATACCAGCCATACAGGCCGGTGGTGGCAAAGCCATAATCCGGACGCCTAACGTCGAAGCCCGCGAATCAGGCATAAACCAACGTGTCGTGGTGATGGAGTTCGAAAACCTTGAAAAGGCCATAGCGGCTTACAACAGCGCTGCCTATCAGGCCGCATTGCGGGTTCTCGGATCCGCCGTGGAGCGTGACTTTCGCATCGTCGAAGGAGTGTGACTGGCATCAAATCGACGGCCGCACCCCGCGCGACGATTAATCTAAGTCGGAGAAAAGATCTCGTAAAGGAATGCGGATAGCAGATTGCGGAACGGCTAGCGTTTCATCGCCGGGCTCGCGAAAATCGCCGTGAGTACAAACGTAAGCGCGACGTTTGACCGGGTCAAGAACCCAAATGTTTGGGATGCCGAAGGCCCGATAGTCGTCGATGCGATCCTGGATGTTCCGCAGCGTATCATCTTTGGAAAGCACCTCGATCACAAGTAGGGGCGGCTTCGTAAAGACCGGTTCAATTTCTTGGTCCCGGGAGATCACACACACACATCGGGAATCCGGAAGCGGCTTGGCGACACCCGGATTCGCTGCTCAGGCAGGACGCGGATCTTCCATTCGCGTTGCCGCTGGTACATCCAACCGATGAGTGTGCCTTGAGGATTGCTGTGATCGTATTCACCCACGTTCCGTTCGACCAATTGTCCATCGAGCAGTTCCTGGTCGGGACGGTAGCTGGTACTCAAATACTCATTGCTCGAAATCCGCGCCGCAGTTGTCATTATCACGAGGCCGCGCTTACTGGCTGAGTTTCCGGAAATACTCCGCTACCGCGTCCTTGTATTTGTCTGGCGCCGTTTCCGCCGCTGCCGTTCGAGCGCCGCCGGCCTCGGTTGCTTTCCGGCTGATTTCCAACTCCAGCCGTTCCAAATTGGGTAGCACCTCGTGGTCCAGGCGCGCCGATAGTTCACCGTCTTTCGTCTGGTAGATCCTCTGTAGATAGCCAAGAGCGTAATTGACGTCGTAGTTGAACTGCCGATCCTGCCAGCCATAGCGGTCGCGAAGCTGATTCAACGTCCGCATGGTCTGCTGCAGGTTGTCATAGCCATAATACGGGCTATCTCCGCCACCGTAAACCGAGCCACCGCCGTAGGCGCCACCGTTCTGGGCACCACCGGCTTGCTGGCCCTGACCTTGCTGCCCCTTGCCCGATTGGCCTTGGCTTGCTTGTTGACCTTGTTGACCCTGTTGCCCCGGTTGTTGACCCTGCTGGCCATTCCGGCCTTGGGCCTGTTGACCTCGCTGACCTCCCGGCTGACCGTTCTGGCCCTGCTGCCGCTGCAGTTGCTCACGCAATTGCTCAAGCTGCGCCACCGCCTGTTGCGCCTCCTGGCCGGGATTCCGGGCGCCGTTTTGGGCATTCCTTTGGCCGCCTGGACCCTCGTTCTTCATCGTCGCTTGAGCCTGCTCCAGTTCACGCTGCAACTGATCCACGCTCTCCGTTTGGTCGCGCTCACGGCTGGCTGCAATGGGCGCCAAACCATTGCGAATCCAGTTAGCGCTCTTTTTCATTTCGGAGGTCATTTCCGACTGCTCGGCGTCGGAGAGCGCCTTGCGCAACCGCGCGGCATCGTCCGGCTGGCCAGCACTCATTCGTTCCACTTCGCGCTCCATTTGCTTCTGGATCTGCTCGGCTTCCTGTGCCAATTTCTCCTTCTCGTTCGCCAATTGATCGGTCTCTGGCGACGTGTGACGCGGAAAATAGTCCAAGCCCCGTTCGAAACGAGGATTGTTCATAAAGGGACTGGCTTCGCCCTCGCCGTAATTCCTGCGCATTTTGCTTTCAAACTCACGCTGTTTCCGGTCCAGATCCTGCGCCCGCGAATTCAAGTCCGCTAGCGATCCGCCTTCCTGTTGGCGCTGCATCTGGTTCATCAAATCTTCTGCGCGCTGTAATTGGTTAGCTGCTTCGTGCTGCGCGGCCGGATCGTGCTCGCTTACCGCCTTCCGCATCTGGTCCTCCGCGCGTTGCAAAGCCTGCATGGCCTGTTGCAGCGCCGCCTGTTGGCTGGCACTTTGGCGAGCCGATTGAGAAGACCCGGACTGACCGGATTGAGAACCGCTTTGCTGCTGTCCGCTCTGTTGCCCTTGCTGGCCGCTTTGTTGGCCGCTTTGTTGCCGGTTCAATTGTTGGTTTTGCGCGAGTTGCTGCAACTGTTGGCGTAACTGTTCGGCCTCGCGTCGCAGCATCTCCTGCTCCCAGCGCTGCTGGAACTCCTGCTGTTGTTTCTGCTGCGCGGCTAATTCCTGTTGCCGCTGCGCCAAAGCCTGCAATCGCTGCTGCGCATCGTCAAAATCCTTCTGCTGTTGGCCGGCGGCTGAAGCCGATTGCCCGGTCTCGTACTGATTCTTGCTCGTGTCGAGTTCCAGATCGAACATGCGCTCCAAATCGCGCGAAGCTCCGCCGCCACCACCGCCGCCGCCTTGTTGCCCGAAAGCGACTTGAATCTCGCGGAACGTCGATTCCGCGCGCAGCAAAGCTTGCAGCGCCTTCTGCTCAGGAGTCATAGCTTCTTGCCATTTGCCGGCCTTCAACGACGTAGCCGCGGTGCCCATTTCGGCCGACGCTTGGTTCATGTCTTTCGAGAAGCTGTCAAAAGACGCGCCATCGCCCGACATTTGGCGGCTGCCCATGCGATCCGCCAGTGTCTTGGCCTGCTGCCCCAGCTTGCCTTGCAGATCCGACAAGAAATGCGAGTCCTCAGCCGCGGAATTCTTGTCTTTCGGGCCGTTCTTCAATTCATTCCAGGTGGCCGCAATGATGTCGGACTGGCGCTCGGAGATTTTCGCGTTATCGTCGCCGGCTCCCCCTCCGCCACCGCCGCCCATCTGCTGCGACTGGCGGAACATGTAGTCGAATGGCTCCGCCTTCGCGAGGAAAATATCGGTTCGCGCGGTGTGCGTGGCATCTTTGGCAGTCGCATAGAAACTCACTAGATCGCCAGGGACAACTTTGAAGTTTTCAAACGACAGAGTGGTCTTGCCGTCGGCCTGCTTCACATTCGCGCCGCGAAGCAGAGGCACCGTCTTTTCCGCTCCGCCGTTCACGGAGTAGTGCAGTTCCACGGTCTTCAGCCCAAAATCGTCCGAAGCCTCCACCGTAACCGGGACTTCCTCAATTGGACTGACATGCGGGTCCTTACCCGGCCTGACGATCTTCACGACAGGAGGCTCATCCTTCCGCGCCTCGATAAAGTAGTCGCCGCTCAGGCGGATTAGTTCGCCTTCGTCCAATACCGCGACGTGATAAGACCCGTCTTTCTCCACTTTCATCTGGGCCGAGAGCCAATTGCCCGCCGAACCGTCTGCATCGAGCGGCAGTTTGGTTCCGTCGTCCTTTACCAGAAAGCCATGTTGCAAAGGCCGATCGGTCAGCACGGAAATACGGGCATCCGTTCCCTGTACCGCGCGCACATCCCCGCCGGGATCGTTCACCACATCCTTCAATCCCAGCGCCGAAGGATAATGCAGCGCTACTTTGACCCGCGTTACGCCAGGCAGATCGCGCACACCAAGCGTGAAGTGCTTGGATGCAGCCGTACCGGCCTGCACATAGTATTCGACCGGCTCAGCGAGATTCGTGAACAGGAACTGGAAACCATTGCCATCGCGCTGCGTGCGCATGCCGGCCTGCTCCCACTTCAACGATCCTCGATATTTTGCAAATATCGTGACGTGGTCGGACGAAAATCCGACGAGCCGCGCGGTGACCGCCTGATCGGATTTTTTGCGCACAGTCTTGTTGCCGGGCGCGACTACGATCTGGTATGGCGGCTGCGAGGCAACGTGGCCGGTCCACAGCAAAGCACTGCCATAACCCCAGGTGCCCGGCGCCGCTGTAATCATCCACACCAGAACGGCCACACAAAGCGCGCCGGCGGCGGCGAACACGGCCATCAGGCTGTTGGAAGTGATCTCATCCGCACTATGGTGTTGAGCGACGCGCAGTGCATCTTCGGCGACCAGTTCGGTGAAGGGATTGTCGGGATCCGATCGCTCCGTTACCGTGACCAAACGCTCGTTCAAGTCGCCGAACCGTTGTTCGACCATGCCGGCAATGTGTCGCCGGGTGAGCCGGCGCAACGGGATGGCAAGCAGCAGCGCGATGGCCGCGGCGACGGACAAATAGAGGAGGATGCGCAAGGGCAGAACCACACCCGCTGCAAACGAATAGTGGTTCCCAATGGCAACCAGCAGAACTGTGATTACCAACGTGATAGCTGCCGTGAACGCTGCGCCGCGCGATGCGGCAAAGAAGCGGACCCGCCGTTCCAGCTTCCGCAGGTATTGGTTCAGTTGCTCGAGGGCTGCCATAATTCGAAGCCTCCTTATTCTCGAAGCCGCTAACGGAGCGGGCCTTAAACTTCCATTGTCACCCAGTCGAAACCAGCTCAAACCACGGGAAGTCAGGAAATCTGACCGGCCCGTAAATATCGCATAGCAAAAAACGATTCCAGTACGGCCGCAGCCAATACCAGCAGCAGGAAATACCGCCACAGATCCCAAGGCCGTGTCTCTTGCTGGACGCCTGCGCTGGAGGCCTGCGCGGTATTTGTACCAGTGTTCTTCCAAAGAGTCAGGGTTTCTTGGGGCACGCGAGCCAGGTCCGATTCCCGCCGGTCCGCATGCGCCGCGACTAGAAACCTGCGGCCGTCCGCGCGGTTGATTTCGTAAAAGCCTTCGCGTTCCAGTTGGTAACCGGTCGCTCGCGAAGCTTCACTCAAGGAGAGTTCATGTTTTCCATCCGGCCCGACCACGTCGGCCGCGACGCCTTGGTCCCGGGCGCGGCGCAATGCGACCGCGGAGCCGATGGTCATGCTGGACGGCGCGTCTTCCTGGCCCGCCAAATAGCGCGCTGTTTGCGCAACGAAAGGCACGAAGGAAGTATGCAGCGGAAAGTCGTTAGTAACGTTATCAAAAGCCGACGCGAACACCAGAACGCGGCCTTCTCCCAAATCCTGTTCGATCAGCAGTGGCGCTCCATCGTCCAGCTTTGCTAGTACGTGGCTATCGGGAGCCGGCGTGATGTGGGCAGCGTCAAAGAACCGCGCGTTTTGAAACTGGCCTGCGTCCCGCATCGCCGCGCTTCCAAGATCGACCGAGCCGGCGCCTTGCGTCTCCCGCACCTCCGTAAAGTTCAGGCCGACCACGGGCACGCGGCCGCGCTGCATGCTGGCGGTACCAAGAGTGATCAGCAAAGAGCCGCCGCGCCGCACATAATCGCCAAGCTGCCGCTCTAGTCCTTCGCCGAGGTTTCCCGGATCTTCCAAAACGACGAAGGCGTATTTGGAGAAATCTTCGTTGGCCGCTTGTTCCGCCGGTTGGGGCTGCACGATCAGACCGGTGTCCTGCGCCGACTCCATTGCGGTCTTGTAGTAGAAACTCGATCTGGAGCGCCCGTTTTCGTAGAGAAATAATACCGGGCGCGGATCGGACCGCTCGGTCGCAAACGGGAAGGCATCGTCGGCGGCCAAAGTGTCGGCGGGTTCCAGGCGCACCTGTCCGCGATGCATGCCATACGGCACGTCAAAGCCCACGAACTCCACCTGGGCTCGGCCATTCGCCGGCACCGCGACATTCTTGGACATCAGCGTCTTCCCATCCAAACTTAAGATTGCCGTGCGCGAAGCAACCGGCGTGTCCCAGCCCGCCACAGTGGCCACTACGCGGCTCTGCTTGGGATCATAGACGTGCGCGGGCGCAGTCACCGATTCAACGGCCCAATTCGGCTCGTCTTTCGAAGCGATGCAAACCAGGTCAAGCGTTATGCCGGGTCCCAGATTGAGATCGGCAAACGCCGGCGGCATCGATGTTTGCTGCATATCGCTCACGAAATGAACGCGTATCTGAGCGCCCGTCGATTGGTGCATAACGCGCAGCACACGCGTAAATTCGCCGTAGGAACTAATGCGGTCCGAAGGTTGAATCGCATCGATGGCCGCGCTGAGAGCGCCCCGGCCGCTGCCCGGCTGCGACATTGTCTCCACATGCGAATCGACCGCCAGAACTTGGGTCGATCGTCCAGCCGGCAAGACATCCAACGCGCGATGCGCGGCCAATTTCGCCTCGGCCATGTGGTTCCCATAGCGCATGCTGAACGATCGATCGACCGCGATCACGTCAACCGTCTTACCCGCCGCGATGGCCGCTTTGCGGTTGATATAGGGATTTGAAAATGCAAGCGCGAGCAGGACCAGCAGCAGCATCCGTAGCGATAGCAACATTAGGTAACGCAGTCGCCTATGCCTGACCGAACTCTGCGTCCGGCGTTCGAAGAACATCAGCGAACTGAACGGTTGCGGCGTGCTTCGGTGTTGCCGCAACAGGTGCAGATAATATGGCAGGCCCACCGCCACGATGCCCGCCAGGAACCAGGGTGCTAGGAAACCCAATTATTTCCTCCGCTGCCGGATGCTGAGATATTCACGCAACCCCTCATCCAATGGCCGGTCGGTACGCAACAGGAAGTAATCGATGCCCGCTCCTTGGGCCTTCGATTCCAATTCTTCCAGGTGCGCCTGGATCTTCTGCCGGTACTCGCTCTTTGCGTATTCGGGTGTCGCCTCCATGGCTTCATCGGTTTCCATGTCGATCAGTAATGCCGATTCGCTTAATACCGGCTCCAGCTCGCGCGGGTCCAGTAAGTGGAACATCACCAATTCATTGCCGCGGAAGCGCAGGGGTTCCAAAGTCTTGACGATCTTCGCCGGAGTTTCAAAGAAATCGGAAATCAGAATCGTCATTCCCTTGCGCTTCAAAAACTGCTGGAGATGGATAAACGGATGCGAGTAATCGGTTCGTTTGCCGAGTTGCGCTTCATCGATTCCATGCAGCAGACGCGCCAATTGCCCCTGCCGGCTGGAAGGCCGCACAAACTGCGCCACTTCGTCATGAAAAACAATCAGGCCGGCCGAATCGCGCTGCAGGTGCGCCATATAGACCAGCGACGAGGCTAAAAATTTCGCATATTCCAGCTTCGTTACTGACGACGAACTGAATCCCATGCTCGCGCTCGCGTCCAGGAGAACATTCACTTCCGTGTTTGTTTCGCCGCGATACCGTTTCAAGTAAGCACGCTCCGTGCGCGCAAACACATTCCAATCCACGTGGCGCAGATCGTCGCCCGGCGAGTAGGCGCGGTATTCGGCGAACTCCTGGCTGAAGCCGAAATCCGGCGAACGATGCAGACCCGAGACGAAGCCCTGCACAACCGTTTTGGCCACCAAATCGAGGCTCGAGATGCTAGCCAAGACGGCAGGGTCCAAATATCTGTTGGCGATCGCTGAGGTCACATAGTTCCTAAGATGGCGGTCACCCGCGCGGCATCGGTTTGGCTTCGAGCAAACGGCGCAGCAATTCGTCCGTGGTCAGCCGGTCGGACTCGGCATGGAAATTCAGCAGCACGCGGTGGCGCAGAATCGGCGCGAGCAGGGCGCGAATATCTTCATACGCCACGTTGAACCGGCCGCGCATCAAGGCCCGTGTTTTCCCGGCCAGCACCAGGAACTGCATCGCGCGCACACTGCCGCCGAAATTCACATACTTCTTGATGAAATCCGGAGCGTCCCCGTTACTGTTGGGACGCGTGGCGCGCACCATGTCGACCGCATGCTGCGCCACGGAATCCGCAATCGGCGTCATACGAACGAGCTGTTGAAAGTCGAGGATCTCCGCGGCATTGGTGACTACGTCGGCCTGGGGTAACGCGGTGGTCGTGGTCAGATCGACGACTTTCAATTCATCCTTGGCGTCGAGATAGTCGAGGATCGTATTAAACAGAAAACGGTCGAGCTGCGCCTCGGGCAATGGATACGTGCCTTCGAGTTCGATGGGGTTCTGCGTCGCCAAAACGAAGAAGGGCGCATCAATCCGGTATTGATGCCCGCGCACGGTGCACGAGGACTCCTGCATCGCTTCCAGCAGCGCCGATTGCGTCTTCGGCGGAGTGCGATTGATCTCGTCCGCTAGCAGAACGTTCGAAAAAATCGGCCCCGGCACAAACGTCCATGTGCGATGCCCGGTGGCTGAATCTTCTTCGATGATGTCAGTCCCGGTGATGTCGGTTGGCATCAGATCCGGCGTGAACTGAATGCGGTTGAATTTCAGGCCCAAAGTGCGTGCCAGGGTCCGTACCAGCAGCGTTTTCGCGGTTCCGGGAAGGCCGGTCAACAGACAATGGCCGCCCACGAACAGCGAAATCAGCACGTGCTCAATCACTTCGTCCTGGCCCACGATCACCTTGCGGACTTCGCGTACGATAGCGGCTTGCGCTTCCTGGAAACGCTGGATGCGGCCTTTTAGCTCGGCCGGTTCAGTGGTCATATTGTTTTATTGGCTCAATTGGAGTAAAAGTTTCTGCGCCGGCTTAAATCCGGGCGCGGCTTCGAGCGCGACGAGAACTTCATCCTTCGCCTCTTTATCGCGTTTGGCGGCCATCAATGCTCTGGCCAGATCGTAATGAGTCTCTGCCACGTCTTCCGGCTTCAAAGCAATCGCTGCCTGGTATTCGCGGATCGCT
Source organism: Bryobacteraceae bacterium (assembly GCA_036272835.1). Lineage (GTDB taxonomy): Bacteria > Acidobacteriota > Terriglobia > Bryobacterales > Bryobacteraceae > Bog-105. Next base: position 101,040 of record DATAXY010000017.1, read on the forward strand.
CCACCGGCGTCTCCCTGGTTCAGCATCAGCGTGCCCAGCTTGCGATGAACGTCTTCGTCTTCAAGATAGATATCGTCCACGTTCTTCAGCGTCTTTTCCGCTTCCTTATTGTCGCCAGCTTCCTGTTCGAGCCCCGCGAGCTTCTTCAAAGTAGCGACACTGTGGCCGCCCATATCGCGGTATTTTTCCAGTTCGCGGCGCGCCGCGGCTTTGTCGCCGTGATTGGAATACAGGCCCGCCAACAATTCGTAAGTACTATATTCGCCAGTGTACTCAGGGTAATCGTCTTCTAGCCGCTTAGCTTCGACAGGCGTGATCTTATCCGGGCCGGCCTGCATCGACTTTTTCCAATCGGCAAAATGCGCGACGGTCGATCCCGTCTTCTTGTCAAGCCAGGCCGAAAATTCTTTGTCGAAGGCTTCGGGTTTTTCGTGCAAATTGTCTTCGATTGCGGCGGCCGTGTCTTTCCGTATCGAGAAGGAATGGATCATGCCCAGAATGGCGTCGTTGCCGTACTTTTCGATGATGAAATCGCACATCTTACCCGCTTCGTAATACGACACCATCACCTGCGAAGGGAATTGCGGGCGTAAAAAACCTTGCTCCAATTTGAGCACTGGAAGTAGCTGCTTCTTCTGCAGCGCCTCGACGATTTCGGGAGTCAAGCGATCGCTCCAATCCGATTCATGCGCCGATTCTTCGTGCACTGCCAAGCCTTCCGTAAACCAGCGCGGGGTTAACTCGTGAGTCATATACAGCACGTAAACGTGACTCAACTCATGCCAAATGGTTGCCGACCAGCGAAACTCACCCGGGGGACGCGCAGACGGGCTGTCCATCGCGACGACGGAGTTGAACGTAACGCCCAACAGTCCGCCCTGGCCCGGCAATCCGAGGGTACGCACGATGAAATCGTCGTGGTTCGGGTAGACTTCCAGCCTCACCGGTCCGGGCAAAGTCGTTTTGTACTTCTTCTGATACGTCGCAATCACGGTCTCAAGCTCCGGCTGAATGTACGGCGCGAGAAGGGCCGCCTCCTTCTTGTTCAGCACGACGATGCTGTGCGGACCGTGGAGAACTTCGTAGTCCTTCTCTGTGTCCAGAAAACGCAGGGCGTTGCGCGTCTCCGGGCTGCTGAAGTGAGCGTTATAGCTGCGTACCAATTCCTGCCTGGCCTCTTCGTCGTCGCCGAGGCGCAGCAGGTTGATTCCCAATTCCGATCGCGCATCGTTCAGATCCGGATTCAATTTCAGCGCTTCGCGATAAAACTCGACTCCTTCGTTATAACGGCGATTGATGATGAAGAAATAAGCGGCGGTGGCATACGCCTCGCCATAGATCGGATTGACTTTAAGGATGCGCGTCATCCAATCGCTTTGCGTTTGACCGTTCAAGAAGTCAATAGAAGCGAGCACAGACATTGCATCCAGCGCGTCCGTTGAGAGTGACAGCGCGGTGTGTGCTTCCTGGGTAGCGAGTTTGGGGTCGTTGTCTTCGAGCGCCAAGCGAGCCAGGTATTCGTGCGCTTCGACGAACTTGGGATTTAATTCGATGGCGTGGCGCGTCAAATCTTCCGATCTCTTGTCGAACCCGCCCGCCAGGCGCGCCAGAGCGAGAAACGCGGGCGCATAGTTCTCATCCAACTTAAGCGCTTCCTGGAAGAGATTGGCCGCCTCCTGTGTGTTCTGCCCGGCTACGAAAAGTTTGCCCCACTCAACGCGCACTTCAGGCGAGTTTTTATGTTCGTCATGAGCGATTTTGAACTGCGCATTGGCATCTTCCAGACGCCCGAGCCCCCAGAATCCCTCAGCGCGCAGAAATGCATCGTCCGAATGCGTTAGCCGCTCGAAGCAAGCTTCCGTCTCCTGCCGCTGGCCGTGATGCTGAAAAGTCCTGCAATCGTCCAGCGGCGAGGCCGTCGCAAGCCCCGGCAATAGGCAAAATAAGTACCACCACTTCACCGATCGATCTCCGCTTGCGTGCGCGCCAGATCGAGGAGCAGTTGTGCCATCTCGCGCTTGTACTCTTCTTCCGGCATCGCCGCCTTTTGATATTTCAGTCTATCGATCTTCGCTTCAAGATCCTCTTTGCGGGCGAGCAGTTTTTGCTTCTCAGGCGACGCCGCGACGGTGGGGCCTGTGCTTGGTGGAATCAACGGGAAGGCCGACGCCGCCAAGCCTTCGCCATTTGTGGCCGATGGGTCGCGCGCGCCATCTTTCGAGCCGGTATCGTCCAGCATCGCGTGCTCGGTCGCCAGCAGCTTCTCCGATTCGAAGTAGTTCACCGTCTTGCGCTGTGTGTAGCGGAATGCCTCTAAAGCCGAAAGGCTTCCGCTCTTATCGGTATCCGCTTCGGGATCGCGCAGCGCGTCCAGAAAGTAGCGCGGAAATACGGTGAGGTTCTTTTCATTGCCGGACTTGGTCGCGGTAATCACCACGCGGCCTTTCCGAGCCAACAGGGGCAGGGAAGCGCCGCTTGCGCTGGTCATGTTCACAACCAGTTGACGTTTCGCCGGTATGCGATCGAGCAGCGTCGCCAATTCGCCGGCCGTAATATCCGGTCCCGGCAAATTGAACTTGTAGTTATCGCCATCGAAGGTGCCATGACCAATCATCAGCAGCCCAAACGTATCGTCCGGCTGAACATCGGAAGCCATCTTCGTCAGAGTCTCGCTTAGCTGCTGGCGAGTGGCCTTGGCGCCGCTCAAGGTCTCAACATGCACATTCGGGCCGCCGGCTTGGAGGGCGCGCTCCGTCTCAGAAGCCCATTGTTCGAACTGTTTTTCGTACTCGGGTGCGCCGCCCAATCCGGCCACAATCAGGTAATAATTGGCGGCCGGCAGGGTGAAAGCAAACGTGAGAAACAGGCTGAGCAACCTCATACCACACCCCAACGGCGGCGCAGAACCCATTCCGCCGAACGCAGCCCCAACACGAGCAGAAACAGGGCTGGCATATCCCAGATATCCTTCGTTTCACGCGCGGTGATGCCGGCATCGGAATACGAGATTTCATCCAGCAATTTGGCCGCATCGCGCGATTGATAATAGTGGCCGCCCGTTTCCGAAGCGAGTTGGCGTAGCAGTTCCCGATTCTGTTCTTGATGAAAATTTTCTGCCGAGCCGTCCTCCCGCCGGAATGTCAGCACATCGCTGCCTAGCTTCTGATCGCCGCGCCGCGCAGTCACTTCCGCCAAGTACGATCCGTCCTTCGAAGCGTTCCAGGTCGCGGAGTAGAGTCCCTGCTTCACCGGATCGGGCCGAAGCGGTACGGTGTCGCTCGATCCATCGGGACCGATCACATGCGCCTCGACCATAGCGTCGCCGGCGGGCAGATAGGTAGTATCGCGAACCTCCGCGCGAAACTCGATGCGGCCGGTATCTTCGAGAGCCGGCGTGGGCGTTGCCGTCACCACACGCGATGGCGTAGCGCTCACCAGCCACCGCAGAAGCTGGCGCCAGAAGGTCTGCTGACTGGTGTCCTCTTTCGGCTGCTGCATGCGCCAACGCCAGCTTCCGCCCGTCGCGAAGACGGCGGTGCGCCCCCGCCCGTAGTTCTCCGTGATCAGCAACGGCATTGTCCTTCCGTCCGCCTTCATCTGCACTAAGACGACGGCGCCGGGCTTTGGGCTACCAGCATCCTGAAAATCTGCCAGATAGGGCAGGATATTCCAATGGGCCAGGCTCTTTTGCCGATCGTCATCGATGCGCGTTAATAGACTGCGCTTGCCGGCGTCGGTTAATTCGGCCTCGGCCGGATCGCGCCGAAACGTGTTCACGTGCTTGGGAATGATCACCGGCAGAAGTTCCTTGAACGGATCGATGTCATAGCCGCCGTCAGCGAGCGAAGCGCGACCGCCCAGAAACAATAATCCGGCCCCGCGCCGGTCCACGAACTGCTTCATCATTTCGCGTTGAACCGGGCTGAAGTAACCGGCCTCCACGCTTCCGAGAATCAGACCCTGAAAACTGAATAACTCTTCGACGCCAGGGAAGCCGTCTTCGAGCTCATGCGGATTGGAGATGCCTTGCCGATAGATTTTGTTCTGGGTTGTGCGCAAGATGCTGACCACTTGCAGAACGGGGTCGTCTTCCACCGCGCGGCGCAGGAATTTGTACTCCCAACGCGGTTCGCCTTCGACATAGAGAATCCGGTGCTTCGTCCCATCCACGGCCAGCACGCGCGTCAACTGGTTATTGAGCTTATTTACTTCTTCAGGGAGCGGGTCGAGCGTGGCTTGTACGTTGCGGACCCCAGCCTTGCCCGCATTGAATTCTATGGTTTCCGTCTGCTGGCCGCTATCGCTCAGTACAACTTCGCGTGTAGCCAGAACGGTTCCCCCGTCACGCAGAGTGAGCAGCATATGCCTTCCCGTGAAGCCGCTTTGGTGTATTCCCACCTGCGCTTCCAGACGCGCGTCCGCGAGCGCCTTTGCCGGGATATCCAGCGAGTCCATCTCGACATCATTCACGCGCGCCTTGCCGAAGCCGATCGTGTTGACGGGCAGATGCCTGCGCCGCAAATCCGAAAGGGTATCGAGATCGATGCCCCCTGTGGTGTCCTCCCCATCGGAGAGCAGCACCACCGCGCCCACTGGCAAGGTGGCCGCATCCGAGGCAATCTGCCGCAAACCGTCCGCGATGTGCGTGGAGGTCCCGTTGGGCTGTAAGTCTTGTAACTTGTCGACGCGCGCGAGCCCCGAGCCAAGCCGGTACAGCCGCACTTGGAAGCGCGAGCGCAAGCCTGCGAGCAAGCGGCGGTCCAGCAGCCGCTCTGCGCTTTCCAACCGGGTGCCATCTTCATCGCGAATGCCCATGCTGCGGCTATCGTCGACGACCACGGCGACAATGTTCTGTTGCGGCTTCAAAGACGCGACGCTGATCGCAGGCTCCCAAAGCATCAGCAGCAGCAAGGCTATGGCGGCCGATTGTAGTAGCCAAATGGCCACTGCGCGTGTCCGTTGAATGGGCGTCGCCAGCCGCGCACGGTTGCGCCACAACAACCACCCTAATGCGCCTGCTGCCGCAACGATCGCCAGCACCAATAGCCAGCGCGGCCACGACCCTAACAGCACGAGCGTCCCCTTCGAAAACACGCTGGGCGGGTATTTGAAGAGAAACTCAAACATTCAATTGGTGGTCCTGTTCGCTAATTGACCTGTCTTTTGGGTCGGTTTAATGCGTCATCGCATAGACGACATAGTTTACGCCAATGCGGAAGCCGAGCGCCGAGAATCTTTCCGGATACAGCGGATCGTCGGCGTTTTCCCAGGAGTCGCCTAAATCCATGTTGTGGCATATTGCCACCATAATGCGCCCTTTGTCGTCGTAGATGGCGCGCCAGCGCGGCTCGATTCCGCCATACTCATAGGTTATGTGGGTCTCGACGTACTGATACCCCGCCACCTGGTAGCGATGATCGAGGTCGTAGACAGTGTGAAAGATGGGATCGTCATTGGGGATATCCACGATCGGCCGATTAGGAAAAACTTTCTTCATGCTATGGACGAACACGGACCATTCATGCGTTCCGTGAAAGTCGTCGCACATGAAGAATCCACCCCGGTCGAGAAAGTCCCGTAATTTCGCCGCCTGCAGATCCGTTAGGTCCCAATGGCCGACTTCGACGGCGTAGAGCCATGGATAGTTATAGATGTCGTCGCCATCTTCGGCGGCAACCGGCTCTTCGTTCGAGCGGGCCTGAATGCGGGTCAGGCGTCGCAAGGCGGCTGCGAGATGGCGGTCCGAACGCGGATAATCGATGGTCCAGTTGTTCAGCCGCCCAACTCCGCCGCGCCAACTGCGCTGAATGACGGCACGATACATATAACGGGCGAAGACCCATTCGGCGGGCACATTGGCATCGGGAGCGAGGGGAAAGTTATTGTACTCCCAACCCGGATATTCGCGAAACGGGCGCGGCGCCTGTTCTTTACGCGTAGTGCGCTTGCCGACGCTGCTGGGATCGTTTGGCAGTGTGTCGGGATCGGGCAGAGGAACCTCAGCCGCCATCAGTGCAAACACTAGAGCGAATACGGTAAGGGCCGATAACAACAATCCGCGCAAGCGCATGAGGACCCGAAAGGTTAGAGTAGCACTGGCGCCGCGACGCCCTGCAGCCATAGGTGGATACCGATAGAACCCGGAAATTCCTTTGGGTCCTTGTTGGGCAGCGCGGTCGGATGTAAAACGGTGCTTCCAGCATTAAAGAACAGGACCAGCATGGATTTGCATGATTACTTTGAACGCTTCTCAGAAGCGCTGGAGGCAAGATATGGAGACACCTTCAAAGACGGGTTCCGAAGGATCGAGGAACGCTTTCGAGAGGTGAGATCCGGCGACCGCTCTCTTTCTGTGGCGGACGTGATGGCGATCTTCGCGTCTGATCTCCCGTTTTGCCAGGACTGGGCCAAACCTGATCGGGAAGCTCTTGAGGCCAGGATGACTGCCCAAGGCATTTCGGAACGAATCCGTCGCCTCGCGGGTGCCAGCGACTCAAAGAAATTGATCGCTGAGATCTGGCGCGGCTTTCAGGATTTGAGTCTTACTTCGCTCGTTTTGCACCACGTCTACCCGGATCGATTCGCGATGTGCAGTCACAATATCGCCAGCCTTCTGCAAATCTCCGCGCCCGGCGTTCCCGAATTTTATGGAGAATACTGCGCCGAACTGAAGGCCTGGGGGCAGTGGAAGTGGCCCAGAACGTTTGCGACACGGCACCGTCCTAAACTCACAGTCGTTCAGACAGAGTTCGCGCTTTGGACATGGTACCGATTGGCATACATCCAAGGTTCCGACTTGGAGAGGGAGAAGCACCGGGCGAATTTTCAGAAGGACCCCTGGATCCAGGGGAGAAGGGCGGAAAGGATACTCCGGGCGCTCGGCCGGGTCGAGAAGTTGGATCTCGCCCGGTTTTATCTTTCCACACAGCCAACCGTTTCAGCAATGGTTGCTTGGCGTCAACTGGAGGTCACTATGCGAGAAATTCTGCATAGGTCGGGCGAGCAAACGACGATGGACGATAACTTCCATATCTTACTTGCCAAACTTCCTAACGGGGCGTTCTCTCCAAATCTCAGGAGGGAGGATTTAAGGAACATCTGGTACCGAAGAAAATATGTTATTCATAACGGCGAAGAGATGGGTAAGGACGAAGCTTCTAGACTTTTGAAGGTGGTGGACGAGTTCATCGACAGGAATGTACACGACTCCGATACGCCGCCCCAATCCTTCGCGCACGCGGCACGGTGAAAAATCGCACTGGCGAAACGCGCTACTGTTGCGCGAAAAGTTGATCGAGACTGGTCGCGTTCAGAACGCGGATGGAAATGTCTTCCAGTTGACCCACGGATAGCGAATTGAGACGCTTCTCGGCCCATTCCGGAAGAGGGCCAAAGCGAGTCGCGATTTGCCTGTGAAGCAAAGAGAGGGCACCCTGCTCGCGCCCTTTCTCGATCCCTTCCCGCATCCCTTTATCGAGCGCTGCCTGGGCTGAGCGGTTCACGCGTTCCGCTATCAAATCTCCAAAAATCTCGTCTACATCGACTGTGATAGGCATCTGTTGAACCTCGCTCTGTATGAGCTTTCCGAGACCTCTCAATCCCGAGAGTATCATGAGAATCGGTAGTTGTTTGGCCTGCTCTTCGATCGGTAAACGCGACAGGCGTCGCAGCACCTCCAAAGCCGTCACTTCCGGACTCTTCGTATTAGCGAGGACGGCCAAGATGTTATCACCCGGGGCGTCGCTATTCAAAAGTTCCTGCGAATCCAGTTCACGGATATCGACAACGGTATACGCGAAGTGAAAATCGCGCCCTTGTAACTCGGCAGCCATCTGTAAGGGAGCGGCTCCGACATACAGCACGAATTGCCGGGGAAACCTTCCGAATTGCCGGCAAATGGCCAGTGCATACTCTGCCATGCGCAGCGGCATGTCGGTATCGTTGAGGCTCTGCAGCTCAAAATGCACCAGTTCGCCCAGGTCGGTTTCAGCCAGCAGATCCAGGCGAGGCATCTTGAATTGGGGTATTTCAACGTTGAGCCAACGAACGAAACGAGCTCCCGCCAACCGTTCGAGGATCGTCAATCCCGATGCTTGCAAGAGGGCTTTCAACGCGACGTCGTGCTTCATTGAGTTCTCTTTAGCAATCGTCGCTCATTATCGAAGCGCGGCCGAGGTTTCGGCACTTCGTGTTTCCGAAACTTGTTTACCGCGCGGACAATACGATTTGGTTCCCTTCCGAATCCTTCATGATGACGAACGTGCCCCAAGGCTGCCTTAGCGGAGGACCGGCAAATTCCACTCCTTTGGATTGCAGATCGGCGTATGTCGCATCCATATCGTCGACTTCCCACGATGTATTGACGAATGTCCCGATCCGGTCTTCGTGGCCGTCGGGTGTGAAGAGTACGACTCCGGTATCGGCGCCGGGGATTGAAAGTTCGATCCAGCGCTGTTTATCGGAGAACGGTTGATCCGTGAACAGCCGGAATCCCAGCTTGCCGGTATAGAAGGTCAGTGCCCGGTCCTGGTCTTTAACGGGGATGCCCAGAAACTTGATTCGTTTGATCATGCACGATCAGAATGCCATCCCCATTTATTCAAATCAATGGCGTTACACGAAAACGGCGGTAGTCCGTGCTATAGCTGTGGCTGCTATAGCGTATGAAAATTGACCCGTACATCGTCGACACACTGATGCGCGATTTGGTTGCTCACAGCCGGTCGCCCGCGGCATTTCTCGTGTATATGCAGCTCTATCGTCATACCCACGGGGTTGGCCGGGAATCGGCGGCAATGAGTCATGCTGTGCTGGCGGATTTAATTGGGATTTCCAAGCGCTCTGTGCAGACAGCCGTAGCACATCTTGCAGAACGGCGTCTCATCGGGCGGCGGAAAGTGCGCCCCACGGCGGTCCCGGTTTATACGGTGCTAACGCCATGGATACGGATTGGAAGTTAATCATGATGACAGGCGCTGCAGCGTAGTTTGGGCGGCCTGCACACCGCGATATTGGGCTTCTTCGAAAATCGAATAGCCGCTGAGGTCGGAATTGGCGAACTGCAGCCGGTCCATGCCCTTGATCCAGCGGGCGCGCTCCGGCGATAGCAGGAAACCGGGGATTGGCCGCGCCATCGCGTGGCCCCAGCGCATCATGTCGATCCGCGATACGCATTGCCGGATATCGGGATGCGCCCGTTCCAGATCGGCAAAGATGATTTCCTTCCAATCGTTCCAGGACCGCGCCAGCAGCAAGCGGCGGCCATCTTCAGGCGTGTATTCGGCCAGCGACCAGTAGTAGGTCCATACGGTCTGGTCTATAAACGTGCGGAGCGACATGTGCATGGCGTCGACATAACCAAGCGACGCGGAATCGAACAACACGTTGTCCCAGGCGAGTTCGACATCCGGCTCGCGCGGCATCCGGTCGAGCGTCAAATTCGCGGTAAACCAGGGCGAATAAACGAATCGCTCCGTTTTGGGCGCGCCTTCAATCAGGTAACCAGCCAGAAACGTGGGAGCGGCAAAAATGACAGCCTCGGCGGTGTAGTCGCAGAGGGGAGTTCGGATCGTCCAGGTGTTGTTGTGCCGCTCAATTCGATAAACGACGGACCCCGTTCGCACGTAGCGGCCAAGCTTACGTAGAAGGCGCTCCAGAATCCAGCCGTTACCTTCAGGGGCGGTGATGGGGCCGATCTCTTCATTGGGTCGCGAGGCAAAGTAGTGAATCCCCGCCCAGGCCGACGTGTCACGCGCCAGCGCGCCGTAATCGTCGCGACAGCCGTATTCGCAATACCAGTGCAGGCGTGGGGAGCGAAATCCTTGCTGATCCAACCAAGCCGCAAAACTAAGACGGTCCAGTTCAGTTGGGGCGTTTCTTGACGAGCTTCCCAGATCCATCGGAATCGTGAATGCGCCGGTTTGCCGGTATTCCACGATCATCTTATTCAAGCGTTCGAATTCGCGGCGGTCGACGGCCGAGAGGATGCTATCCGGTTCCAAGCCTGGCTGCCAGCGGCCTTCGATGAACAGCCGTTCCTTGGGCGAGAAGCAGAGCATTTCCTCCGTCCATTGCCCGTTATTCAAGATGCCGAACTCGGTGAAGAGTTCGCGGACGAAAGTGGATTCGGGCTTGGGTACAGGGACATAATGCGCGGCCCACGGATAGCGGCTGATGGTGTTTTCACCCCAACGGGAGTTGCCGCCGGCCTGATGCTCCATTTCGAGCAGCACAAAATCGTGGAATCCTTTACGATCGAGTTCCCAGGCCGCGGACAAGCCGGACATGCCGCCGCCCACGATGACCACAGGGATACGCTGCGTCTCCCGCGCAGCCGCAAACGGTTGATGGTCGCGAAGACGATGCCCCGTGGGAAACGAATCGTTTAAATAGGAGCCAGTGATACTTCGTTCGCCTTTGGCTGTTAGGCCAATCAGCGCCGCGCTCAGGAAACTGCGCCGGTTCAACGCTCAATCTCCCGCCATTCGCGGTCGTAATACCGCACCAGAATCTGATCGTTCAGATGGTTGATTTGCGTAGCGACGGGCTGCATGTCATTCGGAAAGTAGAACAGGCTGGGCAACATTTGCTGCGTGAGGAAGCGCAAGCCAGTTGGAAGCGGCGCGGTTGGATGGAATTCTCCCGCGCCGGCCAGCACGAAGCCCCACTCGCCGAACGAAGGGACGTACAGGTGATATGGCCAGGTGTGCATGCCCGTTTGTGCGATGGTTCGGTCGATGCACCAATAGGATTGGCGCGCGAACAGTGGCGACGTACTCTGCACTACGAACATGCCATCCCGGCTGATGTGCCGTTCCAGCGCCCGGTAGAATGCGGTCGTGTAGAGTTTACCCAGCGAATAACTCGTAGGGTCGGGGAAATCGACAACGGCGAAATCGACCATGTCTTCGTTTGTGCCGAGCCAGACGAAGGCGTCGGCATTGATGACGTGGACGCGCGGGTTGCTGAAGGAGTGGTGGTTAATCTCCGCCAAGACTTCGTTGGTCTTGAATAGATGAGTCATCTCCGGGTCGAGATCGACAAGGGTAATGTTCTCGACACTGGGGTATTTGAGAATCTCGCGGACCGCGAGCCCATCACCGCCTCCCAGGACCAGCACGCGTTTTGCGCCTGGGAGCGCCGACAGACCAGGGTGCACGAGCGCCTCGTGATAACGGTACTCATCCCGCGAGCTGAATTGCAGGTGGGCGTTGAGATAGAGCCGCAGGTCGTCTTTCCATTTGGTCAGTACAATGCGTTGATACTTGGTCTGGCGTGAAAAGATGACCTGATCGGAGTAGAGTTGCTCGTCTGCGATTGATGCGATGCGGGTGCTCCAAGCCGTTCCGGCGATCAGCAGCGCGATCACCGCGCAGCACATGGTGCGCAAGACGGCCAAGCGTGCCAATTGCTGGCGAAATAGCCACGTTGACCAGAGCGCGACGAGCGCGTTGATAAAGCCGAATGCCAGCGCCGCGCGGACCAGGCCGAGCTTCGGAACCAGCCACAGCGGGAAGAGAAGGGAAGCGCCGAGCGCGCCCAGATAATCGAAGGTCAATACGGAAGAGACAAGTTCGCGGAATACAATGCGCTCCTTCAAAATGCGCATCAGCAGCGGGATCTCCAAGCCCACGAGTATGCCGATGGCGATCACAATGAGATAGAGAACCACACGAAACGCAGGCGTGTAGGCGAAGGCGGCGAAGAGCAGCGAGGATGAGAATCCACCGACGATGCCGACCATGAGTTCGACAGTAATGAATCGCGCGATCAGGCCTTTATTCAGGAACCGCGACAGGTAACTGCCCACACCCATTGCGAATAGATAGCAGCCGATGATAGTGGAAAACTGGAGGACGCTATCGCCCAACAGGTAACTGGCAAGCGCTCCCGCTATCAGTTCATAGATCAGCCCGCAGGCCGCGATCAGGAAGACGGAAACAAATAGCGCAACAGCCAAAAGGTATTACTTTCCTCCGAAATAGTGGCCGGAACCGCCGAACCCGCCTATGTAGTTGGAGCGATATGCACCGGGGTTCTCGCGTATGGAGCGCGGGACATTGTGTAGTTCATTGGCTCTGGTGAAACTCCAGCCGCGGTACTCGGCGAAACCGGTCATGCCGAGGATGAACAGCGCGTAAATCAAGTAGAAAGGATGTCTCATGCCGACCCCTGCGGATAATCGCTCTCTTGCCAGCGCGCCCGTTCAAATCCGAGTCCCCGGAAGCTGTGAATGATGGGGGGAATCGCCAGCAGAATCAGCGCCAGAATAGGGAAAAGCCAATTGATCACGTGGCGGCGCACGATCAGGCGATAGTGTACCGGGAGAGTAGCCTTTGTTTTGTCGCCCTCCGGTTCGACTCGCAGGAAATAGGTGCCCGCGGGAACAGAAGAGATGGTGACCGCCCCCGATTTTCCGCCTTCGGTCCAGTGCCCGTCGCTATCCTGGCCTTCGTAAAAGCTCACCTCATGGCCGAAGTTGAAGGCGTGGCCGTCCGTTCCGATCAACGCGAGGTTGAAGTAGGTCCAATTATTTTCGAGATCGGTCTTCATCTGCACTTCAACGTTGCCGGTGGGCGGCTTCAGTTCGAAATCGGGCGTCACAAATGATGGTTCCCCGCCTGCCTTCGGATCGAATTCGTACGCTTGCTCAAACACCGTTCTGCCGCCCAACATGAGCGACATGAGGATCATCACGAGCATCAACCCGATCAGCGACCAGCCAAAAGCCTTCCAGATACCGCCAACCGATCCGGCGCGCGGAGTTGGTTGATTCTCGAATACACCCGTTGTGGCGGGCGGCAAATTGGGTGCGTTAAACGCTTTCCAAATTTCGGCGCCCGTGATGTACCGGCCGAGAGACCACGTGATTTCGTTCTCGGAGCCCGTGATTTCGCCGGACAACAGCAGCGGGGGCGCAATGTAGTCGATGAAATTCACGCTCTCACCGACCTGAACGCGCCAGGGGAACTCGCCTAACAGATACGTCGTTTGGGCTTGCGCCGATTGGAATTTACGAAAAACCTGACCGTCCAGCCGAATGCGACGCTCCGATACGGCGCCTTCCGGAATGCGGCTTAGGGTGCGAATGAAGTTCCAATGGCCGTTATATTCGCTCAAATAGCGGAAGCCACGATAGGGATTGAAGAGCACATATTCGCCCCAGGCGTAGGTCTCTCCTTCCGACTCCATGCTGCGGATTTGATAGCCGATGACTTCCCATTCGACCCCATCCAATTTGCCCCGGGAACCCAGCGGCAGAGGCGGCTGAACCTGTTGCCATTCCTGGGCCGTCTGCAGAATTCGGAAGGCGGGAGTCGAAGTATCGAGGACTGTGCCGCAGAAGGAACAAATGGCTGTGAGGGTGTGCGCAAAGCCGCGGAGTTGAATCGACCCGCCGCAATTCGGGCAGTACAGCGCCGCAGATTGAACGACGGGAGTCTCGATTGCGCTGCTCATATTGTCCAACCCGCAAAGGCGCGCAGGTTGCGCAATTTCAAGTCGTCGAACTCCATGGCTTCGCCTGTGAAAAGCAATGGTTCGCGCTCACTATAATCGACGGAGGCGAAGCGGCCGCTGGTTGTGCGCAGGTCGGCAAAGAGCACAACGTGTTTGTCCCAATATTGAAACGGCAGTTCGCCTTCGACGCCACGATAATGCGCCCTCGTGAGGTTGGTGATCTGATAATCGGCATCAAACCACCGGAAGTTCATGCCGAGTTGGACATCGTTCGGGCCGGGCAGTGGCCCGGGCGAAGCAGTCAAAAAAGACACATCGTATTCAAGCTGGGCGTCGGCGAGCCAGCCGCTGGTGTTGTCGCTGAAGAGGATATGCCATTCGTTCCAGATGCCCTGATCGTACTCATAAAGGATGCGTCCAATGGCATGGAATGGCTTGCCGCGATATTGACCTTCCGAACCAATCTGAAGCGGCGAACTTTCGAGCGGCAGATCCCCGATGCGGCCGATCAGTTTCAAGTCCACATCTGTTCGCACCAGCACCGATTTGCAATAGGGGCAGGTAGTCTGAATCGAGTGTTCCCAGCGGAAGAGCACGGGCGCCCCGCAGCCGGGACAGTTCGCGTTTTGCAGGGGAATGGGCATTATGATTCAGGCCGGATCCGCATAGCGGCGTTCCAGCGTTCGCACGTGAACGGCAGAAGCGCCGAAAGCCTCGCGTAGAATCGCTTCCACATCACAGGCGGGACGCGGGCGGCAGCAGAATATGTTCAGGCACAACGAGCCGTATTCGGGAAACGTGTGGCAAGCCAAATGCGACTCGGCGAGCAGATGCACTCCGGTAATGCCGCCGGCTCCGGGGAACTGGTGCCACGTGGCTTCGCGGACCGGGTGCAGACCGATCGCGCCGATCAAAAATGTAAACAGGTCTCGCAGTTTATCCAACTGCGTGAGGGCGGCCGGATCGCATCCATGCGCCTCAACCACCCATTCGATTCCGACGGGCATTGTTTATTGGGCAGCGCCACACTCCGGACAGAACTTCGACTTCCGTATGATCTGCTTGCCGCACTCGGAGCAGTATTTCATATCGGCGCTGGGACCACTAGTAGCCGGTGCGGCGGCAGGGGCTGCGGGTGCTGGAGTTGGAGGCGCGGGTGCCTGATTTTGCGGAGGCATGCCATGCGCCATGTTACCCATCATGGCCTGCGCCATGGTCATACCTGCACCTAATCCCGCACCGATACCGGCCACGCCGCCTTCATTGGCCGCGGCGATGGGCAGAGACTGCGCCGCTTGGAATTGGGTATAGCGATTCATGTCGCCGATCATGTTCATGCCCACGCGAGCATCGAGCATCTTCTGCAGTTCGTCCGGCAGGGAGAGATTCTCCACCACGAAACTGTCCAGCGTCAGACCGAAGTTCGTGAAGGTGGGGCGCAGCATTTCGGCAATGTTGACGCCCAGCGCCATCTGGTTCGCCGCCATGTCCAGGAAGGGCACTTGGCTGGACGCGAACGCGTTCGACATGGCACCGATAATCGTGTTTCGGAATTGCCCTTCGAGGTCCGCGACGCGGTAGATGTCTCGTGTGCCGCTCACCTTAGTATGAAAGGTTCGCGCATCGGTCAGGTGATACGAGTAGATGCCGAACGCGCGCAGCCGCACAGCGCCAAAGTCTTTGTCCCGCACGGTTACGGGCTGCGGAGTGCCCCAATGCTGATCCGTTTGCACGCGCGTGGAGAAGAAGTACACGTCGCTTTTGAACGGGGATTGGAAGGCTTTGTCCCAGTTCATCAGGTTGGTCAGCAGCGGCAGAGTTCGCGTGGTCAGCGTGTACAAACCCGGCCCTAAAATATCGGCCAAACGACCCTCATTCACGAAGGCTGCGACTTCGGACTCGCGTACGGTCAGCTTTCCCCCGTGCTGGATCTCCATGTCTTGCATGGGATAGCGCCAAGCCAGAATGCCGTCCTCCGGCTCCGTCCATTGAATGACGTCGATGAACTGCTTGGCTATGAAACTACGTAGGCTCATTCGATTCCTCCCGCCCCTAAACTATACGATGAATCGGTCGCATTTGTTCTGCCCACCGTACTACGATAGGCGGGAATGAAGATCAAAGATATTCGCGCTACCACAGTGACCGTTCCACTGGAGGCGCCGCTGCGGCATGCGAACGGGTGCCACTGGGGGCGGTTTGTGCGCACGATTGTTGAAGTTGAGGCAGATAACGGGCTGATTGGGCTGGGTGAAATGGGCGGCGGCGGCGAGTCGGCCGAAGGGGCCATTCTGGCGCTGAAGCGTTATCTACTAGGGCACGACCCGGCCCGGCTCGAAGAGATGCGCTTCCTGATCGCGAACCCGACGGCTTCGCTGTACAACAACCGCACGCAAATGCTGGCAGCGCTGGAGTTCGCCTGCCTCGACATCCTGGGCCAGGCGTGGGGCGTTCCGGTGCATCAGATTCTCGGGGGGCATCTGAGGGAGCGCGTACCGTTTGCCTCCTACTGCTTCTTCCGCTATGCGAATCCCAAAACCGGCGAAGGCGAGGTGCGCACGGTGGAGCAGGTGGTCGCGAATGCGCGGGCTTTGAAGAAGCGGTTCGGGTTCACAACTCATAAAGTGAAGGCCGGCGTATTCCATCCGGATTATGAGCTGGAGGTCTATCGGGCTGTGGCTACAACTTTCCCGAAAGACCGGGTACGTTACGACTGCAACGGGGTCTGGTCGACCGAGCAGGCGATCCGCTTTGGGCAGGCGATCGAGGACCTGAACAACGACTATTTGGAAGACCCGGTGTATGGGATGAACGGGATGCGGCGCACGCGGCAGATGGTGCGGGTGCCGCTGGCGACGAACACGGTGGTAGTGAATTTTGAGCAGCTTGCGGCGAATGTGCTGGATACGGCGGTGGACGTGATTCTGCTGGATACGACGTTTTGGGGCGGAATCCGGCCGTGCGTGAAGGCGGCCGGGGTCTGCGAGACCTTCCAGCTTGGAGTGGCCGTGCATTCGTCGGGAGAACTGGGGATACAGCTCGCGACCATGCTGCATCTGGGGGCGGTGATCCCCAACCTGTCGTTTGCGGCCGACGCTCACTACCACCACTTGACGGACGACATCATCGAAGGCGGCCTGATGAAGTACGAGGGCGGTTCGATTGCGGTACCGATGTCGCCGGGGCTGGGGGTGAAGCTGGATCGGGACAAGATGGGACAGTATCGGGAGCTCTATCGGGAGTTGGGCGGATACCCCTACGATCAGGACCCGGGTAGGCCGGGGTGGACGCCGGTGATTCCAAACGACCGCTGGGCCGATCCGAACGATGGACGGCAGCCGAAAATAGCGTAGATTCAGGGAGATGCAGTGAAATTACCAAACGAACTTGCATAATTGGTGTAAGGTGGTGATATAGATCGGTGGCCCTGTGGTGTGCTGGCGTTTTACTTGGCTGCCTAGTATGCCCAACCTATTCGTCGCGAAGGGTCTGAGCAGGATCTAAGCGGGTGAGGCGCAGGGCTGGCATCGCGCTTGAGACAGCCGCGACCAGGATCAGCAATACGGCGACCGAAATAAACGTCAGAGGGTCGGTTCCACTAACGCTCCATATCAGGCTCTTTAGAAGGCGGGTCGCGAAGAGAGCCAGTACGATACCGCACCCGATTCCAGCTAGCGAAAGGGCGATGCCTGGTGCGACGGCGGAGTACACGACTTGTTTTGGGGTAGCGCCGAGCGCGAGACGAATTCCCATCTCGCGAGTGCGTTGGGCTACAGAGTTGGCGATGAGACCATAGACGCCGAGGGCGACCAGGAGTACTGTGAGGGCCGCAAGCGCGAGGAAAAGCATCGCTTGATAACGCTGCTGTTTCAACGATGCGCCACGAACCTCAAGCATGCTTTTGAATGAGGAAAAGGGCAGTCGTGGATCGACGGATTGCAGGGCGCGCTGCATGGATTCCGGTAAAGACGAAGTATTGCCGCGTGTCCGAACTATCCAGACCGGCGAAAACCAGACATTTGCCATGGCAAAGATGCCATCGGGAAACTGATCGACCGGAATGTAGACACCAGCAAATTGGCCGAGAGGACCCGCACCACCCCAGCCCATCTTCACTTGGACATTATTGACGATCCCAACGATCTGCCAAACCTTGTTTTCGATCCGGATAGACGTGCCGAGCGGATCGGGCTGGTTGCGGAGATAACGTGTCACGAAACTTTCGTTCACGACGGCGACTCGCGCGGTATGGGCGTTGTCGGCATCGGTAAGGAGACGCCCCCGCAGCAGATGCATGTGAAGCGTTTCGAACATACCGCGCGTGGCGTAAGTGCAGTTCGTGACCCCGCTGTCGTTCGAACCAATAATGTTGACGCCCTCATTGAGCGCACGAGCATAGGGCGGAGTTAACGCTACGGCCGCGGATTCGACACCAGGGATCTGGCGGATGCGTTCGAGACTTTCGCGGAAGAGGCGACTGCCAGCAGCGGTGGTGTTATAGCGCGCGTCTTGCAGGGAGGCAGAGGCAGTAATGACATGATTAGGATCGAATCCGGGATTGGCGTTGACGAGGGTGGCAAAACTCCGGATGAGGAGGCCGGCGGCTACCACGAGAACAACGCCGAGAGCGACTTCGATGAAGACCAGGAGCTGACGCTTCCATTGCCGCCGGCTGCCTGCGCTGCCGCGGCCGGCTTCGGCGAGAGCCGAGCGCAGGTCCACGGTCGTGGCATCCAAAGCCGGAAAGAGGCCAAAGATGATGCTCGTGGCGAGCGACATTGTAAGCATGACTGCCGTGACCCGCAGGTCGAGATGGACCTGACCGAACATGTTGAACTCGCCTGGATTAAGGCGGATGAGGCCTTCGAGGGCGACGTAACCCAGACCCAGGCCGATAGCCCCGCCGAGCAACGCGAGTAATAGCGCTTCGGCTAGCAACTGCGAAATCACTCGCGCACGGCCGGCCCCTATTGCCATGCGCGTGGCGATTTCCCGAGAGCGCGCTGCAGAGCGGGCGAGCAGGATGCCGGCAATATTGACGCAGCCTATGACTAGAATCAGTAAGACCGCGCCCCACATGAGATGAACGCTCGAGCGGAGATCATAAGTGAGGCCCGTCTGAAGTGGGAGGGCCCTTTCTTCAGCTGACATGCCTGTTGGAAAGTGTCTCCGGGAGAAATAATCCTGCATGATCGAATTGAGCTGGCCATTGGCCCGGGCCGCCGTGGCTCCGGGTTTCAGCCGCGCTATGACGCCATAATTATCGCCCGATCCCTCGCCGATATGGGAGGGGCGTAAAGGTGTCCAAACATCAATTGGCGCATTGGTCCCAAGATCTCCAACGCCGGCCGGGAGGCTACGAAAACCGGCCGGGATGATGCCGATGATTGTATGAGGAGAACCACGCAAATCGATGGTATGGCCCACGATGCCGGGTTCGCCATGGAAGACGCGCTGCCAGATACCGTAGCTGAGGATCGTTAGCGCAGGACCATTGGCCACATCCTCCTGGCGAGTGAATTCGCGGCCGATGAGTGGATTTATTCCGAGGACATGAAAGTAATTGGCGCTGACTCGCTGATTGATCACGTATTCTACGCGGCCCCCGGCGACGAGGTTAACTCCGGCAGCACTACTGTAAACCGCGCTTTCCAGCAGCGATGCGTGATCCCGTGCAAGCTCCCACTGGAAACCATCCTGACTGGTATCCACGTCAAAAGCTCCGCCTTTACTAAAGACTGTGGAGAGCAAAACGAGGCGCCCGGAATCGGGATATGGAAGCGGTCTGAAGAACAGAGTGTCGACGATCGTATAGATAGCGGTATTGGCGCCGATGCAGAGGGCTAGCGTGGCGAGGACCGTAATGGTAAACGCCGGGCTTCTGACGAGTTGGTGAGCAGCGTAGCGAAGATCCCGCGCCATATTGTCTATCCCGTGTAAACCCCTCATATCCCGGCACTCCTCTTTTCGCTGCTCGATGTTTTCCATGGACCGAAGCGCGGCGTAACGCGCATCTTCCGGCTTCATTCCGGCGGCCACCTCTTCATTGATCTCACGCTCCAGGTGGTAGCGCATCTCTTCGTCGAGTTCCCGCTCTACCCTGTGACGCGAAAACAGCGATCGCAGTCTGAGGTGAATCACACTTGCCCAGCGCATTTACAATCTCTCTTTTAGACCATCCGTACAATTAACGACATTGCCCCGACAACCGTCCTATTGCGCGGCCTCGTTTTCGTATAGCCATATCTGTTGACTTGCTCAGCATCCCACACCTCAGTAACTGACAACAGTGTACGCCGTTGTTTGTACGAGCGCAAGTGGGTCGAGCGCTAAGCTTCTTGCCAACCGTGTGCGGTCAGACCGAAGAAGCGATCAATTTCTACGTATCGGTGTTCAAGGCGCACCCGATGGCGCAAGCACTGCGAACACGACCGCGGGCGTTCTTGCGCGCTATGGCAAGGGTGAGGAGCCGATCGAGGAAGGGACCGTGCGGTACGCCCACTTCGCCCTTCTTGGCCAGGAGTTCGGCGCCATGGAATAGGTTCCGTTGATCGCTCTGCGACGCGAGCGTCATCGACAGAGCGCTTTGAACTTCGCACGTTGCGTAGATCAGCGATGCTGTTGAAAAACTCATCGTTCGCATACTTCCGCTTCCCGGCTGAGAATTGGTGGTAGGATGAAGCCGGCGCTCGGGGCGCATCCAGTCCGCGGAAAGGGCCGTGCCCACCCATCCAAATAATTTCGAAGGACGAACCTTCTTTTAGCCTGATCCGTGCGGACTCCAGGCAAGCACCGAAAGGAGATTCGTATGGAAGCGAGACCGCTCCCGCCTCGTTCTAACCTGGAGCAGTATAAGAAACAAGCGAAGGACCTTCTGAAAGCCTGCGCTTCCGCCAGCCCCGATGCTCTTCATGCGTGGTCCGAACGATGGTTCGATGCATGCGCCGATCAATGGGTGGAAACAGAAGCACGTCTGCGGGGCATTGCCGTGACTCAGACATCACGTGAATCGATACGCCGCGAAGTGGCTGGCCGTATCGAGAAAGACATTCGGGCGAGTAGGCTATCAACGCCCGATCCAAAGCTCGCCGATGCACAGTTCTTTGTTGCCCGCGGACACGGATTCGAGAGCTGGCCCAAGTTCGTCAAGCAGATTCAGGCAATTCAACGCGAGGATTCCCGCGAAGCGAAGTTTGAAAGGGCAGCCGACGCGATCATTTCGGGCGACATTCGAACATTGAGACGACTGCTGGGCGACGATCCGGAGCTAGTCCGTATGCGTTCGCAACGGACACACGGAGCGCCGTTGCTGCACTATGTGGCTGCTAATGGCGTCGAGAATTTCCGCCAGAAAACGCCCCACAACATTGTCGAAATCGCAAAGCTATTACTTGACGCCGGCGCCGAGGTAAACGCTGAATCCAACGCGTATGGGGGCGGCTGTACCGCACTCGGCCTGGCCGCTACGAGCGTTCACCCCGAACGTGCCGGCGTGCAAGAAGCTCTAATGCAGATCCTGCTCGACTATGGCGCAGTGATCGATAAACCGGGTGTGGCTGGTAACCGGCAGAGCGCCGTCGAGGGCTGTCTGGCGAACGGCCAGGGCAAAGCCGCCCAGTTTCTTGCGTCCCGCAACGCTCGGCTCAATCTTGAGACGGCCGCCGGCGCTGGAAGACTCGATATCCTCAAAACGTTTTTTCACAAGGACGCACGCCTTGAGCCGGCCGCGACGAAGGCGCAGGTACAACGCGGGTTTCTGTGGGCCTGTATGTATGGCCGGCAGGAGGTCGTGGAGTTCCTCTTAGACCACGGAGCGGATCTGTTCGACCAAGCCGATATGGGCGGTACCGGCCTGCACTGGGCCGCGGGCGGCGGGCATCTCAGCATAGTCCAGCTACTTGTTGAACGCGGCGCTTCATTGGAGGAAATCAACAAGTGGGGCGGAACGGTTCTGGAACAGGCAGGGTGGGCTTTTGCCAATGGCGATCCGGACAGAGACTATCTGCCCATCTTTGAGGAGCTGCTGGCTGCTGGTGCGCGGGTTCAAGATGGATGGCTAGGATGGCTGGAGCGGCAGAGCGGGCGGCCGGCTGACATGAAAGCTCGCCTTGCTGAAGTACTACGCCGGTACGGAGCAGTGACATAAAGCCACGACCACCTTGAGGGCGTTGGCGATTTCGTTTTTCGTACAAATCAGTCGTGGCGTAAGGCTTCGAGAAGACCACCAATCAGCTTATACACGGCAAGTTTCCGGACGATCCGAAAGTATAACGTTTTACCGAGCCTCCGTATATCTCGCCCAACTCACCGCCGCCGCGGATTGTATTCATAGAATATGGCTCGAGAAACGCTCGGAATCGCTCCCTAGTGCGAAATCGTAGCCTTCAAATCGCGGTCCTTCTTTGGCTGCTCGTGAGTGTCTCAGCCGTGGTGCTAACCCATGGCGGCATTCCCTTGAACATTCCCGCCTTGAATCGGATGAACCCCATCTTTGCCGTTGCGTTTTCTTCGATCGCGATCGCCGTGCTCCTCGCCGAGATGGGCATTGTCCTCTTTCTCACGCGCAATCGGCCGTTTCCTCAACTCGACCTGCGCGCGCCAGACCGCGCCATTGCGAAAAAAGAAATGTGGTCGTTGTGGATCTACATCGCGCTCATCATGCTGACCGGGCGCTATCTCGGACTTCACGTTTTCGGCGAAGGCATCGCTATGCACCTGAACGGATCGGTCGTGGGAGCTACCCGCGTCCAATCGCCGCTCGAAGTCTGGACTTGGGCGGCCTATAACGGCGTCTTACTCGCCCTAATTCCGTACCTCGCCTTCCGGCGCCGCGGCTACTCGCACCAGGCCCTGAACCTGAAATCCGCCGACCTCAAAAACGATTCCCTCGTAATCGTTGTTGTGTTACTCATCAGCTGCCTGCTCGATCTTGCCGGACCCAATATTTTCCAGCTCTCTCCTCATCAGCAAATCGCTGGCGGCCTACTATCCTTCTTCTTGCATATGGCGGGCACGGATCTGCCGATCATGATTGTGATCTATGGCATTCTGCTGCCACGCTATGTGAAGCTGACTTCCCCAGTAACTGGTTACCTGTTGGGAGCCGCCAGCTACCCCATCATGCATTTATTCGAATCCTGGACTCGCTACGGCACCGTTGCGGATTCAGCCATTTCAGTCCTGTTTGTCTTCCTCACCTTCTTCCCCCCGGGCCTCATGAAGTCGTTCCTCACCATCCGCACCGGGAACGCGTGGGTTCATTTATGGGCCTTCCATGCCGTTTCGCCACATGTCACGGTCGATACCCGGCTGATAGTACGCGATTTTCATATGCGGTAGGGCGCGACCATTAACCCGCGCGTTTCAGTCACTTTGCGGTAGGGAGCTGTAAACGCCGTTATCTTCCACTGAGCGCGGAAGTCCTCGGTGACAAGCCCCGGCAATTCCGGCTGTGTCATAGCCGATCGAAAAGCAAATGCAATCCGTCGCGTACGGCCACAGCCGCTGCGCCGCTCAGCTTGCCTGCGCATTCCACAAGTTCAGCCTTGTCTACCGTGAGGATCTGCGATACGTTCACTACGCTTGACTTCGGAAGGTTGGCTTCTCCTTTCTTGAGAAGCACGTTGCCTGGCGCGTTCGCCCGGCTCAAATTCGAGGTAATCAAACATACGACGCTCGTTGCAATTGCGCTCCGGTTGAAAACGTCATTCTGGACAACCACGCAAGGATGCCGCTCCGCTGGCGCTGAACCGGCTACAGGGCCGAAATCAAGCCAGTATACCTGTCCCTGCTGAACCTCGCTCACCAGCGTTCCTTCACTGTGCGGCGGGTCTTGGCCTTAATTTCCTTCAGGAGGCGTTTTTCCGCTGGTTCGATGCCGCCGGCGTAGACTTCGTTCAGCCGGAGTAGCATCTGTTCCCGCCGCTGCCGCTGCAGAAAATCACCCACTGCCAGGGCGAACAGCCGGCTCCGGCTCAGTCCCATCAGTTTCGCGGTTTCGTCGGCTTGCTGCAACAGTGCGTCATCTATGGAAATAGCCGTCTTCATCTTACTACCAAATGTTATACCATGCTTCGCACCGTATAGGAGTACCTCGTTTGCTCAAGTCCGCCGTTGTCTCGCGCGGGCGCCTGACGCCGCGCCCGTTTTGCGCGAGTTCCTCAAATAGCGCGCGCTCGCTAGGGGTGCGGCCAGGGAGAGCGTGGCGATGGGCTGCCGATTTTAATGTTTGACTTAGAAGCAGCCTTTCCGTAACATGGACCGAAGAGGTCGTATATGGTTCACTATAGATATTTTTGCGACACGTTCGCAAATAGGAATGGGTTGGGAAGTGTTTGTGCGACCGTAGTCGCGACTCAGTCGCAAATAATGAGGAAGTCGTGAGTCCCACCTTTGAACGGCGCGCGTTACTCGATGAATTGGCGCATAAAGGCGTTCGTCTGACTGCACAACGACGCGCAGTGATTGAGGTGATTCAGGAGGCGAGAGATCATCTGGACGCGGGTTCGTTGCTCGAACTTGCGCGTAAGCGCGAACCGAACATCGATCGCGCAACGGTGTATCGGACGATCGAACTCTTAAAGAAGCTGCGGCTGATCGATGAACTTGATCTGATGCACCTCCAAGGCGAAAAGCATTATTACGAGGTGAAGACCAAACGCGATCATGTGCATTTGGCGTGCTTCTGCTGCGGCCGGATTGAGGAATTTTCGAGTCCGCTCTTTGAACGATTGAAGGCGG
Source organism: Bryobacteraceae bacterium (assembly GCA_036272835.1). GTDB lineage: Bacteria > Acidobacteriota > Terriglobia > Bryobacterales > Bryobacteraceae > Bog-105. The sequence goes on from DATAXY010000017.1 coordinate 125,238, forward strand.
AGATCGCGCGAGAAGCCGGATTCGAAATCCGGGTTACGCGATTGGAAGTTGGAGGCGCCTGCCGGGCCTGTGCAGCCGGAGCGAAATCCCACGAGCGCGAGGATGTGAAAACTGCGACAGCGCTAAGTCAGTAAGTACGAACAGGTCCCCACGGAGAACTTTTGGCGAAGCGCCGTGGAGACCTGTGAATCGACAACCCAATAGGCCGGCGACCCCCTCATTATAGGCCGCCGGAAGCGCTCCCGCTGCGCGAGCGGGAGATTTGTGGCCGTAACCATCTGAGCAGGAGAACAGGGGAATGAGGATGAAAACTAAGACGCCGCGTAAGAAGCGCAAGAACAAAGGCAGCGGGAACGATTGGCCGGTTGCGTATCGATGGGCGGCGGTGGGAACGCTGGTCGCCTATTCCGCGATCGGCAGCAAGACATATAACGTCGCGCAGGCGCAAGGAATCACGGGCCCGGGCGAGATAAGTGGCGCTGTGTCTCAAACACAAGGCTCGCAGCCGGTACGAAGATTCGATATACCGGCCGGGCCGCTCGATTCGGGGTTGAAAGCCTTCGAGCGGGTGACAGGATACAAGGTGACGTTGTCGCAGCAAGGCTTGGGCAGTCTGGCGTCTCCGGGGGTAAAAGGCCTCTATACACCGGAGCAGGCGCTCCAAAAAGTGTTGGCGGATACGGGCCTGACGTATCGTTTCACGGCCGCCGAAAGCGTGTTCGTAGATCTTAAAATTGCAGCGCAATCGGTCGACGTAACGAGCAGAATTGAGGCGGTTCCGTCGTCGGCGAAGTATTCCGCTCCCGTATTGGATACGCCGCAAACCGTCTCGGCGGTTCCGGCACAGGTTATGGAGCAACAGGGCGTGATAACCCTGCGCGATGCGCTGCGTAACGTGGCCGGAATTAGTCTTGCGGCGGGAGAAGGTGCGTCGCAAGGCGATAACTTGACGATCCGCGGCTTCACGGCGCGCAACGATCTATTCATCGACGGAATGCGGGATTTTGGCAGCTATTATCGCGATCCCTTCGACGTGGAAGAGGTGGAGGTGCTCGAGGGGCCGTCGTCGGTCACCTTTGGGCGGGGCTCGACCGGAGGAGTCGTCAACCAGTCAAGCAAAGCGCCGGGCCTGCTGGGATTCGTTTCGGGTGGCATTGACCTAGGGACCGACTTCACGCGTAGAGCAACGGTTGACATCGATAAACCACTGACGCTACTGGGGTCGGGTGCGGCGTTCCGGCTGAACGCGATGGGCGACATGAATGATGTCGCGGGGCGGGATGTTGCGGAAAATCGCCGCTTCGGGATCGCTCCTTCGCTGTCGCTCGGGCTGGGGACGCCAACGCGGTGGACCTTCAGTTACTTCCACCAGAGCGCGGATGATAACCCCGATTACGGCATTCCGTGGTTGTTTAATGGGCCTGCGCCGGTGAATCGCGAGAATTACTACGGGTTTCAGAATGGCAATTATCTTCGAACCTACGACGATATCGGCACGGCGAAGGTGGAGCACGATTTTCGCCACGGTATTACGCTGCGCGATCAGATTCGCTACGCGAATTACGCGCGCGACGTACTAATTACCGAACCTCAAGCCATTTCGGCGGTAACTGGCGCCGCACCAGTGCTTTCCACGCCGCTCAGCCAGATAGTCGTCAACCGGCATGAAATCGGAGCGAACAGCGTTGAAACGATGCTGGACGAGCAGTTGGACTTGACCGTTAAGTTCGAGACCGGATTTCTGCATCACTCGCTGGTGACCGGCGTGGAGGGCAGCAAGGAGACTTCGGATCCGGTGCGTCCCACGTGGACCAATGTCCCCACAACCAGTCTGTTTGATCCCAATCCCCAGCAGAAGCTTTCGGGAACAGATACGATCACGTCCATCGTTCATACGACCGCCCTGAGTGCGGCCGCCTACGTGCTCGATACTGTGCAACTAGGGCGTAAATGGGATGTGACCGGAGGCATTCGCTGGGATCGTTTCGATAGTTCGTATACGCAGCAGGTGGCTCCGGCATCGGCATTCAACCGCATCGATGAGATGCCGAGCTGGCGCGCGGCCCTGGTTTATAAGCCAGTCCCGATGGGCAGCATCTATTTTGATGCAGGCACATCATTCAATCCGTCGGCCGAGTCGCTTTCGCTGAGCGCGGCGACGGCAAATCTTCCTCCGGAAAGGAATCTTACTTATGAGGTGGGCACGAAGTGGGATCTGGGACAGCATCATTTGTCGCTGAGGAGCGCGTTGTTTCGCACGAATAAGTACAACGCGCGCGAGCCCGATCCGACGAACCCGCTCCTCGACGTACTCGCAGGAAACGAACGCGTCGATGGAGCCGAGTTTCAAGCGCAGGGGCATTTGACCAGCCGCTGGGAGATGCTTTCGAGCTTCGCCTATCTGGACAGCAGGGTTGTCAGCTCACAATATTATCCTGCGGCGATCGGGTATCCGCTGGCGAACGTGCCGAGATATACGTATAACTTCTGGAGCGAATACCATCTGTCGAAGCGCTGGGAAGCGGGGGCCGGAAGCAATTATGTGTCGAGCCGCACGGCGAGTGCAACGGCGCCACTGGATCCAGCTACCGGACTGATCAAAGAAGTGCCGGGATATTGGGTGTTCAACGCGATGGTGAAGCATTCACTTAATGAACATATGGATCTGCAGGTGAACGTGAATAATATCGCCAATCGCTACTACTACGACGAGTTGCACCCCGGACACATCGTGCTCGGTCCCGGACGGTCGGCGCTGATCGGACTGCAATTCAAATTCTGATCCGGAAGCGCGGCGTGTGACATATTACTGGAGATTTTTGATGTTATTAAGTGTTCCCGATGTATTGACTGCGGATCAGATTGTGCGAGCACGGCAGCTTTTTGAGCAAACCGAATGGGTGGACGGACGCGCGACAGCAGGACACCAATCGTCACGTGTCAAAGATAATATGCAACTGCCGGAGGGATCGCCAACGGCTCGCGAACTGGGCGCAATGGTGCTGGCGGCGCTTGAAAAAAACGCACTGTTTGTATCGGCGGCACTACCTTCGCGGGTGTTTCCGCCTTTGTTCAATCGCTACGAGGGCGGGCAGGCCTTTGGTACGCATGTGGATAACGCGATCCGTCAGGTGACCGGCACGCCGCATCGAATTCGCACCGATCTTTCTGCCACATTATTTTTCACCGGGCCGGACGAATATGACGGCGGCGAGCTGGTGGTGGAAGACACCTATGGCGCGCACACGGTGAAGCTGCCGGCCGGGCACATGATCCTATACCCGGCGAGCAGCCTGCACCACGTGCGCCCAGTGACAAGAGGAGCGCGCGTCGCTTCCTTCTTCTGGATTCAAAGCATGATTCGCGACGATGGCGCGCGGACTCTGTTGTTCGACCTGGATGTTGCCATCCAGCGTTTAAGCGGCGAGCGAACCGATCACCCGGTGGCTGTTCAACTCACGGGCGTCTATCATAACCTGCTTCGAAGATGGGCCGATGTTTGAGTTCGTCAGGACGCCGCGGCGGCGGAAGCCCCTTTGAAAAATGCCAGAAGATCGGCATTGATTTGGTCCGCATTGGTCGCCGGCATGCCATGGGGAAAGCCGGGATAGACTTTCAGGGTTGCGTTCTTCAGGATCTTTGCGGATATCAGGCCTGCGGCGCCGATCGGCACAATCTGATCGTCGTCGCCATGCATCACCAGGACCGGTATGTCGATCTTTTTCAAGTCTTCGGTGAAGTCGGTCTCCGAGAACGCCTTGATGCAATCATGATGGGCCTTGACGCCGCCCATCATGCCCTGCAGCCACCAATGCTCGCGGATACCCTCCGAAATCTTTGCGCCCGGGCGGTTGTATCCGTAAAACGGCAGAGTGATGTCCTTATAGAACTGCGGCCGGTTGGCGGCGAGCGCCGCACGCAGGCCGTCGAAGACTGCAATGGGCAGGCCCTCCGGATTTTTGTCTGTTCTCACCATCAATGGCGGCACGGAACTGATGAGCACCGCCTTGGCGACCCGACTGGCGCCATGGCGGCCCAGGTAGCGGGCGACCTCCCCACCACCGGCCGAGTGCCCAACCATGATCGCGTTCTTAAGGTCAAGCTTTTCAAATAACGCGGCGAGATCGTCCGCGTAGGTGTCCATCTCGTTGCCATCCCAGGTTTGGCTGGAACGGCCGTGACCGCGCCGGTCGTGCGCGATCACTCGATATCCCCGCTGTCCGAAGAACAGCATCTGCCCGTCCCAGTCGTCCGCGGAGAGGGGCCAGCCGTGAGAGAACACGATTGGCTGTCCCGCGCCCCAGTCCTTGTAATAAATGTGAGTTCCGTCTTTCGTTACGATAGTTGCCATACGATATGCTCCTTTGTTGCGTTGAGATGTAAATCGGAGTTCAAGAATCACTTTCGCCAAGAACCACGTGTATCGTTCTGCCGGTCTCGATGATGAAATTTTTAATCAAGCGCCGCCACAATTCTGGGGACAATTGTACAAACATAAATGTACGCATGGGTAAGGAGCACAATGGTATTCACGAGTCCAAGCCACAGGAAAGTCTGTGTCCTACGACAGCTGGTCATCTCGTGACGATCGTAATCCTCACCTGGAACGGGCTCGATTACACGAAACGATGCCTGGAAACGCTTCGTGCCAACACCGCATTTGCGGATTACCGCGTGGTGGTGGCCGACAACGGGAGCACCGACGGGACAATCGAATACCTGAAAGCGCAGCCTTTCGTTACAACGATTTCAAACGGGAGCAATCTGGGTTTCGCAAAGGGGAATAACCGCGCCATCGCGGAGTGCGATGCAAATTCCGACATCTTACTTTTGAACAACGATACCGAGATTCATCAGTCCGATTGGATTGAGCGACTGCAGGCGACGGCCTATAGTGCCGCGGATATTGGCGTTGTGGGATGCCGGCTCGTCAGACCGGAAGGCATTCTGCAGCACGCCGGCACCTATATGCCGATTGAGACGTTTTGGGGTCAACAAGTAGGGAGCGGCGAAAAGGACATAAATCAGTACAACGCCGATCGGGATGTGGAAGGCGTGGTTTTTGCCTGCGTTTATATAAAGCGACAGGCACTTACGGAGATTGGCTTACTCGACGAGGATTATTTCAGTTATTTCGAAGATACAGACTATTGTTTCCGCGCGATGGAAAGGGGATATCGTATCGTTTGCTGCGGCTCCGTAACTGTGGTGCACCATGAAAACGTGTCGACCAGGGTGAACGGTGTGCGGCATAAGACTATGTTTCTGCGCTCCCAGAAGGTTTTTCGCGGGAAATGGGAGAAGCAACTGCGAAATGAACGGTACAACCGGGAAATCGGTTGGCACTCGACCGTCAATTTCCGGACCGGCTATGCGATCAGTTCGCGCAAGTTGGCATGTGCGCTGGACCACAAGGGCGTCCATGTTGCCTATAAGTATGTCTATGGGCCCGGGACCTTGCATCCCCCAAAAGAGCCGGAGACCGCCGGCAACTACGTGATTGACATGATCCGGAAGAGAAATCTGGATTCGTCGAGAATTCAGGTTGTATATGGCCAGGGTGACGTATTTCAATCGAACTTCGGCAGGTACAAAATTGGATTCACCATGCTCGAAACGGATAGGATTCCGGCGGAGTGGGTGCGGCAGGCGAACCTGATGGACGAAGTGTGGGTTCCTTCGAGCTTTAACGCACGCACATTTCTTGACAGTGGAGTAAGTCGTCCTATTTATGTGATTCCGCTGGGGGTTGATCCAGACTATTTCAACGCTGGGATACTGCGTTACCCACTTACAGGTGTATATACATTTCTTTCGATTTTCGAATGGGGCGAAAGGAAAATGCCGGAGCTCCTGCTGAGGGCGTTCAACGACGAGTTCCGGTCAGACGAGGCCGTCGCTTTAATTTGCAAGACGAATAACGAGGATCTTCGGGTTGACGTTCGCGCCGCTATCGCCAATTTGGGGCTGGAACCAACGGGCGGGCGCATTCATTTTTCGCTGAACCAAGTGATCCCGACATATCAGCTCGGTTCGCTATATCGCTCCGCGGACTGCTTCGTCCTTGCGACTCGCGGCGAGGGTTGGGGTCTGCCGGTCATCGAAGCAATGGCCTGCGGCCTGCCCGTGATCGCAACGAACTGGAGCGCTCATTGCGATTTCATGAATGAGGGGAATGCCTATCCGCTGGAAGTGGAGCGGCTTGTTCCGGCCGAGGCAAGGTGCCCCTATTATGCTGGATTTAACTGGGCTGAGCCTTCCTATGTACATCTGCGGCGATTGATGCGCCATGTGTTTGAAAACCAAGCGGAGGCGCGAGCAAGAGGGGAAAAAGCATCGCACGACGTGATCCGGAACTGGACTTGGAATCATGCCGCGCAAAAGATCGTCGATCGGGTTGACCGGATTGCGGCGCAAGAGAAGGCTAAGTCTCAAGGGGCATTAAGCCGCGCGACTTACTAATCCAATGTCCGAAACAGACGTTCAAACAATCATGCAAGAGGTCAGAGAGTGGGTCCGGAAGAGCTCGGATTCAGGGCAGTGGCAGCCAGAGCACTCGCTTCCGCCCGCTGAGCAGTGGCCGGATATTCGCGCTTTGAACAGGGTAGTTCAAACGTTGCAATTGCGGAAAACTCTTGTCGGGCAACTGCCGTCTGCGCCCCCGACTTTCCGTGGACGATTGGGCGCTGTGCTCGTCAAGATAATTCGCCGAAGTCTTTTCTGGTTCACGTCTCGACTGGACGATTTTCATACGGATGTTGTAGAAGCATTCGAAGTTCACTCCGCGGCGCTGAGGAATCTTATGGCCGCGCAGGAGAAGACGGCGCAAATGCTGCGAGCGGAAGGCTCGGAGAGGAAGGCGCTGTCTTTCGCCGTTGCCGAAAATGCGCGCGTGCTCCGAGAGCTGAAAGCGCTCCAGCGATCGCAAGTGGAAATCCTCCGCTGGGAGAGACCAGCTTCGCGCCTCCGCAGTGCTCGGGCTGATTTCGCGAGGCGGCGGTCTCCGATAACCGGTCCAATAGCGGTTAAGCGCCTGACCCGATTGCGACCGCGTAGATGGGAAATAGGGATATGCGGCGCGTTTGATGTCGCCAATGATGGCGACTTACTCTACGCGTCGATCGCGGAAGCGGAGCTTAGTCAGCGACTTGGCTCAGTTACACTACATCGTTTCTCTTATCACGCCAAAACGCCACCATCGTGGCCTTATGAGGTCACTTCACTTACTAAGTTGCCCGAAATCGTCCAGGAGCTAGATGGGTTACTGATTGGCGGCGGTTCCTTGATCCATTTCGACAGGAATGCGGCGCCCGGATATGCTCCAACCGGCTATTGGCTTACGCCTGCGCTGATGGCGCTTCAACACGATGTGCCGGTGGCGTGGAATGCGCCGGGTGTGCGCGGCAACGAAGTTCCGGCGCCGGCCAAGCCGCTGGTCGAGAGGGTGTTGACGCTGAGCCCGTATGTGTCGGTGCGCGATGAATTGTCGCGGCAGGCGCTGGAGCCGCTGACGGCCGCGCCGATTGCCGTTGTTCCGGATACGGCGTTTGGGCTGTCGCGGCTGGTGAATTTCCACGGCGTGCCCTCTCGGGAGTTCGCAGAGCTAACGGAAGCGTATGAGTTGAACAGCCCTTACATGGTTTTTCAGCCGTGTTTGGGCTTAGATGGCGTCTATCGCGCCATCCGGAATCACCCGGAGCGTTTCGGTCGCTTCCGCTTTCTGATGTTGCCCACCAGTTCCGAATTCGGCGAGCATTCCCCAAGCAGCGAGTGCGATCTACCGGGAGTTATTCGGCTCGCGGACTGGCCGAATCCTCTACTTGCCGCGGAGTTGATCGGCCGGTCCGAAGCGGCGATCGGTCACAGTTATCACTTGAGCATTACAGCGCTGGTCGCGGGCGTACCGGTCTTTCGCCGAGCCGGTCAGTCCACGGGCGAGTTCACCGCATTGCAGCAGTTCGAAACGATTTTCACGCTGCCGCCCGATGGCGCGGTTGATCTGGATTGGTTTCTGGCGCGGATCGGAAGAAAGACGCCATCCGCGTCCGTCAGCGCGGCACTTGGGCCGTTAACTGCTCATTGGGATCGCATCGCGGCGTTGTTTCAAGAGCGGCCTTCGCCGACCGCACCCATGATGAACCGGTTCTGGCAGTCGCTGCCCGGATTGCTCGAGAACGCCGATGGCCGCCGCGCATAACCCGCCGGATACGGCGGCGAACTCAATTCAGAAAATATGTCCGGTATAGAGTGTCCCGCTGTTTCGGGATGAATCCGGCGTCGCGGATCAAGTGTCTCAGTTGCTCTTCGGTAGCGCAGTGATGCGTTCCCGCAGCCGAGACGACGTTCTCTTCAATCATGATGCTGCCCACGTCGTTGCCGCCAAAACGCAGCCCAAGCTGGCACACTTTCAAACCCGGAGTGACCCAAGACGCCTGAATATTTCTGATATTGTCCAGGTAGATCCGTGACAGCGCCAGCATTTTCAAGTATTCGACCGCCGTGGCTTCCTGTTTGACAAAGCGCCCCAGCGACGTATATTCGCGCTGGAAAAACCAGGGGATAAACGCCGTGAAGCCGCCCGTGTCTTCCTGGATCTGCCGGACTATGTCGAAGTGGTTCATGCGCTGCTCAATGGTCTCGCCCGTGCCGAACATCATTGTGGCCGTCGTACGCATTCCCAACGCATGGGCAGTGCGGTGCACGTCGATCCATTCTTGCGTGGAGCACTTCAAACGGCTGATTCGATGCCGCACGTCCTGATCCAGAATTTCAGCGCCGCCACCGGGAATGGAGTCCAGACCGGCATCGCGCAGGCGGGCGATGGTGTCGTGCAGCGATAGACCGCTCACTTCGGCGATGTTTACAATCTCCGGCGCAGAGAAACAGTGGCACCAGATGCCGGTCTCCGATTTAATCGTGCGCAGCAGATTCTCGTACCATTCGATCTTCAGATCCGGGTGCAGCCCTCCCTGCATCAGAATGCCCGTGCCGCCGAGGCTGATGGTCTCGCGAATCTTGTCGAGTATCGTTTCGATCGGCAGAATGTAGCCCTCTTTGTGGCCCATCGGCCGGTAAAAGGCGCAAAAGCTGCAATACTCAGTGCAAAAATTCGTATAGTTAATGTTCCGGTCGATGATGTAGCTGACAATGCCCTCCGGGTGATGTTTTTTCCGGACGGCATCGGCTTCCACGCCGATCCCGATCAGATCGTCGCTCTGGAACATCTCGATCGCTTGCGGTCGCGTGATCATAATATGCTTAACCCTTCAGGACGGCCAGGTCGGCAAGTTCGAGGAACGCATCCAGGCCCTTTTGTTCGGCTGCACCGATCTCAAATCGAATATAGTCTCGCAGATAGCGTGCGGCGAGCTCGCGCGTGATGCCGCGGCGTGCGTACTCTGCTTCCACAATCTCATTTAAACGCTCTTTGCCGAACTTGTAAGAGCCCTGCGTAATCTTGCCAAGAGCTTTGACTGGTAATCCCGGCTTACCGGCCCAAGCGGCGAAAACCATGGGAAGTCCGGTCAGAGCATGCCATTCCGCGCCCAGGTCGAGACATTCATAAGTCAGATCGTTCGGATCGATGTGCAGCGCCGGATCGCCAATTATCAATGCGGAGTCTGCGCCGGCCAGCATGATTTCAATATCGGGTGATTCCGGATGGATGGCGGGTTCGACACCGTAGCGCTCACGCAGAATCACTCGCGCCAATTGAACGGACGTGCGGGAACTAGCGTCGGCGGCGAGTGTGCGGATCTCACGCGGAGGCACCCGGGATACCAGGAGAATGCTACGCACGGCACCCAAGCACGCGATGCCGACGCCGGGCACGATTTCCAGGCCCTGCCGAGCAATCTCGGCCACAGGAACTAAGCCGATCTGAATCATGCCAGCTTCCACCTCCTGTGCGCAGATGGAGGGAATTGAGAAACTCAGACGGACGCTAGACTGTTGAGGCCCATGAAGCATACCCCAGACCAGCGGGACCGTATTCAGATAGCTGACTGCGCCGGCACGAAACAAATTCTCACCCACACCTCATTTTATCTGAACATGTTCAAAGATCCGGGCTGACCGTGATGGCCTAATGCGGAAGTGCGTCCATCCGTTCCCGAGCGCTGGCGTTGCCGGCCTCTGCGCTTTTGCGGAACCATTGGCGGGCGCGCCTGAGGTCCCTCGGTACCCCCCAGCCGCGTTCATACAGGTTGCCCAGGCGAAGCATGGCGAGCGCGTTTCCTTCTGCGGCGGATTTCTCGTACCAAAGGAGGGCCTGCGTGTAATCTTTCGGTATCCCCCAGCCGCGCTCATACAAATCGCCGATACGAACCATCGCCAGGGCATTTCCGGCGGCGGAGGATTTTTCAAACCATTGGCGCGCGCGGGCATAGTCCTGAGGCACGCCCCAGCCTTGTACATACATAGTGCCTATACGAATCATGGCGAGAGTGTTCCCTCCGGCGGCCGATTTTTCATACCACTGGTAGGCACGGAGATAATCTTTGGGAACGCCCCATCCTTGCATGTAGGCGTCACCCATGAAGCGCTGTCCCTCCGGACTGCCACTGGCTGCGGATCGCTGAATCATGGGCAGCGCCTGACTAAACCGGCCCTCTTTGATCAGTTCCTGAGCGCGACCCAGATCCGGCGGGGCCTGCGATGCGGGATCGGCGAGCGCGGCTTTCGGTTTGGGGGCCGGCTCTGATGCGGCGTGGCTGGCACTCGATCGATCGGGCCGAACAGGAGCCACCGTTGAATTAGTGGCCGTCGATGAAGCCGTTGCGGAAGGCGGATGGGACTCGGGATTCTGTGGCCTCGTTGCACCCTGGCCGGCGCTTAGCATGTACCATGCGATTGCGGCGCCCGCTACGAGGACCACGGCAACCGCAGCGGCGGCTAATCCGAACCTTGAAGATTTTCGGGGAGCAAGCGTTACCGTCTGAACCTTTACAGGTAACGGCGGCTGCGAAATCGGCGCAAGCGGCATACTCAAATCGCCGGGAGGCATGGGGCCTGCGTTTGGAATAGCATACTCGGTCTCAGGAAGATCGGCCGATTTCGGCGTGACCGTGTTGGCAAGCGCGCGCGCGAACTCCGGCGCCGTCGGATACCGGTCTGTCCGCTCCTTCTGAAGAGCTTTCATCACGGCTTGATCGACCTGCGGCGAGATGTGCAGATCCGGCCGGCTGAGGGTCATCGATGTGGGCGGCTCAATCAGGTGCTTCTTTAGGTACCCAAGCGGCGTGTCGGCTCGGAAGGGCACGCGCCCCGTGATCATCTCGTATGCGACGATCCCGAGCGAGTAAATATCGGATCGTCCATCGAGTTCCTCGCTGCGCATTCCGGAAGCCTGTTCCACGGACATATAGGCAGGTGTGCCGACGGCGAGTCCGGTCATGGTGTGCGACATGGATTCGCGCATCTTGGCAATGCCGAAGTCTACGATCTTCACCAACATCTGCCCGTCGTCATCATGCGTCAGGAAAATATTGTCGGGCTTCAGGTCACGGTGGACAATCCCCAATTTGTGGGCAGCGTTCAATCCGCGAGCCGCTTGCTGCAGGATCTCTACTGCTTCTGATAATGGCAGCGAACCGCGACGCTTCAAAGCTTGGCGAAGAGATTCGCCGTCGAGATACTCCATCGCAATATAGGGGGAACCGTCGTCGGCCTGAGCGCACTCGTACACGGTAACTACATTTTGGTGCCGAATCCGGCCCGTGGAGGATGCTTCATCCCGAAATCGCTGAAGGAAATCGGGATCTTCCAGGAGCTTGTGGTGCAGAACTTTAAGCGCCACCGGCCGGTTTCCAACCCCAAGCTGCTCCGCCAGAAACACCGTTCCCATGCCACCTTCGCCGATGCGCCGCAAGATGCGATAGCGCTGCGAGAGGCCCGCCGAGATATTGAACTGAGTGGCATTCAGGGGCGGGGGCAACGGCGTGGCGTCACGCGGGCAGTAATCCATCTCGTCAGCATAATTTTGGTGGCAATTGGAACAAGTCCGCATAGGTTGACCAGGCCTCCGAGGCGGCAGTCAACATCAGCATATCGGTTTTGGGGGGCGTCCGCGAGACTTGAGACGGCTTGGCGGAGGGAGTTCCCGACTAGTCTAGAGTCCTCCGTTAATACAACGTCTTGACGATAAGCGTGCACTTATATAAGATATAACTTATGGATCTTGATGTCGCTTTCGCGGCTTTGGCCGATCCGACGCGCCGGGCTATTCTTGCCCGTCTCGCCAAGGGGGAGGCCTCCGTCAACGAATTGGCTGAGCCGTTCGAGATGACGCAACCTGCCATCTCACAGCACCTGAAGGTCCTCGAAGAGGCGGGACTGGTCGTTCGCAGAGTCGAGGGTACGAAGCGCCCTCGTCGTCTCGCAAAAGCGGGTATTGAAGCAATGGACCAATGGCTTCTAATGCTGCGAAAGGCCCTTGAGAAAAACTACGACCGGCTGGACGAAGTCCTGGCCGGAATGGAAAAGCACAAAAAAGGAGCAAAACGATGAGCAAGATGACGCTGAAGATCGAAGGAGATACCCACGTCATTGTGACGAGGCGCTTCAACGCGCCCCCAGAGGCCGTGTACCGCGCCCATACCGACTCGAAATTAATCCGGAAATGGTTGCTTGGCCCAGAAGGGTGGACCATGCCCGTCTGCATCAATGAGGCTACGCCCGGAGGCAAAATCCGTTACGAGTGGTCGGATGGCAAGGGCCATGGATTCTTTCTTACCGGAGAGTATCTGGAACTTGAGCCTTATAACAGGATCGTACACGTGGAGCGGATGCACCTGCCGGATCCTACGCCGGACAACCACGTTGAAACCAGATTCGACATGGACGGCTACGGGACTCTGATGACGATACGCATGACACTTCCTGACACCCAAACGCGGGCGGCTATGCTTGCGACCGGTATGGAGCGTGGCATGGAAGCCAGCTACGTACGGCTCGAAGAAATGATTTAGACGGTAGCTTGCCAAGCAATCAGGTGCACGCCCATCCACCGGCGTTTGCTCGTCGCTCAATCAATCGCCAAATCTCATCGGCAAACCCGTCGATGTTGCTGAGCGCTCAGAATTGGGGCCCGGGCTGTTCCAGCGTTCGGCCTTGCATTCGGCGCAATCCTCGCACTCTCGTGAATGCGAGGCCGCAATCCAAGATGCTCAAATTGCATGTGTGAATGATAGCTGCTCCCGCATATCGGCATCGTCTTTGCCGCCCGAACTGTGCGGCCTCTGTTGTAACGTCAGCTTATGGACCGCCGTGATTTCCTGAACTCAACTCTGTTAGCAAGCGGCGCCGCCCTGCTCAGTGGTGTTACTCCGTTACGTCTCTTGGCCGAACCGGACTGGACCGGCTTTAGCGGCATCGGCGATTACTCCCGATCCAATGGCAACACCTACGATGTGATGTCGGCTGGCCACGCCATTCGCGATCAAACGTTCGACCGTCGTCCACAGGAGATCGCCGGCACTGGGGAACTCTTCGACTGCGTCATTGTGGGAGGCGGCATTAGCGGACTTGCCGCCGCACTCGTCTTCACGCGAGCCCGACCGGGCCGTACGTGCTTGGTCCTTGATAATCACCCTATCTTTGGCGGTGAGGCGAAACGCAACGAATTCGAAGTCGAAGGCCACAGGCTGATGGTCCATCAAGGCTCCGCTGCTTGTTTCCCCCCGCTAGACACCGATCCCCTCGCCGCCTTTTACGCATCGATTGGCATTGATTGGTCTCAATTTCACTATCAAACGCCAACGGGAGCTGCCAGGAAGCTCAACATTCAAACCGCGCCCTATGGTGTAGGCGGACCCACCTCCGGCTTCTACTTCGGCTCAAAGTTTGGCCATCCCGAGGGAGTTTGGATTCGCGATCCCTGGGGTACTCGTCTCAACGGTGCTCCCATATCGGATCAAGTCAAACGGGAGCTGCTCGGCATGCGTGAAGCCGACCGCAAACCGTTTTCCTCTCACTCCCATCAACCTAAAGTGCATGGCGATCCGGCATCCAGGCACTTGGACAGTGTGACATTGGAGCAGCACTTGATGGAGACGTACGGCCTAAGTCAGGAAACCGTGCGCACTTTTCTTTCGCCGATCTCCGGCGGCGGCTCCGGGTTGGGCGCCGATGTGCTCTCTGCGTATTGCGAGTACGCCGCCGACGTCCTGCTGCCCTGGAAGTACGACCAGGGTGCGCAAATGTTCCCTGGAGGCAACACCGGCATCGCGCGTCAGATCCTCAAACAGCTCCTACCAAATGCGCTTTCCGGCGGCGCATCGATGAGTGAGATTTGCCGCGCGCCAGTTCAATTCGATGCCCTCGATCACACCGGCAGCCCCCATCGTGTCCGGCTGAGCGCTACCGTCCTGTCACTCGAGCATCTCGGCGATCCGCAACGCGCGGAAGCCGTCGAGTTCGTCTACGAACAAGGCGGAAAGCTATATCGCGCCCGGGCGCGAACGGCTGTCCTGGCGGGTGGAAGTTGGACCACCAAGCACATCGTGCGAGACATGCCCGCAGTTTGCCGCGATGCTTATAGCCGGTTCCATCGCTCTCCCTGCCTCATGGCGAACGTAGCGGTTCGGAACTGGCGTTTCCTGAATCGTTTGGGGCTGACGGAGTGCCAGTGGTTCGAAGGGATCGGCAACTCGATAACGCTCAGGAAGGTGGCGACCTTCGGTAGCGATCCCCAGCAGATTAATCCTGACCTGCCGGCCGTGCTCACCCTTAAGATCCTCTTCTCCAAACCGGGTCTGACCCTCGAGGAGCAAATAATGCGGGGGCGTTTGGAGATGCTGAGCACGCCGTTCCTGGACTATGAACGCAGGATCCGCGACCAGTTCGACGCCATGTTCGGGCGAGCGGGATTCGACGCCAATCGCGACATCGCCGGCATTATCTTGAACCGATGGGGTCACGCCTACCTGAGTCCACAGCCAGGCTTTTTCTTCGGCTCTATGGGAAGACCCGGCCCTGGAGACACGCTGCGGCAGAGTCCCTACGGTCGACTCGCGTTTGCAAATTCCGATTTGGCCGGAATCATGGACCATCGAATGTCGATTCGAGAGGCACAGCGCGCCGTCGGTCAGGTCCTTCCGGCTATCGACCGCAGTTGAGGCGCAATCGAATCCGCTTCATCGTCCGTGATAATTGAAGAACAACGATGCCTCTAGCTTAGTCGCCGGTTACTGATGAAATGCGTCGTCGGATTCGGCGCCTGGACGTGGCTTCCAGTCAAGTGTGTAGTATTCGCCGCGATCCCGCGCCCACGGATCGAAGGCATTCACCACGTTCGAAAGCTCTGCATTCAATTCGGGAATATTTCGCAGGAGGACGCGTTTCAGCGGCGATACCGGCTGCTTATGCCCGTTGGGCATTCCCTTCTCGATTTGAGCGGGTCCCGGGCCATTGTTGGTTACCCACTCGACGCCCAACTTTGTGTAGAACTCGGGACGGAAACATGATGTAAAGAAGCGGTCGCTGAACAGCCGCCGGGACGCATTCAAAATAAACACCACGAACTGCGTTTCAGAAATCGCAAATCCGTGCGGCCGCGTTGGTTCCGCTAAATAGCCGACCACAGTGTCCACGTCTTCGATGTTGTCGATCAATGTGCCGTCCGGATGTCCCAGGCAGTCGTTGATCGGCGACTTATCTTCATTAAGCTGAGCATCCGTGATTACCTTGGAAGCGTCGCAGACATGCTGGCCATAGACTTCGCGCATGGTTTTGACCGTCTCCTCCTGTTCCAGGCGATTCGGATCATTTGCCGCAAGGGATTGATCGACGAAATCATCGAAGCTGGTCAGTTGCCGCAGACCATACTGGCGGCGGAATTCATTAAATCGCGGGACACCGTGTTCGCGGTCGCGGATCAGATCCAGCGCCACGACATCGATCTGCCCGGTCTTGGTATTCAGCCTGGGAAGTTTCAGGTTCTGGAGAAAGACAGGGTCGTTGTGCAGTTCCAGGAGGCCTAGCCGCTGGCGGCCGAGCGTCAATGCCCAATTCGCGAGCCCGCGCGAGCGCATGAACCCGGTGGCTTTGCCCTCGAACGTATCGATTACGGGAATCTTATTGACGATCTTATTCGGGTCTTTATTTAGCTCGCGATACTCGAGTAAATCGGGCACCAGGGGATGCAGCCGATAGACGCTGACAAACTCTTCTGGAAAATTGAACGGAGAGCCAAAGTGATTCACGCCGCCATTGGTGTACTTGGGATTGGTGATGTCATATCCGCGCACCTTGCTGCCGAGGCCGAAGATGCCGGGCCCTGAGGCAAAGACCGAATACCATTGCGAACTTTTTTCGACATCTTTCGATTTGCCAAAATCGTTCACAACGATATTGTTCAGGGCCTTTGAAACCAATGGTTCGCCGGAGCCCAGCAGGCCGTTCCAGTTGGCATTCATGCCTTTATACAGCGGCTCATCATAGAGCAGTTGCGGAGTCCACTCGGTGGTGTGGATCTTAGCGATCTCCGCCGCGACAACCAGCCGCGCCACTTGGAATAGCTCTTCGGCGGTAACGTCCTTGTACCGAATAACCTGTTTCGGATTCGCTGGATTCCGCAGGCCGGAATCAGCTTCCGGTGTGGCTGCTTCTATCCGGCGAAACTCGGTCACAAATGAATTGTGCTCGCGCGCAAAGAGATTGTGCAGGAAGCTTAGCCCGATGGTCCAGTTATCGGGGAAAGCGGCTGCTTCCTGGCCGGCCCATTCGGGATTCATAGGATCGTTCGCGGCAAGAACCGGTAAGTACCCTAGCCCGGTTTGCCCGGATACCGGTTCCAGCAGTAACTTCGCCAAATCCTTGGGATCGCGCTTCACACGTTGGACCGAAACGCTGTCATAGCCGTAAAGCTGAGACGCGTCCCACCATGCGGTGTTAGTGTTGGTCTCTGTTTTGGGAGCGCGGGAAAGATACTGCCGTCCGTCCTTTGAAAACGTGCCGGGTGCCGACTGATCCGCAAAATACGATTGGTCGATGCTGTCGTCTGGACGGCATCCCAGCTTTTCAATCTGTTCAGGACTCAGTGGAGTGGGAACATTATTGACCAACTGCGTTTCGCATCCGACCTTCATGTAACCCGAGTCATTGTGTCCTTCTTCCAAATGCGAAAACCAGTCGTGGGTCATGAACTGTATCCAATAAGCCGCCAGTACATTGAAGAAAGGCGCTTTTTTGTAGTCGCAATTGGCTGCCGGCGAGTAATCGGGTAGCCCATACCCATCGCGGCATGCGTCCGGATTGCTTTGGATACGAGATAACAGTCTCCGGCTGATGACTTGCGGATCCGGTTGCAGTAATGCGAGCCGATCGCCGTGGCGGTTGCGGGTTAGTTGATCCTGATTCGATTCGGGAAAAGTGGTCTCAAACTCTACGTTGCGGGCGAAAAGCTGGCCGGACGATCCCATTGCGGGATTCAGAATATCGTTGCAGATGCCGCTTTGCGTGCGCCAGCGGATCAGGTCGCCCCGGCAGATTTGCGAATCGTCGCCGCCGACATCCTTATAATTCGGATGATCCGGTTTCAGACGCATCTCCGGCCAAACTTTCAGAGCGGGCCCGCCGATTCCTTCGCGGCCTTTTACAAACTGCTCATAGGTGCCGCTATCGTCGAATAAGTTGAACTTAATCAACTCAACGCGTTGGTATTCAAGATCGAGAAGCGCCCCCGAGACACCTCGTAACGTAGGCCCTTGCGTGACCAGAAAGCCCTTTGGCAAGGAACTGTTGTCGCCCGTGCCCCAATAGTTGGACCAATCCACCCAGGGCGTGTTGTGGAATTGCAAGGCGCGTTCGCCGCCACGGCACAAGAGATTCGCTTCCGAGACTTTCGCTTCAAAGCGCACATTGCGGTCGGGCGCGATCTTCCGGAACCCTTCCAAAACGGCCTGCGCGCAGGCTTTGAGCGCAGCGGACTCCTCCTGCTTTCCGGAAGGCGGGGATTTCGGGGCGCTGTTCTGCGCCGGGGCCAACGATGCTAATAAGAGGAAGAAAGAAAAGCGGACGATCTTCACGAGATTCTCCCGGGATTTATGCCAAAATTTGACATGCGCCCTAGTATGAATGCACTGTTGGGCTAAATGCAAGAATTATTTTCGGGATTTACCTGTCCGGCAGGCGGTTAAGGACTGTTTAACGCTTGCGAAGGCGATAGAACCTGGCCGCGATGCCTACGGCGATCGCTGTCAGAAAGGCGCCGCCGTGGCCGATGAATACGTGTCGCGCATTTTGCAATGGACAGTGGATGGTCAGCATGAGCAGCGCGGCCGCGGCCGAGAGTAGGCACAGCGTTTCAATGGCGGCACGGTTACCCTTCCAGAAGCCACGCCTTCCGCTCCACCAGCCGACCATGAAAGTGATAGCGGCTCCCAGCACTCCATCTTCATAGCACTGGAGATTGGCGGCGGCCATTGGAATGTCATAACTGCGATGGAACTGCCAAGCCACTAGACAAAAGAAGATCGTGCTTAAGGCGGCCAGCGCGGGTCGAACCGGAATGGTCAGAAGCGATCCAGGAACCAGCCGCTTCACATACGCGACCGCGGTCACCAACAGCATGCCGATGAGGACCGCACCGAAGGCGATGCGTTGGAAATTCGACATTACCGGAAAGCCTTTGGCGCCTATGATCGCCAGCAAAAGGGCCATCGCGATCGCCACCGCGGCGACCAGAACCAGCGTCAGCACCCCGTTACCTGCCAACGGAGTCACCGGCCGTAGATCTTTTAGAACGGCCTGGGCGACGCCACCGGGCGCCGGTGAGAATGCAGGTTGCGACGGGGCCGCCGACGCAAACTCGAGTCCAAGCAAATCATGACACCGCGCGCAACTCTCCGAGTGCGCGCGAGCCTCGGCGGGCCAAGCGGACGGATCGGTCCCAGCGATCAGCAGCCGGTTTATGTCACGACAATTCATCACTTCGCCGCCGCCACCTTTCGGCTTCCCGGCGGCCGATCCCTTTCAAGCAGTTTCCGAAGCGTTTCATACGCGCGATGCGCCTTCTGTTTGACCGCACCAGTGGTGGTCGCCGTGGTGCGTGCGACTTCCTCGACCGTCATTCCCAGCACCTTGAGCATGGTGAGAACTTCGCGTTGCGATTCGGGTATCGCCGCGAGAAGCGTCTTCAGATCGCCGGTAGACTCCTCAGACCGGCCGCCGCTTACATCCGCCTTCTGTTCCAACTCATGTCCATCCAGCGCCTCTTCGTGAGCCGTGCGACGGCGCTGGCGCCGGAAGTGGTCGATCCGGACATGCCTCGCGATAGCATAAACCCACGGCAGCAATGGCTCCCCCGGCCGATAGGTGTGTCGAACCTTATGTATGCGGAGAAGCGTCTCCTGCGCGAGATCTTCCGCGCCCGAACGGCTATCCGGCATCGACAGAAAAAACCGGTTCAATAGGGGCCAGAGTAGATTGAGTAACTTTTCCGTTGCGATTGCGTCTGCCCGTTGATAATGCACCATGAGCGCCTCTAGCGGAACCGGCGCATCCGTCATCGGCCCATCGGCTATTGGTATTTCGCTCATGCTCCAGGTCTGGTTACTACGAGGCGATCTTCATCAGCTTAACTCGCCGCGTAACCGGGCTTTGCCCGGGAGCGAAGATTGGGTAGGAAGACGGATATGAGAATCAACCGATACTGGCTGGCGGCGGCAACATTTCCGATAGTGGCGGGGATCCTCTCGCTGGGCGGGCCACGCGCGGCCGCGGCGACACGTACGCCAGTCCTACTTGAATTGTTCACCTCTGAAGGTTGTTCGAGTTGCCCTCCTGCCGACAAGCTGCTGGATGAGTTAGACCGTACCCAACCATTCCCAGAGGCGGAAGTCATGGTGCTCAGCGAGCACGTGGACTATTGGGATCAGCTTGGTTGGAAAGATCATTATTCATCCGCCATTTTCAGTGCCAGGCAGAGGCAATATGCCGCTCACCTCGGCGAGCAGGATGTGTACACACCAGAGCTCGTTATCGACGGTAAGTGGACGGCCGTTGGTAGTGACCTCGGTCAGATCCGCAGAACGGTTGAGAAGGCGTCAAGGCAGCCCAAGCTCCCGATCCATCTCGAGGTATCCCGCAACGGGAACAGCGGAGCCGTGCGTGTCGACATCTCTTCGGCCGCGGGAACACCCCCAGGCGATGTTTACATTGTGCTTGCCAAGAACCACGTCACATCCCACGTCGAGCATGGCGAGAACGCCCACCTTACGCTTTCCCACACCGCGGTCGCGTATCAGATTACGAAGCTTGGCGACTTGCGGTCCGGCAATCCTTTCGAAAAGCAGTTAACGATCGATTTACCCAGCGGCGGAGGCCAAGCGCGGGTGATCGCGTATGTTCAGGAGCCGGCAACTGGTAGGATCATCGGATCAGCGGAAGCGCGGCTATAAAGGGTAGAGGCTGTTGGCGAGAAGATACTAGCTTTGCGAGCGCTAGAATAGGCCCTTGAGGTTTCTGGTACTCGTGCTAGCCGTGGCCGCTTACGTGGGCTCCGTGGATGATCTGGCGCAACAAGCGGAAGCGGCTATTCGCTCAGGGGACCAGGCTTCGGCGGTTCAGCTTCTTCAGGAAGCTGAGCAGGCACAACCAGCGTCACCTGCAGGCGACGGCCGCATCGGATTCTGGTTTGCCGTGCTCGGTAACCGTGAGGAGGCGATTTCCCTGTTTCAGCGCGCAATCGGGCTGGACGCAAGCTACGATGTGCCGGAACTCTTGTCATGTGAGCGCTGGCTTCAGGTCAAAACCGCCGGGGTGAAATCGAACAGATCTGGGATTGGGGCGCGCATTTTTTGCACGCCTGAGGGCGGCCATCGGCAAATCAATGAAGTGCGGAGCGGGGGCAGCTATATCTCGCGGAGCGAGCTGCGCGTGCATTTCGGTTTGAGTAAAGCGCGCCCGGCAGATCTCGACATTCATTGGCCGAGCGGTCACGTGGACACGATTTCTAATATAAAAGCGAACCAGACGGTGCGAGTGATGGAAGGGCAAGGGATTGCGTAATCACACGATCGCCCTAAGCGTGGTGCTTGCTGTTTCGGCCGTTCGTGCAGCGCCGTCAGACCAATATCTCGGTCGCACGGTTTGCGCGGGATGTCACAAGAGCATTGCCGAGACGCATGTACAGACCAGAATGGCTCGTACTTGGCAAGGTCTTAACGTGACGCCACAGATCCCGGCCGGCTATGCGGAAACACACGCAGAGGGTCCGGCTCCCGATATTCAATATGGGGTTGCGCGTAAGGGCCCCGCGATGGACTTCCGCGTGCAATTGCCCGGCCAGCCGGCGCTGACGTTTCCGGCGGAAACGATGATTGGAGGCACGCGCCACGGGATCTCATTTCTTCTGCGCATACACGAACTGGAGGGCTCGCCTCTGCCGCGCGACATACTCGTGGAGGCGCGATATTTCCATTCCGCCGGACAGGACCGGTTAGCGCATTCACTGGGTTTCCCTGAAGATAAACCAACGACTTACGAGACGGCAATGGGCCGTGTTCTAACACCCTTTCTCGAGAAAAGGTGCCTTTCCTGCCACGTGGGGCCCCGCGCGCATGGCGGGACCGTAGAAACGGGTGTTTCTTGTGAGAACTGTCATGGACCCGGACTGCCTCACTTACAATCGCTGAGAACGCGATCGAGTTCGCCCGGCAAGGTAACCGATTTGGGAATTCTGAATCCCAAGAAACTGCCGGTGGCGGATAAAATGCGGCCTTGTTCCCAATGCCATGCGGGTTCGAGCTATGTAGAGGATCCCCTACCCGACGATCTCCTGATCTCCGACCAGGTTACCGCGCTCAAAAACAGCGAGTGCTGGCGGCAGGGTGGCGGGCAGATAACGTGCGTGAATTGCCATAATCCGCATCAAGATGCGCCACGAAGCGTATTGGTTGCCAGGGCCGAAAGGACGTGCTTGGGATGCCACAGCGCGCAGGTGAAGGAACACGCAGCGCTGTGTCCGGTGAGCCGGGCAAGTGGTTGCGTGAATTGTCACATGCCGAACCAGATTCGCGGGGCGTTTTCGATTGCGGATCACTGGATACGCGTTGATCCTAAGCAGAATGTCAAGGTCCCGGCAGAGAACGCGGCGTGGCGAACGACGATTACGCCAAAGCATATGTATCTGCGGATGATTGAACTCGAAGACAAAGATACGGCGCTGCAACTGCGGCAACGAATCGTGGCAGGGGCACCGTTCTTCGACCTTGCTCGGGCGAACTCAATTGACCGCACATCTGCGATGAACGGCGGGTATTTGGGTGATATCGAGACCGCGCAAATGGACCCGGCCTGGTCGGCGACGGCTATCAAGCTCCAGCCTGGCGAACTCAGTGAAGTTGCCGGTTTGGATGGGAAATATTTCATCTTGCAACGCCTGTCTCGTAACTTCCGCGAAGAGGCCGAAGATAAATTCAATGATGCGCTACGGCTGCGCAAGGAAGGCAAGGAGCAGGCAGCGATTGCTACCCTGATCGATTCTTTGAAAATCTACCCGCGCCTTCTTCGCGCGTTGACGTTTTTGGGGGTGATGTACTCCGAGTCGGGAAATCCTCAAGTCGGCACAGGGGTGCTGCATCTCGCCACCGCCCTCTATCCTCAGGATGCCGGCGCTCACTTCAATCTAGGGATTGCATATGGGGCAATGCGCAACGAACAGGAAATCAATGAATACAAACGGACGATTGAGATCGACGGCGACTATGTCCCGGCATATTTGAATTGGGGAGGGGCGTTGGTAAGCAAGGGGCAATTACAGGAAGCGATCGAGATCTACCGGCGGGGCATTAATGTAAATCCGCTGAACGCACAATTGCACTACAGCCTAAGCGTGGTTCTCGACCAGGTCAATGAGAAGCAAGAAGCGGCAGCCGAGAGGGCGCTGGCCGCGAAAATCGATGCAAAGTATGCATCGCGCTGAAACTACTCATTCGCGCTGGAAAAAAGGACGGCCGGAGTTGCCTCCGGCCGCTCTATCAGACTCGGGATTTCAACCCTAGAAGTTGATAATCGCTGGCCATTGAACGGAAGTATCGAGAAGCACAATATCAGGTCGAACAGGCCCGTTCTAAGCGGTGTCCGATACCTTGGGAAATTGAGCCTGACGACGCGGCGCTATCGTCACTGGGCCGCCGCAGTCTAATTCGTCGCGCAGGCGGCTCGCCCGCGCACTGTGCTGTGGTCATCGCTGTAAGCGAGCCGAGCGTGAAATTGGTGGGTGACCGATCAATACTCGACCACTGGCGGTAAAGGACGCAAATAACAGCCCAGCAAACGCGATGAACACCGGACGGTCGTCCACATTAACGGATTACCCGGTCTAAGTAGGATCGCTTTATGAATAGCAAAAATTTGTGCGAGGCACCCTGAATTTCTGGATGCTTTTCAGTCTTACATACTTAACCGATCGGCAGCGAACGGACCGGCAAATGTATCAAGGGCACAATCGATCAGCAGAACTTGTCGTGGAGGCAAGCCCACTCATCGTGCCCGCCCGCAAAGAACTAGCCGATGTAATTGAAAGAATCTATCAGGACCACTGTCGCGATCTTTATGTTTACCTGCTCTTGAGCGGATCTAGCCCCACGGATGCTGAAGAGTTCCTACAGGAGGCGTTTTTGCGGTTACTGGGGTCCTTTCAGGAAGGGAAGCAGATCGAAAATCCAAAGCATTGGCTGCTTCGCGTTCTCCACAATATTCGGTTCGATGAACGGCGAAGGTCGTCCCGCCTCGTAGCCCTGGACGTTAACGGTCTCGATGGGTTTCTGGGCCGAAGTGCGCCCTTAGGCTACGGTCCGGAAACAGCTGTTCTGCACAGCGAACGTATGGAACAGCTGCGGGCCGCAATGGTCCAGTTAACAGACCGTCAGTACCAGTGTCTACTCCTTCGCGCAGAAGGCTTGAAACTGAGGGAGATTGCACAAATGTTTGGTGTTTCGACAGCATCCATAGCTGAAAGTTGTGGCCGTGCGATGGACAAATTAGGAAAGCTGCAACATGAGTGAAGAACTCTGGTCACCAACTGACCAACACCCGCCGTTAGCGGTGCTAACGCTGTACCTGGAGGGCGAACTTGAGGGCAGCGACCTGCTTCGCGCCAAAAATCACCTCCAAGACTGCTGGGAGTGTCGTCGTCAATTGGCATGTTTGGAGAAAGGCATTTATGCCTTTGTCGATCACCGTCGCGAGGTGTTGATCCCGAGTCTGCCGCCGTTCGTTGAACCATCAGGATTGTTGCGTCTTCTCCGAGAACGAGCCTCGCGTTCAAAGCCATCAATTCGGCAAGCTATGGCGAGGGCGCTTCGCATCTTCATTACGCCCAATTCACGGCCTGCATGGATTTCCGGTACGGTATCGGTGATCACTGCCCTTTCCATGGTGCATTTCGCTCTCCTCCGACCGCCGCAGATGGAGGCGGCCGAGTTCCTCCGTCGCGCGTGTTCCGCTGCGCCCGCGCTTCGAGAACGTCCGCACGCCATCTTTTGTGAGAAAGTCCGCATCCGTCGGGGTGATCGCGTCTTCGAGCGGGTCTTAGGTCATGGGGCAAGCTTCTCCAATACGTCTCTACCGGACATTCCGACCAAAGACGCGATGCAGAGCGTTGGCATGGATTGGCGCGATCCGCTGAGCGCGCGACGTTTTTCGGAGTGGCATGAAGAACAACGGAATAGAGAAGACAAGATTTTTGTCTTACCCGCATCATTGACTCTACGGACTACTCTACTTGGCCAGAATGATGTCCGGTACGCTTCGTTGACGGTTAGCAGGGCAGACTGGCGGCCGATTGCGGAACATGTAGAATTCCGGAATCAACCGGCTTTGGATGTCACCGAGATTTCTGTCGAACTTCGTGAGCTTCCGGTGCCTACAAAACCGGCGTCTGTCTCCCGCGCTGTGCTGAACACTCCTTCATTGCAGCCCACGCGGATCGACTCTCCAACGGAAACACAGTTAAACGACGCGGAAATCCGGTTGCGCGAAGCTTATCACAATATTGGCGCCGATGTTCGCGAAATTCCATGGATCCAGCGGAAGAAGCATGAGATCCGCACAGAGGCATTCGCTGAAACGACAGCGCGACAGAAAGAAATTCTCGATGCAATAAAAGGGATTCCCTATGTTACGCCTCGGGTATCCAGCCCTGAGACAACAGTTCAGGCAGGCGCGACAATGCCTATGTCCGCGTCTGCGCCAACTGACATCTTGGCCTCCTCGCAAGGGACTCATATGACGGACCCACCGTTAGCTCAAAACCTTTCGGATCATCTTGGAGGGCTAGATCGAGCCAATCAGTTTTTGATCGATACAAGGAACGCTTATCTGAAAACCCTGGTGGAGGCATCTGCCTTGAAGCGTCTCGCAGACAGCTATCCCGATCCTCTATGGGAGCGCCTCTCACCAGAGTCGCGCATGCGGCTCGATTCAATCGCAGATGACTATAGAACCCGCATTCAAGCCAATGCTCAAGATTATCTGCGCCTCTTGGATCCAATCCTCTGGACAATGATCCGGCAAGAAAACCTGTCCGTTCCGGGCGCGACGCCGGACAGCCATTCGGACACGCTTGGTTGTACTTCGTGGAGGGTAGATGCCGGCCCCTTACTCGACTCGCTGCAGCAACTCCAAACATCCTTTCGGCGCTTGTTCATTACGTCCGAGACTGACAAAGCCGTGGCCATCTCAGTCGAAGACCTATTGCGGGAATCGATTGATTCGCAAAGCACTCTGAAGCAAAGCTTGAAGGTACTCTGCAGGCCATAGCGAGCAGTTGATCTGAAAACGCAGAACAATACCACCATATTTCCTAAGACATCCGTGAACTCTATGATCACCACACCCAACGCACAAAGCGGTAGCTCCGATATCCGCGGACTCAACCGGGCGCCGCGTGCCTCAAGCATGATTTGCTCAACAGCGGGGCCCATCGTCCACTCGTTCCTTCTCTGCATCATCCTCATCTGTACCTCGGCCACCGCCTTACGTGCGCAAAGCGCCTATTTGTCTGGCTTCGTTAAGGACTCATCTGACGCAGTAGTGCCGGGGGCAAGCGTGACTGCGATTGCTACCGACACGGGAGTAAGTCATCTCACTACTTCGAATGATCAAGGTCTCTATGTCCTGGCAAATCTGCAACCTGGTAAATATGAACTGCATGTTGATAAAGCAGGTTTCCATTCCCTGATCATAGAAAACATTATCCTGAACGTAGGAGACCGCGTACAAAAGGATGCGGTCCTGAAAGTCGGCGAGCAAAAACAAAGTGTCACCGTCAGCGCCGAAGAAGAATTGCTCCAAACGACATCCGGACAACTGAGTCAAGTAATTACCGAGCAGAACATAGTTGAGTTGCCGCTCAATGGCCGTAACCCGGCGGCACTGGTGCTGTTGACCCCGGGAACCGCGAATCTAAACGCAGGGAATGCGAGGGGCGGAACTAACGCTGTACAAAGCACCACCTACCCTGGAGCCCAGGTGATCAGTGCAGGCGGCGGGCGGTATGACGGCACCAACTACAACATTGATGGTGGCAATGCTGAAGACGTTTACAGCAACGTAAGCAATCCCTTTCCCAACCCAGATGCGGTCCAAGAGTTTAGGGTGGTTGCCAACAGCTATACTGCTGAGTTCGGCCGCGCGTCCGGAGCTATCGTGAATGTCGTTACGAAGTCCGGCACAAACCAAATCCACGGAGATGCCTTTGATTTTCTCCGCAACGAGGACTTTAATGCCCGAAACTTCTTCGCGCCGACTCCCGACCAATTGAAGCGCAATCAATTCGGTGGCAGCGTCGGTGGACCGATTAAGAAAGACAAGTTATTCTTCTTTGGAAACTATCAGGAGACGATATCTCGCGATATTACGGAAGCTAATCCCGCTGTTGTCCCCACTACAGCCGAACGAAATGGCGACTTTTCGGCGCTGTCCAGCCATCTGGTAAATCCCTATACCGGAGCCGCTTACCCAGGCAACCAGATTCCGGCGAGCCAGTTTGCGCCCGCCAGTGTCCAGATCCTCAAGTCGGTTCCGTTGCCGACAGCGTCCAACGGTTTGCTATATTATGGCGTTCCGAACAACTATGACGAACGGCAGTTCATGACTAGAGCGGATTACGATATTAGCTCTAGGCAGCACATCTACGGGCGCTATTTTTATACCGACTACAATCAAAATCCGGTTACGGTAACCACTAACATTCTTGCAGCTGCGGGTGGAGACAAGTTCTTCGATCAAGTCGCAGCAGTTGGAGACACTTATACGATCAGTCCAAATATGACAAATAGTGCCGTTTTCTCATACACACGGGATAACGACGCAGTTGTTATTTCCTCACCTTTCAACTGGCCCAGTCTTGGAGTGAATATCGCGACCACCCCGAGCGCGCCTGAGGTATCTTTTTCGGTCGCTGGCTGGTTTAGCGTAGGAACGAATCATTTCACCGACAATAATCGCCATGTATTTGACGCTAACGACAGCCTGCATTGGGTACTCGGAGCTCATCAAATCGCTTTTGGCGGAGACTTTATACGTCTCAACGATAATATGAACAACATTCATAGGCAGAACGGAGTGTTTACGTTCAGCACGAACGGTCTTAGCGGGAATCCTATGAGTGATTTCATGATCGGCGACGTCTACAATTTTATTCAGGGTGGGGGCGAATACTTTGATCGAACTGGGAACCTGGGCTCTCTCTTTGTTGAGGACGACTATCAAGTCCGCCGAGACTTAGTTTTGAATCTCGGTTTGCGGTGGGATCCGTTCGTACCTTATAGCGATTCGGAAGGCAGAGTCGAGTGCTTTTTGCCCAGCCAGCAGTCTCAGAGGTTCCCGAACGCGCCGCAGGGCTATCTGTTCGCGGGTGATACAGGATGTCCCGCCGGCGGCTTTCAGCCCAGTTGGGGTGAACTGGGTCCGCGGTTCGGCTTCGCTTACAACGTCGCGGGAAAAGGCAAGACCACAATCCGAGGTGGATGGGGAATGTTCTATCAGCCACCGTCGGTTCTGATTTTCGACAACATGGCGGATAGCGCGCCCTTCAGTTCGCAATACAGCTTGTATAAGGTGCCGTTTATGAATCCCTATCAGGGCATCACGAACCCATTTCCCGCGCAATTCGGGCCCAACAAGCCATCTTCAAATTTTACTTTCGCGCTTCCGTTGAGCCTCGGCGTGGCGTTCCAGCCGAACTGGACTCCGTCGAAGGTCATGAATTGGAATTTTACGGTCGAACAGCAACTGGCTAAGGATATGCTGCTGCGAGTGGCGTACGCGGCTTCAGCCGGAAGATTTCTACCGTACAACACAGATCCCAATGCGCCCTTGCCGAGCTCAACCGCCACAGCCGCGAATGAACAAACTCGACGGCCTTATCAACAGTTCGTTCAGGTGACCGAGGACATGTCGGGGGCAAACTCTATGTACAACGCTTTGGAAGTTACGTTGGAAAAGCGCTTCGCCAGGAACTTCAACGTTACCGCGAATTACACTTGGAGTAAGAGCATGGATTCCGTGTCTTATTCGAGTGACTTAAACGCGATCACTGTTACTGACCCCTACAATATTAATGCGTATCACGGTGTATCCGACTTCAACGTGCCACAGAATTTTGTATTGAATTACTTTTGGCAACTCCCGTCTCCAGGGCACGGTTGGCTAAAAGCAGTTTTGGGAGGATGGTCGACCACTGGGATCTGGACCTGGCAAAGTGGATTTCCCCTGAATATTACTTCCGGCGGAGATTACTCTTACAGTCTTCCTGAACTTGCAAACGATCAGGCACAGCTTGTTTCAACTCCGCAGTACACGACTGGCCCGCTTAGCAACAAAATTGCTCACTGGTTTACAACAAACTCGTTTACAACCCCGCAACCGAACCACTTTGGTGACGTGGGCCGAAATACGCTTATCGGGCCTGGCACTTTCAATGTCGATTTCGCTGCGCACCGTGAATTTTCGTTGAGTGAGCGCTTCAAGATGCAATATCGCGCAGAATTTTTCAATGTCTTCAACCACACCGAGTTGAACAATCCCAATACAACGGTCATCCAAAGCACGTTCGGTACCATTACGACGGCGCGAGACCCGCGTATAGTGCAGATGGCATTGAAGCTAGTCTTCTAGGAACGAAACATTCAGCACGTTTCCGGTAAGAGGCGACTTCATGCTATTTAAGCTACTTTTGAGGGATCGACGCGCATATGTGTGTACGCTTATTCTGTCGTTTGCTGCTCATG
This sequence comes from Bryobacteraceae bacterium, assembly GCA_036272835.1. Classification (GTDB taxonomy): domain Bacteria; phylum Acidobacteriota; class Terriglobia; order Bryobacterales; family Bryobacteraceae; genus Bog-105. The sequence goes on from DATAXY010000017.1 coordinate 154,475, forward strand.
GATTGGCGCAGGATTGGGAGGCGGAGGCCCGTCGGCTTCGTCCTGCGGATCTCAGTAGCTCCGAAAATGCCGTCATTAACAACCTATCGGCTCGTGTGAAAAGCACGCTCAGCTCAATCACCAGGGCGACAGACCGCGGTGAGGCGGATGCGGCCCGTCCAGGTCTCCGCTTCGAATTGCAAAATTCGCTTGGGTACAAACGGCTTCCATGGCCGCCAGATCTTCAGCCTCATGTGACTTCGGTATTGCGTCAGGACGGCTACCGTATCGAAAAGATTGTGTATCAGGGATTGCCAGGCGAGTGGATTCCGGCGCATCTGTATATGCCCGCCAAGATCGAAGGCCGCATTCCCGCCATCATCTTTTACGATGGACACTGGTTCTCTGACGGCAAGTCGCGCACAGACTTTCAAGCATTCTGCATCAACATGGCGCGGCTTGGCTTTATTGTTCTCAATTTCGATACTTACGGTCAGGGAGAACGCGGCCTATCGTGGCGCGATCACCGGCGAGATGCGGGACTGCTCGTGGGAATCGCTCAGCAAGGCTTCGCAGAATACGATACTCAATGCGCCCTACAGTACCTTCTGTCTCGTCCGGATGTAGATCCAAAACGTATTGGGATTACGGGAGCCTCTGGAGGAGGCTTCAATACCTGGATTACCGCGGCTATCGACGATCGTATAGCCGCTGCGGTTTCGGTCGTTGGCACCTGTGACTTCTACGAGCAGACAGTAACTAGAATCGCGCGGGATTGGGATCCTTCCGACCAGTGTCATTACGTCCCTGGTCTCTTCCAATATGCAAACAATCACGAGTTGCTGACTATGGCGGCGCCAAAGCCCATATTGATCGTGTCAGCAACCGCCGATCGAAGTTTTCCGATCGCCGGTGCGCGGTCGGTATATGAATATGGTCAGAAGTTATATAAATCCTATGGCATTCCGGACCGGATCGGATTCTACGAAGACAGTTCCGCTGGGCATGGATATCAAATTAAGAAGCGAGAGGCTGCCTATGGCTGGTTTCTTCGTTGGTTAATGGATAAGGGCGACGGCCAGCCAGTTGCCGAGCCGCCCACCAGTACGCTCCCACCGGACGCACCGGAACTTCGTTGTTTTCCACCGGGTAAAAATCAGCCCGCTGGTCCTGCCATGATTGCCGCTGTCCAGGGGGATGCAAGACATCTGCCTCCGGCACCACCGCGAATACGACTTACTGACGTGCTGGGCGCGTGGCCTTCACCAATAGCGTGGAAACCGGAAATTGGATCGCACCAGATCCAGCGATTGGTCATACCGTCGGAGCCTGGCCTTAATGTTCCCGTTATCTTGGCCCAGCCAACCCAACACGTTCGAGGAATCGTCCTGGCGCTAGACGATCGTGGCAAAGAATCGGTATTCGCCGACAGCGCAATTCGAGACGCGCTGAATGCCGGTTGGGCCGTGCTCGCCGTAGACCCGCGCGGCATCGGCGAGCTAGCCACGTCGAAGCCCACCTGGACCTTCGCCATTAGCCTTCTGCAAGGGGAAAATATGGTTTGGCGCCAAACTTTGGACTCGGTCCGCGCAGTCCAAGCGATAATGTCGGTACCGAGCTTGAGCGTTCAGCCGGTCGGGCTGTACGCACGTGGCACGGACTCCGCCTTGGCTGCCACCTATTTGCTCGGGTGGTCCGCACAGCAGAAGAATTTGAAACTTAAGTGGTTCCTGCTGCGAGATGGGTTCCTTAGCTATCGCTCATTTCTTGATCGCCCGAAATCCATGCGGCTCTCTTACCAGCTATGGACCAGTGAAAGTGAACGTGCGAAGCCGCTCGATCACGAGATTCCTGCTATCTACTTCGCGTTTAATGCCTTGAATCATTTTGATCTACCAGATTTACTGGCCGCACCTCATATTCCGGGACTAATCGTCAACCCAATAAATGGAGACTGGAATCGCATGACAGAGGCGGAGGCTAGAAAGCTGATTTCAGGGAACTCGCAGCTTGTTACCGGAGACACTCCGGAACCGGTTATCCAACATTTTTTGGAGAAAGAGTTTGTTGAAGAACGTGGTCAGGCCCTGTCAGCCTCAAGCCCTATCAGGTAGCGATCCATTGCGAAATCGTTCCAGGCATCAACCCGAACAGCGGTGCGATTATCGTTTCCGGCTTGTGGTTATCTGTGTCTTCATTTTTTTTCCGGCGATCACTGCAGGCCAAGAGTGGAGTTCATATGGGGGTGATCCGGGTGCAACCAAGTACTCGGCTCTCAAGCAGATTAATCGCGATAATGTCACGCATTTACGACCGGCTTGGATTTTCCATACCCGCGACGTCAGCGATGGCAGCATTTGGCCGACACGCAGTTCTTTTGAAGCTACGCCTCTTGTAGTGAATGGAGTGATGTTTGTAACTACACCGTTCTCGCGTCTCATTGCGCTAAATCCTGATACGGGCCGCGAACTTTGGAGCTTTGATCCGCACATAGATAAGACTGAGTCTGCGAATTTGTTCATCAACAGGGGGGCGGCCTATTGGTCGAAGGGCACAAAGCATCGGATCTTTCTCGGTACTCTCGACGGACGTTTATTCTCGATTGTAGCTGAGTCAGGCAAACCCGACGATTCGTTTGGAACGGCCGGTTGGATAGATCTGCGGAAGGGTGTGGCGGATAACTTCCCCACCCAGCGTTATGGGATGAGCTCGCCGCCTGCCGTTTTCGACAATCTGGTAATTTGCGGATCGCTGGTGCCGGACGGCGAACCCCGCGGTCCTTCCGGCGACGTTCGTGCGTTTGACGCGAGTTCGGGTAAGCTCGTTTGGACGTTTCACACGGTCGCTCGGACCGGGGAAGTTGGTGGGGATACTTGGGCTGCGAATGCGTGGAAAAACCGCGGAGGCGTAAACGCGTGGGCCCCCCTCACCATCGATCCCGAGCGCGGCATACTTTTTCTGCCCCTAACTTCTCCAGCAACGGACTATTTTGGCGGCGATCGCAAGGGAATGGACCTCTTCGGCGATTGTCTGGTTGCTCTCGAAGCCAAGACAGGGAAACTGCTTTGGTATTTCCAGACTGTTCATCATAATCTCTGGGACTATGATCTTCCCGCCCAACCTACGCTCGTGCAAGTGCGAAAGGATGGCAAGCTCTTAGATGCGGTGGCACAAGTAACCAAGACGGGATTTACATTCATTTTCGACCGCGTAACTGGTAAGCCCGTTTTCCCAATCGAAGAAGTTCCCGTACCCCGAAGCGAAGTGCCCGGCGAACTCGCGTGGCAGACTCAGCCACGCCCAACTAAACCGCCTCCTTATGCTCGGCAGAGCATGACACGCGATGAACTCACAGACGTCACTCCAGAGTCGCGCGCCTATTGCGCCAAGCTAATCGAAGGAGCCACTTTCGCCCGCGTTTTTACGCCGGTGGGACTCAAGCCCACGGTCATTTTTCCTGGAACGAACGGAGGCTCGAACTGGGGCGGAGGTTCTTACGATCCCGACACCCATACGCTATACGTAAACTCGATGGACGTGGGCATGTTGTACCAGATGGTGAAGCGCCCAGACGGTTCGGAGATTCCCTATCGACAGCGGGGGCTGGGTTCTCCTAATTCGCGATTCTGGGATCAGGATCTGAATCCGTGCCAACGCCCACCCTGGGGCTTTCTAACGGCAATTGACCTTGACAATGGTACATTCCGTTGGCGCTCTGTGCTGGGTGTTGTGGACAAACTGATAGCGAGAGGGCTCCCTCCTACGGGCACGAGTAACATTGGTGGCTCGATAGTGACGGCCGGCGGCTTAGTGTTCATCGGTGCTACCAACGACAGCCGTTTCCGCGCATTTGATAAAGATACTGGGAAAGAACTCTGGACCGCCCTGTTGCCAGCCAGCGGCCATGCGACGCCAATGACGTTTCTAAGCAGCAAGACTGGGCGACAATTTGTCGTGATCGCGGCCGGGGGAGGCAACAAATACAGCAAGACTTACTCAGATTCACTTGTGGCCTTTGCCCTCCCTTCCGGAAACAATAGTGCAGCGCCTCTGGTTCAATATTCACGAACGACATCGAGCCAGAACAATTCACTATCCGGCCTTCCCAAGAGATCAGCCGAGGCGATGCCGGTTCCCTTCGATCACAGTCGTCATGCTGCTTTGAAGATTGAATGCGCCTATTGTCATAAGACTTCGATGTCCGGAGCACGCGCTGGTTTCCCACAGGCTGCAGATTGCATGGTCTGTCACCGGTCTGTTGCAGCGGAACGTCCTGAGATTCGAAAATTGGCAGTGCTTCCGGCAACTGAGAAGATTGCGCCCAGCAATCCTGTCTATCATCTCCCGGACTTCGTCTTCTTCCGCCACAATCAACACGTGGAACATGGTGTCTCTTGCAGCACTTGCCACGGTGACATGTGGACGCAATCGCGGATCCGCCCGGTGCTCGAGATGAAAATGAAAGCGTGCGTAGAATGCCATCGCCAGAATTACGCGCCGACAACTTGTACGACCTGCCATGAATTGAGCCAATAGCCTTGTTGATAGCGGCGAATATAGCTACCGCAGTTATCCCTCTTTGAATGATCAGGGCCTTTTCCGATGAAGAGAGCAACCCCTCGCATTCGCCGACCGCACCGGACGGTGATACTTTCGATGATTACTCTGAGAGTTTTCAATGGTCGCGGGACGGCGACTCGCTTGAGTTCAACGGCGAAGGCCCGGAAACGAAAGGCCACAAGAATTGCGGCAGACTATGATCCGAAATGGGCAGTCAAGTAATCGATCACCTGCTCGACTTCTGCGTTTGTTCCGGTTGCGCCTCGTGCCACCATCGTTTGAACTACACTCGTCCAACCCGCTTTGTCGTGGCGCTGGGAGGTCACAACGTCTAGTGGATGGCAGCCTCCGCACATCCGATTTACCACGTCTTTTCCATTGCCATTCGGTAACGCCAACCCGGATTTTAGACTGCCTGCCGATCCCGAACTGACTTGGGATGCAGCCGCCGCCGGAGGACTCACGAAATTCGTCGTCTGTTCGGTCTGCTTGGCGTTCCCTTGCGGCAAGCTGAACGCGATCAAGCTGTCACCCGGGGTAGAGCCAAAATATCCGCCGCCCCCGGCCATTACGACAACGTATTGCCTGCCATTCTTCCCTTGATAGGTGATCGGTACGCAGTGTCCATTGGTATCGATCTTCTGTACCCAGAGCTCTTTCCCTGTCTTCGACTCAAATGCACGGAAGCGGCTGTCGTTTGTTGCAGCAATAAAGATTAGACCGCCCGCCGTTGCGATGGTCCCGCCTAAATTCAAAGTCCCGGTATTCTTTATCCCTTTCGCTTCTAACTCATCCATTGTTCCCAGCGGAACTTTCCAAGCGATATCGCCGGTGTTGACGTTCACAGCGACCAATTCGCCAAACGGAGGATTTTGGCACGGAATGTGCGACTTCTGGTCCCAGAACCGCGCATATGGGCCCATTACAGAAGTCCGCCGATAGGTGACCTGACCCGTCTTGGGATCTTGCCATTTCTCCATATGACCCCATTGCCCAAGGTCCATCACGTTTGTGAAGACATACCCAAGCGCCGGGTCCACCGAAAGACCGCCCCAATTCCCGCCGCCGATCGTGCTTGGGAACAGAAGCGCGTTGCCTTCGATGGGCATCGGCGTGAACGGCCCTTCGGTGAACATCTTGTTCCGATCCCACAGAGCTTCGCAGAATGCCGCGTGCTCCGGCGTAAGATCGTACATTTCCTGTTTCTGAAAGGTGTTCCGCGCGAGAGGTGGAGGCTTTACCGGAAACGGTTGGGTCGGTGAAGTGGCTTCGCCGGGAACGGTGCTCTGCGGCACAGGCCGCTCCTCCATTCCGAAAATAGGCCTCCCTGAGACTCTGTCGAAAATGAACAGCAAGCCCATTTTTGTTATTTGAGCGACCGCTGGAATCGTCCTGCCATTCCGTCGCACATCAATCAATGCCGGTGCGGCGGCTAAATCATAGTCCCAGAGATCGTGGTGAACGAGCTGCTGATACCACTTCATCTTGCCCGTGGCGGCATCTAAGGCCACGAGAGAGTTGCCGTATAAGCCGTCACCGTGCCGATCGGCGCCATAGAAATCGGACGTCGGACATCCGAGCGGAACGAAGACCAGTCCACGACTTACATCGACCGTCATAAATCCCCATGCGTTCGTACCGGAGCGGTTTCTCCAAGCGTCGTCCGGCCAAGTCTGGTTGCCCGGTTCGCTCTTGCGGGGAACCGTATGAAAGGACCAGAGCAGTTTGCCCGTACGCGCATCCCATCCGCGGATATCGCCGTATGCGCCGCGACTAGGAGCACGTTCCGTATTGTTACTGCCTGTGATGATAATGTCCTTGTAAATTGCAGGGGGAGATTGCATCGCCATCCGTGAGTCGGGGAGATCCGGGTCCATAACGCCCTGCTTCAGATCGACGAGTCCCTCTTTCCCAAACCCCGGCGAAAGTTTTCCTGTTATCGCATCGATCCCAACCATGTTGCTACCGCTTCCAACAAACACCCGCGGGTGCGTGTCCTTATCCCCGGGCCAGTAGCTAAGACCGCGCAGGCTAACTGCGTTTGCCTCAAACCTCCAGATTATTTTGCCCGTTTCCGGCTCGAGTGCATAGATGCCGTTCGGGGCGGCCAAATACATCACGCCATTCACAACCAGCGGCGTCGCTTCGGAGCCGGGGAGGCCGCTATGAAATGTCCAGACGCGCTGCAGCCTTGAGACATTTCCGACGTTGATCTGCTTCAAGGAGGAGTAGCGAAGGCCGCCGGGATCATGCCCGAAGACCGGCCAATCCGTTTGGGCGTAGAGCGGTAGAGTCAAGACCGCGACTGCGGCCAGGCGGAAGAACAACATAACCTTCTTCCACAGACTATCGAATGTGTTCACCAGTTTAATCGCAGAGACAGTTGTACAGCCCGCTGTTCAACACCGTCGGTACCTGTATTGGCAATGCTATTTGCCTCCATGAAAGTGCTGCTGTTGACCGAGGTATTCCCACTTGGCATCACGAAGTGGGGCGTGTTCCCGACATTTTGCATCTCAGCCCGAAAATGTAGGCGGAATTTCTCCGAGATCCGGAATGCGCGGTTCACTGCTAAGTCCACATTAAATAATCCGGGGCCCCATAAGTTGTCGGTTCCACAAGTCCCGAATGTACCCGACCCAGGCACAGCGAAGGCGGACCGCTGGTACCAATTGAAAATATTACCGGTCTGTTGTGGCGCGCTGATGCAATTCGCGAACTGACCTGAAAACGGAGCATTTAGCGTTGCGCTAGAAGCGGTGGCGGTAAATGGGAAACCACTGTGTGCCGTAACGACGGTACTGATCTGCCATCCGCCGGCTAATTTCGATGCTACTCCGGTCTGAGCCCAGTGCTTACCCTTGCCAAAAGGCAGATCGGCAACGGCAGTCGCTGAGAACATGTGTGTGATGTCGGTAGATTGGGGACCATAGTTGAGGCCGTAATCCTGAGGAATGACTACCTGGGGAGAGATTGCGTAGCCCAATGCTTTACTGAATGTATACGTCATGCCCAATTGGTAAGCGCCGCCAAAATGACGCTGCAAACGTGTCTGTAGGGAATCGTACGTGTTCGTCCCCATGGTGCCGAGAAACAAGGTGGACGCAGTTCGACCCGTCAACTGATTCAAGACTTCGCCGGCAGTGCCCCCGTTCACCGGCGACCAATTCATCTGGAGATTGTCCTGCGGATCGATGTCTCGCATGCCGACATAACCGGCCGAAGCCAGCCAGCCTTTTACCTGTTGCTCGACAGTGAAGTTCCAGGTTTGGATGTAGTCCCGGACATAGTTGGCATTGTTGTAAGTGGTGACAGCCGCCAGGCCGGGCACTGGCACCGTCCCACTACTGATATTGGGAGCCGACACTACTGGGAGTCCCTGGCTCAGGGTCGTCGCATAAGAATAGCTATTCGGTGGGAGTAGCAGTTGCCCATAGAGGTATGGGTAATTCAAGCGGCCCGAAAGTGTATAGCCAAGGAAGAGAATCGGATCGGTAGCTGAACTATAACCCGCGCGGATTACCGTCGAATTTGTCAGGCGATATGCCACTCCGAAGCGTGGATTGAAGCGTTGCCGATCCCTGGTAATGCCGCAGTTGCCAGGAACGGATCCGAGCCCGCAGATAGACATTGTGGCGCTCTGAGGATTGTAGAACTCCAGACCGGTCCCTAGGCGCTTCGGGAATGGGTAATCGTCCCAGCGAATGCCATATGTAACGGTCAGCTTCGGAGTAAGCTGCCAATGATCGGCGACGTAAATGCCGTACGATCGGTTGCGGGTGTAATACTCATTCGGGAACTGATAGATCTTACCCGAATCTTGCGGCATGCCCAGTAGAAGCGAGGCAAAGGAGTTGAAGTCGTTGCCACTCTTACCGCCTAAGAGCTGCGTGGTGCCTTGAGCAAAATGGAACCCACCGGCGTTACTGATATAGCTGGAGCCGGCTGTTTGATATTGCATTTCATTGGAATCTTGAAAATCGGAATCGAAACCGGCGCGAATGGTATGGGCTCCTTTGATCGAACCAATGTTGGCGCTGAAGTTCTTTTCAGGGTCGCTGTAGTTTTGCGGTTGATAAGTGTTCGCTGGACCAAGGCTAGCGAAGTTATCGATCGCCAATAAAGGCATTCCACCTTGCTGGAGCTGCTTATTCGGCGCCAGGCTCGCAGTGTCCAGACCGGGAATCCCGAGCAACGTCCAGCCGAGGTTCTGATTCTGGTAGGGCTGGTTGCTGTGCATATCGTCACGCGAGTAGCCAAAAAAAGCAGCCGCGAAAAGACTCGGACTGAATACATAGGTTGCCGAAAGAGTTCCGTTGTAAACGTTGGCGCCGCCGAATCCGACCGCTCCGTTCGTCGGGCTGACGGTTGGGCCGCCGAGCAAGCCGAAGATCTGCGGGTCGTACCAGTCACCGTTATTGAAGCCAAAGCGAACGAAGGTACTCAATTTGCTGGTCGGGTTCCAACTCACCTTTGAATCCAACTGGTCGTTCCGTGCCCCGCTGTTGCCTTGGCAGCCCGAACACAAGAAGTCATTGCCCAGACCGAAAGATCCTGTGCCGGCTTGGTTTGGATTGGGCCAATCTCCTGTGCCAATCATGGCTTCGACGCCGGGATTTATACGAGAAGCGGGAATGATGTTGCCCGCAAATGCAGTCCTGCCGGTGCCATTCGAATTTCCCGTCAACGGATCGTAGATGGACGTAGGCGAAGACGACAGATTACCGGCTTTCATTGCGGCCGTGGGAACTTCCGCTTGCACTGCGTTGCCTTGAACAAGGCGAGTTCCTTGATAGCTGACGAAGTAGAACACCTTGTCCTTCTTTATGGGGCCACCAATGGCGCCACCGAACTGGTTGTGGATATACGGCAGCTTCGGCGCAGTACGATTCGCGACCCAGGCGTAGGCCTGCAGATGTTGGTCGGAATGATCTTCGAACAAGGAGCCGTGCACGGCATTGGTTCCGCTCTTAACCGTAACGTTCACGAATCCGCCGCCCGAGGATTGGTCTGCATCAAATGAGCTGGTTGCGACACTGACCGTCTCGATCGCGTCCAGAGCGGGAATGTATTGGATTACGTCCGAAGCGGAGAAATTCCTAGTGCCGGCACCGTCGATGAGCGTGATATTCGCGTTGACGTTCCCGCCATTGACAGTGAATGCGAGAGCGCGCGTGGCATTGGCGCCGAACGAGTGAGAGTTTTGTGGCGGCGACGCACCGGGAATCGTGGTAAAGAGCATCTGGTAGTTGCGACCAACAGGCACGGGAAGGTTACTCAGAAGCTGCCCGCCGATTTCGGATCGCACATCGGCTTGATCTGTTTGCAAATTTTCCGCCTGGGCACTCACCAATACGTTTTGGTTGACTTGTCCCACTGTCAGCGAAACATCTGCGCGCGTGACCGCCTGAACCGTCACCATCACGCCACTTTGCGTATAGGTCTGAAATCCGGGCGAGCTGACAGTGACCGAATAACTCCCGGGCGGTATATCGGGTAGGCTGTATTCGCCGCTTGCATTGGTCGTGGTCCCGCGCGTGAAACCAGTGTTCTGGTTTTTCGCGCTGACCGCGGCGCCGGCGACAACGGCATGGCTGACATCAGTGACATTACCGTTAATCGTGCCTTGAAGTAACTGGGCGATGACCGGACTCGATGCAAAGAGCGCTACAAGGGCAATCCAACCCCACCAGCGCGGCACGACTAACTGAGACGGTGAAAGGACGTGTTTCACGGCAGACCTCACAAAGTACATTGATATATCAGAACGAAGTCAAAGCGAGTATACTGCCCGCTCCAATTTACTGTCAAGGTATTTTTAGGAGAAGTCGGAATGGCGCACAAATGCTAGCTTTCTGAACAACTGAGAATCGATCGAGAGAGTGGCGATGGGCTGGCTAACATTGGAGCCGCAAGCGCTCAAGGCTTGCAGCTTGACATTTCAGTATAATGGGATCACGCTAAATTTATTTCATGGCGGATTTATCCTCAACTACAGCCAGTAGCGTGCTCCGCTTCCAGGAAGGCAGTCTCGCCGAACGTGCCTACATGTTCATCCGCGAGGGGATTTTGCGGGGGGAACTGCGTCTAGGAGCTGCGCTGTCGCGACGCAAATTGGCAGCGGAGCTCGGCATGAGTCTGGTTCCAGTCTCCGAGGCATTGCAGCGTCTCGAAGGGGAAGGTCTCATCGAGACGAAAGCGCGCGTCGGCACACGCGTGTATATGCCGACGGCGCAAGACATGCGTGAGCGATATATTGTCCGGGAAGCGCTTGAGAGCCAATCGGCACGGCTATTTTCCGAGAAGGCCACGTCTCGGGAACGAATGGAACTGTGCAAGATGGCGGAACATATGGACGCACTTTTCAATCGCCGGCTGGATGCTAAGGAGGATTGGGAATTCCTTTATCAGGTCCAGAATTATCACTCTCAACTTCACAACAGGATTGCGGAATGTACAGGCTGCCCGCCCTTGATTCGGTTGATTGAGCAGACACATGTTCTGGTTTTCAACTGGCTCTGGGATATCGCCGCCCATCGCCCGGCCCTGCCCCCCCGGTTTCACCGCGAATTGATTGACGTTTTGGCCGGCACCGATCCGGACGCGTCCGACAAGGCTATGCGGCAGCATATACGATATGGGCTGGACGGCATCATGCGGGCGCTCGATACCCCCACGCCAAACCCATGACCGTCACGCCTCGGTTTCCGCGGATTTGTTCAGGTAATCCTCGCGTTCGGCCGCACCCCGAGTCGAGTTAACGCTTGACATGAAACGTAAACAGCGATATAGTCCGACGTGGCAACCTGATATGTCACATTCGAGGTAGTTTTTCTATGTTTCATTCCATTCTCAGCAGACGAACCTGGCTCGAAGCCGTTCCTGGAGCCATCGGACTTAGTGCTGCTGTCCCCCTTTTGAGCGGACAGCAGTATCAAATCGCTGGCGCGGACTTCAAACTCGGGATCGCTTCCTACTCGTTCCGCAAGTTTTCTCGCGCTCAGGCGATTCAGATGACCAAAGAGTTGGGAACGCCGTACCTCAGCGTTAAGGACGTCCATCTGCCGCTCACCAGCACTCCCGAAGAGATTGCTGCAGCTAAAAAGGAATTCGATGACGCCGGAATTGTGCTGGTCGGATGCGGCGTGATTAATTTTAAGGAAGATAGCGACGCGGATATCCGCCCCAAATTCGAGTACGCAAAGCGTTTGGGCGTGCCCTTAATCACTTGTATGCCGGCGCGCAATGTCCTCCCAAAGCTCGAACCCTATGTGAAGGAATTTAACATTAAAATTGCGGTTCACAATCATGGACCGGAGGATCCGAATTTCCCGACACCGCAGAGTGCGCTGAAGATCGTCAAGAACATGGACCCACGTTGTGGACTGTGCATCGATGTGGGACACACGTCCCGGACAGGGGTGGACGTTGTAGAATCCATCGTCGAGGCTGGGCCGCGATTGCTGGATATGCACGTGAAGGATCTCGCAAACAAGCTTGTCAAGGAGAGCCAGGTTGCGGTTGGAGAAGGCAAGCTTCCGTTTCCGCAGATTTTCCTTCAGTTGATCAAGATGAAGTATGGCTACTGCGTCAATCTCGAATACGAGATTCACGCCGACAACCCGATGCCCGGAATGCAGAAAAGCTTCTCTTACATGCGAGGTATGCTAGCCGGTATACGGGGGGCGAAATACCCGACGCAGTCTTAGACTAGGCTGTGACAGAAGTAGAACGCCGCGAAACGCCTGCTAGTCGAAAATGATGAGTCGTTGTTCTATCTGTAAGTGGATCTTATTCGCTCTCATAGCATCGGTTAGGTTACCAGCGCAAACTGCCGTTCGCCCCAAAATTGTTGGCGTCGCGCATTACGCCATTTTTGCTCACGACTACGAAAAATCCCGCGAGTACTACAAAGAGTTCCTTGGTTTTCAGGAGCCATATTCATTGAAGAACAGCGACGGAACACCTTCCATGACATTCTTCAAGATCAACGATCGGCAATATATCGAATTGTTTCCCGAGCGCCAGGCTGGTAGCGATCGCCTCAGTCACCTCTCGTTCGAGACCAATGATATTGAAGCGCTGCGTGCATATCTCGCTTCCCGGGGCGTGAAGGTGCCTGCAAACGCTCACAAAGGAAGGATCGGCAACCTGAGCTTCAACATTACAGATCCGGCGGGGCACAGTCTTGAAATGGTGCAGTACATGCCGGACGGGTGGACTGCGCGCGCGCGAGGGAAGTTCATGAGCGACAATCGGATTTCGAAACGGATGATGCACGTGGGAATCATCGTCACTCACTTGGAGCCCGAATTACGGTTTTACGAAGACATACTTGGATTCCAGGAGACTTGGCGGGGCAGTCACTCCGGTACCGAACTTTCGTGGGTTAATTTGAAGGTCCCGGATGGGGACGACTACATAGAACTCATGCTATACAAGGACGCGCCGCCGCCCACGAAACGCGGAACCGCGCATCACATCGCACTGGAAGTGCCGGATATAAATGCCGCCGTCGCAAACCTTGAGGCAAGACCGTATTATCGAGATGTTTACAAGCGCAAAATTGAGATCCATACGGGAATCAACCGCAAGCGTCAGGCAAATCTCTTTGATCCGGACGGGACCCGCGAGGAACTCATGGAGCCACGAACAATCGATGGTAAACCGGCACCGTCGTCGACGGCGCCGCCCCCACAGTAACTGATAAATCTCCAGGCAGTCACGATGCTCGATCGTCTTCAATGGCCGTTACAAGCCCGCAAGTTCTCCCGGTTCACGACATTCTCGTATTGACCATGTAGCAATGCGGCTTTCACAATTTGTGCCGACTTCTGCCGCATTTCGATCAGCGACTCCTTTGAATAAAATGCGCTGTGTGGAGTGATAAGGCAGTTGGGGAGGCCCTGCATCTCCTCGGCGCCAAACGGTTCGTCCTCAAGTACATCCAAACCAGCTCCGGCAATGATTCCCTGCGAGAGAGCGTCGTGCAAGGCTTGGTAAGAGACGACTGCGCCACGCGCCGTGTTCACAAGGTATGCGGTGCGTTTCATCTGCTTTAATTGGGGTGCGGCGATCAGATGGCGAGTCTCTTCGGTAAGAGGTGCGTGTATAGATAACACGTCTGCTTCCGCGAGCAGTTCGTCCAGAGTTGAAACCCGCTGAACTCCGATTCCCTTTTCGTAGCCGGCCGGTAGATAGGGATCGAAAAACCTGACGAGAAATCCGAGCGCCTTTGCTCGCAGCGCCATTGCGGTTCCGATCCGGCCGCAGCCGACGATGCCGAGCACGTTTCCGCGGATCCGGCGCGCCGCCAATCCACTACGCCAGTCCCAATTTCCCTTCGCAACGTTGGCGAGCGTTGGCTTTAGCTGCCGAAACAGCGCCAGGATCAAAGCGATCGTGTGATCGGCGACTTCCTCCGTGCCGTAGTCGGGAACGTTTGCCACTGCGATGCCCGCCGCCCCGGCGGCAGCTATGTCGACATTGTCGTATCCGACGCCATTTCGAACGATCAAACGGGTTTTCGTTAGCCCAGCCAGCATTCCCGCGGTTACATCCAGATGGTGCCAGAGGATAAGCGCATCCGCGTCCGAAGAACAGCGCCGGAACTCTTCTTCTGAATGCACGGCAAGCAACTGGACATTAGCACAGTCTTGCAGCACTTCCCGCTCGATGCTGTCATCCTCCCCATGTGGGACCTCGGCGGAATCCACAATGAACACGTGATACTTCATAAGTCGGCGGCTATCTTTCGAAGCTCGGTCACGCTCTTCTCTACTGCTGCATCTTCGTCATCGGAGTAGTCGGGATGTAGGAAATCGATTTCGACCGCAAGGAAGCCCGTGTAACCCGCTTCGGCGAGCAACTCAGCGAGCTTGCGATTATCCACAATGCCATCACCGACGGGCGTGCTGGAAAAGAAAAACCACTCGTCGGCCGGGGCGCCACGCTGAATTTTGAGGTCTTTTACGTGAGTGGCGTAGGTGTACTTGCCTAATTTAGTCATCGCCCTGATAGGATCGTCCAGCAATCGAACGAAATTACCGGTATCGAAGTTGACACCCAGGAAAGGTGAGCCGACACGTTCAATGACACTAAGAATCTCGTCCGAATCGAAATCGATGTGATTTTCGAGCGCCAACTTGATATCGTGATCGCGCGCTGGCTTAACTGCTTCAAGGAACATTCGCGTGAGGCCGTCCAATTGGGCGTTGTGCGGCTCGTGGCGGAACTTGCGGCTACTTCCGACCACTCGCATGACTTTAGCTCCAATCGCGTCCGCGCAATCGAGGTGCGCAATCATCTGCACAAGAGCCGCTTCGCTGGTTCCTCCTTCGAGACCGTCCCGGTGACCCCATGCCCAAACACGATCCAAGCCATAGCTGTCCAGAATGCCTCGAATATGCCGTAGGTAGTGCAGGTCGGGATTGATATAGCAGGATTCCAGAGATACGCCGTCGACCTTCAAAGCTCTGGCGCGATCTAAAAAGGCCTCCAGGCTCAATTTGGATGGTGCTGCATTCTGTTGCGGGTACACTTCGCCAAAAAAACGGTGGTAGCAGTAGCTATCGATTCCAACCTTCATGAACCCTATCCCAGCGAGGAATGCCAGCCGCGACCGGCTCCTCGATTTCCTGATATGTCAAACACTTCGGAATGATATGCACTTTTAGGGGGATTGTCAACTCGCAAACCGCTTTCAACACGCCGCAAGCGCCCTTTATCGATACCCAATCAACATGTATCCAAGGGTCGCTCCAGCAAAAAAACTCCCGAAAAGGGACCCGCCAAAAACAATATGCTTGACAGCACCGGCTGATCGGAGTTATGTTGGCCGTGCAAGGCCTGTAATATATCAGAAAAGGTTTTCCGTGCCACTGCAAATAAGCATTTTGCGCTGCGGCCCCGTCTCAGCCGTATTTTGCTGGATCCTTTTACTTCCGATACCGCTCCTGGTCCCCGAGTGGTGTCGCGCTCAGTTGCTCCAGGGCACTATCGATGGGAACGTTGTTGACCCTAGCCAAGCTGCTATCGCCGGAGCCACAGTCGTTGCAGTCAATGAAGGAACAAACTTCACTCGCAATACAGTGACAAACGCTGTCGGCGAATACACTTTGCCCACGCTTCCCCCTGGAGCCTATACGGTCACGGTCAAAGCGTCTGGATTTGAGGCGTATCAGCGAACTGGAATTGCAGTCGAGAGCAATGGCGTAACCCGGGTGAACGTGGCGATGGTTACCGGCAAAGTGAACGAAACACTCACGGTCACCGCCCAGGCCGCCGCGCTGCAAACGGATCGGGCAGACGTCCGGGCTGATTTGGGCACGCAAAGTCTCAACGATTTGCCCGCTCCGCTTGGCCGCAATTACCAAATGATTCTGGCCGTTGTCGTCCCGGGAGTTTCAACGCCGCAGAGCGGGCAATCCTTCGGAGCCAATCCGTCTCGCTCAGTCGGGTATTCCGTTAACGGTGCGAGTAATGTCACCAACAACACGCTAATAGATGGGACCAGTTCCACCAACTACAATGCGCCCGACAAGCCCATGTACAGCCCAGCGCTGGAGGCGATCGAAAACGTGAATGTAGTGACCAATTCGTTCGACGCCGAACAGGGCTTAGCGGGAGGCGCCGCTGTAAATGTCACTACTAAATCCGGCACCAACGAGATTCATGGATCGCTGTTCGAATACCATACGGACCAGCATCTGCAGGCCTATCCTTGGGCCGGCAACCGCTCCCTGCCAAAACCGAAATACATCAATAATCAATTTGGGGGCACCGTGGGAGGGGCGATCAAGAAAAACAAGATTTTTTACTTTGTCAGCTATCAGGGTACTTATGTGCCGGTGGAAAATCCAATCTATTCGGAAGTGCCAACCGCGGCTATGAAGGATGGTAGTCTTTCCGCTTCGCCCACGGCCATTTACGATCCAATGACTGGCAGCGCGAACGGGATGGGCAGAACGGCTTTTACCGGCAACGTCATTCCTCCGACGCGTATCGATCCAGGGATTGCAGCGCTGCTTGCATTGAACGAATGGCCAAATCCAAATGTGCCCGGGACGGGTAGTTTGGGTTTGTCTCGGAACTATTTGAGTGCAGGTGATAGTGCGGAAAATCAAAATCAGTGGGACTCCAAGCTCAACTGGAATCCCAATAGCAAGTTCAGCATGTTCGCTCGTTTCGGTCTCGATCGCTTTTCATGGTTTAATCCTCAACAGTTTGGATCGTTAGGCGGACCTGGCTATAGTCCTTCTAACACAGCCGTGGGAAACGGCCTCGGATTTATTTACAGCGGAACTGTCTCCGGGACATATATCTTCACTCCAAATCTAATTGCCGACGCCTATTTCGGCTACTCCCGAGACGATGCGAACTCTACTCCGGAGCAGTTGAACGAGAATCTCGGATGGTCGCTGCTTGGAATTCCTGGTCTGGAAAGCTCAGACACCCGGCAAGGCGGCCTACCCGCGCTGGAAATTGACGGCTTCGGCGGTACTGGGACGAATATCCCCGAAGCAACAATCGGACCCGCTAACAACTATCAGCCGCAGGTGTTTCAAAATCTCGAAAAGGAATGGGCCGGGAACATTACCTGGGTTAAAGGAAACCATACCTTGCGGGCTGGCGTCGACTTCGTTCAACAGCAGATCAATGAGGATTTCGAAGAGGCTACTTTTTGTACTTTCTGCACGGGAGCTGGAGGATTTCAATTTTCTCAAGGAACCACGCAACTCAACGGCGGACCGGCTGGAAACGACTACAATGCTTTTGCGGCGTTTCTCTTAGGTCTCCCAACGAATGCCGGTAAGGTTGCCCTGATTCCACCTCAATATAAGGACTACAGTAATATTTTCTCCACTTATCTCCGAGATCAGTGGCAGCCTACGCCGAAGCTGACTCTAACATACGGCACGCGTTGGGAGTACTATCCGTTCCCAACGCGCGGGAGTCGTGGCATGGAGTATTTAGATGCCCCAACCAATCAGATGATTATTTGTGGCGTTGGAGGAAACCCCAAGAACTGTGGGATCACTAAAGACACAAATCGTTTTGCCCCGCGAGCTGGCGTAGCTTATCGTCTTTCAAAGTCAACCGTAATTCGGGCCGGGTATGGCCTCAGCAACGATCCGACGAATCTTGGTGGAGTGCTGGGCAATCGGCAGAACTATCCCGACATAGTTGCCCCAACGCTGACGGCCCCAAACAGCTATTCTTACGCCACAACCCTTCGCATCGGTTTGCCCCCGGTTGTTGCACCGAACTACAGTTCGGGAAGCGTGGCAGTGCCTATGACCGCCGGTGTTTTTACCATGGACAACAACGACTACGTACGTGGTTATGTGCAATCCTGGAATTTAACCATTCAACAGCAAATAGGAACCTGGACGGCTTCTGCCGGATATGTAGCGACGCGGTCCATCGATCCGATAATTACACTAAACGAGAACTGGTCTCCCGTCGGAACTGGAGCTGCCGGCGAAGTGCTCAATGTGTTGGCGGGGCGCACGGCTATAACAGACGGTATCGGCACGGAAGGAAGTGCAAAATACGATTCCTTGCAAGCCCGCGTCGAACATCGATTTGCGCAGAACTTCCAGTTCTCCGGAAGCTACACTTTCGCTAAAGGCTTAGGTTATTCCACTCAGGTGGCAATTCCTTACGACTTCGGACTGAATTACGGCAACTTAGCTGGAATTGCCCAGAGCACTCTCGGGCTGACTTTCGTTGTAGACAGTCCTTTTGGAAAGAATAAGCAGTGGATGCAGAACGGCTTTGGGGCCAAGATTTTAGGCAACTGGCAGCTCGAAGCTGTGTCAACGCTTCGTACGGGCACTCCCTTTACCGTAACTGCATCAAACACGACTTTGGACGCCGTTGGCTCAACTCAGTTTGCTAACTGCATCAGCACACCGCAAGAGCTCGGCAATATTTATGAGTGGTACAACCCAAGTGCCTTCGGGCAACCTACGACAGGTCATTTTGGGACCTGCGGTACCGATAACGTGTGGGGGCCGGCGCTGATTAATTTGGATACGGGTCTGGCTCGCACATTTGCCTTGACCGAACGGTTCCAATTAAAGTTTCGCGCCGAGATGTTTAACACTGCAAATACACCTCATCATTCCAATCCGACCAGCAGTATTAACAGCAGTTCCTTTATGCAAGCGCTCGGGATTGCTAATACTGGCCGGGACGGAATCGATCAACGAACTGTTCAGTTCAGTATGCGCCTTGGTTGGTAAAGGAGAAGTGACGATGTTTTCTTACGCAGATTGCGTTCCTAGCCTGGATTCCGATGCAGTTTTGACCATCTGCATCTCGAGGGTCATGCATCTCGCGATGCGGACTATGAAATGTTATGTCGCAGTGCTCGGTGTTGCACTTCTGCTGTGCGCCATCGCTCAAGCGCAGGACGACCACCTACCCTCCGCGGCCGATGTGCCTCCCATTCTCAAGGTTGGCTCGCCGGCGCCCGATTTCGATCTCCCAGGTATTGATGGAAAGAGGCACAGCCTCAAGGATTACGCTTCGGCGAAAGTGCTCGCAATCGTATTTACTTGTGACCACTGCCCGATTGCCCAAATGTACGAAAAGCGAATCAAGGAACTTACTTCCGATTACCGAAATCGCGGTGTAGACGTCGTGGCAATCATGGGGAACGACCCAAAGGCTATACATCTGAGCGAAATGGGGCACACCGACTTGGGAGATACGTTTCCGGAGATGAAGCTTAGGGCGGCATATAGGCATTTCAACTTCCCGTATCTTTATGACGGAGCTACTCAAGCTGTCGCCCTTAAGTATGGGCCGACTGCAACGCCTCATGTGTTCATCTTTGATCAAGAACGAAAGTTGCGGTACGAAGGTCGTATAGACAACAGCCCTCGCGAACAACTGGTAACCAAACATGAAGCGCGAGATGCGATTGACGCTCTCCTTGCCGACAGACCGGTTGCCGTTCAGGACACCCCGGCGGTCGGCTGCTCAACCAAATGGGCGTACAAGGAAAAGGGCGCGCAGACGGAGATTGCTCAAGGTAACGAGAAGGCCGTCACGGTGGAAGAGGTTTCGGCGGATCAGCTCAAAACTCTCCGGGAAAATAGCGGAACCGATAAGCTCCTGCTGATGAATTTTTGGGCTACCTGGTGCGGACCGTGTATGGAGGAGTTTCCGGAGTTGCAGAAGATGGTCCGGATGTATGCCAAGCGAGCCTTGAACATTGTTACTGTCAGCATCAATACGCCAGACGAGAAAAAGTTCGTTCTCGATTTCTTGACTCAGCAGCACGCAATCAATAGAAATCTGCTATGGAGCACGAACGATGCTGCCGATGCCGTGGCGGCATTTGGGCCCGGATGGAGTGGGGGTGTTCCCTTTACGGTTCTGATCGGCATGAATGGCGAGATATTGTTCAAAACCCAGGGCGGCATGAACGCTCTCGCAGTACGCCGCGAGATCTTAAAGAATCTGCCGGATGACCATTATATTGGGCAGCACGCGTATTGGAATAGCACCTTCTAGAGGCTAGACGAGCAGGGTTGTTTATGAGAATGTCTACGACACGCCGCAGATTCCTTGGAGCCAGTGCTGGGATCGCGGGTTTGTTGGTTGGCTCCAAGGCTGGTGCCGAAGTAAGTAACGATCTCGGCGGCTTTAAACTCGGAATCACGACTTGGTCATTGCGAGATTTCCAGCGCCCGCTCGCGATCGAAATGATCAAGCAGTTACAGACACCGTATGTTAGCGTGAAGGAATTTCACCTTCCCTACCGCAGCACAACGGCGGAACTGATTGCAGGTCGAAAAGAATTCGAAAATGCAGGACTCCGAATCATGGCCGGGGGTAATATCACGCTGGCCAAAGACGACGAGGCGGACATGCGAAGGTATTTCGATTATGCCAAGACCTGTGGCATGCCTATGATTATCTGCGCTCCGACGCACCAGAATTTGAAGCTGCTGGAGAGCTTCGTCAAGGAATACAATATAGCGGCCGCTATTCATAATCATGGACCTCATGACAAGAATTTCCCGACACCCCAGGTTGTATTAGACGCTGTGCGCGATCTCGATCCTCGCGTAGGCTTATGCTTGGATGTCGGACACTCCGCTGCGGCCGGGGTTGACATCGTTCAAGCGATCTCGGATTCCGGTCCGCGTCTCTTGGATATGCATATCAAAGATGTGAAATCGGCAAAGGACGAGAGCACCGGGTGTGATGTAGGCGAAGGTGTTTTGCCGATCATCGGGATCTTCCGGGCGTTACAAAAGATACGCTACCGCGGATGTGTAAACCTTGAGTACGAGTTCAATGCCGATGCGCCCATGACCGGCATGTTGAAGTCCTTCGCTTATATGCGAGGCGCGCTCGCTGCAATGAACAGCTAGTTAGAGTTAGGACGACAATCGTGCGATTTGTAGTTTTCCATCGGCTGAAGTATCTTCAACTCATTTTGATTTCTTTATTGGCCGGGTCTCTGCAGACTCGCGGCCAGGGAATGCAAGATCCGGTCAAATGGTCGTTGACAGTAGATAGTAAGTCTGTGAGGCCAGGGGGGGAAGTTCTGGCACGACTCACTGCGAATATTCAGCCGGGTTGGCATTTGTATTCGCTCACAACTCCAAAGGGAGGACCGAACCCGACAACAGTTTCGCTCTCCGCCAACCCCATTATCTCCGGTGTTCGGATTTATCAACCCCAGCCAATCCGGAAGATGGATCCCAATTTTCAGCTAGAGACCGAAACATTCGAGAAGCAATTACCCCTATTGCTCGAAATCACGTTGAAGCACAATGCCGTGGCAGGTGCGGCCGATCTTACTGCCCAAGTCAGATACCAGTGTTGTGCCGACACGACCTGCCTTCCGCCGAAGCGAAAAGTCGCCAGCGCGACATTGCTGATCGATCCTTCAGCGAAGCCGGAGGTAATTTCGATTCCGGCTGGCTATAACGAGGTGAGCGCTACGCCTAGCGCCACCACAACATCTCATCGCACAGATACACCTCTGGCTCCGTTGAAGGCACAAACTGATCAAAAAAGCCTTCTCGGATTTCTAGTAATCGCATTCGGATTCGGCTTGGCGGCCATCTTTACTCCATGTGTATTTCCGATGATTCCCATCACGGTCTCCTTCTTCCTGAATCAAAACTCCGGTGGCAGGCGCGGAGGCTTGGCGCAAGCGGTCGCCTTCTGCCTCGGAATTGTCGTACTTTTCACGACTCTGGGGTTACTGATGAAGTCGATTGCCGGACCGTTCGGGGTCGTCTTGCTTGGTTCTAACCCCTGGGTGAATGGGTTCATTTCGTTAGTCTTCGTCATATTTGCTCTGAGTCTGCTGGGCGCCTACGAATTGACATTGCCGTCCGGTCTGCTCACCCGGCTTGATCGGGCTTCCCGCGCTGGCGGGTACGCTGGCACGCTATTAATGGGTTTGACGTTTTCACTCACCTCATTTGCGTGTGTGGGACCGATTGTCGGACCATTATTAGTTGCCTCCATAGATACCAGCGGATCCCGGCCAGTACTTGGAATGTTATGCTTCGCCGCGGGTTTGGCTTTGCCGTTCTTTCTTCTCGCCCTATTCCCGTCCTATTTGAAGCGGCTGCCCAAGAGCGGTGGCTGGATGTCGCGGGTGAAGGTGGTGCTTGGATTTGTTGTTCTTGCGTGCGCGCTCAAATACATGAGTAATGTGGACCAGGTGCTCCAAACCAACGTCCTTACGCGTGAGCGGTTCTTGGCAGCGTGGATGATCTTGTTTGCGCTACCCGGGTTGTATTTGCTCGGCCTCTTACATATGGAGGGTATTCGCCGGGAAGAGCGGCTAGGTGTTCCTCGCGCTATGTGTGGTGCGCTGTTTCTGATTTTCTCGCTATCCTTGTTACCGGGCCTCTTCGGATCGCCATTGGGTGAACTCGATGCCTATGTGCCTCCTGCGGTGGCTTCACCCTCCGGCCTTGCTGGTCCCGCTTCGGCGGACAATCTCAAATGGCTCAAGAACCAATACAAAGACGCACTGGCGCAAGCGGCGACTGAAAACAAGCTTGTTTTGGTGAACTTCACCGGGTACGCGTGCACGAACTGCCACTGGATGAAATCCAATATGTTTACTCGCCAGGATGTTCGCGTGGCGCTGCAAAGCTTCGTGCTGGTGGATTTGTACACCGACGGTACCGATCCTGAATCGGAGAAGAATCAAGAATTTGAGCAGCGGCTATTCTCGACAGTCGCAATTCCTTTCTATGCCATTCTTGACCCGCAAGGGAGAGTCTTGGCAACGTTCCCTGGACTCACCAGAAAACACGCGGAATTTCTTGCCTTCCTCGAAACCCCTTCGCGAAAACGCCTCGATTCTTTCTCCGGGTTTAAGTCGGAACGCAAACGTATTGGCTGAGATTCAAGTTCCGTCGGCCCGTCGAAACGGAGACTTGACGCTAAGCTCTTGCTCGGCATTGAGTCCAAAGCCGAGCCAGACATCAGGTCATTTTCGGCTGAAAGGCGCTTACAGCCGGCAACTGGATGCGGAAAGCCGTGCCTTCAACGCTGTCTTCCACCTTGATCTCGCCGCCTTGCACCTGGAGTGCCCATTTGGCAATCGACAGCCCCAGGCCGGCGCCGCCCGTGTCCCGTGCTCGGGCGGCATCGATGCGGTAAAACCGGTCGAACACTTTGCCGCGGTGCTCGCGGGGGATGCCCGGTCCCGTATCGGCGATGTGGACGACTCCGAACCCCAAATGCTCCGTCACGCCGACCGAAATTGTTCCGCCGGCCGGCGTGTATTTGACGGCATTGTGAAGCACGTTCATAACCGCCTGCCGAAACAGAAGTCGATCTCCTTTCACCGTGACATCCGCATCGCCCGACAGACGCAGTTGGAGCGCCTTCTCCTCCACCAGTACATCGAGTACCGCGCCTACCTCCCTTACAACATCGAGCGGTGAGAACACGGTGAGCCCCGGTCGAATTTGTCCCGCATCGGCTCGCGAAATCTCCAGAAGGTTCTCCACCAGGCGCGTCAACCGGTTCACCTCTTCCAGCATGCTGCCGATCGTGTCTTGATATTCCGCTGGCGTTTCGCTCTTCTGCAGCCCCACTTCGCCGACGCTACGAATAGCGGATAACGGCGTCCGCAATTCATGCGATGCGTCGGAGGTAAATCGCTTTAGTCTCTCGAAGGACTCCTCTAGCCGGTCCAACACGCTATTAAAGACTCGCGCCAAATGGCCCACTTCATCGCGGGGATTCTCAACCGGCAGGCGCTGCCGAAGATTGTCCGCGGTAATTTGTTCTGCCCTGGACGTTATTTCTTCGAGCGGAGCGAGCGAACGCCGCGCCAAGTGGTAGCCCGCGAATCCTGCCATCGCCAGCACAACGGGAAGCGCGATAAACGACGCGGTCAACAGTTCTTCAATTCTCGACCAGATCGGCTTCTGGTTGTACGCAAGGCGGATGATGATCGGCCTGCCGGCCAGGATGTGACGGCGGCTCACCAGGAGCACTCGCGTTCCATCGGAGAGAAGGGTGGAACGTTCCGAATACCCATTGACCCCCTCCTTCGGCAGGATCGCTCCGCCCAACGCGCGCCCGTCCAATCGTTCATTGCGATAGAGAACCGTTCCGCTGGGTGACAGCACTTCAACCATCCGCTCCAGGACCAGCCGCGATTGCGGATGATTGTGGTAATTCTCATTTAAATTCAAATGCCCGTCCGGCGTGAAGGAGAGCAGGCCTTCCACGGTCTCGACATCCTGGATCGCGAACCGGCTGAGTTGGTGGGAGAGCTGCCAATAAAGCACGAATGCCGTGCCGGCGATATAGAGCGCCACGACCGCGCCAAGGACCAGCATGTACCAAAGCGTCAACCGCGCGCGAAGGGGCAGAAAGCGAAGCTCGATCACGGCTTTTTCTCTTCCCGCAATACGAAGCCGAGCCCGCGCACCGTATGGACTAACTTTGTCGCGAACTGGTCGTCGACTTTCCGCCGGAGGTGCGCTACATGCACGTCGATCACATTATCGAGCGGCGTTTGCCGCGCCACTTCCTTCCAAATATCCCGTGCAATCATTTCGCGCGATACGACCCTGCCTTGATGGCGGAAGAGATACTCCAGTAAATCGTATTCTCTTGCGGTCAATTCGATTCTCTGCCCGGCGCGGGTCACAATATGATTGGCTGCGTCGATCTCCAGGTCCGCGACCCGCGCTTTGGGCGCCGCTTGGGGGTTTCCTCGCCGAAGAAGCGCGCGGATGCGAGCCAGCAGCTCGGGAAACGCGAAGGGCTTAACCAGGTAGTCGTCCGCTCCATAATCCAGTCCCTCCACGCGATCCTCAATCCGGTCTTTCGCCGTCAAGAGTAGAATCGGAATCCGCAAACCCTGCTGCCGAAGGGTCGACAGGATCTCGAATCCATCGCGTCCTGGAAGCATGACATCCAGTATGGCGAGATCGAAGGGCTGTTTGCACAGAAGATAGAAACCCTCTTCGCCAGTCCGCGCAACAGAGACGGTGTAATCGTCGGCCTCCAAGCCGTCCTTCAGCGCACTTGCCAGCTTCTGTTCATCCTCTACAACGAGAATCCGCACTTTTCTACTTTCTTTATACGAACTACCTTCTTTCGGCTGCCACTGAAGAGTCTCTGAATTTCCGCTTAAGTCAAACTTCAGGAAATCTTAAGTGGCGCCTCGCCCCTCCCAGTCCCAACAATTGGGTTAGGAGCACGAAACTGCGCTCTCCCTTCTCAGTATGAAAATGATCCGGCAATACAAACAGAACGCGATACTTGTCTCTTGTGTATTGGTCTTCTCCGCCGGTGTCTATGGCAAGAACAAACATCCAAAGCCGCAGACTCCGCAGGATGAGATTCAAGTAGTCGCACACGTTTCCGTTCCGGGCGATGCCGTTGTTCGTTTCCTGGCTACTCAACATTATCGGCGCAACTATCTATACGCCGAGCACCAGTCCGGCAAAACAGTGACGCTGATCGATATTACCGACCTCGACAGCCCGAGCGTGCTTGCTGAGATGAGCTATCCGGCGAGCCCGTCCGGCGATTTGGTCGCCGTCGCGGGGAATGCCGCGTTGGTCACAACTGCCAACACCCAACCGGAAGCCGCCCCCGTTCCCCAAACATTTCGCATCTTAAGTTTCGCCGATCCCCTTCATCCGGCCGTTCAGCATGAATTCAAGGGAGTGACCGCTATGGCCCGGGATGACAAGCGGGGGCTGATCTTTCTGGCGAACACCGAGGGCGTTTGGGTGCTTCGGCAGCGGCTTGCGGTGGATCCTCAGGAAGAACAAGAGTGGGAGCACACGGTGCTCGGCGCGCACTAACGGACGAAGTCTGAGGCCATGTTAACTCGCGGTCCGGCGAAAAAAGTTACCATTCATCTGAACGAAGATACAAGTTCCGGCAAGACTTTTATCTATGAACAAGTATTTTCGTTCCTGATGAGCCATGGCATATCGGGAGCAACCCTGATACAGCCACAACAAGGATTCGGTGCGCACCACCAGCGGCACTCCCGCGAAGGTCACGGCGCCGAGAATCGGCACTTGCCGGTGCAAATTCAATTTATCGACTCGCCTGAAACGGTCGAAGCCATTCTTCCTCAACTGTGCGAACTGGTGAAAGATGGTCTCATAGACGCACACGACACAACGGTTATAAAACTCATCACCCAGGAGCCGATTCTCTAACTTGCGCATAACCGCGATGTGCATCTTGCTTGGAAGTTCAATTGGCCACTTTGTGGTTCCTGCCTTTGGCCAGACTCCTGACCGGCTGACCTTGGCCGATGCCGAGGCGCTCGCTCTGAGGAATCATCCGCGAATCGGCTCCGCAACTTTCACTGCCGAAGCCACCCGCAAAGTTGTCGATGAGGCGCGGGCCGCTTATCTGCCGGTCGTAGCCGCGAACGTTACGGGCGCAGATGCCCTGCAAGACTCCACAATAGCGGCCGGCAATTTGACCACTTCCAGTTTGTCCACGCGTTTTGCTTCGGGTGTAAGCCTGCTTCAAATGGTTACGGACTTTGGCCGCACCTCCAGTCTCGTCCGGAGCGCCCGTTTCCGTGCAGAGGCGGCGAACGACAACCTCACTCGGGTGCGCGCCGGCATCTTACTTGATGTTCAAACCGCCTATTTCGAAGTCTTAGGTTCGGAGGCCGTTCAGAAGGCCGCGCAGGCTGCCCTGGACAGTCGCCGGCTCACGCTTCGCCAAGTGACCGCGCTCGCGCAAAGCTCCCTGAAATCGACCCTGGATGTCAGCTTTGCGCAGGTGCTCGTTTCGGAGGCGGAACTGGCTGTCTATCAGGCTGAGGACGATGTCCAGAAAAGTAGGGCGCACTTAGCGGCGGCCTTGGGTTTTGACCACACTGCTCCGTTCATCCTCGTGGATCAGGATGTTCCCAGCGTCCTCAATCCGGATGTCGAGGCGCTGGTTCGGCAAGCGCTCCGCGACCGGCCCGATCTCAATGTTCTTCAACGGAACAGCGCCGCTTCCCAGGAGTATGCCAAGGCTGAAAAGAAGTTGTCGTATCCCACCGTCAATATCCTCGGCGCCGCGGGTGGAATTCCGGAGCACGACCCCACATTGGCGCGCGACGATTATGGGGCCGCCGGCGTGAACATAAATATCCCAGTGTTTAATGGCGGATTGTTCGCGGCTCGACGGACCGAGGCCGCACTGCGTGCTCAGGCCGCAAGTAAAGATGTGCAGGACCTTTCCGTCCAAATTTCGCATGAAGTTCGTGACGCTTGGTTCGACGCGAACTACACGCTTCGGCGGCTGAGCGTTACACAGCAACTTGTGAATCAGGCAAACTTGGCACTACATTTAGCGCAAGCCCGCTATGATGCGGGTCTCGGCAGCATAGTGGAACTGAACCAGGCGCAATTGGCCCAAACCTCGGCGGAAATCGATGCTGCGTCCGCCAAATACGACTACTTAACACGCCGCGCCTCTCTCGATTACGCAATAGGTGCTCTGCGGTGAAGCAAACTGTGGAGTGTCCAGGCCGAAGACGGAACAACTTTTGCATTTTATTGCTGCTGACGGCCGCGCTTGTCTCGTGCGGAGGTGACGGCGGGGAACGGACTGCGGCAGATCCGCCATCCGATCCCGTTCTCGTTGTACCCGTTGCTAAATCGGTTCGCGAAAGCATCTCTGACGATCTCACCGTGACCGGAGAGTTCATTCCCTACCAGGAAATAGACGTGATGGCCAAAGTCGCAGGCTATATCCGGGCCATAAACGTGGACATTGGAGATCGTGTGCGAACGGGGCAAGTGCTTGCGCAACTGGAGGTGCCGGAAATGCAAAACGACATGACCAGGGCCTTGGCCGCGGTCGCGGAGTCGGAAGCGGACATTACTACCGCTCAGGATCAACTGAATCGCGCCAAGTCGGCCCGGGACATGGCTCACTTATCCTACACTCGCGTACTCGATGTGGCCAAGCGCGAACCGGGACTGGTTCCGCAGGAGGAAGTGGACGAAGCGCACGCGAAAGACCTGATCGCCGAGGCTGACGTTTCCGCAGCGCAATCGTCTCTTCAGGCGGCGGAGCGTAAGACAAATATGGCGAAGGCCGAGCAGGCGCGCTGGCAAACTCTCCAAGACTACACCACCATCACAGCCCCGTTCGCGGGAGTTGTCACCAAGCGTTACGCCAACACCGGGTCCATGATCCAGGCCGGCATCGCCTCGCAAACGCAAGCGATGCCTGTCATTCGCCTTTCTCAGAACAGCCTGCTCCGTCTCATCTTGCCAGTGCCCGAGTCCGCCGTGCCGAGTATCCACGACGGGGAAACGGTAGACGTAACGGTCACCGCGTTGCATCGCACATTTCCCGGCCGCGTTACGCGGTTCGCGGATGAAGTTCAGAAATCCACGCGAACCATGGACACAGAGGTAGATGTTCCGAATCCTGGTCTCGTCCTTGTTCCCGGCATGTATGCGGATGTGAAGCTATCTCTTCATAAGAACGCCAACGCGCTGACCGTGCCGCTGGACGCGGTTGACGAGACAAGTGGCTCGCCCCAGGTCTTTGCCGTTCGCGATTCTGTCGTGCGCATCCTGCCGGTGACCACCGGCTTAAGCACGCCCCAGCGCCTGGAGATTCGTTCGGGAATTCGCGAGGGTGAGCTGGTGATTACGGGCCGCCATGCGGGCCTTCAGGATGGAGAAAGAGTTCAGCCCCGGCTCCTGATCACAGACGCCTCCGCTAGTCCTGCAAAGGGGAGCTAGTATGGCCCGATTTGCAATCAAGACTCCCTATCTGATCGTTGTTGTCTGCCTGATCGTGGCCCTAGTCGGCAGTGTGAGCATTCTGCGCATGCCCGTCGACATGTTTCCGTCGATGAATATTCCGGTCGTCGTCGTCGCGACATTCTATTCCGGTATGCCTCCCGAGCAGATCGAAGGAAACATCACATTTCACTTGGAACGGATGTTCACTCTCGCGAGCGGTATTGAGCACATTGAGTCCCGTTCTCTTCCGGGCGTCAGCGTGATCCGCGTCTATTTCCAACCGGGCAGTAATGCGGATTCGGCCGCCTCGACAATCGCGAATTTGGCCATGGCGGACATGCGTGACTTGCCGCCGGGCACGCTTCCTCCCATCGTTTTGAAATCCGACGCATCCAGCCTTCCGGTCTGCCTTGTAACGTTCACGGATCGGAGTCTGGACGAGACCAAGCTTAAAGATCTCGCTCAGAATTTTGTCCGCAATCAACTCGCGAGCGTTCCGGGCGCCTCCGTTCCGCAGCCTTTCGGCGGCAGGTGGCGTCAAATCCAGTTTTACGTCGATCCCTACAAATTGGAGGCGCGCCAGCTAAGCCCAATGGACGTGGTCCGCGCCGTGAACGAATCGAACGTGGTTCTGCCGGCCGGAGATGTCCAAATCGGCAACTTGGATTATGCCATCTACGCGAACAGCCAGGTCAGTCTGAACACCATGAATCGGACGCCCATCAAGATCGTTGGCCAATCGCCGGTTGATATCTCTGATGTTGGTCAGGCGAAAGATTCGTATTCCCTGCAATACAACGTAGTCCGTGTGGATGGTCAGCGCTCAGTGTATCTACCCATCCTCAAGCAAGGCGGGGACTCGAACACTATCGCCGTTGTGAACGGCGTCCGCGAAAAGTTGAAGCATCTATTTGACGTGCCGGCATCTCTCGCCAGGACGGTGGTGTTCGATCAATCTGAATTCGTCAAGACCGCGATCGTCACGCTGCTGCACGAAGGCGGCATCGGCCTATTCCTGACTTGCCTGATGATTCTGATCTTTCTCGGCAGCATGCGCGCCACTGTGGCGGTGTTCTTTTCAATTCCGCTCTCGGTTCTGGTAACCTTCATTGCTCTGCAATTGGGTGGAAGTTCTATCAACAGCATGGTGCTGGGCGGCCTGGCCCTGGCGTTGTCGCGACTGATCGATAACTCGGTAGTAGTGCTAGAAAACATCTATCGCCATCTCGAACTTGGCGAGCCCGCAATTGTCGCGGCGGAGAATGGCGGTCGCGAGGTCGCTCTTCCGGTACTCGCGGCTACGCTAACCACTGTTGTCGTCTTCTTCCCCGTAACTCTGCTCTATGGTGTCAGTAAGTTCTTGTTCTCCGCCCTTGCGCTAGCCGTCGTCCTTTCGCTGTTTGCATCGTTTTTCGTCGCCATGACCGTAGTGCCGTTGTTTTGTGCCCGCTTCATCAAACATGCCGCTGCTCACGAAGGTGAGAATGCGACCGGTAGTCGCGCTTCGAAACGCGGGTACGGCGCGCGGTTCAATATTTGGTTCTCCGGCCGCTTTGAGGCTTTGCTAGACCGATACGAAAAGGTAGTCGCCAACGTAATGGCTCGGCCTGTCAGCACAATCTGGGTGTTCTTCGCCCTATTTGCCGCGAGCCTTCTACTTTTTCCGTTTATTGGTCTTTCTTTCTTCCCCCGAACGGACGCCGGACAGTTTGTGATCAATCTGAAAGCTCCTTCAGGAACCCGTTTAGTGGATACGGAGAAGGAAGTTGCCAAACTGGAGGGCCTCATTCGTGAGACCGTCAAGCCGCAGGATATGGGCATGATCGTCTCCAACATTGGCGTAGACCCCGGATTCTCCGCCGTCTACACATCGAACTCCGCGATGCATACCGCATTTGTGCAAGCGAGTCTCAAGCCGGGTCACTCCATCGGAAGCTATGAATACATCGCGCGCGTCAAGCGGCGTATGGAGCGACAAATGCCAGA
This sequence comes from Bryobacteraceae bacterium, assembly GCA_036272835.1. Classification (GTDB taxonomy): domain Bacteria; phylum Acidobacteriota; class Terriglobia; order Bryobacterales; family Bryobacteraceae; genus Bog-105. The sequence goes on from DATAXY010000017.1 coordinate 185,251, forward strand.
GCTAACGGCATTCTTCTCGTCCGGTAGTTTAGTCGACTCTGTCGTCAACATGGGCATGCCCGCCGCAATTGATTTGCAGATCTCCGGCTTGGATCTTCAAAACGATTTCCGCACGGCACTTGATATTTCCGAACGCGTCCGGCATATGCGGAACGTGGCCGATGTATACATCCCGCAGGATCTCGATTACCCAGCGCTTCGATTGAATATCGACCGCATGCGAGCCGGCGAAATGGGTCTGTCCGAGAAGGAAGTGATGTCGAACGTGATCACCGCGCTGACATCGAACCAGATGATTGCTCCCAGTATTTGGAGCGATCCGCGAAACGGCAACAATTACTACCTTACGGTTCAGTATCCGGAGCAGCAAATCCGGACCGTGAACGATTTACGGTCGATCCCCTTGCATGGAACCGGTATCGCGCAGCCGACAAGGTTAGATATGGTGAGCACGATTACGCCTTTCCTTGCGCCCACCGAAGTCGACCACTATCAGATACGGCGCAAAATCGATGTGTATGTTCGTCCCCTGACCGAAGACATCGGAGTACTCTCGAAATCCATCGATGCGATGCTGGCCGGCATCCGCGTGCCCGCCAATGTGGATGTAGCGATGAGAGGGACGGTCGACGCCATGAACGCATCCTTCAAGAGTTTCGGCCTGGGCCTTACCTTGTCGGTGCTTTTGCTGTACCTTATTCTCGTCGCTCAGTTCCGTTCGTTTCTGGATCCGTTTATCATCTTGCTGGCGCTTCCGCCGGCTATTTCCGGCGTGATCCTGACATTATTACTGACGCATACAACCCTCAACGTGATGTCTCTAATGGGCGTGATCATGCTGGCCGGTATCGCCATGTCGAACAGCATTCTGATCGTCGAGTTTGCCCATCACCTTCTGGAGGAAGGTTTGGGCGTGCGGCAAGCTGTCGTGAGATCTTGCCGGGTACGTCTGCGTCCGGTCCTCATGACATCGCTAGCAACCATCATCGGATTAATGCCGATGGCTTTTAAACTCGGCGAAGGCAGCGAATCCTACGCCCCGCTGGCTCGTGCGTTGATCGGCGGCCTCACTCTTTCGGTCGTCGTCACGGTGTTTATCGTTCCAGCGGGATTTTTTGTCGCCTACCGAAACCGCCATAGCAACGCCGCAGGTTGAAGCCACGTATAGTCCCGTCGACATTTCGATCAAGCTAGCTATCGCTATCGGGATCGGTATGCTCGTCGGCCTGGAACGGGAGTGGTCTCAGAAAGATCTAGGCACACGAACATTCACTATCGTCGCCATGGCCGGTACGCTGAGCGTACTCGCGGCGCCGGCGTTCGCATATATCACGTTTGCAGGCGTTCTACTCATCGTCGTCTTGGCGGGTTTGCGAAGCTTGCGCGATGGCAAACCGATAGAAACCACCACCTCGGCGGCCGTCATCGTCACCTTTGTTCTGGGAGTCCTCACCGGGCAGGGCCATCACTATACGCCCGTCGCCGCGGCCATCCTGATGACCATGCTCTTGTCTTTAAAGCCCGCGCTGACGCATTTCGCGGGCAGGCTGCTGGTGAATGAAGTTCGAGGCGCCGTGTTACTCGGCTTAATCGCCTTTGTCATTTACCCGGTGTTGCCCGACTATACTATCGACCCATGGCATTTGATCAATCCGCGTCAAGCTTGGCTCACCATTGTCGTCATTGCCGCTCTTGGCTTTGTGAACTATGTTCTGCTCAAACTCTACAGCTCTCGCGGCCTCTATTACTCGGCCTTGCTCGGGGGCCTCGTCAACAGTACCGCGACCATTGCGGAACTTTCGGGATACCTCAACGGACAAGACGACAGCATAGAGCCGGTGGCGATTGTGATCGATTTGCTGACCATTGTCGCCATGTTTCTGCGCAACCTACTCATCCTCGCAATCTTTGCGCGCGGAGCTGTGCAGAACGCGGCGGTACCGTTGGCCATCATGTCTTTAGCGGCCTTTATCTGTATATGGCTGCAACGGAGGCACCGTCACGTCGAAATCGGAGAACTGAAGCTGTCGTCGCCGCTATCGCTGCCCAAAGTATTCAGATTCGGCTTCATCTTCCTTCTCATAGAGATCATCGGCACTATCGGACAACGATATCTCGGGCATTTCGGCTTCCTGTTTGTAAGCGTAATCGGCGGCTTAGTGTCCAGCGCCAGCACTACCGGAGCCGCCGCCACGCTCGCGTTACACGGCAACATCACAATGCAGACGGCTGGGCTCGCTACTGTCCTGACGTCAATGGCAAGCGCGTTGTCAAACTTGCCTGTATTACATCAACAGATCCATCAATGGACCATTACTCGCAAGTTGATTCTACTCTCGGTCGGAATCGTTGTTATCGGTATCGTCACTTCCCTCCTTGCCGGGCCGTGACGAGTTCCGACAAAGCGGCCAGCCGAGGCAGGGGCTTTGGGTGACAGCCCACGCGAAAGCAAATCAGGCGCTTCCCGAAACACAGAGCGAACATGGTATTTAGGTTTAAGATTCTGTAAATAGCAACCGTGGTTTGAGCGATTTTGGGCGGATGCGCATTACAACGCATGTGTCGACATTGTTGACACATGCCCGGCTGGATGCCATAATGTATATACAAGGTTGATACGGCGGAGGCGGTCATGAAGGCGACGGTAAAGAAGTGGGGCAACAGCGCGGCGGTGAGGATTCCGGCTTCCGTGATGGAGGCCATGCACCTTGATCTGGACGAGGTCGTGGAGGTGCGCGAGGAGAAAGGCAGGATCGTCATCGAGCCTGTGCGGCAAAAGACATACGTCTTGGACGATCTACTGAAAGGGATCACCGCAAAGAACCGGCATGAGGCCGTTGATTTCGGATCTCCGGCAGGCAAAGAGGTCTGGTAATGGCGAAGCCGTATGTACCAGACGCCGGCGAGATCGTGTGGATCAACTTCAGGCCGCAGGCTGGCCATGAGCAGGCAGTGCACCGTCCGGCGCTCGTTCTGAGTCCGGCGGCGTATAACGGCAAGACCGATTTGATGATTTGCTGTCCGCTGACAACCCAGATCAAGAACTATCCGTTTGAGGTTTTCATCGGTGGTACGCCGCCGAATGCTCTTCTGGCAGACCAAGTGAAGAGTCTGGACTGGCGCAGCCGGGACGCAAAACCGAAGGGTCGTGTCTCACCCGAACAACTGGCCGAGGTGCGGGCGAAGATACATGCGCTCATTGGGTAACCACCCTGCCCGCGTTGTTGGAGAAAAATGAGGCGACACCTTGCCCGTTCCTGATGAAGCCGACCGAAAGCTGGGGGCGACCGATCCCAAAGATGGGACGTCGACGAGTATATATGGAAGAAGCACGACCAGGGCTTGGACCTCGAACCGCCTCAGCCACCCATTTCGCCGGAATTCGCAGAGCCGATTGAGGATGTCCTCTCGACTGCATGTCTGGGCGCAACCGATTGCGCGGTGACGTTGCTCGATCATTCGGGGAACGCTCGAAAGCAACTGCTTGATGGCTTTGCGGAAACGAAGCGGAGGGTTCTCGCGACCGGGAAAATGCAGCGCTTCTCGGCAATCATGGCAGGGGGAGAACTCGGCGTGTCTTTTCTTGCTCTGGATTCTTCTAAAGACCCAGACCATCTCGCCCGGCAGCTCGAATGTTACGCCATCGTTTAGAAGCATGCGGAGCGATGCCCGACGTGGACCGGCTTGGCCGCGGATATTTCTAGTAGTTTTGCTTTCCAGAATATCGGTCGCCGCTTTGGCCAGAATTGAGGCTATACAGGCCTGTGCTGATGAGGGTGCCAAGGAAGCCCTCGCTCTCTGAAAATGCCTAGGCGCCCCAGCCCTAGTGAACTGCTTAATTTGTGGTGCGGAGAGGGGGACTTGAACCCCCACGGTGTTACCCGCTAGCACCTCAAGCTAGTGCGTCTGCCAATTCCGCCATCTCCGCTGACTGAAAACGTTGCCGTTTACGGCTTCTTCGGTGTCTGGCTTGCCGGGGTGCCCGACTTTGCCGGAGTCTTCGCCGCAGGTTTCGCCGTGGCTGCCGGCCGCGCCGTCGTGCTCAGGACGCTGCCTGCGCCGGGCGATGATTTCGTCGATAAAATCGCTAACCATAAGGCCGTGATCATGAACAACGACGCAGCGATCGTGGTTGCTTTGGAGAGGACTGTCGCCGTGCCGCGCGGTCCAAACACCGTCTGCGACCCCATTCCGCCGAAAGCTCCGGCCAAGTCGGCTGCCTTGCCACTCTGCAAAAGCACGACAATAATTAGAAACACGCAGATCACTACGTGCAGGGTCGTAATCAGGTACACCATGCCATCAGCCAGTATAGCAGTGGAGCGGCCGCTTCATTGCCCGCGCGCCAGATGTCGTACCTATAAAGACAAGGACGAATCATGTGTGAACCAATATGACCGATACGCCTCCCTTTACGCATGACGAACTGGAGCCGCGCCGTGGCGTTGCGGCCGAAACACACAGGCTCTCCCTGGCCAATTTGCGCGAAAACTATACGCGCGGCGGATTGAACGAGAGCGAAATCGACGGCAATCCGATCGTGCAATTCGAGAGATGGCTTCAACAAGCGCTTGCTGCGGACTTGCGGGAGCCGAACGCGATGACCCTGGCGACCGTGACTCCAGAGGGCAAACCGTCCGCCCGTATCGTTTTGCTCAAAGAAGTTAGCGAATCTGGCTTCGTTTTTTACACTAACTATATGAGCCGCAAGGGACGCGACCTCGAAACGAACCCCTGGGCCGCGCTGATTTTTTACTGGGCGGATCTGGAGCGCCAAGTTCGAGTCGAAGGGGACGTTGCGCGGGTGCCGCGCCGACAGTCGGAGGCATACTTTCAAAGCCGTCCCAAAGGGAGCCGTCTAGGCGCTTGGGCTTCCCGGCAAAGTCAACCGGTCGACAGCCGGGCGCAGTTGGAAATTCGGCTCAAGGACTTGGAGGCGCGCTACGCGAGTAGCGATTTTGTTCCAACCCCGGAGTTTTGGGGCGGCTACGTGGTTCGGCCCCAGGTAATCGAGTTCTGGCAGGGCCGGCCGAACCGCCTCCATGACCGGATCGAGTATAGAAGAAAAGGGGAAACTGATTGGCAGATCCAACGTTTGTCGCCTTGATTAAACGAACCGGACCACTAGTACGTCTGTTGGATGTGCTCTGCGCGATAAGTCTGCTGTCGATGATGGCTCCGCTGCTTGCCGCGGCAGATTCCCCCGATCCGCTTGTGCATCGGGTGGAGCAGCGCTACAACGCCGCCCACACTTTGTCCGTCCATTTCGTCGAGCATTACAAGAGCGAAGGACACGGGCGCCGGCCGGAGGAAGGCACGCTGACGCTTCGCAAAGTGGGCAAAATGCGTTGGGATTATTCGGAACCCAAAGGAAAGTTGTTTATATCGGATGGCAAGAACCTTTATTTGTATACGGCGGCTGATAACCGGGTAGAGCGCTGGAAGTTGAAAGAGACCGAAGACATGCGCGCTCCACTGGCGTTCCTGCTCGGCCATATGGACATGCAAAAGGAATTTCACGATTTTTCTACCCATCCAGGGCTCGGCGGTACTTGGCTCGACGCCACGGCAAAGAATGCCCATGCTCCGTATGAATCGGTCGAGATGCTGATCATGCCCGACGATTCCATTCGGCAACTCAATGTCAAGGGGCGCGACGGCTCGGAGCTTTCTTACGATTTCGATCAAGAGAAATTGAATGTTCCGGTCAGCGACCGCATGTTCGACTTCGCCATCCCTCCCGGCGCGCAAGTTGTGAATTCGGTGGGTCTGAACGGGCAGGGAGGCTAGCGGAATGGCCGAATTTGTCCTGCGCTACGCCGACCCGCGCGGCCAAATGCACGAGCAGGTCGCCGAAGCTCCTACCGAGCGTGAGGCGCGGGAGCGATTGTCCCAGCAGGGTTTCCTCGTCTACTCCGTCCGCGCCAAAGAATTTGGAGTGCGGATGGCCGGCGGCAAAGGCAGCCGAAAATCGGTCAATCTCGAGAAGTTCCTAATCTTCAATGCCCAGTTCGTCACTTTGATTCGCGCGGGGCTTCCGATCCTAAAGAGTTTGGACCTGTTGGCCGATAGACTCACCGATGAAAAACTCGGCCGCCATATCAAAGCCGTGCGCGAAGAGGTGAAAACGGGTATGGTGTTATCCGACGCGTTCGCGCATCAGAACGTCTTTCCGCCAATCTATGTCACTTCGGTTCTTGCCGGTGAAAAGAGCGGCTCGTTGGTCGAGGTGCTGGACCGCTTCATCACCTATCAGAAGCTGACACTCGCGGTGCGCAAGAAAGTCCTGGTCTCATTACTCTACCCAGCGGTCCTGGTCGTGCTGGTGATCTGCCTCATCGTGTTCCTGGTGACGTATGTCGTCCCGAATTTCGCCGAGTTATATAACAGCATGCAGGCAAGGCTTCCCCTCGCTACGCGCATTCTGATCGCCGTAGGCACCACAGCACGCAGTTACATCCTCGCCGGAGCCGCGGCGCTGGCGGTGGCCGCGTTCGCTATATATATGTGGGCCCGGCGCGAATCGGCTCAGGAAACCATCGACGGCTGGAAGATGCGAACTCCCCTCTTAGGCGAGATCTGGACCAAATACCAGGTCGCCCAATTCGCCCGGGTGTTGGGAACGCTTCTGGTGGGCGGCATACCGCTGGTACAGGCGCTCGAAACATCCGGCCGGTCGCTCGGAACGGTATTGTTAAAGAAGACCTTGGATAAAACCGCTGTGCTGGTCAGGGAAGGGAAGTCGCTATCCGCCTCGTTGACCTCGACCGGCATCTTTCCCGATCTGGCCATCGACATGATGGAAGTCGGTGAATCGACCGGAGCCTTACCGCAGATGTTGACCAGCGTAGCCGAGTTCTATGACGAAGACGTCTCCACCCGCATGACGGCGCTCCTGTCGTTGATTGAGCCGGCGATCATGATTTTTATGGGCATCTTTGTTGCCTTCGTGCTGGTGGCCCTGTACTTGCCGATATTTTCCCTGGCGGACTCGATCAAATAACCTATGGCAACTGAGACGATCAAGATCAAAGATCCGCTCGAAGAGGCAGAGCAGGCCAGAGCGATGGCGCGGCGATACCGCTGCGAGTTTGTCGACTTGAAGCAGACCAAGATCGACCATGAGCTCTTTCGAACCGTGCCCGTCGACCTGATGTTCCGGTATCATTTCGTCCCGCTCCAGGCCCACAACGAAACCTTGGAAATTGCGCTCTCTGACCCGAAGCAGATCATCTTCATGGATGAGCTGAGCGTTCTGCTTTCGAAGAAGCTGCGCGTCAAGGTAGCGACCTATTCACAGATTTCGGATCTGCTCAAGAAGACCGAGCAATCGCAGCGCGTCCTCGAGGAGGTTACGGAGGGCTTCACGCTCGATGTCGTGGGCGATGAAGAGAACGCGGACGAAACGCTTTCGATCGATCGCTTGGCATCGGATGAAGGTAATATCGCGCCCGTCATCAAGCTGGTCGACACAACCATATTCAACGCGCTCGAACGCCGCGCCAGCGACATTCATATCGAAACGCGCGATCAGGAAGTTGCGATCAAATATCGTATCGATGGCGTGTTGCAGTATGCGATGAGCCCGATCGCCAAAGAATGGTATTCGGCCGTGATTTCGCGTATCAAAGTAATGAGTGAACTCGATATAGCCGAGCGCCGCGTGCCCCAGGACGGCCGTTTTCGGGTCCGCTACAAAGGCCGGTTGATCGATTTTCGCGTTTCCATCATGCCTACTATCCATGGCGAAGACGCGGTGCTCCGTGTTCTCGACAAGGAATCGATGAGCGAGAAATTTTCCAACCTCTCGCTCGATGTGGTCGGATTCGCGGACCAGGACATTGTCAAATTCCGGCGCTATATCAAGGAGCCGTATGGAATGGTGCTGGTGACCGGACCCACCGGTTCCGGCAAGACGACCACGCTCTATGCCGCTCTCAGTGAAATCAAGAACGACGAAGATAAGATCATCACCATCGAGGACCCGGTCGAGTATCAAATCAAGGGCATCACGCAGATTCCGGTAAATGAGAAGAAGGGATTGACGTTCGCCCGCGGGCTGCGCTCCATTCTGCGTCACGACCCCGACAAAATCCTCGTGGGCGAAATTCGCGATCAGGAGACGGCTCAAATTGCGATCAATGCCGCGCTCACTGGGCACTTGGTCTTCACGACCGTTCACGCCAACAACGTCCTCGATGTTTTGGGCCGCTTTCTCAACATGGGGGTCGAGGCCTATAACTTCGTTTCCGCCTTGAACTGCATCCTGGCGCAGCGCTTAGTGCGCGTGATTTGTCCCCACTGTCGCCAGCAGATCACTTACGGCGACGACTATTTGCGGGAGAGCGGCCTCAATCTGGACGAGTGGAGCGGCTTTGCATTCTACGAAGGACGGGGCTGCATGGAGTGCAACGGGACTGGATTCCGCGGTCGTACCGCCATCCATGAGCTTTTGGACCTTAGCGAAAAGATTCGCGAGATGATTCTCGAACGGCGCCCCGCTTCGGAAATCAAGCGGGCGGCAAAAGATGAGGGCATGACGTTCCTCCGGGAATCGGCGATTGAAAAGATTCGGCAGTGCGTAACTACACTGCGTGAAGTGAATAAAGTCACATTTATCGAAGGTTGAGGGAATTCTTCTGTCGTTAGTGGATATATTTCAGGACTGGATCAGGGAGCCCGCGCCCGATCACCTTTTTGAGATGACGGAGCGCTCCATTGCGGTTGCGTCTCCGCGCAACCCCGGCCCTCCCCGGCAGGAGACGTTCCCGCAGCCAATATTGCAGATATCGCCGATCGCTCCGAACTTTCTGAACACGCAACTCTGCCGGGAGGCGGTGATCCAGCTCGCTCCCCGCGACAGAGGCAAGCGAGCCAGAACGGCGCTTGTTATCCCGGATTATGCCGTGCGCATGGCAATTCTGGATTTTGAGGAGTTGCCGTCGAGTGAAGAAGAGCGGTCGGCTCTGGTGCGATTTCGCCTGCGAAAGAGCGTTCCTTTCTCGATTGAGGAGGCGCAGGTAGCTTACTCGATCCAGTCGAATATTCCTAAGCGGGTCGAGGCCCTGGCGGTCGCGATAGCCAAGCCGATACTTGACGAATATGAGATGCTGTTCGCCGATACCGGATATCGGGTAGGACTGGTAACGCCGTCGTCCTTAGCGGCACTTCCTTTGTGCGCGACTGCGGAGCCCGGCTTGACTCTGGTGGCCAAAGCGGCCGGATCCACATTATCTGTCCTACTTTTGGAACAGGCCCGTGTGCGGCTAATTCGCGTTCTGGATCTGGCCGGATCGGAGGCCAACAATTCAGGAACTGACGGAGCGGAGGCGGAAGACTTCAGTGTGCTCGCGCTCGTCCAACAGACGTTGGCTTATGCCGAAGATCAGCTCGGCCAGCAAGTGAAGCGCTTGCTGCTGTGTGGGTTCGGTAGTGAGACCGATTCCGTGGGATCGCTTGCGGAAAGCGAATTCGGCATCCCCTACGTAGCGCTTCGCTCCCGGTTTGGCGCCTTGAGTCAGGAGAATGCGGGCGTTCTTGGAATGTTGGAGCAATTCGCGGCATGAGTTTGGAGACTTTTTCTCGAAAACCATTACGTCTTTCGTCGCCGATGATCAATCTTGCCTCCCAACCATTCCGGAGAGAGCGAGCCGCCAATGCGGCTTTTCTGGGATTGTGCATCGCGCTGACGTGCAGTCTGGTGGCACTCGGGGTACTGATTCTGCACGAGCGCGCGCAAGCGGCCGATCTGCGGCGAATGATCGACCATCAACAAGCCGACCTGAACCGGCTTGAACGAGAGCAGGCGCGGTATACATCGGTACTCGGTAAGCCGCAAAATGCCGATGTCTTCGCTACCAGCGTGTTTCTGAACGAGGTAATCGCGCGGCGCAGCGTCAGTTGGACCCGAGCCTTCGCCGACCTGGAAAAAATCATGCCTTACAATGTGCGGCTGGTCACGGTTCGCCTGCCGCAGGTGCCCGCTCCCGAGGAGGGTGGCGTCAATCATGTTCAACTCGACATGGTCGTGGGAACAGATAAACCCGAGGCCGTCTTGGACTTGTTGAAACGGCTCCAGAGTTCGCCTCTATTTGGTTCGGCATCATTAATGAACAGCGCCCCACCGACACAGAACGACCCTTTATACCGTTACCGGATCACGGTTGCCTATGCGCAGAAGCTTTAACATTCCGCGATTTAAGGGCGGCGCCCCGAAAGGGCCGGCCGCTTGGTTGCGCTTCGGGGCGGTCTTGCTGGCGCTGCTGAATGCGGTTGCCCTCTTCTTCTACTTTGTCCCGCCAGGCGGCTCCCGGTCCGATCTGACGATTCAGTCGATGGAACTGCGGCAGCGCATCGCGGGTACCCGTGCCGGCTCGGTTCGATTGAAAACGGTCGCCTCCAAGGTCCAGCTCGGTAATCACGAGTCCACCGACTTTGAATCGAAGTATTTCCTTCCGAAAAGGCTCGCCTATGAAGCGATTCTGGCGGAATTGCAGAGAATGGCCGCGGCATCGGGCATGCAAGATCGTGGCGGGGCCTATACCGAGGAGCCGATCGAAGGGACCAGCGATCTAACTCTTCTCAATCTGACGGCAAATTTTGAAGGAACATACGCCAATCTCATGCAGTTTCTGTACCAGGTGGATAGGTCGCCGATGCTGCTGATGCTCGACACATTGTCGGCCGCCCCATTGCAGTCGGGCCACCTCTTGAACACTTCGTTACGATTCCAGTACATCTTCCGCGAGGATGGGACGGCGTCCCCAGGGGGCAAACCTTGAGAGCCGCTCCTGCCCGCAGCACGACGAAAGTATTTGGTATGCAGCTCGGCGCTTCGCCAGGCAAATTAGCTGTTCTGGGTCTGCTTTTGGCTGTGGCGGTTGTCTTCCTGGTTTACAACGCGATTAACGGCGAGAGCCCGGCATCATCGTCGGCTCCGCCTGCCGTAACGCCAAGCTCAACGGCCGAACCGCTGGCGGAATCGTCGTCCGCGCCTCAACGCACAGTGCTTCGTACCGGGCGACGCAGAATCACGCAAAACGAGAGCAATACGCTCCGTCTGCGTCCTATCGACGCCCGCAAGGGGGACATCGATCCGACCCTTCGCCTTGACCTGCTGGCGCGCTTGCAATCGCTAAAGTTCGATCCGAGCGCGCGCAGCCTTTTCGACGCGGGTCCGGCTCCGATTTCTCCAGAAGCAGCGAAGCTTTTGGCCGCTTCCAAAATCGATCCCGGCCCAAAGCCGCCTGCAATACCGGTGGCCCCCGTCATTCCGCAAACGCCGCCTATTCCCTTAAAGTTTTATGGCTTCATCCAGCCAAAGGGCGTTCCCGGTCCGAACCGTGGCTTTTTCCTTGAAGGAGATAACGTCCTGGTGGGGGCTGAGGGGCAAGTGTTGTTGAAGAAATATAAAATTGTGCAATTGTCTGCCAGCGCAGCGGTGATGGAAGATACCACTTCGAACCATCGGCAGACGCTGGTCTTGGTTCCGGAGGCGCAAAATGCGATGTAAAGAGCGCGAGAAAGGATCGGCCATTCTTATCGTCTTTCTCTTCGCCGCCTTTGTCGCCATTATGCTGTATGAGGAAATGCCCGTAATGGCGTTTGAGGCGCAACGGGCCAAAGAGCAGTTACTGATCGACCGCGGTAACGAATACAAGCAAGCCGTAAAGGTGTACTGGACGCATTTTCAGGGCCGCTTCCCGCCCAATATCGATGCGCTCGAGAACACCAACAACATTCGCTTCCTCCGGCACCGCTATAAGGACCCGTTGACAGGGAAGGATGATTGGCGTCTGTTGCACATGGCGCCCGGCGGTCTGGGTCTGATCGATTCCAAAGTCAACCCCCTTCCTACCAACGTGACTCAGAATGGCGCAAACGGCCAGAGCAGCTTCGGTAGCGGAAGCTCCCCAAGCGGATTTGGGGGAACTGGATTTGGCGCACAACCGGCCGCCGCTACCGGCAATTCCATCTCCGGGCCTGTCGGCTTCGCCGGTAGCAATCTTGTTCCCGGAGGTGTTCCCAGTGGCGCCCCGGAACCCAACAACGTGGGCGGGCCGCCGGTCTACAACGTACCGCAGCGTCCCCCCGCCATCGCGGCCAATGGCTCAGGCGTCCCAAATACCACCGATCCGACTTACGATCCGAACGACCCGAAGAATTTCATTAACCCGAATAAGATGTCGGCTTTAATCAATCCGCAACAGAACCCGGATGGTCCGTCCGTGGCCAATCCCGGGCAATCGGCGCAAGCCCCGAATCAGGCCCCCGCTAATCAGACATCTCCCAATCAGCGCCCCAACCCGGTTCAGCAGATCTATGGAATGCTCTCCAACCAGGGCGCTCCGGCTCAGGGTAGTCCTGGCGCTTTCAACCAACCGGGCTCCTCAAATACAACCGGAACCTCCACGTTCGGTTCTAATAACGCAACAAACAACACGCTCGGAGGCATGATTGCAGGTGTTGCGAGCATCGCCAAGGGGAGCGGCATCAAGATCATTAACGATCAGCATGAGTACTCGAAGTGGGAGTTCTGGTTCAATCCTCAGGAGGCGAATGTGGGGGCCAATGTCGCGGGCGGATCCGCCCAGGCAAATCCATCGACCAATAACCCCTCCAATACGAACTCTCAGGCTCCAGGTAGCTCCAGTAGTTCCAGTTCGTTTGGAAATTTCGGTGGCGCGTTCAACAATAACGGCGCTAACACCACTCCGGCGGCTCCCTTGAACCCTCAGCCTCAGCCACAATAAGTAACGGCGGACAGCGAATCGAGTTAGTCTGAAGGGGAGGTCTTTCGACAACCTTGCTTCGAATCGCGTTGCTCGTGCTGGCCGTCTTTGCGCAATCGGGCGACTCGGCAACTACCGGGAATGCCGCGCTCGCACCGCTCTGGCTCTATCAAGGCGCATGGCACGTCAATCGATCCGGCTCGCAGAAGCCCGACCAGCTCGTGAACCAGTGCGCGGAACTCGGCCACTATTTCGCCTGCCAGCAGACGGTAAACGGAGTTTCGGGCAACCTCCTCGTGATTGTGCCCACCGGGCAGCACGGTAAGTATCACACGCAGGTGATTGAGCCCAGCGGCAGCGCCACGGGACTCAGCGACCTATCGATCGAGGGGGACCGGTGGTCCTTCAGCAGCCGCTGGAATCAAGGCGACAAGATCACGTATTACCGCACGATAAACGTCTTCAGCGGCAAAAATCGCATCCATTTTGAGCAGGACGAGTCTCCCGACGGTAAAAGCTGGACAACCAAGAACTCCGGGGATGAAGTGCGGGCGGCAGGGCGGTAATTATGGGAACTGGATTAGGAGTAGCCACCGAATCGCGTCGAATTGAGTTGCTTCATGGCGATATCACCAAAATACCGGCCGACGCCATTGTGAATGCCGCCAACAGCCACTTGGCGGGCGGAGGCGGCGTGGATGGAGCGATTCACCGCGCGGGCGGACCAAGCCTAATGAAGGAGCTAGACGAGATCCGCGCCCAAATCGGCCATTGCGAAACCGGTAGCGCAGTGGTGACCGGCGCAGGACGCCTGTCGGCCCAGTTCGTCTTCCATGCCGTGGGGCCTATCTACCGCGATGGCCGTCACGGCGAACCCGCTCTGCTGACCGCCTGTTACGAGACTTGTCTCCAACTCGCCGCCGAACGGCAGTTGGCGGTGGTCAGTTTCCCATCGATCAGTACCGGCGTGTACGGTTATCCGATCGAGGAAGCGGCTGAAATTGCCGTGAGAACCGTGGCCTCGTGGCTGCACAACCATACCGGGAGCGTGCGTCTGGTCAAACTCGTGCAATTCAGCGAGAAGGATCATCGAGTGTACCAAAAGCATCTGGAAAAGATCACAGCAAGTTCGGCTCGCGGCGCTGATGGTTAGAATGTGAGTGGCGAATGCAGGTTCTCGAAGCAGGTTCGAATAAATATCTCTATCTTGAGTTGGATCCGGAGTTCATCGGCAACATTGCCCGGCAGGCTGGCTTTGAATTCCGGATCGATGATCGTGCGCGCACGATCGCGTTAGATCTGTCGGCGACGGACCGGCAAGCTCCCTTACTGCTGTTCGATGCGGCAGACCCGGGTAATCTGGGATGGTTTTCCCGGTGCCAATTTTATGTGGATGGCAAATCGGGGAGTGTGTTGCAAACGCCGCTGTCGCTTGCTAATAAGCGCGACGTCAGTGGCCGCGCTATGCCCCATGCTGTCCGCCTGCAGATAGCCAAGGAGCTTCCCGGCACGTTTCGCATGCCCGGACGCCAGCCTGTCAACGAACAGGTGGTTTATGCGGTTCTAGTCAATCTGCTCAACGCGCTGCTGAATACCGGGGTCGGCGTCTGCGGCGGCCCGACCGTAAAGCCGCTTGCCGGGCGTACCGAAAATATCGGGCCGAAAAATTAACCCGCCATCAAGAATTGCATCGGCGCTTCTTTCACAACCCACCCCGGGTGCAATCTGGAAGGAGAGCATATGAAACTAACGCGCGGATTCTTGCCGTTCCACATTTTCCTCCTGGCCTGCTTCGTATTCTTAAACCCCGGGCCTGCATCCGGACAGGCCCTATCGAACCTGCTGGGCAAAGCCACGCCCTCAGCGGCTCCTTCGTCGCAGCCGGACCCGCTCAACAGGACCACCCCGCGTTCCTCTATGAGGAGTTTCCTCGAAGCCTGCCATAGCGGCAAATTGGAAACTGCTTCCAAGTATCTGGATTTGCGGAAAGAATCGGGCGAAGCGTCCCAAGGGCCCGAACTGGCGCAAACCTTGGCAAACCTGTTGGACCACGATTCCGAGTTCGACCTGACCGACCTGAACAATACTCCCGAGGGAAGCCGCGACGACGGATTGGCCCCGGACATGGAGCGTCTGGCGACCTTCCAACTGGATGGTCAAACCGTGCCGCTCCATCTCCAGCGTGTCTCCCACAACGGTATCCAGGTTTGGGTGGTCTCGTCCGGCAGCGTGCAGCACATACCCGAACTCGCCGTGCTTGCCCGGGAGTCCGGCATCGAAAAGTTGCTGCCCGCGCCTCTGGTCACGATCAAGCTGCTTGGCACGCCGTTGTATGCCTGGATCGGGTTGCTGCTGTTGGCGCTGGTTATCTCGTTTCTATCGAACCTGCTCTCCCGTGGCGTCCTCGCCCTCGCAAAACCGGTGGCTAAGCGCTACGCCGCCGAATTCACTACGGCCCGATTGTCGGCGTTCACCGAACCATTGCGCCTGTTGCTCTCGATCGCGGTTTTCCGGGCTTGCATGGAAGCGTTCACGCCTTCCGCGCTGCTCCGGCTCTATATCGGGTACCTGTTGGAGTGTTTGTTCGCGTTAGGCGTCGCGTCGCTCGCCATGCGAATTGTGGACCTTGTCGCCGACCACTTACGTACGCGCCTGGATGCGCGCCAGCGCGCCGTATCCTTCTCTGTCCTGCCTCTCGGCGTCCGCATGGCGAAGATTACGATCTTTTGCCTCGCCCTCCTGTTCACGCTTGCCGCCTGGGGATACAACACAAACGCGATTCTCGCCGGAGTCGGCGTCGGCGGCTTGGCAGTGGCCCTGGCGGCGCAAAAGACAATTGAGAATTTGTTCGGCAGCGTCGCGGTCATCAGCGATCGCCCGGTCCTGGTCGGCGATTTCTGTCAGTTTGGCGGCCAAGTAGGCACGATCGAGGACATCGGCCTGCGCTCGACCCGCATCCGCACTCTCGACCGCACGCTAGTCACCATACCGAACGCCACTTTTTCGACCATGACGCTCGAAAACTATTCACGCCGCGACCGCATGTGGTTTCATCCCACAATTCATCTGCGGCGCGGCACGACACCGGACGAGATCCGGGAGGCAATGGATGCCATCACGGACATTCTGAAGGAGCATCCGTCGGTCGATCCGACGGACGTGCCAGTTCGCTTCACGAAGATGACCACGCAATCTTTCGATATCGAGATCTTCTCTTACGTCTTAACGCCCGATTTCAACGAATTTCTGAACGTTCAGTCACAACTGCTATTGACCATCCTCGAGCGGCTCTCCGCTTTGCGCGTCGTACTTGCCGTTCCCATTGAGGAATTGGTAGTCACGGGTGAACAGGAAGGCGAACTACGCCCCTATCGCCAGACATTGCCGTCTCCAGCCGCCGTTCAGACTTCAGTGTGACGTTGACTCCGTTTTCGCCGGATCACGGCGAACAACACGGCGGCGGCCACGCTGATACCGAACCCGGCAGCCACATCCGCGGCGTAATGATAACGGCCATAAATCGTGGCCAAGGAAACACTGACGGCATAAATCAGCAAGGCCCATCCGTACCGTCTTCGCTTCGGCATGATCAACAGCATCGCCCAGGCTGCCGCGAACGCGCTGGACACATGGGCGCTTGGAAACACGCTCGAATGAATCGATCCGGTTCGCAAAATCCATAGATTCCATTCCCGCACGATGGTGCTGATTGTCGGAGGGTCGATATGCGGAAAGACCATTCGCGGCGGTTGGGAAGGGAAATAGGGAAACAGGGCATAGGCAGCCAATGTGCCGGCGAGATAGATGGCATAGAATGTATCGATGCCCCGCCGGCGGTTGACAAAATAGAGGACCAATAGGCAAAAGGCTCCGGTGCCGTAAACCAAGAGATAGCAAAGCTCCAGGTATCCTGGGATCAGCCAACCCAAGCTCTCAATTACGTGCCGAAGGCCCCAATTCCCGAGCAAAACCTGATCCCATCGCAACCAAACACGTTCGTAATGATGCGTGAAGTGTGCCGGAATGAAGATCTCCATACTTCGAAATGCGACCAGCGTCAGGCCTAATGGGATCCAATCGCGAATGCAATCTATGACCTTCGATATTCGAGTGCGCTGCAGCCCTACCAGCAATGCGATCAGCGCCGCTACGCCGGCCAGCAGTTCGATCGGCTGGTGATGTAAGTCGGGGCGCTCCGTGAACCAGGGTGAGATGGCCGCCAGATAGGCAAAGAAACCGAATATGATCCACTCAGGTGGGCGTACTCCCCGGCCACGAAAGTCGGGACGTGCGGGGTCCGGTTTGCCTGCGGAGGCCGGAAGCGGAGCGTCTTGTATGCTCAATCCATTTACCCAATCAGCCGCCGCTTCCCCATCTATAAAGATACTAAGGGCTTCGAGGTTTCATTTCCACTGCCTCTTGATAACGAGACCTTTACTTCTGTATGCTAACCGGAATCACTGGCGACGTTCCTATGCCTAACGTCACTTGCGCGTAGTAATCGTCCGTGTGCAAGTTCGGAACCTGCACCTCAACCACGAGGACACCGGGCATCGTTGCGGACATCGCTGTCGATTGGACACTTGCCGGCATGCCACCGATGGTCGCGGAGATCTGTTCGCCGAGATGGGCTCGTTCACCGGGCACGGGGATGCTGCCCGGCGCGACCGGCGGGAAGATCTTGCCTTGACCGGTGAATTCAAGCACCACCATGTCGCCCGGCGCAACAGGATTGTCTGGCGAGACGACTGAGCCATCCAGTTTGTAAGCAGCGGCAGGGTTGGATATGGCCGTTAGCTTTGACGCGACTACTGGGACCATCGCGGTGAGTACGTTGCCATTGGGATCTGTAACCGCGACATCCACCTGACCAGGCGCGAGGTCGAATGGCATTTGCGTCTCTATGCTTCCCGATGAGACCGAAGCCAACGGAAGTGGCACGCCATTGATTGTCACCTGGTACCCACCCAACGTCGTCGGCCAGGGAAAGTCGACGGCAGTGAACGTCTGTCCGTTCGTATCGAACGCTCCAAGAATGTTGACCAGCGCGCCAACCGATATATTCGGCGGGTTGGAATCGAAAATCTGACTGACGGCGATCGATGTCGAACCGATTTCCGTTCCCAAGCTGAAAACGGCTGTGGTTCCCGTACCAGGGACCGACAGCGTCCCAAACTGATTGCTGCTTCCTGATGGAAGTTGCGTGGGGTCGGCTGTCACGGTTACCGTCGTGGGCGTTGTTCCGGAATCCGGGGTGTATGTGATGCCTGTGGGCGGCGTACCGAATGCGAACAACAATGGCACTCCTGTGCTGCCCACGATGATTTGCTGAGACTCTGTGGCCGTCGCCCCAGCCGGGAAGTTGAACTCCAGCGATAGAGGAGTGACGGTAAGGTTCGCTGGCGCCGAATTCGGGACCAAGTAGACATTGATCGTCGTTGTTGCCGGCCCGGCCGCCAATTGGATCTGAGTAGACTGAGCGCCACTCAAACCGCTTGCGTTCCCCGTCAGTGTAATTGTCATAGGCGTCGTGCCGCTGGTTGGTGAGACTTGAAGCCACGAAGGAAAGCTGCCGTTGCCGACGGGCTGGACAAAGAAGGGCACATTGTTCTGTGCAGATCCAAATTCAGTATTCAGCGCGAATGAAGCATTCAGGGTGGCCGTGCCTAGACCCGTTGTCGGATCGGCCTGGATCTGGACAGCGGACGGAACGCTCCAATTGGCATTCCCTCCGCCGTTTGCCACCGCCAGCAGTTTATAGCTCTCTTTCGCCCCTGGCGTGATGATCAACAACGGGTCAGCAGTACTCTGCTGCGTGGGCGTGTACGTGACGGCAACTTGCGCTGGCGTTGTGCCGTCGGTCTGGGAAACGCTGATCGTGCTCGGAGTGACGATGTGAAATGGCAACGGAGCGCCGCTGCTGGTCAACGAAATCGTTTTTGTCGAAGGAACGAAGTTGAAGTCGGGTCCAAGCACGGAGTTGTAAAGCAGATACGTTGCATCCACCTGAAACTCGTCGGAACTCTCGGTGCTCATGTCCACTTTCATAATTGACGCGTCGGTTGAGCCTCCAGGGCCGAAAACGCGACCGCTATCGCTAATCGCTGCGCCCGGCTGATCTTCAGATCCGACTACGTAAAGCGCCTGTAGCGACGTGGTATCGACCGGCTCGCCCACCCGTCGTGGCGCGAGAATCTTCTTCTGAAACCAGAAGCCATTCCTATTCGCTCCTGTCGAAAACGCGACGAAGTTCGATTCCAATAGCATCGTGCCGTCAGCGCTAAACTTGAGAACGTCGATGCCCGGCTCAGCTGCTCCTCGGCCAACGCCATTTTCGGTCAAGGCCGACCCCTGTTCGGAATGGCCTGCAACATAGATATTTCCATTTGCATCAACCGTGATGGCACTACCGTCGCCAATCGAAGACTGGTTCCCGAGATAGGTGCTGAAGACGAACTGCGTTCCTGTTGGGTTCAGTTTGGTTAGAAAACCAATGCTTTGCTGTAGTAGTGTGCGAAAAGCGGCGCCTGCAGTTATGGGAAATGGGTTGGGCCCGGGAGGTCCGCTTGTCGATGTCCAACCGCCCACATACACGGCGCCCGTCGCGTCCACCGCGATTGCTAGCGCATTGTCACTTTGCGAACCGCCCAAGAATGTTGAAAAGAGCAGAGTGCTACCGTCCGCACTCAGCCGGAGAACGATCGCGTCCGTCTGGCCGCCGCCATAAACAGTCTGCGCAGCGCCCGGACTCGTCACAAATGAGCTATAAGGGTTCGTCACGCCAGTTATATACGCTGTGCCCGCCGTGTCGACCGCAATGGCCTCCGGCGTGGAGCCGGGGATAAATGTGCTATAGAGCGCTGTCGTCCCTTGAGGATTCAGCTCCAAAGCGAAACCGGTGGACGTGCTCGCCGTTACCGTGAACGCTCCTGGAGTTGTCGGGAAGCCAGTGCCTGCGAAGCCGGTAATGTACGCATCCCCAGCCGAATCGATCGCAATTGCCTGCTCGCTTCCGTTCCCGCACGACCCCAACAACGCGGAGTAGACAAACGCCGTCCCCGTCGCATTCAACTTCGTCGCGAAACACTCGGGCGCTGTCGCACCACTCGGGTTGTAAGCACCAGATGTTACCGGAAAGTCGCTCGAATTCGCGAGCCCGGCCAGATAAACTGCTCCAGAACTGTCCACCTGAATGCCGCCTGGAGAATCGCTCTGGCTCCCGCCAAAATAAACGCTGTACAGAATCGTCACTCCCCGCGGGTCCATCTTGGTCACGAAGACATCCTGGTTTATGGGGCCCATCGGCGACTCCAAAGCCGTCGATGTGACCGGGAAATTCGTGGAATTGGTTGTGCCGGCTACGTAGACGTTGCCAGCCGAATCTGTGGTGACTGCTGTCGCCACGTCTGTTCCGGACCCGCCTAGCACGCTCATGTACTCCAATACCGGATCGATTATGACCGGAAGCTTCGAATCGTACGCGCCAAGCGCAAAACCGGCCTCGCCATTCCGCAATACAAAGCGCGCCGGCACATCTCGCCTCTGGCCGCCAATGTTCTGATACGCGATAGGCGCTTTCAGTCGAAGATTGCCGATATCGTTCCGCGCCACCAGCGAACCGTCGTGGTCAATCATGACCGCCCGCGCTCCATCAAGCGCAAATCGAATTGATCGCGTTGCGGCACCGGGTGCGACCGCGAAATCGTATTCCATTCCAGCCGATGAACCGTGCAATACAACGTCGATCCCGGCATAGATTCCCATTCGTTGCAAACTGCTGTACTGCGCCGCCGTGCGCCACTGCGATTTGGGCCCAATCAGGTATGTGGAATGGCCCGGCAAAGCATTGCGCGAATTCCAAGGCGATTCTTGGGTCCTCAAGAACCGTAGCGCTATTCCATTAAGCGAGATTTCATCCCCGGAAATTCTTGCGACTCGGCCCGCGGCCCGGCCCACAAATT
Source organism: Bryobacteraceae bacterium (assembly GCA_036272835.1). Classification (GTDB taxonomy): domain Bacteria; phylum Acidobacteriota; class Terriglobia; order Bryobacterales; family Bryobacteraceae; genus Bog-105. Next base: position 205,943 of record DATAXY010000017.1, read on the forward strand.
CGCCCGGAACAACGCCCTGTTCAAAAATCACCGGAAGCGAAATATTCGCAGAAGGAGCAGAGAATGCCGTGCCAGTCAACACCGGCATCAGACATACAATTGCAAAAACCCCATATAAAAGGCCCTTAAAACGTGACATGAGCCACAATTGTACACGAATAGTGTTGAATTTCACAGAGTGGTCTCTGAGAAATCTGGTTATTTTCCGCTAATTTCGAACTGCGCGCCACATTGCGGGCATTCAACTAAGTGTGTGCGGCTCAGCTTTCCTAAAATGGCCAGAAGCAGCACCACCACCAATCCGACCATCGTCAGTATCAGCAAGGCCAGCACAAAGCAATTCCCATAGAAGGGCGTTCGTTCGCTGAGAATACCCATCGGTCCGAAGTAGCCGCAGTTGGGGCAGGTGACATTCTGTGCGAAGACGCGAAAGCGACCCAGATTTTGGCGGACGCGTTCTGCCGGTGCTGGCGTATAAGCCGGCGGCGGAGGGGCCACTACTTGCCGCACGGGTTGCGGTATTCCGGCCGCCTGACCGGCGGTTCTGGTCCCGCAGTGAGGGCAAAATGCTTTAGAATCGATCTGCTCGCCGCAATTGGTGCAATACATTGCGTCCCCATCGGATGGTACGCAGGACCGGCGCCGAAAGATCCCAAGTTTAACGTCCCAATTCCGCGCAACTTTGTGCTCGCGGTAATTTCTACCCGTATTGTGTTCCGATAGAGGGGGTGTTATATATGGTGATGCAATAGGAGATCGCCGGGAGAGATGGAGAAACTGCGGGCATTCTGGATGCGGGTGCGTGGGACGTTTCGCAACTGGCGCACAGATCAGGAGTTCTCCGCCGAGTTGGAAAGCCATCTCGAGATGCACATTGAGGACAACGTGCGGTCTGGAATGAACCGCGAAGAGGCGCGCCGGCAGGCGCTCTTAAAACTCGGTGGCCTCGAACAAGTAAAGCTTGAGTACCGCGACCGGCAAGGTCTGCCTTGGATTGATACTCTATGGCAAGACATTCGTTTTGGGTCGCGGATGCTGCGAACGAACCCAGGGTTCACCGTGGTGGCCGTTGCGACGCTGGCGCTCGGAATTGGCGCAAATACTGCGATTTTCTCGGTGGTGAAGGCGGTGCTGATGGCGCCGCTGCCGTACCGGGAGGCCGGCCGGATTGTGGCCGTATGGACCGCAGATCCCAGACGCGGCCGTCAACCGTCGGCCAGCACTCCGGGCGATTTTGCCATTTGGAAGCAAAAGAGCGGAGTTTTTGAGGACTTGGCGCCGTCCTATGACAATGAGCAGACGCTTACCGGAGCAGGCGCTCCGCAACTTCTGATCGGGTATGCGGTTTCAGCGAATTACCTCAGAATTCTTGGTGTTGAACCCCAAGTCGGGCGGCTGTATTCGGACCGCGAGGACAGGCCGGGAGGTCCGAAAGTAGCGCTCCTGAGTGATCGGCTCTGGCGTACGGCATTTCATTCCGATCCCAACATACTCGGCAAGGCGATCACCCTCGATGGAAAGCCGTATACCGTGCTCGGAGTGATGCCACGCAGTTTTAACTATCCGGCGACTGTCCAGATTTGGACTCCGTCCGCAATGGATGCGACGTCGTTCGACGATTTCAAGCATCCATTTGTGCGCGTACTGGGGCGGCTGAAGCCGGGCGTCAATCTCGCCGCTGCGCAGCGGGCTGTGAATGAATTAGAAGCGCGAATAGCCGCGGCTCATCCGGATACGGACGCCGGCAATCGCGTCGTTTTGGTGCCCCTCCGCCAGCAATTGGACGGCGATATTCGCAAACCACTGCTGGTTCTGATGTACGCGGCCGGTCTGGTGCTGTTGATTGCGTGCGCGAATACCGCCGGGCTGGCCCTGGCGCGGGATGCGGAGCGCCGGAAGGAGATCGCGATGCGCTTAGCCTTGGGGGCAACGCGTTTGCGACTGTTGCGGCAATTCGTCGTCGAGAGCGTGCTGTTAGCCGCGATCGGCGGAGCAGCCGGGATGCTGACCGCGTTAGCCGGGACACGTCTGCTTTTGATGCTGTTTCCCAACGACGTGGCGAATCTGAACATTCCCAAGGTAACGCAAATTCCAATGGATCGAGGAGTGTTTCTGTTTGCCGCAGCCACAACACTTCTCACGACGCTGCTCTTTGGAATCGCTCCCGTGCTGAAAGCAGTGCGGGCGGAGTCCAGTGACGCGATGAAGGATTCGGGACGCGGAAACACGGCAAGCCGATGGTTGAGCCGGTCGCGCAGCGTGATCGTCGTGATGGAGACAGCGTTGTCGCTGATGCTGCTTACCGGCGCAGGATTGGTTGTTGTCAGCTTTCAAAAGGTGATGGACGCGAATCTGGGCTTTCAACCGGATCAGGTTCTTTCTATCGAAGTCATTCTTCCGCCCGATCGATATCCCTATAAGGACCAGAACAAGAGACGGTTCTTTGTGGAAGACACCGTGAGAAGGTTGAGCGTGGTGCCGGGAGTGAAATCGGCGGCGGCGACCAACTTTCTGCCATTGAGCGGATTTTGGGGGACCACCAGCTTTCTGATTCATGGCCAACCAACACCTAAGGCAGGTCAGGCTCCGGAGGCGGACAATCGCATCATTACTCCTGATTACCTGCGCACCATGGGGATTCCGCTGGTTCGCGGGCGCACATTCACGGACAACGACCGCGCGGCTGGCGCGCAGGTTGCACTGATCAACCACACAATGGCAAAGCAGTACTTCCCGGGCAGCGACCCCGTGGGCCAAGAGTTGAATTTAGGTACTGCGGACAAACCGGATTGGTGGCGGATTGTGGGCGTGATCGGTGATGTGAAGGCGTTTGGCCAGGATCAGCCGACGCATTCCGATATCTATCGGCCCTTCAGCCAGCAGCCGTTTCCGCTGATCGCATTCGTACTGCGCACGGAAGGCGATCCGGCTGCAATGATAAAGCCGGCGGAACAGGCACTCTGGAGCGTCGATCCCGAGCTGCCTGTGTTCAAAGCTATCCCAGTGGACCTGTTGGCATCCCAAACCTTGGCGGTGCGACGGGCCAGTTCGGTACTGATAGCTGGTTTCGCGGTTCTTGCCTTGGTGCTGGCTTGCATAGGTATTTACGGAGTGATGGCGTATGCGGTTGTTCGGCGTACTCACGAAATCGGCGTGCGGATGGCTTTGGGGGCACAGCCCGGGAATGTACTGCGCATGATTCTTGGATTCGGATTCAGGATGACGTTCGCAGGTGTTGTGATCGGCTTGGCCGGAGCGTTGGCATCCAGCCGGTTATTGGCGAGTCTGCTGTTTCAGGTCAGCGCGATAGACCCGCTCGTGTTTTCGTTCGCGTCTGTTGTGTTGGTGGGAATGGCGATTTTGGCAGCATTTTTGCCAGCACGGCGGGCGATGCGAATCGATCCCATGCGAGCGCTCCGCACAGAGTAGGGAGCTATCGGGAACTGGCCGGGGCTTTTGGTGTCTACACTAATGTGCGGATCGGGCAATTGCTCCTTGTCATCGTACTTTGCGCTTGCGGCCGCAAGCCTGACCTTCATCAGAATACCTATGGTGACCAAATGAGAGCGGCTCGTGTGCGCAGTGCAAACGACCGAAAATACTCAGGCGTACACGCGGGTGAAATATTTGGCGGCAAACTGATTCGTTATGTTCGTCCGGAATACCCGCGCTGGGCCAAGCGACGCGGGATTCAGGGCGTGGTGGAGTTCACTGCTGTTGTCGGAAAGGACGGAACGATCGAGAGGCTCACTTTGCTAAAGGGCCCAAAGGAACTTGTTCCTTATGCGGAAGCCGCAATACGACAATGGCGTTATGAACCGATACTTCTGAATGGCGTGCCTCTGGAAACGATCACGGACGAGGCCGTGGACTTTACTCTGAACCAGTAATTTGGGGTGGGTGCTCACAGGTCTCTGGCGAACTTCGTTCGGCATACTGTGGTTCATGGGCACACAAGGTTTTACGCTGCACGGCCAGTACGTTCGTCTTGAGCCGCTGGACGAGCGCCACATTGATGGATTGGTAGCTGCATCGGCGGAAGATCCGTCTCTTTACCGTTGGAGTCTTGTGCCTCAGGGAACACAACAGATCAGAACCTACATCAATACAGCGTTGAAGTGGCGGGATGCCGCCACTGCCGTGCCTTTCGCAATCGTTCGCTTAGAGGATGAAGCCGTCGTTGGGTCTACGCGTTTCTGGAATTTGGAGCGGTGGGCTTGGCCGCTAGGTCATGCGCGGCGCGACCGCCAGTTTCCCGATGCTTGCGAGATCGGCCATACTTGGCTGGCGCGCTCGGCCATACGGACCGGTACGAACACGGAAGCAAAACTATTGATGCTGACCTATGCCTTCGAAACCTGGCAGGTCTTGCGCGTCTGCCTTCACACGGACGCTCGGAATGATCGATCGCAAGCAGCCATCGCGCGGATCGGAGGGAAGCTCGAAGGCGTACTCCGAGCCCATCGCATGGCGGCGGACTATACGGCTCGTGATTCGGTGCGCTACTCGATATTGGCCGCCGAATGGCCGGCCGTGCAGCAGAGACTGAAGGAACTTTTGCGATCGTGAGCGGACAACCGCATTCGATTAGGTGCGGGATAACCTCGCATGCAACTCGGGGAACGGCAAGGTATTCATGACGTCTCCGGCTTCCAGCCATCCGCGACGGGCGGTCAACACACCGTAGCGCATATTCTGCAGGTGCCGCGTTTGGTGGGCATCGGTTGAAACGGTAAACCGGCAACCGAGACGCCGGGCATGGCGAACCATCGCGGCATTCAGATCCAGGCGCTCCGGGCTCGCGTTAATCTCCAGCCAGATGTTGCGCGCCGAGGCTTTCGAGGCAATCTTTTCGAAATCGAAGGAATATGGTTCGCGGTGCAACAAGATGCGGCCCGTCGGATGGCCCACCACGCGCAGTGAAGGTGAATCGAGGGCGTGCAGCAGCCGATCGGTCATCTCTGCAGGCTCTTGATTCATGTGGCTATGCACGCTGCCGACGACGATGTCCAGCTCAGCAAGCGCGGTTTCGGAGATATCCAGAGTTCCATCGCGCAGGATGTCGCATTCAAGGCCAGAGAGAAGGCGCAAAGGCAGGCCTGATTGGTTCAATTCGCGGACGCGCCGCGCGAAAGCGACAACGCGCGACTCATCCAAGCCATTCGCCATCGCGAGGGCCTTCGAATGATCGGTGATCGCAATATATTCATAGCCTAATGCGGCCGCCGCGGTGGCCATCTCTTCGAGTGAGGCCTTCCCGTCTGTTTCGGTGGTGTGCATGTGCAGGTCGCCTCGAATCTGCGAGAGCTCAACTAGACGCGGGAGCGTTCCGCTCAGGGCAGCCTCCAATTCGCCGCAGTTCTCGCGGAGTTCGGGGGGGATCCAGGCATACCCTAACCGCTCATAAACCTCCGATTCGGTTGCGCCCGCTACTCGCTGGTTGCCGTCAATTGTGAACAAGCCATATTCATTGAGAGTCAGACCCTGCCGTACGGCATTGGTGCGCACGGCAACGTTATGTTCCTTGCTGCCGGTGAAGTATTGCAACGCCGCGCCGAAGTTTTCGGCCGCTAATGCCCGGACGTCCACCTGAAGGCGTTCGAGTCCATACACGACGCTGGCTTTATTCGCACCGAAACCGAGCGTCTCTTGCGCTTTCGGATGTTTGACGATTAGGGGCAAGGCATCTGCCGCCCCTGGGCCGGTGACCAGAATGTCGAGATCGCCAATCGTGTCGCGGCCTCGGCGCAGGCTGCCTGCGGCCTCTACGCGCTCAATGCCGGGGAGCGCGGCGAACTCTGTCGACAACTCCTCAGCAATGCGCGTCCCAAAGCTGAGAAGGAATCGTCCAGCGCTCTTTTTGTAGGCTTCGATGGAGCGAAGCACCTTCTCTTCGAGCTTGGCGCCCATGCGAGGAAGTTCGCGCAGCTTTTGTTCGCGGCAGATGCGCTCCAGATCGTCAACGGTTTTCACGCCGTGATGCTCATAGAGCAGGGCGATGCTTTTGGGTCCAAGGCCCTGGATTTTAAGCAGTTCCAGAGCGGATGCAGGATAGCGGGCGAGCATCTCATCGCGCCGTTCAAACGATCCGCGCTCGGCGATCTCCGCCAGGACGGCGGCGAGCCCCTTGCCGATACCGCCAATATCGGTCACTTTGCGCTCCGGATTCCGAATGATGTCTTCGATGCGCTCCGGGTGACTTTCGATGGCTGCGGCGCCGTTGCGATAGCTGCGTATACGGAACCCGTCCTCGCCCGCGACCTCCATCAGATCGGCGGTTTCCGAAAGCATACGAGCGATTTCTTTGTTTTCCATGCGTGGCGCGGCCTGCTCTTTAGTTTGGCAAAGCGGTACAGCGACCGGGAATCGTAACCTGGAAGTGGGGATAAAGCGCACAGGGCGATTGGTGCCCGTTGTGCGCAGTTAAAAAAGTGATTCACGAGATACTGCCGGTGGGCCTGCTTCAATGCAACTGCTCGATTTTCGGCGATGAGGATACGCATGAGGCGATCGTCGTCGATCCGGGAGCTGAGATCGAACGGATACTCTCCGCGCTCAAGAAACACCAGCTCACTGTTAAGGCGATTGTCATCACACATGGGCACATCGACCATGTCGCCGGCGCGGAGAAGCTTCGCCGCCATACCGGTGCACCGGTCTATCTCAACGAACAGGACCGCGAGCAATTGGCCGCGCTCGGTGTACAGGCCGATTGGCTGGGAATCGACCGGCCCGAGGCGCCCGATATCGACGTACCCGCAGTCGAGGGTTCAACGCTCAAGCTGGGCGGGTCCGAGTTCCACATCATGGAAACGCCCGGTCACACTCGTGGGAGCATCTGCTTATTCGTGCCGCAGGAAGGCAAACTCATTGCCGGGGACACGCTCTTCCGCAACAGCATCGGCCGAACCGATCTGCCGGGAGGAGATTCCCGCGCGATTCTCCAATCCATCAAAACACGTCTGCTGGATCTACCCGAAGAGACGATTGTCATTCCGGGTCATGGCGCAAACACCACGATTGGAACTGAAAAAGAACGGAATCCATTTCTGCGTGGCATCTAAGTAGTCTCTTGTTTGGCCCGCGCTTTTAATTCTTCGAGAACGCTCGAGATCAGTTCCTTGGCATCTGCGAGGCTCTTGGTGATAAGTTGTATGTCCATCGCCGGTTTGCCGATTTGCCTTGCGCTTTGGCAGTAGACGCCATGCTGCCCTACCAGAACCATCGCATCGGTGATGCAGTCGAGCGTCACCGCCAGCCTGCCCCGTTCGATTCCCATCATGAATTCGTGGCGCTCGAGTTCTTCTTTGCGTTCTTGGTAGACGGACATTCAGTTCAATTGTCCCATCCGCATTCGGCCTTCACTTAATTGCTAAATGCGCCACTGTTTCAAAGTGATAGGTCTGTGGAAACAGATCCACCAGAGCCAGTTTCGCAATGCGATATGCCGGCAACAGCAATTTCAAATCGCGTGCGAGGGTTGCTGGATCGCAGCTCACAACTGTAAGCCGCTCGGGGGCGATACTCAAGATCGCCCGCGTCGTCTCGGGGCCCAGTCCGGCGCGCGGAGGATCCGCGAAAATTACATTCGGCTTGGTTTGAAGGCGGCCCAGGTAATCTTCGGTCGCCGCCTTAATGCATTGAATGTTGCGCTCACCGGCGTTATGCTCCAGATCTCTAAAGGCCGAGCCCCCGCGCTCGACTGCATCCACCCGTCCGAAACGCGCTGCCAAAGGCAGGGTGAACAAGCCGGCGCCGGCATATAGATCCACCGCATACTCACCGCGCGCGTCGCCGAGGACTGTATCGACTAGCGCATCGATCAGAAATCGGTTCACCTGAAAAAAAGAGCCGCCGCCGATACGAAACGTGTGCCCGGCGGCAGTGTATTCAATTGGACCGGGCGCAAGGCCTTCGAGGAATGTGCCGCACCACGTAAAGAAACGTGCCGCCACGGGACGCGTCGAATCGGTCACCGTCAACTGCACATCTTTCTCGTTCGTGAAGATTTCTAGCGACTGCAGAAAGCCCGGCCATTCGCGTTGCTTGACTGCCCAATCGAGCTTCGCAATCAGATCGTTCAATCGCGGAGATGAGATTGGGCAATGCGTAATCGCACAAAGTTCGTGAGAATCGGCTCTGCGAAAACCCACTCTGCGCTTTCCGAAATGAAGCTGAATACGATTGCGATAGTTCCACGGATCGCCGGCCACAACAGCTATTTCGTCTTCAAACGCGATGCCGCCCAAGCGCTGCAGCGTCTCCCGCAGGATTGCCTGCTTCTGGCGCAACTGGAAGTCGTAAGGTGCGTGCTGGTAGTGGCATCCGCCGCAGTTCGCAAAATACTCGCAAAACGGGGCGATTCGCTCCGGCGATGCTTCCAGGATCTTTCCTTCCGTTCCCCGGAGCAGACCGTTCTTTACACGCGAGGCTTGCACCTCTACGCGCTCGCCTGGAAGCACAAAAGGAACCAGGACCACCTGGCCATCTGACCTGCCCAGGCCCTCGCCGCCGTAAACCAGCTTCTCGATGTCAACTGTAACTGTCGTTGCTTGGGCCATCTTCTACCATAAGACTTTCACATGAAAGCAAGAGTTCTATCGGGCGTTCAACCTACTGGCCAGCTTCACATTGGCAATTACCTGGGCGCGTTGAAAAATTGGGCGGCCATTCAGGACCAATACGAAAGCATCTTCTGCATCGTCGATTTGCATGCCATCACGGTGCACCAGGACCCGTCCAGCCTCAACGCCAAGATCCGTGATACGGCCGCGCTCTTTATAGCCTCTGGCATCGATCCATCTATATCCTCCATCGTTGTTCAATCGGACATCGCAGGCCACGCGGAACTGGCTTGGCTGCTCACTTGTGTGACGCCACTCGGATGGCTGCAACGCATGACTCAATTCAAAGCCAAGGCGGAAAAATCCGAAACCATCGGCGACGGACTGTTGCAATACCCGGTCCTGATGGCCGCCGACATTCTGCTGTATCAGGCGAGCGTGGTTCCCGTCGGCGAGGACCAGGCGCAGCACCTCGAATTGACACGCGACATTGCCCAACGCTTCAACTCGCTTTATGGCGAAACGTTCGTCATGCCCGCGACCAGCCTTCCTACGGTGGGCGCGCGCATCATGGGCCTCGACGATCCCACGCAGAAGATGAGCAAATCCGCTCCCAGCTCAGGCCACGCCATTGCTTTGTTGGACGACCCAAAGACCATTCAGAAGAAAATCTCCCGCGCCACGACAGACTCGCAACCTGCGGTCGATCCGGAAACCATGGGCCCTGGGATAGCCAACCTCTTGGTGATCGGCGAAGCCTGCGATCCCGCGATTACCAAGGAGTCCGTCGCTGGCATGCGTTATGGCGATTTCAAGAAGCGCATCGCCGAGGCAGTCATTGCACGCTTAGAGCCGATCCAGCGGAAATATCGCGAGGTCACGGCCGAGCCGTCCTATATCGACCGAGTCCTGGCGGAAGGCAAACGCCATGTATTGCCCATCACCGAGGACACGGTGAAGACGGTAAAACGTGCCATGGGTCTTTACGTTGGCTCGTGATCCCATCTCCGCTATGATGGGGGTTTGACGACGCACATAGCGGCTCTGCGGCCCGCCGCCGAGCGCCGCAAAAAGGTCCGTTCGTGGGCGATTTTCATTGTCACGAACATATTCTCGCTCGTTTGTCTCACCTGGGTCTTGTCGGGCGCCGGACTCGGCGACATTTGGAACGAGGTCCAGCACATGCACTGGGGCTGGGTGATTGTAGCTGTAGGTACCGATGTCATGGTTTACATGCTGCACGCCTTGCGTTGGAAGCTGCTGCTACGGCCCGTCGAAAAAGTATCGTATCTTAGCGCTCTTCAGGCTATTTACGTCGGCTTATTCGCGAACGAGGTTCTGCCCCTGCGCGCCGGTGAGCTGATTCGGTGCTTCCTTTTATCCCGTGCCACCGAATTGCCCATCTCCGTCACCTTCGCCTCAGCCCTGATTGAGCGCATCTTCGATGGCATATGGCTCATGACTTGCTTCTTCTTCACGCTTCACATGGGCCGGCTACCGGTAGTGCTGATCAAGGGCGGTTACATACTGGGTTTCATCATCGTCCTGGCCGGTTTGATCCTCGGCTTTGCAATGTACGCCAAGCAGCAGCAGCTCGATGTGTTCTTCGGAATCGCGTGGCCCGGGTGGTTTAACACGCTGATTGAAGACCTGCACCTCATCGGTCATTCTCGTTATCTATATTTCGCATTCTTCGCCAGCGGCGCGTATTTGCTCGCGCAGGTCTTGCCGGTTTATGCGCTCGTCAAAGCGAACAACCTCCCCGTGCCCTTGGCGGCATCGTTCACGATGATGGTGTTGCTTCGTCTCAGCGCGGTGGTGCCGCAAGCCCCTGGAAATTTGGGCTCCTTCCAATGGGTCGCGGCGCGCACGCTCATCATGTTCGGCCTGGGCACGCGGCACTCGAAGGACTTTTCGATGATCCTCTGGGCAGTGGTCACACTGCCCCTGATTTTGATCGGCTTTTTATGCCTCACGGCGACGGGCATGAAGATGGGCCATCTGCATCGCGAAGCCAGCGCCGCGGCCCGCAAGCCCAAAGAAGCCCCGGCCGCCTAAAACAGTGCACAGGGCGGTTGGTGCCCGTTGTGCGCGGTCAAACTAGAAGACTGGTGGACTCTGCGGAATGGCTTCGCCATCGCAGCGCGGGTCTGATCCAGCGAAATTCACATCTCGCTTGCTATCGCGCACGACCGCTTCGCCTTGGCCGACGCCATTCGAAATATCGCCCAGCAGGGTGATAATGTGGCCGCGGCGCGTCAATTCTTCGCGCACCGACTCCGGAATGCGCGATTCCATCGACACGTCGCATCCTTGGAACGTGCCTTTGGTAAAGCGGGCCGCTTCAAGGGCCGCCTGCACATTCATCCCGAAATCAACCACGTTCGATACAAACTGCGCATGCGCTTGGGCCTGGTTCCATCCGCCCATAATGCCGAAGCCAATATGAATGTCGCCCTTTTCCATAAACGCCGGAATGATCGTATGCAGCGGGCGCTTGTGGCCTGCGAGCGAATTCGGTTTCCCAGGTTCCAGCTCAAAGCCCGCCCCGCGATTTTGAAATGAGAACCCAACGCCCGGCGCCACCAACCCCGTCCCGTAGCCGCCATAGTTGCTCTGAATCAATGAAACGATGTTGCCGTCCTTGTCGATCGTCGACATATAGATGGTCTCGCTGCCTCGCGCGCTCAATTTTTCGGCAAGGTCCGACGGCACCACCTGGCATGCGGCATGCTGCATGTCAATCAAACTAGCCCGTTTCGCTGCCAAGTCCTTGGAGAGCATCTCCTGCACGGGCACCGGCACGAACCGGGGATCGCCTACATACGTCACCATGTCTTCATACGCCAGCTTCTTCGCCTCGATCATCACGTGCAACGCTGCCGCGGAGTTGTGCCCGTAATCGGACAACGGGAAACGTTCCATGATGTTGAGCATCGAAAGCGCGGCTATGCCCTGACCGTTTGGCGGCAGTTCATAAATCTTCCAGCCGCGGTAAGTCGTTGAGATGGGTTCCACCCACTCCGGCTGAAAATCGCGGAAGTCTTCCACGGTGTGCACACCGCCTTGTTCCCGCAAGAACTTCACCATCACTTCAGTCATCGAGCTGTTGTAGAATCCATCGCGCCCCTTGGCGACAATCTGGCGGAAGGACTCTCCCAGCGCTGGGTTTTTAAACACATCGCCCAGTCCGGGCCTCACTCCGCCGGGCATGTAGGTAGTTTGATAGCCAGGCTGCTTTAGAAATACGGGGCTGATCCAAGCGCGGGAATTGTATTCGGCGAGTGGGAATCCATTTTCCGCATAGTAAGTCGCCGATGCCAGCAGCTTGCTGAATGGCATGGTTCCGAATCGTTTGCGCAACGCGTCCCAACCCGCCACGCAACCAGGCACTGTGATGGTATGGACTCCAATGTGATCGAGCGACGTGATGCCCTTACTCTTGAGGTATTCGATGGTTAGAGCCTTCGGCGTCCATCCGCTCGAATTCAGGCCGTATAGCTTGCCTGTCTTCGCTTCGTAGTAGATCGCGAACAGATCGCCGCCCATGCCGTTGACGTAGGGCTCTGTCACGCCCAGCACGGCATTGGCGGCAATCGCAGCATCGACGGCATTGCCACCGGCTTCCAGCACTTTCGCGCCGGCTTGCGATGCCAGGAACTGGGGTGTCGCGACAATGCCGAACTTTGTGATCACCATCGACCGGCCCTGGTCGCTGCCAGGCCGCCGCGGGCGCGCCGCAGGTCTCTGCGCTAATGCGCAGACAGCCAGAGTCGTCAGAATAATGAGTCGGGAGAACCGTGGACAGGTCATCAGAAAATCACCTTCAATGCAAATTCGATCTGGCGCGACGAGCCAAAGTCGCCGCGTTGCGAACGGGTAGCTTGTATTACACCAAAATTTCCCGCCGTTACCGAATTTCCCGGCTGGCCGAAGTTTGGCGTGTTCGAAATGTTGAAACACTCTGCACGGAATTGTATCGTCGCACGCTCGCGGATCAAGAAGTTCTTCATCAGGGAAAGGTCTACATCCCGGAGCGACGGCCCGGTCAGGATGTTGCGCCCCGCGTCCCCGAAAGTGTCAATCGGATTCAGTGAGAATGCCGCCGTGTTGAACCACTCATTGGGGCCTGGATTTGACACCGTAAGACTTTGTCCGTACACAACGTTTGGCCGATCGTACGCGTCGAGTGAACCGCTACGCAAGCTGGAGATAATTGGACTGAACGGATTACCCGACTGATAATTCCCGACCACCCCCAGGTCCCATCCATTCACGACGGGTTTCAGGTGAGTGGCCTTCCATGGCAATTGATAGAGGACGCTCGCCACCACCCGATTGCGGGCGTCAAAATCCGATAATCCCTTTTCGGCATTAAGGTTATACGAGTTCTGTATCTGAGAATTGCCGCTGGTGGACGACGTGTCGATGGATTTCGAGAAGGTGTACGATGCGTCAAACGTCAGGCCTTTCGCCAGCCTTCGATTTGCGCTTAACCACATCGCGTTGTAACTCGATCGCGCCACCGATTCGTAGTAGCTAATAACGCCATAGCCCTTAATGGGCCGCACGCCGTTAATCCCTTGGTTCGCGTCGGCCGTAATCGGCAGCCGCCGCCCGATAGATCCTATATAGCCCAGTTGAAACACGGTATTCCAGGCCTGATGCTGGATATTGAAGTTATATTGGGGTGTCCGTGAAGGTTTGTAATCTGAAGCAATCGCGTTCGGCGACAACGCCGAAGTAGGTCCTGGCACGAAAGGCGTAGCGAGCGGAATTCCTGTGTACGAGTAAGTGTAATTCGTTGAATACGGTGGATTGCTGGCTGCAGCCGAGGCAGCGCCTAACAGCGGTTCGTCATAGTAAATGCCCGCGCCCGCGCGGATGACCGTGTGCCCCTTGCCGTCCGGATCCCATGCGAGGCCAATGCGCGGACCAAGGTCTAGCTTGTCCGGCTTGTAGAGGTACGCTCCATTCGTTCCAACCTGTGTGAACTGATCCGTCGTCATGCTGAAGATTTCAAGGGCGTTATGCCGCGCGCTCGGCACTCCGAAATACTCGTAGCGCAGTCCCAGATTCAGTGTCAGCCGCGACGTCACCTTGTAATCGTCTTGAACAAAGCCTCCGTACGCCGGAATGGATAGCGCCGGCGTCGAGTCGCCTCGTTGCACGGTGGCTGTGACAGGTGTTCCGGCTAGAAAAGCGGCGATAGAACTGAAGTTGATCACTCCACCCGTGCCGTCGTTGTAAGAGTTGTTGTAAAAGGCCCGATAGTCGAAGCCGAACTTGATCGCATGCGCGCCCCTTAGCCATGACATCACCGCGTTTCCCTGGATCGTGGTATCGGTCCTTCCCTGGGGAAATCCACTCAGGCCTCCGAATGCCGGGCCGCCTGAGATGCGGAAGTCGGGAAAATTGTCGCTGACTCCTGTGTCAAGTCCAAAGTCCTCCGGCATCAGTCCATTGAGGCTGGCTTCCGGCTGAAAGTTCAAATTGATTCGATTGCCACCGGCGCGAAACTCACCCGTTAGATTAGGACTGAAAATATGTGTATAGCCGAGCGATAGCAGCTTGCGATGGCCAACCCGATAATCGCCGAAGCCCGGAATGTTGTGCGTTCCGAGCGACGACGCCTCATTTCGGTTGTCAGGTTGGTAAATAATGGTCCCGAACAGCAGGTTGTACGAGTTAATGTCATGGTCGATCCTGACAGTCGTGTTGTCCAGGTTGAAGTCGCGTGGAGCCTGCCCGGTGAAGTTATTCACTGCGCTGTTGGGGTTATTCGGTAGAGGTAGCAGCGTCAGCAGTTTCGCCACGGTCGGATTCGTCACAGCTGCGCGCTGCGCCACGGTGGGCACGGTCGTCGTGAACGTCTCGGTCTCTCTCAACCGGCGCCCTTCGTAGCTCTCAAAAAAGAATGTCTTGTTCTTGCCGTTGTAACCGGGCAGCACCACAGGTCCCCCAACACTTTCGCCGAAGATGTTGCGCTTAAAAGGCGCGATCGATTCGCCGGTTCGTGCCTGTTCTACCGCTCTCGGCGGATCGAAGAAATTGAGCGCGTCCAGCTTGTCATTGCGTAAGAACTCAAACAGCGTTCCATGCAAGCTGTTGGTGCCAGACTTGGTGACGCTATTGATGATGATTCCGGCTGTTCGCCCATATTCGGCGCTGAAGGAGTTACTCTGCACTTTGAACTCTTGGACGGATTCAATGCTGGGTTGAAACTCAATTTGCGAACCGTCGTTCAGGTTGATCCCATCCAGCATGAAACTTGCGGAATCGGAGCGCGCTCCGGAACTGTTGATGCTGAACGCTCCAAACGCGCTAGGCGTCGTCGAGCCGCTGCGATTGTTGGTGGAGGCCAGCACCGAACCAGGCACTAGTTGCGCGAGGTCCAGGAAGAATCGCCCGTTCAAAGGAACATCCGAGATCGTCTTCGACTCGATCACATCGCCTACGGAACTCGACTCCGTTTGCACCCCGCTTACATTGGCGTTTACTTCGACGACCGCTGACGATCCGCTGACCGCAAGCGTAACATCGGCTCTGCCACGTTGGTCGACTTGCAGGGTAACCGGCGATTGATTATATTGTGAAAATCCCGGCGCTTCCGCTTTGAGAGCGTAGCTACCCGGGGGAACGATGGGAAATTCGTATAAGCCTTGCTGGTTGGAGACGGTTTTGATGGGCACTTGCTTGCCGACGTCGGTAAGCGAGACGACCGCGCCCGGCACCACCGCGCCTTGCGGGTCCTTAACCACCCCTGTTAGACTTGCGTTCTGGGAAAGTGCCGGCAGGCCTAAAAGAAAAAGCCCTGCCAACAGGAAAAAAAGCTTTGAGAACCAACACCCCGTGCCTCGAGCGGCCATAGTAATCCTCCACAAGTGCCTCGGCGTGGAAGGCGGCTTTGACTGGAAGGTTCCCGTTTACGGCAAGGTGAGCATTAACGTCGCTCAGACAGGATCTGCAGTACTATACCAGACCCGTCACAGCCGGTGCAACGCTCGCGACGAGCGATTGCTATCGCAACAGGTTAGGCCCTGCCTCGAAAACGATTGAGCTCGCGACGATCGCGTTTCGAAGGTCTGCCTTCTCGCGAGGCTTCAAAGTGCGGCGGCATTGCTTTCCGTTCTTCCGCCAACTTGAGACGCGACTCGCGACTTGCTTCGGTTTCGCGGTAGAGGGTATACGCAACAGCCGCTGGGCCGCGCATTTCGCTCAGCAGCAGGATATCCACCTGAAACTCGCCGCCGTCGTTCTTTACCTGCAGCCGGTCCCCTACATGGACTTCGCGCGAGGCCTTGGCTGGTTGTTCGTTTAATTTGATCCTGCCCAGTTCACAAGCTCGCGCTGCCAGTGCACGCGTCTTAAAGAATCGTGCGGCCCACAGCCACTTATCCATCCTGATGCGCTCCATCGCCCTATTTTCGTACCAGGTCTGCCGGCTCGGCGCCATGTGGGCCGGCTATCACCGTGAATATGGCGGTTTCTGTAGTTTTTTCGAGATGCGGTTTCGCCTTGCCTTCCTGGTCTTTTAGTTAGCCAAGGAAGACTGCATGTCCTCTCATTTATCCAAAACCACTCAAGACCACGACGAAATCCGGAAGTGGGCCGAAGCTCGCGGTGGAAAGCCTTCTCACGTGAAGCGTACCGGCTCGAAGGACGATGTTGGTATTCTCCGCATTGATTTTCCCGGTTATTCCGGCGAGGGATCGCTAGAGCCGATTACCTGGGAACAGTTCTTTGAAAAGTTCGATGAACGTAACCTGGCGTTGGTCTGTCAGGAGAAGACCGCCTCGGGCGAACTGAGCAACTTCAACAAACTTGTCAGCGCCGAAGACGCACACGCCAAATCCAAATCGGCCGGGCAGTAAGAGAGTCCCGTGCCGCGTAGAGTACAACGGAAGGATGCGCTGCGCTCTGTCCGCCTTCCTTTCGCTCCTTGTCCTGAACTTACCGGCCGTTCCAGCGGCTAATCCGGATTGGTTTCCAAAGCCACAGATGATGACCATCGGGGTCTATTACTACCCCGAAGCTTGGCCGGAATCGCAGTGGGCGCGCGATATGGGCAACATCCGCAAGCTGGGCATGGAGTACGTCCACATGGGCGAGTTCGCCTGGTATTTCATGGAGCCGGAGGAGGGGAATTACCAGTTCGACTGGCTAGAGAAAAACGTGGAATTGGCCGCGAGCCAGGGCTTGAAAGTGATCCTCTGCACGCCCAGCGCGACTCCGCCGATCTGGCTCACGCATGAGCATCCGGAGACTCTGATGGTGGACGAGCAGGGGCGGACGATGATTCATGGGAGCCGCGAGCAAGGCGATTGGAGTTCGCCGCTCTATCGCGAATACGTCACCAAGATCGATACGCAACTGGCCAAGCGCTTCGGGCACAACCCGCATGTTTGGGGATGGCAGATCGATAACGAGCTGAGCCACTATGGGCGACGCTACTCCTACTCGGCTGCAGCGACTGTGGCATTCCGCAATTGGCTGCGCGAGCATTACGACGGCTCAATCGCGGCTCTGAACACGGTCTGGGGCGGCGCGTTCTGGTCGGAGATGTATCAGAACTTCGATCAGATTGAAATCCCCAATCCGGATCGGCTGGTGGCCGATCCCAGTCCTCAGGCGGTGCTCGATTTCGAGCGGTTCTTCGCGGCGTCTACGGCGGACTACATCCGCATGCAGGCCGATATTTTGCGGCAGTATACGAAGGACCAATGGATTACGACCAACTTCATGGCGATGCATGAGGATGTGAACCCAACGCTTTCCGCTAAAGATCTGGACGTGTTCACGTGGACCCTGTATCCGGTCCATGGTGACTTGAATGAAAACGAGGGACCATTGGGATTTCGGCTCGGGAATGCGGCACAACTGTCGTTCATGCATGACCTGATGCGGCCTATCACGGGGCTTTCCGGTCAGATGGAATTGCAGCCGGGCGAAGTGAACTGGGGCACGGTGAACCCGTGGCCTGTGCCGGGAGCGATTCACATGTGGATCATGCGGGCTTTCGCCGCCGGTGCTCAGATGGTATGTACGTACCGCTTCCGCCAGCCTATTTTCGGATCGGAAATGTATCACAAAGGCTTGGTGGAGCCCGATGGTGTTACGCCTTCACCGGGTGGGCGCGAGTACGCGCAGGCGATGCGCGACGTTGTTGCATTGCGAAAGCTCTACAAGCCCGACACAGAGGAGCCCAAGTCTTATGCCGCGCGGCGCACGGCCTTTCTGATTAGCTATGACAATCGCTGGGACCTGTCAAACCACCGGCAAACCGTCCGATGGAACACCGTGGATCATTGGATGCGCTATTACCGCGGGTTAAAGAGCATGATGGCGCCGGTGGATGTGATTACGGCGGATCGCGATTTCAGTAACTACCCTTTCGTGGTTGCGCCTGCGTACCAGTTGGTCAGTCAGGACCTGATCGATCGCTGGACCGAGTACGCGCGAAACGGCGGGCACTTGATTCTTACTTGCCGTACCGCCGAAAAGGACAAGAACGGACATCTGTGGGAGGCGTTGTGGGCGCAGCCGATCTATTCCTTGATTGGCGGCCGGATTCCGTTCTACGACGATCTGCCGGATACGCTGACGGGGACGGTTACGTCAGCGGGGCAGCAATATAAGTGGGGTTCGTGGGCGGAGATCCTGGAGCCGGACTCTTCCACCGAGGTGTTGGCCCGTTATACCGACCAGTTTTATGCTGGGCGGCCCGCGGCGATTACTCATAAGCTCGGTAAGGGCACGGTGACATACGTGGGTGTAGAGACGCTAAACGGGGATTTGGAGCGGGCAATCCTGCACCGGGTATATGAAGCGGCGGGCGCGTCGCCGGCCAACCTCGACCCGGATTTCCAGATCGACTGGCGCGACGGTTTCTGGGTGGCTACCAACTTTACTTCGAAGACGCAGCGGATTCCTGGCGGTGCTGGAACGCATCTCCGGATCGGGAGCGCGGAAGTTGCACCCGGCGGCGTTGCGGTCTGGACTGAGTAGTCCGGCGGCCTTTCGACAAACGCAATGTATGATACTGTTACATTCGCGAACGGCCTGAATTTGGAATAACGTACAGACGATGTAAACGCTCGTTACACGTTGCAAAAGGCCCGTGAAATGGTAGTCGAGAGGGCCCGAAATTGGCGTCATCTTTAGCGCAGCAGGATCGCACGGCTGACCACAAGGAGAAGCGGGAAGAGGTGCAGCGCCTCATCCGCAGCCCACTGTTGCATGGGTCCGAGGCCCTCTGTCACCTGTTGCAGTATCTGGCGGAACATGCGCTCGAAAGCCCGCAGATTCCGACGAAGGAATACCAGATTGCGACAGAGGTGTTCGGGCGGCCGCCGAATTTCGACCCGCGTTTGGATTCGACCGTGCGGGTGCAAACCAGCCGGCTGCGGTCGAAGCTGGCGGAGTATTACGCTACCTCCAGAACCGAGGACGCTTGGCAAATCGAAATCCCCAAGGGCAGCTATTCGCTGTTATTCAAGAAACGGGTGGTAAAGGAGGCGGCGCCGGTTCCAGCACCGGTCGTCGTGCCGGCGCCGGCGCCCTCACCGCTTCCGGGAGGTCTTCGGGCCATTTTTTGGCTGGTTATAGGCGCGGCCGTGGCAAGCACCGCGTTTTTGATTTTCCGGCCAGGACGACATGTCGATGTGCAGTCGCCGCCGAATGCGCCGGCCAGCGCCCTGGTGACCTTTTGGCAGACCGCCGTACCGCATAGCGAACCTTCTCCGCTGGTAGTGTTCAGCAACGCGGAGTTCGTCGGCCGTCCGGAGACAGGGCTCCGGTATCGAAGACCAGGAGAGAGCGTCCTGGAGGGGATTTTCGATGGCTACACAGGAGTGGGCGAGGTGATCGCCATTCACGCCCTGGATGATCTGTTCCAACACCTTGGGCGCAGGTTCCTGTTAAAGCGTGGCCGGCTTTTGAATTGGGACGACACGAAGGATCGCGATTTAATTTTCGTCGGTTCGCCGTCCGAGAATGAGGCGCTGCGAGACCTGCCTCAGAACAAAGATTTCGTGTTCGAACGTCCGGATAGTGGTCCTCGGCGCGGCGACCTCGGAATACGCAATTTGCACCCGCGCGCGACCGAGCAAGACTGGTATTTCGGATCTAGTGGACTGCCGATGACACAGGATTACGCTCTGATTGAACTTGGCGACGGCGCTTCCGCGGCCCAGCGAATGTTGTTATTGGCGGGGACAAGCACGTTCGGAACCCAGGGAGCCGTCGAGTTTGCCTGCCGTGAAGACAAAACGACAGCCCTGATCAGCGCACTGAGCCAGTTGGGTCCGACGAAACGGCTCAGCCGGATGTCGGTCCTCCTGAGGGTCAAAGTAGAGGGCGGCGTTCCGTTAGACAGCGAGATTGTTGCGGTGCGCAAGGATTAAGACAGTGTTGTCGAGGAGAATTTAATGGAAATTACCCGAAGAGATTTGAGCCTATTGTTGCCGGCGCTGCTCGCCGCGCAAGCTTCGCCCGCTGAGAAGAGCATGGCGGTGCTGCCGTCAGCAGTCTACCAATTAGACCGGTTGCACGTGAAAGAGAACCCGAATGGAAACAAGAGCTGGCAGGTGTTTACTGGCACTACGCACGATGGTTTTCCGATAGACTTACACGTCACGCAATTGGCGCCGGGCAATGCGCCGCATGCGCCCCATCACCATGTGCATGAAGAGATGATGATGATGATCGAAGGCGAGTTGGTTGTCACAATCGGGGGTAAGAGCGAACGAATGGGCCCCGGCGGCCTCGCGTACATCCATTCGAACGACGAGCACGGGCTGAAAAATGTGGGAACCGTGCCAGCGCGGTATTTCGTTTTAGCGCTCGGACATCAGGCGGCGTAGGGCCGCCAATCTCTCTAGGCGTCAGGCCGGGTTAACGGTCTGAACTGCGAACTGAGCGGAGGCTTGCGACCGAACCTACGCGGCGGAGCCTTCAGGGCCTTCATGGTTGCGCGTTTCTCGCGATCCAATACCAAGGGAAGCAGGTCTTCTTCGAGGATCTGATAGTGTTGAAACTTCTCTAAATCCGCCGGCGTAGCTGCCGAAGCGGCGGTGAGCAAGTTAAGGCAAAAACTAGGCGCGTCCTGCATGGCAACTTTGTTTTGCGAAAGTAGAAGCAGGTTCACTCGAATCTCAAAGTTTGTTTGGACCTTACTTTCATCAATTCCTTGAAAGTTAAACGACCTTACATTACCTTGGTGCGTGAAGCCTTGATAGACGAAATGCACGTTGCGTTTCTCCTTTAAGCCCCAATGTCTAATCGCGCTATCGCTAGCGCCGTATCTGCGGACATCTACTCTGGATGCGCTTTGATGGGTCTATGCCCGGGGAAGAGTTGGCGCAGAACAACCAATGCATCATGCCGTGTTCCGCTAGGGTTGGCTGCAGCAATCTTGAAACCCGCTTTGCGGCGAAGTAAGCTGCCGATATGCTCCGCATCCGACTGCCAAACGGCAGGGATGCCAGCTTTTTCGACCACATAGAATTTGGACATTTTCGGGACCTTCTTGTGGGGCGATTGCTAAGAGGATCCTCCAGAAGACCTGCTTAGCTCAGATAGTCCGAAAAGGCGAACAGAACCGCCAACCCTTATTAGATACTAGTTTATTATCAAGCCTTTGTCAAACAAAAACCGGTCGCAATCGTGTGGCTGGCGCGGGGGAGGCGCCCAGCTTACTTCGACAACACATCGACCTTAGCGCCGTCCGTCAACGTATCGGGCGGGTTGACGATCAGGCGTTGACCGGGTTGGAGGCCGTTCACCACTTCGATCGTTGCGCCAAAGTCGCGGCCCAGGGTCAAGTGAAGCAGATGTACGACATTGGATCGATCTACCGTCGCCGCCTGGGTGCCGCGCGCATCGACGATTAAAACATCGGCGGGAATCACAACCGCGGGCGCCGTCTGCTGCAACGGAAAACGCACAGAAGTGAACATGCCCGGCAATAGAATGCCCTCTTGATTGGGGATGTGCACCTCCGTGAGCAGTGTCCGCGAGTTGGGATCGAGCGAATCGGCAGTGCGGGCGATTTGACCGGGAAACTCACGTCCTCGAAATTCGGTCACTTGCACGAAAGCGAGGCCGCCGTCGTGAATCAATGGCGCATCGGGTTGCGGTACGTTGACCATGATGCGCAATGTATCGAACTTAGCAATGTGGAAGAGCTCCCGGGTGGAGGAGTCGCTGCCATCTTCGATCAAGTTGCCGACATCGATATTGCGCGTGGTGATCACGCCTGCGAACGGCGCCGAGACGTGTTTAAACCCGGTAAGATCCTGGAGACGATGGACGTTTGCATTTTGGGCCGCGACGTCGGCCTCGGCGGCGCTCACGCTGGACTTCAGCGCTTCCACTTCCGCGGCGGCGCTGTCGAAGTCGCTCTGCTTCTGGTCCTTCTCCTGATGAGAGACCACGCCGCGCGTGGCGAGAGTGACCCATCGGTCGAGCGTCGCCTTGGCTAATGTCATCTTCGCTTGTGCCTGCACCAAGCTGGCGCGGGCCTGACCCAACATGGCAATGGAATGTGCGGCGGTGGCGCGGGCCTGCATCAATTCCTGATCGAGTTCAGGCGCGTCAATGTCAGCCAGCACCTGTCCGGCCTTCACTTTGTCGCCGATATCGGCATAGCGGTGCGTAATGTAGCCGCTGACGCGAGCGTAGATTGGGGCTTCCTCGATAGCTTGCATGTTCCCCGGCAGTGTGACGTCGCTGCGGGGAGCGGCGGCCTTAGCTTCTATCACATGCACTGGCAGGCGTTCCGAGTCAATTCCGCTAGTCTCAGCCGTGAGCGCCGCGCGGTGCTGCAGGCGTGGTAGTATTCCCGCAAGCAACGCAGCCACGATTGCGAACAGCAGCAACAACCCGAAGATCCGGGTTCTGGCTGCCGGCTTCCGATCGCGCTGCGCCGGAGTATGTGCGGCTTCTATTAGCGGGTCGCGCATATTCATTTATTACTATTCCACTCCGCGACTACCAAAGCACTGTTTCCTCGACAAAGCCCGACGAGCGGCGCAACTTCGCGTAGATCACCGGCACCAGAAACAGCGTGGCCAGCGTAGCGAGCAAAAGGCCGCCAATCACCGCCCGTCCCAATGGTGCGTTCTGTTCGCCGCCTTCACCCAAGCCAAGAGCCATGGGCAACATGCCGACGATCATTGCCGCGGCGGTCATCAAGACCGGACGCAACCGGACATAGCCCGCTTCCAATGCGGCTCCGCGGGCAGTCAGTTGCGGGCGATTGTCGTTCGCGAAAGTGACCAGGAGAATGCTGTTCGCAGTGGCAACGCCCACGCTCATGATGGCGCCCATCAGGCTCGGGACGCTGAGCGTGGTTTGGGTCGCGAATAGGATCAGGACGATGCCGCTGAATGCGCCCGGGAGCGCCATCATGATGATCAGCGGATCCAGCCAGGATTGGAAATTGACCACCATCAGGAAGTAAACCAATAGCACGGCGAATAGCAGTCCGTAAGCGAGTCCCACGAAAGACTCGCGCATACTTTGCACCTGGCCGCGCATTACGATGCTGGCGCCGCGTGGTATTTTCGCGCGTTCGTCCCGGAGCACGCGCCCGATATCATTCGCTACGCCCCCAAGATCCCGATCCTGCACCGAGGCGAAGACGTCGAACACCGGCTGCACATTGTAGTGATTGACGACGGCCGGCGAAATGGCTCGTGCGGTGGTGGCGAGATTGGCCAGCAACTGCGGCCGGTTCTGGTTCGGTGTCATCAGCGCGGTCGACTGTAAGTCCTCGATAGAGGCCACTTTATATTCGGGCGTTTGCACGGCCATCAAGTAGCTGACGCCGTTCTTCGGATTCACCCAGTAGTTCGGCGCGATTTGACCGCTCGATGCGAGCGAGACGAGCAGACTATTGGCAACATCTTTTTGATCCATGCCGACCAATACGGCGCGAGTCCGGTCGACGTTGACGTCGATCTGGGGCGCATCGACGATCTGATGGACGTGGACGTCCACTGCGCCGGGGATGTGCTGAATCCTACGAGTGATTTCTTCGGCAATGTGATAGTTGCTCTCGATGTCGCGCCCTACTACCTGCACATCGATGGGGGCGGGAAGACCGAAGTCGAGTATCTCGCTGACAATATCGGAAGGCTGGAAGAAGCAGGTCACTTCCGGGAAGCGGCGCGGCAGTTCCACACGTAAGCGCCTCATATAATTCGCAACCGGCGCGTGACCTACTTTGAGGGAGACCAGAATTTCGCCATCGGAATTGCCTACTGTGGAGCCGTCGCCGAAAGCGATCGCGCTCCCACTGTTATTAGGAATGCCGATGTTATCGAGCACCATGTCGAGATCGCGCGGCGGGATGACTTCGCGAATGAGATCCTCGACGCGCGAGAACACATGTTCGGTCTCTTCGAGCCTTGTACCGGCCGGGGCGCGGACATGCAGGCGAAACTGGCCGGCATCGACGGTTGGAAAGAAGTCCTGTCCGAGATAGGGCGTGAGAACCACGGCGAGCAGCGCGAGAGCGCCGAAGATAGCAAGAGTCGCTCCAGAGTGAGCGAGCGCAAAATCGAGGAGATCGCGGTAATCGTTTCGCATCCGTTCGAACCCACGCTCGAAAGCCTGATGAAAGCGGCCGAAAATCGAGCCAGAATCGTCTGTGGTATGTTCACCAGGCAGCAAGTACTTCGCCATTGTCGGAACCAGCGTTCGCGAGAGCAGATAGGAAGCCATCATGGCGAAGACGACCGCCATAGCCAGTGGTGTGAAGAGGCTTTTCGCCGCACCGCTCAAGAACAGAACAGGCACGAAAACAATACAGATAGCAAGCGTGGAGACGAACGCGGGAACGGCGATTTGCTGCGCACCATCGAGGATTGCCGAGACAATTGGTTTCCCCATCGCCTGGTTGCGATGAATGTTCTCAATCTCAACGGTTGCATCGTCGACCAGAATGCCAACGGCCAAGGCCAGGCCGCCCAAGGTCATGACGTTGAGGGTCTGTCCGAACAGGCTGAGCACGATGATGGAGACCAGAATCGACAGGGGAATGGAAACGGCGACGATCAAAGTGCTGCGCCAACTGCCCAGGAACAGCAGGATCATCAGCGCGGTGAGCGCAGCGGCGATGATCGCTTCGCGCGTGACGCCCTGGATGGCCGCGCGCACAAATCGCGACTGATCGAATAGCAGGCTCAGGTGCAAGTCCTTGGGCAGCGTGGCCATAATTTTCGGCAGAGTGGCGCGAACGCGATTCGCCACTCCTAGCGTGGATGAGTTGCCGTTGCGAAGGATAGTGATGAGTACGCTGCGCTGCCCATCCTTGCGGACCACGCTCTGCTGCACGGCAAATCCATCCCGCACCTGCGCCACGTCGCGGATGTAGACCGGCGTCCCATTGACGAGCTTGATTGGCAGGTCATTCAGACCCGCCACCGCTTGCGGGCTACTGTTCATCTGGACGTTGTAGATGCGGTCTCCGAATTTGGCCGTGCCGCCGGGGAGAATCAGGCTTTGGGCGTTGATGGCATTGCTGACGTCCGCGGCGGAAATGCCCTTTGCCAACATCTCCTGCGGGTCCAGGTCCACCATGATCTGTCGTACTCGTCCGCCAAAAGGCACGGGGACCGAAGCGCCGCGCACGGTCGCTAGTTGGGTACGAATGAAGTTAGCCGCAAAGTCGTATAACTGGGCTTCCGAGTAGCCCGGGCCGCTGAGGCTACCCTGGATGATCGGCACGGTGGATGCGTCGTATTGAATGACGTACGGCGGAGTAATGCCTGCCGGCAGCACATGCGTGATTTGACCCATGATGGCCGTCACCTGCGCGACCGCCGCATCGATCCTGGTGCCTTCCTGAAAGTACATGCGGATGACGCCGATCCCGTTTAAGGATTGCGATTCCATGTGCTCGATGTCATTGACCGCGGTGGTGGCCGCACGCTCGGAGATGGTGACGATGCGGCGCTCCATCTCCTGCGGCGAGAGGCCCGTGTATAGCCAGACCACGCTTACGACGGGTATGTCGATCTGCGGGAAGATGTCTACGCGCATGCGTAGGATTGTGACAATCCCGAGGGCCAGTATCAGCAGCGCGCCGACAACAAAGGTATAGGGCCGGCGTAGCGCGAGTTTAACAATCCACATGGCTTACGGGGAAGGGAGGGAGAATCTTCAGTGTAACCTCCCGGCCGCGCAACTGAGGAGCCGTGTGGATCGTGTCAGAGTTTCCAGGCTCGCTTCTTTTTCCGCCGCAATTGCCATTCCAAACGTTCGCTGAACAGCGTGATCGATTCGAGCAGTCGCTTTTTCCGAACGGGAGACAGCACTTCTGGAGAAAAGACCGGGATGGGCTCGCCGGTTACCCATTCGTCCTTGAGGCGCTGTGCATATATCAAGTCCAAGGTCACCTTTCGGTAGAACCGAAACGCCCAGGCGAACAGCAGCCCGGCGCAGAGCCACGCAAAGTCCAGTGGCGCCATAGTCACGAACGCACGAAATGAAATGCCGTGGCCGTGATGCAACTCGCGGAATACCCACGCGGAACTGACAATGAGTTGCACGATGCCTAATCCGAAGCCGAATTGCACGTTGCGGCGAATCTCCCGGCAGCGCTTTACCCAGGTCTCAAAGAATGTGTCCGTACTGGGTGCTGCGCCGGTCCAATTATTGAACTGGCTGTTCCAATAGCGAAAGATCCAGGCCGCCAGGATCGTGGTCCAAATCCAAACCGCCAGCAATCTCACGGCAAGCTGGCTGGAGGTCAGGGCCCAAACGGTGGCGCCGCCGCCCACGATCACGGTTACGGCGATGTCTCCCGCCAGCATAATCCGCATCCGCCGTACTTGCCGCATAGCTCTCTCGCGCAGATCGCGCGGGAGCTGCGCATCGGCTTGCCACAGCGATTGCCAAGTCTTCAATTCCGGGTCGGTCTTCATAGTTAATCCAACATCTTTCGAAGCGCTTTACGGGCGCGGTTGAGACGAATGCCGACGTTAGCTTCGGTGAGCCCGAGAATCTCCGCGATCTCCGGATAGCTGAGTCCTTCGAGAGCCAGCGTGATTACGTGGCGGTAGACGATGGGCAGCCTGCGTACGGCAGCGAGCAGGTTGCGGCGTTGCTCCTCAATTTCGAGCCGGCGCTCAGGGTTGGGCATCGGGTCGTGCAAACGCAAGTCCTCTTCATCAACAGTCTGAAGGGGCTTCCGACTGGCTAAATGGGCTAGGCCGCGATTGTGTGCGATGCGGAAGAGGTAGGTCCGAAAAGAGCTATCGCCACGAAACGCCGGCAGCGCTTGCCAGATGGCAAAAGCAATCTCCTGGAAGAGATCGTCGCGGTCGCCTTGCGTATTGGTGTAGGCGGAGGCCAACCGCAACAGGGCCGGACCGTTCTCCTGCAGTGCGCGGTCAAACAACGTGTCACGCAGCGTTCTGGCCGCATCGGCGGACACAGTATCCGATCCCTGCATAAGTATGCTATCGGCCATAAACGATACTGTCTCTTTCGAGCATTTTGCCGGCTACGATGACGGCGACCGAGGTCAGCCAAGCGGTCGCCAGGGCTAATGTGAGAGCTTGTGCCAATGGCCAGTGTCCTGTCGTCATGCCTATTTCGGCGATAGCCTGTTGGCCCGCGACCGGCACGAAGGCGGCCCACGGGCCCAGTTTATCTGGCAGGAAGAGCAGAAACATCGCTACGCCCATGGGAATGAAGATCAGCACAGAGAGATACGTGTGAGCTTCCTTAGCCGTCCGGCATGCAGTCGAGATCGCCAATTGAAGCGCAGCGGCCAGGAATGCAAGGGGGATCATCCCTAGCGCGGCCCAGCACAGCAACGCCGGTTGATGGAAGAGCGGCATGGGCAATCTTCGCAATTGGCAGACGAATACGAATGCAACAAGCGTGACTGCCACGCCGAGTACGGAAAACAGGCTGATCGCCAACCACTTGCCCACGATCACGGTCAGGCGCGAGACCGGATTCATTAGCAGAGGCAACAAGGACTGCCGTTCGCGCTCCCCTGCCATCACATCCATCGCGATATTCATTCCGCCCACGAAGGCGGCCACCAGAACGAAGATAGACATCATTCCCGCCCAGACGGCTGCGCTTTTCGGACCGGGCGACATGGCGGGCGAGAACGAGATCACAAGGATGAGCAGTGGTCCCATCAATAAATGCATCGCGGATGCGCCTACGGAGCGCATCTCTCGTGAATGATCGACGATTTCCTTGCGGGCAATGACCATGACCTGCCTGATCATTGCCGTTCCTCCGCAGTTAGCTCCATGAACGCGTCCTCCAGCGATTCCACGCGCGCCTGGCGGCAGACATCGTCCGGCGAGCCCTGGGCAACGATCTGTCCGCGAGCCAGAATATGCACGGTGTCGCAGATCTCCCGCACTTCATCGAGAACGTGGCTGGAAAAGATAATGCAGCAGCCGGAATCGCGCATGCGCCGGAGCGCCGCTCGGAGCGTTCGAACGGTGGGCACGTCCAGGCCGTTCGTGGGCTCGTCGAGCAGCAGATTCCTGGGCGAATGCATCATGGCTCGCGCCAGCGCGACCTTGGTGCGCTGTCCTAGTGAGAAGCCGGAGACGGGCCGGTCCGCGATCGACTGCATTGCGAGCAGTTCCAACAATTCGTCCGCCCGCCGCTCGAGTGGTAGATGCGGCAAGCCATGCAACTCGCCAAAATAGGTGAGATTCTCGCGCGCGGTCAGCCGTGCGTAAAGCCCAGCGTGATCCAGCAGCGATCCCAAGGACGTCCGCGCATCCAAGGCGTGTTGGTCGCGGCCGTCTATTTGAATGCTTCCGCGATCGGGTCTCAGCAAACCCGAAACGATGCGGAGTAACGTGGTCTTCCCTGCGCCGTTCGCGCCGAGAAGGCCCATAATCAACCCATCAGATGCGGTAAACGACACGTTACGCAGCGCGGATACGGCGCCGAAGCTTTTTGCTAAGGACTGCACTTGAATCATCGTTGTGTTTCCGAGTAGGTAGTCCGCACACGAGGCGAGGCCTTACAAAATATTCTTGTTATTTGGCGGCGCGCCTGCGCCATTCGAACAGAACGACCCCGGCGGCGACTGAGACGTTCAGCGATGAAACGGCACCAGCCATGGGTATGCGCACAAGCACGTCGCAGTGCTTCTGAACGCCCTGGTGAAGGCCTTTGCCCTCGCCGCCCAGGACAATGGCCGCCGGCATAGCATATTCCACGCGGTCGTATACTTCTGTGCCACGTTCGTCGAGACCATAGATCCAGAAGCCCTGCTGCTTGAGCTTTTCGAGCGTCTGGCTGATGTTGGTGACGCGAACGAGTGGAAGATATTCGATCGCGCCAGCGGACGCGCGGGCGACCGTCTCGGTCAAAGGGGCGGCGCGGCGCTCCGGCACAATGACCGCATCGGCGCCCGCGGCATGGGCGGTGCGAATGATGGCACCGAGGTTATGCGGATCTTCCACACCGTCGAGGAGAACCAGCAAGCGGGCATCTGCCGCAATGGGGTCCAATTCCGAATAACTGTGCGCGGCGCCAAAAGCAATGACGCCCTGGTGCGAGACTCCCTTGGCCTCGCGGTCCAAAGTCTCGCGAGGCTCGAAGCGAAGGGGAATGGCGCGGTCGCGGCAAAGTTCGACTATCTCCTGGATGCGTGGACCGGCGAGCCCTTTGGCGACGATCACTTTGTCCAGCGGGCGCTGCGCGCGGAGGGCTTCGCGAACCGGATGAATGCCTAGGTGCAGGCGCATGTGCTTCTTCGATATTAGCTATGGGCTAGTTGGCGAGATTTCGTTACAATTTAAGGGCTTACAAGTTCTATGGAAGAACTGGCCACCCCCGCGCCCGACCCTGAAATTCCGGATAAGCTGTATTTTCGGATCGGGGAGGTCGCGAAACTAGCCGGCATCAAGCCGTACGTGCTGCGGTTCTGGGAATCGGAGTTCTCAGGGCTTGGGCCGAAGAAATCCGGCACGGGCCATCGGCTGTACCGGCGCAAAGATGTGGAATTGGTGCTCGAGATCAAGCGCCTGTTGTATGAGAAGCGCTACACGATTGAAGGCGCGCGCAAGATTCTCGACGCTCGACCCAAGCGCTCCGTCGCGAAGCCCACATCCGCCAAGCCTCGTCCCCAGGGCGAGCTGTTTGGGAACAGCCTAGTGGATAACGAAATACTCCGCCGCGCGGAAGAAGTGCGGCAAGGGTTGGTGGAGCTGCTGGCGTTTCTGGAAAAGCGGTAGCCGAAGTGCAAATCAAGATTTTTCTGCGAGCTTAAATGGGACTGCGCCTGTGCGGCGGGGAATCGCCGAAGGGGCTGACGTTCGGTTCCATGACCTCCACTTTGGCGCGGGCAGCGGCGCGTTCGCGGCGATCGCGATAGAGCGGCGTCGCCATTTTGAGTGCAATCTGCTTAGCTTCGGCTGGTTTTTTGGCGATCTGCGCTTCGATTTTCAAGCGCAGCAGATCGGCTTTGTGCGCGGCATTTTCGGCGCGGACACACTCGCGAAGATAGGCTTCGACTTCGCGGAATGATTTGTAATAGGCCCGTTCTGCAGTGGTTTTATAGCGCTGGAAGGTGCTGAGGAGTTTTTTGTCGGCGTCGGTCCACTGGTAGACGTTCTCGGGCAGCGACTCTTCGACTTGTTCGAGTCGCTTGCTGGCGCGCTTTAGGAACCAATGGTTATCGATGAGAAGTTGAACGAGCGTCTCTTCGCGTTGACCGAAGGGTTGGTATTCGTCCCACCAACTTTTATGGAGTGCTTCGTATTCGGCGGGGTCTTCGTGACGAAGAATTAGAGTTTTGGAGCGGCAACCGTGTTTGTTGGCGTTTTGGGACGAAATGGCCTTGCCTTCGGGGGTGCGTGGGCCGCCGGAGCGACGATGGCCATCGATTGCGGACGATTTTTCCGACATGAGCGCTTCTAAATCGGGCGGCTCGTAGTGGTTGTCGTCGAGGATGTGAGATTCGAGTTCGAGGTCATCCATAGCTGTCGTCCCGCAATGAGTATGGCAGCGGGGTGGCGCGGCCGAGCGCGAAATTTGCGGATAATGCGATGAAAGCGTGGGAGATAGAAAATTTTCGAAAATTGTTAATCGATTCGCGGATGGGAACGGAAGGGCGGAATTACCAAACGAACTGAGAAGATAAATGGCCGCAGATGAATGCCAATAAACGCGGATGATTTTGGGATGCCCCTGGTCGCGTCAATAACGGGAAGGCAGGATTACCAAACGAACTGCGGTGCGGGCATCGCCTGTCATTCATCTCAAGGGAACGTTCGGATAGGAGCTATCCTCGTCCTTGGATCTCCAAGGTGGTGGTAAGGCAAATAGAAAGGCCTCGCCAAAATCTGAGTAGTTAACACAGTCGGGAATTGTTAGCATCGGCTTATGCTGAAATCGCTGACAAAATTAGGCCCGAACGAATCCGGCGGAACTTCTGAATACGGCGTCTCTATGTTACTGGTCCGGGATTGAACGGAGCGAGCGCATTGCCTAAGCCCCAATGCTCGGCCCAGGTCTTCTTGCGGCCGCTGGCCACATCCAACATAAAGCGGAACAACTCCCAGCCCACATCGGTGATGGTCGATTCCCCTGTGGCGATGCGGCCGGCATCGATATCGATCAGGTCGTGCCATTTCTCAGCGAGTGCTGTCCGCGAAGAGACTTTGACGACCGGCACCAGCGCCAATCCATACGGGCTGCCTTCGCCCGTGGTAAACACGTGCAGATTCATGGACGGCAATTGCTGTGTCCCGCAAACGAAATCGCTCGCGGGAGTGGCGGCGAACACCAGCCCTTTGTCCTTCACCAGTTCTCCTTGGCTCGCTACGCCCATTATCGCTGTGCTGCCCGCTTTCGCGATTGAGCCTAGCGCCTTTTCGACGATATTAGCCAACCCACCGCGCTTGTTGCCAGGGGTCGGATTGGCACTGCGGTCAGCGTGACCTTTCGCGAGGTAATCGTCGTACCAGCGCATCTCGCGTATCAACGCGCGTCCCACATCCACGTTGATGGCCCGCGGCGTCAACAGGTGAATCGCATCGCGGACTTCCGTGACTTCCGAAAAGAACACGCTTGCGCCGGCCCGCACCAGAAGGTCCGCCGCATACCCGACCGCGGGATTGCATGTGACCCCGGAGAAGGCGTCACTGCCACCACACTGCAAACCGACCCGCAGTTCGGAGGCCGGGCAAGTCTGCCGCTGCCGGGCGTTCAATTGCGCCAGACGCTTTTCAGCGGCCTCCAGTATCGCCGCCACGCTTTCCGCGAAACCGCGCTCATCCTGCAACCGGATTACGTGCAAATCTGCAAGCAACGGCAACTGATTTCGAAATAGGCGCTGCGGCTGAAGTTTTTCGCAGCCCAAGCTGACGATCAGAGGCTGCGCGCCAATATTCGCATGCAGGCTGATCTGCTGGAGTGTGCGGATGGGGATCGCCGCGCCCGGTGCATCAATGGCAATACCGCATCCGTACGTGTGCGTGATCGAAACTACGTCATCCACGTTCGGATAACGGGGAAGTATCTCCGATTTAATCCGGCGCACTGCGTAATCCACCGTAGGCGCGACACACTGGACGGTGGTCGTGATGCCCAAAATATTTTTCGTGCCTACGCTGCCATCCGGATTGCGATAACCCTCGAAAGTATAGCCTTCGAGCGGCGGCAGAGGCGCGGGGATGTGGGTTGCCATAGGCAATTCATCGAGCGAAGGCGCCGCCGGCAGGTCGAGCACGTCCTCGCGCACCCAGGAATTCGCCTCAATGTCCTGGTCGGCGTGGCCGATCACTTGGCCATAGCGTATGACGGGCGCGCCCCGGTCAATGCGCACCAGCGCTATCTTGTGCGATTGGGGAATATGTTCGCGACCGGCATAGCCCTCGGGACGAACGATGATGGCCACGTTATCGGCCTCGTGGACGCGGATGAAATCGGGAATCAAACCACAATAGTAGCGTCGTTATATACTCAACCGTTGGCCCACGGACCGTACTTAGTCCTCATCACCATCATCGCGATCGGTCTGCTGTTGGGTTTGATCCTCTACGCGCGCATGCACGCCTTCCTGGCGCTGCTTGTGACGAGTATGGCGCTGGGCCTTGCGGCGGGCATGCCGCCGCTCAAGCTGCTGCATTCCATTCAGGCCGGCGTCGGCGATGCGCTCAGCTTTATCGCGGTGGTGGTTGCATTGGGCGCGATGATCGGCCGCTACCTGGAGTATTGCGGCGGAGGACGGGAACTCGCCCGTTGGCTGCTCGATCGGCTGGGTCCCGCGCGCGCCCATTGGGCATCGTTGTGCGCCGGTTTCCTGGTCGGGTTGCCCATCTTCTTCGAAGTCGGCTTCATCATCTTAGCGCCGCTGACATGGAGTTTCGGCCGCGAGTCGAAGCGTTCGCTGCTGTTCTTTGCAATGCCTATTGCCGCGGCGTTGACTATCGTGCATTCGCTGGTCCCGCCGCATCCTGCTCCTTCTGTCGCGGCTCAACTTTTAGGCGCTGACATCGGACGGACGATTCTCTATGGCATTGCAATCTCTATTCCGACCATGATTGTCAGCGGCATTTGGTATGGCGTCTGGATCTCCAAACGGATATCACCGCCGATTCCATCGTTTGCGGCGAAAGTTGACACGGAAAAGCTTGGCGATCGCAAACCTCCGGCGGTTGGTTTGGTCATCTTGATCCTCCTGATGCCGATTCTGTTGATTTTCGCGGCGACCATCGCGAACATGCGCAATTGGCCCGGTCGTCCGGTCCTCGAATTCATTGGGCATCCGTTCACCGCGCTGTTGTTGACTGTTATGGCCGCAGCCTATTTCTTCGCATTCCGCCGTGGTGTCAATGGCGAGCAGATTACTAAGCTCGCGACCGAATCGCTAGCGCCTACCGCCAGCTTGCTGTTAATCATTGCGGGGGGCGGCGCGTTGAAACAGGTGATCGTGGACAGCGGCGTCGCTCCATATGCCGGCCACGCGTTGGCGGCAACGTCGCTCTCACCCTTGCTGATTGCCTTTATCATTGCAACCGCTCTTCGCGCCGCTCTCGGGTCGGCGACGGTGGCGATTGTGACGGCCTCTGGCATCCTGGCGCCCATGATGAAGCAGTTCGGCGCGGTTAGCCCTGAACTGCTGGTCATGGCCGTTTGCTGTGGAGGCACGAGCATCTCCCACGTGAACGATGCCGGCTTCTGGATTGTCAAAGAGTATCTCGGGATGACGGTCACCGAAACGCTGAAGAGCTGGACCGTCATGAAAATCATCGAAGCAGTGCTCGGAATGGCGATCGTGCTGCTGCTGGCGACCTTTATTCGCTAGCGAACGCCGCCGTTTAGGTAACAACTCGCCGCTTGCAGGTATGATGTGCTTTGCGATCCGGACTAAACTTGTCCGTGCCTCTTAGGGTTGTAGGTCAGGTGCGTGGCGAGGAACGACGAGGGGTTGGTCGCGAATTGGTTGGCATCCACCTGCAATTGGGCGCCGCCGGTTTTTGCGTACAGATTTACTTTCGTATCCGCCTGGAGCGCCCCTTTGCTGCTGAGCTGCTGAATCGCTTTTATAAATCCTGCTTCCGGCACCTTATAGTGCCCCGTGGTCCCGTCGATCTCGGCAATCTTGCCGTTCCGGACCGCCCATTCCCCCGCCGCCTCAACGTTAGACCCGTCGGCGAAGCTCGAATGGTGAAAACGTCCAATCTTCACCAGGTGAGTGTAGAACTCGTTATTGGCGCCCATCACCCAAATGCAGCTCTGCACAGGATTGGCCTTGGCGTCCGGTTTGTCTTTGAAATGTTTCACCAATGCGTCGCTATCGAATTTGTCGATCTTGGCCGCTTTCTCTGGCCCGCGCCGGCTTAGAACTCCTTGATCGATCGCGACTTTGTAGCGGTCCCGCTCCACACCCTCCTCAATATATTTGACTCCTTTTCTTAAACCATTCGATATATTTTGCTTCCTGCTGTGCCGCATTAGCGCCCTTTATGTTCGCAAAGAGATTGTCATTCCAGCGCTTTGCCGCGCCCGCGGCGTCTTTCTGTACTTCACTTTCTACCCAGCGGAAGAAATTCGGATTCTCAGTAAACGGCTCTTTTTCAAATTCGTCCAGAGCACCTTTCAGATAGTCACCCATCCGATGATGTTTGGCGTCGCACACCTCCAATCGATACCGATTATCCGGTTGATTAGTGATTGGCTGAGAACCAGGTTGCCCTTGCCCAACGTGTTGAGTAGCGGAGTTCAACGCGCCTTGCTGGCCGAATCTCTGATTGTCTAGGCTCTTGTCTAACTTTTCCTTTGCATCCATAAAATCGTTGAATTGCAGCAGAGGCGGGCCGGACAAGGCGGCGCGGACATCGTCGTACTGTCCGTCGTCGTAGTCGCCCCTCAAGGTGTAATGAAGAAAGCTAGGCTCGGGAGTGGTGACTGCCTTGTTGAAAGTCTCGTGATCGCTGCCGTACAGGTACGCAAAGGGATTGGGTGTGCTCATGGCTTTCCTCCGAGCAAATCAGTCGCCAAACTGGGCGACTCTAGATAAAGAAGTAAAGAACCCGTCAAATGGAACGTGGATGAATAAACGTGTTGGCTTATGGGGCCGCCCGCATTAGTATACACAGCTGTTGTACGGTGCGCCAGTTCCTCACAGTACCCACGGTCTTCAGGCGCGAATCGAAGTATTGACTGGTCAGCTTAGTCCGCGCCATGCCGTTGGGAAGCTGCATATAGATTTCGCGCCCCACAACCACGAACATGTCACCCACAGACCTGTTTGGGTCGAGCTGCTGGACGTTACTCGGAGCAGGGAGATCGGCGAGGAAGGAGACGTGAAGTGTGTTTTCAGCGGCGCCTTGCGCTAGGAACGGATTGGCTGAGAGAACTGCGCCGACCTCTTCTGCCGTACGCATTACGATGGGAACCTCAAATCCAAACCGATCGCGAACTTTTCGTGCAATGGTGACGGACGCCTGTGCAGCGATCTTCGCCGGTGCATTGAAGACCACGTTTCCGCTCTGTATGTAGGTCTGCACGTCACGGCAGCCGGATGCCGTGAAGATCACGGCCAGTTCCTTCATCGGGAGCTTGTTCGAGCCGCCCACATTCACTCCGCGAAACAGTGCCAAATACTTTGCCGGCATAAATTACTCCGCCGCGTGGCAGGTCATTTCCAGTCCGAGCGCGGTACGCCTTGGAAAGCCTTTCCAGAACGGGTCTCCTTCGGCGTCATGGCCGGTGCTATAGGTCCCGTCATCCCTCGTGTTGAGAGGCACGGGCCACTTACCATCGTCAGAGCGCTCGGGTTGTACGTGCAAATAGGACGCCTCGGGCTGATCGCCCTTCAGATAGACATCCAAAAATGCGGTAATGAAGTGCTGATTAATCGAAGTAATGCGGTCCTTGCGCCAAACCGGCTCATCCATCGATTGCAACAATCCGTAAGTCAGCGGCAGGTCCGGTGGCCCGATGCCGCCGGTATTGTGGCGAGCATTTTCATACACCAGCAGACAGCGGTCCGAATGCACACTCTGTTCAAACGCCGACCTGACGCCATTCGCATAATCGGCCACGTCGTCATGATCTCCAACGATGAATAGCGACGGCACGTGTATGGCGGCCAGACCGTGCGCACCCCAGGCGCTATAGGGCGGCTGCTCGCCCCAAGGAGCGATCGCCACGATCGCTTTGATCCGGCTCCTGTCCCGCGCCTCAAATTTAGCGTTGCCCGCAGTCCAATCTTTCAGATAGCCGCCTGGAACAAAATTCATCAGACGGCTGGACTCGCTATAGCCTGCGCCTGCGCTGGTCAACGCGCCGTAGCCTCCCATGGAGTAACCCACAATCGCAACATTGGCG
Source organism: Bryobacteraceae bacterium (assembly GCA_036272835.1). GTDB lineage: Bacteria > Acidobacteriota > Terriglobia > Bryobacterales > Bryobacteraceae > Bog-105. The sequence continues at coordinate 242,347 of DATAXY010000017.1, forward strand.
GTGTTCACGAGGCCATGTAAAAACGATTCGGGTTGGCGAGAGAGTTCATCCAACGCTTGTATCGTGAATAACTGGTCGTCGGAGCGATTCAGCAGCGTGCTCTCGAAGCCCTTTTGATCGTCATATACCGAATCGGTGTGATCAATGGCGGCGACTACATAACCCTTCGATGCCAGGTTGGCCGTCAGATAGCTCAGCAAATAGCGCGATCCCGGATAGCCGTGGGAAACCACGACCAGCGGAAAGGGCCCGGCACCGCCGATCGGAGGCGCATCGCGCAGCGCTTTATCGCGAATATTGAACACCGGCGAACCGTTGAAGCCGTGCCCGCCTGGTATGGGCATCCAATAGATCGTTTCTTCGCGCGCACCGGCCGGGATATTCGCCGGATACCAGACTTCTACGGTGAGCGGCCGATCATATAACGGCGCCTTCCCCGTTTCCTTGTTGAAGTGCAGAATATCGACCTGATTGCGGTGGATCAGAGTAATCGTCTGGACGCCCACGGGAAACTTGCCACGTGCCGCCAGTTCTGGCGCATCGGCTGGCGGAACACTCACAAACGTTTGCGCGCCGGCCGTTATAGCCGCGGCACACAAGCAAAGGCGGAGGAAATATCTCACTCACGGCATCGTATCGCGAACCGTTCGGGCAATTATTCCCACTCGATTGTGCCAGGCGGCTTGTTAGTGAGATCGTAAAAGACGGCTGCCAGGCTCGGTAGAGTTAGCAATTCAGCAGTCAGCCTCCGCAGATCTGCAGTGTCCATCAGAACGACATCGGCCGTCATCCCGTCAACCGAATAAATGGGCCGCAGAACGATCGACTCCCGTGAATCCAATGTTCCGACGGGCAGCAGAACGACGGGAAATTGCCAAACCCGACTCTCGAAACCGGTCTCCAGACAGAATCGCCGGACGATGGCGTCGGCTTCACGCAGAACGTTCAATCGTTGCTTGGTCACAGTCGCACTGCATACGCTCAATGCTCCGATCGACGCCTTCGAACCGCACGAGGCAATGACCCGGTTGACATCCGCACGGCTGTTGGTGAGGCGCGGCGCGGTCGTGATTAAATCGGAGGTCTCGGGCTCCGCATCGAGGGCCAAAACGTTCCGATAACTGCGCGCATCGCCTTGAACGCCAACGGAACGCACCGGGATCACCCAACCGTCGGGATCGGGAATGAGTGGCGCGTCGGCATCGGAGCACAGGCATCGTATGGCGAGCCCTGGTCCGGGGAAAGGATGGCGGGATAGAAATTTTTCGGGAACCCCGATTTCGCGGCCGATTTCGCGAACCTCGTCTTTGTAAAACGCCGTAAGCGGCTCAACGATTCGTCCGCTGTCGATCAAAGCCTGAATGCCAGCTACGCGATTATGGTGCGTCTTAATCAGGTCGGCTTTCGCCGTGCCTGCCGACTCGATAGTGTCGGGGTAGATCGTGCCTTGCCCCAGGATCCAATGGCCGTCCAGGAAATGTTCGGTGGCAAGGATGCGCTGCTGCACTTTGACAAACTGCTCGCCAATGGCGTGGCGCTTCTGCTCCGGATCTTGTAATCCGGCCAGGGCTTCCAGGAACTCTTCTTCGGCGGAATCCACCAAAAAGCTTTTGGCGCCCAACTGCTCAAAGATCCCGCGGACAAACTCCGTTTCCCCCTGGCGCATCAGGCCAGTGTCGACATAGATTCCGAATACGCGATCCGGCCCAAGCGCCCGCAGGCAAAGCGTATAGGCAACCGTCGAATCCACGCCGCCGCTTACAAAAAAGAATACATTGCGATCGCCGGCGGCTTGGCGAATATGCTCTTCGATCGCCGGAACCCGCTGCGAAACATCCCAATCGCGTACCGCGCCACAGATGCCGAAAACGAAATTGTTGAGAATGCGTTGGCCATATTGGGTGTGCGCGACCTCCGGATGAAACTGGAGCCCATAAATCTTGCGGTCCGAAGCGGACATTGCCGCCACATCCGAAGTCTCCGTGCGGGCAATCACACGGAAGCCAGGAGCGGCAACGGCAACGTGATCGAAGTGGCTCATCCAGATCTGCGAGTCTTCGACACCTGCCCAAATATCATCGGGAGCGGTCAATTTGAGATAAGCGAGCCCGTACTCGCCGCGGGCGCCTTTCTCGACGCTGCCGCCCAGATGGCGAGCGACTAACTGGTGGCCATAGCAGATGCCCAGCACCGGGATGCCGGACGTCAGCACGGACGGATCGATATCCGGCGAACCAGGTTCCAAAACACTTGCGGGTCCGCCCGAGATGATAATGCCCTTCCGGGAAGCAAGTTCGTCCGCCGGGATCTCACTCGGCTGTACATCGGCGTACACGCCCAGTTCACGCACCTTGCGGGCGATCAGATGGGTATACTGCCCTCCCGTATCGAGGACAGTGATTTGTGGTGCAAGAGAAGCGGGGCTATCGGAGGCTTGCCCGCTGCTTCTCATTCCGCTCTTTGGAGCGCGCCAAGAGATCGGCCGCCTTCGGCATAGCGGCCACTGCGGCGGCCACTTCCGGATCCTGTTCTTCGGCAACCATCTCCGAATCTTCGAAGCTGAATGCCGTCACGTACATTTCGGTCCGCAATTGATCGCGAACCCAGCTATGGTCCCGAGTCCAATCGGCTTCGGTAAAGTTCACGCCTTGCTTCATCAGGTAGTCGTGGAATTGTTCCAGCACGACTTCTGTGGGAACCCAGTTCTTAGCAAGCTTGGTGGCGTGCGTGCCGAAGTACAGCGCAGTAAAGTTGAAAAAACCGTTCTTACGGAAGATGTCGAGTTCGAAGCGGTCCGGCTTGGGAGTTTCGTATTTTTCGTCGGGTGTAATCCCGCCGCCGCCATACACGACGCGCCCGATGTCGGTCTGTTTCACATCCAGCGGGTCCTTCTGTTCGACGCGCTTCCCGTAATAGTAGTCGAGGAAGGAAATGTTCGAGTAGTCGCGCTGAATCAGCCGGCCGCTGGGGGTGTAATAGTGCTGGGTGGTTAGCGCGAGCCCGGTGTTATCGCTGAGCGGATACACGGTCTGGACCAATCCTTTACCAAACGTCGTTTCGCCTAGGATCCAAGCCCTATCGTGATCCTGTAGCGCCCCGGCGACAATCTCCGCCGCGGAGGCCGACATGCGGTCCACCAGCACTACGATCGGATAGCTTTCGCCAAATTGGCTTCCGCGGGCCAGGTACGGCTTCTCCGAGTAGGCGCGTCCCTTATGGGAAACCACGACTTGGCCGCGGTCCAGCCATCGGCCTGCGACGGCGACGCCTTCCTGGAGGAGACCGCCAGGATTATCGCGCAGATCCAGGATCAGGCCCTTGACATTCTGCTCGCCCAGCCGGTTCAGGTTGTCCTCAACTTCTTTAAAAGTGGACTCGGCGGAGAACTGCTCGATTTTCATGTAGGCAATCCCCGGCTTCACCCAGAATGCCCGCTCGACGCTATTGCGAGGGATCTCGCCGCGAACAACATTAAAGGTAATGGGTTCGTCGGTGCCCTCGCGGCGCACCACGATTTGAACGGCGGTTCCTTTCGGGCCGCGCAGCAGATCGGCCACCTGCGAGGTATTCAAATTGTCTACTCGTTTGTCATTGACTTCCATGAGCAGATCGCCGGGCCGCAGGCCAGCCTTGTAGGCTGGTGACCCGCCGAACGGGTGGATAACCATCGTCTTGCCCGTCCGCGGTTGAGGTCCAATCTGCATGCCGACGCCATAGTATTTGCCCTGCTGATCCTCGCGCATGGCGGCAAACTCTTTTGGATCGAAGAAATTCGAATGCGGATCGAGCGTCCGCAACATGCCCGGGATTGCACCCTTGTAGATACCTTTATCGGCCGATACTTTATCCGCAAAATTCTCGTCAACGACGTCGTAAATCTTTGTGAAGGCTTCCATGCTGGCCTTCAAATCTTCGTCGGACGGGGTGTTGCTCTTCTGGTCGGCTGCGCGCGCGCCGGGACCAAATGCACCGGCTAAAAGCGCGCAAGAAACTAGGAAAATTGGGACAAAAACAAAATAACGCCGCTGGGACGACATCAAACCTCCCGGGTCTGCTTCCAGTATAGACGTAGGAAGTCTAATTGCGGTTGGCCGATTGTGCCGGGGACGTTTGGCCGCGATTAACTTTCAGCGGAGGGCGATCGGCTTTCAGCCTCTTGAAAGCCTCAGTTATCAGCTTCAAACCGCTGCCCGCGTGCGTTTGGAGGCCCCAACTTCGCTGCGCACGGGCTTCTTAGGGGCCTCGTCCAGGCGCCGGACCTGGTCGCTTACAGAGACCAGGAACATCGGCTGCCGCGCCTGCTTTAATAAGTCGATAATGCGCTCTTGCTGGTCCTCCAGGTAAATCGACTTGCCGTCCGTCAACAGATGTAGCTTGGAGCCGGCGGACAGGATTTCGGCCAGGCGCCTGTCCATTTCACGCTGGAGGAAGCGGAGCACCCGGCGAATCTTCTGCAGGGAAAAGCCCTTCCGGCGCAGTTCGGCAATGACCGTGATTTCGACTACTTCCTCGGCGAGATAGATGCGTTTGTGCCCTTCGTGCCGGGGCGAGACCACTTTCCGCTCGTCCCACCACTGAAGCTGGCGCAAACTGACATCGGCGATCCTGGCCACTTCGGTACTCGTGTAAGTCCGTTGGCCTTGCATCAAATCAGGACGTGCTTTCCGTGTTTTTAACATAACGCCCACTTTGCGTTCTGGAACAACGAACGACTCACCAGATTTTACTAGACTTGCGGCGAGAGTCAAGGGGCGATTTCATCGAGCGGAGCCGGATCGCCTCTGCTTCGTCATCCACCGCCGACAAATTGCACAATCTCAAGGCGCGCGCCGTTAGGGGCTGGAGTGTCCGCCCAGTCGCGCTTCCGGACAATCGACTTATTCATTTCGACGGCGACCCGATCGGCTGGAATTCCAAGCGATTCCAATAATGTGGCGACGGTCTGCGGGGCGGGGAACTGCCGGGCCTCGCCATTCACCACCACCGTCAGGGATTCTGCCGCCGTCTCTTCCGTTTGCGCCAGGTTCGACACGCTTGTCCTTTCCGTCATTCATTTGAAGTTCGCGGCTGTTACTCTAATATTAGTCCCGCATGCCTCCTTCGTACGCTGCCACTTATTTCCCGGTGCTCATACAGATTCTTGTTGCAATCGCCGTTGCGGGCGGGATGATTGGGGCTTCTGCGATCTTGGGCCGAAGAGTAAACGACCTCGTAAAGTCCAGCCCTTATGAGTCCGGTATGAAGCCCGTTGGCAACGCGCGCGAGCGGTTCAGCGTAAAGTATTACCTGGTTGGGATGGTTTTTATCCTGTTCGATATGGAAGCCATCTTTCTATACCCCTGGGCGGTGGTGTATCGGGAACTGAAGCTCTTTGCTTTTGTTGAGATGCTTCTTTTTATCGTCTTAGTTCTTTGTGGATTCTTTTACATTTTGAAGAAGGGCGTCCTCGACTGGTCAAAAGAGGACCGTGAGCCAACCGCCACGGAGGCCAAGCGTGCTGCCTGACGGGTTGCCGGAAAATGAGACGGCCGTAGCGCTCAACGAACGATTTCCCGATGGCATTGTAGATGCGAAATTCGCACTAGGCGAGCTAACGCTGATCGTTACCGCGGAACAACTGATCCCGATTTGTCAGGCCCTGAAATCGGATTTCCAATTCAAACGCCTCAGCGCGGTGACGGCCGTCGACTGGTGGCCTAGCTCTCCTCGCTTTGAAATCGTGTACCTGCTGCACTCCGTTACTCACAACGCGCGGCTGCGGGTCAAAGTGCGCGCCGGTGAAAACGAAGAGATCGAGACAGTTTGCTATGTCTGGCGCGCGGCTAACTGGTATGAGCGTGAGGTGTTCGATTTATTTGGCGTGCGGTTCCGAAATCACCCAAACCTAGAGCGCATCATGATGCCCCCCGACTGGGAAGGTCATCCGCTGCGCAGGGATTATCCCAAGCACGGTCACAAATACTCATACTCGGATGACTAGCCGCCTCCGCGATTTTTTAAAAAATTGGGCACGGTGGGAAATACTATCGGTTCACAATGAAAGAGGGACGTTCGGTCGCGCCTTCGACCGCTTCTCTCCGGAACTCATTTTGACCCAAAGGCTTTCTAGAAAGGAACGGAATGATTGAGGGTACCGCTCATGTCGATTCGCTCGATGCCGAGCACGAATTAGGGACGGAAGACCCGAGCCGGCTCGAAAGACCGCAGGAGATCAGCAACGCGCGGCGCATGACGCTAAACATGGGTCCGCAGCACCCTTCAACCCACGGAGTCCTTCGCATTTTGCTGGAACTCGAGGGCGAGACTATCGTCAAGGCCCGGCCCGAAATAGGGTATCTGCACACCGGCATCGAAAAGGAGTGCGAGGCGAAGCATTACCAGCAGGTTGTGACGCTTACCGATCGCGCAGATTACCTGGCGAATCTTTCGAACAATCTTTGTTACGCGCTGGCAGTGGAACGGCTGCTGGGCTTGGAGATTCCCGACATGGCGCAGTGGATGCGCGTGATGCTGGTGGAAATTACACGGATCGCGAGCCACTTGATCTGGCTGGGCACGCACGCGCTGGACATCGGCGCCATGACCGTTTATTTCTACTGCTTCCGGGAACGCGAAGAGTGCATGAAAATCTTCGAAAAGTTTTCCGGCCAGCGGATGATGACCAGCTACATTCGGCCCGGAGGTTTGGCTCTGGAACCGCCGCGCGGATGGCACAAGACCGTGTCGGTCCTGGCAAGCCGGCTCAGCAAGGCCTTCGTGGAGCTGGAGAATTTACTCTCTGCCAATCCCATCTGGCTGCAGCGGACCAAGGGCGTGGGCGCAATGCCGCTTGAAGACATGCTCGACGTCGGCGTCACCGGCCCGATGATACGGGCCGCCGGACTTCCCATGGATGTACGCAAGGATTGTCCGCATTCGAGCTACGAAAAATTCCAATTCGAAGTACCGACGCGCACAGCGAACGATGTCTATGCGCGATATGAAGTTCGCATGGAAGAGATGCGCCAGAGTCTGCGCATTGTAAACCAGGCGTTGGAAGGAATGCCTACCGGTCCGTGGCAGGCCGACGCGCCGCACATCCTCTTGCCCGATCGTGAAAAAATGAAGACTCAAATGGAGTCGCTGATCTACCACTTCAAGATCGTCACCGAAGGCTATCGCGTGCCGCCTGGAGAGGTGTATCAATTGGTGGAATCGCCTCGCGGCGAGCTGGGCTACTACGTGGTCAGCGATGGCACCGCCTATCCGCACCGGGTTTTTATGCGCACTCCCAGCTTCGGAAACTTGCAGGCACTGCCGGCTTTACTCGAAGGCGTCCTGATCGCCGATTCCATTTCTACGATGGGCAGTATGGATTTCGTGTTGGGGGATGTTGACCGGTAAGTCTATGACGTTCTCACCCGCGCTCGAAGAAAGATTTGCCAAACTGCTGACCAGCTATCCGCCCGGCCGGACGCGGTCCGCCGTTGTACCGATGCTGCTGTACGCCCAGGATGAAGTAGGCTTCGTCTCGCGCGAACTCATCGATGAAGTAGCCAAACGGTGCAGCGTCACACCGCTGCAGGTGGATGAAGTTATCGGCTACTATTCGATGTTGCATCGCCACCCGATTGGCAAATACAATCTTCAGATTTGTACCAACATTAGTTGCCAAGCGGTCGGCGCCGAACAACTCATGGAGTATGCCTGCCGGACCCTTGACCTCAAAAATCGTGAAACCACGCCGGATGGCTTGATCACTCTCGAAGAAGTGGAGTGCATGGGCGCTTGCGCATGGGCTCCCGCCATTCAGATTAATTACGACTTTCATCATAAGGTGACGCCGGAACGCTTCGACCAACTTATGGCCGCGTTGCGCGACGGCTCCTATGAGAAAAAGGCATCTTAAAGGCACAAAATGCTCTATAACGAACCGAGTCCGCTGGAAGTAAAAGTTGTCACCCGCCGTTTCGGCATGGCCAATTCGACATCTATTGAAACTTACCTGGCAACGGATGGCTATGTAGCGATTCGAAAAGCGATGGAGATGACGCCGGAAGCGATCATCGACGAATTGAAGGCATCGTCGCTGCGCGGTCGCGGCGGCGCCGGTTTCCCGACAGGCATGAAATGGAGTTTCGTACCCAGGAATAGCGGAAAGCCCAGCTATATCATCTGCAACTCCGACGAAAGCGAGCCCGGTACTTGTAAGGATCGCCTGCTGATGGAGAACGATCCGCATCAGTTGATTGAAGGAATGCTGATTGCGGGCAAGACGGTCTCGTCCAATAAAGGCTATATCTTCATCCGAGGCGAGTATCGCTATTTGATCGAGATCGTGGACCGTGCATTGGCTGAAGCCTATGCGCATGGCTTTCTGGGCAAGAACATTCTCGGGTCGGGCTGGGACTTCGACATTTATACGCATACCGGCGCGGGCGCATACGAATGCGGAGAGGAATCGGCGCTGCTTGAATCGCTGGAAGGCAAGCGCGGGATTCCGCGACTGAAGCCTCCGTTTCCCGCTGTTGTCGGCGCCTTCCAAGCGCCGACTATTCTCAATAACACCGAGACTTTCTCCGCGGTGCCTGCGGTCCTTCGCGATGGAGGGCCGGCGTATGCGGCCCTGGGCACTCCCAAAAACGGCGGTACCCGGATGTTCTGTGTGTCCGGCCATGTGAACAAGCCAGGCGTTTATGAGCTTCCAATGGGTTTCCCTCTGATGCGATTGATCAATGACGTTTGCGGAGGCATTCGCAATGGAAAAAAGTTGAAAGCCGTGATTCCTGGCGGCTCGTCTTCACCCTGCCTGAAGGCAGAAGAGTGCGACATTCTGCTGGATTTCGATTCGTTAGCCAAGGCGAAGAGCATGGCCGGTTCCGGCGGTCTTTTAATCCTGGACGAAGACACCGACATCGTGGCTGTCGCGCTGCGGACCATCAAGTTTTACGCCCATGAAAGCTGCGGTTGGTGCATCCCATGCCGCGAAGGCACCACCTGGCTCAAGAAGATCCTGACCCGTTTTCACGATGGCGCCGGCAAACCAGGCGACATCCCGCTCATTGAGGAGTTGTCCAACAATATGTTTGGGCGCACCTTCTGTGCCTTGGGAGATGCCGCGGCCATGCCGACTACGGCGTTTATCACAAAATTTCGCGACGAGTTCGAAGCGTATCTGAAAAAATCGACTCCGCCGGTCGATACGCCCGAACTCGCAGTGGTCTAACACTTATTTACCTATGGCTGATCCCGTCCATTTCACAATCGATGGCCATCAACTGGAGGCGCAACCAGGCACTCTGTTGATCAACGCGGCCAAGCAAGCGGGTATTGAGATTCCCGCATTCTGTTATTACGATGGGCTCACCTTGCAGGCGGCATGCCGCATGTGCCTGGTCGAGGTGGAAAAGACGCCCAAGCTGCAAGTCGCCTGTACGCTGCCCGTGGCCCAGGGCATGGTGGTGCATACCAATTCCGAGATTGTGCGCAAAGCGCGCAAGGGCACCCTTGAATTCCTGCTCACCAACCATCCGCTGGATTGTCCCGTATGCGACAAGGGCGGCGAATGCGAATTGCAGGACATGGTGTTCCGCTATGGGGCTGGCGAAAGCCGGTTCGTCGAGACCAAACTCCACGAGGACGAGCAGCAATGGTCGCCCGTCGTCTATTACGACAGGCCCCGCTGCATTCTCTGCTACCGCTGCGTGCGGATCTGCAACGAAGGTTTAGGCGTGAACGCCCTGGGCATTGGCAATCGGGGCGCCAACTCCGAAATCGTCCCCAATATGGGCGATCATCTCGATTGCGACGAGTGTGGCGCATGTATCGATATCTGCCCCGTAGGCGCGCTGACCAGCGGCACGTATCGCTACAAAACCCGGCCTTGGGAGATGGAGCACGCCGGGACCATCTGCGCTCATTGTTCAAATGGCTGCAAAACTACGTTGGGCGTGCGCAACGGCGGAATTATTCGAGCCAACAATCGCGACCACTCCGGGATCAATGGCGAGTTTCTCTGTATTAAGGGCCGTTACGCCTTCGATTTCACTTGCCATCCCGAGCGCATTACCGCGCCCATGGTCCGAGCAAACGGCGAATTGAAGCCTGTGTCCTGGGCCATTGCCCTGGCAACGGTGTCGAAGAAATTCAGCGAACTCAAGGCGCGCAAGGGCAAGGTCGGAATTATCGGATCGAATCACACCACCAACGAAGAAAACTATCTTTTGCAGAAGTTTGCCCGCCAAGTGCTGGGCACATCGAATATCGACCATCATCGCACCGGCGATGTCGCCACGCTGCTCGATGCCTTGCACGGTAAAACCGGCGCGCTCGCAACCATGGCAGACCTCTACAACACGAAAGCGGCGCTGGTTCTCGATTCCGACCTCTCCCAGGAGCAACCGCTGATTGCGTTCCAACTGCGTGCCAATTTCAGGCACCATAAGGCACACGTTTACGTCGTAGCACCCGGACCCGTGCGCGAAGCCAATTACGCCACCACGATCGAGGCTGCGATTGGACAGGAATTCGAGGCGCTGGAATCGTTGCGCGAGAAGCTGGCCGGCGAACCGGAACTGGCCATCGTTTTCGGCGCTGCGATTAAGGGCGATGCCATCCGCAAGTTGGTGACGTTTGGAGATTCGCTGAACATTCCGGTTAAATATGTCGGCCTGGTCGATTACTCGAATTCTCGTGGCGCATCCGACATGGGTGTGCTGCCAGATCTACTGCCCGGGTATCACGGCATAGCGGAAATGGGGCTGGAGCCCGGTCTCAATTATGACCAGATTCTTACTTCAACTGAATTAGATGCGCTCTGGGTTGTGGGATCCAACCCTGCCTCACGGCAGCCCATCGCCGCCCAGAACGCTTTCGTGGTCGTCCAGGACATGTTCCTGACGGAAACCGCCCGGCTTGCCGACGTGTTTTTACCGGTTGCCTCGGCTTATGAAAAGAGCGGCACTGTCACCAATGTCACCGGCGAAGTGCAAAAGCTGGTGCGCGCCGCCAAAGCCATGGGACCGAAGCCGGATCTCGAAATCTTTGCGCTGCTTGCGAAGGAGATGAGAGAAGATATTGGCGCAGGCAAGCCCGAAGCCGTCTTCCAGGAAATCCGCAGGCTGGTGCGCGGTTACGACGTGCTGTTCCCAATCATCGAGACCGGGGGCGCCGTGCCCACGATGCCCTTGAATGGCCGCGTGCCTACCGAACCGGCGCCGGAATTAATTCGTTCCGCGCGCAATACGCTCTTTACATCTGGTACCTTAGGACGATTCTCAACCATGCTGAACTCGGTACTCGAGTCGCCTGGAACTCTTTATCATCAGCCCCCCACGCCGGAACCCGAACCGCCGGTGGGTACTGTCACGGCTTAGCCGTCTATAAACGATGAACTTCGTCTACTTTGTCTACGCAAGCCTCATCAAGCTGGTAATCGTCTTCGCAATATTTATGACGACGCTCGCCTATCTGCAATGGGTAGAGCGTAAGGTTCTGGGTCATATACAATCCCGCACTGGTCCGCTGCGCGTGGGTCCGCACGGCCTCTTACAGCCGATGGCCGATGTGTTCAAGCTGCTAACCAAAGAGGATCTGCTGCCGCCATACGTCAATCGCTTCTTCTATCTATTAGCCCCGTTCATAGCGGTGTCGCTGTCGTTGGTCTCTATTTCCGTGATCCCCTTCGGTCCGGAAATAAACGTGTTCGGCTATCACACCTACATGCAGATCTCCGATTTGAATGTCGGCATTCTGTTTGTCCTGGCGGTCTCCTCCATCAGCGTTTATGGCGTGGCCCTGGCCGGATGGTCTTCAAATAACAAGTACTCCTTGCTCGGCGGCTTGCGTAGCAGCGCGCAAATGATTAGTTATGAGCTGCCGATGACTTTGGCGATTGTGGCGCCGCTCCTGCTGAACAACCATCTGAGCTTTCGCGCAATAGCGGACTCCCAGGCCGGCTACTATCTCGGGTTCATCCCGCGATGGAACGTCTTTCAAATGCCGTTCCCCCAGATCTTCGGCTTTATCATCTTTCTAATTGCCGCGTTCGCCGAAACAAATCGTATTCCCTTCGACTTGCCTGAAGCTGAAAATGAACTGGTCGCCGGCTATCACACCGAATACAGCAGCATGAAGTTTGCCTGTTTCTTCATGTCGGAATACGCCAACATGGTCACATCCACGTGTGTGGCCACGCTGCTCTTCCTGGGTGGTTGGCATCCGCTTTTCCCCGCGCCTTACTCCAACTACGTCCCCACATTAGTGTTCCTGTTTGCGGCGTTGCTATTCTTCTATTTCGCGGGCGTGAATGCTCGCAAGTGGGACCGGCTTTCCTTTACGATCTTCGGCGTAGGCGCTATCCTTCTGGCCATTTTATTCGCCATTCCGATTGTCCAGCCAGTTCTGGTTCCCGCATTTTGGTTCGCCGCTAAAGTCGGCCTCCTACTATTTGTCTTCATATGGGTTCGCGGCACGCTGCCCCGGTTCCGGTACGATCAACTGATGCGCTTCGCCTGGACATTTCTGTTTCCCGTTGCGCTATTGAACTTACTAATTACTGCCCTACTAGTGGCAATATTTTGAAAAGAAGCGGATAGTTCTTATGGACACCATACTTTTTATCATCTTCTCCATCGTGTCGGTAGTGTGCGCCTTCAATTTGATTTTCCAGAAGCACCCCATCTCCAGCGCTCTATCCTTGATCGGCGTTATGGGTTCTCTGGCTGTCTTGTATCTGATGCTCGGCGCGGAATTCATTGCGGTGGCTCAAGTAATTGTCTACGCGGGCGCGGTAATGGTCCTATTTATCTTCGTGATCATGCTGCTGAACGCCGGGTCCGAACACGGCAGCGGCAAATCGTGGTTTGCGCAGATAGCCGGCTTACCACTGTTGCTGGCATTCATAGGTGTGATGGGTTTTCTAATTCGAGGTATACTGCCCGCATTTCGCGGAGTCGAATTCGGCAGTTTCACCAGAGGAACGGCTCAGGAAATTGGGCGCGTTCTATTTACCGAATACCTGTTGCCGTTCGAATTGACATCCATCCTGATTCTGATCGCTATTATGGGCGCTGTTCTTCTGGCGCGAAAGGAGATCGACTAACATGCACATCTCTCCAGTTCCATTGTCCTGGTACCTGATGCTGAGCGCCGTTCTGTTCACCTTGGGAGTGGCCGGTTTCCTTTACCGCAAGAGCGTCATCACGGTCTTCATGTCCATCGAATTGATGCTGAACGCGGTCAATCTTAGCTTCATCGCGTTCTCCTACCATTTGCGTCAAATCGACGGCCACATTTATGCCTTCTTCGTAATGGTTGTGGCCGCGGCTGAAGCCGCCGTCGGCTTAGCCATCATCCTAACCATCTTCAAGAATCGCGGCACACTTGAAATCGACGAAATCGATTCCCTGAAACTCTAATGAACCTTTGGCTCATTCCGCTCTTCCCACTGATCGGCTTTCTGCTCAATGGCCTATTCGGCAAGCGCCTGCCCAAACCCGTCATCAATCTCATCGGCATCGGCTCCGTGGCGCTTTCGTTCGCATACGTGTTGTTTGTCCTTTCTAAGTTGTACCCATTGCAAGCGCCCTTCAGCGAACATTACTTCACTTGGATTAAAAGCGGCGCACTTGAGATTGGCTTCGATCTGACCATTGACCGCCTAACGTCAATCATGCTGTTAGTCGTCACGGGTGTCGGCCTGCTCATCCACATTTACTCCATCGGCTACATGGCGCATGAGAACGGTTACTACCGGTTCTTCAGTTACATGAATTTGTTCATGTTCTTCATGCTGGTTCTGGTGCTGGCCTCCAACCTGCTGGTGCTCTTTGTGGGTTGGGAAGGTGTCGGATTGTGCAGCTATCTGCTGATCGGGTTCTACTATCTCGAGAACTTTGCCAACGACGCAGCAAAAAAAGCTTTTGTGGTAAACCGCATCGGCGATTTCGGTTTCATGCTCGGCATCCTGCTAACGATCTACGCATTCAAGTCGCTCGATTTTGGGCATATTGCCGCCGCGATGAGCGCCATGCCGGTCGAAACGGGTTTTGGGATTCTCACCTTGATCACTCTGCTGCTGTTCGTGGGAGCAGCCGGCAAATCCGCACAATTTCCTTTATATGTTTGGCTGCCCGATGCGATGGCCGGCCCCACACCGGTATCGGCGCTGATCCACGCCGCCACCATGGTCACTGCTGGCGTGTACATGATCGCGCGACTCTCCTTCCTCTACGATCATGCGCCGATCGCCATGAACGTGGTTGCGGTCATTGGCGTTTTCACCGCGGCCTTCGCCGCTTCCATCGGCATTTTGCAAAACGATATCAAGAAGGTTTACGCGTACTCGACCGTTTCGCAACTCGGCTACATGTTTCTCGGACTCGGCGTAGGCGCGTATTCAGCCGGTATCTTCCACCTTATGACGCACGCGTTTTTCAAAGCGCTGCTCTTCCTTGGCGCCGGAAGCGTTATTCACGGGCTGAGCGGTGAACAGGATTTGCGTCACATGGGCGGGCTGGCTAAAAAGATGCCCATCACGTGCTGGACGCTGCTGATTGCAAGCCTCTCGATCTCCGGCTTTCCCGGCTTTTCAGGCTATTTCAGTAAGGATGCGATCCTATCGGCCGCCTATGTGCATACGCCGTGGATGTTCTGGGTGGGAGCCGTTACTGCCGGAATGACCGCGTTCTATATTTTCCGCGCCTACTTTCTCACGTTCTTTGGTAAGTATCGCGGGCACGAACACCCGCACGAATCGCCGCTGGTGATGACTTTGCCGTTGATCGTGCTCGCGGCGCTCGCCTTCGGTGGAGGCTATATAAGCGTGCCGAACTGGCTATCGCCGATGATGCCTTTCGCCGAACACCAAGACACAACCGCCATGGCTATTTCCGTCGGTTTCGGCATTGCCGGCATTCTCCTGGCCTTGTTCCTCTACGTGATGCGTCCCGCACTGGCGGAGTCCTTGCGGGAAAGTGCCGGTCCGCTGTATACGCTGATCTACAACAAATACTACGTCGACGAGATCTACAATGCCGTCATCGTTGCACCACTAAAATATATCTCTCGCGTGATTCTCTGGCACGGCGTCGACGAGGGCGTAGTGGATGGTGGCATGAACGGTCTCGGGCGGTTGGTGGCCGGCATAGGCGGCCTGCTTCGACAATTGCAGTCTGGCAGCGTTCGTAACTACGCGACCTGGATCATGGCAGGCTCGCTGCTCGTCATCTTTATTCTCGGGCTCGCGGGAGGCATGCGATGAATATCCTAGCCGTCTTGCTGGCCTTGCCGCTGATCGGTTTTTTTGTCGTACTCGCGTCGCCGCGCGATTCCAAGCTGCCTTTCTTCTTCGCCATCGTCACCAGTTTGGCCGCCTTCTTTGTTTCACTCGGCCTGATCGGTCCCGTATTCGCGGACCCTGCTCATTTCACGTCCGTTTTAAATCTGCCGTGGATTGATTCGACAACGTTCCAGATACGTTTTCACCTCGGCATCGACGGCATCAACGTTTGGCTGATCCTGCTGACCACCCTTTTGATTCCCATCGGCGTCTGGATTTCCCAAACGCAGATTCGGGAACGTCACAAAGGCTTCTACGCGCTGCTGATGCTGTTTGAATTCGGCCTCATCGGCGTGTTTTCCGCAGTCGATCTTTTCGTCTTTTATGTTTTCTGGGAAGTCGCATTAGTGCCCATGTACCTCATGGTGGGCAGTTGGGGCGGCGCGCGGCGCGGCTATGCGGCCGTCAAGTTCTTCGTCTACACCATGCTCGGCTCCGTGCTGATGCTGGGCTCCATCATTTATCTGTACAGCTTCACGGGAACCTCCGATTATCAGGGCATACTCAATGTGTTCAGCTCGGGACGGATCACCATCTCGCCAAGCGATTCCGTGATCTTGTTCCTGGGCTTCTTTGCGGCCTTCGCGATCAAGGTGCCCATCTTCCCGCTGCATGCATGGCTGCCCGTCGCCTATGTGGAGGCGCCTGCTCCTGCAACATTCTTGCTCGCTGCCGTAATGTCGAAAATGGGTGCTTACGGCCTGCTGCGTTTCTGTGTTCCGTTGTTTCCCGTCGGCGCGCACCGCTGTGCGGATTGGATCGTGATTCTGGCCATCATCGGCATCATCTATGGGGCGCTGGTCGCGCTGGTGCAACGGAATATCAAGCGTCTGATCGCCTATTCCTCCATCAGCCACCTGGGCTTTATCGTCCTCGGCATCTTCACGTTCTCGCAGAACGGCGTCGATGGAGCGGTATATCAGATGATTGCCCACGGCCTTTCCACGGGAGCGCTTTTCCTGCTCGCCGGCACTATGGAACAGCGTCGCGGTTCCACGGAAATTTCGGATTTCGGCGGTATCGCTCCGCTCGCGCCTGGACTCGCCTCCGCGTTCATGATCGCGATGCTTGCCAGCATGGGACTGCCGACGCTTTGCAATTTCATTGGTGAGTACCTGGTGCTGCAAGGCGCAGCCCTCACCCATTTCCCGTGGGCCGTTTTCGCCGCCATCGGAGTGATTCTCTCCGCTGCCTACATGCTTTGGATGTATCAACGCACATTTCTCGGCAAGTCCCCCGAACCCAAAATCGCCATGCCCGACTTGACGCTGAGCGAATGGGTACCCGTGGTCCCGTTGATCCTCTTCATGGTCTGGCTGGGCAGCTACACACAATCCTTCATGCCACCAATCACCGCCGCTAACGCGCAGCTTTTGGAACAAACCCGAATCAGCAACGAATACCGAGTCCAGCTAGCCGCTCCCACCGCCCCGGAGGCGCTTCATGCTCGGTAATTTTCTGCCGCACGGCGTCGAGTACCTTCGCTTCCTGCCGGAAATACTCCTCACGGTCTTCGGCACTCTGATCATGATTCTGGAGGTGCTGACTTCCGAGCGCCAGAAGCATAATCTCGGAAATCTCGCATTGATCGGAATCACTGCGGCCTTCATCGCCAACGTCTACGCGTATTCAAACGGCGGCGCAGCTTTTCAGAACATGATCATCGTGGATGCCTACGGAACATTTTTTCGCGGCCTGGTCCTGGTCGTCGGCTTCCTCTGCATTTTGACTTCGTTCAGTTATCTCGACCGCGAGAAGGCGCAATCGGGCGAATACTATGCCTTGATCCTGTTCTCCCTGGTCGGACAATGCGTGCTTGCCACCGCATACGACCTCATCATGGTCTTCATCGGTCTTGAGATTTCGTCCATCGCGACGTACGTGCTCGCGGATTATCTGCGCAACGACCGCCGCAACAACGAATCTTCATTGAAGTACTTCCTGCTCGGCTCATTCGCAACCGCATTTTTGCTCTACGGCATCGCGTGGATCTATGGCCTTACCGGATATACCAATCTTCAGGAGATCCAGCGCGTGCTGTCCGATCAGGCGCAGCGGCCTTCTATTCTGTTGGCCGGATTGGCTGCGGGCCTAATGTTCGTCGGCTTCGGCTTCAAGGTGTCCGTCGCGCCGTTTCAGGTCTGGGCGCCCGACGTGTATCAGGGCGCTGCTGCGCCGGTCAGCGCATTCATGTCGGCCGGGCCGAAGGCTGCTGCGTTCGCTGTGTTCTTCCGCGTCTTCATGACTTCCTTCGGGCCAATGAGCGAGCGTTGGATGCCGCTGGTCTGGGGCTGCGCACTTCTCACGATGGTCGTTGGCAACTTCGCCGCATTGCGGCAAACCAATATCAAACGGTTGCTCGGCTATAGCTCGATTGCGCATGCCGGATATGTCATGGTGGCGCTAACCGCCCGTTCGCAGATTGGCGTCGCGGCCGCCATGTACTACTTGGCGTCTTATGCGCTGATGAACATCGGCGCGTTCGCGGTTGTGAGTTACGTTGCCGGCCGCCAGGAGCGGAACGTGAAAATCGAGGATCTTGCCGGCCTCGGCCGCCGCCAGCCGGTCATTGCCGCTCTTCTCAGCATCTTTGTGTTCTCTCTGATAGGTGTGCCGCTCACAGGAGGCTTCTTTGGAAAGTTCTATGTCTTCGAAGCCGCGCTGGACTCCCACCTTTACTGGCTCACCGTGCTCGGCCTGGTGAATAGCGCAATCTCGGCTTACTATTATTTGAAAATCATTGTAGCCGCCTACATGCGTGAGCCGGGCCCAGCAACGGCCGAACTTCCGGCGCCTGCTCCCGGCGTCCGGATCGCCATCTGGGCCACTGCGCTCGGCACCTTGGCTTTGGGCATTTTCCCTTCACCGCTCATCACGTTCGCATCGTACTCGGCGTCGGCGCTCCGCTAGTTTCTTGAGCTCTGGGTTTGAGAATTTCTCTCTCGGACCTGGAGCAGGAACTATAGCTTTCAGCCGTGAGCCTTCAGCGCAGGGTCCGCTGAAAGCTATCGCTGATCGGATTTCAAGTACTCTTGGCCAGCATTAGCGAGTTATGCTAAAGGGATGAATTTCCCTGGATTCGCGCTCATTGAGCAGTCCTTTCCGGATCGAACCATTCCCAATATTCCCGGCCATATCCGCACGGAGTTGGCCGCATCCGATTTTGCGGCGCGAGTGCCGAAGGGCGGGCGCGTGGCGATCGGAGTCGGGAGCCGTGGGATCGCCAATATCGCGACCATTGTGAAAGCGGTGGTTGGCTTTTGGAAGGACCAAGGCGCGCAGCCATTTATCTTCCCAGCCATGGGCAGTCACGGTGCGGCGACGGCCGAGGGGCAGGCCGATGTGTTGGCGCATTACGGCATCCACCAAGCCACGATGGGCGTACCAGTGATCAGCTCACTAGACGTTGTATCGACAGGCAAGACGCCGGAAGGCATTGAGACATACATGGACCGGAACGCTTATGAGGCAGACGGTGTGTTTCTGGTGGCGCGGGTTAAGCCGCACACGGATTTCAATGGAACGATCGAGAGCGGTCTGTTCAAAATGATGGCAATTGGCCTTGGCAAATTCGCCGGCGCGCAACAGTACCACACGTTCGCATATCGAATGGGCTTGGAAAAGGTGATTCGCAGCGTCGCGTCCAAGGTTTTTGAGACAGGCAAGCTGCTCGGCGGTCTGGCGATCCTCGAAGGCGCGCATCACGAAACCGCAAACTTAGTGGCTGTGAGTTCATCGCAAGGGCGTGAGGCGATGATGGCTCAAGAAGAGGGTCTGCTGGAGAGAGTGAAGTCGTGGGCGGCTAAGCTGCCGGCGCCTGAGATCGATATCTTGATTGTCGATGAGCTTGGTAAGAACATCAGCGGCTCGGGCATGGACACAAAGGTGATTAACCGGAGCGTGCGGGCGCAATACAACCCATACCCGGATGTGCCGTTTATTCACCGGATCTACGTTCGGGGAATTAGCGATCTGTCCTATCACAGCGCGGTTGGTTTGGGCATGGCGGACGTGGTGCATGACCGGTTGGTCGCCGATGTGGATTGGAAGCCAACCTATATCAATTCGCTGACCGCTTCGACGCCGGCTTGCATTCGGACGCCTATTCATTTTCCGAACGATCGAGAGGCATTGTCGAAGATTGCGCCGACCGTGGGCAAGACTAACTTGATGGACGTGACGTATTGCCGTATTGTCAACACCCTTGAGCTGATACACGCATATGTCAGCGAAAACTTGATTCCGGCCATGTTTCCCACTGCGCGTGTGATTTCGGAGATTTTTGCGGCGCCATTTGACGCGGCAGGCGATTTCGCCGACTTCGACGCGGTTGCGCAGGCGAGTCTTGCACAGGTGGGCGCGGTGAAGCATTGAGTGGTTATGCGGCGCGCCGAACCACGCGGGACGGCATACCGGTAGTCGAGCTATCCGATTCGCAGGCGGACCTGGCCGTCAGCATTGCCCCCACGTACGGGAACATCCTCTTCGAGTTGTTGCATGCGGGAAAGAATTGGGTATATTCGCCGTACGCGAGCCCTGCGCAGATGCACGGGAAAGACGAGTTGTTCGGAATACCTTTGCTGGCGCCTTGGGCGAACCGGCTCAGCTCCGATACATACACCGTGAACGGCGCGGAATACACGCTAAATCGCAAGCTGGGCAATTTACGTCTGGATAAGAATCATCTGCCGATACATGGTTTGGTGATGTTTGCAGGCTGGCCGGTGGTGGATGTGCATGCGGACGACAATGGGGCGGAGGCGCGCAGTGTTCTCGATTTTACGAGACGCCCGGAATGGATGGCGCAGTTTCCCTTTGCCCACGAGATCGAATGGCGGCATCGGCTATCCGATGGGTGTTTGTCGATACGGCTGACGATTACGAATCATTCAGCGGAGGAAATGCCGCTGGCGATCGGCTTTCACCCATATTTTCAAGTTCCGGGAAGTGGGCGGGACGATTGGAAAATCGACTTGCCTGTCAGGACGCATTTCGTGCTTTCTGACGCGAGCGTCCCAACGGGAGAACGTCAAGCGGCTATATTCGATGGAGCCACGCCCTTAAAGGGAGTCGCGCTGGACGATGTATACACCGACCTTGAAAGAGACATATCGGGCGATGCAATTTTTAGGGTGACAGATGGCCAGCACTTCATCAGAGTGGGCTTCAGTCCAGAGTTTCCGGTGGCCGTCATTTACGCGCCGGCCCACCGGAATATTATTTGTTTTGAACCGATGACGGCGCCGACCGACGCTTTTCGTCTCACCGCCAAAGGCCTGTATGCAGGTTTGAAGGGGATCGCACCGGATACGGCCTGGAGCGGCGAGTTCTGGATAGAGGTGAGTTAGCGCCCGGCTGTTGTTAGTGTGAGTTGTTGCTACCCGGTTGAACCTCTCCGTAGCTTTGGTAGTTATTCGTTTGTGAAGGGGAGTTGTTATCCATCTTCTCGTTCTGCGTTTCCGCTGTGTTGTAATTCATCGTGCCGCTTTGCGGCGTCACGGAATAGACCCGGCTATTTTGGCCAGCGCTCAACGCTGAATCGGCCGTTGACGAATTATTGGAAAGCCGGTTCATGTCCGTTTGGTCCATGGCCGGCACATTGCGGTTCGCCGTATGCGCGACGTTCATCGCTTCATTCTTAGGATAGACGAATTCGTCACCGTAGACCGCGCCAGGATACCACCATGCGCGCAGAGCTGGCGGAGTACCCGGAGCAGCTTCGTAGAAGACGAGTCTCGTATGCCCCGTAACGTGCATACGTTCATCCGGAATGGCGATGGTTGTACTCAGAGCTTTGTCCTGATCGGCGTTCATAAACTGAACGATGTATCTATCGCTTTGCGAATCCACAAGCCTAACCCAATATGTTCCGGGAGTCAGGACGGCTCCGGGGACTTGGATTGTCTGGTGAACTATAAGCTTCGTAAGGTGATTCCATTCTGAAGCCCGCATTGGCGAGGCGCTTACAAAGAGCACCACCAAAGCGGCAATCAGAGGTCCCAAATATTTTTTCATTGTCATAAGTCAAATACCGCCTTTCTCGCAGTTCCCAAAAACCGCTGGGAATTGTGGAAAGCATTCTCTATTTGTTTGGACGGGACTTCGGTTAATGCGTATGCGCGGAGGATCGCTGTTTATCGCTGGCAAAATGGCACAGATAAAAGAGGTAGAAACAGGAACGGAAGCCGCACTTTAGAACTGTGAACAGGAGTGACTGGAGCCGGCGGCGAGAATCGAACTCGCGACCTCAAGATTACAAATCTAGCGCTCTACCAACTGAGCTACACCGGCCGGCGGAGTGTGGCGTCGTATTGCCGCATTGCGGAGACGCGAAGGGCGTTCCCCTTCTCTCAATACGGCCTCGCACTACTGAAGATAGCATGATCAAGCCGGCCCACCGCTTATCGTAGTAAGATGCCTGTCTCATTGAAAGATCAAGTTGCTCTAGTAGTTGGAGGATCAAGCGGAATCGGACGCAGCATAGCGATTGGGCTTGCAAAAGAAGGATGCCATGTGATGGCGGCGGCTCGGCGCGCGGCTCGGTTGAAGGGCCTGTGTGAAGAACTTACAAACGATGGTTTGACGATTAAGATTCAAGCAGCGGACGCCTCCCGGCCAGCGGACATGGAAGATTTGGCTAAGCGGACGATAGAGGCATTTGGCCGGATTGACATCCTGGTCTACGCGTCTGGGACAAACACGCCGGACCGTGGTCTGCAGCGTTTGACAACTGGGATTTGGGACGAGTTGATCTCCGTGAATCTGAATGGCGCCTATTATGCAACCAGCGCAGTATTACCGGCAATGAGGGAACGGCGAAGCGGCCACTTGATTTATGTTTCCTCGATCTCAGGCATGCTTCCCGATCTTTCGGGGGCCGCGTACCAGGCAGCGAAGCGCGGACTGCTTGGGCTCGCCGGCGCGATTCGAATAGAGGAAAAGGAGCACGGCATCCGTACTTGTGTCGTCTGTCCCGGACTCGTCGAGACGGAGATTCTGGAGCGGCGGCCGGTGATGCCGACGGAGGACGTATTGGCGAAGGCGCTCCAACCTGAAGATGTTGCGGACATGGTGATCGCGGTCGCTAAATTGCCGTCCCGCGCAGTGGTCCCGGAGATGCAACTGTTGCCGACCTATCTGTGATCGATTGGGGTTTTCATGATTGCCATTGAGATTTCCAGGTTTGGCGGCCCCGACGTGTTGCGGCCTGTGGAACGTCCGAAACCAGTGGTCCGGGAGAACGAAGTGCTGGTCGCGGTGAAGGCGGCCGGCGTGGCGCACG
Organism: Bryobacteraceae bacterium; assembly: GCA_036272835.1. GTDB lineage: Bacteria > Acidobacteriota > Terriglobia > Bryobacterales > Bryobacteraceae > Bog-105. The sequence goes on from DATAXY010000017.1 coordinate 264,948, forward strand.
CCGATACCTTGCAAAGGCAAGGCAAATACCCGGTACCCGAAGGCGCGTCCGATATCCCGGGAATGGATCTGGCCGGGTTAATCGAAGCGGTGGGCAGTGAAGTCGAGGGATGGCAAGCGGGCGATGCGGTGTGCGCCTTAACCACCGGGGGCGGTTACGCGGAGTTCTGCAGTGTGCCCGCCCTGCAAGTATTGCCGATACCGGCAGGATGGAGTTTCGTCGAAGCGGCCACGCTGCCGGAAAATATGTTCACCGCGTATGACAACGTGATCACCCGGGGCCGGTTGCAGGCGGGCGAGACGATTCTGATCCATGGAGGCACAAGCGGCGTTGGATATCTGGCGATTATGTTGAGCCAGGCATGGCGGGCACGGCCGATTGCGACCGCAGGCAACTCGCTTAAGTGCAAAGCCTGCATCGGCTTCGGTGCAAGCGATGCGATCAATTACAGAGAACTCGATTTCGTCGAAGAATGCAAACGCCTGACAACCGGGCGTGGCGTCGATGTTGTGCTCGACATGGTGGGCGGCGCATATCTGGAACGAAACCTGGATGCGCTTGCAACGGAAGGACGGCTGGCCATCATAGCGACGCAGAAAGGCTCGGTTGCGCCCATGGATCTAACGAAATTGATGCGCAAACGTATCAGCGTGTTCGGTTCCATGCTCCGCTCGCGAACGGTCGAAAAGAAAGGGGTCATTGCGACAGCCCTGTTGCGCGACGTTTGGCCGCTGCTTCCTGCGAAAAACGTGATATGGCCGGTGATCGATTCGTTGTTCCCTTTGGAAGAAGCACATTTGGCGCATGAGCGCATGGAAAGCGGCCAGCACATTGGCAAGATCGTGCTGGTAAGGGCCTGATCTCCACGTAAATTTACAACCAACGGCTTCGCGCACATCGAAAAAGCTTGACTCATTTTCAAAATCTATATACTCTATCGACATGGTCGTGATTAAATGACGAGGCGCGATAATGACTCGGGTTGTCGGGCCGGCTGCTTCGGCAAAGACGGCTGTCCCGGGTTTCGTTCTTCTGGGCGTGGCCTGCCTGGCGGCTCCTGCGGTGGTCAAAAACGAAGGGTTTGTGCCGTTCGCCGATGCGCCGATCCATTACCGCTCGCAGGCCCTGAGCGATCCGGTCGCACGATTGGAGCGCCGCCTGGAACGCGGAGAAACTTCGCTCCGGTTCGATCGGCAGTACGGGTACTTGCCATCCGTTCTTGCGGCTCTACACGTTCCTGTCAGTTCGCAAACACTGGTATTTTCGAAAACTAGCTTTCAGTTCCCGGACATTGGCCCTGCGGCGCCACGGGCGCTTTATTTCAACGACGACGTCTACGTGGGGAGGGTTCAGCGCGGGAAATTTCTCGAGTTCGTCTCGTTCGATCCCATCCAGGGCGCGATTTTTTATGTGATGGATGAGGCCAACGCTGAACGCCCTAGGTTTGAGCGGGCGGAAGTCGATTGCGTGCAGTGCCACGTGGCCGCTTCGACGCGGGGCGTTCCCGGGGTGATGATGCGCTCTGTCTTTACCAGGCCGACAGGCTATCCCGCGACCGGAAAGTCCTTCATTACAGGGCAGGAAAGCCCTTTCAGCGAGCGATGGGGCGGCTGGTATGTGACGGCCAAACGTGGCGCGGAGTTGAACATGGGTAATACGACGCTCTCCGATGCAACGACCGGCCATGTATCGAGCGGGCCGCCCCAAAATCTGACCAGCTTAGCCAAGTACCTGGACACGAAGTTCTATCCGGCTGGAACAAGCGATATCGTCGCGCTGCTGGTGCTGGCGCATCAGACGCAAATGCATAACCTGATCACGGAAACGAATTACCGCACGCGGTTGGCACTATATGCCGAGGAAGCGAAAAACAAACAGGCGGGATTGCCGCCAGGAACCATTTCCGATGCGGCGCGCGAACAGATCGAAGCTCCCGCCGAGCAACTCGTGCGCTATCTCCTCTTCACGAACGAGGTCCGCCTGGCGGTTCCCGTAGAGGGCACGTCGAGTTTCGCCAAGGATTTCGCCGCGCGTGGACCCAGGGATGCGCGTGGCCGTTCGCTTCGGGATTTCGATCTGCAGACAAGGATTTTCAAGTATCCGTGTAGCTACCTGATCTACTCGGAGGACTTCGATGCAATTCCAGCGCTGGCCAAGGATTACATCTACAGCCGACTCTATGAGATTTTAACCGGACGCGACAACAGCCCCGAGTTCGCGTCGCTCTCGAGCGAGGACCGCAACGCCATCTTCGAGATCTTAGTGGCCACGAAGCCCGGCCTGCCTGACGAATGGAAACGCGTTCGTACGGAAGGCTCATCCGCGGGGAACATCGACCGTGCGCAGGCGCGAGCGGTAAACCGTCAACCCTAACCAAAAGGAGGACACAATGAGCGCAAGTATTTCTGTAAGAAGCGGAAAAATGTGGGGTTTTGCCGCGATTGCCTTGGGCATCGCAGCGTGCGCGACGATTGCTCAGGCGGGGACCGATTTGGACGGCCGCTGGGCCGCGACAATCACGCAAGACGATTTGACGATTCCATTTCGGCTGGAGATAACGGGCAGCGGCGATCGTCTAAGCGGCAAACTGTTCAACGGTGATGGGGATTACGAGACTACGACCAGCGCGTCGTTCGAAAAAGGCATCGTAAAGCTGAACTTTCTTCATTACCTCACCAGTATCACGGCGACGGTTAAAGACGGTGAGTTGGATGGACAGCTTGTCGTGACACGGCGCAGCCCGATCCTGATCACGCCGGGCCAAGCGCCGGCTGAAGCGAAGCCTGCCGATACCGTCAGCCCGTTCCATGCGAAACGATATGTTGCGCCTACCGAGGCTGCCATCGCGAAGGCGCCCAATATCGACGGCGTCTGGGAGATGCCGCATGACTCCCCGAAGGGCGAGAAATCTTGGCGCTTGATTGTGCAGCAGAAGGGTGCGGATATAACCGCGACGGTTCTTCGGGTGGATGGCGATACAGGCGGGCTCACCGGCAGTTGGCAGGATGGAACGTTCGTCGCGAGCCACTTCGATGGATCGCGGCCCGGGCTTATCCGGATCACTCCGCAGAGCGACGGGACGTTGCAAGTAGTTCTGAACGCCGCTCCGCGCAATTTCACCATGACGGCCTACCGGCCCGAAGCGGCGCGGGCGAAAGGGTTGCCGGAACCGGCCAACTATCTCACGCATACAACCGTTCGAGACCCGACCGAGGTCTTCACTTATAACTTTCCCGACATTCATGGAAAGCTCGTATCGAACAACGATCCACGATTCAAGGGCAACGTGGTGCTTGCGATCGTGACTGGAACTTGGTGCCCCAACTGCCACGATGAAGCCAAATACTTGGTGCAGCTTTACAAGCAGTACCACAGTAAAGGCGTAGAGATCGTCGCTCTCGACTTCGAAGAAGCCGACCAGGAAGCCTCGCTGGTGCGTGTCAACGCGTTCATCAAGCAATACAAGGTCCCGTACACGTATCTGGTCGCGGGAACCCCGGATGAGATGTGGGACAAGATACCGCAAGCGGTCAATCTCAACACTTGGCCTGCGACACTCTTCATTGGCCGCGATGGGCGAGTGAAGGCAACTTACTCGGGATTTGCCGGACCACCGAGCGGAATCTACCACTCGGACCTGAAGGACGATTTCACATCGATCATCGATCGTCTACTCAAAGAGACGCCGGAACAAAGCGCGGCTCTAACCAAGCCCGTCGCAGAGGGAGTTGCCCACTGAATCCGGCGATCGATTGGCCCGCCAGCTTGGGACTGGAGCAGTGGCGCTGGCGGGCGCGGCGGCGAGCAACAGCGGTTACAGCTTTCTTGACGATTGCGCTGACAACGCTGAACGGCAAGACTGATAAACCCGCAACTTGGGTCGATTCCGGTACCCGCTTGGAATGGGTGACCGCCGATAACGGGTCGGGCGTAAGCCTGAGTCAGGCAACACGATACTGCCGCGAATTAAGGGTTTATGGACATGACGACTGGACCCTCGCGTCCATCGATGAATTACAAAGTCTGTTTGGAGGTCCGGAAAATCAGAATGGCCGCCACGTGAGAGGTCCCATCAAACTCACCGGTTGGCAATGGAGTTCGACTCCCGGTCAGCAGCAGGGCGAGGGCTGGGTTCTCGATTTCGGTGACGGAGCAAGAGCCTCTGTCGCGGCGGGCGATTCCGGTTTGAATCGCGCGCTCTGCGTAAGGATCGCGGCGGATAGCAGAGTATCGCAGTGACCATTGTCATGTCTCGATTCATTCCTCCTATGCAACTTGAACACTTAGCTTCCTCGACTGATATTCGCCGTGTGAGTTTGGCGAACCGGGCCTGTTGCCGCCGCTAAACGCGGCACATCGGAAACCTGAACACAGAAAGGAAGCTTGTGTATGTCCGTTGTTCAAATTACGAATGCGGAGCCGGAATTATCTCATTTTGAGATGCGGGCCGGCGCACTTGGTTTAGAGACAAGCCGAGTATTGTCGAGGCGAAGGTCCGGCGACCCGGGCAACGCGATGGACGCTATTTTAAATCTCATCTCAAATTCCGGATTGGCGAGCGCCGCGGCGATCTGGAGCGAGTGGAAAGGCGAGGGCGCCGGCGATAGAGCCTTCGGAGCGGTCGACGATCCAAGCGAGTACACAGTGGGCGCATACGAAGACAACTATGTATTGCTGTACCTGGGATTAGCGTCCAAGAACCTCTGGGCCACCGAGTCTTTGCCATTGCTGGCTGAGCTGCTGGCGCAGCAACTCGGCCGATTTCTGTCAGCAGAGCGGTTGCGTCAGGACAACCGGACGGACGAGAAACAGTTGCGTCTGGATCGCGAGGCTTTGCAATTGCGGAAGATGCTTGAGCGCGCTCGGGCGTTGCTGGCGCGTCACGGATCGATGACGACGATTGAGGCCACCGATTACATGGTCAGCGCGAGCGCACGCACTGGCCGGCCGCTGTTGCAGGTTGCCGAGAGAATCGTCCTTGCTTACGGCGGTCCCGAAACAGGGTTCCGTTGGCCCGCCACCCGAGGGACGCACGGTTCAGCGCCCCAGTTCTGCGTGGGTCGCCCTTCGATGCGACACGCACATGACCCGGCTTTCGGATCCTGACGCAGAGAAGCGACGAAAAATAGGGCTTCGCCGGCTTACCCCAATTGGGTATAAACTATTCGCAGCAAAAAAGATCACAGCCGAGCTCCTGCAGGAGTTGGGCTTTTCCGAGGAGGTTTCGCATGCGCAGTTTACGCCCGGCGCTGGCACTCGTGGCCGCGCCTTTGTTATTCGTTCTCTGTCTAAAGGCAGACGATAAGCCTGCTCTGACGGGGAACTGGGAATTGGACTCTGCCACGAGTCCGGCTCAAGACGGGAAGACGATGACCCTGACGATTGACAACTCGTCGAGCACGGTGAAAGTGACTCAGGTGGTGCACGAGCACGATGGCAAGGATGCCACGTATCAATTCACCTGCGCAGCCGGAGGCGGCGAATGCGAGTACGACGATGCCGGCCACAAAGCGAAGGTTACGCTTTGGTACAGCGGACCGTCTTTGGTCGTTCTAACCACCGATGGTCCAAAGGAGGACTCGAGCAATGAGTGGACGTTGAAGCTCTCGCCGGATTCAAAGACGCTCACGTTGTTGCTGGAGCACATTGAGCCCGAAGGGAAGTCGGAAACGCTGGTGTTCAACAAGAAGTAAAGCTATTTGAGAAACTCAAATAGCGCATGACTACAGAACACGCAAAAAAGCTATTGCTGGAAAAGGAACGCAGCCTTCTTGAAGAGCGGGATCGCTTCCAAGCTGTAATTTCAGAGTCTGGGGACGTCGGCGATCCGGTTGACGCTGCGACCTCTGATGAGGAGAGGGGAGAGGCGAGCGAGGAGGCAAGTCAAGTCACAGAAACGCTCGAAGACGTACGCTCAGCTCTGCAGCGCATCGAAGCGGGAACGTATGGACGATGCGTCGTGTGCGGACGCCCCATAGAACCCAAGCGCCTTGAAGCAGTGCCGTGGACTCCCTACTGTCTGGAGGATCAAGAGAGAATCGATCGCGAGAAAGGCGCGGATAATGACGGCGTCACACTGTAGATCGGGCTTGGCGCTGTTCTTATTAGCGGCGTTGCCCGCGATCGCAGACTCCACGTGGACAGAGCCGTTTCCGGCTTATCGTATCGTAGGCAATCTGTATTACGTGGGCAGTCGCGGCTTGGCATCGTTCCTGATTGCGACTCCCGCGGGCAATATTCTGATCAACAGCGATCTCCAGAATTCCCCACCCTTGATCCGCGCGAGCGTTCAGAAATTGGGGTTCCGGTGGAGCGATACGAAGATTCTGCTGATCAGCCACGCCCACTACGACCATTGCGCCGGCAGCGCAGAAATTAAACGCGAGACGGGCGCGCGATATATGGTGATGGCGCCGGATGTTCCGGTGGTGGAGAGCGGCGGCGCCGGCGATTTTCAGTACGGGCACGATGCGGCAATGCGTTATCCACCGGCAAAGGTGGACCGCGCGCTTCATGATGGCGACCAGGTAACGCTTGGCGGTGTTGTTTTGACGGCGCACTTGACTCCGGGCCACACCAAGGGTTGCACCACCTGGACGCTGAACGTCCCCGATGGCGGCAGAACCTATCGAGTAGTGATTGTGGGCAGCCCCTATTTGAATCCGGGATATAAGCTGGTGCACAATGCGCAGTACCCGCAGATTGCGCAGGATTATGAGCACGGCTTTCGAGTGCTGGCCGCGTTGCCCTGCGACATTTTCTTGGGAGCGCATGGGGGCTACTATGACATGGAACAGAAATATGCGCGTATGAAGGCCGGAGCGAAGAATGCGTTTTTGGATCCCGATGGCTATGCGCGGTTTGTGCGTGAAAAGGAAGCTGCGTTTCGCCAAGAGCTGGCGCGGCAGGGCGGCCGATAAGCATGCGGGTACACAACGTTGCGGCCATTCCGGGCGACGGAATCGGCAAAGAGGTGATACCTGCCGGGCTCGCGGTGCTTCACGCGTTGGAGCAGCGCTGCGGGGACTTCTGTTTGCGCGTGACTTCGTTTCCCTGGGGCTCGGAATATTATCGCGCCCACAACGTGATGATGCCCGGAGATGGTCTGGACACGCTGCGGCCGTTTGAGGCGATCTACTTTGGCGCGGTGGGCGATCCGGACATACCGGACCATATCACGCTTTGGGGATTGCGGCTGCGCATCTGCCAGGGCTTCGACCAATATGCGAACGTGCGGCCCGCGAGAATACTTCCGGGTGTTCGCAGCCCGCTCGCGGGCGTCGGATCGGGCGATCTCGATTGGATCATCGTGCGGGAAAACAGCGAGGGCGAGTACGCGGGAATTGGCGGGCGTGCGCATTCGGGCATGCCGGAAGAGGTGGCAACGGAGACGGCCATCTTCACACGGGCAGGGGTGACACGCATCATGCGGTTCGCGTATGAACTGGCGCGTTCCCGACCGCGCAAGCTGTTGACGGTAGTCACGAAATCTAACGCGCAACGGCACGGCATGGTGCTGTGGGATGAAGTCGCCGCGGAAGTGGGGCGCGGCTATCCGGATGTCGCAACAGACAAAATGCTGGTGGACGCGGTGACGACTCGTATGGTGGGCAAACCGCGCAGCCTGGATGTGGTGGTGGCGACGAACCTACATGCGGATATCCTCAGCGACCTCGCGGCTGCGCTGGCCGGGAGCCTGGGGATTGCTCCAACAGCGAATCTGGACCCCACGCGGCGATTTCCCTCCATGTTTGAACCGATCCATGGGTCGGCGTTCGACATCATGGGCAAAGGCATCGCCAATCCCATTGGCACGTTCTGGACCGGGGTCATGATGCTCGAACACCTGGGAGAGCACGAGGCCGCGGCCCGGCTGATGAAGGCGGTCGAACGCGTTACCGCCGGGGGCCGCGTGCTGACGGCGGACTTGGGCGGTTCGGCGACAACGGCAGAAGTTACCACCGCAGTGTGCGATTTGCTTTAGCTGCATCGGCGGAAGCAGTCCGGCGAGTGATCGTTGACAATGCCCACAGCCTGCATCCACGCATACACGATCACAGGCCCAACGAATTTGAAACCGCGCTTCTTAAGGGCCTTCGAGATCTCCTCTGAGAGGGCGGTCTTCGTGAAGACGGTGCCTATGGGCTTTTGGATCGGCGCGCCGCCGGCCATGCCCCACACAAATTTTGATAAATCTTCTCCGGCCGCCTGCATTTCGAGATAGGCGCGGGCGCCCCCGATCGTGGCTTCGATTTTGGCCCGAGAGCGAATGATGCCGGGATCCAACAGCAGACGGTCTACATCGGCCTTACGAAACCGCGCCACGCGCTCAGGTTGGAACTGTTTGAACGCTTTGCGGAACGCTTCGCGCTTTCGCAGGATGGTCAACCAGGATAGGCCGGCTTGGAAGCCGTCCAACATAAGGGCCTCCCAAAGAGCACGGCTATCGTGTTGCTCGATGCCCCATTCCTGGTCATGATAGGTGCGCGTAGCAGAGGATCGGTTTCCGCCCAGGCGCAGCGATGCAGAGTGTCCATAGTAAGCTTTCATGATTCTACGAATCGTCTTTTGAAAGAAACCCGGAAGTAGATTGTCGCGTCCCGGAATGGATTGCTCAATTTGAGGCGAAACGAGATATTGGCTAACGCCATCCTGCTGCTGGGCGTGCTCGCCCTGTGTTTCTCCGCGTCCCTGTGCGTACGAGCCTACATGCCGTGCCCGTTCGGGGATGAATGGTGGGTCATCACGGACATCGCTCGCGGAAAAGGTCCGCAATCCCTCGCATGGCTCTGGTCACAACATAATGAACATCGTATAGTGATCACGCGACTGCTGATCTGGCTAGACCTTTTTGTGTTTGGCGGTACGAATAAGTCGCTTTTTATCGAGATCTTCGTTGTACAGTTACTCCATTGGTCTGCGATCGCCTGGGTCGTCGAGCGGTGGACTTCCTTCGATCTGCCTGTTCGGCGCACCCTTCAAGGTCTGTTCGCGTTCTGTCTCTTTCATCCAAACCAGTACGAGAACTTCACTTGGGCGTTTCAGATTTCATTTGTATTACCTTTCGGGATTACTACTTTAGCGTTACTGGCGATTTCGTTTTATGAGCAATTGCAGCGGCGCGTAGCGGCTGCGGTGTTCATCGCGATTGCTCCATTGCTGGCCGCTCTGAATATGGCGGGCGGGATAATGGCGGCACCGGTCTTGCTGATGATCGGAGCAGCCAAACGGATGCGCCCCCGGTTATTGGCCGCGATTGGGGCCGCGTTTACGTTTTCCGCCGTTGCTTATTTCTGGGGGCATCATCCGCCCGATCCATCCTTTGCTCCTGCCTTGGCCATGCATAACCCTACAGGGATCTTGCTCTACGTTCTAACTTACTTCGGCGCAAGTTGGACAAAACTTTTATCGCACAAGGAGCGAATTGTTGCGTCTGCATCGTTAATTGTCTATATAGGGTTCGTGATTCGGTCGTTTCGAGCGCGCAAAATTGTCTCGAACTTCGAGTGGTTCTGTTTGGGGGAATGCACGCTCGCGCTAGGCGTAGCTTTCGTCACAGCGCTAGGAAGGCTTCATCTGGGACCAGGACAAGCGTTTGCAAGCCGCTACCAGACGGTCGCGATGATCTACTGGGCGGCTCTGTACTCACTGGTTTTTCTTTGGGCGCTAAGGCGGTGGCCGCGCCGTGTTCTGATGGTTGAGGTTGTTGCTGCGTCCGCGCTTCTGCTGTCGGCGCTTACCTGGAGGAACATATGGAGTAGCATTGTCCCGGTGGCGAATGAACGCCAGCGCGCGTGCGTTGCGGTGATACATGACCGCGCGGGAACAGCAGACGTGCGAACCCTGGATATCGATGCCGGCCTCGAGCCTGCGGCGACGTTTCTACGTAAGCTATGGGAAGAGCCAGCTCACCAGCGCTAATCGTCTGACCGGTCAGACCCCTTTTAACGCAGTTCGCGCTTCGCGACCTGATCGCCGCCCGCGATCTCAGTCTAGTGGGCCGAGGCCGCCTGCGCGTGCACCAGTTTCTTTTCGTATTTCACGGGCGCTTTTTCTACTTTCTGTGTTTCCCCGGGACGCAGGTCTCTCGTGTAGGGTGCGAGGTTAACCGGTTGGCCCGCACGCATGGATTCAAGAAGCGCCTGGATGATGCGGATATCGGCCAAGCCTTCGTATCCGGAAGGTTCCGGCTCCTTGTCTTCGAGAATGCAGCGTGAGAAATACTCGATCTCGCCGCCGAACTGATCCGTAGTGTGGAAAGTGATTTCTTGTTCTTTGCCATCGACGGTCAAGGTCATTTTCGGTTTTTCGCCATACTCAAACGAGGGCTTCAACTGGAGCTCGCCATCGGTGCCGATCACTCGATAGGAATCGGTAGGTGCCGCGCCAAAACTGCACGTAAAAGAGGCTAAGCGGTCGCGGGGAAAACGCAGGATGCCGGAGACCATTTCATGAACTTCCTCAAATCGTGGATCGCCGTTATTGGCTCCGGCCGCAGTCACTTGCGAGGGTTCCTCGCGAAAGAGGTAACGGGCAGCATTGATTTGGTAGATTCCAAGATCCATCAGCGGCCCACCGCCCATTTCTCTCTGGAGGCGAGGGTTGCCCGCGGGCGTCTGCTGGCTGAAAACAGAGTTGAAGATTCTCGGTTCGCCCAATTCGCTGGACTGCACGCGTTCGATCGCGTTGAGATTAGCCGGCTCAAAGTGCAAACGATAGGCGATCATCAGCTTTACGCTATTGCGTGCGCAAGCATCGATCATCTCCTCACATTCCGCGACGGTATCGGCCATGGGCTTTTCGCAAAGAACGTGAATGCCGGCCCGGGCGGCGCGAACCGTGAAGTCCTTATGCATATTGTTGGGTAGAGCGATGTAGACAACATCTATATCTCCACTCCGAAGCAACGCGTCGTACCCCTCGTAATCTACGATCTGGGAAACGTGATACTTCTCGCTTAGATCTCGGGCTTTTTCCGGGTCGCCGGTGACCAAAGCAGCCAGGGTGGAGTGGTGCATGTCTTTGAAGCTGGGCAGAATCGCTTCCTGCGCGATCCAGCCCAAACCTACGACTGCGTATCGAAACTTTGTTGCATCGTCTTTGCTGCCGAAAAGAGCCATCTTGAACCGTCCTTCTATTCGTGCGATGGCTTTGCGCACAGAGATGTTTCGCCCAGGCTTAGGGTGACGGGAGCTGGTCTGGCGGGACTCACGCGGAAACGGCCTGGTTTCTGCGTGAGGTGACCCCGCTAACTCAACTAAACCTGCCTCAAACATCCTTATCGGCCAACCGTCTGTACACTGTAGTCAGTATGCGCGGGATTCTAACCCGTTTGGGCGATGTTCCAGTTGCGATGGCGGGAATCGTTACTCTCACCTTCCTGTTTTACCGGGTGATGATGGTCAACGACACGACCGCGGCGCTTGGTTTCCTGCTGGCAATCCTATTCACGGCGGCTTACGGGAAATTGGCGGCCGCAATCGCAGCTTCCGTTTTGGCCACGCTGTGCCTGGATTATTACTTTCTCCCGCCGATCGGAACCATCACCATAGCGGCTGCCGAAGATTGGGCCGCATTGGCGGTTTTCCTGGCGGTAGCATTGCTGACGAGTCATGTTTCAACGCGCTTCCGCCGTCAGCGCGACGAGCTGCGCGCCAACGCCCGGGAGATTGAACAACAGTACGCACTGAGCCGGGCGTTGTTGATGGCTGGCCCGGGCGAAGATTTTCCACGGCTGGTAGTGAACAAATGTATGGAAGTCTTCGGCTTCACAGAGGCCGTTCTGTTCGAAGCCGGTTCCGGGCAGGCGTTCCGATCGGAAGCTGAGGGGACGATCACGGACGACAAACTGCGGCACGTCGCGCTCTACGGCTCAGTTGCTTCCGATCCGGAGAGGAAGCTGACGGTGATTCCAGTGACGCTGGGGAACAGGACATTGGGTAGCCTTGGCTTTCGGGGCAGCATGACATCGGAGGCGAGCCGTCAGGCCCTGGGCAACATTGTCGCAATCGGGCTTGCGCAGGCGCAGGCACAGGAGGCCGGCTGCCGGGCAGCAGCCGTACGGAAGGGTGAGGAATTGAAGTCCGTATTATTGGATGCGCTGGCGCACGATTTGAAGACGCCGCTTACCGCGATGGAAGCGTCGGTGGATTTGCTGTTGCAGCCGACGCTGATTTCGAGCGAACAACGGCGCGAGTTGCTGCAGATTGTGCAGCAGGAGGTGCGCGGTTTGAAGCGCATGGTGGCGCAAGCCATACATCTGGCGCGAATAGACGCAGAGCGGCTAAAGCTGAATCTTCAACCGAAGCGCCCGGGAGAACTGGTGGAAGCCGCGCTGCAATTACTGGGCGAGGGATCGGCTTCGCGCCGGTTCGATATCGAGATTGCGGAGGATCTCCCGGCAGTGGCCGTGGACGCGGAGCTACTGGTACAGGCTCTGAAACAGATTATCGACAATGCGCTGAAATACGGCGCGCCCCGTTCCCCCATTGTTATCGCGGCCGAGGAGATGGACGGGATGGTGAGTATCTCAGTGCGCGATCATGGTCGAGGAATCACCGAAGTGGAACGTCGCCACGTATTCGATAAGTTTTATCGAGGTCCTTTCAGCGAATCGGCCATTCAAGGCACAGGGATGGGTTTGTCTATTGCGCGGGAAATCGTGGAAGCGCACAACGGCTCGATTCGTGTGGAGAGCGAACCCGGCAAGGGATCGCGGTTTACGATTTCGTTGCACGCCATGGCGGAGAGCGAACGCGCGAGGCAAGAGGTATGAATTCCGGCCGCATCTTGGTTGTGGACGACGAGCCTCAAATCCGTCGAGTGATGCGGACCGCTCTTGCAGCCAACGGGTATGAAGCGTTTGAGGCGCGCACCGGCGAAGCGGCACTGGAGATGATGCGGGACGATAATCCGGATCTGATCCTTCTCGACATAAACATGCCGGGGATGGGCGGAATGGCGGCCTGTCGCGAGATCCGCGCGGTTTCCGATGCAGCTATTATCGTGCTGTCTGTACGCGACGGCGAGACCGATAAGATCGCGGCGTTGGACGCGGGCGCCGACGATTACATCACGAAGCCCTTCAGCGTGAACGAATTGATGGCGAGGATACGGGCCAACCTGCGGCGATTACCGGCGATGAGCGACCAGACGGCGCCGATCGTGATTTCAAATGAGCTTACGGTGGACTTGTCCCGCAGACAGGTGATCGCGCGCGGGCAACCGGTACGGCTGACCCCTAAAGAGTTCGACCTGTTGCAGTATCTGCTTTCAAACGCCAATAAGCCTATTGCGCATCGCAAGCTCCTGCAGACTATTTGGGGACCAGATTACGGCGACCAAGTTGAATACTTGCGAGTCTTCGTGAGCCAATTGCGCAAGAAAATTGAAGTGGACCCGGCGCGGCCACGCTACATCCTGACGGAGCCGTGGGTGGGTTACCGGTTTGCTATGCCCGATCAAGCAGGGGCACGGGAAACACTAGTAAAAACATGAGCCAGCGAGGGAAACTCAAGATATTTCTCGGCTACGCCGCCGGAGTGGGCAAGACCTATCAGATGCTCGAAGAGGCACAGAGCCTGAAGAGCAATGGCATCGATACGGTGATCGGCTACTTTGAGCCACATGGCCGGAAGGACACCATCGCCAAAATTGCGAAATTGGAAATGATTCACCGCAAAGTGGTGGAGTACCGCGGATCGCAATTTGAAGAAATGGATACGGAAGCCATTCTGAGGCGTAATCCGCAGGTGGCCATCGTGGACGAGTTTCCACATACCAACGTTCCGGGTTCTCCGCGCGAGAAGCGTTGGGAAGACGTGTTGCTGATTCTGGATCATGGCATCGACGTGCTGACCACCATGAACGTGCAGCATCTGGAAAGCCTGAACGATCAGATGGCGCAGATCACCGGGATACGGGTGCGTGAAACGATTCCCGACTGGGTGGTGAAGCAGGCGGATGAGGTTGTAATGGTAGACCTGACGCCGCGAGCGCTATTGAACCGGTTGGAACGCGGCGTAGTGTATCCATCGGAGAAGGCACAGCGTGCGCTGCAGAACTTCTTCAAGGAATCGACGCTGGTCGCTTTGCGTGAAATGGCGTTGCGGCAGACAGCACATGAAGTCGAGGAGCGCATGGAGCAGGTGCGAGAGGACCGGACCGCTCCATCGCAGCCGAAGGCCGCTCCCAAGCGCCAGCGGCGGGCCGACGATGCCGTGGTCATCTATATTAGCGACGATCCCTCGACCGCGATGATTATACGGCGTGGGAAACGAGTGGCCGATATTCTTTCGTCGAACTGCTTTGCCGTATTCGTGGCCGAACATGCGGACCTGAACACATTGCCGCCGGCCCAGCGCGACGCCGTGGAGCGTCATCTGAACTTTGCGCGCAACCTGCATATCGAGACTCGGGTGCTGCTTGGGAGCGACCATGCCCAGGCCGTGGTCGATTTCGCACGACTGCACAATGCGCGCCAAATCTTTCTGCCGCGAGTCATCGGGAAGGGGATGGACCGTTTGCTGCGGAAAAGCCTGGTGAACCGTATCGTGAGTCTGGCGAACGATATGGAAGTGACGATCGTTGCGGATCGGCGGCTAGAGAAGACAGCCGCGGCAAGGTGAACGCCGACTGTTTGCACGCCTGTTAAACTGAAAGTCGTCCTACTGAAGTTTCGGGCTGTGGCGCAGCCTGGCTAGCGCGCTTGCTTGGGGTGCAAGAGGTCCCGGGTTCAAATCCCGGCAGCCCGACCATTAGCCAACTTTGCTCGAGACCCGAGACGAAGCCTCTTGAATTTTGAAGGCGATGTCGTGCGATGCGGCTATTGCGCCGCGCGCGCCTTGTACGTCTTGCTGAAATCGTTGCGGCTGTTGGTAACGGTGATGGCGCCGCCCCGCGTGATATCGATATCGATTGGATTCCCATGGTCGGGCACTCCATTCAGATTGGCGATATAGTTGGGATCTCCGTTAAGTTCGGGGTAGCGGACCGAGTAATGGAGTCGCCAGAAGCCTTTGAGGCCGGGATAAGTGTCCACCGTCTTGATGACTGCCTCGTCGCCGCCCTTGGTTGGCCCGTTTTGCATTATTGCTACGAGCGGGTCGAGAGCGGCAGTCGGCGGGCTGCTCGAAAGATTCATGCCGTGACCGGTGACGAAATATACATCGACTTTGCCGATCTTATTCGCCGGACACAGCAATTCCATCTCCTTGTTCCAGGTGAGGTCTCCCAGATAGAGGATGCGTGTCTTGCCAAAAGTGATGAGGGTGCCGACTGATCGGACATTTTCCTCACCGCCGTTGCGGTCCAACTTGGGTGCTCCGGCGCAAAACTGATCAGGCTGCCCAGCGCCCGGCAACGGCTTATCCAGGAGATGTCCGTCGCTGGTGACGAACTCGAGGTGCATCGAACCGATGTTTAGCTTCTGACCCACTTGGGCTGTGATGTGGCCGTGGCCCTGATAGGCTGCGACCCACTTCGGATAGAGCGTTGCTGTAGCGAAGGCGAGTTGACGCGGTGTGGCGTTCGGGGGAGGCTCCTCGCGGTTAGGTCCGTGGTCGATGAAGTTTTCGGCCGGCAGCTTTGCGAGTAGCGCGTCCAGACCGCCCAGATGGTCCACATGGTAGTGCGTCATGAGGAGGTAGTCGATCTTGGTGATCCCGAGCGATGTAGCGGCAGCGGCTATGCGATCGGCGCTCGACGGCATAGGCGGGGGAGGCGGAGCGCCCGGAACGCGCCGCGGACCACCGATGCCAGGGGGCCAACCAGTGTCAATCAACAACGACTTACCTTCGGGCGTCACGAACAGCACCGATGCACCGCCTTCGACGTCAACCGTGACGATGCGGAGATCTTTTGCCGTTTTGGGGACCTTCGGTTTCGCGTTGGCAGCAGTCATCATAAAGGCAATTGCGGATGCGGCAACGAAGCCGGCCATCGTCCGCTGGAACATGTTTCCTCCCAATGCTTCTAGTTGGTCAAATTTCATCTGGTTGGTTCGAGTATGTCATCTCGACGACGGCCACCATTTTATTCCCTTCTAAATCTGGTCTGTTCTGGCCGCATGGAGAGCCTCAAAAAATCGGAGGACAGCTTTCAGGTCTTGCTCACGTAGAGTCGAGAGAACGGCGGCGCGTCTCGCTCTCCACTCCCTTATACAGGCCGGTGGGTGTCGAGGGTCCGTAGAGCTGCGGCATGTGGATCGTCTGTATGTCGGTGAGGCCGAGACCGTGGCGCCGCGGTACGACCGAACAACCCGCAGGTCCGGGATTTCTCGCGATTGAACTGGCAAAGCGCGGGTTGCAAGTGCGCGTTGAGACGGCTAGCGTGGACTTCGTGGTCTGCCGTGCGGCGTTCAAGAACTTCACCGAACCGGTCAAGGCGCTGGAAGAAATGCGCGCGTGCTGCGGCCAGGCGGTACGGCGTTGCTGATCGATATGCGGCGCGATGCGCCGGTGACGGAGATCGGCAAATCGGCTGACATACTGGTTGAGCAATTGAAAAAACGAACCCAAAATCCGGTTCTCGCCAAGCAAATACGGTTTCCCGGCCCTGATGCCCTGACTTGAAAAGACGAAGCCAATTAGGGTTTGTGCAGTCGGCCGGTCTTCAACCTGGCACCTCAAATCGATGTACTATTGTCGGGGACCGCGGAATCACCTGGTGGGGCGAGTTGGTGCAAGTTGTTGATTACGCGTGAGAAATGAGATGACTAGACCGGCGATCCGTTGGAGTGGTCGTCAACGGGGATCGTGTTCAATTTTCAGAAGGGCGCTCGATATGATTGATGACCAACACGCGGAGCGGCTCCTTGGCCGGTTCTAATTTCAGCCCGAGTTGCTCGCGCAACGCTTGCAGAAAGGTCGGCCCCGGGTCCGGCGGCGGGTTTGCGTCGGGTGGCGCCATGGGATTCCGCTCCGGGGTCCACTCCAGCTCATAATCAATCCGGCGACTAAATCCGGTCCGATCCACAACCGGGCGGTCTAGGTGCCCGAGCGCGGAAAGAGCTTCCGCGAGTTGGTCCATCGTGGTATCGCGCGAGCCTGCCCGAGCCTGATGCCCGCTCACGCTCAGTTCCTGCACGTAGCATTTTGCCGGAAAAGGCCCGGAGGTATCACCAACGCTGCCCTGTGGCGACGTTGCCGCTAGTTCTTCGCAAGCGGGACCTTCACTATGCGGACGCAGCTTCGGCCCGGTCTTTCCCGGCTTCGTGAGTGTAAGCCAGTACGGCTGTCTCCCGAGTCTCGAAGTGAACTTCCAGGCCGAAGCGATCCGCGAGCAGGCTCTGCATCATCAGCCGCATCTGGTCTTTGGTGGCTGGGCCGGCGGCTTTTGCCTCAATAGCGAACCGGTCGGAGTTGAGCCATTTGGGCAAATGGGCCAGCATGGACTCACGTTGTTGCGGGCTGAGCCGCACCTTGTATGCGAATTGGACGTAAGTGAGAAGGGGGAAATCGGCGGAGAAGCGGTCACCAGGAGTAAAAGCATTCCCGTTATCCAGGGGGAAATTGGGGCTCCGAAAGGGTCCCTTGTCCAGCTTGACGGAGGCCACCTCGAACGCCATCTTGCCTCCCGCGGCCGCCTGCCAGTCGGAGTCGCGTTGCGGTTGCGCACGGACAATCGGCGCATGAATGATTCCGAGCGTGATGGGCAGCGAAATCGCCGCGACCGCTGCCGTCCCCAGCATAATTCTCTTGAACACGTTCATCTTGCGAACCAGCCGCGGGATCATGATTCCTTCGATTCTTCGTATGCGCCGCCAGCGAATACACCAGGCAACGGCAATTCCGGCGAATCCAGTTATCAAGATAGCTAACAGAACGACCGGAAACGATCTCTGAACGCGCGGCGTCGGCAAGAGAGGGGTCGAAGCCGCAGGGCCCGTAAATGGTTGGCTCACCTCCTGCACCACGACGGATAAACCGGATTCCTTTCTGGGCGTTGGTGTCCGCCATGAAAGGTGACCGCCAATTGCGATGAGAAAAGAAAGAGGAATGAGAAACTTGCATGAAGCCGTGAGCCACAGCCAGTGCCGTACTCGTGCGTGA
Source organism: Bryobacteraceae bacterium (assembly GCA_036272835.1). Taxonomy (GTDB): domain Bacteria; phylum Acidobacteriota; class Terriglobia; order Bryobacterales; family Bryobacteraceae; genus Bog-105. Next base: position 282,998 of record DATAXY010000017.1, read on the forward strand.
TTCGTTCGCAGGCACAGTGTCAGCAATCCTGCTGTTCCCGCTAATAAGGTCGATTGCCACAGATGATCCGCTATGGGCAGGAGATACGCCGGGTTCATTTTTGTTGATCCTTTGTTCCGCGAATCAGGAGAGTTTTCTCCGCCTCCCGTATATCCTCAAGCGTCAGGGCTCCGGAATCGATTAGGTGAGCCATAATGGGTCGGCTTCGGCCACCCAACAGGCTTAGCAGGTCGTCCACCAGTCTGCGTTGCGCCGCCGCTCGCGAAACCGCCGCCTCGAAAATGAATGCCGTAGCGATCTTTTTGACCCGGCGTACGGCCTTCTTGCTTTCGAGCCGATAGACCATCGTCTGCACCGTCGTATAGGCGAGCCTGTTCTTTGCCCGGAACGACTCGTGAATCTCCCGAATCGAACAGGGACCGAGGCTCCAGAGGGCTTCCATAATTTGAAGCTCTGCCTTGGTTAATTTTGGAAACAGCATGGCTAGTGACTACTCACGTCAACCAAACTACGACATCTGTAGTTGTTCATGCAAGAATTTTCTTCGACGTTGTCCACAGCATGATGCAGACCTACACGGATTCCTGGCGAGACAATGTCCAATACCCGCTGCTCCCCAACGCTGAGGCGGCAAGAACCGGGATTGCCAAAAACGCATTCAAGTCCGGGATGAGCGCATTGCCGCGCAAGCCGAACCCGCGCAAAACATACTGAAGTCCGCACGGAGCACGATTTACAAGGTCACCGCCAGCACCGCTCTTTCCGCAAGTGTCGCAGCAAGCCCCGCCGCTAGAATTAAAGTCATGCGCATTGCGACCCTGCTGTTTGCGGCACTCCTCGGTATGCCTGCCGTAAGCAGCGGAAAGGCTCCGTTTACATTTGACGCGATGATGAAGCTGGCGCGCATCAGCGAGCCGCAGCTCTCGCCCGACGGGTCTACGGTGGCGTTTGTGGTCCAGACGGCCGATGTGGCGAACAACACGAAGATCTCGCACATCTATATCGTTCCCCTCGCCGGAGGAACACCGCGGCGGCTCACTAACGAAGGCAAATCGAATACCCGGCCACGCTGGTCGCCCGATTCCAAGCGCATTTTCTTCGTTTCCGATCGCGGCAACGGGGGGCAGATCTGGTCGATGAACGCCGATGGAACCGACGCGCGGCCCGTAACAAACCTGCCCACCGAAGCGGATGGAGAAACCATCTCTCCCGATGGCAAATCGATGTTGTTCGTGAGTGACGTCTACCCTTCCTGCGCGCCGGCAGACGCAAAGCCCGGTGTGGATTACGACGCCGGTTGTAACAAGGCGGCGCTCGACCGGGAGACGGCTAGCAAAATGAAGGCGCGTGTCTTCACGGCTCTCTTGTACCGGCATTGGACGCAGTACCAAGGCAACCGGCGCCGTCACATTCTAATTCAATCGTTGGCCGATGGTCACGTGCGAGACCTGACTCCCGGCCCCCGTGAAGCGCCGCCTTTCTCGCTAGAAGGCAATGAGGAGTATGTCTTTTCGCCCGATAGTCTGTCGGTCACCTATGTTGCGAATTTAGATCCCGATCCATCCACCAGCACGAACTCGGATTTATTTACGATTCCCGCCGCAGGCGGAGAGCCGCAGCGCCTCACTACCAATCCGGGCGCCGACGAACAGCCAGTCTATTCCCCGGATGGCAAGTATCTGGCGTATCGCACGCAGTTACGCAGCGGCTACGAGAGCGATCAATGGCGGTTGGCCGTCCTGGATCTGACTTCGAGCCGCATGAACACTCTGACCAGCGGGTTTGATCGCTGGGTGGAAAACTACACCTGGTCCCCGGATTCCACGCGCATCTTTTTTACAATTGACGATCACGGTACCAGCCCGATCCTGATGATTCCGGCAGCGGGTGGACCAATCCGCACCATCGCACAAGGCCCCAGCACGCTCGGAGACATGCAATTTACCGCCGACGGCAAGACCATGATCTACACCGACCAAAGCGGGTCGTATCCTAGCGAAATCAAGGCGGCGCAATCGAGCGGCGGCGCCGGCGTGGCACTAACGCATCTCAATGACAATCTGCTGAGCCAATATCAACTCACGCCGCTCGAAAACATCTTTGTAACAGGCGGTCAAAATGACAAAATCGAGAGCTTCATCGTAAAGCCGCCCGGCTTCGATCAAGCCAAAAAATATCCAGTGCTGTTCGCGATTCATGGCGGTCCGGAGGGGGCGTGGGGCGAATCGTGGACCTATCGTTGGAACGCTCAAGTGTTCGCGGCGGCAGGATATGTGGTTGTGATGCCCAATCCGCATGGCTCAACTGGCTATGGCCAGAGCTTCACCGATGCGGTCAACCTGGACTGGGGCGGCCGTCCTTATCAGGACATCATGGCGACTGTCGATTACGTCAGCAACCTGCCCTACATTGACAAGGACCGCATGGTGGCGGCCGGTGGCTCCTATGGCGGCTACATGATCGATTGGATACTTGGCCACACAGACCGATTTAAGGCGCTGGTCTCGCACGCCGGCGTGTACGACCTTCGCAGCGAGGCCGGCACTACCGATGAGTTGTGGTTTCCGAAGTGGGAATTCGGCGGCTTCCCTTGGGAGAATCCGGACCTGTACGATAAGTGGTCGCCGTCCCAGTATGTTCAGAATTTCAAGACGCCCACCCTGGTTACCCAAGGCGAGTTAGACTACCGTGTGCCGATGGGACAAAGCGAAGAACTGTTCACAGCCCTACAGGAGAACCGTATTCCATCCAAATTGATCCAGTTTCCGGATGAAGGGCATTGGATACTGAAGCCTCAGAATAGCCAGTTCTGGTATCAAACCGTCATCGATTGGCTCAACGAGTACACGAAGTAGCTAGACTTTTTCCGAGAGCCTGCCCTGGCGCCGCCCACTAGTTCTCGTGGCTCTCTTTCGGACGCTTAGCGCCGCCATCCAAGGCATCGACGCGCACATCGTGGATGTCGAAGTGGATATGTACCCCGCGGGATCGAACCGGGATTTCGTGACGGTAGGGATGCCCGATGCCGCCGTCAAAGAGAGCAGAGAGCGAATCAAGTCGGCGCTTCTGAACTCGGGATTCGGCTATCCCAGCAAGTCGGTCACAATCAACTTGGCGCCGGCCAACATCCGGAAAGAAGGGGCCGGCTTCGACCTGCCGATGGCCACGGCCATTCTGGGCGCCATGGGCACTGTTCGGCAATCGAACGATTACCTGATCGTGGGTGAACTTTCGCTCGATGGCAGCCTGCGGCCGGTTCGCGGTGCGCTCTCCATTGCGGTCTGCGCGGCGCGCCGGGGCATTCGCAACCTGCTGGTTCCCACCGAAAATGCAGCGGAGGCCGCGGTGGCCGAAGGCATTCAGGTTTTCGGACTGCGGCACCTCGCACAAGTCGTGCAATTTCTGAACCAGCCGGAGACGGTTTCGCCCACTGTGGCATCTCTGACGCGGACCGAAACGGCATCCTCCGATGCCCCGGACTTCAGCGATGTGCGCGGCCAGACTATGGCGCGCCGGGCTTTGGAAGTGGCTGCGGCAGGCAATCATAATGTCCTGATGATCGGTCCGCCCGATCCTGCGACATTCTGCACCTCCTTGCTACAACATTGAAAATATGAGTATTTTAATGGCTGATGAATGGCCGACGGGACTGTTTTCCCAATTCTCTTCAACTTAAAGCTCCTTTGGTTCTACAAACAGGGGCAATGCCGGTTCAAGTCCAGAGGAAGTGTCCCGTACCCGGCGTTTTAGGTTTCTTACAGCCTGTAAAACTTCCTCCGATTCGATAGCTTCTACCGGAATCTCCCACGGCGCCCATGGGACGACTTGAGTTCCTGATATTTTGCCCGAGTCGATTAACCGGCGCACTACTTTATGGCTTACCCCCAAACGTTCTGACGCCTCCTCTAAGGTGAGACCTTGGCGGATTACTATTTTCGGGTCATAGGTAGGCCATTCGTGATAACTGCGGAGCGAACGGATGCGGCCTTCCGTCCAGGTATTCCCTGTGCCGGTTCGAAAGTTGAGCCGGTTCAGGGTTGCGGCAATCTGATCATCCGGGAACTTGCCAGCCATCTGGCGAATAATCTCGATTGCCTCGAGGCTTGTACACCGGCTGTGTTTACCCGTTGGATTCTTCTTTACTCGAAGCTCAGAATGCCGACCGCCTGTCCAATGA